>NC_017075.1:0-1260813 GCF_000284255.1 Rubrivivax gelatinosus IL144
ATGACCGTAGACCTCTGGCAACGCGGTTGCGAACGCCTCGCAACCGAGCTGCCCGAACACCAGTTCAACACCTGGATCCGGCCTCTGCCGCCGGCCCAGCTCAGCCAGGACGAGGCCGACGCCGCGGTCGTGTCGGTGCGGGTACCCAACCGCTTCAAGCTCGACTGGATCCGTGCGCAGTACGCAGGGCGCATCGAATCCGTGCTCAGCGACCTCGCCGGCAAGCCGGTGCGGCTGGAGCTGACGCTCGCCCCGCGCGCCGAAGCCGCGGCGCCTGCGCCGCTGCGCGCGAGCAACGGCTACGCCCACGCCACGGTCGCAGCCCCGGCCGCGCCGGCGGCCGCTGCGGCGCTGGCCGCGGTGGCCAGCGTCACCGCGGCGCCGTCGCATCCGGCACCGGCCGCGTCGCCGGCCCCGGCGTCCAACCGCCACAAGCTGAACCCGTCGCTGACCTTCGACACGCTGGTGCCGGGCCGCGCCAACCAGATGGCGCGCACCGCGGCGCTGCACGTCGCCGGCGCGCCGGGCCAGATGTACAACCCGCTGTTCATCTACGGCGGCGTCGGCCTGGGCAAGACCCACCTGGTGCACGCCGTCGGCAACGCGCTGCTGAAGGACCGCCCCGACGCCCGCGTGCTGTACCTGCACGCCGAGCAGTTCATCAGCGACGTCGTCAAGAACTACCAGCGCAAGACCTTCGACGAGCTGAAGGCCAAGTACCACTCGCTGGACCTGCTGCTGATCGACGACGTGCAGTTCTTCGCCGGCAAGGACCGCACGCAGGAGGAGTTCTTCAACACCTTCGAGGCGCTGCTGGCCAAGCGCGCGCACATCATCATGACCAGCGACACCTACCCGAAGGGGCTGGTGGACATCGACGAGCGGCTGACCAGCCGCTTCGACGCCGGGCTGACGGTGGCCATCGAGCCGCCCGAGCTCGAGATGCGCGTGGCCATCCTGATCAAGAAGGCGCTGGCCGAAGGCGCCGAGATGCCCGAGGACGTCGCCTTCTTCATCGCCAAGAACGTGCGCGCCAACGTGCGCGAGCTCGAAGGCGCGCTGCGCAAGGTGCTGGCCTACAGCCGCTTCAGCCAGAAGGACATCAACATCGCGCTGACGCGCGACGCGCTGAAGGACCTGCTGTCGATCCAGAACCGCCAGATCAGCGTCGAGAACATCCAGAAGACGGTGGCCGACTTCTACAAGATCAAGGTCGCCGACATGTACTCGAAGAAGCGCCCGGCCTCGATCGCGCGGCCGCGCCAGATCGCGATGTACCTGGCCAAGGACATGACCAAGAAGAGCCTGCCCGAGATCGGCGAGCTCTTCGGTGGCCGTGACCACACGACGGTGCTGCACGCGGTGCGCAAGATCGCCGACGAGCGCCAGCGCAACAGCGAACTGAACCAGCAGCTGCACGTGCTCGAGCAGACCCTGAAGGGCTGACGGCCGTCACCGCAGGCTGTGCAAGCCTGGGGAAAACTCCGGAACAACCGTGCACTTGTCCACGCCGGCGTCGAAGCCCGGCGAGTTGTCCAGAAAACGCACCTGCCAGTCCCTGTCGTGACCCACAACGCTGCCCACCTGCTAAAGCGTTGTCGGAAAGGCGGAAAATAGCGTTGTCCCCAGAAGTTGCCGTCGCCTACTACGACCACCAAGTTAAAGAGGAAGACATGATTGTTCTGAAGGCCGCCCAGGAAAAGTTGCTCGAGGCCCTCCAGTCGGTGGCCGGCATCGTCGAGCGGCGGCACACGCTGCCCATCCTGGCCAACGTCCTGTTGCGCAAGAACGGCCCGGTCGTCGAGCTGACGACCAGCGACCTGGAGATCCAGGTGCGCACCAGCGCCGAGCTCGGCGGCGACGAAGGTCACTTCGCGACGACGGTGGGCGCGCGCAAGCTGATCGACATCCTGCGGGCGCTGCCTTCGGAGCAGGTGGTGACGCTGTCGTCGGCGCAGAACAAGCTGACGCTGGCCGGCGGCAAGAGCCGCTTCACGCTGCAGTCGCTGCCGGCCGACGACTTCCCGCTGGTCAACGAGGCGGTCGACTTCGGCCCGGCCTTCAGCGTGCCGCAGAAGACGCTGCGCCAGCTGATCAACCAGGTGCACTTCGCGATGGCGGTGCACGACATCCGCTACTACCTCAACGGCATCCTGTTCATCGCCGAAGGCAAGACGCTGACGCTGGTGGCCACCGACGGCCACCGCCTGGCGCTGGCCCAGGGCACGCTGGAAACCGACGTGCCCAACCGCCAGGAAGTCATCCTGCCGCGCAAGACGGTGCTCGAGCTGCAGCGCCTGCTCAAGGACGAGGAAACGCCGATCGAGATGCGCTTCGCCGGCAACCAGGCCAAGTTCGCGTTCTCGGGGCTGGAGTTCGTCACCAAGCTCGTCGAGGGCAAGTTCCCCGACTACAACCGCGTCATCCCGCGCAACCACAAGAACGCGCTCGTCGTCGGCCGCGCCGCGCTGCTGGGCAGCCTGCAGCGTGCGGCCATCCTGACCAGCGAGAAGTTCAAGGGCGTGCGCCTGAACCTCGAGCCCGGCGTGCTGCGCATCGCGTCGTCCAACGCCGAGCAGGAAGAGGCCAAGGAAGAGCTCGAGATCGACTACGCCGGCGACGCGATCGAGATCGGCTTCAACGTCACCTACCTCATCGACGTGCTGGCCAACATGCAGCAGGAGATGGTGAAGATCGAGCTGCAGGACACCAATGCCAGCGCGCTGTTCACCGTGCCGGAGCAGACCGGCTTCAAGTACGTCGTGATGCCGATGCGCATCTGACCGCCCTGCGGGCGGCCAGATGGGGCATCGGCATTTCATGCCTTTCCCTGGGCACCCCCCTGCCCCCCGCCGAGCGGGGGGTTCTGACTTGTTGATGGTCCCGGTCTTTGGGACCGTCTTGCGAAAGCGCCCATGAGCGATTCGAACCAAACCCCGCCGAGCGACTACGGCGCGAGCAGCATCCAGATCCTCGAAGGCCTGGAGGCGGTGCGCAAGCGGCCGGGCATGTACATCGGCGACACGTCCGACGGCACCGGCCTGCACCACCTGGTCTTCGAAGTCGTGGACAACTCCATCGACGAGGCGCTGGCCGGCTACTGCGACGACATCGTCGTCACCATCCACAGCGACAACTCGATCAGCGTCGTCGACAACGGCCGCGGCATCCCGACCGGCGTGAAGATGGACGACAAGCACGAGCCCAAGCGCTCGGCCGCCGAGATCGCGCTGACCGAGCTGCACGCCGGCGGCAAGTTCAACCAGAACAGCTACAAGGTCTCGGGCGGCCTGCACGGCGTGGGCGTGTCCTGCGTCAACGCGCTCTCCAAGTGGCTGCGCCTGACGGTGCGCCGCGACGGCAAGGTGCATCGCATCGAGTTCAAGCGCGGCTTCGCGCAGGACCGCGTCATCGAAGTGCGCGACGGCGTCGAGACCAGCCCGATGAAGATCGTCGGCGACACCGACAAGCGCGGCACCGAGGTGCACTTCCTGCCCGACGACGAGATCTTCACCCACGTCGACTTCCACTACGACGTGCTGGCCAAGCGCCTGCGCGAGCTCTCGTTCCTGAACAACGGCGTCAAGATCCGCCTCGTCGACGAGCGCAACGCGAAGGAGGACAACTTCGCCTTCGCCGGCGGCGTGAAGGGCTTCGTCGAGTTCATCAACCAGGGCAAGAAGGTCCTGCACCCGAACGTCTTCCACGCCATGGGCGAGAAGCCCAGCGAGCAGAACACGACGATCGGCGTCGAAGTGGCGATGCAGTGGAACGACAGCTACAGCGAGAGCGTGCTCTGCTTCACCAACAACATCCCGCAGCGTGACGGCGGCACCCACCTGACCGGCCTGCGCGCGGCGATGACGCGGGTCATCAACAAGTACATCGAGGACAACGAGCTGGCCAAGAAGGCCAAGGTCGAGATCGCCGGCGACGACATGCGCGAAGGCCTGGCCTGCGTTGTCAGCGTCAAGGTGCCCGAGCCCAAGTTCTCCAGCCAGACCAAGGACAAGCTCGTCTCCAGCGAGGTGCGCGCGCCGGTCGAGGACATCGTCGGCCGCCTGCTGGGCGACTGGCTGCTGGAGAACCCGAACGACGCCAAGATCATCTGCGGCAAGATCGTCGACGCCGCGCGGGCCCGCGAAGCCGCGCGCAAGGCGCGCGAGATGACGCGCCGCAAGGGCGTGCTCGACGGCGTCGGCCTGCCGGGCAAGCTGGCCGACTGCCAGGAGAAGGACCCGTCGCTGTCCGAGCTGTACCTGGTGGAGGGCGACTCCGCCGGCGGCAGCGCCAAGCAGGGCCGCGACCGCAAGTTCCAGGCGATCCTGCCGCTGCGCGGCAAGATCCTGAACGTCGAGAAGGCGCGCTACGAGAAGCTGCTGTCCAGCGACGCCATCGTCACGCTGATCACCGCGCTGGGCACCGGCATCGGGCCGGAGGACTTCAACGTCGAGAAGCTGCGCTACCACCGCATCATCATCATGACCGACGCGGACGTGGACGGCGCCCACATCCGCACGCTGCTGCTGACCTTCTTCTACCGCCAGATGCACGAGCTGGTGGAACGCGGCTACATCTACATCGCCCAGCCGCCGCTGTACAAGGTGAAGCAGGGCAAGCACGAGCAGTACCTGAAGGACGGGCAGGAGCTCGACGCCTTCCTGCTGAAGGTGGCGATGGACGGCGCCACGGTGCTGCCCGACGGCCTGGCCGAAGGCGGCCGCCCCGCGCTGCAGGGCGAGACGCTGGAGCAGCTGGCGCGCAAGTACATCGTCGCCAACAACGTCGTGCAGCGCCTGGGCAACTGGATGGACCTGGACGCGCTGCGCGCCATCGCCAACGGCCTGGAGCTGGACGTCGACACCGCCGAGGCGGCGCAGGCCAGCGCCGCGGCGCTGCAGGCCGCGCTGAAGGACGCGACGGTGGAGTTCCACACCGACCCGCGCACCGACAAGCCGCTGCTGCGCATCGGCCGCCGTCACCACGGCAACGTCAAGGCCAGCGTCATCACGCAGGAGTTCCTGCACGGCGCCGACTACGCCGCGCTGGCCGAGGCCGGCCGCACCTTCAAGGGCCTGCTGGGCACCGAAGCCGTGGTGCGCCGCGGCGAGGGCGAGAAGCAGAAGGAACAGAAGGTCACCGACTTCCGCGCCGCGATGGACTGGCTGATGGGCCAGGCCGAAAGCGCCGTCGCCCGCCAGCGCTACAAGGGCCTGGGCGAGATGAACCCCGAGCAGCTGTGGGAGACGACGATGGACCCGCAGGTCCGCCGCCTGCTGCGCGTGCAGATCGAAGACGCCATCGAAGCCGACCGCGTCTTCACGATGCTGATGGGCGACGAGGTGGAGCCGCGGCGGGAGTTCATCGAGAGCAATGCGTTGAGGGCGGGGAATATCGACGTGTGACGTGTCGGGTGACACAGAAAGTGAGAGGCTCGCCAAGTTCGTGCAAAGATGCTGACGCGGTATTTGAGATATCCCGCCATGCTCGGAGGCACGAACGCGCCTAAAGCCCAGCCACGAAAACGAAAGCCGGCAGATGCCGGCCTTTTGGCTGTCCCTCTGATGGGACGTCGCTCGATCTTTGGTCGCCGCTAAAAGAGCGCGCGCTGGCCGCGCGGCTCGATCCCATAGAGCGCGCTGATCTGCTTGACGAACTGCGTTTGACCGCCATAGCTGGGATGCCGAACGGCCAGTGTCGGGATGGTGCCTTGGAGGCGGCCTAGCGCGTTGTATGCGTCGTTGCCGATGCATACAACGCGTTTGGGCCGCAAGAGCGCAATGAGCGCGGCAAGAGCATCTTCCCCAAAGCGTCGCTCCGAAGCGTTGTGCTGGCGATTGCTGAACGGGTTGCCAGGCTCGTGCGGATGAAGTGGGAAGACATTCCACAAGAAGACGTTCAGCTGCGTCTGGCTCAGCATCTGCCAAATCACAGCCGCCGTACGCTCGGCAACCACTTCGCCGATGGTCGGCCTCTTCGCCGTCAGTCCCCACCTGGCGAGGTGTTCCGCAATGTGCACATCATCGGTGAGCGCCAACCCAGTACGTCGTCCTCCGCGATAGCCCAAATCACGCCCGATCCAGATGGCATCGACCTCGGAGCGCTCCGCCCGCTCAACTAAACGAGAGAGGGTCTTTGCCCTCTTGAGGGGAGCATCGATTGCATCGTGAACCGGGCATTTGTCGGCGTACGGGTTGAAGCAATTTTCGAATTGCTCGGCTGCAATTCTTTCCACAAACGAGTGGAGCTTGGCTTCAGTCATAGAGGTTCAAAGGAAATCGTTCTCTTCTCGCGGTTCCCGATAACCCAACCACCTTTGGCGTCACGAACTTGGCGGAACACCGCATAGCCGTCAAGTATAGCGCGCTCCCACTGCTTTAGAGGACATAGGGAAACTTCGTACCCTGAAGTGAAGTCCTCGATAGTCTTCAGAATGTCAAATGAAACTTTTGTCTGACCATCGAAATAGTTGAGTTCCTTGGCCCTCATGAAAATCCATGCCGTCAGGCCTTCCTCAACCACGATCGCGCGCCCGCTATCCTGCTCCTCATCGAAGCGACCTTTACTTTTTCGCTTCTGCTTTATCAGAGCTCGGAATACCGGCGACCAGTGCAGTATCGCAGCATGCGCGAGGTGAAATACATCGTGGAATCGATAACCATCAGGATCTCCGATGTTGTCAGTCAATGGATCTCCGATAAAAACATTGTTCCACTGGAGATAGCTTTTTCCAGCT
Source organism: Rubrivivax gelatinosus IL144 (assembly GCF_000284255.1). Classification (NCBI taxonomy): domain Bacteria; kingdom Pseudomonadati; phylum Pseudomonadota; class Betaproteobacteria; order Burkholderiales; family Sphaerotilaceae; genus Rubrivivax; species Rubrivivax gelatinosus. The sequence goes on from NC_017075.1 coordinate 6,737, forward strand.
TTTCGTTGATTTATTCTTATTCTGAATTCGACCGGCAGGCGTTCGTCTTCATCAAATTCATCGTCGAACAATGGGAGCTCATTCTGATCCGGATCGATGAATGCTCCACGTGTCTTCGAGATATTTCTTCGCACAACATCGGCGAAGATCAGGTTTGAAGAATGAAGCGCTTTGAGGTAGGCGCGGGCAAATTCGACAAGCTTTGGCCGTCCGTCATCCCATAGCTGATCTGGGGTGCGAAGTAGCTCTGCAGCGCAGAGACCCAGACGAAACAACGACTCATCGATACTTTCGGCATTGACGGGGGTCGCGACGTGAGCCACAGCGCCCGGGGAGGCATCGCTTGCCGCACACGTTGTCGCGAAGGACGACCCAATAGCTGCTTCGGCGAAGATCTGCTCCAGGGAAGCGTCGACGCGCCGACACACCGCATTGAAGTACCAGAGGGTGTCGCCAAACTCTTCCTCGGCCGCTCGCTTGAAGCCAGGGTACGCGTCGCCCTCCCTTACATGTTTTTTGGCGGAGGACATTATTCCACCGACTTCACCGTAGAGCCCCATCAGCGCGCGATTGAGGTCGCCTGGAGGCAGGACATCTGTAGGAAGGACATCGGCCGCGTACTTCGCAAGCACTATGGAACCGCTTGGGTGATTTGCGTCGCTAGCCACGAAGCATTCTCCATTCGAATGGCGCCGATTGATACCCAGAGACCTTTAGTGATCGAATCCAATGAACAAACTGGGCAATAAGCTCTGGGTCTCCAAAAGAGGAGACCCCACGGCCGGACTTGCAAACATCTAACCCGTGAAAGTTTCGAAGACTCTCTGGAAACTCGGGTCCGTACCCACCAAAATAGACAAAGTCGTCACTGACAAGGACACGGTCCACACCGGTATCACGTTTGACGTGATCAGGATTCAAGCTGCCATCCTCCTTGCTGTGAAAGGAGTCGCGTTGAAGCCAGCCAGTGTCGGTGGCATTGCGGAAGTAGATGTTGTCCCCGCAGCTCTGCTTTCGGCTTCCCCGGCGATACGGAATTTTTTGATGGAAGCGGGGGTCCGCAGCGTACGCGCGAAAGTCCAGCGCATCCGTCACCCGCATCGCGTAGACGATGTGTCCTCCACGACAGACGCTCCTATCGTTGCTTCCGCAGCCAACAATCCAGTCTTCTACGGCAGCACTTTTGCGGATTGGCGGTTTACACGTGGCAAGTGTGCAATATCCATAGAACGGATTAGGCGCGAATCCACTGTCGTAGCGAACTACGTAGGAATGCAGTTTCACGGTCTACCTCAGCAGCGGTGGCGCTTGATCGGAACCGGGTCACAAGGCCCTCCGTCCGGATTCTCCCAGCTATCTTTCCCATTGATAGCATCGATGATCGAATTGCCATGCCATCCAACGACGGCGTCAGCGTACTCTTTGAGCGCCGAGGGAAGTTCGCAGTCCTTCGCGCCGTGTTCCCAGACGCCGACGATTCGCTTGTCATTCTTGGCGGCGTACTCGATTTCCCAGTTCACCCATTCGCTATCCTTGGTGTTGTGGGAAACATAGACGATCAACGTACCGGCCCAATCAATTTGGGGCGCAAGAATCGACGACCTTATGTAGTCGTGATTCTTTGCGTTATTCGGATTGGAGGAGTTGATTGATGAATCGCGTATGGTCAGGCCATTCTTATCAAGAAGAGACTTGAGTTTCCCGAGGCCTGCGTCGTCTTCATGTATGTGCGAGATGAAGACGTTCTTGATGTCTTTTGCCATGTTCTCTCCCTTGCGCCGTCTGTGGACGCATGGAAAACATAGCGCGACTTGTATCTAAGTGTCAATGCCAACGAGGCCCTTCAGGATCAGGATGATGGCCCGGTCAATATGAGGAGTCGTCGCGAGGATTCGGTTCTCAGCCACCGTGAGGCCGTTGTTCAAGCTGTCAGGCCCGAACTTTGAAAAGGCAGAGCGTTCAGGCCAAGCCCGGTTCAAGGGCGCCCACGGGTCGGCCAGGCCGAGTGTCTCGGCAACGTCTCGTGCACATCCGCCAAACCCACCGAGCACGAAAAGGGGGGCGCCCGATTCGAGCGAGACGAGAGACTCTTCAGCGATGCCGGGCATTGAGCCCTTGAAGTTCTCGACGCGTCCTCCCAGCACGATGCGCGCGTGAATCTCAGCCTGAACGGCACGCCGCATCGCAGTTAGGCCGTTGTTCCATTCTGCGGCGGACGGCTCTCTTTCCCGGATCTGCTTCCGGGACAGCAACGACATGCGCGTGCCGTTCTCGTCAAGGCAGACGATTTCGGCGATGCCCTTCAGTTCTACCGTAGCTCGATCGACGTCCGCGCACGGCATCCTCAGGTGAACCGGCCAAGCCAAGAAGTTGGTGATTCCGACCGGCGAGTCTTCGTCGACATCTCGCCTGTGCCGCTGCACCAGTTCGAAGAGAAGCTCGCTAAAGCCTCCGGCGCGAAGATCGCCGCCATAGGTGAGACGTGCGCCCAGTGCGAGGAGATGTCGGGCAACCTCCGTCATCGCGTCCTGGAGGTGCTTCTCGCTCAGTCCAAGGTAGACCATGTCAGGGCTGTCAGACGCGGACACGGCGATCACGTGGTTCCGCAGCACTTCTTGGTAGCTCATCGCACGGCCCCTGAGAGCCATTCCGTGAGACTGCGAAGTTGCACGCGCGGAGCAATTTCGGCAAAGAGGCGCTCCTCCTCCGCGCTCAATGGCGGGTCGGGATACACAACCATCGGGGCAGGTACATCGGCCTCGGGAGGTAGCGCTGCCAATGTGATCAGTTCCGGGGGCCTTGGAATGAAGGTGACTGCGGGGTCGGCTGTTGCGGCTGAGAGTGCGATCCGACACCGCCACAGATAGTCCTTGAGCACCTCGTCGAGCAACCGAGCGATGACGACATTGATCCGATCTGGGCCATCGGGATCGAGGCGTACCACCGGAACGTTGCCCATGTAGGGGAAGCCACGCTCATCTAGGTTGCTGATGCAGTTCGCGACGACCAGAGGAACGTTGTAGCGCTTGGCCTCGATGACCTCTTTACGGCACCACTCTCGTGACGAATAGGTGTCCGTGTGAATCGCGACCATCGCACTCACCCGGACCTGCTGCAGCAGCACTTTGTGAAAACGCAGACCAGCCGGGATGTCATGCACATCGAAGAAGCTGGCCAGCCCGTGGCCAGCGTGAAGGCGATCGCGAATCAGCCGGGCGACTCGTTCGCCCGCATCGTCATGCTTCGAGTGGCTGAGGAAGACCTGAACTTTGCTAAGGTACGCTTCGAGCGCGGCTTCGTCCTGCTCTGGACGCCGCAGGTGCTCCAAGAAGTGCCGAAGCATGCGGCAGTATTCGTACGTCAGCTCGCTGAGAAGCTGTTTGGTTCGCGTCTGCAGGTCGCCGTCCCACTGATCCCATCGAAGCGCCTGCTCGGTCATGTCGAGCGGCGCGAGAACGGCGTGTTCTATGGCGACAGGAAACGTTCGTACTTGCAGTCCCGTGGCCTCGGCTTGTTCCCCGAGCGAGCGCGCATACGCCAGCCACGGCGCGTCTGCGGCAAGAGCGCTGTCAACCAAGATGACGATGGCCGTGGCATGCGCCTCAGCGAAGTCAATTTCAAGTGGTACAGCACGGCCTGGAGGCGGCAACGAACGAAAGACGACGCTGAGGCCTGCGCCGCCAGCCACGTTCTCGTAAAGCTCACGACGGAAGTGACCTCGAATCGCCTCCGCAATACCGGCGCCATCGGGAAAGTCGGGATGCCACGCAACGTACACCACAAGCAAGGGACGAGTGGGATCTGACACAGCCTCCTCCGGTCTTGCTCGACGGATTCCAATTGTTCCGCCGGTTTTTGGGCTATCAAATGATCTTACTGTCGGCCAGGTCCAGAGGTCACGTCAGGGCCCAGGGCCGGCGTGCCGCTGTGTGCGGCGTCAAAGGTCGCGGGCACTCACCGACAAGCGGTCACCCGACAACGGGCGCGGGACGTCACCCTCTCAGCAACTCGCTACGGCCCGTGTGATATCCGAATATCAGCTACTTGCGACTTATCCGTAAGACGGATAAATTGGCAATAGCCCGATATCGGATACCGATGCCCGCCTCCCAAACCCAGCCCCTGCTCACCGCCGCCCAGCTCGGCCATTGGCTGCGCTCGGCGCGCAAGGCGCGGGGGCTGACGCAGGCCGAGGTCGGCGCGCGGCTGGGTCTCAGCCAGAACCGCGTGTCGCACCTGGAGCTGCACGCCGATGAGCTGAGCCTGCGGCAGTTGCTGACCTGGTGCGCGGTGGTCGGCCTGGAGCTCGGCGTCGCCGAACGCGGCGGCGCGGCGGCCACGTCGCCGGCCGACATGCCGGAGTGGTGAGATGGCGCGCCGCTCGCGCAGCCAGACACTGGCGCTGTGGGCCAACGGGCTGCACGTCGGCCGCTGGACGGTCGACACCCGCGGCGGCATGGAGCTGCAGTACGACCCGGCCTGGCGCGCGTCGCCGGCCGGGCGGCCTTTGTCGCTGTCGCTGCCTTTCGCGTTCGGCGACGCCACGCTGAGAGGCCCGGCGGTCGAGCACTACTTCGAAAACCTGCTGCCCGACAGCACGGCGATCCGCCGGCGTCTGGCCGAGCGCTTCCGCGTCGGCTCGGTCGACGCCTTCGACCTGCTCGCCGCGGTGGGGCGCGACTGCGTCGGCGCGCTGCAGTTCCTGCCCGAGGAGCAGGCGCCCGCGGGGCACGAGCGCGTCGACGGCATCGATGTCGACGACGCGGGAATCGAGCGCCATCTGCTCGAGGTCGTGTCGCCGGAGCGTTTCGGCAGCAGCCCGGCGGCGGACGACGACTTCCGCATCTCGCTGGCCGGCGCGCAGGAGAAGGACGCCTTCGTGCGCTGGGACGGCCGCTGGCTCAAACCCCGCGGCGCGACGCCGACGACGCACATCTTCAAGCTGCCGCTGGGGCTGGTCGGCGGCCGCCGGGCCGACTTCAGCAGCTCGGTCGAAAACGAATGGCTGTGCCTGCGCCTGCTGGCGGCCTACGGGCTGCCGGCTGCCCATGCCGAGATCGTGCGCTTCGGCAGCCAGCGGGTGCTGGTCGTCGAACGTTTCGACCGCGCCGTCTCGGCCGACGGGCGCCGGCTGCTGCGCCTGGTGCAGGAAGACTTCTGCCAGGCCACCGGCACCTCGCCGCTGGTCAAGTACGAGGCCGAAGGCGGGCCGGGGCTGGAGCCGATGTTCAGGCTGCTGCAGCAGTCGGTGGACGCGCAGCATGATCTGCGCACGCTGATGGCCTCGCAGATCCTGTTCTGGATGCTGCGGGCCCCCGACGGCCACGCCAAGAACTTCAGCCTGCACCTGCTGCCGGGCGGCCGCTACCGGCTCACGCCCTTGTACGACGTGATGTCGGCCTACCCGGTGCTCGGCGACGGGCCCAGCCAATGGTCTCCGCACGAGCTGAAGCTGGCGATGGCGCTGGTCGGCAAGAGCCGGCACTACCGCGTGGCCGACATCCGCCGGCGGCACTTCAACACGACGGCCCGGCGCTGCGGCTACGGGCCGGACGCCGAGCCGCTGCTGCAGGAACTCGTCGCACGCACGCCGGCCGTGGTCGACGAGGTTCAGCGCAGCTTGCCCGAAGGCTTCTCGCAGCGGGTCGCCGACCGCATCCTCGGCGGACTGCTCGACGCCGCCCGCGCGCTGGATGCCATGCCGGCCGCCTGACGGGCCAGGCACGAGCGGGCCCCTAAACTCCGACGTGATGGCAGCTTGTTGCCCCGCCCGATGAGCCAGACGACGCCCCCCACCTCCGCCACCCGCCGCGCCCTGGTCCTGTTCTCCGGCGGCCAGGACTCCACCGCCTGCCTGGCCTGGGCGCTGCAGCGTTATGCCCGGGTGGAGACGGTCGGCTTCGACTATGGCCAGCGCCACGCGATCGAGCTGACCCAGCGCCTGGTCGTGCTCGCCGAACTCCGGCGCCGGTTCCCACAGTGGTGCGAGCGGCTGGGCGAGGACCACGTGCTGGACCTCGGCATCCTCGGGCAGATCAGCAGCACCGCGCTGACCGACGACCGCCAGTTCGAGCTGCAGGCCAACGGCCTGCCGAACACCTTCGTGCCCGGCCGCAACCTGCTGTTCCTGACGCTGGCCGCCAGCCTGGCGTACCGGCGCGACATCGACGTGCTGGTCGGCGGCATGTGCGAGACCGACTTCTCCGGCTACCCCGACTGCCGCGACGACACGATCAAGTCGCAGCAGGTCACGCTCGCGCTGGGCCTGGGCCAGCGCATGACGATCGAGACGCCGCTGATGTGGCTGGACAAGGCGGCCACCTGGGACCTGGCCGAGCGGCTCGGCGGACCGGCGCTGGTCGAGCTGACGGTGCAGCACACGCACACCTGCTACCTCGGCGAACGTGGCGAACTGCACCCCTGGGGTCACGGCTGCGGGCATTGCCCGGCGTGCGATCTGCGGCGGCGCGGGTTCGAGGGCTACAGCACGAAGCAACGTTGACGCCGTAGACCTGCCGGGCCCCGTCAGCCTTCGGACCAGCCGCCACCCAAGGCCCGGATCAACCCCACCGCCCCCTGCAGCTGCGCCCCCTGCACCTGCACCGCCTGGCGCAGGCTGCGCAGTTCGCTGCGGCGGGCGTCCAGCAGGTCGAGCTGGCTGATCTGGCCGTTGCGGTAGCGCGCTTCCGACAAGGCGGTGGCGCGGCGCGAGGACTGCACGGCTTGCGCCAGTGCGTCGGCCTGGCGCTGCAGCAGGCCCAGGCTGCCGAGCTGGTCCTCGACTTCGCGCAGCGCCGTCAGCACCTGCTGGCGGTAGCCGGCCAGCGCGATGGTGGCATCGGCTGCGGCGCGGTCTTCCTGCGCCTGGCGGCGGCCGCCGTCGAAGATCGGCAGCGACAGCAGCGTGCCGACCGACCACGCACGCGCCGACCAGCGGAAGACGTCACCCAGGTCGGTCGAGGCCTGGCCGCCGCTGGCGGTCAGCGTCAGGTCGGGCAGCCAGGCCGACTGGGCGACACCCAGCCGCGCCTGCGCTGCCATCAGGCTGCGCTGCGAGGCGGCGACGTCGGGGCGGCGCGCCAGCACCGCGCTCGGCAGGCCGGCGGGCACGACCGGCGCACGCAGCGCCCATTCGGCGTCCACGGCCTCGGCCAGGCGGAAGCCGCTCGCGGCCTCGCCCAGCAGCACGGCGAGCGCGTTCTCCTGCAGCGCACGCTGGCGGTCCAGCGCCAGGGCGTCGGCCTCGGTGCTGGCGACTTCGGTGCGCAGCCGCTGCACGTCCAGCTCGCCCAGGTCGCCGGCGGCCAGGCGGCGCTCGGACAGGCGCAGCGTGTCGCGGTAGGCGGCCAGCGTCTGGCGCACCAGGCGGCGCTCGGCGTCGCTCTCGCGCAGCGCGAAATAGGCCTGCGCGACCTGCGCCTGCACCATCAGCCGCGTGCTCTGCAGCAGCGCCTCGCTGGCCTGGGCGTCCAGCGCCTGGGCCTGGCTGGCCAGACCGAGCCGGCCGAATACGTCCAGCTCCCAGGCGAGGTTGAGCCCGGCGGTGCCCAGGCTCACCGGCTGCGTAGTCACGCCGGGATCGGTGGCGCGGCTCACGCCGGCGCTGGCGTCGAGCTGCGGCCGGCGGCGGGCGTCGGCCTCGCGCAGCCCGGCGCGCGCCTGCTGCAGCCGCGCGGCGGCCACCTGCAGGTCGGTGTTGCGCTCCAGCGCACGCGTCACCAGTTCGTCGAGCACCGGGTCGGCGAAGACCGCCCACCAGGTGCCGCGCTCGGCGGCGTCGGCCGGCGGCACGACGGCCCACTGGCCTTCGGCCGGTGCCGTGCTCTTGAAGGCCGCCGGCGTGGCCGGCAGGCCGGACAGGTCGGGCGCCGGCGCGGTGGCGCAGCCGGCCAGCACCAGGGCGGCGAGCAGCGGCGTCATCGAAACAAGCTTCATTGCGTTCTCCTTCGCGGGGCCGCGGCTCACGCCGCCCCTGGGGTCGTGGCCGGCCGCGGCAGCGCCGCGCCACCGGGCTCCATGTCGGGCTCCAGCGGCGCCTCGACGTCGTGCGGCACCTCGCCGTGCAGCTTCAGCGGGCGGTTGCCGGCCAGGCGGCGCAGCAGCACGTAGAACACCGGCGTCAGGAAGATGCCGAAGGCGGTGACGCCGATCATCCCGGCGAACACGGCCACGCCCATCGCCTGGCGCATCTCGGCGCCGGCGCCGCTGGCCAGCACCAGCGGCAGCACGCCCATCACGAAAGCCATCGAGGTCATCAGGATCGGGCGCAGCCGCAGCCGGCTGGCCTCGATCGCGGCCTGCACCGGCGTGCGCCCGGCGAACTCCAGCTCGCGCGCGAACTCGACGATCAGGATCGCGTTCTTCGCCGACAGCCCCACCAGCACCATCAGCCCGATCTGGGTGAAGACGTTGTTGTCGCCGCCGTCCAGCCAGACGCCGGTCAGCGCCGCCAGCAGGCTCATCGGCACGATCAGCAGGATCGCCAGCGGCAGCGTCAGGCTCTCGTACTGCGCCGCCAGCACCAGGAACACCAGCAGGATGGCCAGCGGGAAGATCAGCGTCGCCGAGTTGCCGGCCAGGATCTCCTGGTAGGTGAGCTCGGTCCACTCGTACGAGATGCCCTTGGGCAGGGTCTCGGCGGCGATGCGTTCGACCGCCTCGCGCGCCTGGCCCGACGAATAGCCCGGCGCCGGGCCGCCGTTGATGTCGGCGCTGAGAAAGCCGTTGTAGCGCATCGCCCGTTCCGGCCCGAAGGTGGTGTTCACCTTCAGCAGCGCCGACAGCGGCACCATCTCGCCGCTGGTCGAGCGCACCTTCAGCGCGCCGATGTCCTCGGGGCGGGCGCGGTAGGCGGCGTCGGCCTGCACACGCACCGAGTAGGTCCGGCCGAAGCGGTTGAAGTCGTTGGCGTAGAGGCTGCCCAGGTAGATCTGCAGCGTGTCGAAGATCTCGGTCACGGGCACGCCGAGCTGGCGCGCCTTGGTGCGGTCGATGTCGGCGTAGAGCTGCGGCACGTTGACCTGCCAGCTGGAGAACAGCCCCGCCAGTTCCGGCGTCTGGTAGGCCTTGGCCATGAACGCCTTCTGCGCCGCGTCGAGTGCGTCGTAGCCCAGCGAGGCACGGTCTTCCAGCTGCAGCTTGAAGCCGCCGGTCGTGCCCAGCCCCTGCACCGGCGGCGGCGGGAAGACGGCGATGAACGCGTCCTGGATCTGGCCGAACTGCTGGTTCAGCGCCTGGGCGATGGCGCCGGCCGACAAGGCCGGGTCGCGGCGCTGGTCGAAGTCCTTCAGCGCGACGAAGACGATGCCCGAGTTGGCGCTGTTGGTGAAGCCGTTGATCGACAGCCCCGGGAAGGTGATCGCGTGCTCCACGCCCGGCTGCTGCATCACGATCTGGTCCATGCGCCGCGTCACGGCCTCGGTGCGGTCCAGCGTCGCGCCGTCGGGCAGCTGGGCGAAGCCGATCAGGTACTGCTTGTCCTGCGCCGGCACGAAGCCCTTGGGCACGACCTGGAACAGCACGACGGTCAGCCCCGCCAGCACCGCGTACAGCGCCAGCATCGCCGCCTTGCGCGAGATCGCGCCGCGCACGCCGCCGCTGTAGCGCTCGGCGCCGCGGTGGAACATCCGGTTGAAGCCGCGGAAGAAGCCGCCAAGCACGCGGTCCATCGCGCGCGTCAGCCGGTCGGGCGCCTCGCCGTGGCCCTTGAGCAGCAGCGCGGCCAGCGCCGGCGACAGGGTCAGCGAGTTGATCGCCGAGATCACCGTCGACATCGCGATCGTCAGCGCGAACTGGCGGTAGAACTGCCCCGTCAGCCCGGTGATGAAGGCCAGCGGCACGAACACCGCCACCAGCACCAGCGCGATGGCGATGATCGGCCCCGAGACCTCGCGCATCGCGCGGTAGGTCGCCTGGCGAGGGCTCAGGCCGCCCTCGATGTTGCGCTCGACGTTCTCGACCACGACGATGGCGTCGTCGACGACGATGCCGATCGCCAGCACCAGGCCGAACAGCGACAGCGCGTTGATCGAGAAGCCGAACAGCGCCATCACGCCGAAGGTGCCGACCACGGCCACCGGCACCGCCAGCAGCGGGATGATCGACGCGCGCCAGGTCTGCAGGAACAGGATGACGACGAGCACGACGAGCGCGATCGCCTCCAGCAGCGTGTGCACCACCGACTCGATCGACGCCCGCACGAACTGCGTCGGGTCGTAGACGATCTCGTAGGCGACGCCTTCGGGCATCGCCTTGGCGATGTCGGCCATCGTCGCGCGCACGCCGTCGGAGATCGCGATCGCGTTGGAGCCCGGCGCGGCGAAGATCGGCACCGCCACCGCGTCCTTGCCGTCGAGCATCGAGCGCAGCGCGTAGTCGGCGGCGCCGAGCTCGATGCGCGCGACGTCGCGCAGCCGCGTCACGGCGCCGTCGCCGGCAGTGCGCACGACGATGTCGCCGAACTCCTCTTCGGTCTGCAGCCGGCCCTGGGCGTTGATCGGCAGTTGCACGTCGATGCCCTGCAGCCCCGGCGACGCGCCGACGATGCCGGCCGCGGCCTGCACGTTCTGCTCGCGGATCGCGGCCACCACGTCGCCGGCCGACAGGCCGTGCGCGGCCACCTTCTGCGGGTCGAGCCAGATGCGCATAGCGTAGTCGCCCGAGCCGAACAGCTGCACGTCGCCGACGCCTTGCACCCGCGCCAGGCGGTCCTTGACGTTGAGCACCGCGTAGTTGCGCAGGTAGGTCATGTCGTAGCGGCCGCTGGGCGACAGCAGGTGCACGACCATGGTCAGGTCGACCGAGGACTTGACCGTCGTGATGCCCAGCCGGCGCACCTCCTCGGGCAGGCGCGGCTCGGCGCGTGCGACGCGGTTCTGCACCAGCTGCTGCGCCTTGTCGGGGTCGGTGCCGAGCTTGAAGGTGACGGTCAGCGTCATCAGGCCGTCGGTCGTGGCCTGGCTGCTCATGTAGAGCATGCCTTCGACGCCGTTGATCTGCTCCTCGATCGGCGTGGCCACCGTCTCGGCGATCACCTTCGGGTTGGCGCCGGGATAGCTGGCGCGCACGACGATCGACGGCGGCACGACCTCGGGGTACTCGGAGATCGGCAGCCCGCGCACCGCGATCAGGCCGCCGAGGAAGATCAGCAGCGACAGCACGCCGGCGAAGATCGGCCGGTCGATGAAGAACTTGGAGAGGTTCATCGGAGTTCCTTCCTGGGGCCGCGGCTCAGGAGCGCGCGCCCATCTCGACGAGCTGCGGCGCCAGCTCGACGCCCGGCCGCACACGCTGCAGCCCGTTGACGACGACCTGCTCGCCGGCCTTCAGGCCCGAAGCGACGATGCGCAGCCCGCCGACGGACGCGCCCAGCGAGACCTCGCGCCAGCTCGCCTTGTGGTCGGCGCCGACGACCCAGACGAAACGTTTGTTCTGGTCGGTGCCGACCGCCCGTTCGTCGACCAGCAGCGCGCTCTGCGCCTTCGGCTGGCCGAGCTGCAGCTGGGCGAACTGGCCGGGCATCAGCGCGCCGTCGGCGTTGTCGAACACGGCGCGCAGGCGCACCGTGCCGCTCTTCGGATCGACCTGGTTGTCGACCAGCTGCAGCCGGCCCTGGCGCTCGGCGCCGTCGCCACTCATGCGCACCGGGATGCGGTCGATCGCGGCCCGTTTGCCGGGGCCGTCGGGCAGCGTGGCCAGCGCGCGTGTCACCGTCGCCTCGTCGGCGTCGAAGCTGGCGTAGATCGGGTCGACCGAGACCAGCGTCGTCAGCACCGGCGCACCCGGGCCGGCGGCGACCAGGTTGCCCACCGTCACCTCGCGTTTGCCGACACGGCCCGAGACCGGCGCGCGCACCTTGGTGTAGCCGAGGTTGAGCTGCGCCGACTGCAGCGCGGCTTGCGCGGCGCTGAGGTTGGCTTCGGCCTCGCGGGCGGCGTTGTCACGCTCGTCGAAGTCGCGCCGGGCGATGGCCTGCTCGTCCCACAGGCGCTCGGCACGTTCGCGTTCGCCGCGGGCGTAACGCAGCCGGGCTTCGGCCGCCAGCACCTGGGCGCGGGCCCGTTCGACCTCGGCGGCATAAGGCGCCGGGTCGATCGTGAACAGCAGGTCGCCGGCCTTGACCAGCGCACCTTCGCGGAAATGGCTCTCGAGCACGGTGCCCGAGACGCGGGCGCGGATCTCGACGTGTTCGACCGCCTCCAGGCGGCCGGAGAAGGCGGCCCAGGGCACGACCTCCTGCTGCACGACGGCGGCGACGGTGACCGGCATGGCCGGCATCGCCGCGGGCGCGGCTTCGGCGCCGGCATCGTGGGTCACGAGCAGCGCCCCGGCGCCGACGGCGATCGCGGCGACGACGGCGGTGATGGCCAGCGGATGCGGGCGGCGGGAATAGGTGGACAGGAACGACATGGTGGAGTCCTCCAACAGACGACAGGCAGGAACGGCACGGAAAGACCGGCCCCGGCCGCCTCCGTGGAGGCAGCCCGGGATGGGCCACGACGGGCCCGGCGAAAGAGGCGTGAAGCTCAGGCGCTGCGGGCGCCGGGCTCCGGTTCGGCAGGTCCGGCGCGCTTCGTCGAGCGCCGGACGATCGGACAGCAGGCCGCCCGGGTCTCGTCCCGGAAGGCCCGCAAGGCGGCGACCAGCTCGGCCGCCCAGGGGGTTTGCAAGGACGCCAGGCGCGTCAGCGCCTGCGGCCAGCCGGTCGGGGCGGCCAGGCGTTTTTCGTGCACCGTGACGCCGGCCGAGCGCAGCGCGCCGGCGTAGGCCCGGCCTTCGTCGCGCAGCGGGCAGTCGTCGGCGGTGGCGACGAAGGCCGGCGCGACACGCGCCAGCCGGGCGGCGTACAGCGGCGCCGCGTAGGGATGGTCGGCGCGGCCGTCCAGGTAGGCGTGCCAGCCACGCGCGATGCTGCAGTCGGCGCAGCCCTGGCCGGCGGCACGCAGCGAGGCGGTGGCCATGCGCGGGTCCAGCAGCGGCGCCAGCAGCACCTGGCCGGCCAGCGGCAGGCCCTGGTCACGCGCCCACAGCGCCAGGCCGGCGGCGAGGTTGGCGCCGGCTTCCTCGCCGGCCACCCACAGCGTGCTGCCCATGCCGGCCAGCCGGCAGCGCGCCCGGCGCAGCCAGCGCAGCAGCGCCGCGGCGGCCTGCAGCGCCGCCGGGAAAGGCTGTGCCGGCGCCTTCGGGTAGTCCAGCGACGCGACGACACAACCGCTGGCGGCCAGCAGTTGCGCCGCCGGCAGGCCCGAATCCAGATCGCCGCCGATGAAGGCGCCACCCGGCAGGTGCAGCACCAGTGGGCGGCGCTTGGCGCCCGCAGCCGCCTCGTGCAGCCGCACCGCCAGCGGCGCGGCCAGGCCGGCATCGACCTGGAGGTCGCGCCAGGGCGTCGCGGGGAGCAGGGCGAGGGCGTTCATCGGAGGCGGGTGGGGGGTGAAAACGGTAGAAACAGGTGTTCAGCGTTGGGATGAACGATAGGCGTTGCCGAAGGCGGAATAAACTGCCGTCGCTCAGACATAGTTTTTCAGCGGATGAAACAATGCCGCGTCGCCGACGGAGCCGGACGATGGACAAACTCAGCGCCATGCAGGCCTTCACGCGCGTCGTCGAGGCCGGCACCTTCACCAAGGCGGCCGACTCGATGGGCCTGCCCAAGGCCGCGGTCACGCGGCTGATCCAGTCGCTGGAAGAGCAGCTGCAGACGCGGCTGCTGAACCGCACGACACGCCGCGTCACCGTCACGCCCGACGGCGCGGCCTACTACGAGCGTGTCAGCCGCCTGCTCAACGACCTGGACGAACTCGAAGGCTCGCTGACGCATGCGCGCGTGACGCCCAAGGGCCGCATCCGCATCGACGTGCCCTCGTCGGTGGCGCGGCTGCTGCTGATCCCGGCGCTGCCGCGCTTTTGCGAGCAGTACCCGGAGATCCAGATCGACCTGGGCGTCAGCGACCGCCCGGTGGACCTGGTCGGCGACAAGGTCGACTGCGTGCTGCGCGGCGGCGAGATCACCGACCCCTCGCTGGTCGCGCGCCGCGTCGGCTTCTGGCGCTACGTGACCGCCGCCTCGCCCGACTACATCCGCCGCCACGGCCTGCCGCGCCACCCGCGCGAGCTGGAGAGCGGCGAGCACAAGGTCGTCAGCTACTTCTCGGCGCAGACCGGGCGGCACTACCCGTTCGACTTCAACCGCGACGGCGAACGCATCGAGGTGATGGGCCGCTACCGCGTCTCGGTCAACGACGGCAACGCCTACCTGACCTCGGCGATCAACGGGCTGGGCATCGTGCAGATCCCGTACTTCACGCTGCGCCCGCACATGGACGCCGGCGAACTGGTGCCGCTGCTCTGCGACTGGGACAGCGATGCGCTGCCGATGTACATCGTCTACCCGCCCAACCGCCACCTGAGCACCAAGCTGCGCGTGTTCGTCGACTGGGTGGCCGAACTCTTCCTGCGCCACACCGACGCCGAGGAACAGCTGCTCGCCGCCTGCAGCCTGGACGCCGACGGCAACCCGCCGGCGACCTGCGTCGAGCTGTCGGCCTGGTACGAACGCCTCGAGGCCGAGCATCAGGCCTGGAAGTCGGCCCAGGCGGCGACGGCGCAGGCGCTGGCGCCGCTGACGGCGATGGCCGCGTCGCTGTCGACGCCCGCGGTCTGAACGCTCAGCGCCCCAGCAGCCCGCGCGCCCGCAGCCGCTCGCGCTCGTCGGCGAACTCGGCCGCCAGCAGCTGCTCGGCGGCCTGGTGACGCTGCGCTTCGTCGAGGCCGGGCTGGCGCTGCAGGCGTTCGAGTTCGGCGCGCGCGGCGGCGATGCGTTCGCCCCAGCGCGCCTGCGCGGCGAGTTCGTCGGCCAGGCGCTGGCGCGCTGCGGAGTCCAGGCGCGTGGCGTCGATCAGCGCGTCGGCGCTCGCGGTCTGCCAGCCGCTGGCCAGGCGGGCGCGCAGCGCCGCTTCTTCGTCGCCGTAGAACGCGCGCGCCCAGGCCTCGCCCAGCCAATGCACGCGCTGCGCATGGCGCTCGTCGAGCGCGGCGGCGATGCTCTGCGCGTCACCGGCACGCGGCGCCAGGCTGGCCGGCGCGGCGCGCAGGCCCTGGTAGGCCTGCCACAGGCGCTCGACCTCGGCCGCCGCGGCCGCAGGCAGCTCGCGCCGCGCCTGCTCGGTGACCCAGGCGCCGATGGCCTCGGGAGGGGCCTGGCCGTCGAGCTGCAGCGCGTAGTCGAAACGCCGGCGCAGCGCGGCCGAGGGCACGAGGCGGCCGTCGACGACCGGCCCCCAGCCGCCGTCGGGCGTGGTGCCGCGCAAGGCGCTGTGCTCCTGCACCCAGCGCTCGAACTCCGGCGGCACGGCCAGCGTCGCGCGCCAGGCCGGGCGCGCCGCTTCGGCCGGCGCGGCGGGCCGGGCGATAGGTGGAGCCGCCGCAGGCGCCGCTTGCGGGTGGGTCTCGTCCGGCGTGTGCCACAGCAGGCCGAGCGCGAGCACGGCCCCCGTCGCCACGCCGGCGGCGGCCAGACGCAGCGCGCTCACAGCCCGGCCGTCTTCAGACGGTTGGCCTGGCTGCGGTAGAAGGCCACCGGGTCTGACGCGAACAGGTTGCGCAGGCCCAGCGCCTGGTTCACCTCGTCGAGGTGGTTCCAGCCGTAGTCGTCGCGCAGCACCGTGCCCCAGTGCGACGAGCAGCGGCCCACCAGGCCGTCGTTGGCCTCGCCGCTGAAGAAGGCCGACGCCAGCGTCAGGAAGGCGTCGCCGGGGTCGAGCAGGTTGGTGACGACGCTGGTGCCGCCCACCGAGGCGTAACGCACACCGTTGACGACCGCCGCGCCCTGGCCGCAAGGCGACGCGGGCGCGCCTTGCGGGAAACGCGTGTTGAAGGCCGCCGCCCCGGGCGTGTTCAGCGAGGTCAGCGAACCCAGCGCGTCTTGCGGCAGCTGGGCGTTGCCCGAGATCCACGAGATCACGACACCCAGCGCGTTGACGATCGAAGCGACGACGCCGGTCAGCCCGGTGGCTGCGGCCAGCGCCTGGATGCCGTCGGCCACCGGCGAGCCGGTGTGCGGCGAGCCGACCGTCGTCACCGAGGCGACGAGCTCCGGCGCGACGGCGGCGACGTAACGCGCCGTCGGCCCGCCATGGCTGTGGCCGATCAGGTTGAACTTGCTGTAGCCGTAGGCCGCTTTCAGCTGGCGCAGCTGGGCCAGCAGCTGCTCGCCGCGCGCCTCGCTGCTTTCCAGCGCCGAGACCGAAGGCGTGAAGACGACGGCACCGCCCGAGCGCAGCGCCGCCGGCACGCCGTAGAAGTAGTCGACCGGGCCGATGGCGCCGAAACCCAGCATGCCGTGCACCAGCACGATGGGGTAGCGCGTCTGGGTGTAGGTGTCGGCCTGCGCCGCCAACGGCGCCAGCGTCAGGGACAGGGACAGGCTCAGCGCCAGCGCGGCGCAACGGGCGCGGATGCGTCGGGTCATCGTCTCCTCCTGATCTTCTTGGACGCCGCGTGGGAGCGCGGCGAAGACATCACAACCGAGCGCCCGGCCGCTCGGCATCGGGGCTTGCCCGTGGCGCCGGGGCGACTCCCCAGATCGCAGGCGACACGGCGTCGCGCACGGCACACTCGCGGCCGAACGCGACACGCCGTCCCCCGATGAACACCGGCGCCTTCAAGGGCAACAAACGCTTCCTGCCGAGCAAACCCTGCGTGGTCTGCGGCCGGCCCATGGTCTGGCGCCGCGCCTGGGCGAAGAACTGGGACGAGGTGCGCTACTGCTCCGACGCCTGCCGTAAACGCAATAACACGGAGCGCGGCGCATGAGACATCTGGTGCTGGTGCTCGGCGACCAGCTCGACGCCGAAGCCGCGGCCTTCGACGGCTTCGACGCCGCGCAGGACGCGGTCTGGATGGCCGAGGTCGACGAGGAATCGACGCAGGTGCCGTCGAGTCAGCCGCGCACGGCGCTGTTCCTGGCGGCGATGCGCCACTTCGCCCAGGCGCTGCAGGCGGCCGGCCGGCGCGTGCACTACACGCGGCTGGACGACGCCGACAACCGCGGCAGCCTGGCCGGCGAGCTGGACGCCGCGATCGAGCGCCTGCAGCCGCAAGCGCTGGTGATGACCGCGCCCGGCGACCACCGCGTGCTGCGCGCGCTGCAGGCCGTGGCCGCAGCGCGAGGCCTGGCGCTGGAGCTGCGCCCCGACCGCCATTTCTTCTGCACGGTGCGCGAGTTCGCCGCCCACGCGCGCGCCCGGCGCACGCTGCGGCTGGAGTTCTTCTACCGCGAGCAACGCCGCCGCCACGGCGTGCTGATGGACGACGGCGAACCCTGCGGCGGGCGCTGGAACTACGACGCCGACAACCGCGAGGCCTTCGGCCGCGACGGCCCGCCGGCGCACGCCGAGCCGCCGCGTTTCGAGCCCGATGCGATCACGCGCGAGGTGCTGGACCTGGTGCGGCGCCGCTTCGCCGGCCACCCCGGCCGGCTGGACTCCTTCGCCTGGCCGGTGACACGCGAGCAGGCCTTGCACGCGCTGCAGCGTTTCGTCGCCGAGCGCCTGGCCGGCTTCGGCCGCTGGCAGGACGCGCTGTGGCCCGGCGAGCCCTGGCTCTGGCACTCGCAGCTCTCGGCGGCGCTGAATCTCAAGCTGCTGGACCCGCACGAGGTGGTGGCCGCGGCCGAAGCCGCCTACCGCGCCGGCCACGTGCCGCTGGAGAGCGCCGAAGGTTTCATCCGCCAGATCCTCGGCTGGCGCGAGTACGTGCGCGGCGTCTACTGGACGCGCATGCCGGGCTACGCCGAGCTGAACGCCTGGGACGCGCACGAGCCGCTGCCGGCCTTCTACTGGAGCGGCGACACGCCGATGGCCTGCCTGGCCGACGCCATCGGCCAGACGCTGGAGCACGGCTATGCCCACCACATCCAGCGCCTGATGGTCACCGGGCTGTACGCGCTGCTGCTCGGCGTCGAGCCGAAAGAGGTGCACGCCTGGTACCTGGCGGTCTACGTCGACGCCGTCGAATGGGTGGAGCTGCCGAACACGCTGGGCATGAGCCAGAACGCCGACGGCGGCCTGATGGCCAGCAAACCCTATGTCGCCAGCGGCCGCTACATCGAGCGCATGAGCGCCGGCCGCTTGTGCGCCGGCTGCCGCTTCCGCCCCGGCGAACGCATCGGCGACACGGCCTGCCCGTTCACGACGCTGTACTGGGACTTCCTGCTGCGCCACGAGGCGACGCTGGCCACCAACCCGCGGATGGCGATGCCGCTGAAGCACCTGGCGCGCCTGGACGCGGCCGAGCGGGCGCGCATCGGCGACCGTGCGGCGGCGCTGCGTGCCGGCACGGCCGGCGTCTGATCAGACGATCAGCAGCGCGCGGAAGTCGTTGACGTTGGTGTAGCTCGGCCCGGTGACGACGAGGTCGCCCAGGGCCTCGAACAGCGGGAAGCTGTCGTGGCGGTCCAGCCGCTCGGCGGGTTTGAGGCCGGCGGCCGCGGCGCGCGCCAGCGTGTCGGGCGTGACGATGGCGCCGGCGTTGCTCTCGACACCGTCGATGCCGTCGGTATCGGCGGCCAGCACGTGCACGCCGGGCTCGCCCTGCAGCGCCAGCGCGCAGCCGAGCAGGAACTCGCCGGCGCGGCCGCCGCGCCCGCCTTTCGTGCGCACGGTGACGGTGGTCTCGCCACCGGACAGCAGCACGCAGGGCTTGGCGAAAGGATGGCCACGGCGCGCGACGGCGCGTGCCAGCGCCGCATGCACCTTGCCGACCTCGCGGCTCTCGCCTTCGATCTCGTCGCTGAGCACGTGGGCCTCGACGCCGGCCTCGCGCGCCAGCGCGGCGGCGGCTTCCAGGCTCTGCTGCGGCGTCGCGATCAGCTCGACGGCGTGGCCGGCGAAACGCGGGTCGCCGGGCTTGGGCGTCTCGAAGGCGCCGCTCTCCAGCCCGGCGCGTGCCGCCGGCGGCAGCTCGATCGCGTAGCGCCTGCAGATCGCCAGCGCGTCGGCGCAGCTCGTCGCGTCGGGCACCGTCGGGCCGCTGGCGATGACGCCCGGGTCGTCGCCCGGCACGTCGCTGATCAGCAGCGAGCACACCCGCGCCGGCGCCGCCAGCGCCGCCAGCCGCCCGCCCTTGATCGCCGAGAGGTGCTTGCGCACGCAGTTCATCTCGACTATCGACGCGCCACTCAGCAGCAGCGCGCGGTTGACGGCCTGCTTGTCTTCCAGCGTCAGCCCCGGCGCCGGCAGCGACAGCAGCGCCGAGCCACCGCCGGAGACCAGCGCCAGCACCAGGTCGTCCGGCCCCAGGCCCTGCACCAGCGTGGCGATGCGTGCCGCGGCGGCGCGGCCGGCGGCGTCGGGCACCGGGTGGGCGGCCTCGACGACCTCGATGCGGCCGCCACGGGCGCGGTAGGCCGGCGGCACGTGCTCGTAGCGCGTGACGACCAGCCCCGACAGCGGCGCCTCGGCCGGCCAGGCGGCGTCGAGCGCGGCGGCCATCGCCCCGCCCGCCTTGCCGGCGCCGACGACGACGGTGCGCCCGTGCGGCGGCGGCGGCAGGTGCGCCGCCAGCACCTGCCCGGGCAGTGCACGCTGCACGGCGGCGTCGTAGAGCGCACGCAGGAAGGCGCGGGGGGCCAGGCGGGAGTCGGGCAGGGCAGGCATCACGCCAGCTTATCGGACCGGCCGGCAGCGCGGCCGGGCATCGCCTATGCTCGCCGCCCGTTCCCCCCGTTGCCTGATGAGCGCCTTGCATTCCGCCACCGCCCCCGACGACACCCGCATCACGCGCCTGCCCAACGGCGTGCGCGTCGTGACGATCCGCATGCCGCACGTGCACACCGCCAGCATCGGCGTCTTCGTGCGCAGCGGCAGCGCACACGAATCGAAGCTGGACAACGGCATCAGCCACTTCGTCGAGCACATGGTGTTCAAGGGCACGCTGATGCGCGACGCACGCCGCATCAACCTCGACGCCGAACGCCTGGGCGCCGAGGTCAACGCCCACACCGACAAGGACCACACCGGCTACACGATGCACGGCCGGCCGGCCGACGTGCCGCAGCTGGTCGAGATGCTCGCCGACCTGGTGCGCCACCCAACCTTCCCCGCCGACGAGCTGGAGCGCGAGCGCCAGGTGCTGCTGCACGAGTGCACCGAGGACGAGGACGACCCGCTGTCGACCGCGTTCAAGCTCTTCGACAAGGCCTGCTGGGGCCCGCACGCGCTGGCCCAGTCGGTCATCGGCCCGCGGCGCAACATCGAACGTTTCGGCCGCGACGCGCTGGTCGACTACCTGCGCCGCCAGTACACCGGCGCCAACGTCGTCGTCGGCGCCGCCGGCGACATCGACGTGCCGGCCTTCGAGGCCGCCGTCGAGGCCGCCTTCGGCACGATGGACTCCGGCCACGAGAACCTCGTCGCCGCGCCGGTCTACGCCGGCGGCGTGGCGACCAAGCGCCTGTCGGGCAGCAGCCAGGCGCACCTGGTGCTCGGGTTCCCGCTGCCCGGGCTGGCCGCGCAGGACCCGGCCGGCGTGCTGGCCGCCGCCGTCTTCGGCGAAGGCATGAGCTCGCCGCTGATGGACCGCATCCGCGAGCAGCGCGGCCTGGCCTACTACACCGCCTGCTCGGCCGACGTGCTCGACATCGCCGGCCAGTTCGTCGTGGAGGCCTCGACCTCGCCCGGGCAGATCGACGAGCTGCTGGCCGAGACGCTGGCGCTGCTGAAGGCCCAGGCGCAGCAGGTCGCCGACGAGGACCTGGAGCGCGGCAAGGCCCAGCTCGCGGTGCGCCGGCTGCGCGCCCACGAGCGCCCCTACCGGCGCCTGGAAGACGCGGTGCTGGACCTCTACGCCACCGGCAGCGTCTGCGACACGCGCACCTGGTGCGCGCGCATCGACGCCGTGCCGGCCGAGACCGTGCGCGCGGCTTTCGCGCGCATGCTGGCCGCCGGGCCGACGATCGCCTTGTCGGGCGAGCTGCCGCGCGCCGCCGGCGAACGCGTGCGTTCGCTGCTCGCCGCAGCCTGAACCGGCGTCAGCGCGCCGGGTAGCGGCGCAGCGTGCGGTAGCCGCCGGCCGACTGCACCAGCGTGCAGGCCTCGGCGGTCCAACGGCAGGCCAGCGGCTCGGCCGGCGGCACGGCGCCTTCGGCATCGCGCGCCAGCGTCAGATGCGGCTTGTAGGGCCGGCGCTCGACCGGCAGCGCCAAGGCCTGCAGCGCCTCGGCCAGGCGGCCGTGCAGGGCGGTCAGCGCCTGCGGCACCGTCTCCGGCATCGCCAGCGCGAGCCCGCCGCGCCACAGCGCGGGCCGGCTGAAACCCGGTTCGAAAGGCTCGAAAGCCACCGCCAGCCCGTCGGCGACGGCGGCGATGCGCGCCGTCGGCACCTGGCCGATGAAATGCAGCGTCAGGTGCAGGCGATCAGGCGCCGTCAGGCGGGCACCGCGTGGCCACTGCCAGCGGCGCTGCCAGTCGACGAGCGCCTCACGCGCCGCAGCGTCGGGCCAGACGGCGAGAAACAGCCGCGCCGTCGGCTCGGCGGCCATCGCCGTGCGCCGTGTCAGCGCTTGGGCGGGCGGCCCTGGCCTTCGGGCCGCGGGCCGCGTTCGCCACGCGGGCCTTGCGGCCGTGCGCCGTCGCGGCGCGGACCGGGGCCACGTTCGCCGTCACGGCGCGGGCCACGGTCGGGGCGCGGGCCGCCGGGACGCGCTTCGCGCGGCGGCATCGGCGGGCGTTCGGCGCGTTCGCGGCGGGCCTGCTCGAGCACCGCCTCGAGTTCGGCCTCGGCGATGCCCTTGAGCGCGCAGAAGTTGGCCGGGGTCAGCGTCGTCGTCTCGAAGGCGCGCAGCAGCCCGGCGCGGTCGCGGCGGGCCTCGTGGTCGGCCTGCTGCTGGCGGCGCGCCTCGGCGTCGGCGGCGCGGGCGGCAGCCCGTTCGGCGGCACGGCGCTGCTCGTGCACGCCGCGGCGGCGCGCGATCTCGGCGGCGGCCAGCTCGCGGTGCTCGGCGCTCAGCTCGCCGGCCGGCTGGCCGTCGAGGTCGAAACGCTGCTCGGCCTTCACCAGCGCCGACAGGTAGGCGTTGGACGTCGTGTAGCGGTGCAGGAAGACCGACAGCGTGCGCCGCGTGAAGATCCCCGGCGCACGGGCCTGGATGTCGGCCTGGATGCGCAGCTTCAGCGGCTTGGGCGGCGGCGCGAACAGCGCCGGGAACAGCTCGGCCAGGCGCGCGGCGCATTCGGCCGGCGACAGCTCCGCCGCACGCGGGGCGGCCTCGGCCGGCTCGGCCGCGGGCTCGACAGCCGTCTCGGGCGTCTCGGCCGTCTCAGGAGGAACGGACGCCGCGCCAGGTTCGGGCAGGGTTTGATCGTCGTCAGGCATGGAACACAGCGCGGAAAAGGTTGGGGATTGTCGCCGCAGCAGAGGACCTGTGGGCGCCGCTGGCGCAAGCCGGGGCGATTTCGCACACCGGCGCGTCGCTACAGTCGCCGTTCAGCCTCCCCGGAGCCCACGATGAAGCCTCTCCGTTTCGTCCGCTCGTTCAGCGCCGTGGCCCTGCTGTGCGCCACCGCCGCGCTGGCGCAGCCGCGTTTCGACTTCGATCGCACGCCGGGCACGCTGCCCAAGACGGTGCTGCCGTCGCGCTACACGATCACGCTCGATCTGGACCCCGCGGCCGAACGCTTCAGCGGCCGGGCGGCGATCGATCTACGGCTGCGCCGCACGGTGCCCGAGATCGTGCTGCACGCCTACAAGCTGCAGCCCCGCGGCGCGACGCTGAAAGCCGGCGGCCACGAACGGGTGCTCGAGGTGCAGGCCGACGAGACCCGCCAGACCTGGCGCCTGGTGCCGGCGGACGGCAAGCCGCTGCCCGCGGGCCGGGCGACGCTGGTGCTGGCCTGGGACGGCGAGGTGCAGCGCACCGACTCGGGCCTGTACCGCGCGCCCTACGGCGGCGGCGCCCCGGGCGCGATGCTGGCGACCCAGCTCGAAGCCGTCTTCGCGCGCATGGTGTTCCCGGCCTTCGACGAACCGTCGTTCCGCGCGGTGTTCGAACTCGCGGTGCGCACGCCCGAAGGCGTGGAGGTCGTGTCCAACACCGCCGAACGCAGCGTCGTCGCCGACGGCGGGCAGCGGCTGCACCGCTTCGCGCCGACGCCGCCGATGCCCAGCTACCTCGTGGCGCTTGCCGCCGGGCGCTTCGACGCGCTGGCCGGGCGCGCGGCCGGCGTGCCGCTGCGCATCCTCACCGCGCCGGGCAAGGCGGCGCAGGGCGCCTATGCGCTGGAAGTCACCGAGCGTGTGCTGCCGTTCTACAGCGCCTACTTCGGCCAGCCCTACGCGCTGCCCAAGCTGGACCAGCTGGCGGTGCCGAGCACACGTTTCGGCGCGATGGAGGACTGGGGGCTGATCTCCTACGCCGAGAACACGCTGTTGTTCGACCCGGCGCGCAGCGACGCGAGAACGCGCCAGCGTGTGTTCTCGATCGTCGCCCACGAGGTCGCGCACCAATGGTTCGGCAACCTCGTCACCGCCGCGTCCTGGGAGGAGATCTGGCTCAACGAAGCCTTCGCCACCTGGATGGCCGAGAAGGCGACCGAACGTTTCAACCCCGACTGGAACATCGCACTGCGCCGCCGCGAGCCGATCGACGACGCGATGACACGCGACGCCGGCAGCGCCACACGCGCGATCCGTTCCGGCGCGGTGCCCGAGGACCGGGTCTTCGACGTCTTCGACGACATCACCTACGTCAAGGGCGGGGCGGTGCTGGCGATGCTGGAACAGTGGATCGGCGCGCAGGCTTTCCGCCAGGGGCTGGCCGCCTACATGGCCGAACGCCGCTTCTCCAACGCCACCGCCGGCGACCTCTGGCACCACATCGGCCGGGCTTCGGGGCGCGACGTGCGCGCGGTCGCGGCGAGCTGGACCGACCAGCCGGGTTTCCCGCTGGTTCAGGCCGACAGCCGCTGCGAGAACGGCCGCACGCGCCTGGCGCTGAGCCAGCGCCGCTTCGGCTTCGACGGCGAGCAGGCACCCGGCCTGTGGAAGCTGCCGCTGGTGGTGCAGCACGGCGGCCGCACGCACACGCTGCTGCTCGAGCAGGCGCAGGCCGCCACCACGCTGCCGGGCTGCCCGGCCACGCCGACGCTGCTGAACCCGGGTGGCCAGGGCTTCTACCGTGTCGCCTACACGCCGGCCTGGCATGCCGCGCTGGTGGCGCGTTTCGCCGAGCTGCCCGGCACCGCCCAGGCGACGCTGCTGGCCGATACGCTGGCGCTGGCGCAGGCCGGCCGGCTGCCGATGAGTTCGCTGCTGGATCTGCTGGCGCAGCTGCCGGCGGTCCAGGGCCCGGCGCGCCCGGCGCTCTACGCCCAGGCGCGGGCGGCCCTCGAGTTCCTGGCCCAGAGCCTGCGCGGCAGCCCGGCAGAGGGCGCGCTGCACTCCGCGGCACGCGCGCTGTTCGCCCCCGAGCTGGCCGCGCTGGGCTGGAACCCGCGGGCCGGCGAAGACAGCGAAACCGAGCAGCTGCGCAACGCCCTGATCAGCGACCTCGCGGCCTACGGCGACGAGGCGGTGATCGCCCGTGCCCGCGAGCTCTTCGACGCCGACCTCGCCGGCCGGGCGGCGCTGCCGCCGGCGATCCGCCGGGGCGTCATCGGCGCCGTCGGCCGGCACGCGGACGAAACCCGCTTCAGGCAGCTGTTGCAGCGGCTGGATGCGGCGACGAACGAGGAAGACCGCTGGCTCTACGCCGCGGCCGCCGCCAGCGTGCCCGACGCGGCGCTGGCGCGCCGGCTGCTGGCCCGTGCCCTGGACGGCACGCTGCCGGCCAACATCGCGACGACGCTGCCGCAGATGGTCGGCGAGGCGCCGGGCCACGAAGACCTGGCCTACGCCTTCGTCGTCGCCGAGTTCGCGCGCCTGGGCGAACTGGCCGGGCCGATGTTCGGCGCCCGCGGCTGGCTGCTGCCGGGCACGGTGTCGGCCTCGGCCGACGCCGAAGTCGCCCGGCGCCTGCTGGCCGACCAGCAGCGGCTGGTCGGCGACCCCGGCGCGGCGACCGCAGCCCGCGTGGCCTCGCGCATCACGCTGCGGGCGCAGGTGCGCGCCGCCGAGGCACAGCGGCTGGCGCCGTCGCTGCAGGCGCTGGCGGCCCGGCTGGCGCGCGGCTGATCAGGCAGCGGCGTCGCCGAGCACGACGCGGTTCTTGCCGGCGGCCTTGGCGCGCAGGCAGGCGCGCCCGGCGCGGTCGACCAGCGCCACGGGCGAGTCGTCGCCCGGCGCCGTCATCGCGACGCCGACGCTGACGGTGACCGAGACCGGACGGCCGTCGGTGGCCTCGAAACGATGGCCGCCGACCGCCGCCCGGATGCGCTCCATCACCGTCACCGCGGCCTCGGCCGTGGTGTCGGGCAGCACGACGCAGAACTCCTCGCCGCCGTAGCGTGCCAGCCAGTCCACCAGACGCACGTTGCCGCCGGCCAGCGCCGCGAACTCGCGCAGCACGCCGTCGCCCGAGGGCCAGCCGAAGTTGGCGTTGATGCCGTGGAAATCGTCGATGTCCAGCAGCGCCAGCGCCAGCGGCCGGCCGCTGCGATGCGCCTGCGACACCTCGCGCGCCAGGCGCTCGTCGAAGTAGCGCCGGTTGTGGGCGCCGGTCAGCGCGTCCTGCAAGGCCTGGCGCCGTGCGCCTTCGACCAGGCGCCGGCCCATGTCGCCGACGATGCGCGCCAGGCGGTCGCTGAAGACCTTGGTGACCTCGTTGAAGCGGTCGAGGTCGGCATCGATGTCGGGTGCGACATAACCGCCGGCCGCGGTCTCGAAACACATCAGGCGGTTGCGGCCGGCGCCCTTGGCCTCGTACATCGCGGCGTCGGCCTGGCGCATGACCTCGCTCTCGGTGAAATGCGGCCGCAGCACCGTCATGCCTGCGCTGGCGGTGAGCACGACGCTGCGGCCGGCAGACGGCACCTCGATCGGCACCGACAGGCGCTTGAGCAGCGCATGCGCGTCGTTGACCAGGGTCTGCAGGTCGTAACGCGACAGCAGCAGCACGAACTCGTCGCCGCCGACGCGGCCGATCGAGTCCTCTGGCGAGGCCCCGGCGGCGAGCAGCTCGGCGGCGCTGCGCAGCAGCTGGTCGCCGACGGCATGGCCGAATTCGTCGTTGAGCAGGCGGAAGCGGTCCAGGTCCAGCCGCACCAGGCCGCGCACCTCGCCGGGCAGCATCTCCTCCAGCACCTTGCGCAGGCGCAGGCCGAAGGCACGGCGGTTGAGCAGCCCGGTGACGGCGTCGCGGTGCAGCCAGGCCGAGTCGCGCTCGCGGCGGATCAGCCGTTCCAGGCGCGCCGCGACGTGCTGCGGCGCCTGCGGCAGGCGCACGACTTCGTCGCGCAGGTCGCAGACCTCCAGCGCGACGGCTTCGGCGGCCTCGTCGTGGGCCAGCACCAGCGTCGGCCGGCGATCGGCGGCGCAGGCCAGGCGCAGCGTGGCCTCGTCGGCCAGCGACGCGGTCGGCAGTACCCGCAGATCGGCCGCGAGCCGTGATGCGGCGGCCAGGCTCTGTTCGATGACGGTGTAGCCCGCCTTGCGCAAATCCGCCGCCGCGATATCCGCTTGGCTGGCGTCGTCCGGAACGATCCAGACGATGGTTTCCGGTCCCATCTGTCCTCCCGGGATGGCGGGCCTCATGCATACGATGCATGAAACACCCGGGTGATCCATCCCCCGACGGATTCTGGCGGCCGCAGCCCCGCTGGGGTTTTGCGCCAGCACCGGGTGGCACGCGCTTCGTCGCGTGGCGACGCACGATCAGTTGTGTTTCGCGTTGATCAGTTCACGCAAGACATCGCACAAGACGCTCGCGAGGCGAGGGAAATAGCCGATCAAGAAAATCTGGAATTCATCCGATGCCCACCGTGACGCCCGACCCAGACCCGCGCCCGGACTCCGGGAACCTTGCTTGCCTCGGCAACGCCGCGGTGTCCGGTTCGCGGGCGCCGGGAGGACGCCGTGTGATGGGCAGCTTCAAGCGCCTGCTGGTACGCAGTCTGGCGGTCGGTCTGACCGGCTGCGCCAGCGTGCCCGGGCCGAGCACCGGCGGCATCACGACGACGCCGGCGCTGGAGATCGGCGGCCGCGCCTATGCCGCCGAATGGGCGTTGCCGGTCGGCGAGCCGCAGGCGCTGCTGGTGCTGGAGCACGGCTTCACGCGCAGCTGCGCCAACCTGCGCGAGACCACGCGCCGCATCGCCCGCGAAGGCCTGGCCACGCTGTGCATCGACGCCGACATGGCGCACGGCAACCCGGATCTCGCGGACGCGATGGCCAAGGCACTGCTCGGCACGATGACGCTGCCCGACGGTCGGCCGCTGCCCCGGCGCATCGTCGTCGGCGGCCATTCGGCGGGAGCCGCCTTCGCGGCGCGCCTGGGCTGGCGGCTCGATGCTGCGGCACCCGAGCGCCTGGCCGGTGCGCTGCTGCTCGACCCGGTGCCGGTCGAGGGCTTTGCCGATCAGCTGCGTGCCGTCTCGCAGGGCGGTCAACGCCCGGTGCTGGCCATCGCCGCGGCGCCCAGCGGCTGCAATGCCGAGCAGGTGGCGATGCCGGTGCTGCGCCAGCTGCGCGACGAAGCCGCAGCTGCCGGCCACGACAGCGTCACCGACGTGCGCATGGGCGCCGGCTCGACACACGTCGACGCCGAAGGCGAAGACAGTGACTGGGTCGGCCGTACCTTCTGCGGCACACCGCAGAAGGTCAACGTCGAACGGGTGCGCACGCTGGCCGCCAGCTGGTCGGCCGAGCTGGCAGCCGGCCGCATGCCCAGACCGCAGACGCTGGCCACCGCGGCCGAGCGTCCCTGAGGCCTCCGCAACTCCCCGAACGCCGGCGATTCGCCGGCTTTTTTTTTGCCCAGTCGGGAGATCGCGCCGCGGCCCCCGCTGCAGCTCCCGCGCGCCGCGCTGTTATCCAGTATTGGTCTTATTTTTCTACGTGGTAGTCGTAGTAGAGGCCGCCCGGCCTGTGCACAAGTCCGAAACTGCTTTATGGATCAAGGGCTTGCACCGCCTTCAACACTGTGGGCCGACCCCGGGACGAGTTCTACCGCGTTTCTGGACAACCTGGCGGCAGGCCGTTCGGCTGTGGACAACCCGGGGCTTACGCGAAAGTCGTCCCCAGACTTGTCCCCATTGTGGGCGTCGTTGTGGATAAGCTGTGTTCAAGCCGGCTCTGCCGGCGCCGTTTCAGCCGCGGCGGCCGAACAGTCCGGCCAGCCAGCGCTTGAAGACCGTCCACAGCAGGCCCAGCGCGTTCAGTTCACGCGGCGGCGGTGGTGCAGCGGGAGGCGGCAGGGGCGCTTCGGTCGGGTCGCCCGCGGCGTCGGGCGTGGCCTGGGCGGCCGGGGGTGTCTGGGCCGCTTGCAGCGCTGCGGCGGCCTGGCCGAAGTTGGCGACGAACTGCGCCAGCATCGCGTCGGACACCGGCACCAGCAGCCGACTGCCGAACTGCGCCAGCTTGCCGGAGACCGAGACGGTGGCTTCGCCGACCAGCGTCGAGCTGCCGGCGCTGTCGCCGGGCTCCAGCCGGGCGCTGAGCTTCATCGACGCCGCGGAGCCGGCCTTGTCGGCGCCCTTGCCGACCATCTGCAGCTGGTGTTCGCCGGCGTCGAGCGCCAGCACCTCGACCTCGCCGGCGAAGTTCATCATCGCCGGGCCGACCTTGGTCTTGACCAGGCCCTTGTAGTGCGTGTCGTCGACCTGTTCGGTGATCGAGGCGCCGGGCAGGCAGGCTGCGGTGGCGCGCACGTCGGAGAGCACGGCCCAGGCGGCGTCGAGGCCGACCGGCAGCGCATAGCGCTTGTCGAGTCTGAATTCCATCGCGGCGGGGCGGTGCCGCGTGCCGCCGGGAGCGTCGCGGCGTCCGGTAGTGGGTCAGCCCATCCTAGCGGGGACCCGGCCGCGCGGCTCTCAGGTCGATTGCTGACCTTATCAGGCTTTTCCCGTGGGGGCGAGCCTTGATGCCACGGGGTGCTCGGACACCTTGCGCGGCCGGGTGCGAGGTTCAGAATGGGTTCGTCGAAGAGGAGTACGAACGATGAAAGCGCAAGTCCAGACCCCCGCCCGGTTCGTGGCCCCGAAGCTCGAGGAGGACCTGCCGCTGGACGCCTCGCCGCCGGGCGACGGCGAGATCATCGAACGGCCCGACGGCTGGTACTGGCTGGCCGCCACCGGGCGCCAGGAGTTCGGCCCCTACGCCACCGAGGACGAGGCTTTGCAGGCGATGGAAGCGGCCTGCGACGGCGAGATCGAACCCGGCGAGACCCTCCTCGAAGCCGAGCAGGAGCTCGGCATCGCCGACTGGCTGGATCCTGACACCGGCGAGCCCGCCGAAGGCGTGCACACCCGGCTCGAGGACCACTGAGAGGCGTCTAGAAACCTGCGCCCGGCTGGGCCAGGTACTCCTGTTCGGCGGCCGTGCTCGTGCGGCCGAGCACCGCGTTGCGGTGCGGGAAGCGGCCGAAACGCCGGATCACGTCACGATGGCGCTCGGCATAGTCGAGAGCGTCGGCCAGGCGCCCGTCTTCGGCCGCCAGCGCGCCGAAGAGCCGCACCGACTCGTCCTGCAGCGCCAGGCTCTCGGCGTGTTCGAAGGGCAGGTAGGCGAACCAGCGTTCGATCGTCGTCAGCGCCCGGTCGGCGCCGCTGGCCACCAGGCCCTGGGCCAGCGCCAAGGCGCGCGCGTCGCCGGCGAAGGCCCGCGGCTGGCCGCGGAAGATGTTGCGCGTGAACTGGTCGAGCAGCAGGATCTCGGCCAGCGGCACCGCCGCCCAGGCGGGCGGCAGCGTGCCGTCGATCGCCGCCTCGACCTCGGCGCCGAAACGCTCGGCGACCAGGCGGTCGAAGGCTTCGCTCTTGCGGAACCAGTCGGCCCGCAGCGCTTGCGGCGGCGGGCCGAACCAGAACCCGAGCGTGTCGGCCGGGGTGCTTATTTCGCCCCCGCCTTGAAGGCCGTGAAGATGCGCGTCTGCACGCGGCGGATGTCCTGCGGCACGGCGTCCGGCGAGGTCAGCTTCTTCATGTCTTCGGGCGACAGGAAGACCGTCGGGTTGCTCGCCACTTCCTTCTTGACGAACTTCTTCGAGGCCGCGTTCGGGTTGGCGTAGAAGACCTTGTTCGTCAGCGCCGCGTGCACCTCGGGGCGCAGGATGTAGTTGATGAACAGGTGCGCGTTCTTCGGGTGCTCGGCGTCCTTCGGGATGGCCATCGAGTCGAAGAACATCGTCGCGCCGCTCGGCGGGACCAGCACCTGGATCTCGACGCCGGTCTTGCTGTCGATCGCACGCTGGCGCGAGATGTTCATGTCGCCGGCGTAGCCCATCACCAGGCACAGCGAGCCGTTGGCCATCTCGTCGATGTAGCCCGACGACGAGAAGCGCGTGATGTAGGGGCGCGCCTTGGCTAGCACGTCACGGGCGGCGTCGTAGTCCTTGGCGTTCTTGCTGTAGGGCGGCTTGCCGGCGTAGATCATCGCCACCGGCATCACCTCGGACGCCGAGTCCAGCATGCTGACGCCGCAGCCCTTGAGCTTGCTGGCGTACTCGGGCTTGAACAGCAGGTCCCAGGCGTTGGCCGGCATCGGCGTCGAGCCCAGCGCGGCCTTGACCTTCTTGACGTTGATGCCGACGGTCACGTAGCCCCACAGCCAGTCGACGAGGTACTGGTTGCCCGGGTCGACCTTCGCCATCTGCTCGAGCACCGCCGGGTCGAGGTTCTTCCAGTTCGGCAGCAGCGACTTGTCGAGCTTCTGGAACAGGCCCCCTTCGATCTGCGCCTTCGCGAAGTGCGCGCCGGGCACGACGATGTCGTAGCCGGTCTTCCCGGCGACGAGCTTGGCGTGCAGGATCTCGTTGCTGTCGAAGATGTCGTACCGGACCTTGATGCCGGTTTCCTTCTCGAAGTTCTTGAGCGTGTCTTCGGCGATGTACTCGGCCCAGTTGTAGATGTTCAGGACCTTGGGCTCGGTGTTCTGCGCGCCCGCGGCGAAAGCCACGGTGGCGGCGCCGACGGCGAGCAGCGAACGCAGGACACGGGAAGTGCGGGACATGAGGGCTTTCCTTCGGGGCGGGTGAGGGCCAGACGGGAACAGATCAACCCGGATTTTGGCCGACCGCCGGCTCGCGTCTCTTGAACATCGCCCAACCTTCCATGGACATCACCGCTTCGTCGCGCTGGTTGAACACGGTCCAGGTCGAGCGCACCAGGCCGACGGTCGGCCGGCTGCCCATCGGCCGCGCCTCGGTGACCTCCATGCGCACCTTCAGCGTGTCGCCGGGGTAGACCGGCTTGGTCCAGCGCAGGTTCTCCAGCCCGGGAGAACCGAGGCTGGCGGCGTCGAGCAGGTACTCGTCGCACATCAT
Organism: Rubrivivax gelatinosus IL144; assembly: GCF_000284255.1. NCBI lineage: Bacteria > Pseudomonadati > Pseudomonadota > Betaproteobacteria > Burkholderiales > Sphaerotilaceae > Rubrivivax > Rubrivivax gelatinosus. Next base: position 38,148 of record NC_017075.1, read on the forward strand.
GCGCATCGTCATCGCCGCGGTGTGCCAGCCGCTGGCGCACAAGCCCTTGAACAGCGAGTGCTTGGCGGCCTCCTCGTCGACGTGGAAGGGCTGCGGGTCGAACTGGCGCGCGAACTCGACGATCGCTTCGCGCGTGACGGTGGTGGCGCCGAACTCGCGCACGGTGCCGGCGGGGAAGTCTTCCCAGTGATAACGCTTGTCCATGCGGGGCAGGATAGCGGCCGCGCGGCGACAATGCCGCCGCTTTCGACTCACCCCTGTCTCCCATGACGCAACTGATCCTGGGCCTCGTGCTGTTCCTGGGCGCGCATTCGGTGCGCATCTACGGCGATGACTGGCGCACCCGCATGCGCGCCCGGCTGGGCGAGAACGGCTTCAAGGGCCTGTACTCGGTACTGTCGCTGCTGGGCCTGGTGCTGATCGTGCGCGGCTACGGCGACGCGCGGCTGGACCCGGTGGCGCTGTGGACGCCGATGCTCTGGACGCGCCACCTGGCGGCCCTGCTGGTGCTGGTGGCCTTCGTGCTGAACTTCGCCGCCTACGTGCCGGGCAACCAGATCAAGGCCAGGCTGCACCACCCGATGATCCTCGGCGTCAAGGTCTGGGCCTTCGCCCACCTGCTGGCCAACCACACGCTGGCCGACCTCGTGCTGTTCGGCAGCTTCCTGGTGTGGGCGGTGCTGGACTACCGCGCCGCGCGCCAGCGCGACGCGCGCGCCGGCACGGTCTACGCGCCGGGCCGGCTGTCGATGACGCTGGTGACGGTGGCCGTCGGCGTCGCCGGCTGGGCGGTGTTCGCGTTCTGGCTGCACGGCTGGCTGTTTGGCGTGCGGCCGTTCGGCTGAGCCGTCTTCCGGAGGTGGTGAGCGGTTGTGAGGAATTCACCACCCGTTCGGGGGGCCGGACGCCCCGAAGCGATGAAACCGGACTTCCGGGTGATGGCGGCCGGCGCGCCGTCGCGTCACGATGCGGGCGTACGAATCGCTTGAGGGGGCGACGATGTCCACGGTCTTTTTTCCCCGCCGCCGCGGCCGGTCGGCGGACCTGCCGGTCTCGATGGGCGAGGTCGGCGCGCGCGGCACGGCGGCGCCGGCCTGCGGTTGGTACGAGTCCAGCCTGGAGCTGATGCAGGGCCTGGCGGTGACCGAACACGCCGGCCTCGACGAGCTCTTCCCGGCCGACTTCGCCGAGCCGGCCGCCGCGCCGGCACGCCCGGGCGCCAGCGGCGGCTGACGTTTCGTCGCCGCCGCCTGCGCTTCGTCGGCCTGCGGCGCCGGTCGTCGCAAGCCGCTCGCGGCGCACCGGGCCGCTGCCTACAGTGGACTCCATCGCAGCACGTCACCCCGAAGGAGCCCACGATGACCACCCGCTTCGCCCCCCGCCTGATCGCGCTGGCCAGCGCGGCTTTCTTCACCGTCGTGATGCTCTCGGGCATCGACTCGCTGGCCGCCGGTGACGGTGCCTCGGCCTACATCGCGCAAAGCGCCGCGGCCGCCGCCCGCGCCTGATCGCCCCTCCCGCTTCGACGCCCGGCCCCGGCCGGGCGTTCGTCTTTCCGGGGCGATCTCCGCGTTCGTGCGGAGCGACAGTGGCCGGCGCTTTGCTTAGCCTGGGCTCCACCCCGTCAAGGAGCCCCGTCCATGCCCCAGATCGTGCGCCCGCTCGCCGTCCTCGCCCTGGCCTTCGCCGCGTCGGCCGCTTCCGCCCAGTCCACGCTCGACAAGGTCAAGGCCAGCGGCGTGATCGGCGTCGCCTACCGCGAGTCCTCGATCCCGTTCTCCTACCTCGACGACAAGGCCCAGCCGGTCGGCTTCGGCTACGAGATCTGCGGCCGCGTCGTCGACGAGGTGAAGAAGGTCACCGGCCGCTCCGACCTGAAGGTCAACCTGCAGTCGGTGACCAGCGCCAACCGCATTCCGCTGCTGGTCAACGGCACGATCGACATCGAGTGCGGCTCGACGACGAACAACAGCGACCGCGCCAAGCAGGTGGCGTTCGCGATCAACTACTTCTATACCGGCACACGCTTCCTGGTGCGCTCCGACTCGGGCATCAAGTCGCTGGCCGACCTGCACGGCAAGGTGCTGGTGTCGACGACCGGCACGACCAACTTCCGCATCCTGCGCACGCTGATCAGCGAGAACAAGCTGCCGATCGAGCTGATCGGCGCCAAGGACCACGCCGAAGCCGCGCTGCTGGTGCAAAGCGGCCGCGCCGCGGCCTTCGGCATGGACGACATCCTGCTCTACGGCCTGCGCGCGAGCTCGGCCAACCCGTCGGAGCTGGCGGTGGTCGGCGAAGCGATCCAGGTCGAGCCCTACGCGATCATGGTCCGCAAGGACGACCCGGCGTTCAAGCAGCTGGTCGACGGCGTGCTCGCCGGGCTGATGAAGAGCGGCGAGTTCGAGAAGCTCTACCGCAAGTGGTTCCTGTCGCCGATCCCGCCCAAGGGCATCGTGCTCAACGCACCGATGGGCAAGGAGCTGCAGGACAACCTGAAGGCGCTGTCGGACAAGCCTGCCACCTGAACGACTGAGGCGCGAGTACCACGGCGTCACCGCCGTTCGCATCGCGGCAACGCGGCTGGGCGATGATGTCGCCCTGGCCGGCCGCGGCGCCGGCGCTCAGGAGAACTCGATGCAGCAGATCAACCGCCGGCGCTGGCTGTCGCTGGCGCTGTCCTCGCCGGTGGTGCTCGCCGGTTGCGGCGGCGGGACCGATACGACCAAGGCCCATGTCCGGTTCATCAACGCCAGTTCCTACGACGCGCTGACGCTCGAAGTCGACGGCGACGACCTGTTCAAGGCCATCGCCTACGGTGCCGAGACCAAGTACAAGGACGTCGACCCGAGCGACTGCGATTCGACGATCTCGCGCAGCAGCTCGGCCACCGCGCTGATCTCGACCTTCACGCCGGACCTGTCGGACGACAAGTACTACACCCTCCTCGCCTGGGGCCCGGTGGGCAAGCTCGGCTGGCAGCTGATCGACGAGAACACCTCGGACCCGAAGGACGACAAGACCAAGGTGCGGGTCTTCAACGGCGCCACCGACGCCGGCGAGCTGGACGTCTACATCACCGCCGCGGACGACACGCTGGCCGATTCGGTGGCGATGCAGGCCAGCGCGGCGGTCGGCACGCTCAACGACTTCAACACCATCGACTCCGGCACCTGGCGCGTGCGTGTCACCGCCGCCGGCAGCAAGACCGACGTGCGGCTGGACGTCTCGGGCGTGGTCTTCGGCGGCGGCACCGTCTACACGCTGACGCTGGCCGCGGCCTCCAGCGGCGTGCTCGTCAACGGCATGCTGCTGCGCGAGGAGAAGAGCGTGTTGACGCGTGTCGACGTCACCGATGCGCGCGTGCGCATCGCCGGCGCCGCCGCGGCCAACGCGACGGTCAGCGCCACGGTCGACGGCACCGAACTGCTGTCGTCCGGCTCGCCGGTGGTCAGCGACTACGCGCTCGTCGACGTCGGCACGCCGACCGTCACCGCGGCCATCGGCACCACCGACGTCAGCAGCACCGTGCCGGCGCAGGCGCTGAGCGCCGGGGTCGACTACACGCTGGTCGTCTACGGCAGCGCGGCCGCGCCGGTGGCGGTCTGGGTGGTGGACGACAACACGCTGTCGACCAGCAGCAGCAAGGCCAAGATCCGGCTGATCAACGCGGTCAGCGACCTCGGCTCGACGCTGTCGCTGAAGCTCGGCTCGTCGCAGCTCGTCTCGGGCGTCGCGGTGGGCGCGGCCTCGTCCTACGCCGAGGTCTCGGCGACGACCAGCGGCACGCTGACCGTCACCTCGCCGGCGCTCAGCGGTTCTGTGCTGACGCTGACCGATCAGATCATCGAGGCCGGCAAGGTCTACACGGTGCTCGTCGGCGGCGCCAGCGGCGCGGCGGCCGGCGATCTGGTGGAGGACCACTGATGAAACGCGTGCTGCTGGGCGCGGCGGCCGTGCTCGCCGCGGCGGCGGCCGCCGCCGAGCCGGTGGGCGAGGTCGACACGGTCTTCAAGCTGATCGGCCCGGACCACAAGATCGTCGTCGACGCCTACGACGACCCCGGCGTCAAGGGCGTGACCTGCTACGTCTCGCGCGCCAAGACCGGCGGCATCAAGGGCGGGCTGGGGCTGGCCGAGGACAAGTCGGACGCCTCGATCGCCTGCCGCCAGACCGGGCCGATCTCGTTTCCGAAGCCGCTGCCGCAGCAGGAAGACATGTTCAGCGAACGCATCTCGCTGGTCTTCAAGCGGCTGCACGTGGTGCGCATGGTCGACGCCGGGCGCAACACGCTGGTCTACCTGACCTATTCCGACCGCGTCATCGAAGGCTCGCCGCAGAACGCGGTGACCGCGGTGCCGGTCGACCGCACGACGCCGATCCCGCTCAAGCGCTGAGCGGGCGCGGCGTCGCGCCGCGCGTCTGCGCTCAGGCCAGGCGGCCGGCGCGGAAGTCTTCGACGGCCTCGAAGATCTCGCGGTTGCTGTTCATCACGAACGGCCCGTACTGCGCGATCGGCTCGCCCAGCGGCCGGCCGGCGACGAGCAGCAGCCGCGCGCCCGCCGTGCCCCCGGTGACGACGACGCCGTCGCCGCGGTTGGCGAGGATCGCCATCGGCCCCGGCTCCAGCTTGCGGCCGCCGAGTTCGACGCTGCCGTGCACGACGACGACGAAGGCGTTGTGCGCCACCGGCAGCGGCTGCTCGAAACGTGCGCCGGGCGCGAGTTCCAGGTCGACGATCAGCGGCTCGGTCGTCTCGCGTTCGACGGCGCCGGCGACGCCGTGCGTGCGGCCGGCGACGACGCGTGCGCGCACGCCTTCGGCCCGCCATTCGGGCACCTGTTCGGCCTCGATGTCGCGGTACCAGGGCTCGCGCATCTTCTCGCGCGCCGGCAGGTTCAGCCAGAGCTGGAAGCCGTCCATGCGGCCGTCCTGCTGCTCGGGCATCTCGCTGTGCACCAGGCCGCGGCCGGCGGTCATCCACTGCACGCCGCCGGGGCCGACACGGCCTTCGTGGCCGGCGCTGTCGCGGTGGCGCATGCGGCCTTCGACCATCACCGTGACGGTCTCGAAACCGCGGTGCGGGTGGTCGGGGAAACCGGCGATGTAGTCCTCGGCGCGGTCGGTCGCGAAGCGGTCGAGCATCAGGAAGGGGTCGAGCCGGCGTTGCAGCTCGTGCGTCAGCAGGCGCACGAGCTTGACGCCGGCGCCGTCCTGCGTCGGCTGGCCGGCGACGAGGCGTTCGATGCTGCGCGGGTCAAGCAGGGTGAGGGTGCTGTCCATGTCGCCCAATGTAGGAAGGAGACGGCGTTCCGGGGTTCAGTGGCTCTGTATGCAGCGTTCGCGCCGGGTTACCGGCACTCACACGGAACGGGGCTTGCCCGGGTGAACACCCGAGCCACCCACGACCAGAATGCGCCGGACCCCACCGGTCGCAGGAGAGCGCCGAATGCCCGACGCGATTTCCGAGCTTGCCGCCCGTTTCCGCGCGGTGCGCGCCCACAGCGAGGCGCTGGCCGCGCCGCTGTCGCCCGAAGACCAGCAGCTGCAGGCCATGCCCGACGCCAGCCCGACGAAGTGGCATCTGGCGCACACCGCCTGGTTCTTCGAAGCCGTGGTGCTGGCGCCGCACGCGCCGGGCTTCCGCCCCTACGACGAACGCTGGGCGCGGCTGTTCAACTCCTATTACGAGAGCCTGGGCCCGCGCCACCCGCGGCCGCAGCGCGGGATGCTGTCGCGGCCCTCGCTCGACGAGGTGCTGGCCTGGCGGCGGGTCGTCGACGCCGGCGTGGCCGCCTTCATCGCCGAGGCCGACGCCGACACGCGCGCCGCGGCCTTCCCGTTGATCGAACTGGGCCTGCATCACGAGCAGCAGCACCAGGAGCTGATGCAGACCGACATCCTCGCCGCGCTGGCGCTGAACCCGCTGGCGCCGGCGGCCTGTCCCGGCGAGCCGTCACCGTGGCCGGCCGGCGTCGACGGCTGGCTGGGCTTCGACGGCGGCGAAGCCGAGATCGGCCACGCCGGCGCCGGCTTCGCCTTCGACAACGAGACGCCGCGCCACCGCGTTCGCCTGGAGGCGTACGAGATCGCGCGGCGGCTGGTGACGAACGCCGAGTACCAGCGTTTCGTCGACGACGGCGGCTACCGGCGTGCGGCGCTGTGGCTGTCCGACGGCTGGGCGGCGGTGCAATCGCAGGGCTGGACCGGTCCGCTGTACTGGCGCGACGACGGCAGCGAGTTCACGCCGCACGGCCCGCGCCCGCGCGCGCCGCAGGCGCCGGTGCGCCATCTGTCGTTCTACGAAGCCGCGGCCTATGCCGAATGGGCCGGCGCCCGGCTCCCGACCGAAGCCGAGTGGGAGCACGCGGCGAGCTCGGCCTCGCCGCCTTCGCAGTGTTTCGGCGCGCTGTGGCAATGGACACGTTCGTCCTACGAGCCGTATCCGCGCTACCGGCCCTGGGCCGGCGCGGTCGGCGAGTACAACGGCAAGTTCATGGTCGGCCAGATCGTGCTGCGCGGCAGCTCGTTCGCGACGCCGCCCGGCCATGCGCGGGCCAGTTACCGCAACTTCTTTCCGCCCGGGGCGCGCTGGCAGTTCAGCGGGCTGCGGCTGGCGCGCGACGCATGAGACCTCAGGACTTGTCCGGGGCTCATTCCCGCCTGGCGGGATCGGCCGCAGGCCGGAGGGTGCTCCAGTGAACTTCCACGAAGACTTCGTCGCCGGGCTGCGCGAACGCCGCATCGCGCCCAAGTGGTTCTACGACGCCGAGGGCTCGCGCCTGTTCGAGCGCATCTGCGAACTGCCCGAGTACTACCCGACACGCACCGAGCTCGCGCTGCTCGACCGCCACGCCGACGAGTTCGCGGCGCGCATCGGGCCGGGCGCCGAGATCGTCGAGTTCGGTGCCGGGGCCAGCGTCAAGGTGCGGCTGCTGCTGCAGGCGCTCGAGGCGCCGCGGCGCTTCGTGCCGGTCGACATCTCCGGCGAGCACCTGGCCGAAGCGGCCGCGGCGCTGCGCGCCGACTTTCCCGGGCTGGCCGTCGAGCCGCTGGCGGCGGACTTCACCGCGTCGCTCGCGCTGCCGCCGCCCGTCGGCCGGCGCATCGGCTTCTTCCCGGGCAGTTCGATCGGCAACTTCGAGCCCGACGAGGCCTGCGCGCTGCTGGCGCGGTTCCGCCGCTGGCTGGACGGCGGCGCGCTCTTGATCGGCGTCGACCTGATCAAGGAGCCGGCGCTGCTGCACGCCGCCTACAACGACGCCCGGGGCGTGACCGCGGCCTTCAATCGCAACCTGCTGGCGCGTGCCAACCGAGAACTGGGTGCGGACTTCGATCTTTCCGCCTGGGCGCACGCGGCGTTCTACCATCCGCCTTTGCGCCGCATCGAGATGCATCTGGTCAGCCGCCGCCGCCAGGCGGTGTGTGTCGCCGGCGAAGTCTTCGAGTTCGACGAGGGCGACAGCCTGCACACCGAGAACTCGTACAAGTACAGCGTCGACGGCTTCCGGGCCCTCGCGCGGCGCGCCGGCTTCGAGCCGGGCCCGGTCTGGACCGACGCGGCGAGGCGTTTCTCGCTGCACTGGCTGGAGCCGGCCGGCGGCGTCAGCGAGAGGACATCGGGATGAAAGCGATCTGGAAAGGCACCGTCGTCGCCGAGAGCGACGACACGGTCATCGTCGAAGGCAACCACTACTTCCCCGCCGAGGCGGTGAAGCCGCAGTACCTGCTGCCGAGCAACACGCGCACGATGTGCTCGTGGAAGGGCGAGGCGCGTTATCACACGCTGTTCGTCGACGGCGACGCCAACCCCGACGCCGCCTGGTACTACCCGGCGCCGAAGGAAGCCGCGGCCAACATCCAGGGCCGCATCGCGTTCTGGAAGGGCGTCCAGGTCGTCGAGTGAGCGCCGAGTGAGCCCGGCGCTGGGCGCCGTGCACCGGCGCCGCCTGCGCGAGATCTGGCGCTCGGCCGGCTGGCCCTGCCGCGACGCCATCGAGATCGACCTGCTGGCCGCCGGGCTGCTGCAGCGGCGCTGGGATGACGCCGGCCGCGAGACCCTGGTCGTCAGCGACGCCGGCATCACGCTGCTGGCGGCGACGCTGACGCGCAACCGCGCCGCCTTCGACGCCCACGAAGCCCTGGTCGCGCGGGTCGCGCGCGAGATGCAGCGCGCCGGGCGCATCGTCTGGCGCGGCCTGGCGCTGCGTGCGCCGCTGGCCGGCGACGACGGCGGCACGCGCTGGGCGACGGCTATGCCCGACGTCTTCTCGATCCGCCACACGACGGTCGAGGACTACGCCGAGCCGGTGGTGCACGAGATCAAGGTGCGGCGCGCCGACCTGCTGGCCGACCTGCGCCGCCCCGACAAGGGCGCCGCCTACCGCGCGCTGGCCAGCCAGTGCTGGTACGTCTTCAGCGAAGGCATCGCCACGCCCGACGAGGTGCCCGAGCCTTATGGCGTGATGCTGGCCTGCGCCGACGGCCGGCTGGAGGTGGCACGCGCCGCACCGCGCCGTGCGGCGCGCGTGCCGTTTTCGGTCTGGATGGCGCTGGCGCGCGCCAACGCCGAGCCGCCCGACGAAGACGATGGCCAGGCTGGCCTGGCCGACGCCGACCCCGCGGGCTGACAAAAAAAAGGGCCGGCTGATGCCGGCCCGACGGACGAAGAGGTCGTCGCTGTGTGTCAGACGGTCTGGGCACGGCGGCGCTTGGCGCCGACGATGCCGGCGAGCGCCAGGCCGGCGAGCGCCAGCGTGCCGGGTTCGGGGACGCTGCCGCCACCACCGCCGCCGGACTGGGTGGTGCCGGTGAAGGACAGCAGCTTGAAGTAGTCGTTGCCGGCGGCAAGCTTGCTGCCGCCGTACGCGTTGTCGTCGCCGCTGCCGGAGACACCGCCGAAGTAGCTGCTGATCAGCCACCAGCTCGAATAGCCGCCGCCGTTGAAGCTCCACGAGTAGCTCGGGTCGACGTCGGCGCTGGAAACCAGCTGCCAGCCCTGGGTGGTCGACGAGGACACCAGATTGCTGGTGTTGTAGTTCGCCATCGTCGGCGCGCCGGTGCCGACCCAGCGCAGCACCGAGATGTCGGCGTCGGTCTGATACCAGCCGATCGACAGCGCGCTGAGCATCGTCGCCGTCGTGAAGTTCAGCATCACGAGCTCGGTCTTGCCATTGTTGTCGATGGCGTGCTGCGGGCTCTGGGTGGTCTCGTTGGTATAGGCGACACCGATGCCGTTGGTGCCCCACTCGGTCATCGAGGCCTTGGCGAAGTTCTCGCCGCTGCCGGCCGCGTAGGCGGTGACGGTGACCGACTTGCCGCCGGAGGTGCAGGTGGCGAGCTGCGTGGTGCCGCTGTTCGGAGTGCAGGAGTCGAGCAGGCTCCACGTGCTCTGCGCCGAGGCCGCACCGGCGAAACCGAGGCCGGTCACCATCAAGGCCGAGGCCGTCACGCGTTTCATGTTCGTTTTCATCGAATGCCCTTCGAGTTCACCGGCAGCGCCCCTGTGCCGCGCCTCGCATCCTATGCAAAGGTCGCGCCAGCCCGGAATTTTCAGCTGGATCAAGCACTTGCGCCGCATCCTCGCAGAACTGGCGGGGGAATGTAAGAACTTGCGACACCTGGGTGGCCCCTCACTTGAGGGTCTGCAGCAGTGCCTGGGCCTCCTTGGCCTCGGCGAAGTTCTGGCTGCGCAGCGCGGCCTGCAGCTCGTCGCGGGCCTCGGCGTTGCGACCGGCGCGCGCCAGCACCGTGGCGAGGTAGTAGCGCGTCGACGCGTTGCCCGGGTCGCGCAGCCGCGCATCGCGCAGGCGCTGCAAGGCCTTGTCGGTCTGGCCAGCCTGGAAGGCCGCCCAGCCGGCGGTGCCGACGATGTGCGGCACGCCGGGCTTGAGCGCCAGCGCGCGCTCGGCCGATTCCAGCGCGCCGGCGTCCTTCTGGCGCAGCTGCACCTGGGCGAGGTTGTTCCAGACTTCGGCGTCGGCGGGCGTCAGCTTCAGCAGCGCCTGGTAGGCGTCGCGCGCCGCGGCCCACTGGCCCTGGCGGGCATAACCGTCGGCCAGCACGCGGCGCACGACGGTGTCGCGCGGGTGCGAGGCCACCCACTGTTCGGTGAGCTTCTGCGCCGCTGCCGGGTCCTGTGCCGCCGTCGCGCGCACCAGGCGCAGCAGCGTGTCGGTGCCGGGCTGCAGGCGGTGCGCGTTGCGGTAGGCCTCGATGGCCGCCGCGGTCTGCCCGCGCGCCGCGGCCACGTCGCCCACCAGCGACGGGCCGACCGCGAGCTTGGGGTTCTGCGTGGCGATGGTGCGCGCGCGCTTGTCGGCCGAGGCCAGCTCGCCGAGGCGGATCTCGGCGTCGACCATCAAGGCCTGCAGCGGCAGCGAGTTCGGCCGTTCGCCCAGCGCCTTGTTCAGCGTGTGCTGCGCGCCTTGCGGATGGTTGGCCTTCAGCTGCAGCAATGCGATGCGTGCCAGCGCGCCGACGTCGTGGTCGGCCAGCGCCGAGGCGCGGTTCAGCCCGGTGCGCGCGCCGGCGACGTCGTCGTTGGCCAGCGAGATGCGCGCCAGCGCGATCAGCACCGGCACCGCCTCGGGCGCGCGGTTGGACAGGCGCTTGCCGGCCTCGCGTGCGGCTTCGGGCTGGTCCTGGCGCAGCAGGAAGTCGACGAGTTCCAGCGCCGGGTCGATGACGTTCGGCCCGGCGAGGTCGTCGGCTTTCTCGTACCAGCGCCGCGCCTCGTCGATCCGGCCGCGGCGTTCGGCCAGGTGGGCGACCTCCAGCGTCGGCTCCAGCGCCTTGTCGTCCTTGGCCAGCGCCTGCTGCAGGCGCTGCTGCGCGGCGTCGAGCTTGCCGGCGTCGGCGTCCAGGCGGGCGAGCTGCACCTGCGGTGAGACGAATCCCGGGTCGAGGGCCAGCGCCTGCTCGAAAGCCTGGCGCGCGCCGGCGGTGTCGCCGCTGCGCGCCTTGGCGCTGCCGAGCAGGTTCAGCAGCCCCGCCTGCTTCGGATGCGACTGCAGCAGCGTCTGCAGGACCTGGATCGCGCGTTTGTTGTCGCCGGCCTGCAGCCGGATCTGGGCCAGCGCGGTGCCGGCGGCGAGCTGCTTGGGGTCGGCCTTGAACGAGGCTTCCAGCGCCTCGATGGCGTCGGGGATGCGGCCGCCGACGGCCAGGCTGAGGCCCAGCACGCCGCGCATCGGCGCCGATTCCTGCGTGCGCAGCGCCTGCTCGGCGATCGCCGCGGCGCGCGCATGGCGGCCCTGGGCCATCTGCGCGGCGGCCAGCAGCAGCGAGGCCTGGGTGTCCTTCGGATTGCGGCGCAGGTAGCCGTCGAGCGACTCGATCGCCTTGTCCAGGCTGTTCTGCGAGATCTGGATCTGCGCGACGAGCTTGGCCGCGCCGCTGCCGGGCTGCGAGCGCTGCACCGCCTCGAGATAGGGCAGGGCCTTCTCGCGTTCGTTGAGCCCGTAGTGCGCCAGGCCGCCGAGCATCAGCAGCTGCGGCCGGTAGCGCAGGTATTCCATCGGCACCGGGTCGAGCAGGCCGACGACGTCGCGCAGCGCGGCGCGGGTCTCGGCCGGGCGGCCGGCCTTCTCGGCCAGCAGCGCCTGCAGGTAGGCGCCGCGCGGGTCGTCGGGCGCGACCTGGCGCAGCTTGGTGACGTCGCGCTGGGCGTCGGCGTCGCGCTTCAGGTCCAGCAGCAGCCCGGCACGCGAGACCAGAGAGTCGACGTGGCCGGCATCGATAGCCAGCGCACGCCCGTAGGCTTCGAGCGCCGCCGGGCCCTGGCCGCGGGCATGGGCGACGCTGCCGCGCAGGTACTGCGCCTGGGCCGATCCCGGGGCCAGCGCCAGCGCCTTGTCGGCGGCCGCCTGGGCCTCGGCCGGCTGGGCCATGCGCAGGCGGACCGAGACCTCGGCCATCCAGGGTGCGGCGTCGCGCGGCGCCAGCGAACGCGCCTCGTCGAGCATCTGCAGCGCGCTGCGCGCATCGCCGGTGTCGGCGGCGGCGTTGGCACGGGCCACCGTCAGCGCCGCGCGCAACTCGGTCGGCAGGCCGGCGGGCGAGAAGCGTGCGTCTTCGAGCAGCGCGCCGGGCTTGCCCTGGTCGACCAGTGCGGCCGCCAGCGGCAGCACGACCTCGGCCCGGTTCACGCCCAGCCGCAGCGCTTCCTCGAAGGCGACCTGCGCGCCGACCGCGTCGCCGCTGGCCAGCAGCGCCTTGCCGAGCAGCACGTGCACCGACAGCTGGCTCTTGTCGAGCTTCAGCGCGTTCTTCAGCTGCACGACGGCGCCGGCGTAGTCCTGCTTCTCGTAGCGCGAGAGCGCGTCTTCGTAGTAGCGCGAGGTCTTGACGTCGGCGGCCTGGGCGGCGAGTGCGGCGGCCAGCGTGGCGGCGAGCGCGAGCCGGCGCATCGGGAAGGAGGCGTTACGAATGTTCACCACCGGATCGTAGAAGACCCCGGCCATCGCCGGCACCCCGCGCGTGGGGCAGCGTGACTTCGTTCATCGGCGCGGCCTGCCGGACGCGGTTTTCCCCCGCGTTCCGGGGAGGCGCCGCGGCCGGCCCACAATCGGCGTTCCGCTTGTCGCCCTTGCCGCCATGAAGCTCCGCCTCGCCGCCTGCTGTCTTGCCGTCTGCCTCGCCTGGGGAACCGCCGCCGCGGCGCCCGGCTTGCCGTCGAAGAACGTCGCCTGGGTGGCGGCCGCCGCCGACGCCGACGTCGACCGCGCCTTCGCCCGCGCCCGCGCCGAGAACAAGCCGGTGCTGCTGTACTGGGGCGCGACCTGGTGCCCGCCGTGCAACCAGCTGAAGGCGACGCTGTTCAACCGCCAGGACTTCGCGCTGCAGGCGCGCGAGTTCGTCGCCGTGCACGTCGACGGCGACCGGCCCGGGGCGCAGAAGCTGGGCCAGCGTTTCGGCGTCAGCGCCTATCCGACGATGGTGCTGTTCTCGCCCGACGCGCGCGAGATCACGCGCCTGCCCGGCGAGGCCGAGCCCGAGCAGGTGCTGGCGCTGCTGCAGCAGGCGCTGGCCGCCGGCCGGCCGGTGAAGGCGCTGGTCGCCGACGCCACCGCCGGGCGGCCGCTGTCGGCCAACGAATGGCGCGCGCTGGCCTTCTACGCCTGGGACGTCGACGACGGCCGCGTCGTCGCGCCGGCCGAACGTGCCGCGCTGCTGGCCAAGCTGGCCGCCGCGGCGCCAGCGGCCGACGACGAGACCGCCACCCGGCTGTGGCTGAAGGCGCTGGTCGCCGACGAAGGCCAGGGCCGCGTCAAGGCCGACGCCGCGCTGCGCGAGCGTGTGCGCCGCGTCGCCGCCGACCCGGCGCTGGCACGTCGCCATGCCGACGTCTTCGCCGGCAGCGCCGCCGACCTGGTGCGCGCGCTGGCCGAGGGCGCGCCGGACAAGTCGCCGCTGGTGCCGGTGTTCGACGGCGCGCTGCAGCGCCTGGCCGCCGATGCGACGCTGTCGCGCGCCGACCGGCTCGGCGCGCTCGGCTCGCGGGTCGAGCTGGCGCGCCTGGGTTCGCCCGAGCAGGCCGTCAAGGTCGAGCTGCCGGCGGCGCTGCGCCAGGCGGTGCGCGAGCAGGTCGCACGCGACGACCGCGAGATCAGCGACGGCTACGAGCGCCAGGCGGTGATCACCGGCGGCGCCTACGTGCTGGCGCGCGCCGGGCTCTGGGACGAGAGCGACGCGCTGCTCAAGGCCAACCTGGCGAAGAGCCATTCGCCCTACTACCTGATGAGCCAGCTCGGCGGCAACGCGCGCAAGCTCGGCCGCAACGACGAGGCGCTGGGCTGGTACCGCCAGGCCTTCGAGAAGAGCGAAGGCCCGGCGACGCGGCTGCAGTGGGGCGGCGGTTACCTCGCCGCGCTGGTCGACCTGGCGCCCAACGACGGCGCGCGCATCGAGAGCACCGCGGCGACGCTGATCGACGAAGCCGGCCGCGATGCCGGCGCCTTCCAGGGCCGCAGCGTGCGTTCGCTGCAGCGTGTCGGCTCCAAGCTCGTCGCGTGGAACGACGGCGGCCGCCACGCCGCGGCGATGAAGCGCCTGCAGGCCCGGCTGGACGGCGTCTGCCGCAAGGCGCCGGCCGCCGACGGCGCACGCGACACCTGCCGGGCGCTGCTCAAGCCCCGGACCACCGGCTGACGCGGGGCTTTGTTAACCTCGCGCCCCATGCCGCGCGCCCTCCTCGACGACGAGCACCTGCACCCCGCGATCCGCGAACGCGTCGCGGCCCACCACGCCGACCTGATCGACGAAGTGCGCCGGGCGGTCGCCGCCCACGCCGTCGTCGTCGTCGGCATGGGCTGGAACCCGTTCCCGCGCAAGGCGCGGCGCCTGCTCGATGCGGCCGGCATCGCCCACCACGACCTGGACTACGGCCACTACCTCAGCCAGTGGCGGCGGCGCAATGCGCTGAAGATGTGGACCGGCTGGCCGACCTTCCCGATGGTCTTCGTGCGCGGCGTGCTCGTCGGCGGCTACGACGACCTGAAACGCCTGCACGACAGCGGCGAACTGCGCCGGATGCTGGCGTGAGCGGGCGCTCGCTGCGGCGCCTGGCGGCCCTGGCCGCCATCGTCCTGGCCGGTCCCGCCGCGGCCGCCACGCAAGCCTGCCGCCTGCCCGGCGTCGAACACGAGGCCCGCTGCGGCGTGGTGCAGCGGGCGCTGGACCCGGCGCGACCGAACGGGCCCACTGTCGAGGTCCATTACGCGGTGCTGCCGGCGGTCGCGCGCCGGCCCAAGGCCGATCCGGTGCTGTTCCTCGCCGGTGGCCCGGGGCAGGGCGCGATCGACATCGCCGGCGGCGTGCAGCGCCTGCTGGGGCGCCTGGGCAGCCGGCGCGACATCGTGATCGTCGACCTGCGCGGCACCGGCCGCAGTTCGCCGCTGCAGTGCAGCGACGACGACCCGATGGCGCCGCTGGCCGCCGGTGCCGACCCTGCGCGGCGCCTGGCGGCGCTGAAGAGCTGCCGCGAACGGCTGCAGAAGCTGCCTTACGGCGACCTGCGTTTCTTCACGACGACGCTGGCCGTGCAGGACGTCGACGCGGTGCGGCGCGCCGTCGGCGCCGAACGCATCGACCTCGTCGGCGTGTCCTACGGCACGCGCGCGGCGCTGGAGTACCAGCGCCAGTTCCCGCAAGCCGTGCGCCGGCTGGTGCTCGACGGCGTCGCGCCGCCGGACATGGTGCTGCCGGCAGCGGTGTCGGTCGACGCCCAGACGGCGCTGGACGGCCTGCTCGACGCCTGCGAGCTCGACGCCGCCTGCCGCGCGCGCTTCCCGGCGCTGCGCGCCACCTGGACCTCGCTGCTGGCTTCGCTGCCGCGCCAGGCCGAGGTCACGCACCCGTTCACCGGCCGGCGCGAGACGCTGACCGTGTCGCGCGATCTGCTGACCGGCCTCGTGCGCCAGGCGCTGTACCTGCCGGCCTGGACCTCGGCGCTGCCGGCGGCGATCGCCGACGCCGCGGCCGGACGGTTCGACGGCCTGTTCGCGCTGGCCGCCAGCGGCATCGACCCGGGCGGCAAGGGCATCGCCCAGGGCCTGCACTTCTCGGTGATCTGCGCCGAGGACGCGCCGCGTGCCGCCAGCGGCGAAGCGCCTGGGCGCGACTTCGGCAACGCCTTCGCCGACGAGTACGCCGCGGTCTGCCGCGACTGGCCGCGTGGCGAGGTGCCGTCGGCCTTCTACCGCGTCATGCGCAGCCCGGTGCCGGCGCTGCTGCTGTCCGGCGGTCTGGACCCGGTGACGCCGCCGCGCCACGGCGCGCACGTCGCCGCGGCGCTGGGCCCGCTGGCGCGCCACGTCGTCGTGCCGGGCTCCGGCCACGGTGTGCTGTCGGTCGGCTGCATGCGCGACGCGCTGTTCCGTTTCATCGACGCCGAGACCGAGGCCGATGCGCTGGCGGTCGACTTCGGCTGCGCCGCGAAGTTGCCGCGGCCGGCCGTCTTCGTGCCGCCGGGAGGATCACGATGATCGAGGTGCGCGGGCTGCGCAAACGTTTCGTGCAGGGCCGCGGCCGTGCCGCGCGCACGGTGCAGGCGGTCGACGGCGTCGAGTTCCGCGCCGACGACGGCCGCATCACCGGGCTGCTGGGCCCCAACGGCGCCGGCAAGACGACGACGCTGCGCATCCTGTCCGGGCTGATCCCGGCCGACGAGGGCGCCGCCGAGGTCGACGGCATCGACGTCGCGACGCGCACGCTCGAAGCCCAGTCGCGGCTGGGCGTGCTCGGCGACTCGCGCGGCCTGTACCCGCGGCTGACGGCGCGCGAGAACATCGCCTATTACGGCCGGCTGCACGGCCTGGATGCGGCCGCGGCCGATGCCCGCGCCGAGACGCTGGCCGCGCTGCTGGAGATGAAGCCGCTGCTGGACCGCCGCACCGACGGCTTCAGCCAGGGCGAGCGCATGAAGACCGCGCTGGCCCGCGCGCTGGTGCACGACCCGGCGAACATCGTGCTCGACGAACCGACCAACGGGCTGGACGTGCTGGCGACGCGCGCGCTGCGCGACACGCTGCGCCGGCTGCGCGACGAGACCGGCAAGTGCATCGTCTTCTCGACGCACGTGATGCAGGAAGTCGAACGCCTGTGCGACCGCGTCGTCGTCGTCGCGCACGGGCGTGTCGTCGCCGACGGCAGCGTGGCCGAGCTGCGCGAGCGCGCTGGCACGCCCGACTTCGAGGAAGCCTTCGTGCGCCTGGCCTTCGGTGACGAGGCGGAGGCGGCACGATGAGCGCGCTGCTGAAGTCCACCTGGACGGTGTTCCGCAAGGAGCTGCTCGACGCGCTGCGCGACCGGCGCACGCTGCTCACCGTGCTGCTGAGCTCGGTGGTGATGGGGCCGGTGGTGCTGGTGCTGCTGTCGGTGCTGGTGTCGTCGATGGAAGAGCGCGCCGAGGCGCGCGAGCTGCTGGTGCGCAACATCGCCGCGGCGCCGACGCTGCGCAACTACGTCGAGCGCCAGGCCTGGACGCTGAGCGAGGCACCGGCCGACTACGAGGCCCGGCTGCGCGCGCGCACGCTGGGCGACCCGGTGCTCGTGGTGCCGGCGGATTTCGAGCAGATGCTGGCGCGCGGCGAGCCGGCGGTGCTGGAGCTGGTGGCCGACAGCGCGAACACACGTGCCGCGGCCGGCTCCCGGCGCGTCGAGCGGTTGGTCGAAGGTTTCGTGCGCGAGCAGGCTTCGCTGCGGCTGGCGCTGCGCGGCGTCGCGCCGCAGATCGTGCAGGTGGCGCGCGTCGAGGACCGTGATCTCGCCGACCCGGCGGCGCGTGCGGCGCAGCTGCTGGGCATGCTGCCGTTCTTCGTGCTGATGGCCGTGGTCTACGGCGCGCTGAACGCGGCGCTGGACACGACGGCCGGCGAACGCGAGCGCGGCTCGCTCGAGCCGCTGCTGTGCAACCCGGCGTCGCGCTGGGCGCTGGTGCTGGGCAAATGGGGCGCGGTGGCCGCGGTCGGCATCGCGATCGCGGTGCTCAGCGCGGCGAGTTTCCTGCCCGGCCAATGGCTGCTGCGCAACGACGCGCTGGCGGCGCTGTTCCGCTACGGCGCCTACGAAGCCGGCGCCTTCGTCGTGCTGCTGCTGCCGCTGGCGGCGGCGGTGGCGGCGGTGCTGATGGCGGTGGCCATCCGCTGCCGCAGCTTCAAGGAAGCGCAGGCGAACTCGACGGTCGTCGTGCTCGCCGTGTCGCTGGCGCCGCTGGTCTCGCTGTTCAACCAGGAAGGCGACGCACCCTGGTTCACCTGGGTGCCGGCGCTGGGCCAGGTGACGCTGATGAACCGCGTGCTGCGTGGTGAGACGCTGGACGCGGTGGCGCTGCTGTCGCCGGTGCTGGTCTGCGCCGTGCTCAGCGCCGTGGCGCTGGCCTACGTGGCGCGCACGCTGCGCAGCGCGGCGCTGAAGTGATCAGCGCTTCACCGGGCAGCTGCTGAAGCCGATCAGCGGGTACAGCGGGCAGAAGCCGATGGCGCCGGTGAGCAGCGGCACGACGCCGATCCAGCCCCAGACGCCGATGAAACCGGCGAGCGTCATGGCGATCAGCGCCAGGCCGAGCACGATGCGGAGAATGCGGTCGATGCCGCCGACGTTGGCTTTCATGGGAACCTCCTGACGGGTCAACGGCGGGGATGCCGTGCCGGGAAGTGTGCGAATTCTGGGCTGCCGGCGTCGGTGACCGCGGTCACACGGGGCGGGGCGTGTCGCCCGAGGCCAGAGCGCGCAGCGCGGCGCTGTCGAGCACGTCGATGCGCTCGCGGCCGACGGCGATCCAGCCCTGGCGCTCGAAACGTTTGAGCAGACGGCTGACGATCTCGCGCACCGTGCCCAGCTCGTCGGCCAGGCTCTGGTGCGTGGCGCGCAGCACCGCGCCGCGGCCCAGCAGCGCGGCGGCCAGGCGCTGGTCCAGGCGCTGGAAGGCCACGGCCTCGGCCAGCGCCATCAGGTCGGCCAGGCGGTCGGCGAAGATGCCGAAGACGTACTGGCGGAACGGCGCATGCGCGCACCAGCGCTCGAAGCCGGCGGGGTTCAGCAGCACCAGCTCGCTGTCTTCGGCGGCGACGCCGTGAGCGCTCATCGCCGCGTGGCCGAACAGGCAGGACGCCGAGACGACGCACAACTCGCCCGGCGTCACGCGGTACAGCTCCAGCGAGCGCCCGCCCGGCGAGCCGCGGGCGACGCGCACCGCGCCGCCCAGCACCATCGGGAAGCCGCCGCAGGGCGCGCCTTCGTCGAACAGCAGCATGCCGGCCGGGGCCTTCAGGGACATCGCGTCGCGCGCGAGCACGGCCTTGGCTTCGCCCTCGGGCAGCGCGGCGAGCATCGGGTAGTGCGCGAGCAGGCGCTCGTGCAGCGTGGGGTCGGCAGCGGAGCTCACTTCGGGGCGGTCGTGGTTTCGAGGTAGCCCAGCCAGACCAGCGCCTGTTCGCGCGAGTCGCCGCACATCTCTTCCGAGGGTTCCAGCCCGCCGCAGACGGCCGGGCGTTCGGGCCGGCCGAAGAGGCGGCAGCGGTCGGCCTCGTCGAGCTGGATGCAGCGCACCCCGGCGGGTTTGCCGTCGGGCATGCCGGGGATCGCGCTGCTGATCGATGGCGCGATGCAGCAGGCGGCACAGCGTTCGCGGCAGGGCAGGGGCATGGGGCGCATGCTATCGCGGTGATGCCGACATCCGATTCCGGCCGGACCCTGGCACCGAGAAAATGCGAGTCATTCTCAACTGGAGCCGCCCATGGCCAAGTCCGCAGCCTTCGGCGTGATGCACGTCGGCATTTCGTTCACGATCGGTTATGCGCTGACCGGCAACGTCGCTGTCGCCGGCGCGATGACGCTGATCGAGCCGGTGGCCAACACGATCGCGCACTACTTCTTCGATCGCTGGTGGGATCGCCGCTACGAGGCGGCCCGGGTGACCGTGCCCTCGTAAAATCCTCGGCCTCATGCTGCATCCCCAAGCGTTCGACGTCATCGTCGTCGGCGGCGGTCACGCCGGAACGGAAGCCGCGCTCGCCGCCGCCCGCATGGGCTGCGCGACGCTGCTCTTGACCCACAACATCGAGACGCTGGGGCAGATGAGCTGCAACCCGTCGATCGGTGGCATCGGCAAAGGCCACCTCGTCAAGGAAGTCGACGCGCTCGGCGGCGCGATGGCCGAGGCCACCGACGAGTCGGGCATCCAGTTCCGCATCTTGAACGGCAGCAAGGGCCCGGCGGTGCGCGCCACCCGCGCCCAGGCCGACCGCGTGCTCTACAAGGCCGCGATCCGCCGCCGGCTGGAGAACCAGCCGAACCTGTGGCTGTTCCAGCAGGCCTGCGACGACCTGATCGTCGAAGGCGACCGCGTCACCGGCGTCGTCACCCAGATCGGCCTGCGCTTCAACGCGCGGGCCGTCGTCCTGACCGCCGGCACCTTTCTCGACGGGCGTGTGCACGTCGGGCTGGAGAACTACCGCGCCGGCCGCGCCGGCGACCCGGCGGCGACGACGCTGTCGGGCCGGCTGAAGGAGCTGAAGCTGCCGCAAGGCCGGCTGAAGACCGGCACCCCGCCGCGCATCGACGGCCGCTCGATCGACTTCTCGCGCCTGGAAGAGCAGCCCGGCGACCTGGACCCGGTGCCGGTGTTCGGTTTCCTCGGCACGCCCGAGATGCACCCACGCCAGCTGCCGTGCTGGATCACGCACACCAACGAGCGCACGCACGAGATCATCCGCAGCGGTTTCGACCGCAGCCCGATGTTCACCGGCATCATCGAAGGCGTCGGCCCGCGCTACTGCCCGAGCATCGAAGACAAGATCAACCGCTTCGCCGACAAGAGCTCGCACCAGATCTTCCTCGAACCCGAGGGCCTGACGACGAACGAGTTCTATCCGAACGGCGTCTCGACCTCGCTGCCTTTCGACGTCCAGCTCGGCGCGATCCGCACGATGCCTGGGCTGGAGAACGCGCACATCCTGCGCCCGGGCTACGCCATCGAGTACGACTACTTCGACCCGCGCGAGCTCAAGCCCAGCTTCGAGACCAAGGCGATCGGCGGGCTGTTCTTCGCCGGCCAGATCAACGGCACGACCGGCTACGAGGAAGCGGCGGCGCAAGGCCTGTTCGCCGGCGCCAACGCCGCGCTGCAGGCCCAGGGCCGCGAGCCCTGGACGCCGCGGCGCGACCAGGCCTATCTGGGTGTGCTCGTCGACGACCTGGTCACCAAGGGCATCACCGAGCCCTACCGCATGTTCACCAGCCGCGCCGAGTACCGGCTGCAGCTGCGCGAAGACAACGCCGATTTGCGGCTGACGGCGATCGGCCGCGAGCTGGGCTTGGTTGGCGATGCACGCTGGGACGCCTTCTGCCGCAAGCGTGAACGCCTGGAGCGCGAGCAGCAGCGCTTGAAGAGCACCTGGGTGCGCCCGGCGACGCTGGCGGCCGCCGACGCCGAGCGCTTCATCGGCAAGGCGCTGGAACACGAATACAACCTGGCCGACCTGCTGCGCCGGCCAGGCGTCGATTTCGATGCGGTCTGGGCCGCGGCCGCCGCGGCCGGCGTGCCCGAGGTTGTTTCACGTGGAACATTGCAGGCCGAGTACGGCGCGCGCGAAGCCGACGCGGTGATCGAGCAAGCCGAGATCGCGATCAAGTACGCCGGCTACATCGACAAGCAGGTCGACGAGGTGCAGCGTGCCGCGCACTACGAGCAGATGAAGCTGCCCGAGGATCTGGACTACGCGCAGGTCACCGCGCTGTCCTTCGAGGTGCGCCAGAAGCTGGCGCGCCATCGGCCCGAAACGCTGGGCCAGGCCTCGCGCATTTCCGGCGTCACGCCGGCGGCGATCTCGCTGCTGCTGGTGCACCTGAAGAAGGGCCGCTTCAAGGGCTTCACTCAGGACGAGGCCGCGGCATGACGGCCGCCACACCGGCCGCGATCTGCGCGGCGCTGGGGCTGGATGTGACGCCGGCCCAGGTCGAAGCGCTGGAACGTTATCTCGCGCTGCTGCAGCGCTGGAACAGCACCTACAACCTGACGGCGGTGCGCGACCCGGCGCAGATGCTGACCCAGCACCTGGCCGACTGCCTGGCCGTCGTGAAGCCGCTGGCGGCACGGCTGCCAGCCGGGCGTGTGCTCGACGTCGGCAGCGGCGGCGGCCTTCCTGGTGTCGTGCTGGCGATCCTGGGCTGGGACGTCACCTGCGTCGACACCGTCGGCAAGAAGGCGGCCTTCATCCGCCAGGCCGCGGCCGAGCTGCGCCTGCCGCGGCTGCAGGCGGCGCACGCCCGGGTCGAGCAGCTGAAGGTGGCGCCTTTCGACGTCGTCACCTCGCGCGCGTTCTCGTCGCTGGCCGACTTCGTCACGCTGAGCAGCTCGCTGCTGAAACCCGGTGGCTGCTGGATGGCGATGAAGGGCAGGGTGCCCGACGACGAGATCGCCGCGCTGCCGGCCGGCGTCGAGGTGTTCCACGTGGAACAACTTGCCGTGCCGGGCCTGGACGCGCAGCGCTGCCTGGTGTGGATGCGACAAGCCTGACGGCCTGCGGCGCCGCAGCGCCGAATCTGCGCTACGCTCGGCCGCCCTCTGCGGTCGCCACCGGCGGCCGCGACCGCGCGAACTCCTTCCCCGAATCCCGCGCCGCGGCGCGATGAGCATGCGCATCTTCTGTATCGCCAACCAGAAAGGCGGCGTCGGCAAGACGACGACCACCGTCAACCTCGCCGCGGGCCTGGCCCAGGTCGGCCAGCGGGTGCTGGTCGTCGACCTCGACCCGCAGGGCAACGCGACGATGGGCTCCGGCGTCGACAAACGTTCGCTGCCGCTGTCGGTCTACGACGTGCTGCTGGAGAGCGCGACGGTGGCCGAGGCGCGCCAGCGCAGCGTCGCCGGTTACGACGTGCTGGGGGCGAACCGTGAGCTGGCCGGCGCCGAAGTCGAACTCGTCGAGCTCGAGCGCCGAGAGCGCCGCCTGAAGCAGGCGCTGGCCGCGGCCGAAGCCGACTACGACTTCGTGCTGATGGACTGCCCGCCGTCGCTGAGCCTGCTGACGCTGAACGGCTTGTGCGCCGCGCACGGCGTCGTCGTGCCGATGCAGTGCGAGTACTTCGCGCTCGAAGGCCTGTCGGACCTGGTCAACACGATCAAGCAGGTGCACGCCAACCTGAACCCCGAGCTGAAGCTGATCGGCTTGCTGCGCGTGATGTTCGACCCGCGCATCACGCTGCAGCAGCAGGTCGCCGAGCAGCTGAAGGCGCACTTCGGCGACAAGGTATTCAACACGGTGATCCCCCGCAACGTGCGCCTGGCCGAGGCGCCCAGCTACGGCCAGCCGGGCGTCACCTTCGACCCGTCCAGCAAGGGCGCCCAGGCCTTCGTCGAGTTCGCTCGCGAGATGGTGGCCCGGCTTGCTTGAGACGCTGGCGGCACGCGCCGAAGATGCCGGGCTGAACGCCGCCGCGCCGCGCGAGCAGCGCTGGATCGACGGCTGGCTGGTGCGCTACTCGCCCGGCAAGGCCAAGCGCGCCCGCTGCATCAACGCGGTGGCCGACGGCCGCTTGCCGCTGGACGAACGCCTGGCGCTGGCCGCGGCGGTGTACCGCGACGCCGGGCTGCCGATGTTCGTGCGAATCACGCCGTTCACGCGGCCGGCGACGCTGGACGCCGAACTCGCGGCGCGCGGCTGGGCGCGCATCGACGACACGCGCGTGATGGTCGCGCCGGAACTGGACCCGGCATGGCGTACGGACGCGGCGGCAGCGGCGCCCGAGGGTTTCACGTGGAACATCCTCGACAGCGCAGCCTTCGCCGCGACCGTCGGCGCCTTGCGCGCGTCGCCGATGGAGCAGCGTGAGGCGCACGCGAAGCGCCTGGCCGGTGCGCCGGTGCCGCACACGGCGCTGGCGCTGCTGCGCGAGGTCGACGGCGCGGTGCTTGCCTGCGGCCAGGTCGCTGTCGAAGCCGGGTTCGCCGGGCTGTACGACGTCTTCACCGCGCCCGAGGCCCGCGGCCAGGGCCACGCGGCGCGGCTGTGCCGGCGGCTGCTCGGGCTGGCGATGGGACAGGGCGCCACGGTCGGCTATCTGCAGGTCGAAGCCGACAACACGCCGGCGCGCACGATCTACGGACGGCTTGGCTTCGCCGACGCCTTCGCCTACCACTACCGCCAGGCGCCCGAGGCCTGAAAAGAAAAACGGCGCCCCGCGGGCGCCGTTGTCATCGGTGCCGGAGCCTCAGAGCCCCAGACCCTCGTCCAGCCCCAGGTGCAGGTTCATCGTCTGCACCGCGGCGCCGCTGGCGCCCTTGCCGAGGTTGTCCAGGCGCGCGACGAGCAGCACTTGGCTGTCGTTCGCGAAGACGAAGACGTCGATGCGGTTCGTGTCGTTGGCCGCCTGCACGTCGAGGAAGCCGTGCTCCAGCGTCGCCGCATCGCGCAGCGGCATCACGTTGATGAATCGCTCGCCGGCGTAGTGCGCCGTGTAGGCGGCGTGGATCGCTTCGGCCGTCACGCCGGGCAGCTGCGCCAGGTGCAGCGGCACCGACACCGCCAGGCCCTTGTAGAACGGGCCGACGACTGGCACGAACAGCGGCGCGGTGGCCAGACCGGTGTGCGCCGCCATCTCGGGAAGGTGCTTGTGCGCCAGGCTCAGCGCATAAGGCCGCGGTGCATCCAGCTCCGGGTTCCCGCCGGCCAGGTACTGCTCGATCATCTTCTTGCCGCCACCGGAGTAACCGGTGATCGAGCTGGCGCTGAGCGGCAGCGTCGCCGGCACCAGCCCGGCGTCGACCAGCGGGCGCAGCAGCGCGACGAAAGCCGTCGCGTGGCAGCCCGGGTTGCTGATGCGCTTGGCGGCGCGCAGCGCGTCGCGTTGGCCACGCGCCAGCTCGGGGAAGCCGTAGGCCCAGCCCGGTGCGGTGCGGTGCGCGGTGCTGGCGTCGATCAGACAGGTCTTCGGGTTCGTCACCAGTGCCGCCGCCTCGCGTGCCGCGGCGTCGGGCAGGCAGAGGAAGGCGACGTCGGCGGCGTTGAGCAGGCGCGCGCGTTCGGCGGCGTCCTTGCGCAGGTCCGGGGCGATCTTCAGCAGCTCGATGTCGGGGCGGCCGGCCAGATACTCGTGGATGCGCAGGCCCGTCGTGCCTTCCTGTCCGTCGACGTAGACCGTGTAGTTCATCGCTGCCTCTCGCGCACAATTCGTTGGGTGAACGGTCGAGGATAAGGCAAGGCGATGACCTTGGAGGAACGCGTGCTGGTGCTGCCCGGCTGGCTGGGCTCGGGCCCGGAGCACTGGCAAAGCCGCTGGGAGGCGCTGCACGGCTTCCAGCGCGTGCAACAGTCGGACTGGCAATGGCCGCTGCGCGGCGACTGGATGGCGCAGCTCGAAGAGGCTGTGCTGGCCGCGCCGGGCCGCGTGCGGTTGGCTGCGCACAGCCTGGGCTGCCACCTCGCCGCCGCCTGGGCGGCGCACTCCTCGCACACCGACCGGGTCGCCGGCGCGCTGCTGGTCGCGCCGCCGGACCTGGAGCAGCCCGACACGCCGCCGCCGGTCGCCCGCTGGCGCCCCGTCGTGCGTCGGGCGCTGCCGTTCGCCGCGCTCGTGCTCTACAGCGAGGACGATCCCTTCGCCTCGCCGGCGGCGTCTCAGGCGCTTGCCGCCGACTGGGGCGTGCCGGCCGAGAGCCTGGGCCCACGCGGTCATCTGAATGCCGAATCGGGCCTTGGCGACTGGCCCGAAGGCGTCGCGCGGCTCGCGGCGCTGGCCCCGGTCGCTGCTCGGTGACAATCACGACCATGGCGACCAAAAAACCGAAGGGGCTGGGCCTGGGCCTCGAAGCGCTGCTGGGCCCCAAAGTCTCCGAAACGCCGGCCGGCGACGGCCAGCCGACGACGCTGCGCCTGGAGCAGCTCGAGCCGGGCCGTTACCAGCCGCGCACGCGCATGGACGAGGGCTCGCTGTACGAGCTGGCCGAGAGCATCAAGGGCCAGGGCGTGATGCAGCCCATCCTCGTGCGCCCGGTGGCCGAAGGCCGCTGGGAGATCATCGCCGGCGAGCGCCGCTTCCGCGCCGCCAAGATCGCCGGCCTCGACCGCGTGCCGGTGCTCGTCAAGCCGGTGCCCGACGAGGCCGCGGCGGTGATGGCGCTGATCGAGAACATCCAGCGCGAAGACCTGAACCCGCTGGAAGAAGCCCAGGGCCTGCGCCGTCTGGTGCAAGAGTTTGGGCTCACTCACGAGCAGGCCGCGCAGGCCGTCGGCCGCTCGCGCAGCGCCGCGAGCAACCTGCTGCGCCTGCTGAACCTGGCCGAGCCGGTGCAGCAGATGCTGCTCGCCGGTGACCTGGACATGGGCCACGCCCGCGCGCTGCTGGCGCTGGAGGCCGCGCCGCAGATCATGGCGGCGCACGAGATCGCCTCGCGCAAGCTGAGCGTGCGTGAAGCCGAGAAGCTGGTGCAACGCCAGTCGCGGCCCGAACCGACGCCGCGCGAGAAGGCCGCCGCCACCAAGTCGGGCGACGTGCTGCGACTGGAGGAGCGCCTGGCCGACACGCTGGGCGCCGGGGTCGAGATCCGCCTGCGCGGCCGCGGGAAGACGCAGTCCGGCGAGATCGTCATCTCATTCGGCTCGCTCGACGAGCTCAACGGCCTGCTCGAGCGCCTGGGCGCGACCGACGAGTAAAGCGCGCACCGCCAAGGTGCGCCTGCGGGCACCGCAACTGCCAGGGAGACACCAGCACCGGCGGCCTTGAAGGCCAAGGTGTCGGCAGGCTTTTCGCCGCCGTCGCATGATGTCGGCGCAGGCGGTCACCGCGTGATATCCGTCACGTAGCGCCGCCCGCGGGACGGAAAGCGGCGCAGGGGGTGGCCGGCAGGGCACACCTCTTGCAAAGCGAGGGTGAGGCGTATTCCTCGGATCAGGCGGTCGATGACAGGCCAAACCCGGTGGAAAACGCCGCCCGCCAAGGGCAGGATTGATCTGCCTGCCGAGGCAAGCGGCCATGCCGCTGGCGAGACGGAAAGCTCTGATGGAGCCTGGGCCCGTACAGCCGGGACTCCATCAGAACTTCCCCAGGCGAGGAAGTCGGAGCCGGTGCGGCTCCGGGGTCCTCGCCGTCTTCGACCAGGAGCTCGCATGGACGTGATCGGCAACCTGAAGGCGCGGTACGAACGCCTCAGTGCGGAGGAGATGTCGCTCGAGGACTACCTCGCCGAGTGCAAGCGCAACCCGCTGGCGTACGCCACCGCGGCCGAACGCATGCTCAAGGCCATCGGTGAGCCGACGAGCATCGACACGCGCAACGACCCGCGGATGTCGCGGATCTTCGCCAACAAGATCATCAAGGTCTACCCGGCCTTCGCCGAGTTCTACGGCATGGAAGACGCGATCGAGCAGGTCGTGTCCTACTTCCGGCACGCGGCGCAGGGGCTGGAGGAGAAGAAGCAGATCCTGTATCTGCTGGGCCCCGTCGGCGGTGGCAAGAGCTCGATCGCCGAGCGCCTGAAGCAGCTGATGCAGGAGGTGCCGTTCTACGCGATCAAGGACTCGCCGGTGAACGAGTCGCCGCTGGGCCTGTTCGACCCGGTGGAAGACGGCCCGATCCTCGAAACCGAGTTCGGCATTCCGCGGCGCTACCTCAACCGCATCATGAGCCCCTGGGCGGTGAAGCGGCTGGAGGAGTTCGGCGGTGACATCCGGCGCTTCAAGGTCGTCAAGCGCTACCCGTCGATCCTGCGCCAGATCGGCATCAGCAAGACCGAGCCGGGCGACGAGAACAACCAGGACATCAGCTCGCTGGTCGGCAAGGTCGACATCCGCCGCCTGGAGAGCTACGCCCAGGACGACCCCGACGCCTACAGCTACTCCGGCGGCCTGTGCCTGGCCAACCAGGGCCTGCTCGAGTTTGTCGAGATGTTCAAGGCGCCGATAAAGGTGCTGCACCCGCTGCTGACGGCCACCCAGGAAGGCAACTTCAAGGGCACCGAGGGCTTCGGCGCGATCCCCTTCGACGGCGTCGTGCTCGCGCACAGCAACGAGAGCGAGTGGAAGGCCTTCCGCAACAACAAGAACAACGAGGCCTTCCTCGACCGCATCTACATCGTCAAGGTGCCGTACTGCCTGCGCGTCAGCGAGGAGGTGAAGATCTACGAGAAGCTGCTGCGCAACTCGTCACTGGCCCAGGCCACCTGCGCGCCGGGCACGCTGAAGATGATGAGCCAGTTCGCGATCCTCACGCGGCTCAAGGAACCGGAGAACTCGTCGCTGTTCAGCAAGATGCTGGTCTACGACGGCGAGAACCTGAAGGACACCGACCCGCGCGCCAAGAGCTACCAGGAGTACCGCGACTACGCCGGCGTCGACGAGGGCATGAACGGCATCTCGACTCGCTTCGCGTACAAGATCCTGTCCAAGGTCTTCAACTTCGACAGCACCGAAGTCGCCGCCAACCCGGTGCACCTGATGTACGTGCTGGAGCAGCAGATCGAGCGCGAGCAGTTCCCGGCAGAGCTCGAGCAGAAGTACATCGGCTTCATCAAGGAGCTGCTGGCGCCGCGTTATGCCGAGTTCATCGGCAAGGAGATCCAGACCGCGTACCTGGAGAGTTATTCCGAGTACGGGCAGAACATCTTCGACCGCTACGTCACCTACGCCGACTACTGGATCCAGGACCACGAGTACCGCGACACCGACACCGGCGAGGTCTTCGACCGTGCGGCGCTCAACGCCGAGCTGGAGAAGATCGAGAAGCCGGCGGGCATCGCCAACCCGAAGGACTTCCGCAACGAGATCGTCAACTTCGTGCTGCGTGCGCGTGCCAACAACCAGGGCAAGAACCCGGTCTGGACCAGCTACGAGAAGCTGCGCACGGTGATCGAGAAGAAGATGTTCTCCAACACCGAGGAGCTGCTGCCGGTCATCAGCTTCAACGCCAAGGCCAGCGCCGACGAGGCCAAGAAGCACGAGGACTTCGTCACCCGCATGGTCGACAAGGGCTACACGCCCAAGCAGGTGCGCCTGCTGTGCGAGTGGTACCTGCGCGTCAGAAAGAGTAGCTGATGAACCGCGACCGAAGCGCGTCAAGCGACCGCCGCGGAACCGGCTTCGCCGGGCCGCTGGCGGTGCCCCCCTGGGGGGGAGCGCCGAAGGCGCTACGGGGGGGAACCTAGGATGCAGCAAATCATTGACCGCAGGCTCGCGGGCAAGAACAAGTCGATCGGCAACCGCGAGCGTTTCCTGCGCCGGCACAAGGAGCAGATCCGTGAAGCGGTCAAACGTGCGATCGACGGCCGCGGCATCCGCGACATCGAGCGCGGCGAGGAGATCCACATCCCGAAGAAGGACCTGTCCGAGCCGGTGTTCGGCCACGGCCAGGGCGGGGTGCGCGAGATCGTGCATCCGGGCAACCAGGAGTACATCCGCGGCGACCGCATCGAGCGCCCCAAGGGTGGTGGCGGTGGTGGCAGCGGCAGCGGGCAGGCCAGCGACCAGGGCGAGGGCGAGGACGATTTCGCCTTCGCGCTGAGCAAGGAAGAGTTCATGCAGGTCTTCTTCGAGGACCTGGCTCTGCCGCACCTGGTGCGCACCCAGCTCGCCGAGGTGCCCGAGTGGAAGACCCACCGCGCCGGCTTCAGCAGCGACGGCACGCCCAACAACCTGCACGTCGTGCGCTCGATGCGCGGCGCGATCGGCCGCCGGATCGCCATCGGCGCCGGTTCGCGGCGCGAACTGCGCGAGCTGGAGGACCGCCTGGCCGTGCTGAAAGCCGAGGTCCAGCCCGGCGACGCCGTCGGCGAGAGCGAGATCGAGGCGCTGGAAGAAGAGATCGCCCGGCTGCGCGCGCGTGTCGAGCGCATCCCTTACTTGGACCCGATCGACCTGCGTTTCCGCAACCGGGTGCGCGTGCCGGTGCCGACCAGCAAGGCGGTGATGTTCTGCCTGATGGACGTCTCGGGCTCGATGGACGAGGCGCGCAAGGAGCTGTCCAAGCGCTTCTTCATCCTGCTGTACCTGTTCCTGACCAAGCACTACGAGCGCATCGAACTGGTCTTCATCCGCCACCACACGCAGGCGCAGGAGGTCGACGAGCACGACTTCTTCCACGCCCGCGAGACCGGCGGCACCGTCGTCTCCAGCGCGCTGGTGCTGATGGAGGAGATCATCCGCGCGCGCTACAGCCCCAGCGAGTGGAACATCTACGGCGCCCAGGCCAGCGACGGCGACAACTGGCACCACGACAGCGGCCGTTGCCGCGAGCTGCTGGGCGACAAGCTGCTGCCGCTGGTGCGCTACTACGCCTACGTGCAGGTCGCCGAGGAAGAGCAGAACCTCTGGGAGGAGTACACCCAGCTGCAGGCCGGGCACCGCCACTTCGCGATGCGCAAGGCCACCAGCGCCGACCAGATCTATCCGGTCTTCCGCGACCTGTTCAAGAAGGAAGGGAAGCAGGCGGCATGAAACACGGCACCGCGCGCACGCTGCTCACCGAGCCGATCCCGCCCGGCGAGCGGCCAGGGGAACCTCTTCCCGGTCCGAGCGACTGGTCGTTCGAGCTGATCGACAAGTACCACGCGATCATCCGCGCGACCGCCGAACGTTTCGGCCTGGACACCTATCCGAACCAGCTCGAGATCATCACCGCCGAGCAGATGATGGACGCCTACGCATCTGTCGGCATGCCAGTGAACTACCGCCACTGGAGCTACGGCAAGGAGTTCATCGCCACCGAGAAGAACTACAAGCGCGGCCACATGGGGCTGGCCTACGAGATCGTCATCAACAGCAACCCCTGCATCAGCTACCTGATGGAGGAGAACACGATGGCGATGCAGGCGCTGGTCATCGCCCACGCCGCCTACGGCCACAACAGCTTCTTCAAGGGCAACTACCTGTTCCGGATGTGGACCGACGCGTCGTCGATCATCGACTACCTGGTCTACGCCAAGGACTACGTCGCCAAGTGCGAGGAGAAGCACGGCCTGGACGCCGTCGAAGCCTTCCTCGACAGCTGCCACGCGCTGGCCAACCACGGCGTCGACCGCTACCGCCGGCCCAGCCGCAAGTCGCTGGCGCAGGAGTTGTCCGAGCGCCTGGACCGCGAGGCCTACGCCCAGCAGCAGGTCAACGACCTCTGGCGCACGCTGCCGCGGCGCGCCGAGAAGGACTCGCCGGCCGCCGAGAGCAAACGTTTCCCCGAGGAGCCGCAGGAGAACCTGCTGTACTTCATCGAGAAGAACGCGCCGCTGCTCGAGCCCTGGCAGCGCGAGATCGTGCGCATCGTGCGCAAGATCTCCCAGTACTTCTATCCGCAGCGCCAGACCCAGGTGATGAACGAAGGCTGGGCCACCTTCTGGCACTACAAGCTGCTGAACACGATGTACGACGACGGTTTCCTGACCGACGGCGTGATGATCGAGTGGCTGAAGTCGCACACCAACGTCGTCTACCAGCCGCCGGTGGGCCACCGCGCCTACAGCGGCCTGAACCCCTACGCGCTGGGCTTCGCGATGTACAACGACATCCAGCGCATCTGCGAGAAGCCGACCGACGAGGACCGCCAGTGGTTCCCCGAGATCGCCGGCACGCCCTGGCTGCCGGCGCTGGACCAGGCGATGCGCAACTTCAAGGACGAGAGCTTCGTCGGCCAGTACCTGAGCCCCAAGCTGATGCGCGAGCTGCGCCTGTTCGCGATCGTCGACGACGAGAAGCAGAGCGAACTCGAAGTCAGCGCGATCCACGACGAGGCCGGCTACCGCCGCGTGCGCGAGGCGCTGTCGCACCAGTACGACCTGGGCTCGCGCGAGCCCAACATCCAGGTCTGGAACGTCAACCTGCGCGGCGACCGCTCGCTGACGCTGCGCCACTTCCAGCACAACGACCGGCCGCTGCACGACAACGCGCAGGAGGTGCTCAAGCACGTCGCGCGGCTCTGGGGCTTCGCCGTGCACCTGGAGAGCGTCAACGCGCGCAACGACGTCACCAAGCGCTGGAGCGTGCCAGCGCCGCCGCAGGCCTGACGGGGTTCAGGCGCGGAAGATCTTTCCCGGGTTCAGGATCCCCAGCGGATCCAGCGCCTGCTTGACCGCCCGCATCAGCGCGATGCCGCCGGCGCCGGCTTCCTCTTCCAGGAAGCCCATCTTGTGTAGCCCGACGCCGTGTTCGCCGCTGCAGGTGCCTTCCATCGCGATCGCGCGGCGCACCATGCGTTCGCTCATCGCTTCGGCCGTCGCGCGCTGGGCGGCGTCGCCTTCGCGCACCAGGTAGGCGAGGTGGAAGTTGCCGTCGCCGACGTGGCCGACGATGTAATAGGGCAGGCCGCTGGCTTCGGCATCGGCCACGGAGGCTTCGACGATCTCGGCCAGGCGCGAGATCGGCACGCAGGTGTCGGTGGTCACCGAGCGGGTGCCCGGGTGCTGCTGCATGCCGGCGAAGTAGGCGCGGTGGCGGGCGGCCCAGAGCCGGCTGCGTTCTTCGGGCGTGTCGGCCCATTCGAAGTCCTCGCCGCCCAGCTCGGCGGCGATCGCCTGCACCGTCTCGGCCTGCTCCTGCACGCCCGCCGGGCTGCCGTGGAACTCCATCAGCAGCATCGGCGCCTCGCGCAGGCCCAGCCCCGACTGGCGGTTCACCGCACGCACCGCGTTGACGTCCAGCAACTCGCAGCGTGCGATCGGCACGCCGAGCTGGATGGTCTGGATGGTCGTGCGCACCGCCGAGGCGACGTCGGGGAAGTGGCAGACCGCGGCGCTGACCGCCTCGGGCAGCGGATACAGCCGCACCGTCAGCTCGGTCATCACGCCCAGCGTGCCCTCGCTGCCGACGAAGAGCCGCGTCAGGTCGTAGCCGGCGGCCGACTTGCGTGCGCGCGTGCCGGTGCGCACGACTTCGCCTGTGCCGGTGACGACGGTCAGCGCCAGCACGTTCTCGCGCATCGTGCCGTAGCGCACCGCGTTCGTGCCGCTGGCGCGCGTGGCGGCCATGCCGCCGATCGACGCGTTGGCGCCCGGGTCGACCGGGAAGAACAGGCCCAGCTCGGCGTTGAGCTGTTCGCGCGTGACGCCGGCCTCGACGGTGGCCGTCAGGTCGTCGGCGTCGATGCGCAGCACGCGCGTCAAACGCGAGACGTCGACGCTGAGGCCGCCCTGCACGGCGAGCAGATGGCCTTCGAGCGACGAGCCGGTGCCGTAGGGGATCAGCGGCACGCGGTGTTCGCCGGCCAGGCGAACGACGAAGGCGACCTCCTCGCTGCTCTCGCAGAAGACGACGGCGTCCGGCGGCGTGACGGGGAAGGGCGACTCGTCGCGGCCGTGCTGCAGGCGCACCGCCTCGGCGGTGCTGCAGCGTTCGCCGAAACGCGTGCGCAGCGCGGCCAGCAGCGTCTCGGGCAGCGGGCGGCGCGGCGCCTCGGTGGCGGCATCGTGGGGGACAGCGCTCACGATCGATTCGACTCCTCGCGCGCGGCGCGCCGCGGCGTCATCCTGGGGCAGGCATTCTAGGAGTCGTCAAGCGCCGGCCGTCGTGCCCGCCGGCGCCACCGGGAAGCCGGTGCGGTACTCCTCGAAGCTCAGGTAGCCGTCGCGGTTCTCGTCGTACTGCTCGAACTTCGGCCCGACAGTCGGCAGCTTGGCGGCTTCGGCGCGCGACAGGCGGCCGTCGTGGTCGGTGTCGGCACGGTCGAAGGCGGCGCGCACCGGGTCGACCGGGGCGTCGGGCGCCGTCTGCGCCATCAGCGGCGGCGCCAGCATCAGCGCGGCGAGCGTGCGAACGAGTCGGGGCGGGCGGTTCACGGCGTCTCCTGGGCGGGAGGCCGCGCCCGGGCAAACCGGGCGCCCGCCGGCTCGTCAGGCGGCCTGCCGGCGTTGTTCGCGGCGCGCACGCACGGCGGCCGCCAGGCCGTCGAGCACGCCGACCGAGTCGTCCCAGCCGATGCAGGCGTCGGTGATGCTGACGCCGTACTCCAGGCGCGAGGCCGGGTCCTTGCCGGCGCTGAACTTCTGCGCGCCGGGCTTGAGGTGGCTCTCGACCATCACGCCGAAGATGCAGCGGTTGCCGGCGGCGATCTGGCCGCCGACGTCGCGCATGACGTCGATCTGGCGCTGGTGCTGCTTGCTGCTGTTGGCGTGGCTGGCGTCGATCATCAGCCGGCACGGCAGCTTGGTCGCCTCGATCTCGGCGCAGGCCGCGGCGACGCTGGCGGCGTCGTAGTTCGGCGTCTTGCCGCCGCGCAGGATGACGTGGCAGTCCTTGTTGCCGCGCGTCTCGACGATCGCCACCTGGCCGTTCTTGTGCACCGACAGGAAGTGGTGCGGGCGCGCGGCGGCCTGGATCGCGTCGGTCGCGATCTTGATGTTGCCGTCGGTGCCGTTCTTGAATCCCACCGGCGCCGACAGTCCGGAGGCCAGCTCGCGGTGCACCTGGCTCTCCGTCGTGCGTGCGCCGATCGCGCCCCAGGCGATCAGGTCGCCGATGTACTGCGGCGAGATGACGTCGAGGAACTCGCTGGCCGCCGGCACGCCTTCGCGGTTGATGTCGACGAGCAGCTGGCGCGCGATGCGCAGGCCTTCGTCGATGCGGTAGCTCTGGTCGAGGTAGGGGTCGTTGATCAGGCCCTTCCAGCCGACCGTGGTGCGCGGCTTCTCGAAATACACGCGCATCACGATCTCGAGGTCGGCGGCGTGGCGCTCGCGTTCGGCGTGCAGGCGGCGGGCGTACTCCACGGCCGCGGCCGGGTCGTGGATCGAGCACGGGCCGATGATGACCAGCAAGCGATCGTCCTCGCCGTGCATGATCTGGCGGATCTTCTGCCGTGTGCCCGACACCAGCGTCTCGACCGGCGTGCCGGCGATGGGGAAGAAGCGGATCAGGTGGTCCGGCGGCGGCAGCGGCGTGACGTCGCGGATGCGCTGGTCGTCGGTCTGGCTGGTCTTCTCGCTCAGCGCGTAGCGGCTCTCGGTCGCTGCGGCGGATTTCGGGCTCATGACGGGGCTTCCTGTGGTCGGGGACGGGCGAAAAAAAACCGCCGGGGGTTCCGGCGGTCTTTCTGGGTTCGGGTGCGTTCGTCTACGCGTTTGCCTCTCCAGCCGCCGGACGGGGCGAGAACCAAAAGAAGGCAAAGAAATAGGCGGCGGGACGCATCGGGGTCGAATGTAGCACGCTCGAACGGACGCCAGGCTGACGCGATCAGTAGGCCTGGGCGCCGAAACCGGCGGCCTGCAGCGCCTGCACGACGTCGGCGACGTGGCGCGGGTTGCGCGTCTGCAGCACCAGTTCGACCTCGACGTTCTGCGCCGACAGCGTCGAGAACGCCCGCTGGTGGTGGACCTCGTCGATGTTGGCGCCGGCCTGCGCCACCACCGTCGTGATGCGCGCCAGCACGCCGGGCGTGTCGCGTGCGCCGACGCGGATGCGCGCCAGCCGCCCGGCGCGCACCATGCCGCGGCCGATGATCGCCGACAGCAGCATCGGGTCGATGTTGCCGCCGCAGAGCACGAGGCCGACCTTGCGCCCGGCGTAGCGCTCGGGTTCCTTCAGCAGCGCCGCCAGGCCGGCCGCGCCGGCGCCTTCGACCAGCGTCTTCTCGATCTCGAGCAGCATCACGATGGCCTGCTCGATGTCGCCTTCGTCGACCAGCACCAGGTCGTCGACACGCTCGGTGATCAGCGCGCGCGTGATCTCGCCCGGCTGGCCGACGGCGATGCCTTCGGCGATCGTCGTCAGCCCCTGCGGGTGCTGGGTGCCCTTGACGGCGTTGACCATCGCCGGGAAACGCGCCGTCTGCACGCCGACGATGCGGATGTCCGGGCGCACCGCGCGCACCGCGGTGGCGATGCCGCTGATCAGCCCGCCGCCGCCGACGGCGATGACCAGCGTGTCCAGCTCGGGCTGGGCGCGCAGCATCTCCAGGCCGATCGTGCCCTGGCCGGCGATGACCAGCGGGTCGTCGAAGGGGTGCACGAACTCCAGGCGCTGCTCGGCGGCGATCTCGAGCGCCCGGTCGCGCGCCTCGTCGAAGGTCTCGCCGTGCAGCACGACTTCCGCGCCGAAGCCGCGCGTGCGCTCGACCTTCACCGTCGGCGTGTGCACCGGCATCACGATGACCGCGCGCAGCCCCAGACGCTGGGCGTGGTGGGCGACGCCCTGGGCGTGGTTGCCGGCCGAGGCGGCGACGACGCCGGCCACGCCTTGCTGCACCAGCGCGCAGAGCTTGTTCAGCGCGCCGCGCTCCTTGAACGAGGCCGTGAACTGCAGGTTCTCGAACTTCAGGAAGACCTGGGCGCCGAGGATCTGGCCGATGGTGCGGCTCTCGACGCAGGGCGTGTCCAGCACGTGGCCGGCCAGGCGGCCGGCGGCGGCCTCGATGTCGGCGTATTCGACGGCGGCCATCAGGCGGTTCCTCCGACGGTCAGGCGCTCGATGCGCAGCGTCGGCTGGCCGACGCCCACCGGCACGCTCTGGCCTTCCTTGCCGCAGGTGCCGACGCCGGTGTCGAGCTCCAGGTCGTTGCCGATCATGCTGACGCGCTTGAGCGCATCCGGGCCGCTGCCGATGATCGTCGCGCCCTTGACCGGGTACTGGATCTTGCCCTTCTCGACCCAGAAGGCCTCGC
The DNA here is from genome assembly GCF_000284255.1 of Rubrivivax gelatinosus IL144. Classification (NCBI taxonomy): domain Bacteria; kingdom Pseudomonadati; phylum Pseudomonadota; class Betaproteobacteria; order Burkholderiales; family Sphaerotilaceae; genus Rubrivivax; species Rubrivivax gelatinosus. The sequence goes on from NC_017075.1 coordinate 74,220, forward strand.
TGGCCGAGAACACGAACTTGCCGCTCGTGATGTCGACCTGGCCGCCGCCGAAGTTGGTGGCGTAGAGGCCGCGCTTCATCGACGCGACGATCTCCTCGCGCGGCTTGTCGCCGGCGAGCATGTAGGTGTTGGTCATGCGCGGCATCGGCAGGTGGGCGTAGCTTTCGCGCCGGCCGTTGCCGGTGGGCTTCACGCCCATCAGGCGCGCGTTCAGGCTGTCCTGGATGTAGCCGACGAGGATGCCGTCCTCGATCAGCACGTTGCGCTTCGATGCCACGCCTTCGTCGTCGACGTTCAGCGAGCCGCGGCGGTCGGGCAGGGTGCCGTCGTCGAGCACGGTGACGCCCGGGGCGGCGACACGCTGGCCCAGGCGGCCGGAGAAGGCGCTGGAGCCCTTGCGGTTGAAGTCGCCTTCGAGCCCGTGGCCGACGGCCTCGTGCAGCAGCACGCCGGGCCAGCCGGGGCCGAGCACGACGGTCATCTCGCCGGCCGGCACCGGCCGGCTCTCGAGGTTGGTCAGCGCCGCGTCGACGGCCTGGCGCACGTAGCCTTCGATGACCGCGTCCTGGAAGTAGCCGAGGCCGAAACGCCCGCCGCCGCCGCCGGTGCCGACCTCGCGGCGGCCGTCCTGCTCGGCGATCACGGTGACCGACAGCCGCACCAGCGGCCGCACGTCGGCGGCCCGCGTGCCGTCGGCGCGCGCGACGAAGACGACGTCGTATTCGGCGGCCAGCCCGGCCATCACCTGGACGATGCGCGGGTCCTTGGCGCGGGCGAGCTTCTCGACACGTTCGAGCAGCGCCACCTTCTGCGTGCTGTCCAGCGTCGCGATCGGGTCCATCGGCGCGTACAGCGCGCGGCTGGCGGCGATGCGCGGCGCGCGCGCCAGCTTGACGCGCTTGTTCTGGCCGGCGGCGGCGATCGTGCGCACGGTGCGCGCGGCGTCCAGCAGCGCGGCTTCGGACAGGTCGTCGCTGTAGGCGAAGGCGGTCTTCTCGCCGGCGACGGCACGCACGCCGACGCCCTGGTCGATGCTGAAGCTGCCGCCCTTGACGATGCCTTCCTCCAGGCTCCAGCCTTCGTGGCGCGTGCTCTGGAAGTACAGGTCGGCGTCGTCGACGCGGTGCTCGGCGATCGTCGCCAGCGCCCGCGCGAGTTGCGCCTCGCCGATGCCGGCGGGTTCGAGCAGCGACGACTGCGCGATCGCCAGGCGTTCGAGGGTGGGTTCGCGGGTGATCATCGGCACCTCCGGGTGGGGCGCAGATTGTAGGAGTCGCCTCCGAGCCCCCGCCGGCGTGATGGCGCTTCACGCTTCTTTACCGGGCGTTGACATTCGTGATGTGCGCAGCTTTCGTGCGCCCCGCGTTGTCTGGAGGCGGGGGTCATGGTGACCCACCGCCAAACCCCGAAGGAAATATCCGAATGACCTCGATTCGCACCCTGATCGCTGCTGCCGGTCTGACGCTCGCCGCCGCCGGTGCGTTCGCCCAGCCGGCCACGCCGGCCGCTGCTCCCGCCGCTCCGGCCGACACCGCCGCGACGGCGCCCGCCAAGCACGCCGTGAAGCACAAGGCCAAGCACAAGGCGAAGAAGGCCGCCCCGGCTGCCGCCGCGACGCCCGCCACGCCGGCGACCCCGGCTGCCCCCGCCGCCCCGGCCGGCAAGTAAGCGCCGTCAGCCGCGCCGCGCCAAGGCCTCTTGGTACAGCGCGTTGCGCGGCGCGCCGCTGATCTCGGCGGCCAGCGCGACGGCCTGCTTCAACGGCAGCTCGCGCAACAACACCTCCAGCGTCTGCAGCGCCGACGGCGCCAGCCCTTCGGCCACGACGGCCGGCAGGGCGTGCAGCACCAGCACGAACTCCCCGCGCACCCGGTTCGCATCGGCGGCCAGCCAGCCTGGTAGCTCGGCGGCGGCCATCGTCGCCACGGTCTCGAACTGCTTGGTCAGCTCGCGGCACAGCGTCACGCGGCGCTCGGGCGCGCCCTCGGCCAGCGCCGCAGCCAGCGCCTCGATGCGGTGCGGGGCCTCAAACAGCACCTGCGTCGAACGCTCGCCCAGGCAGGCGGCGAGCGCGTCGCGGCGTTCGCCGCCGCGCGAAGGCAGGAAACCGACGAAACGGAAGCCCGCGCCGACGGTGTCGCCGGCTACGCTGAGCGCGGTGACGGCGCTGCTCGCGCCGGGCACCGGGATCACCCGATGGCCGGCAGCCGCGGCCTGCGCCACCAGCACCGCGCCGGGGTCGCTGACCGCCGGCGTGCCGGCGTCGCTGACGTAGGCCACCGACTCGCCCGCCGCCAGCCGCGCCAGCACCGTCGCGCTGGCGCCTTGTTCGTTGTGGGCGTGCAGCGCGACCAGCGGCTTGTCCAGCCCCAGGTGGCGCAGCAGCTGGGCGCCGACGCGCGTGTCCTCGCAGGCGACGGCGTCGGCACGGGCGAGCACGTGCACCGCCCGCAGCGTGATGTCGGCGAGATTGCCGATCGGCGTCGCGACGACGTAGAGTGCGCCGGGCGGGAACTGCTGGCCGCCGGCGGCGGCATCGGCTGCGGCGAGCAGCGCGGAGGGCGTGATGTTCAAGGGCGCGTCGGAGCAGGGGACGAAGGCGCTCGGCGATGCCGCCGAGTCTCGGGCGCTGGCCTGGCTGCAAGCGCGCGGCCTGACGCTGCTGGAGCGCAATTATCGGGTCGCCCGCGGCCCGCACGCGCGCGGCGGCGAAGTCGATCTGATCCTGCGCGACGGCGACGGCACGCTGGTCTTCGTCGAGGTGCGTTCAAGGCGCAGCCGCGGCTTCGGCGGCGCCGCGGCCAGCATCGGCGCGAGCAAGCGCGCGCGCATCGTCTATGCGGCGCAGCACTACCTGCTGCGCTGGCGCGTGCTGCCGCCGTGCCGCTTCGATGTCGTCTGTATTGACGATGGGCGCGTTGAATGGCTTCAGGCGGCGTTCGATGCCGCTTGAGCCCGCCGATGGCGGGGTCGTGAAAAACCCGGGCCTTATCATCCCGCGCCTATGCTCGAGCAGCGGATCCAGCAGCAATTCTTCGACAGCGCCGACCTGAAGTACCAGACCGCCGAGGCGCTGTCGCGCCCGATCGCCGAGGCCTGCGGCGCTCTGGTCGGGGCCATCACCTCCGGCGGCAAGCTGATGATCGGCGGCGGCGGCGCCGCTTCCGCGCTGGCGCTGCACTTCGCGCAGCGTCTGGTCGCCGGCTACGAACGTGAACGCCCGCCGCTGCCGGCGATGGTGCTGGGCGCCGACGCCGAACAGCTGATCCTCGCGCTGGGCCACCCCGGCGACGTGCTGTTCTGGATCGAGCCGGCCGACGGCGACGGCCGCATGGCGCGTGCGGCGATCGCCGCGGCGCACGACAAGGACATGACGGTGGCGGGCCTGAGCGCCGGCACCGGAGCGGCGGCCGCGGCCGTCGCGGCGCAGCTCGCCGAAACCGACGTCAAGGTCGCGCTCCCGCACGCCCGCGGTGGCCGCGCACTCGAGCTGCAACTGCTCGTGCTGCACTGCCTGTGCGACGCGATCGACCTCCAACTGATGGGAGAACAGGAACCGTGAACACCCGACTCGTGATGCGCCCGCTGGCGCTGGCCCTGGCTGCGGCGGCTGCCGCGACGACGCTGTCGGCCTGCGCACCGCTGATCGTCGGCGGCGCGATGGTCGGCGGCAGCATGATGGTCATCGACCGCCGCACCTCGGGTGCGCAGGTCGAGGACGAAGGCATCGAGCTCAAGGCCGGCAACGCCGTGCGCGAGCTGGCGACGCTGGGCCACGTCAGCATCACCAGCTACAACCGCCAGGTGCTGCTGACCGGCGAGGTGCCGACCGAGGACGACCGCCAGCGTGTCGAGCGCGCCGTGCGCCGCGTCGAGAACGTGCGCAGCGTCGCCAACGAGCTGGCGGTGGCCGGCAACAGCTCGCTGAGCTCGCGTTCCAATGACCTCATCCTCACCAGCAAGGTGAAGGCGACCTTCGTCGACGCCAAGGACCTGCAGGCGCCGGCGATCAAGGTCGTCACCGAACGCGCGACGGTCTACCTGATGGGCCGCGTCACCGAACGCGAGGCGACGCGCGCCTCCGACCTGGCGCGCTCGGTCTCGGGCGTGCAGCGCGTCGTGCGCGTCTTCGAGGTGATCTCCGAAGCCGAGCTCGCCAACCTGCAGAAGGCCACCCAGCCTTCGGAGCCGGCCTCCGGCAACCGCTGAACGAGCGGGCGGGCCGCCGGCCCGCCGCCCGTCTTCAGCGCAGGCGCTGGATCAGGCTGGACGTGTCCCAGCGCTGTCCGCCCAGCGCCTGCACCTCGGCGTAGAACTGGTCGACGAGCGCCGTCACCGGCACGCGCGCGCCGTTGCGGCGCGCCTCGTCGAGCACCAGGCCGAGGTCCTTGCGCATCCAGTCGACGGCGAAGCCGAAGTCGAACTTGCCTTCGACCATCGTCTTGCCGCGGTTGTCCATCTGCCAGCTCTGCGCCGCGCCCTTGCCGATGACGTCGAGCACCAGCGGCATGTCCAGCCCGGCGTGCTGGCCGAAGGCGATGGCTTCGGCCAGGCCCTGCACCAGGCCGGCGATGGCGATCTGGTTGACCATCTTCGCCAGCTGGCCGGCACCGCTGTCGCCGATGCGCGTGACGGCGCGTGCGAAGGCCAGCGCCACCGGCTTCATGGACTCGAACGCGGCCTCGTCGCCGCCGCACATCACGGTCAGCACGCCGTTGACGGCACCGGCCTGGCCGCCGGAGACCGGGGCGTCGACGAACTGCAGGCCACGCCCTTCGGCGGTGGCCTGTAGTTCGCGAGCCACTTCGGCCGAGGCCGTCGTGTGGTCGACGAAGACCGCGCCCGGCGCCATGCCGGCGAAGGCGCCGGTCTCGCCCAGCGTCACGGCGCGCAGGTCGTCGTCGTTGCCGACGCAGCAGAAGACGAACTCGGCGCCGGCCGCGGCTTCGGCCGGGGTCGGCTGGCTGGCGCCGCCGTACTCGGCGACCCAGGCCTGGGCCTTGGCGGCGCTGCGGTTGTAGACGGTGACGCGGTGGCCGGCGCGGGCGAGGTGCCCGGCCATCGGGTAGCCCATGACGCCCAGGCCGATGAAGGCGACGGAGCGGGCGGGAACGGGGTCGTAGGTCTTGCTCATCGGCGGGCGGTGTCTGGCGGTGGGGACCGCCGATTCTGCCGCCCGGCCTTAGATGACGCGCATGTTCTCCGTGCCGGCGGAGAGGTCGCGGCTGCGCGCGCGCTGGCTGTTGAGCTTGATCTGCAGGCGCAGGTCGTTGACCGAGTCGGCGTTGCGCAGCGCGTCCTCGTAGGTGATCGCGTTGGCTTCGTAGAGGTCGAACAGCGACTGGTCGAAGGTCTGCATGCCGAGCTCGCGCGAGCGCTTCATCAGCTCCTTGATCTCGCCGATCTCGCCCTTGAAGATCATGTCCGACACGAGCGGCGTGTTGAGCATGATCTCGACGGCCGCGACGCGCCCGCGGCCTTCCTGGCGCGGCATCAGGCGCTGGCTGACCAGGGCCTTGAGGTTCAGCGACAGGTCCATCAGCAGCTGGCCGCGGCGCTCCTCGGGGAAGAAGTTGATGATGCGGTCCAGCGCCTGGTTGGCGCTGTTGGCGTGCAGCGTGGCCATGCACAGGTGACCGGTCTCGGCGAAGGCCACCGCGTGCTCCATCGTCTCGCGGTCGCGGACCTCGCCCATCAGGATCACGTCGGGCGCCTGGCGCAGCGTGTTCTTCAGCGCCTGCTCCCAGCCGTCGGTGTCGACGCCGACCTCGCGCTGCGTGACGATGCAGTTCTTGTGCGGGTGCACGAACTCGATCGGGTCCTCGACGGTGATGATGTGGCCGTAGGAGTGCTCGTTGCGCCAGTCGACCATCGCCGCCAGCGAGGTGCTCTTGCCCGAGCCGGTGGCGCCGACGAAGATGACCAGGCCGCGCTTGGTCATCGCGATGTCCTTGAGCACGCCCGGCAGGCCCAGCGTGTCGATCGTCGGCAGCGTCTGCGGGATCGTGCGCAGCACCAGGCCGACCTGGCCCTGCTGCATGAAGGCGTTGACGCGGAAGCGCCCCACGCCCTGCGGGCTGATCGCGAAGTTGCACTCCTTGGTGCGCTCGAACTCGGCGGCCTGCTTGTCGTTCATCACCGCGCGCGCCAGCTGCAGCGTGTGCTGGCCGGTCAGCGGCTGCGGCGAGACCTTGGTCACCTTGCCGTCGACCTTGATCGCCGGCGGGAAGTCGGCGGTGAGAAAGAGGTCCGAGCCGCTGCGCGTGATCATCAGCCGCAGCAGATCGTTGACGAATTTCGAGGCCTGGTCGCGTTCCATCTGGTGTTCTCCCTTGCGCTCAGGCGTCGCCGAGCAGCGCCGACAGCCGCGTGCTGGTCTGCCGCAGCCGCAGCGACAGCCGCCGGGCCAGCGCCGCCAGCAGCATCAGCGCGAGTTGTGCGTCGGCGTTCATCAGCGCCAGCAGCTTGCTCGTCTCGAGCACCGCGAGCACGCAGGGCTCGGTGCTGCGGCAGTCCGACAGCCGCGGCCCGGCGTCGAGCAGCGACATCTCGCCGAGCACGTCGCCCGGGCGGATCTCGGCCAGCCGCGCCGTCGTCGTCGCGCCCTGGTGTTCGACGACCACCGTGCCCTCGAGCACGACGACCATGAACTCGCCCGGCTCGTCCTGGACGATCAGCCGCTTGCCGGCGGCGACCCGCACGAAGACGAGGTAAGGCGCCAGCCGCGCCATCGACGCCTCGTCGAACGGCCGCCGCCCGCCCGCCCACAGCGCTGCCAGCCGCCGCAGGCCTTCATCGGCGTCGAAGGCCTGCGCCCCGACCTGCGCCGCACGCTGCGCCCAAGAAGCGGCGTCGCTCATGCGCGTTCCCGGCCCAGCGCAGGCGTGCAGAGGGTGGCGAACCGACGGCCTATCAAGCAGACGCCGCGGACGGGCTTTGCCCGGCCGCTGGCGTCGCACCCCTGGGGGGGAGCGCCGAAGGCGCTACGGGGGGGGGCCATCGTCACCCGGGGAAGTTCTCAGGAATCTTCGCCTTCGCGCGCGCCTCGGCGGGCGTGATGACGTTGCGGCGCACCAGGTCGGCGAGGTTCTGGTCCAGCGTCTGCATGCCCAGGCTCTGGCCGGTCTGGATGGCCGAGTACATCTGGGCGATCTTGTTCTCGCGGATCAGGTTCTTGATCGCCGAGGTGGCGATCATGATCTCGTGCGCGGCGACGCGGCCCGAGCCGTCCTTGAGCTTGCACAGCGTCTGCGAGATGACGGCGACCAGCGACTCGGACAGCATCGCGCGCACCATCTCCTTCTCGGCCGCGGGGAAGACGTCGACGACGCGGTCGATGGTCTTGGCGGCGCTGGAGGTGTGCAGCGTGCCGAAGACCAGGTGGCCGGTTTCGGCGGCGGTCAGCGCCAGGCGGATCGTCTCCAGGTCGCGCATTTCGCCGACCAGGATCGCGTCCGGGTCCTCGCGCAGCGCCGAGCGCAGCGCGTTGGCGAAGGAGAGCGTGTGCGGGCCGACCTCGCGCTGGTTGACGAGGCACTTCTTGCTCTCGTGCACGAACTCGATCGGGTCCTCGACGGTGAGCACATGGCCGTACTCGTTCTCGTTGAGGTGGTTGATCATCGCCGCCAGCGTAGTGCTCTTGCCCGAGCCGGTGGGGCCGGTGACGAGCACCAGGCCGCGCGGCTTGAGCGCCAGCTCGGAGAAGACCTTGGGCGTGCCCAGCTGCTCCAGCGTCAGGATCTTGCTCGGGATCGTGCGGAACACCGCGCCGGCGCCGCGGTTCTGGTTGAACGCGTTGACGCGGAAACGTGCGAGGCCCTGGATCTCGAAGCTGAAGTCGCACTCCAGCGTGTCCTCGTAGTGCTTGCGCTGGGCGTCGTTCATGATGTCGTAGACCATCGCGTGGACCATCTTGTGGTCCAGCGGTTCGACATTGATGCGACGCACGTCCCCGTGCACGCGGATCATCGGCGGCAGCCCGGCCGACAGGTGCAGGTCGGACGCCTTGTTCTTGACCGAAAATGCGAGCAGCTGGGTGATGTCCATGACAGGAGCGCGAGGGCGCCTTTCGCCCAGTGTTCAAACGATTATGGGCAGCATCTCAAGCAACCTGCAAGAAGTGAAGCGGCGTATCGCCGCGGCCGCGAATGCGACCGGCCGTGACGCGGAAAGCGTCACGCTGCTCGCCGTCTCCAAGACATTTCCCGCTGCCGATGTGCGCGCCGCGCACGCCGCGGGCCAGCGCGCCTTCGGCGAGAACTACGTGCAGGAGGCGCTGGCCAAGATCGCCGAACTCGTCGACCTGCGGCCCGAGCTCGAATGGCATCTGATCGGCCCGCTGCAGAGCAACAAGACGCGCCCGGTGGCCGAGGCCTTCGACTGGGTGCATTCGGTGGACCGGCTGAAGATCGCCCAGCGCCTGGCCGAGCAGCGCCCGGCCTGGCTGCCGCCGCTGCAGCTGTGCCTGCAGGTCAACGTCAGCGGCGAGGACTCCAAGAGCGGCTGCGCGCCCGAGGACCTGCCGGCGCTGGCGCGGGCCGTCGCCGCCTTGCCGGCCGAACGCGTGCGGCTGCGCGGGCTGATGGCCATCCCCGAGCCCAGCGAGGACCCGGCGGCGCAGCGCCTGCCGCTGGCGCGGCTGCGCACGATGCTCGAGGCGCTCAACGCCGAGGGGCTGGCGCTGGACACCTTGTCGATGGGCATGAGCGCCGACCTCGAGGCCGCCGTCGCCGAGGGCGCGACGCTGGTGCGCATCGGCACCGCGATCTTCGGCCGGCGCTGATGCGCAGGCGCTAGTACAGCCCCAGCGCGACTCCCAGTTCGAGGGCCAGCGCGGCGATCAGCGCGGTGATCGCTGCGCCTTCGATCAGCAGCAGGTGGCGGCGCTCGGCGCCGTCGGCGCGCCGCGGCGGCGGCTCGGCGAGCGGCAGCTCACCCAGGCCCGAAGGCGCGAAGCTCGTCGTCGGGCCGATCAGGCCCGTGGGGTCGGGTTTCGAGAACATCTTTGACTCCCTGTCGTTCCCGATGTCGTCGTGCCGCACGCGCGGCCGGCGCCGATCAAATCATCGTTTTTGGTGAATCGGCAGAGGGTCCGCCCGCCTGCAGGCCGGGCGGCGTGGCGTGGTGCGCGAAAACGTGCGTTCAGACCGGGATGCGGGTGCTGTTCTTCACTTCTTCCATCACCGCGTAGGTGCGCGTCTCGCGCACGCCGGGCAGGGTCCAGATGACGCTGCCGATGAACTCGCGGTAGGCCGCCATGTCGGCGACCCGCGTCTTCAGCAGGTAGTCGAAGCCGCCGGCCACGAGGTGGGCCTCGAGGATCTCGGGCCGCACCTGCACCGCAGCCTTGAAGGTGTCCATCACGTCGTGCACCGTGCGGTCGAGCAGGATCTCGACGAAGACCAGCAGCCCGGCACCGAGCTTGCTCGGGTCCAGCCGCGCTTCGTAGCCGACGATGTAGCCGTCGCGCGTGAGGCGCTTGACGCGTTCGAGCACCGCGGTCGGCGACAAGTGCACTTCCTCGGCCAGCTTGAGGTTGCTGATGCGTCCGTCGGCCTGCAGCACGCGCAGGATGCGGCGGTCGATCTTGTCCAGCTCGCGCGGGCCTGAGCGCTGACCCTGCTCGGTTGTGGCGTCTTCCATCCGTGGGATTCTCGGTCAAACGGGCCTCATTCCGAATCGGATGCGGTGCGTCGCCCCCCACACTGCGCCCGTTTGTCGCCCAGGAGAGTGCCCATGCCCGTCCCGCCGCCGCGTGAACGCCTGCCGTTCCCGTACCGCCCCGAGTCCGAGGCCATCGCCGCCGCGTTGGCGTCGCTGCAAGGCGCGCTCGACTGGCCGCGTGTGATCGAGACCGCCACGCCCTGGGTCGAGCAGGTGCGCGCCAACCCGGCACCGTTCTGGGCGATGGAGTCGCTGCTGCGCGAGTACCCGATCTCCAGCGCCGAAGGCCTGGCGCTGATGCGCCTGGCCGAAGCCCTGCTGCGCGTGCCCGACGCCGAGACCGCCGTCGCGCTGACCGCCGACCAGCTCGGCCGCGCCGACTTCGACGGCAGCGGCGACGAAGGCCCGCACAAGATGCTGGCCAGCCTGTCGGCGAGCGCCATCGCGCTGTCGAAGAAGTTCCTGCCCGGCGCCGAGCAGCCCGCCGGCCTGCTGCAGCGCCTGGGCGCGCGCACCGTCGTCGCCGCCACCGTGCGTGCGATCCAGCTGCTGGGCCGCCAGTTCGTGCTCGGCCGCAGCATCGACGAGGCGATGAAGGAAGCCGCGGCGCAGCGCAAGGCGCAGCCGATGCTGCGCTTCAGCTACGACATGCTGGGCGAGGGCGCGCGCACCGAAGACGACGCCGAGCGTTATCTCGCCAGCTACGAGAACGCGATCGCCGCCATCGCCTCGGGCCGCGCCGAACGCGGGCCGCTGCCGCCGATGGAAGGCGACGGCATCTCGATCAAGCTGTCGGCGCTGTTCTCGCGCTACGAGGACGCGCAGCGCGAGCGCGTCTTCGAGACCCTGCTGCCGCGCGTCTGGACGCTGGTCGAACGCGCCGCCGCCGCCAACCTGAACCTGACGATCGACGCCGAGGAGGTCGACCGCCTGGAGCTCTCGCTGGACGTCTTCGACGCCATCGCCGACCGCATCGCCGCCGCCTTCCCGCAGTGGCAGGGCTTCGGCCTGGCCATGCAGGCCTACCAGACGCGCGCGCTGGCGGTCATCGACGAGGTCGCCGCGATCGCCCGCCGCCACGGCCTGCGCTTCATGGTCCGCCTGGTCAAGGGCGCCTACTGGGACGGCGAGGCCAAACGCGCCCAGGAGCTGGGTCTGCCGGCCTACCCGGTGTTCACGCACAAGCACCACACCGACGTCTCCTACCTGGCCTGCGCGCGCGCGATGCTGGGCCACGCCGACGTGCTGTACCCGCAGTTCGCCTCGCACAACGCCGGCACCATCGCCGCGATCCTGCAGATGGCGCGTGCCGCCGGCGTGCCCTTCGAGATGCAGCGCCTGCACGGCATGGGCGAGGGCGTGTACCGCGAGGTGCTCAAGGACGGCAGCATCGCCTGCCGCGTCTACGCCCCGGTCGGCGAGCACCGCGACCTGCTGGCCTACCTGGTGCGCCGGCTGCTGGAGAACGGCGCCAATTCGTCCTTCGTGCACCAGCTCGCCGACCCGGCGGTGGCGCCCGCGGAGCTGCTGGCCTCGCCGCTGGCGCCCACGGCGGAGTCCGGCCTGCCGCTGCCGGCGGCGCTGTACGGCCCGACGCGGCCCAACTCCGCTGGTGCCGATCTGGCCTGCGAGGCGATGCGTGCGCCGCTGCTGGCCGCCGTCGCCGCGACGCGCGTGCCTGCCGTCGCCGAGGCCCGCCCCGAGGACAGCGCTGCCGCGATGGCGCGGCTGGCCGCCGGCTTCGGCGCCTGGAGCGCGCGCCCGCTGGCCGAGCGTGCCGGCGCGCTGCGCCGCGCCGCCGACCTGCTCGAAGCGCGCCTGCCCGAGTACTGCGGCCTGCTCGTCAAGGAAGCGCACAAGACGCTGGGCGACGCCGTCTCCGAGGTGCGCGAGGCCGCCGACTTCTGCCGCTACTACGCCGAGCAGGCCGAGGCGCGCCTGGGCGAGCAGCTGCTGCCCGGCCCGACCGGCGAGCGCAACACGCTGCGCCTGCACGGCCGCGGCGTCTTCGTCTGCATCAGCCCGTGGAACTTCCCGCTGGCGATCTTCGCCGGCCAGGTGGTGGCGGCGCTGGTCGCCGGCAACCCCGTCGCCGCCAAGCCGGCCGAGCAGACGCCGGCGGTGGCCGCACGTTTCGTCGCCCTGCTGCACGAGGCCGGCGTGCCCGAGGACGCGCTGGCGCTGCTGCACGGCCCCGGCGAGACCGTCGGCGCCGCGCTGGTGGCCGACGCGCGCACCGCGGGCGTCTGCTTCACCGGCAGCACCCAGGTCGCGCGGCTCATCAACCGCACGCTGGCGGCCAAGGACGGCGCGATCGTGCCGCTGATCGCCGAGACCGGCGGCCTCAACGCGATGATCGTCGACAGCACCGCGCTGCCCGAGCAGGTGGTCGACGCGGTCGTGCAGAGCGCCTTCCGCTCGGCCGGCCAGCGCTGCTCGGCGCTGCGCCTGCTGGCGGTGCACGAGAGCGTCGCCGACGGCGTGTTCACGATGCTCGCCGGGGCGATGAAGGAACTCTCGCTGGGCGACCCGGCGCTGCTGTCCACCGACGTCGGCCCGGTCATCGACGACGAGGCGTTCGCGAATCTGGAGCGCCACGTCGCCCGTCTGCGCGCCGAAGCGCGCCTCGTCGGCGAGACGCCGGCGCCGGCGGCGCCGGCCGTGCCGCGCCTGGTGGCGCCGGTGGCTTTCGAGATCGGCGCCGTCGAGGACCTGCGCGAGGAGATCTTCGGCCCGGTGCTGCATCTGCTGCGCTGGAGCGGCGACGTCGAGCAGCTCGTCGCGCGCATCAACGCGCTGGGCTACGGGCTGACGCTGGGCGTGCAGACGCGCATCGACAGCCGCGCCGAGCGCATCGCGCAGCTGGCGCGCATCGGCAACGTCTACGTCAACCGCAACATCATCGGCGCGGTCGTCGGCGTGCAGCCTTTCGGTGGCGAAGGGATGTCGGGCACCGGCCCCAAGGCCGGCGGCCCGCACTACCTGTACCGCTTCTGCGCCGAGCAGACGCTGACGGTGAACACCGCCGCCGCCGGCGGCAACGCCGAGCTGCTGGCCGGGCTGGGCCACTGAGCGCGAGAGGCCTCGCGGCCTCTTGCGCGCGCCTCAGTTGAGGTACATCCCGAGGTAGCGCCGGCCGTGGCTGACGACCTCGGGATCGGGGCAGACCTCGAACCACTCGACCATCTGCACACGCGCCTTCTCGCGCCACTCGGCCTTGTCGCGCAGCACGATGTCCAGCAGCTGCTCGAAGGCGGCGGCGAAGTCGCCGCGGTGGGCGTGCAGCGCGGCCAGCGCGAAACGCGCGTCGAAGTCCTTCGGGTTGGCGGCGATGCGCGCCGCCAGCGCCGCCGGGTCGCCTGCGGGCGCCTGTGAGGCCAGCGCCAGGCGCTTGAGCAGCTTGGCGTGGCGCTCGTCGCGCTCGGCTTCGGGGATCGCCTCCAGCAGCGCCTGGGCTTCGGCCAGCGCGCCTTCGCCGAGCAGGGCCTCGGCTTCGTCGAGCGGGCCCCATTGCGGCTCTTGCTCGGGCTGCTCGTCGGCCGGGCCGAGGTGGCGGTCGAGGAAGGCGCGGATCTGGCCTTCGGGCAGCGCGCCCATGAACTGGTCGACCGGCCGGCCGCCCGCGAACAGCGTCACCTGCGGAATGCTGCGGATGCCCATCGCCTGCGCGACCTGCGGCGACTCGTCGGTGTTCAGCTTGGCCAGCACGAAGCGGCCGCCGTAGGCCTGCACCAGCTTCTCGAGGATGGGGCCGAGCGAGCGGCAGGGGCCGCACCACGGCGCCCAGCAGTCCAGCAGCACCGGCACGTCGAGCGAGCGGTCGAGGACGGCGGTTTCGAAGTCGGCGTCGGAGACGTCGTAGGACAGCGTCGGGGTCGTCATGGCGATCGGATTTGTGCGTTCTGCTAGTCGAGCCGGACGCCCAGGCGCGTGATCACCGGGCCCCAGCGCTTGATTTCGGCGTCGATCGTACGACGGAAGTCGGCGCCGCTGCCGCCCACCGGCGCGAGGCCTTGCGCGTCGAGCGCCTGACGCACGGCGGGCTCGCGCAGCACGGCGTTGACGTCGGCGGCGACGCGCGCGATCACCGCCTCGGGCGTGCCCGCCGGCGCCAGCAGGCCGTTCCAGGCCAGCGACTGCACGGCCGGGTAACCGGCCTCGGCCATCGTCGGCAGCTCGGGCAGCGAGTGCAGACGTTCGGCACCGGTGACGGCCAGCAGACGCACGCGTCTGGCGCGTGCATGCGGCAGCAGCGCCGGCGCGACCATGAAGCTGGCGTCGGCCTCGCCCTGGGCCACGGCCAGCGCTGCCGGCGGCGAGCCGTTGTAGGGCACGTGCACGCCGGCGAGGCGGGCCTCGTGCAGGAACAGTTCCATCGTCAGGTGCGCCGAGCTGCCGTTGCCCAGCGACGAGTAGGCGATGCCGTCGCGGCGCGTGCGCGCCCAGGCGACGAACTCGGCCACCGTGCGTGCCGGCACGCGCTCGGCGTTGACGGCCAGCACGTTGGGCTGCGAGGTCGTCATCACGATCGGCACCAGGTCGTGTGCCGGGTCGTAAGGCAGGCGGCGGTAGAGGAAGGGCGCGAAGGCCAGCGGGCCGTTGAAGCCGAGCACGAAGCTGTGGCCGTCGCGCGCCTTGGCCGCAGCGTCGACGCCGATCACGCCGCCGGCCCCCGGCTTGTCGTCGACGACGACCGGCTGGCCCCAGCGTGCCGCCAGGCGTTCGGCGAGCGCGCGTGCGATCAGGTCCAGCGAGCTGCCGGGGCCGCTGGGCACGATCAGGTGCACCGGGCGGGTGGGCCAGGCCTCGGCGGCGCGGGCGCCGAACGAGGCGGCCCAGGCGCCCAGGCCGAGCAGGGCGGAGCGGCGTTTCATCGCGGTATACCGTTGCTTACCGGGGTCTCGGATCGGAACCTAAGATCCTACGGAACCCGGGCCCGCCGCGGCATCCGCCGCGTGCCGGCCCGGTCGTGACGCAAGACAAGGAGAAGACGAATGACCCCACGAGGCACGCTGCGCATCGCCGCCGTCGTCGCCGCCGTCGCCGTGCTGGCCGGTTGCGAGAACATGGACGAACGTTCCAAGGGCACGGCCACCGGTGCCGCCATCGGCGCGCTCGGCGGTGCGGTGCTGAGCAAGGCCACCGGCGGCAAGGCCGGCACGGGCGCCGTCATCGGCGGCGTCGTCGGCGCCGTCGGCGGCAATCTGTGGTCCAAGCGCATGGAAGACAAACGCCGGGCGATGGAGCAGGCCACCGCCGGCACCGGCATCGACGTCGCGCGCACGCCGGACAACCAGCTGAAGGTCAACGTGCCCAGCGACCTGTCCTTCGCTGTCGGCCGCTCGGACCTGCAGCCCTCGCTGCGCCCGGTGCTGGACCAGTTCGCCAAGGGCCTGGACCAGACGATGCACGTGCGCATCGTCGGCCACACCGACAGCACCGGCAGCGACGCGATCAACGACCCGCTGTCGCTGGCCCGCGCCCGCACCGTGCGCGACTACCTCGAAGACCGGGGCGTGCCCTCGTCCCGCCTGGAGATCGCCGGCCGCGGCTCGCGCGAGCCGGTGGCCGACAACGGCAGCGACGCCGGCCGCGCCAAGAACCGCCGCGTCGAGATCTTCCTGAGAGAACCTGAGAGCCCCCAAGCTCGCTGACGCTCGCTACCCCCCCAAGGGGGCCGAGCTTGGACGAGAACGGTCCTGTCGGACGGTTCTCGCCTTGCGAGGAGCCGGGCCACTGGCCCGGCGCGGCCTGCAAGGCCGTCCGCCGACGGCCCGGCAGAGCCGGGCCGTGGCGGGAAGCTTGATCGCCGGTGGCGGGGAGCTTCTCCGGCGCTCGCTGACCTCAGGGATACAGGCCGCGTTCTTCGCGGGCCATCAGGATGCGCTCGCACGCCACCGCGAAGGTGGCGGTGCGCAGCGTGATCTGGTGGCGGTCGGCGGTGTCCCAGATGCGCTTCAAGGCGCCGATCATGATCTTCTCGAGGCGCACGTTGATCTCGTCTTCGGTCCAGAAGAACGAACTGAAGTCCTGCACCCACTCGAAGTAGCTGACGGTCACGCCGCCGGCGTTGCAGATCACGTCGGGCACGACCAGCACACCGCGCTCGGCGAGGATGTCGTCGGCGTCGGGCAGCGTCGGGCCGTTGGCGCCTTCCAGCACGATGCGCGCCTTCAGGCGCTGCGCGCGCGCCGCGGTGATCTGGCCTTCCAGCGCCGCCGGCACGAGGATGTCGCAGGCCACGTCCCAGAAGCTCTCGCCGTCGGCCGCTTCGCCGCCGCGGAAGCCGCCGACGCCGCCGGTGGCCTTCACGTGCGCCGTCAGGTCGGCGATGTCCAGGCCCTTGTCGTTGACGATGGTGCCGGTGTGGTCCTGGGCCGCGACGATGCGTCCGCCGGCCTGGGCGAAGAGCTCCGCCGCCGACGAGCCGACGTTGCCGAAGCCCTGCACCGCGACGCGTGCGCCGTTCAGGTCCAGCCCGAGGCGGCGCGCCGCCTCGCGCCCGGTGACGAAGACGCCGCGGCCGGTGGCCTTCACGCGGCCCAGCGAGCCGCCGAGGTGGATCGGCTTGCCGGTGACGACGCCGGTCGCGGTGGCGCCGACGTTCATCGAGTACGTGTCCATCATCCACGCCATGATCTGCGGGTTGGTGTTCACGTCCGGCGCCGGGATGTCCTGCTGCGGGCCGATGATCAGACCGATCTCGCTGGTGTAGCGCCGCGTCATGCGCTCCAGCTCCTTGTGCGTCAGCTGCTTGGGGTCGACGCGCACGCCGCCCTTGGCGCCGCCGTAGGGCAGGTTGACGGCGGCGTTCTTGATGCTCATCCACGCCGACAGCGCCATCACTTCCTCGAGCGTGACGTCGGGGTGGTAGCGCACGCCGCCCTTGCCCGGGCCGCGCGACATGTTGTGCTGCACGCGGTAGCCCTCGAAGTGCTCGATGCGGCCGTCGTCCATCTCGATCGGGATGTCGACGATCAGCGCGCGTTTCGGGCGCTTGAGCGTCTCGGCCCAGCGGGCGAGGTGGCCGAGATAGGGCACGACCCGGTCGACCTGGGCGAGGTAGGTGCCCCAGGGGCTGTGCGGCGTCGGGTGGACGAAGGAAAGCGGTTGCGGCATCGGAATCTTCCTGGTGGGAGGGTGTCGCGCGGGGCGGCCGTCTCGTGGACGGCTCCCCGGGCGCGCTGGGGGCGACTGTAGGACGCCGTCCGCATCGTGGGATTCGCGCTGACCCTGGTTTTGCATGCAAATTTCGCATGTCCTCAGGCCTGGGCGCGGCCGGCGACAATCGCACCATGACCCTCACCGAGCTCAAGTACATCGTCGCGGTGGCGCGCGAACGGCACTTCGGCCGCGCCGCCGAGGCCTGCTTCGTGTCGCAGCCGACGCTCAGCGTCGCGATCAAGAAGCTGGAGGAGGAACTCGACGTCAAGCTCTTCGAGCGCGGCGCCAGCGAGGTCAGCGTCACGCCGCTGGGCGAGGAGATCGTGCGCCAGGCGCAGCAGGTCATCGAGCAGGCGCAGGCCATCCGCGAGATCGCCAAGCGCGGCAAGGACCCGGTCTCCGGCCCGCTGCGCATGGGCGTCATCTACACGATCGGGCCCTACCTGCTGCCCGACCTGGTGCGCAGCGCGATCGAGCTCGTGCCGCAGATGCCGCTGATGATCCAGGAGAACTTCACGGTCAAGCTGCTGGAGTCGCTGCGCACCGGCGAGCTCGACTGCGCGATCATGGCCGAGCCCTTCCCGGACACCGGCATGGCGGTGGCGCCGCTGTACGACGAGCCCTTTCTCGCCGCGGTGCCGCGCAGCCACCCGCTGGCCGGGCGCGAGAGCGTCAGCGCCGAGGAGCTGAAGACCGAGACCATGCTGCTGCTGGGCACCGGCCACTGCTTCCGTGACCACGTGCTCGAGGTCTGCCCCGAGTACGCACGCTTCTCCAGCGATGCCGAGGGCATCCGCAAGAGCTTCGAGGGCTCGTCGCTGGAGACGATCAAGTACATGGTCGCCGCCGGCATGGGCGTCACCGTCGTGCCGCAGCTGTCGCTGCCGGCCGAGCCCGACAAGCACGTCGCCTACATCCCGTTCACCGAACCGGTGCCGACGCGGCGCGTGGTGCTGGTCTGGCGCCGCACCTTCACGCGCTACGAAGCGATCGCCGCGCTGCGCAACGCGATCTATGCCTGCGCCTTGCCCGGGGTCAAGCGGCTGACCGCCTGAGCCGCCGCGCGAGCCTTGCCGCGCCGCGCTTTGCGTGAATTTGGACGATTTGCCGCGCCGTCGCGTCCCTTTTGACACGACGGCGGCACGGCCACGCTCCTACAGTCCTCGAGAAAACCGACGCCTCGCGGCGGCGTATCAGCCGCGTCCGTCCCAGAACATCAGAGAGGACCGTCCGCCATGCGCGTCAACCTGCCCGTCACGCAGAAGGAATACGACTATCCGGCCGATGCGTTGATCGTCTCGACGACCGACCCCCAGGGCCGCATCACGCACTGCAACAGCAGCTTCGTCGAAGTCAGCGGCTACGCCTACGACGAGCTGATGGGTCAGCCGCACAACCTGATCCGCCACCCCGACGTGCCGCCCGAGGCCTTCAAGGACCTCTGGCAGACGATAGGCCGCGGCCGGCCCTGGACCGGCATCGTCAAGAACCGGCGCCGCAACGGCGACCACTACTGGGTGCGCGCCAACGTCACCCCGGTGATGCACGACGGCAAGCCGGTGGCCTATCTCTCGGTGCGGCTGAAGCCCACGCGCGAGGAAGTCCAGGCCGCCGAGGCGCTGTACGCCAGGATTGCCGCCGAACGCGAATCGGGCCGCGCCACCTTCCGTCTGCACGCCGGGCGCGTGCGCTGGGTCGGCTGGCGCGACCTGCCCGGGCGCGTGCACCGCATGTCGCTGGCCACGCGCCTGGCCACCGTGATGACGGCGCAGCTCGCGCTGGCGCTGGGCGTCGCCACCGTCGCGCCGCTGCCGGTGGCCGCGGCGGTCGGCATCGCGGCCGTCGCCGTCTCGGCCTACGGTTTTCGCCGCCACATCCAGCGCCGCCTCGACGAGGCCGAACGTTTCGCCCAGGAGCTGGCCGGCTGCGACCTGACGACCTCGATCGAACACGTGCACCCGCACCCGCTGAGCGGGCTGACGCGCGCGCTGACGCAGATCCAGCTGAACCTGCGCGCGGCGATCAGCGACGCGCGCCAGGAAGTCGCCGGCACCGCCAGCGCCACCGCCGGCATCGCGCGCGGCAGCGAGGACCTGTCCAAGCGCACCGAGGCCCAGCACGACGCGCTGCAGAAGACCGCCGCGTCGATGGAGCAGATCGCCGGCACCGTGCGCCACGCCGCGGCCACCGCCGGCGAGGTGCTGCGCCAGAGCGAGCAGACGGCGACCGTCGCCACCGACGGCGGCCAGGCGATGGAGCGCGTCGGCGCGACGATGCAGGCCGTCGAGGCCTCGTCGCGGCGCGTCACCGAGATCGTCCAGATCATCGAAGGCATAGCCTTCCAGACCAATCTGCTGGCGCTGAACGCCGCCGTCGAGGCGGCCCGCGCGGGCGAGCAGGGCCGCGGCTTCGCCGTCGTCGCCGCCGAGGTGCGGGCACTGGCGCAGCGCAGCGCCAACGCGGCGCAGGACGTGCGCGGCCTGATCATGGCCTCGGTCGAGCAGGTGGCCGACGGCGCGCGCCAGATGGGCGAGGCCAACGAGACGATCGGCCGCACCGTCGGCGAGGTGCAGCGCGTCGGCGAGATGATTCAGGCGATCACGCGCGCCGCCGAGGAGCAGTCCTCGGGCATCGAGCAGGTCAACGGCGCGGTCAGCGAGCTCGGCCGCATGACCGAGGCCAATGCCGAACTCGTGCAGCAGACCGCCACGGCGGTGCAGGCGCTGTACCAGCGCACCGAGACGCTCAAACGTTCCGTGCAGCTGTTCCGGCTGTAGCGGCGCCCGGCGGCGCTATCGCCGCCTTCGAGACGATCAACTGGCCCGCGGCGGCCGCCGCTCGTACGCTGAAGCCGTCTCCGGTTTTCCGGACCTGGCAAGGAGTACGAGATGAACACGACGCTGAAGCGGCTGCGCAAGGGCCTGGGTGGCGCGATCGTCGCCTTCGGGCTGGCGGTGCTGGCCAGCGGGCGCTGGCCCATTGCCTGAGTCTTGATCGGGCCGAACCGACACCGTCACGCGGCTTCGGTAGAGTCCGCAGGGAAACCGTCCCCTTCAGGAGAGAGCGAATGGCGAAGAAGAAAGCCGCCGGCGGCGCGCCGGCGATCAACATCGGCATCAGCGACAAGGACCGCGGCGCGATCGCCGGTGGCCTCAGCAAGCTGCTGGCCGACACCTACACGCTGTACCTGACCACGCACAACTTCCACTGGAACGTCACGGGGCCGATGTTCAACACGCTCCACACGATGTTCATGACCCAGTACACGGAGCTGTGGAACGCGGTCGACCCGATCGCCGAGCGCATCCGCTCGCTGGGCCACCCGGCGCCGGGCTCGTACGCCCAGTTCGGCGCGCTGGCCACGGTGCCCGACGTGCCGGCCACGCCGCCCAGGGCGCTGGAGATGGTCAAGATCCTCGTCGAAGGCCACGAAGCCGTGGCGCGCACCGCGCGCAGCATCTTCCCGCTGGCCGACGCCGCCGGCGACGAGCCGACCGCCGACCTGCTGACGCAGCGCCTGACGGTGCACGAGCAGACCGCCTGGATGCTGCGCTCGCTGCTCGAAGAGTGAGCCCGCGGCCCGCTGAGGGCCGCCCCACCGCGAACGAGGCCCCGCCGGGGCCGGCCCAGGCCGGCTTCGGGCGGGGCTTTTTCGTCCGCGCCGACGATAATTCGCGGTTCGCCTGAAAGCCCGCCCATGTCCGCCGAGACCCAGACCCGCATCGAACACGAAGTGCGCCGCCGCCGCACCTTCGCGATCATCAGCCACCCCGACGCGGGCAAGACCACGCTGACCGAGAAGCTGCTGCTGTTCTCCGGCGCGATCCAGATCGCCGGTTCGGTGAAGGCGCGCAAGGCCAGCCGCCACGCCACGTCCGACTGGATGGAGATCGAGAAGCAGCGCGGCATCTCGGTGGCCTCGTCGGTGATGCAGATGGAGTACCGCGACTGCGTCATCAACCTGCTCGACACCCCGGGCCACCAGGACTTCTCCGAAGACACCTACCGCGTGCTGACCGCGGTCGACGCGGCGCTGATGGTCATCGACGCGGCCAACGGCGTCGAGCCGCAGACGCGCCGCCTGCTGCAGGTCTGCCGCGCGCGCAACACGCCGATCCTCACCTTCGTCAACAAGATGGACCGCGAGGTCCGGCAGCCGCTGGACCTGATGGACGAGATCGAGCGCGAGCTCGGCATGAGCGTCGTGCCCTTCACCTGGCCGGTGGGCATGGGCAAGTTCTTCGGCGGCGTGCTCGACCTCGGCAAGGACCAGATGCGTGTCTTCTCGCCCGGCGAGGAGCGTGCGACGAACGACGACGAGATCATCGAGGGCCTGGCCAACCCGGTGCTCGAGGAGCGCTTCGGCAGCCCCTACATGGAGGCCGCGAGCGAGGTCGAGCTGGTGCGCGAGGCGGCGCCGGGCTTCGACGAGGCCGAGTTCCTGGCCGGCCGCCAGACGCCGATGTTCTTCGGCTCGGCGATCAACAACTTCGGCGTGCGCGAGGTGCTGGACGCGCTCGTCGACATGGCGCCGGCCCCGGGCTCGCGCCCGGCGCTGCAGCGCGAGGTGCAGCCCGGCGAGCCCAAGTTCACCGGCGTGGTCTTCAAGATCCAGGCCAACATGGACCCGGCGCACCGCGACCGCATCGCCTTCCTGCGTGTGGCCAGCGGCCACTTCGAGCGCGGCATGCGGCTGAAGGTCGTGCGCTCGGGCAAGGAGCTGCGGCCGAACACGGTGGTGAGCTTCCTGTCGCAGCGCCGCGAGCTGCTCGAAGAGGCCTTCGGCGGCGACATCATCGGCATCCCGAACCACGGCGTGCTGCAGCTCGGCGACACGCTGACCGAAGGCGAGAGCCTGCAGTTCACCGGCCTGCCTTTCTTCGCGCCGGAAATGTTCCGCGCCGTCGAAGTGGCCGACCCGCTGCGCACCAAGCAGCTGCGCGCCGGCCTCACCCAGCTCGGCGAGGAAGGCGCGATCCAGGTCTTCCGCCCGGTCGCCGGCAGCGTGCTGCTGCTGGGCGCCGTCGGCCAGCTGCAGTTCGAAGTCGTCGCCCACCGCCTGGAGCACGAGTACGGCGTGAAGGCGCGCATCATGCCGGCGCGCTACAACGTCGCGCGCTGGGTCACCTGCGACGAGGCCGACGGCGGCGAGCGTGAACTGAAGCGCTTCATCGACGGCAACTCGCACCGCGTCGCGCTCGACGCCGTCGACGCGCCCTGCGTGCTGCTCGAATACGCCGGCGAACTGCGGGCGATGCAGGAGAACTGGCCGAAGATCAAGTTCCACGCGCTGCGCGAGCACGCGGGCCTGGTCTTCCAGAAGCAGCTCGAAGGCTGATCAGCGCCGCGCGCTGCGCATCGTCACCGACCAGCGTTGCGCCGGCACCGGCGGCAGCCCGTGCTGCCAGCCCCAGCGCGCCGGGCCGCTCATGCGGTAGGCCGAACGTGGCGCCAGGTCCAGGCTGATGACCTCGTTGCGGTCGCCGCTCTCCGGTGGCCAGGGCCGCAAGCGCAACCGCGCCGGCCCGCCCAGCGAGACGCCGGCGATCAGCTCGTACTGCGGCGCGTCGCGGTGCCAGCCAAGCGGCGTGCCGGGGCGGTACTCGGACATCAGCACCTGCACGATCTCGTCGGCCGCCAGGCCGGCCCAGGTGCCCAGCCGCGTGCGCAACGCCTGCAGCAGCGGCGGCAGCGCCTGCAGCGGCTGACGCTTGGGCTCGTCGCCGGTGATCGCGTGCCGGGCCGAGCCCCAGGCGACGACGCGCCGGCGCGCCGTGTACTGGTGATAGCGCGCCTCGGCGAAGGGCAGCGTCGCGGCCAGCGCGATCAGCGCCGCCTCCTCGGCCGGCGTCACGAAGCCGGGCGTGAAGACGAAACCCGGCGGCAGCACGTCGGCGCTGCCGAACAGGTCCGGCTGCGCGGTCGACAGCGGCGTGTTCATGGCGGCGCTTCGCCGCGGGCGACCGCGTCGGCGGCGCGCAGATCGTCCAGCCAGGCGGCCCAGGCGCTCTCGCGTTCGGCCGGGTCGCCGCGCAGCAGCGCCGACGGGTGCAGCGTCACCAGCACCGCCAGGCCGTCGTCGCGCCGGAGCCAGCGGCCGCGCTCCTGCATCACGGCGACCTGGCGGCCGAGCAGCTGGCGCGCCGCAGTTGCGCCGAGCGCGATCGCGGCTTTCGGCCGCACCAGCGTGATCTCGGCTTCGAGCCAGTGCCGGCAGGCGTCGGCTTCGCGCTGCGCCGGCGTCTTGTGCATGCGGCGCTTGCCACGCGGTTCGTACTTGAAGTGCTTGACGGCATTGGTGACGTAGGCCACCGAACGGTCCCAGCCGAGCGCGACGAGTGCACGGTCGAGCAGCTGCCCCGACGGGCCGACGAAAGGCCGGCCCTGGCGGTCTTCCTGGTCGCCCGGCTGTTCGCCGACCAGCATCAGCGGCGCGTCGAGCGGGCCTTCGCCGAAGACGGTCTGCGTGGCCAGCGCGCCCAGCGGGCATTCGCGGCAGACCGAGGCGGCGTCGCGCTGCGCTTCGAGCGCGATGCGGCGCGCCGGCCGCCCGGCCGCCGGCGGCGCGGGTTCGGGTCGCGGCGCCATGGGCGAAATCGGCAAGCGCCGTGCCGCGGCGGTGGGCGGGCATGCCAGCATCGCCTGGGTGCGTGCGCCGGCCTCGGCCGTCAGCGCCGGAATCAGCGCCGCTTCGGGCAGGTGCTCGCGATAGCGGCGCGGCAGGTGCTGGTCGAGCGCACGCGTGTTCAGCCGCGCCGGGTTGAAGGTGCTGGCGTAGTAGGTGAGCCAGAGCGACTCGCCGGCGTCGGCGCCGGGCGCGTCTTCGCGGCGGGCGCCGGGGCCGAAAGCGAGGCGCTCGCCGTCCCAGCGCGCGCTGCGCCGCGGCGTCAGCAGGCTCCAGCGCAGCGTCGCGAAGCGGCGGGCGAAGAAGGGCGCGACGGCGTCGACGACGTGGTGCGCCGGCTCGTACCAGGCCATCTGCCAGGGCTCGCCGTCGGCGCCCGGGGCGCTGCGAAAGCGCACGAAGGCTTCCATGTGGTGCTGCTCGCGGCGCACGGCCTGGGCCATCGCGGCGGCGCGGTGGCGGTCGGCGTCCAGCGGGTCGCGGCGCAGCGCCGGCTCGCGCTGCAGCCGCCACAGCAGCCGGTACAGCAGCGTGAAACGCGCCGGGTCGGCGTGCTGCACGACGAGCTCGGCCAGCGCGACGAAGGCCGCCGGCACGGCCAGGGGCGGTGCGTCGGCCGCCATGAACGCGGGCGCGGGCTCGGCGACGAAGAGATCGGCGTCGGCGCCTCCGGCGACCTGCCAGCTCACCGCCTCGGGCGGCGTGCCGGCGGCCAGCAGCGCGCGCGCGGCGCTGCGGAAGCCGTCGAAGTCGGCTTCGTGCGCCAGTTCGATGCGCGTCATGCCGGCGCGGCGTCGAACAGCCCGAGCTGCTGCGCCGCGCGCGGCGCCGTGGCCGCCTCCAGCGCCTTGCCGGGCCGGTGGTCGGCGAGCACGACGAAGGGCAGGGCCTTGGCCAGCGGCACGCGCAGCGCCTTCAGGTCGGCGTGGCGCAGGCGGCGGCCCTGGCGCGCCAGCAGCAGGCGCTCGACGGTGCGCACGCCCAGCCCGGGCACGCGCAGCAGCAGTTCGCGCGGCGCGGTGTTCAGGTCGACCGGGAAACGCTCGCGGTGCGCCAGCGCCCAGGCGAGCTTGGGGTCGTGTTCGAGCGCCAGCATGCCGTCGCCGCCGGTGACGATCTCGTCGTGGCCGAAGCCGTAGAAGCGCACCAGCCAGTCGGCCTGGTACAGCCGGTGCTCGCGCACCAGCGGCGGCGCCACCGGCGGCAGCGACCGTGCGGCGTCGGGGATCGGACTGAAGGCCGAGTAGTAGACGCGGCGCAGCCGGTAGTCGCGGTACAGCGTCGCGGCGGTGGTGATGATCGTGCGGTCGTCGCTGGCGTCGGCGCCGACGATCATCTGCGTGCTCTGGCCACCGGGTGCGAAACGCGGCGGCGCCGCCCGCCGCGCCGGGGCGCCGGGCAGCGAGACCGGGGCACGTTCGCGCGCGGCGTCCTTCGCGGCCTCGATGCGGCGGTGCAGCCGGCCCATCGCGCCGCGGATCGCCAGCGCGTCCTTCTGCGGCGCCAGCGTCGCCAGGCCTTGCGGCGTCGGCAGCTCGACGTTCAGGCTCAGCCGGTCGGCGTGGCGGCCGGCGGCGGCCAGCAGTTCGGGGCTGGCGTCGGGGATGGTCTTCAGATGGATGTAGCCGCGGAAGTCGTGGTCCTCGCGCAGCCGGCGCGCCACCTCGACGAGCTGCTCCATCGTGTAGTCGGGGCTGCGCACGATGCCCGAGCTGAGGAACAGGCCCTCGATGCAGTTGCGGCGGTAGAAGTCCAGCGTCAGCGCGACGATCTCGTCGATGCGAAAACGCGCGCGCGGCACGTTGCTCGTGACCCGGTTGACGCAGTAAAGGCAGTCGTAGACGCAGTAGTTGGTCAGCAGCACCTTCAGCAGCGACACGCAGCGGCCGTCGGGTGTGTAGCTGTGGCAGATGCCCATCGGTGCCGTCGAGCCGATGCCGCGGCCGCCGCGCGAGTCGCGCGGGGCGGCTCCGCTGCTGGTGCAGGACGCGTCGTACTTGGCGGCGTCGGCGAGGATCGCGAGCTTCTTCGATAGCTCCATGACTGTATGAATATACAGCACCCCCGGCCGCCTGGCGGCCGCCCCCCGAGGGGGCTACCGACGCCGACCGGGAGACCCGGATCGGCGTCGGCGCGCATGCCATCGCCGCTCCCCTGACCGCCTTCGGCGGTCTGTCCCCAGGGTTGCGCTGGCGAGCCGCCCTCATCGCCGTCGCGGGCAGGCACGCGGCTCGCCGGATAATCGCCGTCGTGATCGCCGCGCGCCGCTTCAATCTCTACCTGGACCTGATCCGCTGGGACCGCCCGGCCGGCTGGCTGTTGTTGCTGTGGCCGACGCTGGCCGCGCTGTGGATCGCCGCCGACGGCTTCCCCGGTCTGCACCTGATCGCCGTCTTCACGCTGGGCACGGTGCTGATGCGCAGCGCCGGCTGCTGCATCAACGACGTCGCCGACCGCGAGTTCGACCGCCACGTCAAACGCACCTCGCAGCGCCCGGTGACCAGCGGCGCGCTGGGCGTGCCCGACGCGCTGGGCGTCGGCGCGGCGCTGGCCTTCGTCTCCTTCCTGCTGGTGCTGACGACCAACCCGCCGACGATCCTGCTGTCCTTCTTCGGCCTGGCGGTGACGCTGGTCTATCCGTACGCCAAACGTTTCGTCTCGATGCCGCAGGCGGTGCTGGGCGTGGCCTTCAGCTTCGGCATCCCGATGGCCTTCGCCGCCGCGCAGGGCGGCCAGGAATGGACCTTCGGCGCCGTGCCGTCGCATGCCTGGTGGCTGCTGCTCGGCAACCTGTTCTGGGTGCTGGCCTACGACACCGAGTACGCGATGGTCGACCGCGACGACGACCTGAAGATCGGCATCAAGACCTCGGCGATCACGCTCGGCCGTTTCGACGTCTCCGGCGTGATGGCCTTCTACGGCCTGTTCCTCGCGATCTGGGCCGTCGTCGGGCGCTCGCTGGGCCTGGGCGAGTGGTTCCTGCTCGGCATCGCCGTGGCCGCGGCGCAGGCGCTGTGGCACTGGTCGATGATCCGCGAGCGCAGCCGCGAAGGCTGCTTCCGCGCCTTCCGCGTCAACCACTGGGTGGGCTTCGCGGTCTTCGCCGGGGTCGTCGTCGACCTGGCGATGCGCTGAGCCTCAGCCGCCGAACTCGTCGCCCAGTTCCCGCGCGCGTTCCCGCGCCCGGGCTATCGCCCGCACGACGGCCGGGCCGACGCCGTCGGCTTCCATCGAGGTGATCGCCGCGTAGGTCGTACCGCCCTTGGACGTGACCTGGGCGCGCAGCTCGGCCGGTGGCAGCGGCGAGGCTTCGGCCAGCGCCGTCGCGCCGTCGAAGGTGGCCAGCGCCAGCGCGCGTGCCTGGGCTTCGGGCAGGCCCATCTCGACGCCGGCTTTCATCATCGCCTCGAGCACGTAGAAGACGTAGGCCGGGCCCGAGCCCGACAGCGCGGTCACCGCGTCGAGGTCGGCTTCGCGTTCGACCCAGACCGTGCGCCCGGTCGGCGCCAGCAGCGCCTCGACGGCGCCGCGTTCGTCCGGCGTCACCGCGTCGCGCGCGTAGAGCCCGGCGACGCCGCGGCCGATCAGCGCCGGCGTGTTCGGCATCGCGCGCACGACGCGCTGGCTGCCGCTGGCGCGGGCGATCGCGTCGCTGCGCACGCCGGCCATCACGCTCAGCTGCAGCGCGCCGCCGACGTGCGCCGCGCAGGGCGCCGCCGCGTCGCGGAACAGCTGCGGCTTGACCGCCCAGACGACGATGCCGGCCGAGGCCAGCGCCGGGCCGGCTTCGGCCAGCGGCGCCAGGCCGAACTCGCGCTGCAGCCGCTCGCGTTGCGCCGCGAAGGGCTCGACGACGAGGATGGACGCCGGCGCACGGCCGCTCTTCAGCAGCCCGCCGATCAAGGCGCCGGCCATGTTGCCGCCGCCGATGAAGGCGATGTTCGAGGGGTTCATGCGGGGCAGTGTAGTCATGCCTTGAGGAACTCCGCCTTGCCGCCCAGCCAGCGCTGCACGTGCGCACGCGCCGCCGCCGGCTGCTCGCGCAGCAGCTTCGGCGCGAGTTCGCGGGCGCGCTCCAGCAGCGCGTCGTCTTCGGCCAGGTCGGCGAAACGCAGCAGCGCGTCGCCGCTCTGGCGCGAGCCCATGAACTCGCCGGGGCCGCGGATGTCGAGGTCGCGGCGCGCGATCTCGAAGCCGTCGGTGGTCTCGGCCATCGCGCGCAGCCGCGCCTTGCCGGTGGCCGACAGCGGCGCGGTGTAGAGCAGCACGCAGACGCTGGCCACCGCGCCGCGGCCGACGCGCCCGCGCAGCTGGTGCAGCTGGGCCAGGCCGAAACGTTCGGCGTGCTCGATGACCATCAGGCTGGCGTTGGGCACGTCGACACCGACCTCGATGACCGTCGTCGCCACCAGCAGCTGCATGCGCCCGGCCGAGAACTCGGCCATGGTCGCAGCCTTGTCGGCGGCGGCCATGCGTCCGTGCAGCAGGCCGACCGACACGCCCGGCAGCGCCTCGCTCAGCTGGGCATGCGTCGCGGTCGCGTTCTGCAGGTCGATGTGCTCGCTCTCGTCGACCAGCGGGCAGACCCAGTAGACCTGGCGCCCGCGCGCGACCTCGTCGCGGATCTTCTCCACCACCTGCTCGCGCTTGTCGTCGGCGAAGACCTTGGTGACGACCGGCGTGCGCCCGGGCGGCAGCTCGTCGATCGTGCTGACCGCCAGGTCGGCGAAGTAGGTCATCGCCAGAGTGCGCGGGATCGGCGTGGCGCTCATCATCAAGAGGTGCGGCTCCAGTGCCTGCAGCTCCAGCTTGCGCCGCAGCGCCAGACGCTGGGCGACGCCGAAGCGGTGCTGCTCGTCGACGACGGCCAGCCCGAGGCGCGCGAAGACCACGTCCTCCTGGATCACCGCGTGCGTGCCGACGACCAGCGCCGCCTGGCCCGAGGCGATCTTCGCCAGCATCGCCTGGCGCTGCTTGCCCTTGCGGCTGCCGGTCAGCCAGGCGACCTCCAGCCCGAGCGGCAGCAGCCAGTCGACGAGCTTCTTGAAGTGCTGCTCGGCGAGGATCTCGGTCGGCGCCATCAGCGCGCACTGCCAGCCCGAGCCGATCGCGGTGGCCGCGGCCAGCGCCGCGACGACGGTCTTGCCCGAGCCGACGTCGCCCTGCAGCAGCCGGTGCATCGGCTGCGCCAGCGCCAGGTCGGCGTCGATTTCGGCGACGACACGCTCCTGCGCCGCGGTCAGCGTGAACGGCAGCACCGTGCGCAGGCGCGCCGGCAGCGTGCTGTCGCGCAGCGCCGGCGCGGCCAGGCGCGAACGCTCCAGGCGTGCCTGCAGCTGCGACAGCTGCTGCGCCAGCAGCTCGTCGAACTTCAGCCGCTGCCAGGCCGGGTGGCTGTGGTCTTCGAGCGCGCCCATCGCGATGCCCGGCGGCGGGTGGTGCAGCAGGCGCAGCGCCTCGCGCAGCGGCGGCAGCCCGCTCGGCACGACGCCGGGCGGCAGCACTTCGTCCAGCGGCGCACGCGACAGGCCGGCGGCCACGGCCTTGCGCAGATAGGCCTGCGGCAGCTGCGCGCTGGCCGGGTAGACCGGCGTCAGCGAGGCTGCCAGCGGCGTGTGCTCGTCGACGCGCTTGACCGTCGGATGCACCATCTCGCGGCCGAGGAAGCCGACGCGGACCTCGCCACGCACGCGCACCCGGCTGCCGACCGCCAGCTGCTTCTGCGTCGACGGGTAGAAGTGCAGGAAACGCAGCGTCAGCTCGCCGCTGTCGTCGGCCAGGCGCACGACGAGCTGGCGGCGCGAGCGGATCTCGACCTGGCAATGGCGCACGACGCCCTCGACCTGCGCCGTGTCGCCGTCGTGCAGTGCGGCGACGGGCTCGATGCGCGTCTCGTCCTCGTAGCGCATCGGCAGGTGCAGCGCGAGGTCGATGTCGCGCAGCAGGCCCAGGCGCTCCATCGCCCGCTGCGGGGCCGATTTCGTGCTCTGGCGTGCGGTTTCCGACATGGCCCGGGATTGTCGCTGCCGAGGGCATGGAACAATCGACCCCGTCGCGACTCCAGGCCGGTACAGCCTGCACGATGACTTCCTACTCCCTCTCCGATTTCGACTTCCCGCTCCCGCCCGAGCTGATCGCCCAGCACCCGGCCCCCGAACGCAGCGCCTCGCGCCTGCTCGACGGCCGCGGCGCGCTGCCGGTGGACCGCGTGTTCCGCGAACTGCCGCAGCTGCTGGCCCCGGGCGACCTGCTGGTCTTCAACGACACCCGCGTCATCAAGGCCCGGCTGCACGGCGAAAAGCCCACCGGCGGCAGCGTCGAGGCGCTGGTCGAACGCGTGCTCGGCGGCCACGAGGTGCTGGCCCACCTGCGCGCCAGCAAGTCGCCGCGCCCGGGCACGACGGTGCGTTTCGCCGACGCCTTCGACGCCGAGGTGCTGGGCCGCGACGGCGTCGACGGCTCGCTGTTCCACCTGCGCTTCCCCGACGACCCCTTCGTGCTGCTGGAGCGCCACGGCCACGTGCCGCTGCCGCCGTACATCACGCACGAGGACGCGGCCGAGGACGTCGAGCGCTACCAGACGGTGTTCGCCGCGCGCCCCGGCGCGGTGGCCGCGCCGACCGCGTCGCTGCACTTCGACGCCGGCGTGCTGGCGGCGCTGGACGCGCGCGGCGTGAAGCGCGCCGCGGTGACGCTGCACGTCGGCGCCGGCACCTTCCAGCCGGTGCGTGCCGAGAACCTCGACGAGCACCGCATGCACCGCGAGCGCTGGGAGGTCGACGCCGCCACCGTCGAGGCGATCCGCGAGACGCGTGCGCGCGGCGGGCGCATCGTCGCCGCCGGTACGACGACGCTGCGGGCGCTGGAGTCGGCGGCGATCGGCGGCGCGCTCGAAGCCGGCGCGGGCGACACCGACCTCTTCATCCGCCCGGGCTTCGAGTTCCGCGTCGTCGACCTGCTGGTCACCAACTTCCACCTGCCCAAGAGCACGCTGCTGATGCTGGTCAGCGCGTTCACGGGCTTCGAGCACATGCACGCGCTGTACCGCCATGCCGTCGAAGCGCGCTATCGCTTCTTCAGCTACGGCGACGCGATGCTGCTCGAGCGCCGCGCCTGACCTTTCCCCATCCCATGCTGCGATACGAACTGCTGAAGACCGAGGGCCACGCGCGCCGCGGTCGCTTGACGCTGAACCACGGCGTCGTCGAGACGCCGATCTTCATGCCGGTGGGCACCTACGGCACCGTCAAGGGCGTGCTGCCGCGCTCGCTGGAGGAAGCCGGCGCCCAGATCATCCTCGGCAACACCTTCCACCTGTGGATGCGCCCGGGGCTCGACGTGCTGCAGAGCTTCGGCGGCCTGCACCGCTTCGAAGGCTGGGACAAGCCCATCCTCACCGACAGCGGCGGCTTCCAGGTCTGGAGCCTGGGCGAGATGCGCAAGATCAGCGAGGAGGGCGTCAAGTTCGCCTCGCCGGTCAACGGCGACAAGCTGTTCCTGACGCCCGAAGTCAGCATGCAGATCCAGACGGTGCTGAACTCCGACATCGTCATGCAGTTCGACGAGTGCACGCCCTACGAGACCAAGGGCCGCATCACGACCGAAGCCGAGGCGCGCGCGTCGATGGAGCTGAGCCGGCGCTGGGCGAAACGCTGCATCGCCGAGTTCGCGCGGCTGGAGAACCCGAACGCGCTGTTCGGCATCGTCCAGGGCGGCATGTTCGAGCACCTGCGCCAGGAGTCGCTGGAGGCGCTGGTCGAGATGGACCTGCCGGGCTACGCGATCGGCGGCGTCAGCGTCGGCGAGCCCAAGGACGAGATGCTGCGCATCATGGCGCACACGCCGCACCGGCTGCCGGCACACAAGCCGCGCTACCTGATGGGTGTCGGCACGCCCGAGGACCTGGTCGAGGGCGTGGCCTGCGGCGTCGACATGTTCGACTGCGTGATGCCGACGCGCAATGCGCGCAACGGCCACCTGTTCACGCGTTTCGGCGACCTGAAGATCCGCAACGCCAAACATCGCGCGTCCGACCGTCCGGTCGACGAGACCTGCAGCTGCTACTGCTGCCGCAACTTCAGCCGCGCCTACCTGCACCACCTCGACCGCTGCGGCGAGATGCTGGGCCCGATGCTGGCCAGCATCCACAACCTGCACTACTACCTGAACCTGATGCGCGAGGTTCGCGAAGCGCTGGACGAAGGCCGTTTCGAGGCCTTTCGCCAGCAGTTCCGCGCCGACCGCGCGCGCGGCGTCGGCTGACGCCGCGCTCCGGCCGGCTCTCAGGGCCGGCCGAGTGCCACGCCCCAGCTCAGCTCGACCAGCGGCGCCGACAGATCGCCGCGCAGCGAGCGGATGTAGCCGGCGCCGAGCTGCAGCCGGCCGTGGCGGCCGAAGTCGGTGCCGACCCAGACCTTGGGCTGCACGATCGCGCCGCCCTGGCTGTCGACGCCGCCGCCCCCGGCCGCACCGGCCAGCGCTTCGGCGCCGACGCGCCAGCCGGGCGACACCGGCCAGCGTGCGCCCAGCCCGACCAGGCCGACCGAGTAGGCACCGGCACCGCCGGTCACCGCGCCGTAGGCCTGGCCGGTGACGTACCAGCGTTCGTCGATCGCGCGGCTGATCTTCAGGCCGGTCGTTTCCAGCCGCCGGCGGCTGCCGTCGCGGCGCTGCGCGTCGTAGCTCTGGGCGGCCAGCGCGAACTCGGTCTCGACCGCCGGCGCGCCGCCATCGGGCGCGCCGAAGCTGCGGCCCAGCGACAGCATCGCGTAGTTGCTGTCCAGGTCGCCGCCGCTGAAGGCGTGCACGCGCCCGCCTTCGAGTTCCAGGCTCCAGGGCCCGGCGACCTGCCAGCGCGCCAGCAGCGCGGCCTTGCCGATGATGCCGCCACCGGTCGGCACGGCGCCGCCGCCGCCCAGGCCCAGCATCGCGCGGCCGCCGACGCGCAGGCCGGGCAGCGGCGTCGGCCACAGCGCCGCGAGGCCGGCGCCGAACTCGGCATAACCGTCGCCATCGCCCTGCACCGCGGCGCCGGCTTCGGCGGTCGCGATCCAGACCGGCCCGAGGTCGTGTTCGGCGCGCAGGCTGATGATGCCCAGCGAGTCGGCACCCGGCGCCTGTTCGGCATAGCGGCCGCCGCCGAGCACGAGGCGGTCCACGCGCAGCCAGGAGGCGTCGCTGCCGCGCCAGGCGAGGCCCGGCGTGCCGTGTTCGAAGCGTTCGTCGACGCTCAGCACCAGCCCGAGCTGCGAGCTGCGGATGTCGCCGTTCGGGAAGCGCACCTGCGAGGCCGAGACTCCCAGCGCCCAGCCGTCGAAGCCGTAGAGCAGGTCGGCATGCGGGCGCAGCATCAGGCCGCCGCCGACCGGCGCGTTGCCGCCGCCACCGCCGCCGACGTACAGGCCACCGACGGCCTGCCAGCGCTCGCCGAAGCGCCAGAGCTTCTGCGCCTCGGCGCCCCAGGTGAACAGGCCGCCGCGGTGGCCTGTTGCGGCGCCGTACAGCGCCGGGCCGGCGCGCCAGCCCGGCGCGAACTCCACGAGGTAGGCGATCTGCGCCAGCCCCATGTGCTCGCCGCCGGGCAGCTCGGTGCGCTCGAAGCCGGCGATCACCGCCGCCGGCGTCGTCTGCGTCGTCGGCGCGGTCTGCGCCTGGGCCATCGAAGCCGCCAGCGCGAGCGCACCGGCGGCGGCGCCGATGCGCCTCCTCCCCGTCGTCTTCATCCTCGTGGTTCCTATGCGTGGGTCGATTTTTCGAGCGCGTGCTGGCCGTGGCCTTCGCCCAGCGTGCGTGCCAGCAGCGGCAGGCACGGCGCCAGCTGCTCGTGCAGCGTGTGCGGCGGGTTGGCGACGAAGACGCTGGAGCCCAGCATGCCGAAGCCGCGCGCGTCGGCCTGGGCCACCGTCAGGCGGGCGTTCAGCCAGCCCTTCTTGGCGTGCTTGTCGGCGGTGGCCTTCAGCCGCTGCGGCAGCTGGCGCGACTCCAGCAGCTGCAGCTGCGGCAGCCAGATGACGACGACGGCGTCGGCGAAACGCTCCAGCGCCTCGCGCAGCGCGGCCAGCGTGCGCGTGTAGTCGGTCTTGATCTCGTACGGCGGGTCGATCAGCACGACGCCGCGGCGCGTGGTCGGCGGCAGCTGCGACTTGAGCGACTCGAAGCCGTCCTTCATCGCCACCTGCACGTTCGGCGCGTCGGCCATGAACGAAGCCAGGATGCGGTGGTCGGTCGGGTGCAGCTCGAACAGGCGCAGCTGGTCCTGCGGCCGCAGCAGCATGCGCGCGATCGCCGGCGATCCCGGGTACTGCTTCAACGCGCCGTCGCCGTTGAAGGCGCGCACCTGGGCGACGTAGTCGGCCAGTGCCGGCGGCAGGTCGGCGGCGTCGTAGAGGCGTTCGATGCCGGCGGCGTATTCGGCCTTCTGGCGCGCGTAGCGCCCTTCGAGCGAATAACCGCCGGCGCCGGCGTGCGTGTCGACGACGCGGAAGCCTTTTTCCTTTTGCGCCATGTGGCGCAGCACCGCGACGAGAACGAGGTGCTTGAGTACGTCGGCATGGTTGCCGGCGTGGAACGCGTGTCGGTAGGCGAGCATGGGGCCGGACTGTGCCATGCCCGGCCTGCAAGGAATGCTGCGCCGCAGTAATCTTGCCGGCATGAGCACCCTCTTCGACCCTATCCGCTACGGCGACATCGATGCCGGCTCGCGCATCGTCATGGCCCCGCTGACCCGCAACCGCGCCAGCGCCGGCCAGGTTCCCAACGACCTGATGGTCGAGTACTACCGCCAGCGTGCGAACCCGGCCACCGGCGCCGGCCTGATCGTCACCGAGGCGGCGCAGATCTGCCCCGAAGGCCAGGGCTACCTGGACACGCCGGGGATCTACTCGCCCGAGCAGGTCGCCGCCTGGCGCCGCATCGCCGAGGCGATCCACGCCGAAGGCGGCCGCGCCGTGATCCAGCTCTGGCACGTCGGCCGCATCTCGCACGTCTCGCTGCAGCCCGGCGGCGTGGCGCCGGTGTCGTCCACGGCACGCCCGGCCAAGTCCAAGACCTTCACCGCCGACGGCTTCGTCGACTGCTCGGCGCCGCGTGCGCTGCGCACCGACGAGATCCCGGGCATCGTCGCCGCCTACGTGCACGCCGCACGCTGCGCCGTCGAGGCCGGCTTCGACGGCGTCGAGGTGCATGCCGCCAACGGCTACCTGATCGAGCAGTTTCTGCGCGACAGCATCAACGACCGCACCGACGCCTACGGCGGCTCGCCCGAGAACCGCGTGCGCCTGTTCGTCGAGGTGCTGACGGCGGTGGCCGGCGCCATCGGCGGCGGCCGCACCGGCGTGCGCATTTCGCCGGTGACGCCGGTCAACGACGCCGCGCAGGACAGCGACGCGCAGTCGCTGTACGCGCTGGCGCTGGACAAGGTCGCCCACCTGGGCCTGGCCTTCGTGCACGTCGTCGAAGGCCAGACCGGCGGCGCGCGCGACGTCGCGCCCTTCGACTACGCCGCGCTGCGCCGCCACTTCGCCGGCGCGTGGATCGTCAACAACGGCTACGACCGGGAGATGGCGCTGCAAGCCGTGGCCTCGGGCGCGGCCGACGCGGTGGCCTTCGGCCGGCCGTTCATCGCCAACCCCGACCTCGGCCTGCGCCTCAAGCGCGGCGCGGCGCTGAATGCGCTGAACGTGCCCAAGCTCTACGGCGGCGGGGCCGAGGGCTACACCGACTACCCGACGCTGGATGCCGCCAGCGCCTGAGGGCGCTGATTCCACGGCGCGGGCGCGGCGCATCGCCGCCACGCTCGCGCTGGCGGTGCTGGCCGCGCTCGGCGCCCAGGCCGTCGGGCTGCCGCTGCCGTGGATGCTGGGGCCGCTGCTGGCGACCGCCGCCTTCGGCGTCGCCGGCCGCCCGGTGGCGGCGTCGCAGCGGCTGCGCAATCTCGGGCTGGCGCTGCTGGGCGTCGCGCTCGGGCTGTATTTCACGCCGCCGGTCGTCGCCCTGATCGGCCGGCTGGCGCCGGCCATCGCCGCCGGCGTCGTCTGGGCGCTGGCGCTGGGCTACGTCTTCTACCGCGTGCTGCTGGCGCGCCACGGCGGCGAGCGCGCGACCTGCTTCTACGCCGCGGCGATCGGCGGCGCCTCGGAGATGGCGCTGCTGGCCGAACGCGCCGGCGGCCGTGTCGACCAGGTCGCCGCGGCGCATTCGCTGCGCGTGCTGCTGGTCGTGACCATCGTGCCGGTGGCGCTGAAGCTGCTGGGCGTTCATGGCCTGGACGCGGCGAGCACGGCCTCGGCCACGGTGCGCCCGCTGGGCCTGCTGATGCTGGCTGCGGGCGCCGCCGTGGCGGTCTGGATCCTGTGTCGGCTGAAGGCGCCGAACCCCTGGGTGCTGGGGCCGCTGCTCGCGACCGCCTTGCCGACGGCGCTGGGCGCCGAGCTGTCGGCGCTGCCGCCGGGCACCAGCGGCTTCGCGCAGCTCGTCATCGGCGTCGCGCTGGGCATCCGCTTCACGCCGGAGTTCGCGCACGCGGCGCCGCGCTGGCTGGCCAGCGTCGCCGCCGGCACGCTGGCGATGCTCGTGGTTTCAGCCGGTTTCGCCGCGCTGCTGGCACGCGCCACCGGCCTGCACCCGGCGACGGCGCTGCTGGCGACGACGCCCGGCGGCATCGCCGAGATGGCGATCACGGCCAAGGTGCTGCAGCTCGGCGTGCCGGTCGTGACGGCGTTCCAGGTCGTGCGCTACGTCGCGGTGCTGACGCTGATGCCGGTGCTGTACCGCGCCGAATGCCGGCGCGTCGGCCTCAGGCCTTGACGCGGGCGCGGAACAGTTCGCGGATGCTCACTTCGCGCGGGCCCGGCACCAGCTCGAAGTTCTGGCCGGCGGCGATCGTGCCCGGCTCGATCACCGCCAGGTAGCTGCCGCAGAAACCCGACTGCGCCATCAGCTTGGAGGCCTGCGCGAAACCCATCACCGCGTTGAACTTGAAGCAGGGGAAGCGCGGCTCGCTGACGGCCAGCACGCAGCCGGGGAAGACGAGCCGGTCGCCGACGTAGAGGCCGTCCTCGAGCACGCCTTCGAGCGTCAGGTTCTCGCCCAGCGCGCCCGGCGGCAGCGAGTCGTCCCAGCCCGAGACCTGGGCCTGCGCGCGCACCGTGCGCCAGAACGCGTAGTGCTCGCTCGGGTAGGCGTAGACGGCCTTGCTCAGCCCGCCGTGCACCGACAGGTCGGCCTGCTCGTCGCCGGCCAGGCCCAGCGGCTGCACGGCCACCTCGCCCTCGACCGGACGCTTGTCGATTGCCGTCAGCACCTTGCGCTGGCCGATCAGGCGTTCGTGCGCCAGCCCGACGTTGACGCTGAGCAGCTTCATCGTGAATACCCGCCCCGCAGTGCGGTGCGCGGCATTGAACTATTCAGAATTTGCATAGGGTTGTCAGTCGTCGTGGGTACGAGGCGATTACATTGTTCGCGCACTTTATGTTGAGCCCGGGAGGGCCCCGGGGCGGGCGGCATCCGGTGAACTTCTCCGCAAGGGGGAGCTGACCTGATTCCGCCTTTTTTGACTGTCCGAAGAGAACTGGAGTGTCCATGAACCGTCCCGCGATGGAAGGCCTGCAGCTGAACGTGCCCGAGTACGTCAAGCACAGCCGCCTGGTGGCCTGGGTGGCCGAGATCGCCGCGCTGACTGAAGCCGCCGACATCCACTGGTGCGATGGCTCCGAAGCCGAGTACGACGCGCTGTGCGCACGCCTGGTCGAAGCGGGCACGATGCAGCGCCTGAACCCGGCGCTGCGCCCCAACAGCTACCTCGCCAAGAGCGACCCGAGCGACGTCGCACGCGTCGAGGACCGCACCTTCATCTGCAGCGCCAAGAAGGAAGACGCCGGCCCGACCAACAACTGGATGGCCCCGGCCGAGATGCGCGCGCTGCTGCAGACCGGCGAGAAGGCGCTGTTCAAGGGCGCGATGAAGGGCCGCACGCTCTACGTCATCCCGTTCTCGATGGGCCCGCTGGGCTCGCACATCGCCCACATCGGCGTCGAGCTCAGCGACAGCGCCTACGTCGCGACGAACATGCGCCTGATGACGCGCATGGGCAAGGCCGTGTACGACGTGCTCGGCAGCGACGGCGAGTTCGTGCCCTGCGTGCACACCGTCGGCGCGCCGCTGGAGCCGGGCCAGCAGGACGTCTCCTGGCCCTGCAACAAGACCAAGTACATCGTGCACTACCCCGAGACGCACGAGATCTGGAGCTACGGCTCGGGCTACGGCGGCAACGCGCTGCTGGGCAAGAAGTGCTTCGCGCTGCGCATCGCCTCGACGATGGGCCGCGAGCAGGGCTGGCTGGCCGAGCACATGACGGTGCTGGGCGTCACCAGCCC
The DNA here is from genome assembly GCF_000284255.1 of Rubrivivax gelatinosus IL144. Taxonomy (NCBI): domain Bacteria; kingdom Pseudomonadati; phylum Pseudomonadota; class Betaproteobacteria; order Burkholderiales; family Sphaerotilaceae; genus Rubrivivax; species Rubrivivax gelatinosus. Next base: position 112,044 of record NC_017075.1, read on the forward strand.
CGAGGGCCGCAAGTACCACATCGCCGCCGCCTTCCCGAGCGCCTGCGGCAAGACCAACTTCGCGATGCTCGTGCCGCCGGCCGGCTACGACGGCTGGAAGGTCACGACCATCGGTGACGACATCGCCTGGATCAAGCCGGGTGCGGACGGCCGCCTGTACGCGATCAACCCCGAGGCCGGCTACTTCGGCGTCGCCCCGGGCACGAACTACAAGACGAATCCGAACTGCATGGATTCGATCAAGGGCGACACGATCTTCACCAACGTCGCGCTGACCGACGACGGCGACGTCTGGTGGGAAGGCATGACCGACACGCCGCCGGCGCACCTGATCGACTGGCAAGGCAAGGACTGGACGCCGGCCATCGCCAAGGAGACCGGCGCCAAGGCCGCGCACCCGAACGCGCGCTTCACGGTGTCGTCGATCCACAACCCGGTGCTCGACGCCGACTACGACAACGCCGCCGGCGTGCCGATCGACGCTTTCGTCTTCGGCGGCCGCCGCTCCACGACCGTGCCGCTGGTGACCGAGGCGCGCAACTGGACCGAAGGCGTCTACATGGCCGCGACGATGGGCTCGGAGACGACCGCCGCCGCCGCCGGTGCGCAAGGCGTCGTGCGCCGCGACCCGTTCGCGATGCTGCCGTTCTGCGGCTACAACATGGCCGAGTACTTCCAGCACTGGCTGGACACCGGCGCCAAGCTGCAGTCGCAAGGCGCCAAGCTGCCGCGCATCTACTGCGTCAACTGGTTCCGCAAGGGCGCCGACGGCAAGTTCGTCTGGCCGGGCTACGGCGACAACATGCGCGTGCTGGAGTGGATGCTCAAGCGCGCCGACGGCACGGCCGGCGACGGCGTCGAGAACGTCTTCGGCGTCAGCCCGCGCTACGAAGACCTGCGCTGGGACGGCCTGGCCTTCACGAAGGAACAGTTCGACAGCGTGATCGGCGTCGACCCGGAAGCCTGGAAGCAGGAGCTCAAGCTGCACGCCGAACTCTTCAAGCAGCTCGCCGCCGGCCTGCCGGCCGAACTGCCGGCGACGATGGCGCGCATCGAGGAGCGCCTCTCGGCCTGATCCCCCGCCGGCGCCGTGCCCGTCACGGCCCGTGCGAGACTGCGACGCCCGGCTCCGGCCGGGCGTTTTTCTTTGCTGCACGCGCCACGATGAAGATCCAGCTGCTGTCGGACCTGCACCTCGAAAGCGAGAGCTTCGACCCCGAGCCCGCGCCCGGCGCCGAGCTGCTGGTGCTGGGCGGCGACATCGACGCGACCTGGACCGCCTACGAACGTTTCGCCGGCTGGCCGGTGCCGGTGCTGGTCGTCGCCGGCAACCACGAGTTCGACGGCCGCGAGCTCGACGAAGCCTGGCCGCAACTGGCCGAGACCTGCGCACGCCACGGCCTGAAGCTGCTGGAGCGCGAGACCGTCGTCGTCGAAGCCGCCGACGGCCGCCGCATCCGCTTCGCCGGCACCGTGCGCTGGAACGACTTCGACCTCTTCGGCGCCGCCGAGCGCGAGCGTTCGCAGCGCGCCGCCGCCTATTTCATGCGGCTGATGGACGCGCGCCGCGGCGGCCAGCCTTTCGACGTGCAGGCGGTGCGTACCGAAGCGCTGGCCTGCCGCGCCTGGCTGGAAGCGACGCTCGCCGAGCCGGCGCGCGGGCGCTGGGACGCCAGCGTCGTCGTCACCCATTTCGCGCCCAGCCTGAAGAGCGCCGATCCGCGCTACGGCCGCCAGCCGGCGACGGCGAGCTTCTGCAACGCCGACGACGACCTGATCGTGCGTGCCGACCTGTGGCTGCACGGCCACCTGCACTGCCGCCACGACTACCGCGCCGGCGCGCGGCCCGGCCGCGTCGTCTGCCAGGCGCGTGGGCTGGCGAAAAAAGGCGAGCACGAAGGGCTGGACCCGTTCAAGCTGATCGAGATCTGAGCCCGCTGCTGGGGAGAAGGCAGCCGGCGCGGCGGCTCGGTGCCACACTCGGTGCACCATAACAAGGAGACCGAGCGCATGAAGATCCTCGCCGCCGTCGATGGCAGCCCGTTCACCAAGCGCATGCTGGCCTATCTCGCCGCACACGACGACTGGTTCGGCGGCCAGCACGAGTACACCGTCGTCAACGCCGTCGGCCCGGTGCCGCCGCGCGCCGCGGCGGTGCTCGACAAGGCCGTGCTGAAGTCCCACTACGAGGACGAGGCCGAGAAGGTGTTCAAGCCGATCCGTGCCTTCTTCCAGAAGCAGGGCATCAAGGCGAACTACGTCTTCAAGGCCGGCCCGGCAGCCGAGGTCATCGTCGCGCAGGCCGAGAAGGGCGACTACGACCTTCTCGTGCTCGGCTCGCACGGCTACGGCAGCTTCGCCAACCTCGTGCTCGGGTCGGTGGCGACCAAGGTGCTGGCGCGCTGCAAGACGCCGGCGCTCTTGATCCGCTGAGTCAGCCGGCTGCGCGCGGGCGCAGCCCGTTCATGCAGACCGCGAGCACCCACTCGACGATCTGCTCGTCGCTGTAGCGGCCGCCGGCCTTCAGATAGGCCGGCACCGGGTCGCAGGCGCGAGCGAAGATCGTGTACAGCGCCACCTCGGGCGGCAGCGCCGGGTCGATGTCGCCGTCGGCCTGGGCCTGCACGATCCACTCGCCCAGGCGCTCGCTGACGTCCATCAGCAGGTCCAGGTAGGCCTTGTTGGCCAGCAGCTCGGCACGCAGCGTCGAGTTCTGCGAGGGCAGCGACGGCATCTCGCCGGCGATCTGCAGGTGCAGCGCCCAGCGTGTCACCGAGGCCAGCCGGTCGACGGCACGTTCGGCGTCCTGGCTCTCGACGATGCTGCGCGTCTGCTCGAGCAGCCGCACCATCGCCGCGGCGGCCAGGGCCTCCTTCGACGGGAAGTGTTTGTACAGGCTCGCCTTGGCGATGCCGACGTCGGCCGCCACCTCGTCGACCGTCATCAGGTCGAAGCCTTTTTCGGCGAGCAGCCGATTGACCGAGGCGACGATCGCGTCTTCGCGAACCCTCAGCACCTGTTCGCGAAACGACAGTCTTGCCATGCGGAAATTCTATCGGCGCCGCCGGGCGCCGGCCGGTGGGAGGACGCTGCTCAGCCTGCCGGGGAGGGCGCGGGAGCGGCGGCGGGATGTTGCGCCGCCGGGGCGTGCAGGGCGCGCGCTTCCTCCTCGGCCTGCAGCACGGCTTCGAGGCCGAAGCAGGTGCCGAGATCCGCGGCGTCGGGCACGTGGTGACGGGCCGCCGGGTGCGTGCGCCGCGTCAGGCGGCGCCACCAGCCGGTCGTGCGTGCTGCGGTCATGTCTCGTCTCCTCGTGTTGCCCTCTGTTACCAGCATCGGCGGTGGCGGCGCCGCGTGGAGTCAGGGTTGTCCCGTGAACGCGTGACGGCGTGACGAAGTGCACGGCGGCGATGCGGGGGCGTGACGGCGTCACTACAATCCGCGCCCCTTCGGCGAACGGCAACCCCCATGAACCCAGCATCCGGCTTCGCCGCGATCGACTTCGGCACCTCGAACTCGGGCATCGCCCTGCCCACGCCCGACGGCGTGCGCCTGGTCGAACTCGAACCCGGCCATCCGACGATGCCGACGGCGGTCTTCTATCGCCTCGACGAGGAGCACCCGGCGGCCGAGCCGACGCGGCTGTACGGCCGCGCCGCGATGGCGGCCTACGTCGAAGGCTACGACGGGCGGCTGATGCGCTCGATGAAGAGCCTGCTCGGCACCTCGCTGCTCGAGCAGACGACCGACCTCGGCGGCGGCCACTCGGTGCGTTATGTCGACGTCGTCGTCGGTTACCTGCGCCACCTGAAGCGTGCCGCCGAAGCCTCGGCTGGCGCGCCGCTGTCGCGTGTGGTGCTGGGCCGCCCGGTGTTCTTCGTCGACGACGACCCCGAGCGCGACGCCCTGGCCGCGGCGGCGCTGGAGGCCGCGGCGCGTGCCGCCGGCTTCGCCGAGATCGCCTTCCAGTACGAGCCGATCGCCGCCGCGCTGGACCACGAACGCCACGTCGCCGCCGAGGAGCTGGTGCTCGTCGCCGACATCGGCGGCGGCACCTCGGACTTCTCGATCGTGCGGGTCGGCCCCGAGCGCCGCGGCCGCGCCGACCGGCGCGACGACATCCTCGCCAACCACGGCGTGCACGTCGCCGGCACCGACTTCGACCGCCGCATCGAGCTCGACACGCTGATGCCGCTGCTCGGCTACCGCAGCTTCGGGCCGGCCGAAGCCGGCCGCGCGCCGCGCGAGGTGCCCAGCCGGATCTACTTCGACCTCGCGACCTGGCACCTGATCAACACCGTCTACAACCCGGCCCGCGTCGCCGAGCTGCGCCGGCTGAAGAGCTGGTACGCCGACACGCTGCTGCACACGCGGCTGATGACGGTCGTCGAACATCGCCTGGGCCACGCCATGGTTGCCGAGGCCGAGCGCGCGAAGATCGAGGTCGCCGGTGCCGGGGCGGCCGAAGTCGACCTGTCGCTGGTCGAGTCCGGGCTGGCGACGACGGTGGAGTCGGCGGCGGTGGCCGCGGCGATCGAGTCCGACCTCGAACGCATCGTCGAGGCCGCGCGCGAGACGCTGCGCCGCGCCGGCGTCGCCGCCGAATCGGTCGGCACGCTGTACTTCACCGGCGGCTCGACCGGGCTGAACGCGCTGGTCGAACGCATCGCCGCCGCCTTCCCGGCGGCGCGCCGCGTGCGCGGCGACCGCTTCGCGAGCGTCGCGCAGGGTCTGGGCCTGCACGCGCGCGCGTTCTTCTCTTAAGACGGACGGCGCGGCTTGGCGCCGCGGCGCGCGGCCGGGCGCTTGGCGGCCGGTGCGGCCGCGGCGGCCCGCGGGCGCGAGACGTCGGCGATCAGCATCAGCGCGCGCACCAGGTCCTGCACCGCCTCGGCCAGGTCCTCGGCCGGCTCCAGCGTCTCGATGACGGCGACCAGCGCGTCGGCGTCCTCCAGGTCCTCGGGGTCGAAGTGGCGGTACAGCAGGGCCAGCGGCTCGACGAGTTCCGGATCTTCGATGGCCATCAGCGCCGGGAACAGCTCCATCGCCGCGGCGAAGCCGGCGACCCAGGGCAGCACCGCCTCGGACGGCGGCGCGTCTTCGTCGAGCTCGAAGATCCAGGGGTCGAACCAGTCGCGTGCGGCGACGGCGCGTTCGATCTCGGCGTGGCGCCGGCGCACCAGGGCGTGCAGCTCGGTGGTCGGGTAGGTCGCCGGCAAGGCGCGGCCTTCGAGGTCGCTCACCCAGCGCAGCCACTGCGCCGGCGGCACGGTCTGCGGCTGCAGCACGACGCCGGCCAGAAAGCCGTCGAGCGCGACCGCGTCCAGCGGCTCCAGCGGCTCGGGCACGCGGTCGAGAAGGCTCTGCAGCCGGGTGATGTCGGCGTCGGTCAGCGGGGTCGTGTTCATCGGGGCATCCCGTCCCCTCGGGTGGGGATGGTGGGTCGGGCAGGGCGCCGCTACATTGCGCGGCCTGGGGAGTCGGCAATTGTGGTGCATGCGCCCGCCGGTTCCACAGGTCCCAACGACGTCCTTTTCGAAGGACTTGCAGGGCCCGCCTTCATCGGCGGGCCTTTTTTTTGCTCGCCTGCCGCCCGGTCGCGTGCGCCACATGTCGCCGCCGGGTGGCGGCACTAGACTGGTGGCCCGCCTTTCGTCTTCCCAGCCTTCCTGTTCAGGAGCCGTTTCCCATGGGCGCACCCGAAGCCTTCACCGCCACCGCCGACATCGGCCACTGGATCGCCGGCCAGCCCACGCCCGGCACCGGGGCGCGCTCGCAGCCGGTCTACAACCCCGCCACCGGCGCCGTCGCGCGCCGCGTGCGCCTTGCGGAGCCGGCCGACGTCGCCGCGGCGGTCGCCGCCGCCGTCGCTGCCCAGCCGGCCTGGGGCAACACGCCGCCGATCCGCCGCGCGCGTGTGATGAACAAGTTCCTCGCGCTGCTCAACGAGCACCGCGACACCCTGGCGGCGATGATCACCGCCGAACACGGCAAGGTCTTCACCGACGCCCAGGGCGAGGTCGCACGTGGCATCGACATCGTCGAGTTCGCCTGCGGCATCCCGCAGCTGTTGAAGGGCGACTACACCGACCAGGTCTCCACCGGCATCGACAACTGGACGCTGCGCCAGCCGCTGGGCGTGGTCGCCGGCATCACGCCGTTCAACTTCCCGGCGATGGTGCCGTGCTGGATGTTCCCGGTGGCGCTGGCCTGCGGCAACGCCTTCATCCTCAAGCCCAGCGAACGCGACCCCAGCGCCAGCCTGTTCATGGCGCAGCTGCTGAAGGACGCCGGCTTGCCCGACGGCGTGTTCTCGGTCGTGCAGGGCGACAAGGTCGCGGTCGACGCGCTGCTCGTGCATCCGGACGTCAAGGCCGTGTCCTTCGTCGGCTCGACGCCGATCGCCCAGTACATCTACGAGACCGGCGCCCGCCACGGCAAGCGTGTGCAGGCGCTGGGCGGGGCCAAGAACCACATGGTCGTGATGCCCGACGCCGACCTGGACCAGGCCGTCGACGCGCTGATCGGCGCCGGCTACGGCTCGGCCGGCGAGCGCTGCATGGCGATCTCGGTGGCGGTGCTGGTCGGCGACATCGCCGACCGCATCGTGCCCAAGCTGGCCGAACGCGCGCGCACGCTGAAGATCAAGAACGGCATGGAGCTCGACGCCGAGATGGGCCCGATCGTCACGCGCGAGGCGCGCGACCGCATCGAGGGCTACGTCGCCACCGGCGTCGAAGAAGGTGCGACGCTGGTCGTCGACGGCCGCGGCTTCAAGGCGCCCGGCCTCGAGGACGGCTTCTGGACCGGCGGCACGCTGTTCGACCACGTCACGCCGGCTATGCGCATCTACCGCGAGGAGATCTTCGGCCCGGTGCTGGCCTGCGTGCGCGTGAAGGACTTCGCCGAGGCGCTGGCACTCGTCAATGCCCACGAGTACGGCAACGGCGTCGCCTGCTTCACCAGCGACGGCGGCGTGGCGCGCGAGTTCGCCCGCGGCGTCGAAGCCGGCATGGTCGGCATCAACGTGCCGATCCCGGTGCCGATGGCCTGGCACGGCTTCGGCGGCTGGAAACGCAGCCTGTTCGGCGACCTGCACGCCTACGGCGAAGAAGGCGTGCGCTTCTACACGCGCCAGAAGAGCGTGATGCAGCGCTGGCCGGCGAGCATCGGCAAGGGCGCCGAGTTCGTCATGCCGACGGCCAAGTGAACGCCGACGACGGCCCCGATACGCTCGGCGCGCAGCTCGCCGAGGTGGCGCGGCTGCGCGAGGCCGGCGATCTGGCCGCCGCGCGCGACGCCGCGCGGGCCGTCTTCCGCGCTGCTGCCGAGGCGGGCGCCGACGACATCGCGCTCGAAGCCGGCCTCGCCTGTTACGCGCTGGACCTGCGCCTGGGCGACCACGTCGGCATGCTCGACGACGGCGCGCTGCTGCGCCCGCGGCTGGAGGCCAGCGGCCGCCGCCGCGACCTCGGAGACCTGCTGCGGCGCATGGTGCTGTCGGCCTGCGAGCTGGCACGTTTCGACCTCGCGCTGGCGCTGGCCCACGAAGCCTGCGAAGCCGCACGCGACCAGGCCGACGACCGCGAGCTGGCGCTGTCGCTGGCGGCGCTGGGCGCGTGTTTCGAGCGCATGGGCGACTCCTGGCAGGGCGAGCGCCTGATGTCCGAGGCGCTGGGCGTCGCGCAGCGCGTCGACGAGCCCTACGTGCGCTTGGCGGTGCTGAACAACCTGTGCGCGGTCTGCATCGGCCGCTTCTACCGCATGCGCGGCGTCGATGACGACGACGCGCTGGCCGCGGTCGAACGCGCCGTCGTGCACGCGCAGGCGGCGCAGGCGCTGCTGCCGCTGCTGCCCGACCCGCTGTTCGGCGTCTTCGTCGACGGCAACCTCGGCGAGGCGCTGCTGCATGCCGGCCGCCTCGACGAGGCCGCGCCGCTGCTGCAGGACGCGCTGGCGCGCAGCCGCACGCACGGCTTTCACGCCCAGACCTGGCGCATCACCTGCTCGATCGCCGAGCTGGAGATCAAGCAGGCGCTGCCGCGGGAGGCGCTGGCGCGGCTCGACGCCATCGCCCCGGCGGCCATCGCCGCCCGCCAGCATGCGACGCTGATCCGCCTGCACCAGACGATCTACCGCGCCGCGCGTGACCTGGGCGACACCTATCGCGCGTTGCGCGCGCTGGAAGCCCACGAACGCCTGGAGCGCGAACGTGCGACGCGCCAGCTGCGCGCCCAGTCGGAGCTCTTCGTCACGCGCGCCGAGACCGAGCGCGTGCGCCAGGAGGCGCTGGCCGCCCGCGAACACGCGCAGCGCTTCCGCGACGAGGCCCGGCGCGACGCGCTGACCGGGCTGGCCAACCGGCGCGACCTGCAGGAGCAGCTCCCGGTGCGCCTGGTGGCCGCGGCCGCGCAGCGGCGCGCGGTGTCGCTGGCCGTCATCGACCTGGACCACTTCAAGCGCATCAACGACCGCTACGGCCACGCGCTCGGCGACCGCGTGCTGGTCGCCATCGCGCGCCTGCTGCGCGAGGGCCTGCGCCAGAACGACGTGCTGGCGCGTGTCGGCGGCGAGGAGTTCGTCGTCGTGCTGTTCGACACCCCGCCGGCGCTCGCGCTGGAGGTGCTGGAGCGCTTGCGCCACCGCATCGAGGACCATGCCTGGCAGGCCAAGGCCGATGGGCTTGCGGTGACGCTGTCGATCGGCGTCGCGCACGCGCCGGGCTACGAGCTGGCGCCGCTGTTCGAACGCGCCGACCGCGCGCTCTACCGCGCCAAGGCCGACGGCCGCAACCGGCTCGTCGTCGCCGAACCGGCCCAGGCCTAGAGCTTCTCGGTCTCGCCGCTGCGTGGCTGCCAGCGCATCAGCCGGCGCTCGGCGAAGCCGACCACGGCGTCGAGCAGCAGCGCGAAGGCCGTCAGCACGACGATGCCGGCCATCACGGTGTTGATGTCGAAGGTGCCCTCGGCCTGCAGGATCAAGTAGCCGACGCCCTGGGCCGAGCCCAGGTACTCGCCGACGACGGCGCCGACGAAGGCCATGCCGACGCTGGTGTGCAGGCTGCTGAACACCCAGCTCGTCGCGCTGGGCAGGTAGACGTGGCGCAGCAGCTGGCGGCGGCTGGCGCCGAGCATGCGCGCGTTGGCCAGCACCACCGGGCTCACTTCCTTGACGCCCTGGTAGACGTTGAAGAAGACGATGAAGAACACCAGCGTCACGCCGAGCGCGACCTTGGAGCCGACGCCCAGCCCGAACCAGACGGCGAAGATCGGCGCCAGGATGATGCGCGGCATCGAGTTCGCCGCCTTCACGTAGGGTTCGAGGATCGCCGAGGCCGTCGGCGCCAGCGCCAGCCACAGGCCGGTGGCCAGGCCGCTGGCCGCGCCGATGGCGAAGGCCAGCACCGTCTCCAGCAGCGTGATGCCGAGGTGGCGGTAGATGTCGGCGTCGCTGACGAACCAGGCCCAGATGCGCTGCAGCACCTTCACCGGCTCGCCGAAGAAGAAGGCCGCCTGCTGGTCGTCGGCGAACAGGAAGGGCGGCACCAGCCCGGGCACCGTCATCAGGTGCCAGAAGCCGAACAGCGCCGCGAGCAGCGCCGCCTGCGCAGCGCGCAAACCGATGCCGCGGCGCATCACGCGCCCTCCAGCTGCTGGGCGTAGCCCTTGAGCACTTCCTCGCGCAGCACGTCCCAGATCGCGGCGTGCAGCTCGATGAAGTGCGGCGTGGTCTTGATCTCGGCGACGTCGCGCGGGCGTGCGATGTCGATCCTGAACTCGCCGATCGGCCGCGCCGCGGGGCCGGCGGACAGCACGACGACGCGGTCGCTCATCGCGATCGCCTCGTCCAGGTCGTGGGTGATGAACAGCACCGCCTTGCGCTTCTCGGCCCACAGCGCGAGGACCTCGTTTTCCATCAGCTGGCGGGTCTGGATGTCCAGCGCGCTGAAGGGCTCGTCCATCAGGATCACGTCGGGGTCCAGCGCCAGCATCTGCGCCAGGCTGACGCGTTTGCGCATGCCGCCGGAGAGCTGGTGCGGGTAGCGGTCGCCGAAGAGCCCCAGGCCGACGCGGCGCAGCCAGGCTTCGGCGATCTCGCGGGCGCGCGGCTCGCCGCGGAACTCCAGCCCGGCCATCACGTTGCCCAGCGCGGTGCGCCAGGGCATCAGGCTCTCGGCCTGGAACAGGTAGCCGGCGCGCGTGTTGAGCCCTTGCAGCGGCCGGCCGAAACACGCGACGCTGCCGGTGCTGGGCGCCAGCAGCCCGGCGGCGACGTTGAGCAGCGTGCTCTTGCCGCAGCCGGTGGGGCCGACGACCGAGACGAACTCGCCGGCGCCGACCGTGAGGTCGACGTCGCGCACCGCGGTGTAGCGCTGGCCGGGCGCGTGGCGGGCGACGAAGGTGCAGGAGACGCCGCGCAGGGCGAGCGCGGGCGGGCCGGACGAACGGTCGGGGTCGGTCATGCGGGGGCGACAGGAGGCGGCGCTCGCCGCCGGTTCAGCCGTTCGGGTACTTCGTGTTCGCCCGCCGGACGAAGTCGTTCGTCCAGGCCGCGGGCAGGTCGAACTTGGCGCTCTTGAGCGACTCGTCGATGCTCTGCAGCGCGCGCAGCGCGGTCGCCGCGCCGGCTTCGGGGATCGTGCCGTCGGGCGACAGCGCGCCCTTGGCGGCGAGGAAGGCGTCGACGTAGATCGCGCGGTCGCCGAGCTGGTAGCTCTCGGGCACGGCCTTCAGGATGTCGCCGGCCCCGGCCTTCTGGATCCATTTGTCGGCGCGCACGATGGCGTTGGCCAGCGCCTGCACCGTCGTCGGGTTCCGGTCGACGAAGGCCTGCGGCGCGTACAGGCAGCCGGCCGGCATCGGCCCGCCGAAGAGCTTGTCGGCCTCGGCGACGATGCGCGTGTCCGAGACGATGCGGATCTCGTTGCCGCGGCGCAGCAGCGAGATCACCGGGTCGAGGTTGCTGATCGCGTCGATCTGCCCGGCGCGCATCGCCGCCACCGCACCCTGCGAGGCGCCGACGCCGACGATGGACACGTCGCTCGGCCTGAGCCCGGCGCGCGCCAGGAAGTAGTTGACCATCACGTTGGTCGACGAGCCCGGCGCGGTGACGCCGATCTTCTTGCCCTTCAGGTCGGCCGGCACGCGGTAGCCGGGCAGCGTCTTCGGGTTCACGCCCAGAACCACCTGCGGCGCGCGGCCCTGCAGCACGAAAGCGCGCAGGCGCTGGCCCTTGGCCTGCATGTTGACCGTGTGCTCGAAGGCGCCCGAGACGACGTCGGCGCTGCCGCCGACCAGCGCACGCAGCGCCTGGGCGCCGCCGGCGAAGTCGACGATCGAGACGTCCAGGCCCTCGGCCTTGAAGTAGCCCAGCTGCTCGGCCAAGGTGAGCGGCAGGTAATACAGCAGGTTCTTGCCGCCGACGGCCAGCGTCAGCTTCGGCTTCTCGAGCGTCTGGGCGCGCACGAGCGCCGGAGCGCCGATCGCGGTCGCGCCGGCGGCGAGGAGGAGATGGCGTCTGGAAGTCATGCGGCCACTCTAGTCCAGGGCTTTGCCGCTGCCCCTAGGAGCGATCCATGATTCGCACGCGGCCTGTCACCGACGCGGCAGGCCGGCGCGGGGCGCCGGCGGCGGTCGGCCGGCGGGCGCGGCGCCACGCGGCGCTGTTGGACGGCCTGCGGTGGCTGCAGACCCACGCGCCGCGCTTTCTTGTGGCTAAATGGTCGTCATCTGCCGGCATCTTTTGAACCGACTGTTTGACCTGGAGAGGTTTTGTTTCCACTTTCCAGGTGCAGGATGGTCGGAACCGCCCGAATACACGACATGAGCACGATCACCGCCCGCCCCCAGACGCTGGCCGAGGAGGTCGCCAACGCGATCAGCCACGGCATCGGATTCCTGCTCGCCGTGGCTTCGCTGCCGATCCTGGTGGTGTTCTCGGGCCCACGCGCGGGCACGGGCTACGTCGTCGGCGCCTGCGTCTTCTCGGTGACGATGATGGTGCTGTACCTGGCCTCGTCTGTGTACCACGCGCTGCCGGCCGGGCGGCTCAAGCAGTGGTTCCAGCGCGTGGACCACGCGGCGATCTTCCTCTTCATCGCCGGCAGCTACACGCCGTTCGCGCTGGGGCCGCTGCACGGCGCCTGGGGCTGGTCGCTGCTCGTCGCGGTATGGGCCATCGCCATCGTCGGCATCGTCGCCAAGGCCTTCGACCGGCTGGCGCACCCGCTGTGGTCCACCGGCCTGTACGTCGGCATGGGCTGGCTGGTGCTGGTGGCGATCGGGCCGCTGGTCGCGCACATGTCGACCGTCGGGCTGGTGATGCTGGTCGCCGGCGGCCTGGCCTATACCGGCGGCGCGGTCTTCTACCTGCTGGACAGCCGCCTGCGCTTCGCGCACTTCGTCTGGCACCTGTTCGTCATCGCCGGCAGCGTCTGCCACTTCTTCGCCGCGCTGCTGCACGCGGCCGGCACCCCGGCCTGAACGGCAGCGCTCAGCGCTGCGCGTACTCGCGCAGCAGCGCCAGCAGCGACGCCGCCGCGGCCTGCGTCTGCTCGCCGCGGTGGCGCATCCAGGGCAGCACCAGGAAGTCCGCCTGGTCGGCCACCGAGCCCCAGTGGCGCGCCCCGGGCACACGCGTGCGCAGGTCCTCGTAGCGCGTGCGGATCGCCGCCAGCCGTCCGGCGAGGCCGGCGTCGGGATCGTCGCCGCGCCCCAGCGCCTGCATCACGTCGAGCTCGATCAGCCCGGCGGCGGCCCAGAACTCCGGCTGCTCGGCCATGCGCCGCTCCAGCGACTGGCGCACGTCGTTCCAGCCGGCGCCGTCGGGCCCGTTCCAGTCGCCCTCGGCGGCATGCAGCGCGATCTCGGCGGCCAGGCGGTTGGCGCCGGGGTAGTAGAGCTCGTCGCTGTGCTGCTCGCGCGCCAGCGCCTCGGCGGCGAAGTAGGCCGCGTGCATCGCCTCCAGCGCCGCGCGTTCGCCGGCCGCGTCGCCGGCCAGGCGCTCCAGCATCACCCGGCGCTTGTGCGCCGAGCCGAGCAGCGACCAGCGCTCGACCGTGGGCTGCAGCGCCAGCAGCCGCTCGAGCTGTTCCACCGCGGCCTGCATCGCGCCGCGTGCCGTCTCCAGGGCCTCGCGGCCCGGCGCCGCGGCCCGCGTCGCGCGGCGCCCGCGTGCCGACGCCGGTGCCGCGGCGGCCTCGCGCGCGGCGCGCTCGACCTGGCCCCAGGCCTGGCGCGCGCGCAGGTTGGCCAGCTGTTCGGCGGCGCGCAGCGAGGCGCTGCCGTCGTTGGCCGCCAGCGCGCGCTCGTACCAGGCGATGGCGCGCTCGGGGTCGCCGTTCTCGCTCCAGGCCACGCCGAAGGCTTCGGCGATCGCGCCCATGCCGCCCCAGCGGGGCTGGAAGCGTGTCTCCAGCCGCAGCAGGTGCTCGCTGCGGGCGCCCTGGCCGTCCTGGGCGCCGAACTTGGCGTCGGTCGCGATCTCCTCCAGCGTCAACGCCAGCCCGACCGGCGAGGAGATCTCGTCGTCCACCGCCTGGGCCGCGCTCGGCGCCACCTGGGCGTCGCCGGTGCGCGCGCGGAAGCTCCAGTCCGGGTCGCCGTAGCACTGGTAGGCCGCCCAGGTGTTGCCGCCGGCCAGCCAGGCGGCCTGCCGGGCGCGGGCCACGGCCTCGATGAAGGGCTCGCCGCTCAGCAGCGCGCGGTACAGCGTGGTCGCGAACTGCTGTGCCGGCTCGTCCTCGACGGCCCAGCCGGCGGCGACGACGCAGCGCACGCCGATGGCGATCAGCGCCTCGGCGACGGTGGCGGCGAAGCGGCTGCGGTCGAAGGAGGGCGGTACCAGCAGCTCCTTCTCGTCGCGTTCGGCGAGGTGGCAGCAGTTGACGAACACCAGCTCGGGCACGGTGCGCATGGCCTCGATCTCGGCGGCGCCGAGCACGGTGCCGCCGGACAGCACGACGCCGCCGGCCTCGCCGGGCTCGCCGTGGCCGGCGATGTGCACGATGCGGTAGCGCCGCTCCAGCAGCGCGTTGACGACCGGCAGCGCGTCCTGGCCGCCTTCGTCGGTGGCGATCAGCGCGTTGACACGATCGGCGCCGACGCCGGCCGGGCCGCGGAACAGCGCCGCCACCGCCTGCGCCTCGGCGCGGGCGCCGGGCAGGCGCGGGAAGTTGCGCGGCGCGCACGAGGGCTCGCCGATGATCAGCACCGCGTCGTCGGCGTTGGCGTCGACGACGCGTTCGCGGTAGTTGCCGGTGCGCAGCTTGCGCAGCAGCCGGCTGCGGATCGCCCAGGGCCAGGGGTTGCCGCCCGGCGCGGTGGCGTCGGGCGCGTCCAGCAGCTCCCAGGGGATGCCGGCGGTGGCGCTGTCGAGTTCGAGCAGCGTGCTCGTCGTGCCGCCCAGGAAGGGCTCCAGCTCGACCGGCACGAGCAGCTGGAACAGCGTGCGGCCCAGCCGCGGGTCGTCGTTGTCGTCGCGCGCCGCGCAGGAGACGATCTCGGCGACCAGCGCACGCTGCGTCTTGCGTGCACGCACCTCGCTGCGCGCGCGGCGCGAGTCCAGCGTGAAGTCGATGAAGCCGGCCTGCGCCGCGGTGACGCGGATGAAGTCGTAGTCGGCGCCGCGATAGGCGTCCAGCGAACGCCGGAGCGCGCCCAGGCCGCTGGCGATGGTCTCGTCGAGCTCCAGCGTGCCCGGCGCCGCGGTGACCTGCACGCGCAGGCCCTTCCAGGCCTCGGCGGCGCGTTCGAGGAACAGCTCGACCAGCGTCAGCCGCTGCACGCAGGGCCAGTTGGCGCGGGCCAGCAGGATGTTCGCGTCGCGCACGCCCTGCGCGATGGCGCGCGCCGCCCCGCCCGGCGAGATGCCCAGGCCGCCGCTGCCCAGCAGCGTCGCCGCGAGTTCGAAGCCGCTGCCGCCGCCTTCCTCGACCAGGCGCAGCGCCCAGGCCAGCACGCCCTGGCGCACGCTGCCGGCGAGCTCGTCGGTCGACAGCCCGCCTTCGGGCCCCAGGCCGACGACGATCACCGCTTCGGGCCGCGGCACCAGCGCGCCGCGCTCGGCCAGCGGCGACGGGTTGAGGAAGACCTGGCAGCTGCCCAGCGCGTTCGGGTACAGGCCCAGCCCCAGCGCCTGGTTCATCGCGCCGCCGATCATGCGGTCGACGGCACGCTCGGTGCCTTCCAGGCGCAAGGACTCGTAGTGGCCGACGAGCAGCGGCTGGCGCACGAAGCACAGGTTGCCGTTGTGCACGGTGACGCGCAGCGCCGGCGCGGCGCGGCGCTGCGGCGCCTCGGCGGCGGCGGCCGGCCGCAGGAAGACCGAACCGGGGCTGCCGGCGGGCAGCGCGTCGGCGCTGCTGCCGCGCGCCGGACGGCTGCGCACGTGGGCCACCGCGCCGCGTGTGGCGGCCAGCGGCGCCAGCCGCGCCGTGTCGCCGCGCTCCAGCAGCTCGGCGTAGGCCTCGAACGCCT
Source organism: Rubrivivax gelatinosus IL144 (assembly GCF_000284255.1). NCBI lineage: Bacteria > Pseudomonadati > Pseudomonadota > Betaproteobacteria > Burkholderiales > Sphaerotilaceae > Rubrivivax > Rubrivivax gelatinosus. The sequence goes on from NC_017075.1 coordinate 127,520, forward strand.
CGGCGCGCGAGGGCAGCGCGCCGTGCTCGCAGTCCAGCGTCCAGGTGCGCACGCCGGGCAGCAGCGCCGAAGGCAGCGGCACGCGGCCGTCGCCGCCGTCCACCGCGTCGAGGTAGACGAGGCCGCTGTCGCGCCACTCGTAGCCGTCGGGCGTGAACCTGGCGTGGCCGGTGACGAGCAGCAGCCGGTCGGCCACCGCGGGCAGCACCTCGTGCAGCTGGGCGTCCAGGCGCCGGCGCAGCGCCGCGGCACGGTCGAGCACCGGCTGCGGCGGCACGCCCCATTCGTAGGCCGGCACACGTTCGTCCCAGCCGTCGGAGGGCTGGTGCCAGGCGTTGAAGCGGCGCGCCGCGTCCAGGTCGCGCTGGGCGATGGCCTTCCAGGTGGCGGCGTTGCCGAGGTCGCGCGGGTCGTCGACGAGCCCGGCCTGCAGCTGCAGAAAGCCCGGGAAGCCGGCCATCAGCGTGCGTGCCTGGTGGTCGCGCAGCGGCAGGCCGAAGGCGGCCATCGCGTTGCCGAACGTGTCGTCGCCGGACAGTACCTGCATCGGCGACCACGAGCCGCCGTTGGGCGTGCCCAGCATCAGCAGGCGGCTGCCGGGCCGCTCCATCAGCCGCTGCCAGACGGCCGGGCGCTCGAGCTGCAGCGTGCGCGCCAGCAGCCCGCCCATCGAGTGCGCCAGCAGCCGCACCGGCTGGCCGCTGGCGGCGCGTGCGTCCAGCGCCTGCGTGACGGCGTCGGCCAGGCGCCGGGCTTCGTCTTCCAGCGGCCGGCGCCAGTCGTAGCCGAAGGGGATGACCTGGTGGGTGCGCTCCAGGTACTGCACGAGCTCGTCGTAGACCTCGCCCACCGGGCCGTCGGGCTCGACGCGGTCGGGCGTGTCGGGCTCGTACTTCAGCAGCGGCAGGCCGCCGAGGAAATGCGGCCCGAGCCAGATGCGCCGGCCGTCGACCTTGAGGTGGCTGCCGAGGATGCCGGGCAGCACGAAGACCGCCGGCAGGTCGGCGGCGACACGGCCGTCGGTCCGCGTGGTCGTCGTGCTGCCGCGCACGCCGCCGCTGTCGCGCCCGGCCCAGGACAGCGGTCCGATCGGGCCGAAGCCGTCCGGGCGGGCCTCGGTCAGCCCCTGGACGACGGCGTCGGCCGTGCGCCGGTTGCGGAAGTAGTCGAAGTGCGTGACCTTGCCGCCGCGGTCGAGCAGGAAGCTGGCACCGCCGGCGCGCGGCGTGCCGCCGTACATCGAGCGCGTCTGCACGACGATGTCGTTGTCGGTCCAGTAGAAGGCGTCGGCCAGCAGCGTCTTGACCCAGCTGCCCAGCGAGTCGCCCTGCAGGTCGCCGGCGACGACCCGCAGCTCGCCGGGGATCGTCGCGTCCGACAGGTTGAGCCACTGCACCAGCGGGTTGTCGGGCGTCATCGCCGCCAGGCCGGGCAGCTGCAGCCAGTTCTCGCGCCGCCGCGCGACCTCGCCGAGGAAGTCGACCAGCGTCGGCGCGACCGGGATCGCCGCCAGCTCCAGCGCCCACTTCAGCACCGAGACGTAGGCGTCGAGCCGGCGCGATGCGAGCAGCGTGCCGCGCGCCGGGCAGGCGACGCGCACGACGCGCTCGACGCTGACCTGGCGCTGCGCCAGCGCGTCGGCCAGGGCCTGCAGTTCCGGGCGCAGCACGCGCGCGGCCTCGCCCCAGTCGCCGGCCTGCGCCGCCAGGCGGTCGAAGTCGGCCAGCGCCGCGGCCGGGTCGGCGGCCATGCGCGCCAGCACCTCGGCGACGAGGCCGCCGCGCGAGTGCGTGACGAGGTGCAGGCGCAGCGGCTGGCCGGGCGCCAGGGCCTGCACCAGCGTCAGCGCGTTGCGCACCGGGCTCGCGCCCAGCGTCGGGTGGTCCAGCGCGTAGACCCGGCCGCCGTAGTGCTCGAACAGCCGCTGCACGCCTTGCGGGTGCTCGCTCCAGAGCTTGGAGAAGGTGCTCTCGGTGTCGACGAAGGTGCCGTGCGCCAGCACCAGCAGCGGCCCGCCGTCGGCGCGCGCGCCGATGCTGCCGGCGGCGCAGGCCGGGCGGCCCTTGAGCGCCGTCAGCGCGCCGGGCTCGAGCGCGTAGACCGCGTCGCCGGCCTGGCCGTCGACGTGGCGCGCGATGGCCTCGACGGCGGCGTCGGCCAGCGGCGCGCGCACGAGGTCGGTGAGGATCTCGACCGCGTCCAGCGCCGCGCCCTCGGGCAGCGCGAGGCCGCGTGTCGCGGCCAGCGGCTCCAGGCCGGCCCAGCGCAGCGCCACCGGCACTTCCACCTCGGCCGGCGCCGGCTGGCCGGCACCGCGTGTGGCCTGGGCCGCGCCGGCCTGGGCGAACAGCAGGTCGCGTGCGTTCTCCGGGTGCAGCACCAGCACCGGCCCGCCGGCCAGGTGCAGCGCGACGGCGTCCTGGCCGATGCGCGCGACGAGGCGCTGGCGGTCGGCGCCGGCGCGCAGCGCGGCGACGCGCACCGAGTCGAGCACCCGCCCGGGCAGCGTGCGGTTGCCGAGCGGCGCCGCCGCGCTGCCGGCGCCGCGCGAGGCGCGGGCGGGCACGATGAAGGTGATGCTGCCGGCGTCGGTGGCCATCTCGTTCCTCGGCGGTCGTCGTTGTGCGACCGAGCATCGCCGCAAAGCCCCGGGCCGGACAAGCCGCGGCGTCCGCCGGCCTAGGGGCGTCGTTCGACGAGCAGCGGCACGATCAGCAGCTGCGAGCGCAGGCGTTCGGCGGCGCGCTGGGCCTCGGCGCGTGTGGTGTACGGCCCGACCTGCACGCGGTAGGCGACGACGTCGTCGAAGACCGCGACCGCGAGGTCGCCGGCGGCGTCCAGCACCTGGCGGCGCAGCGTCGCCGCGCCCTCGGCCTGGCGGAAGGCGCCGAGCTGCAGCCAGAAGCCGGGGGCGGCGTCGGCGCCGGCCGCGCGCGCGGCCGGGGGCGCCGCGTCGCGTGCCGGCTGGCGCGCCTCGACGCCGGCGACCAGCGTCATCAGCGGGTCGGCGGCGTCGGGCGTGGCCGCGGCCAGCGCCGGCTCGGGCGCCGGCACGCTCTCCGGCGGCGGCGCGCCGCGGCGCCACAGGCCGGCGCGGATCTCGTCGTGCGTCAGCCGCCGCACCTCGACCGGCGCGACGCCGGCCAGCAGCCCCAGGCGCAGCGCCGCGGTGTAGCTGAGGTCGATGACGCGCCCGGCGACGAAGGGCCCGCGGTCGTTGACGCGCACCACGATCTCGCGCCCGTTGGCCGGGTTGCGCACCAGGGCGTAGCTGGGGATCGGCAGCGTCTTGTGCGCCGCCGTCATCGCGTACATGTCGTAGGGCTCGCCGCTGGACGTGGACTTGCCGTGGAAGGCCGTGCCGTACCACGAGGCCAGGCCGTTCTCGCTGAACGGCAGGTCGGCGTCCATCGGCACGTAGCGCTTGCCGAGCACCTCGTAGGGCTTGTTCGGGCCGCCGCGGCGCAGCGGCTCGACACGCGGCACGGCGTCGGGTGTCGACGACAGGTCGCCCGGCGGCCGCGCCGGGGCGCCGTCGCGGCCGGGCCTGCTCGCGCAGGCGGCCAGCAGCACGGCGGCGACGACGACGCTGGCGCGGCAGGCGTTGCGGACGAGGCGGGCGGCGGACATCGGCGGGCACTTTAGCGCCCCCTCGTCCATGCGGCGCGCTGACCTGCCGCGGCCGCCGCGGCGCGCCGCGGGCCTAGACTCCCGCCCGGCCACGAGCCGAGACCACACGAGAGCAACCCCGATGAGTTCGATCTTCCGCTGGCGCGAAGTGCGCCCCGCCCCCGGTGCCGTCGTCGCCCCCGACGAGCGCCTGCCCTGGCCGCAGACCGCGGCGATGGGCGTGCAGCACGTCATCGCGATGTTCGGCGCCACCGTGCTGGCGCCGATCCTGATGGGCTTCGACCCCAACCTGGCGATCCTGATGAGCGGCATCGGCACGCTCGTCTTCTATCTGATCACCGGCGGCCGGGTTCCCAGCTACCTGGGGTCGAGCTTCGCGTTCATCGGCGTGGTCATCGCCGCCACCGGCTTCGCCGGCCACGGCGCCAACGGCAACCTGGGCGTGGCGCTGGGCGGCATCATCGCCTGCGGCGCGGTCTACACGCTGATCGGCCTGATCGTGATGGCCATCGGCACGCGCTGGATCGAGGCCCTGATGCCGCCGGTGGTCACCGGCTCGGTGGTCGCGGTCATCGGCCTGAACCTGGCCGGGGTGCCGATCAAGAACATGGCGCCGACCTCGTTCGACGCCTGGATGCAGGGCGTGACCTTCGTCTGCGTCGCCGGCGTCGCGGTCTTCACGCGCGGCTTCACGCAGCGCCTGCTGATCCTCGTCGGCCTGATCGTCGCGAGCATCGTCTACGCCGTGCTGACCAACGGCATGGGCCTGGGCAAGCCGATCGACCTGTCGGGCGTGTCCAACGCCGCCTGGTTCGGCGCGCCGTCGTTCACCTCGCCGGTGTTCGACCCGAGCGCGATGCTGCTGATCTCTCCGGTGGCGATCATCCTCGTCGCCGAGAACCTGGGCCACCTGAAGGCCGTCGGCGCGATGACCGGCCGCGACCTGAACCCGGTGATGGGCCGCGCCTTCGTCGGCGACGGCGTCGCGACGATGATCTCCGGCTCGGCCGGCGGCACCGGCGTCACGACCTACGCCGAGAACATCGGCGTCATGGCCGCGACCAAGATCTACTCGACGGCGATCTTCGTCTGCGCGGCCGTGATCGCGCTGCTGCTCGGCTTCTCGCCGAAGTTCGGCGCGCTGATCCAGGCCATCCCGTTGGCGGTGATGGGCGGCGTGTCGATCGTCGTCTTCGGCCTGATCGCGGTGGCCGGCGCCAAGATCTGGGTCGACAACAAGGTCGACTTCTCGGACAACCGCAACCTCGTCGTCGCCGCGATCACGCTGGTGCTGGGCACCGGCGACTACACGCTGAAGTTCGGCGTCTTCACGCTCGGCGGCATCGGAACCGCCACCTTCGGCGCCATCCTGCTGTGGGCGCTGCTGGGCAAGCGCGAGGCGCACGGCTGAGGGCTCGCAACGCCCGCTCGCCAAGCCCGGCCTCGGCCGGGCTTTTTCATGTCCGGCGTGCAGCGTCTTGCGCGCCTGCGCAGCGCTTTGCGCACCTGCAGCCCGCCCGAGGCGGCCCTTTCCCTGCGGCGGCGCCGTCTTGCCGGCTGGCACGGGGGTTGCGAACATCCGGACGAGGCCGCCGACGTCCGGTGGCGATGCGAGGTTTCGACGTGTTCATCGACTACGACAGGACGCTGCGCCAGATCGAGGCCGAACTGGCCCGCCTCGGCATCGCGCTGGGCATCGACTGGCGCGACGAGTCGCGCGTGCGGGCGCTGGCGCGCGAGGTGATGGAGCACTGGCGCAACGGCGGCCGCTCGGCGCACGTCGACCGCCAGCAGATCCCGCGGCGCACGCTCTACGGCCTGGTCGGCCTGCTGGTGCTGACGATGCAGTGCGCGCCCGGCGCGGCCAGCGAACCCGACACCGTGCGCGAGTCGCTGGCGCGCGCCTTCGAGTCCATCCAGGGTCCCGGCTGACCCCCGCGTCGCCGCCCGGCGACGCCCTCTTTCCCGTCCTCGCGTTTCTCCGGCCCGGTCTCCCCCGGGCTTTTTTTTCGTCCTGCGTCGCCGCCGGGAGGCCTGCGCCTGCCCGCTCGGCCCTGCCTCAGCCCCCCGTGCCGAGGCAAGCGGCGCTTCGCGCAGCGCGAATCCGACTTTGCGGCAGATCAAAAACGCAATGTCAACGGCTGACAGTTCGGGCCCGAACGGCGCCGCCCCCAGCGATATCGTGTGCTCGTCCGACATACATCAAAAGACGAATAGACGAACCTTCCCGGCCCCAGCGGACAGGGGCCCTGTCATGAGGAATAACGAGATGGGCGCACGCTTGCAGGCGGGGAATTCCCCGGCGACACCACCAATCGGCAAGAAACCCTCCGCGAATAACTTCGGCGGCTGGGGCTGGAGCATGATCGGCTTCAGCCTGCTGATGTACTACAACTTCGCGGCGTGGACCGCGGACGGTCTCAACGTGATCGTCGAGAGTTTCGTCGATCTGCACGGCTGGGATTATGCGACGCTGCTCGCATTCTCGACGCCGGCGGGCTGGCTGGGGGTGCTCGGCTCGTTCCTGATCGCCGAGATGATCAATCGCAAGGGTGCCCGCCTGGTCGCCCTCGGCGGTTTGGTGGCGCTCGGCGCGACGATGATCTGGTTCGGTCGCGTGACGACCCCGATGGAATATGCCATCGGCCTCACCCTGATCAATTTCCTGGCCACCGGCACCTGTTTCAACGTGCCCGGCACGCTGCTCACCACCTGGTTCCCGCGGAAAAAGGGCCTGGCCCTCGGCTGGGCCACGATGGGGATGTCGCTGTGCACCGCGACGCTGGTCCCGCTGATGGTCATGCTGTTCAGCCGCTTCGGTGTCCAGGATACCTATGCGGTCGTCGGCGGCGTCCTCATCGTCTTCGGCATCGTCTCCTTCTTCTGGGTCCGCAACACCCCCGAGGAACTCGGCTGCTCGCCTGACAACGAGAAGCTCTCCAAGGAGGCGATGGCCGAGAACCTGCGCGAGTTCAACGAGCACAAGAGCCCGTTCACGCTGCCGGTGCTGCTGCGCGACCGCGACATGTGGCTGATCTCCGTGGGTTATGGCGTGCTCTGGCTGGTGGATATCGGCGTGGTCAGCCAGCTGATTCCCCGTCTGATTTCGGTGGGCTACGACAAGCAGACCGCGATCATGATGTTCACGACCGCAGCGCTGTTCTGCGCAGTGTTCAGCTACTTCTGGGGCTGGGCCGACGTGAAGTTCGGCACGCGGCGCACGAGCATCGCTTACGCATTCTTCTTCGCGGCCACCCACGCCTGCCTCCTGGTGCGGGGCAGCGACACCTTCACGTATTTCACCCTGCTGATGGTCGGCGCCAGTATCGCCGGCATCAAGGAACTCGCCACGTCGCAGGTCGGGTCGGTTTACGGGCGATATGACTTCGCCGCCGCGAACCGCGTCATCTCGACGATCGCCTGCCTGTTCCGGGTGATGTGCTTCGCCGTCATCGCCGCCAGCCTGAAGTGGACCGGTGATTTCGACGCGGCCTACATGTTCTTCATCTTCCTGGACTTCGTCGGGGCCGCGCTGATTTACTTCATCACGACCGAGTGCAAAGGCCGGGTGGATGCCAGCGACGCAGCCTACGCCGGCCACTGAATAACTCGGACAAACAACCGGGATATTCACCGACCGCTGCTCGATAACCCCCGCCGGACAACGGTCGGAACACTCAACCAAACCATGATTTCCAAACCTTTGATCACGGCTGCCGACGCGGCGGCCCTCGTCGAGGACGGGATGACGGTGATGATCGGCGGCTTCATGGCGGTCGGCACGCCGGAAGCCATCGTCGACGCGCTGGTCGCCAGCGGCCGGCGGGACCTGACGATCATCGCCAACGACACCGGCTTCGTCGACCGCGGCGTCGGCAAGCTGGTGACCAACCGTCAGGTGCGCAAGGTCATCGCCTCGCACATCGGCACCAACCCCGAGACCGGCCGCCAGATGTCCGACGGCGTGCTCGAGGTCGAGCTGGTGCCGCAGGGCACGCTGATCGAACGCATCCGCGCCCACGGCGCCGGGCTGGGCGGGGTGCTGACCCCCACCGGCCTGGGCACGGTGGTCGAGAGCGGCAAGGCGCGCGTGCGCGTCGGCGACGCCGACTTCCTGGTCGAGACGCCGCTGCGCGCGGACATCGCGTTCATCCGCAGCTCGCGCTCGGACGCGGCCGGCAACTCGGCCTTCTACAAGACGACGAAGAACTTCAACCCGACGATGGCCACGGCGGCCGACCTCGTCGTCTGCGAGGCGCAGGAGATCGTCGAGATCGGCTACGGCCGCGGCGACGACTTCCACCTGCCCGGCATCTTCGTCGACTACCTGGTCCAAGGGGAGCGGCGCTGATGGACAAGAACCAGATCCGGCGGCGCATCGCACGCCGCGTGGCCCGCGAACTGAAGGCGGGTGACCTCGTGAACCTGGGCATCGGGCTGCCGACTTCGGTCGTCAACTTCGTGCCCGACGAACTGGGCATCGTCTTCCAGTCCGAGAACGGGATGCTGGGCGTCGGCCCGGCGCCGACGCAGCAGGAAGAGATCGACCCGGACATCACCAACGCCGGCGGCCAGCCGGTCGGTGAACTGCCCGGCGCCATCTACTTCGACAGCGCGATGTCCTTCACGATCATCCGCGGCGGTCACGTCGACGTGACCGTGCTCGGGGCGCTGGAGGTCGACGCCGAGGCCAACCTGGCCAACTGGATCGTGCCGGGCAAGCTGGTGCCCGGCATGGGCGGTGCGATGGACCTCGTGACGGGGGCGCGCCGCGTCATCGTCGCGATGGAGCACTGCGACAAGAACGGCAGGCCGCGCGTGCTCGAACGCTGCTCCCTGCCCCTCACGGCCGTCGGTGTCGTCGACCTGGTCGTGACCGAGAAAGCGGTCATCGAGATGACCGAAGACGGACCCCTGCTGACCGAGATCGCCGCCGACACGACGGTGGAGGAGGTCATGCGCACGACGGGAGCGCGGCTGGCAGTCGCGCTCGATCTCAAGACTTTCGGTGAAGAGGAGTTAGAGCAATGAAGGTCACGAACGTGGCGGCGGCCAAAGCCTACAACCCCCCGCTGCACAACGGCATGGTGGCGCTGAAGCTCAGCGACAAGGCGCTCACGGGTGCCGAGAAGTTCTGGTGCGGGATGTCCCACTTCCTCCCGGGCGGCGGTGCCGACTGGGCCTACGAGGACTCGCCGACCGAGAAGCTGTACTACGTCGTCGAAGGCGAGCTGGTCATCAAGACCAAGGACGGCGAGACGACGGTGCGCGCCGGCGACGCCGTGTTCCTCGCGCCCTTCGAGGGCCGCTCGGTGATCAACAAGACCAACTACCCCGCCAGCATGCTGGTGGTGGCGACGAACAGCTGAAGAGAGAAGGAAGCAGACATCATGGACAAGCAATGGGACCAACGCGTGAAGTCGCTGTTCGACCTCACGGGACAAGTCGCGGTCATCACCGGCGGTGCCGGTTCGCTGGGTGAGGGCGTGGCCCGCGGCCTGGCGGTGCACGGGGCGACGGTCGTCGTCACCGGACGCACGATGGAGACGCTGCAGAAGGCCGTCGCCCAGGTCGAGGAAGCCGGCGGCAAGGCCGTCGCGATCACCAGCGACGTGACCGACGAAGCCTCGGTGCAGGCGCTGGCCGACAAGGTGATGACGCAGTTCGGGCGCATCGACATCCTGGTCAACATCGCCGGCATCGCGCGCCGCCACCCGGCCGAGAAGTTCCCGCTCGACGACTTCCGCAAGGTCATCGAAGCCAACGTCACCGGCACCTTCATTCCCTGCAAGGTGTTCGGCGAGATCTTCGTGCGCCAGAAGCACGGCAAGATCGTCAACACCTCCTCGGTGCGTGCCTTCGCGGGCCACCCGGGCGGCTACGCGGCCTACGGCACCAGCAAGGGCGCGGTCAACCTGCTGACCAAGCAGCTGGCCACCGAATGGGCCAAGCACGGCGTCAACGTCAACGCCGTCGCGCCGACGATCTTCTGGACCCCGCTGACGCAGGAAGTCCTCGAGGACGAGAAGCTCAAGAAGATCTTCCTCGACCGCATCCCGATGGGCCGTGCGGCGGAAGTCATCGACATGGTCGGCACCACGGTCTACCTGTGCGCGCCGGCCGCCGACTTCATCACCGGCCAGGTCGTCTACGTGGACGGCGGCTGCACCGCGGGCTGAGGACCGTCCCGCGCGCCGCCGTTCCTCCACGGCCACAGGGCCCGCGGCGGCGCACCCCAAACCTTCTTCAGAGACAGACAGGAAACATCATGGGCAAGAAAGTACTCGTGGACCTGAGCCACCCGTTCGGCGCGACCTCGCCGCTGTGGCCTTACTTCCAGGCGCCGCAGATCAGCAAGCTGCACTACATGGCCAAGTCGGGCGTGCTGACGCAGCAGATCACCGCGACGATGCACTGCTCGACGCACGCCGACTCGCCGGCGCACGTCGTCGAAGGCACCGAGTTCACGCACGAGATCCCGCTGGACAAGTACTACGGCGACGCGGTGTGCGTGCACATCGAGAAGCCCGAATGGGGCGTCATCACCGCCGAGGACCTCGAGGCCGCGACGCCCGAGATCCGCAAGGGTGACATCGTCATCGTGCACACCGGCTGGCACAAGTACTACGGCGACAACACCAAGTACTACCACTACGCCCCGGGCCTGGGCCGCAGCGCCGGCGAATGGTTCGTCAAGAAGGGCGTGAAGGCCGTCGGCGTCGACCAGCAGGCGCTGGACCACCCGCTGCACACCGCCATCGGCCCGCACGGCACCGGCCCGCTGGTGCCGCGCCTGATGGACGAGTACCGCGAGCGCACCGGCCGCGAGGTCAAGGACGACTTCCCGGAATGGGAACCGTGCCACAACCTGATCCTCGGCAACGGGATCATGGGCTACGAGAACGTCGGTGGCGACATCGAGAAGGTCGTCGGCAAGCGCTTCAAGATCATGGGCTTCCCGATCCGCTGGTACATGGGCGACGGCTCGTGGGTGCGCCTGGTCGCCGAGATCGACGAGGACGACCTGAACCCGGTGCCGGATCGCGTCTACAAGTACGGCACGTACTGAGGCCCACCCCCGAAGCGCCTTCGGCGCGGCCGGGCCAGTGGCCCGGCCCTTCGGCTGGCGCGGACCGTCCACCGGACGGTCCACGTCCCGCCGAAGCCCCCTCAGGGGGCACTGCGGCTGCTTGATGCGCCGTTGGTCGCGGGGCGCCTTTCCCCTCTCACGCAAGCACAACCGCCGGCGCCGCTCCTCCGGGTTGGATGCGGCAGACGGCCGATCGAAAGAAGGACTGACATGAACCTCAGCAACAAGGTGATCTGCACCGTGGCGTGCACCGGTGCGTGGCCGAGCAAGGCCGACACGCCGTACATCCCGCTGACGCCGCAGGAAGAAGCCGACGAGGTCGTGCGCTGCTGGGAGGCGGGGGCCTCGATCGCGCACATCCACGTGCGCAACGACGAAGGCAAGGCCTCGATGGACTTCGACAAGTTCGCCGAGACCGTGCGCCTGATCCGCGCCCGTGCGGACATCGTCATCAACCTGACGACCTCCGGCGGCCTGGGCCTGACCGACGAGATCCGGATGAAGCCGTTCCAGGAACTGCGCCCCGAGATCTGCTCGTTCGACGCCGGCACGATGAACTGGGCGCACTCGACGATCTTCGAGAACAGCCCGCGCTTCCTGGAGAAGCTGGCCATCGAGACCGCGGCCTGCGGCGTCAAGCCGGAGTACGAGATCTTCGACGCCGGCATGATCTACAACATCGGCTACTACCGCCGCAAGGGCCTGCTGCAGCACCGCCCGCACTTCCAGTTCGTGCTCGGCGCGCCCGGTGGCATGACGGCCGAAGTGCGCAACCTGATGTTCCTGCTGGAGACCTGCCGCGAGGTCGTCGGCGACGACTTCACCTGGGGCGGTCTGGGCATCGGCAAGGGCCACCTGCCGATCCAGCTCGCCTGCCTGGCGCTGGGCGGCCACGTGCGCGTCGGCATGGAAGACAACATCTTCTACCGCAAGGGCCAGCTCGCGAAGAGCAACGTCGAGTTCGTCGAGCGCGTCAAGCGCCTGGCGGCCGAAGTCGACAAGGAAGTCGCGACGCCTGACGAGGCGCGCGAGATCCTTCAGCTCAAGCGTCAGGCCTGAGTCGGGGACGATCGTGACGCGTCTCGTGCGCCGGCGCCGAAACTCCGAGGCCGTCTTCGGCCTCCGGGGCCGCGGCCTCGTCCTCCGCCATCGCCAGTTCGCCGATGCCGCGATCGGCGACGAGGCGCAGGCGCTCGAGGTCCAGCACGATCGTCTTGCCGTACTTGGAGCCCATGATCCCGAGCCGCGCGAAGTGCTTGATCGTCTTGGCGACGAACGGGCGCGACAGGCGCAGGCAGTCGGAGATGAACTCGATCGAGAAGGGCAGCTGCTGTTGCGGGATCGCGCTCCAGCTGCAGCAATGCACGAGGAACTGGGCGATCCCCTGTTCCTTGGACGAAGCCTTGTGCGTGCACAGCGCCAGGCGCATGTCGTCGAGCATCCGGCCCAGCCCATTGATCACGAAGGACTGGAACTCCGGGAAGTGTTCGAGCAGGTGCATGAACACATGGCTCGGGATCAGCAGCAGCTCGACGCGGGTGACCGCGTAGAGCTCGAAGTCCAGCGGCCGGTGCTGCAGCGTGTTGTTCACCAGCAGCAGCCGGTCGGGGTGGAAATGCGTCAGCAGGATGCGCTCGTTCTCGGAGTTCGTGATCCACGAGAACAGCATCCCGTTGAGCGTGTAGACCACCGCCCCGGGATGCGCGCCTTGCGGGAACACCACCGAGTTGCTCGGGTAGGTGCGCAGCTTGGAGCCGTCGGCGATCGCGTGCCGCAGAGGCTGGGAGAACCCCCTCATCAGGGGCAGTTCGAGGAGCTTGGAGGTGTCCACGTGAAGCCGTACTGCAGTTGCGGGAGGCGCCCCACAGGGGCGCCTTGGGCAGTCTAGTCCGTGCCCCGCGCCGAATCCACATATTGGAGGATGCGGCGTGGAATTTGTGAGATTCGCAATACACCGGAAGACGGGCTGTCCAAGCTCTGTCTGCCGAGGAGAAGTGTCGTCATGAACATCGGAGTGCCGCTGGAGACGTCCCCCGGGGAAACCCGCGTGGCCGTCACGCCAGAGACGGCGAAGAAACTGAAGGCGCAAGGCCACACCGTGAAGGTGCAGAGCGGCGCGGGCGTGGCGGCGAGTGCGCCGGACGAGGCCTACGCGGCCGTCGGCGCGGAGATCTGCGACCGTGCCACCGCGTTCGGCTGCGAGCTGGTGCTCAAGGTGCGCAGCCCGGATGCCGAGGAGCTCGCGCTGATGAAGCCCGGCACGGCGCTGGTCGGCATGTTGAATCCTTTCGACAAGCCCGGCCTGCAGGCGCTGGCGAGCGCCGGCTTGACCGCCTTCGCGCTCGAAGCCGCGCCGCGCACGACGCGGGCGCAGAGCATGGACGTGCTGTCCAGCCAGGCCAACATCGGCGGCTACAAGGCCGTGATGATGGCCGCGGACAAGTACCAGCGCCTGTTCCCGATGCTGATGACCGCCGCCGGCACGATCAAGGCCGCGCGTGTCGTCATCCTGGGTGTCGGCGTCGCCGGCCTGCAGGCCATCGCCACGGCCAAGCGCCTGGGCGCGGTCATCGAGGCCTCCGACGTGCGTCCCAGCGTCAAGGAGCAGGTCGAGTCGCTGGGCGCCAAGTTCATCGAGGTGCCTTACGAGACGCCCGAGGAGAAGGAAGCCGCCGAAGGCGTCGGCGGCTACGCCCGCCCGATGCCGCAGAGCTGGCTGGACCGCCAGAAGGTCGAGGTCGCCAAGCGCGTCGCGCAGGCCGACATCGTCATCTCCACCGCGCTGATCCCGGGCCGTGCGGCGCCGGTGCTCGTCACCGAGGACATGGTCAAGGCCATGAAGCCGGGCTCGGTCATCGTCGACATGGCCGCCGGCCGTGGCGCCGATGGCGTGGGCGGCAACTGCCCGCTGACCGAAGCCGGCCAGACGGTGAAGAAGCACGGCGTGACCATCATCGGCGAGACCAATCTGCCGGCGCTGGTGGCCGCGGACAGCTCCAGCCTGTACGCGCGCAACGTGCTCGATTTCCTCAAGCTCGTCGTCACCAAGGAAGGTGCGCTGCACGTGCCTGCCGACGACGACATCGTGCTCGCCTGCCTGATGGCGCAGGGCGGCGAACTGAAGAAGAACTGAAGGAGGCGGCGATGGAAATCGTGAGCCATACCGTCACGAACCTGATCATTTTCATGCTGGCGATCTACGTGGGTTACCACGTGGTGTGGAACGTGACGCCGGCGCTGCACACGCCGCTGATGGCGGTGACGAACGCGATCTCGGCGATCGTGATCGTGGGCGCCATGCTGGCGGCGGCGCTGACCGAGACCGACCTGGGCAAGACCATGGGCGTGCTGGCCGTGGCGCTGTGCGCGGTCAACGTCTTCGGCGGCTTCCTGGTCACGCGGCGAATGCTGGAGATGTTCAAGAAGAAGCCCGCGAAGAAGGCTGCGGGGGAGAAGTGAGATGAATCCGAACCTGTTCCAACCGAGGGCTCGCGTGGCCCGGGGAGCACGAGCATGAGCGCGAGCCTCGTCACCCTGCTGTATCTGGTCGCGAGCATCTGCTTCATCCAGGCGCTCAAGGGGCTGTCGCACCCGACCACCTCGATCCGCGGCAACGTCTTCGGCATGGTCGGCATGACGATCGCCGTGCTGACCACCGCCGCGCTGATCGTCAAGCTCGCCGGTGGCGGCGTCGCCGGGCTGGGCTACGTGCTCGTCGGCCTGGTCGTCGGCGGCGGCGCCGGTGCCGTGATGGCGCAGCGCGTCGAGATGACCAAGATGCCCGAGCTGGTGGCCTTCATGCACAGCATGATCGGCCTGGCGGCGGTCTTCATCGCGGTGGCCGTCGTCGCCGAGCCGCAGGCTTTCGCGATCGCGCCGGCCGGCGAGCCGATCCCCGTCGGCAACCGCATCGAGCTGTTCCTGGGGGCGGCCATCGGCGCGATCACCTTCAGCGGCTCGGTCATCGCCTTCGGCAAGCTCTCGGGCAAGTACAAGTTCCGCCTGTTCCAGGGTGCGCCGGTGCGTTTTGCCGGCCAGCACTGGCTGAACCTCGTGCTCGGCCTCGCGACGATCGGCCTGGGCATCGCGTTCGCGGCGACGCAGCGCTTCGAGTTCTTCATCGTGCTGATCGCGCTGGCCTTCGTGCTCGGCGTGCTGCTGATCATCCCGATCGGCGGCGCCGACATGCCGGTCGTGGTGTCGATGCTCAACAGCTACTCGGGCTGGGCGGCGGCCGGCATCGGCTTCAGCCTGAACAACAGCATGCTGATCATCGCCGGCTCGCTGGTGGGCAGCTCGGGGGCGATCCTCAGCTACATCATGTGCAAGGCGATGAACCGCTCGTTCTTCAACGTCATCCTGGGCGGCTTCGGCGGCGAAGGCACGACGGCGGCGGCGGGCGGCCAGGCGCAGCGCAGCGTCAAGAGCGGCAGCGCCGACGACGCGGCCTTCATCCTGGGCAACGCCGAGACGGTGATCATCGTTCCGGGCTACGGCCTGGCGGTGGCCCGTGCGCAGCACGCGGTGAAGGAACTGGCGGCCAAGCTCACCGAGAAGGGCGTGACGGTGAAGTACGCCATCCACCCGGTGGCTGGGCGCATGCCGGGGCACATGAACGTGCTGCTGGCCGAGGCCGAGGTGCCCTACGACCAGGTCTTCGAGATGGAAGACATCAACGCCGAGTTCGGCCAGGCCGACGTGGCGATCATCCTGGGCGCCAACGACGTCGTGAACCCGGCCGCGCATGTGAAGGGCAGCCCGATCTACGGCATGCCGATCCTGGAGGCCTACAAGGCCAAGACGGTGATCGTGAACAAGCGTTCGATGGCCTCGGGCTACGCCGGCCTGGACAACGAACTGTTCTACATGGACAAGACCATGATGGTCTTCGGCGACGCCAAGAAGGTCGTCGAGGACATGGTCAAGTCGGTCGATTGAACCCGGACTGACGCACAGGAACTCCGCGTCTTTTCGTTGGGCCGGCAGTCTGCCGGCCCTTTTTTATTGGCGATCGTTTCCTTCGATGGAGCGATCGGAAACGACGATTTCACCTCGTGGCG
The DNA here is from genome assembly GCF_000284255.1 of Rubrivivax gelatinosus IL144. Lineage (NCBI taxonomy): Bacteria > Pseudomonadati > Pseudomonadota > Betaproteobacteria > Burkholderiales > Sphaerotilaceae > Rubrivivax > Rubrivivax gelatinosus. Next base: position 143,300 of record NC_017075.1, read on the forward strand.
CCTTCGGTTCAGACTGCGCGCATTCGCTCTTCGCGCACCGGAATGCCGGCAAAGCGCCGGAACGAATGTCCGCAGTCCATCGGCTTCGGCTCGCGCGCACCTCAGCCCTGCATCAGCGGCTGCAGCGTCCTACCCACGCGCTGCAGCAACGCCATACGCCCCGGCCCGGGGCGGCACGATTGAACCCGGACTGACGCTCTCAGCCATTGCGTCGTTTCGTTGGGCCGGCTCACGCCGGCCCGTTTTTTTTGGGTCGACCGCGTTCAGGCGCGGCCGGCCGAACTCTTGCGCTGGCGGATCAGCTCCAGCATCGCCCCGGCGGCGATCGACAGCGGCCGGTCCTTGCGCCAGAGCACGTGGATCGGCCGCGTGATGCCCGGCGGCGCCAGCGGCACGGCCACCAGCTCGGGGTGGCGGAACTGGGTCAGCGCCAGCTCCGGCAGCAGGCTCACGCCCAGGCCGTGGCGGATCAGCCCGGCCACCGTCGACAGGTAGTTGACCTGGAAGGTCGACGAGGTGACGCCGGTCGCACCGACCGCGTTGACGACGTGCTGGTGCACGCTGGTCTGGCGCGACAGGCGGATGAAGTCGCAGCCGTCCAGGTCTTCGAGCGAGACGCTTTCGAGGCGTGCGACACGGTGGTCGCGCCGGCACACGAGGTAGAAGCGGTCGCTGTGGAAGTGTTCGCTGCAGTATTCGTCCAGCGGCGTGTTCGGCGCCGCGATGGCGATGTCGGCTTCGCCGCTGTTGAGCAGCTGCATGCAGGTGTCCGACAGCACGTCGTAGACCTCGACCGCGATGCCCGAGTACAGGCTGCGGAACTCGCCGATCACCGGCGGCAGCCAGTCGCCCGAGATCGACGGCAGCGCCGCGATGCCGACACGGCCCTTCTTCTTCGCCACCAGGTCGTTGAGGTTGCTGAAGGTGCGTTCGATCTCGTCGACCAGGTGGCGCGCCGCGTCGGCGAACAGCGCGCCCTCGGGCGTCAGCACGACGTTGCGCGTGTCGCGGTCGAACAGCCGCGTGCCGACGTCCTCCTCCAGGCGCTGGATCATGCCGCTCAGCGTGGACTGCGAGACGTGGCAGTGCTCGGCCGCGCGCGTGAAGTTCTTCTGCTCGACCAGTGTCAGGAAGGCCTTCAGCAGTCGGAAGGAGACATTAATCGCCATCGCCGATCAATCCATCGAAAACGACAATTTTACAGAATAAATAGCCCGGCCGACACTATGGACACCGGACGAATGTTATGCAACCCCGGATCGTGTTCGACAGCCCCATGCATTAGCAACGCAAAGCAAAGTCGACCCCGCCCGTCGGAGATGGCAGTCCGGTCCCGTTCAAATGAGTTAGCGCCCATCGGGTAACGATAAAGGGCTGAGGGGTTATTAATGTTGGCATTGCTAGGCCTATTGACGATCGTCGTGATGCTCGCGGCGATCATGACGAAGAAGCTGTCACCGATGGTGGCGCTGATTTCGATTCCGATCATTGCCGCCCTGATCGGCGGCTTCGGTCTCGAAACCGGCAAACACATCGTGGCCGGCGTCAAGAACATGGCGCCGATCATCGGCATGTTCATCTTCGCAATCCTGTATTTCGGCATCGTCACCGACGCCGGCATGCTGGACCCGATCATCAACCGCATCCTGAAGACGGTCGGCACGAAGCCGGCGCGCATCACGATGGGCACGGCGCTGCTGGCGCTGATCATCCACCTCGACGGCTCGGGTGCCGTGACCTTCCTGGTCACGATCCCGGCGATGATCCAGATCTACGACCGCCTGGGCATGGACAAACGTGTCCTGGCGGCGTGCGCGTCATTGGCGGCGGGGGTGAACTTCCTGCCGTGGACCGGGCCGGTGATCCGCGCCTCGGCGGCGCTGCACATCCCGGTGTCGGAGATCTTCCTGCCGCTGCTGCCGGTGCAGATCGTCGGCCTGGCCTTCGTCTTCGGCACCGCCTGGTACCTGGGCAAGCGTGAAGAGAAGCGCCTGGGCCTGGGCAACGGTTCCGAGCACGTCGTCGTCGAACGCACGCTCAAGCCCGAAGAAGAGGCCCTGCGCCGTCCGAAGAACTTCTGGATCAACATCGTCCTGACGCTGATCGTCATGGGCGTGATGATTTCCGGCAAGGTCGAGCCGGTGGTGATGTTCATGATCGGCACGGTCCTCGCGCTGATCATCAACTACCCCAACGTCGACATGCAGCGCCAGCGCGTGGATTCGCACGCCAAGGCCGCGCTGCTGATGGCCTCGATCCTGCTGGCCGCCGGCGTCTTCACCGGCGTCATGAAGGGCACCGGCATGCTGACCGCGATGGCGCAGAGCGTCGCCGGCCACGTGCCGCAGGACATGGCGTCGCACATCCCGTTCGTGCTCGGCATCCTGTCGATGCCGCTGAGCCTGCTGTTCGACCCCGACTCGTTCTACTTCGGCGTGCTGCCGGTGCTGGCCGAGGTCTGCAAGATGCTCGACGTGCCGTCGATCCAGGTCGCCCAGGCCGCGCTGCTCGGCCAGATGACCACGGGCTTCCCGGTGAGCCCGCTGACCCCCGCCACCTTCCTCGTCGTCGGCCTGTGCCGCATCGAGCTCGGCGACCACCAGAAGTTCTCGATTCCGCTGCTGTGGGGCGCATCCATCGTGATGACGCTGGCCTGCGTGCTGTTCGGAGTCTTCCCCCTCTGACGCGAGACGCGTCCCCGTGCCGGCCGCCGAGGCGGCCCGCGCGGACCATCGAAGAAAGAAGGACACGATGAAAACCATCCGCATCGGTGCCGGTGCCGGCTACTCCGGCGACCGCATCGAACCCGCCGTCGAACTCGCCGCCAAGGGCGGCATCGACTACCTCGTCTACGAGTGCCTGGCCGAACGCACGATCGGCCTGGCCCAGCAGGCGAAGATGAAGGATCCGAAGGCCGGCTACGACGCGCTGCTCGAAGCGCGCATGCGTTCGGTGCTGCCGCTGTGCCGCGCCAACGGCATCAAGCTGATCTCCAACATGGGCGCGGCCAACCCGGTCGCCGCGGTCGAGAAGGTGCGCGAGATCGCCGCCGAGCTGGGCCTCACCGGCCTGAAGATCGCCGCCGTCACCGGCGACGACGTGCTCGAGGTCGTCAAGACCACCGACCTGCCGCTGATGGAAACCGGCGAGTCGATCCGCACGCTCGACGGCAAGATCGTCTCGGCCAACGCCTACCTGGGCGTCGAGCCGCTGCTCGAGGCGCTGCGCGGCGGTGCCGACGTCATCATCAGCGGCCGCGTCGCCGACCCGGCGCTGTTCATGGCGCCGCTGATCCACGAGTTCGGCTGGAAGCTCGACGACTGGGACAAGCTCGGCAAGGGCACGCTGGTGGGCCACCTGCTGGAGTGCGGCGGCCAGGTCACCGGCGGCTACTTCGCCGACCCGGGCGTCAAGGACGTCGCCGGCCTGGCGCGCCTGGGCTTCCCGATCGCCGAGGTCAGCGAAGACGGCACCGCCGTCATCACCAAGGTCGAAGGTTCCGGCGGCCAGGTGCGCGTGGCCACCTGCAAGGAGCAGATGCTCTACGAGATCCACGACCCGCGCACCTACTTCACGCCCGACGTCGTCGCCGACTTCTCGCAGGTGACGATGACCCAGATCGGCCCCGACCGCGTGCAGGTCGCCGGCGCCACCGGCCGCGAGCGCACGCCGACGCTGAAGGTGTCGGTCGGCTACCGCGACGGCTACATCGGCGAAGGCCAGATGTCCTATGCCGGCCCCGGCGCCCAGGCGCGCGGCGAACTCGCGCTGCAGATCGTCGAGCAGCGCCTGTCGCTGACCGGCGTGAAGTTCTCCGAGGTCCGCTACGACCTGATCGGCGTGAACTCGATCCACACCCGCCCGAACCCGGCCGAGCCCGGCGAGGTGCGTGTGCGCGTCGCGGCGCGCACGACGACGCAGAAGGACGCGGTGGCCATCGGCAACGAGGTCGAGACGCTCTACACCAACGGCCCCGCCGGCGGCGGTGGCGCCACCAAGTCGGCCAAGGAAGTGCTGGCGATCCTGTCGGTGCTGCTGCCGCGTGCCAGCGTCAAGCCCGCCGTCACCTACGTGGAGGTCTGAAATGAAAGTCCGTGACATCGCCCACTCGCGTACCGGCGACAAGGGCAACATCTCCAACATCTCGATCATCGCCTTCGACGCCAAGGACTACGAGCGCCTGGCCAAGGCGCTGACGCCCGAGGTCGTGCGCCGGCACTTCGCCTGGGTCGTCAAGGGCGAGGTCGAGCGCTACGAGCTGCCGCAGCTGGGCGCGCTGAACTTCGTCATGACCCAGGCCCTGGGCGGCGGCGTGACGCGCTCGCTGGCGCTGGACCCGCACGGCAAGTGCCTGAGTTCGTACCTGCTCGAGTACGACCTGCCGGACGAACAGTGATGGCCGGCAAGCAGATCGCCTGGGACGCCGTCGGCGCCCTGTTCCGCAACGGCATGAAAGTCATGTACGGCGGCTTCATGGGGGTCGGCACGCCCGCGGGCATCGTCGAGGCGATGTGCGCGGCCGACCTGCGCGAGCTGGAGCTGATCGGCAACGACACCGGGGTGCCGATCCCCGGCGTCGCGCCGCTGATCAGCCAGCGCCGCGTGCGCCGGCTCGTGGCCTCGCACATCGGCACCAATCCCGAGACCGGCAAGCAGATGCTGGCCGGCGAGCTGGAGGTCGAGCTGGTGCCGCAGGGCACGCTGGCCGAGCGCATCCGCTGCGGCGGTGCCGGCCTCGGCGGCTTCCTCACGCCGACCGGCGTCGGTACCGTCGTCGAGGAAGGAAAGACGCGTTTGAAGGTCGGCTGGACCGACTACCTGCTCGAGCTGCCGCTGCGTGCCGACATCGCCATCGTCAAGGCCGCGCGCGCCGACCGCCTGGGCAACCTGGTCTACGAACGCGCGGCGCGCAACTTCAACCCGCTGATCGCGCTGGCGGCCGACGTCGTCATCGCCGAGGTCGACGAGATCGTCGAGCCGGGCACGCTGGACCCCGACCTGGTGATGACGCCGGGCGTGGTGGTCGACTACATCGTGCCGGCAAGGAGCCATTGAATGGATGCCAAGTCCGTGATCGCCTGCCGCGTGGCGCAGGAACTGCACGACGGCGACGTCGTCAACCTGGGCATCGGCACGCCGACGCTGGTGCCGCGTTACCTGCCGCCGGGCGTGCAGGTGACGCTGCAGTCGGAGAACGGCTTCGTCGGCATGGGGCCGCTGCAGGGCGAGCCGCAGCCGGGCGTCGTCAACGCCGGCGGCCAGCCCTGCGGGCTGGTGCCCGGCGCCGCCTTCTTCGACAGCGCGATGTCCTTCATGCTGATCCGCGGCGGCCACGTCGACCTGACGGTGCTCGGCGGCCTCGAAGTCGACCGGCAGGGCAACCTCGCCAACTGGATGGTGCCCGGCAAGATGGTGCCCGGAATGGGCGGTGCAATGGACCTCGTGACCGGCGCCAAGCGCGTCATCGTCGCGATGGAGCATTGCACGCGCAATGGCGGCCCGAAGATTCTCGAACGCTGCCAATTGCCGCTGACCGCGTGTAATTGCGTCGACATGATCGTCACCGAAATGGCGGTCTTCCGGCGCGACGACGACGGTCTGGTGCTCGAGGAACTGGGCCCCGGCGTCAGCGAGGACGACGTTCGCCGCGGCACCGCGGCGGCCTACCGCACATCGCCGACGCTGCGCCAGATGGTCCTGCCGGGCCTCGCCGCCTGAGGCCCGCGGCGGCCGTGCCTCCGTGGCTCGGCTGCCGAGCGGCCCGGTCCAAGCGACGTGATGCATGGAGATTCGCGTAAGTGGGCACTGACCGCACGTGCCGGGCAGGGCGTTGGCGTGCTGCGCCACGGCCTGCTTGCGCGCGCCGCGCGGCGCTCCGGCGGCGTTGATCCAGCGCAAAACGAGGATGGCAACGCTTGCCATTTCACGGCCCTGCCGGTCGGGCGTCGGCGATACCGTTTCGTCCATCGTCAATAAAGCCTTCGCGGCGAATTGGCGACACGAGACGCTCAAGAGCGTGGTCCTGCCGGGCAAATGGAAATAGCCGATCGGGCCACGACGAATAACGAATTCTGCTGGGTGATCCCATGATGGCTGAGGAAACGATCGTCGACGCCCGCCTGCGTCGTGCCGAGGCGACCGGCCCCGCGTCGGTGGCGACGGTGAGCAACGTCCCGTTCGACGAGCTGCTGATCGGCCAGAGCGCCAGCGTCACGCGCCAGGTGACGATGGACGAGATCGAACTCTTCGCCGCCGTCTCGCACAACCGCAACCCGCTGATGCTCGACGCCGAGTTCGCCGTCGGCGGGCCGTACCGGCGCGTCATCGCGCACGGCATGTGGAGCGGCTCGCTTCTGTCGGGCATCCTGGGCTCGCAGCTGCCGGGTTTCGGCACCGTCTACCGCGGCCAGAACCTGCAGTTCCTGCACCACGTCGCGCTCGGCGACACGATCACCGCCAGCGTCACCGTCGTCGAGAAGAACGCCGAGACCGGCGTCGTCGTGCTGCGCTGCCTGTGCCGCAACCAGGACGGCGTGACCATCGTCAGCGGCACCGCCGAGGTGCTGGCGCCACGGCACAAGACGACGCTGCCGGTGGCCGAGCTGCCCCAGGTGCAGCTGATCCACCACCACCAGCACGACGCGCTGCTGCGCCGCTGCCAGGCGCTGGAGCCGGTGGCCACCGCGATCGTCTACCCCTGCAGCGAAGCCGCGCTGCGCGCCGCCGTCGAGGCCCAGCACGCCGGGCTGATACGCCCGGTGCTGGTCGGCCCGGCGGCGAAGATCCGCGCCATCGCCGCGGGCTGCGTGCTCGACATCGCCGGCCTGCGCATCGTCGACGCCGAACGTCCGGCCGACGCCGCCGAAGCCGCCGCCCGCCTGGCGCGCGACGGCGAGGTCGGCGCGCTGATGAAGGGCTCGCTGCACACCGACGAGCTGATGAGCGCCGTCGTGCGCCGCGAGAACGGCTTGCGCACCGCGGCGCGCATCAGCCACGTCTTCGCGGTCAACGTGCCGACCTATCCGCGGCTGCTGCTGATCACCGACGCGGCGGTCAACATCTCGCCCTCGCTCGACGACAAGGCGCACATCGTCCAGAACGCGATCCACCTCGCGCAGGTGCTGGGCGTGGCGACGCCCAAGGTCGCGATCCTGTCGGCGGTCGAGACGCTGAACCCGAAGATCCCGTCGACGCTGGAAGCGGCGGCGCTGTGCAAGATGGCCGAGCGCGGTCAGATCACCGGCGGCGTGCTCGACGGCCCGCTGGGCTTCGACAACGCGATCTCGGCCGAGGCCGCACGCACCAAGGGCATCGTCTCGCCGGTGGCCGGTTCGCCCGACATCCTGCTCGTGCCCGACCTCGTGTCCGGCAACACGCTGGCCAAGCAACTGAGTTTCCTCGCCCACGCCGAGGCGGCCGGCATCGTGCTCGGCGCCAAGGTGCCGGTGATCCTGACCAGCCGCGCCGACAGCCTGCGCTCGCGCCTGGCCTCCTGCGCGATCGCCTCGCTGATGGCCGCCGCGCACCGCGCCGCCTGAAAGGAGCCCGCCGTGGCCAAACATTCCGCCTGCCTCGTGCTCAACGCCGGTTCGTCGAGCCTGAAGTTCTCGGTCTTCCGCGACGACCCGACGCGCGCCCGGCTGCAGCCGGTGTTGAGCGGCCAGGTCTCGGGCATCGGCGGCACCGCGCGGCTGGAAGCCAAGGACGCCGAACGCCGCGTCATCGCCGAGCGCTACTGGAGCGCCGATCAGTCGCTGTCGCGCCAGGACCTGCTGGACCACGTGCTGGCCTGGATCTCGACGACGCTGGACGGCGACCACATCGTCGCCGTCGGCCACCGCGTCGTGCACGGCGGCCCGGACATCGCCGAGCCGCGCGTCGTCAGCCCGGCGCTGCTGGAAGAGCTGCAGCAGCTCGTGCCGCTGGCACCGCTGCACCAGCCGCACAACATCGCGCCGATGCGGCTGATCGCCGAACGGTTCCCCGACCTGCCGCAGGTCGCGTGTTTCGACACCGCCTTCCACCGCGGCCAGCCCTGGGTGACGCGCACCTACGCGCTGCCCAAGGAGCTGACCGCCGACGGCGTCTGCAGCTACGGCTTCCACGGCCTGTCCTACGAGTACGTGTCGCGCACGCTGCTGGCCGCGCGGCCCGAGCTGGCGCGCTCGCGCATCGTCATCTGCCACCTGGGCAACGGCTCCAGCGTCTGCGCGGTGCAGAACGGCCGCAGCGTCGACACCTCGATGGGCTTCACCGCGCTGGACGGCGTGCCGATGGGCACGCGCAGCGGCGCGCTCGATCCCTCGGTGATCTTCTACCTCGTGCGCGAGTACGGCATGACGCTGGAAGACGTCGAGACGCTGCTCTACACGCGCAGCGGTCTGCTCGGCGTCTCCGGCCTGTCCAACGACATGAAGGTGCTGCTGGAGTCGACCGACGCCGACGCGCACCAGGCCGTGGAGCTCTTCTGCTTCCGTGTCGCCAAGGAGGTCGCGGCGCAGAGCGCCTCGATCGGCGGCCTGGACGCGCTGGTGTTCACCGGCGGCATCGGCGAGAACGCGCCGCGGGTGCGCGAGCTGATCGCCGAGCGCCTGGCCTGGCTGGGCGTGGAGCTGGACGCGCACGCCAACGCCGCGCGTCACGACGAGATCGGTGCCGAGCGGGCGCGCGTGCGCTCCTTCGTCGTGCCGACCAATGAAGAACTGATGATCGCCCAGCACACGCTGGCGCTGCTGCGCGAAGCGCGTTCGCCGCTGCCGGCGGCGCGCCCGGCGCCGCCGCCGCGGCGCCCGGTCGCGGCGCTGCTGCGCCAGGCCGCACGGCGTCCCCGCACCTTCCTCGCCCTCAAGGGCACCGCCCCGCGCTGAGCGCGGGACTTCACCCCGACACCCCAGGAGTCACACCATGGTTCAAGAAGTCTTCGTCATGAGCGCCGTGCGCTCGGCCATCGGCACCTTCGGCGGCTCGCTCGCCGATTTCCATGCCTGCGAGCTGGGCGGCCTCGTGATGCGCGAAGCCGTCGCCCGCGCCCATCTCGACCCCGAACTGCTCGAGTACGTCACCGTCGGCACGACGATGCCGACCGACTCGCGCTACCCCTACGTGTCGCGCGTCGCCTCGATCCAGGCCGGGCTGCCGATGACGTCGACGGCGATGCAGCTCAACCGCCTCTGCGCCTCGGGCCTGCAGGCCGTCGTGACGACGGCGCAGAACATCCGCCTGGGCGACGTCGCCGCGGGCATCGGCGGCGGCGTCGAGGTGATGTCGCGTGCCGCGTACATGCTGCCGGCGCTGCGTTCCGGCGCGCGCATGGGCGACACGGTGGCCTTCGACGGCATGCAGTCGATCCTGACCGACCCGTTCGGCGTCGGCCACATGGGCGTCACCGCCGAGAACCTGGCCACCAAGTACGGCATCACGCGCGAGGAGCAGGACGCCTGCGCGGTCGAGTCGCACCGCCGCGCCGCGGTGGCGATCGCCGAAGGCCGCTTTGCCGGCCAGATCGTTCCGATCGTCAAGAAGACGCGCAAGGGCGAGGTCGTGTTCGACACCGACGAGCACTGCAAGCCCGAGACGACGATGGAGTCGCTGGGCAAGCTGCGTCCGGCCTTCAAGAAGGACGGCGGCACGGTGACCGCCGGCAACGCCTCGGGCATCAACGACGGCGCCGCCTTCCTGGTGCTGGCCAACGGCGAGGTCGCCGCGCGTTCGGACAAGAAGCCGATGGCGCGCCTGGTGTCCTATGCGGTGTCCGGCGTCTGCAACGACGTGATGGGCGAGGGCCCGGTGCCGGCGACGCGTGCGGCGCTGAAGAAGGCCGGCCTGTCGCTGGACGCGATGGACGTCATCGAGTCCAACGAGGCTTTCGCGGCGCAGGCGCTGACGGTGGCCAAGCTGCTCGGCCTGGACCCGGCCAAGACCAACCCGAACGGCGGCGCGATCGCGCTCGGCCACCCGGTGGGCTGCAGCGGCGCCTTCATCGCGACCAAGGCGCTGCACGAACTGCAGCGTGTCCAGGGCCGCTACGCGCTGGTCACGATGTGCATCGGCGGCGGCCAGGGCATCGCCGTGATCTTCGAACGCGTCTGAACGGCGCCAAGGACACGACCGTGTTCATCGACTACGACAGGACGCTGCGCCAGATCGAGGCCGAGCTGGCGCGCGTGGGGGTCGCCATGGGCATCGACTGGGCCGACGAGTCGCGCATGCGCGCGCTGGCCAAGGAGGTGTTCGACCACTGGCACGCCGGCGGCAACGCCGCGCCGCCGCGCACCGACCGGCGCCAGATCTCGCGCCACAAGCTCTACGGCCTCGTCGCGCTGCTCGTCGTGACGATGCAGAGCGCGCCCGGCGCGGGCGACGAGCCGAGCCCGGTGCGCCAGGCACTGGCGCGCGCGTTCTCGTCGATCCAGGCCTGAGGCCGGGGAGCCGGCGATGGCGAGGGTGGACGTCCCGGCCGCCCGCCGCCCGGCCGGCCTGGCGGCGCTGACGCCGGGGCTGGCCGCCGCGGTGCTGGCGGCACTGCTGGCGCTGCAGCCGGTGTCCACCGACATCCTGGTGCCGGCGCTGCCGGTGCTGTCTCGCGCGCTGGGCGCGCCGCCGTCGGCGGCGCAGCTGACGATGGCGGCGATGATGCTCGGCTTCGGCTTCGCCCAGCTCGTCTGGGGGCCGCTGGCCGACCGCGCCGGGCGCCGCCCGGTGCTGCTGGCGGCGCTGGCGCTGTTCGTCGCCGCCTGCGCCGGCGGCGCGCTGGCCGAGAACATCGGCGCGCTGGTCGCGTGGCGCGCGCTGCAGGGCGCGGCGATGGCCGCGGCCGTGGTGCTGGCGCGGGCCATCGTGCGCGACCTCTACGAGCCGCACGAAGGCGCGCAGGTGATGGCGCGCGCGCAGTCGGGGCTGGGCGCGATCGCCATCGTCTCGCCGGCGCTGGGCGGGCTGGCGGTCGGTTTCGGCGGCTGGCGCGCGGCGCCGGCGCTGATGGCCGTCATCGGCGCGGGGACGCTGGCCTTCGTCGCGCTGCGCCTGCCCGAGACGCGGCCGCCGCGGCGCGCGCTGGCACCGCCGCTGTTCAGCGCCTGGGGCGGCGTGCTGCGCCACCCGAGCTTCGTCGCCTGGACGCTGCTCAACGCCTGCAGCTACGCCGGGCTGTTCGTCGTGCTGTCGGGCTCGTCCTTCGTCTACATGAACCGCTTCGGCCTGTCGGCCGGCGCCGCCGGGCTGACGATCGCCTCGGGCTCGCTGGCCTTCCTGGGCGGCACGCTGGCCTGCCGGCACTGGATCGTGCGTCACGGCATGGTGGCGGCGGCGGTGCGCGGCGGCTTCTTCACGCTGGCCGGCGGCCTGGGCACGGCCGCCGCGGCGCTGGCCGGAATCGAGTCGGTCTGGCCTTTCCTGCTGGCGCAGTGGCTGTTCTCGTTCGGCCATGGCATCCACCAGCCCTGCGGCCAGGCCGGGGCCGTCGGTCCCTTCCCGCAGCAGGCCGGTGTGGCCTCGGCGCTGTCGGGTTTCGTGCTCGCGCTGGCCTGCTTCGCCGTCGGCGCCTGGCTGGGCGCGGTGCAGGGCGCCGACGTGAGACCCTATGCGCTGACGCTGGCCTTCTGGGCCGCGGCCACCGCAGCAGTGGCCTGGACCCTGGTGCGGCGCCTGCAAACTTCGATTCCCGTTCCCTGAAAGGACCCGCCGTGAGCGACCGCGCGCGCCATCTCGAGTACGTGCTGCCCCTGTCGATCGACCGCAACCTGCGCTGGCGCTACCGCGTGCTCGACGAGGAGCTGCCGGGCAACTTCCGCTTCGGCCTGCTGCTGGAGGTGATCGACAAGCTCGCCGAACGCGTGGCGCGCAACTACGCCGAGCAGCTGCACGGCGACGCCTGGGTCGTCACCGCGGCGATCGACCGCGTGCTGGTGCGCCAGGTCGTCGACATCGAGCGCGACCTGGTCTGCCACGCCAGCATCAACCACGTCGGCCGCACCTCGATGGAAGTCGGCATCCGCGTCGAGCAGCCGGGCGAGCCGGCGGCGCACGTCGCCTCGTGCTACCTGACGATGGTCGCGCGGCGCAGCGTGCGCGGCGAGGAGACCGGCGCCGAGCTGTCGCCGCTGCGCCTGCAGACCGACACCGAGCGCCGCCGCGCCGAGCAGGCCGAGCAGCGCCGCGAGCAGTACCGGCTGCAGCAGCTGGCGCTGCAGGAGCCGCCGACACGCGACGAGTACCTGGAACTCGCGCGGCTGCATGCCGCGCAGGAGGCGCCGGGCTTCGACGGCCAGCTCTGCGGCCGGCTGGAAGTCGGCGCCTGGGAGCGCACCTTCCCCGAGCAGGAGAACGTGCCGACGCGCATCTTCGGCGGCTACCTGATGCGCCGCGCCTACGAGCTGTCGTCGATCTGCGCCGAGCGCATCGCGCCGCACCGGCCGATCGTCGCCGCGGTCAACCGCATCAACTTCTTCCACCCGGTGCGCCTGGGCGACACGCTGCACTTCACCAGCCGCGTCGTCTACACCGACCGCAGCCTGATCTGCGTCGAGGCCGGCATCGAGCGCATCAGCCGCGACCGCAGCAGCAAGGCGCTGTCCAACTCCTGCCTGTTCACCTTCGTCAACGTCGACGGCGGCCTGGCACCGCACGACGTGCCGCCGGTGTTCCCGACGACCTACGCCGAGGACGCGCGCTACCTCGCGGCGATGCGCAGCTGCCGCGAGCTCGTCGCCGAGGCCGACGGCCGCGCGCGCTGCCTGCTGACGGCGGCGCTGGGCGCGACGGGCGGCGCCTCGGCCTGAGCGTCAGACCTTCGCGGCAGGCGAATCCAGGCTTGCGCTGGCGCAACCTGGAAATGTCAACGGCTGACATTTGAAGTACGGAGCGAGGGTTCGCCCGGGGATATCGTGAATCGGTCCCAAGTCAATCTGACGATGTCCTGACGGGAACCGTTCGCGGGGCCGAGGCACGAGGATTCCAAGCCGGGGGCAATAGATCGACGTGGGCTGCGGGGACTATCTCGCGGCGCACCGCTGAATCGTCTGCGGAAGATATTCGGCGGCGACCGCGACGCACGGTCGATATACCCGGCAACCTCGCTGCGTTTTCGCGCCGATACGCGTCGCCCCGCCAGGCAATCACCTGAAAGGAATTGCCATGCGTCGCGAACTCTCGGCCTTTGACAAGGCCCAGCCCTACGCCCCCTGGTTCGACCGGCCGATGACGCCGGCGCCGCAATCGATCTACGAGGAACTCGACCGCGGGCCGCTGGACCCGGCGCTGGCGCTGCCGCTGGCCGAACGCGACAAGCTGCTCCAGCCCGGCTACCTGCCGGCCGAGCGCGGCTGGTGCCTGATGCCCGACGGCAGCGCCTTCGTCGCCGGCCTGACGCGCATGCCCGGCGTGACCGCCGAGATGCTCGAGTGGTGGTTCTACTGGCACGGCCTGCACGGCCTGCGCTACGCGATCTGGGACGCCGACGACCACTACGACGCGCGCGTCAGCCCCGAGACCATCCGCCGCCGCCTGGACCCGACGCTGTCGATCCGCGAGCGCGGCTGGAACACCACCGACATCGTGCTCGAGGACGTGGGCACCGGCCCGACCGAGCTGCACATCTCCTTCGTCAGCCCCGAGGCCTTCGGCTACGACATGGCGGCCTTCCGCACCGGCGCCTGCGCCGCGATCAGCGCCAACATCCGCCACGGCAGCGGGCCCTCGCTGGTCTGCTTCTCGCACGTGGCGCGCGAGACCGAGGGCGGCATCGAACTGCGCAGCCGCTTCTGGCTGGGCTGGAACGTCGTCGACGGCCAGCCGGTGCGCGTGGGGCAGGGCGTGCCGCAGGAGGTGTTCGTGGGCCTGGCCCAGGGCCTGGTGCGCCACTGCCCGAAGGAGTACCACAACCTCGCGGCGATCCTGCCGGCCGTCTGGGCCGAGAACAAGGACCGCGCCGACCGGCTCGAGGACTATCTCTGACGCGCCGCCGCGCGAGGTCGCCATGGACAAGACCTTGAGCCTGGCCGGCGCCGCGCCGGCCGACCCCGTGCCGCGCACCGGCTTCGGTGCGGCCGGCTGGCGCATGATCCTCTTCTCGGTGCTGATGTACTTCGCCTATGCGGGCTGGTGCGTCGACGGCATCAACATCTTCGCCCCGGCGCTGGCGGCGAAGAACGGCTGGAGCACCGGCCAGCTGCTGACGCTGGTGACGCCCGGCGCGCTGTTCGGCGTCGTCGGCTCGGCGGTGTTCGGCCAGGTGCTGATCAAGAAGGGCCCGCGCTGGGTGATGAGCTTCTGCGCCGCCTGCACCGCGGTGGCGGTGTTCTGGTTCGGGCGCATCACCACGCTCTGGGAGTTCACGGCGGTGTTCATCGTCATGAACTTCTTCGCCGCGGGTTTCGGCTTCATCGCCCCGGGCGCGCTGATGAACTACTGGTTCCCGCGCCGCAAAGGCATGGCGCTGGCGATCGCGACCTCGGGCTACCCGCTGGCCACCGCGCTGTTCGTGCCGCTGATCGCGGTGATGTTCAACACCGTCGGCATCGGCGCGTCCACCGCCATCTGGGCCGGGATCTTCCTGTTGCTGGCCGTGGCCGCCTGGCTGGTGATCCGCGACACGCCCGAGGAGATCGGCTGCTTCCCCGACAACGACCCCCGGGTCGACCGGGCGAGGCTGGACGAGATGGCCGGCTACGTCAGCCCGCTCACCGTGCGCCGGCTGCTGAAGGACCGCGACATGTGGCTCATCAGCGTCGGCTGGGGCTGTCTGTGGATGGTCACGGTGGGCATCGTCGTGCAGCTGATCCCGCGGCTGATGGAACTCGGCTACGACGAGCCGCAGGCGCTGGGCTTTCTGTCGGGCGCCGCGCTCTGCGCGCTGCCCGGCGGGCTGCTGTGGGGCTGGCTGGACCAGAAGTTCGGCACCAAGACGGCGAGCGCGCTCTACGGCGCGATGTACATCGTCACGCTGGTCCTGCTCGTCACGCAGTCCCACAGCCCGGTGATGACCTTCCTGACCATCGTGCTCGTCGGCGTCGGCCTGGGCGGCATCAAGAACCTGATCACCTCGATGGTCGGCTCGGTGTACGGCCGCTACGACTTCACCGCCGCCTATCGCATCGTGATCCCGCTGGCGATCATCGTGCGCACGCTGTGCTTCCCGATCATGGGCTTGTGCATGCAGCAGTTCCAGACGCTGAGCGCGGCCTACCTCGTGTTCATCGGCGTCGACGTGCTCGCCGTCGTGCTGGTGCTGCTGACGACCAGCCGCTGCAAGGGCAAGACGCTCGGCTGAGCGCCGCCCGACCCCGGCCAGACAAGGCCGCCTGCGGGCGGCTTTTTCATCGCCCGGCGGCTGTTCACAGCCGCCGCCGCAGCGCAAGCGGCGCTTCGCCGGACGCGAATTCGGCTTTGCGCCAGATCAAAAGCGCAATGTCAACCGCTGACAATTCGCGCCCGAACGGCGCCGCCTCCGGCGATATCGTGTGCCCGTCCTGAGTTAATCCAACGATGTAATTGCCGGCGCCCGCGAAAAGTCGTGCGCAGACGAGGAGATCGAGATGGACACGACATTGCGGAAAACCCTGAAACGCCGAATGACGAGCGCTCCGGAAAACCCGGCGAGCGAGATTCGAAGCGTTTGAGGTATTTCCCAGATATTCCCTGAGGAAGCCCCCGTGAGTATTTCCGGGGGCCGCCGCCCGGGCCGCAGGGTCCGGGCAGCGCTGCAGACCTGCCCGCCTGACGCGGGCGACGAAGAGGAGTTGGTCATGAACGAGAAGGCACAGATCGCCGTCATCGGCGCCGGTCTGATGGGCCATGGCATCGCCCAGGTGTTCGCCCACGCGGGCCACCTGGTGACGGTGCACGACGCGTCGGCGCAGGCGCTGGCGACGCTGCGCGAGCGCATCGCCCGCAACCTGCGCGACCTGGGCCAGGACCCGGCGGCTGCCGAGCGTGTGTTCCCGGTGGAGTCGCTGGCCGACTGCGTGGCCTCGGCCGACGTCGTCATCGAGTGCGGCCCGGAGAACCTGACCTTCAAGCGCGACCTGTTCGCCCGCCTGGAGGAGCTGTGCCCGCCGCACACCCTGCTGGCGAGCAACACCTCGGTGATGCCGATCACCTCGATCATGCGCGGCTTGCGCAGCGGCCACCGCGCGATGGGCACGCACTGGTGGAACCCGCCGTACCTGGTGCCGCTGGTCGAGGTCATCAAGACGCCGGACACCGACCCGGCGCTGGCGCAGCAGATGTTCGACCTGCTCGCCGCCTGCGGCAAGACGCCGGCGATGGTCGAGAAGGACGTGCCCGGCTTCATCGGCAACCGCCTGCAGCACGCGCTGTGGCGCGAGGCGGTGGCCATCGTCGCCGAAGGCATCTGCGACGCCGAGACGGTGGACACCGTCGTCAAGGCCAGCTTCGGCCGCCGACTGCCGGTGCTGGGCCCGCTGGAGAACGCCGACCTCGTCGGCACCGATCTCACGCTGGCCATCCACGAGACCGTGCTGCCGGCCATCGACGCGACGCCGGCGCCGTCGCCCTATCTGAAGCAGCTCGTCGCCGAAGGGCGGCTCGGCATGAAGAGCGGCGAAGGTTTCCGCCGCTGGACGCCCGAGCAGCAGGCCGAACTGCGCGAGCGCGTGCTCAACCACCTGAAGGCCATGAACCACGCCGAGGGACGCTGATCGCCCGACGAGTGAAGCCGCAGAGCTCACCGCGGACGACGACCCCAGAAGCATTTCTCCCCGAGACGGTGCCGGCCTGAAGGTGGTCCTGGCAAGGACCTCGAAAGAGCGCCCCGGGGAACCCAAACCCTAGAAGAGGTAGACGATCATGAAATTCCCCCACGCGCTCATCGCCGGCGCCGCCCTGGCCACCCTGGCCGGGGCAGCGGCCGCGGCCGACGGCCGCTACGAGCTGTTCGACGGCCTCGAGGCCAAGACCGGCTTCAAGGCCTACGGTTATCTGTGGGTCGGCTTCTCGAGCAACGACTCGACGACGCACGACGAGGCGACCAAGGGCCACAGCAACGGCCCGATCGCCGGCCCGTCCGACGAAGGCCTGCAGCTGAACGCGCTCCAAATGGTCCTGGAGCGCAACATCAAGAGCAACATCGTGCCGCGCTTCACGCCGCTGCCCGGCCCGATGCCGCAGGAGTTCTCCTGGGGCCTGCACTTCGAGGGCACCTACGGCCGCAACGGCCTGCCGGCGCAGATGCAGGGCATCGAGACGAACTGGGGGATCAACAAGACGACGACCGGCACGACCGCCGGCACCAACCGCCAGAACTACCTCGCCTTGGGCCAGGTCTACGGCCAGATGTACTTCCCGGTGCTCAAGGGCGCCACGCTGACCATCGGCCGCTTCGGCACGGGCATCGGCTACGAAGCGCCGACCAACCACACCTACACGCCGAACTTCTTCTACTCGCGCAGCTACAGCTTCCTGTCGTCGCCCGACCAGGTCGCCGGCGCGCTGGGCTCGGTGAACCTGATGAACGGCGACTACGGCCTGGTGATGGCCGAGCTCGGCGTCGTCCAGGGCCGCCAGAACTGGCAGGACAACAACGACTCCAAGAGCGTCATCGGCTACCTGCACTGGCGCAGTCCGGACATGAAGTACTCGCTGGACTACGGCTTCATGCGCGGCAACGAGCAGAACGACCCGGGCGAGAAGGTGCAGGCGCCGACCGCGCGCGTGATCTCGCCGCGTGACCAGCTGCGCCAGCATCATTCGCTGAGTGCCTGGTGGCGTCCGAACGACACCTGGGCGCTGCACGCCGAGGCGCTGCACGGCCGCCAGGACGGCGACGGCCTGGCCGGCACCATCGACATCCTCGACGGCAACTTCTACAAGGGCGGCTCGTACACCGGCTACAACGCCGAGGTGCGCTACCGGACCTCGCCGACCATGCAGTGGGGCCTGCGTGCCGAGACCTTCGACGATCCGGAAGGTGTCGCGCTGTTCCCGCTGTCGGCCGCCAAGGGCCGCTTCAACGCCATCACCGCCGGCCTGCGCTACCAGCTCACGCCCAACGTGCTGCTGCGCCCCGAACTGCGCTACGACTGGCAGGACAAGCAGGGCACGCTGAAGGCCTTCGGCGGCGGCTCCGAGACCAAGCAGACGACGGTCTCGGTCGACGCGCTGTTCTACTTCTGACGCCTCCCGGCGCCTGATACAACCCCGAACGCGTCCGCCGTGCCGTCGGCGCGGCGAACGGGAGCGGCGCTTCGGCGCCGCATCCCTCGCCGCAGCCCCTCGCCGGACGCCGTGGAGTCTCGAATGGAAAAACGTTTCGCGAACCCCTGGTGGGTCGTGTTCGGGTCGATCTTCGGCCTGATCGTCGGCAACGGGCCGATCATGCAGTTCACGTTCGGCGTCTTCCTGAAGCCGATCACCCAGGAGTTCGGATGGGAGCGTTCGACCACGTCGACCGCGCTCGTCGTCGGGCTCCTGGGCACCGGGCTGTGCGTGCCGATCGCCGGCCGGCTGATGGACAAGTACGGCGTGCGCGCGGTGGCACTGCCGTCGATCACCGCCTTCGCGCTGGCGATGGTGGCGCTGGCCTTCTTCGCCAATTCGCCGATGGCCTTCGTCGTCATCTACGCGCTGATGGGCATCGCTGCGGCCGGCCAGACGCCGATGCCGTACTCCAAGGCCATCACCGCCGCCTTCGACGACAAGCGCGGCCTGGCGCTGGGCATCGCGATGGCCGGCGTCGGCATCGGCGCGGCCGCCGTGCCGCAGATCGCCCAGTACCTGGTCACCAACCACGGCTGGCGCGGCGCCTACGTCGGCCTGGGCGCGCTGACCTTCCTGCTCGCCTTCCCGGCGGTGGCGCTGTTCGTCAATACCGAGCCCGCGGTCAAGCGCGAAGGCCAGGCCGCACCGATCGTGCGTCCGGGCCTGACCGCCGCCGAGGCGCTGAAGAGCGGCCGCTTCTGGGCGCTGGCGGTGGCCTTCTTCAGCGTCGCGATGGCCTCCAACGGCACCATCGGCCACATCGTGCCGCTGCTGACCGATCGCGGCTTCTCGCCGCAGATCGCCGCCGGGGCGATGACCTTCGCCGGCATCGCGCTGGTCGCCGGGCGTTTCGTCGCCGGCTACCTGCTCGACCGCATCTTCGCGCCCTACGTCGCCGCGTTCTTCTTCGTCATCCCGCTGCTGGGCATCGGCCTGCTGCTGCTGGCGCCGGGGCAGCTGACGGCGACGATCGCGGTGGTGATGATCGGCCTGGGCCTGGGCGCCGAGGTCGACCTGATCGCCTACCTGGTGTCGCGCTACCTGGGCATGCGCAGCTTCGGCGAGATCTACGGCTACCTGTTCATGATCTTCATGCTCGGCAACGCCGTCGGTCCGTTCCTGATGGGCATCTCGTTCAAGTTCTGGGGCTACGAGGCCTGCCTGACCGGCTTCGTCGCCGCGCTGGCCGTCGCCAGCGCCCTCGTGCTGCGACTGGGCGCCTACGCCTTCCCGCCGGAACGCCGCGGCCCGCCGCCGGCCTCCGGCATCAAGCCGGCCGTCGCCTGACGCCGGCGGCGCGGGGCCCTCGCGGGCCCCGCGTTCTTCCGATCACCAAGACCCAAGGACTAGTTGATATGTCGTACCGCCGCATCGCGCTGGAGGAAGCCTTCGTCACGCAGGACATCGCCGACGAATGGGCGAAGGTGCTGTCGCACCGCAACGTCGAGCCGGGCTTCCGCAAGATGGGCGAGAGCATCCTCGCGCACACGCCGGGCAACCAGCAGCTGCACAACCGGTTGCTCGACCTGGGCGCCGGCCGCCTGGCCCACATGGACGAGACCGGCATCGACGTGCAGGTGCTGTCGCTGACCTCGCCGGGCGTGCAGGTCTTCGACGCCGTCACCGCGACTCGGCTGGCGGCCGAGTCCAACGAGGTGCTAGCCGACGCCGTGCGCCGCCACCCGACGCGTTTCGTCGGCCTGGCCGCCGTCGCGCCGCAGTACCCGGCCGGCGCGGCGCTGGAAGTCGAGCGCGCCGCCAAGCGCCTGGGCCTGTCGGGGCTGATCATCAACTCGCACACGATGGGCGAGTACCTCGACGACCCGAAGTACTGGGAGATCCTCGAGGCGGCCGAAGCCGCCGACATGCCGATCTACCTGCACCCGCGCGAGCCGGCGCCCAGCATGGTCGCGCCCTACCTGGACTACGGCCTGTACTTCGCCGGCTGGGGCTTCGCCATCGAGTGCGGCCTGCACGCGATGCGGCTGATCATGAGCGGCGTCTTCGACCGCTTCCCGCGGCTGCGCATCATCCTCGGCCACATGGGCGAGGGCATCCCGTACTGGTTGAAGCGCATCGACAACCGTTACGAGCTGCAGGTGAAGATCGGCGCCGTGCCGAAGATGGCGCGCAAGCCCAGCGAGTACTTCCTGGAGCACTTCGTCGTCACGACCTCGGGCATGACCGACCCCGACATCCTCAAGCTGTGCCTGTCGCAGCTGGGCGTCGAGCGCATCCTGTTCGCGGCCGACTACCCGTACGAGTCGATCGCCGAGCACGTCGAGTTCCTCGACAACGCTCCGGTCACCGAGGCCGAGCGCCGCGCGATCTACGAGGACAACGCCTGCCGCCTGCTGAAGATCGCGCGCTGAAGGCGCTGCGCCCGCAAACGACAACGGCTGCCCGAGGGCAGCCGTTTTTCTTGGAGGGGCTTCAGGCCTGAGGGGCCCGGTGACCTGGTGCGACCGGCAAGAATCGAACTTGCGACGTGGCCTTCGGAGGGCCGCATGATATCCACTTCACCACGGTCGCCAGGGTTGCCGGCATTCTAGCCTGCGCCACCGGGTCTCGGTTCAGCCGCCGCCAAGCGCTGATCGTGGTTGACAATAATCAAGGGTTTGGCCGCATGGCCGAACACGAGAGACACATGACCGACCAGCCCGATTCCTCGGCCTCCGAGGGCCCGATCAAGACCCCGCGCGGCCTCGCGCTGACCATCCTCGCCGCCTTCCTGGTGCCGATCACGCTGCTGCTGCTGATCGCCGGCTACTTCGGCGCCCAGCCGCGCATGGGCGCGGGCAGCGACGCCTTCGACGAACAGGCCGTGGCCGCGCGGCTGCAGCCGGTGGGCCGCGTCGCGCTGGCCGACGCGCCGGCCGGCGGCGGTGCGCCGCGCAGCGGCGAGCAGGTCTACCAGGCCGTCTGCAGCGCCTGCCACGCCGCCGGCACGCTGGGCGCGCCGAAGTTCGGCGACCACGCGGCCTGGGCCCCGCGCATCGCGCAAGGCTTCGACACGCTGTGGCATTCGGCGCTGAAGGGCAAGAACGCGATGCCGCCGCAAGGCGGCGGCGCGACCTCGGACTACGAGATCGCCCGCGCCGTGGTCCACATGGCCAACGCCGGCGGCGCCAAGTTCGCCGAACCGCCGGCACCGGCGGCCAGCGCCGTGAACTGAGGCTTCGATGCCGTCCGACGGCCGCCTGCGGGCGGCCGTCGTCGTTTCAGGCCGGCCGCGGCGCGAGCACGTAGCCGAAACGTGCCGGCATCTCGGCGAACACCAGCGCCTGCGGCTGCCAGCGCCCGGCCTCCACCGCCTCGGCGGCGTGGCCCATGTCCAGCGTGTGCACGAGGCCGAAGCCCAGCGCCGTGTCCAGGAACAGCCGGCCGTGTTCGTCGAGCCAGGCGGCGCGCGCTTCGGTCGCCTCGCCGGTGTGGGCCTGCACCGCGAAGTCGGGGCCTACACGCCAGACGAAGGGCGCTGCCTCCAGCTCGACGTAGACGCGCTGCGGCCCGTTCTGGAAGAACCAGGCGCCGGCCCCGTCGTGCAGGTAGTTGCGGTGGATGAACTCGCGCAGCTTGTCGTGCGTGATGCGGCTGCCCTTGACCTGCGGGAAGGGCCCGGCGGCCTGCACGCGTTCGTCGCGCATGTACCAGTCGCCGCGCGCATCCAGCGCCAGCCAGCCCCAGCAGTGCGGCACGTGGGGCCACTTGCGCAGCGCGGCTTCGACGATCGGATCCATCGGCCGATCCTGCCTCAGGCGGCGCGGCGCAGCCAGTCGACGACCGCTTCGGCGAAAGGGCGTACGTCGCCGGGGAAGGGCCCCTGGGCGAAACCGACGTGGCCGCCGTCGGCCGGCTGCCAGAGCGTGACGTGGGCGCCGACCTCGCTCGGCCCGGGAAGCGAGTCGCCGGGCACGAAGGGGTCGTTGCGGGCGTTGAAGACCAGCGTCGGCACGCGCACCGCGTGCAGCTGCGGCTTGGCCGAGGCGCGGCGCCAGTAGTCGTCGGCGCCGGCGAAGCCGTGCAGCGGAGCGGTGAAGACGTCGTCGAACTCCCACAGCGTCGTCGCGCGCAGCAGGCGCTCGCGGTCGAACAGGCCCGGATGCTGCTGCCACTTGGCCAGCGCCCGCGGCTTCATCGTCTGCAGGAAACGGCGGGCGTAGACGGCGCGGTTGAAGCCGCGGTCGATGGCGCGGCCGGAAGCCGTCAGGTCCACCGGCGCGGAGACCGCGGCGACGGCGCGCACCGTCGCCGCGGCGCCGTCGCCTTGCTCCTCGGTCCAGCGCAGCAGCGCGTTGCCGCCCAGCGAGACGCCGGCGGCCAGCAGCGGCCGGCCTTCGCGCGCGCGCAGCCGCTCGAGGATCCAGCCGACCTCCTCGAAGTCGCCCGAGTGGTAGGCGCGCGGCGCCAGGTTGGGCTCGCCCGAGCAGCCGCGGAAGTGCGGCACCGTGAAGGCCCAGCCCGCGGCGCGCGCGGCGAGCGCGAAGGCGATCGCGTAGCGGCTGCTCGACGAGCTCTCCAGGCCGTGGAACAGCACCAGCCGCGGTGCGCCGGGCGCGGTGGCGTCGAGATGGTCGAGGTCGACGAAGTCCTCGTCGGGCGTGGTCCAGCGCTCGCGCCGGTACGGCGGCGCCTCGTGCATCCACGGGCGCGAGAACAGCGAGGGCCAGATCGTCTGCAGGTGGCCGCCGGGCAGCCAGCGCGGAGCGCGGTAGTCGTGCATCGCGGCGCCGGCCCCGGGCACGGTGTCAGTGCAGCGTCGTCGGCGCCGGTTCGGGCGGCGGCCGGTCGTCGGGGCCGGCGGCGGTGGCGTGGTGGGCCACGATGCGCCAGCCCAGCGGCGTCTTCAGGTAGACGTTGGTCGCCAGCATGCGCAGCTCGCTGCGGCCCTGCGCGGTGTCGACGGCGATGCGCTCGACGAGGTGGTGCACGGCGACGTCGGCGCGCTGCAGGCGGTGCACGGCCTCGTAGCTCACCGGGATGCCACCGTCGGCGAGGATGGTCTCGTAGCTGGCGCGCACCGCCGCGTTGCCGACGACGCGGCCGCCGCCGGGGTGCACGCAGAGCACGTCCTCCTCGTCGGCCCACAAGGACATCATGCGGCCGACGTCGCCGCTGGCCATCGCCTCGTAGAACGCGGTCTCGGCGTCTTCCGGCGTCAGCGCGATCGTCGGCGCGGCAGGCGGCTTCGGGCGGGCCACGGCGTGGTCAGCGGAAGACCACGCTCTTGTGGCCGTTGAGCAGCACGCGGCGCTCGACGTGCCAGCGCACCGCGCGGGCGAGCACGCGCGACTCGATGTCGCGGCCGACGGCGGTGAAGTCCTCGGCCGACAGCGTGTGGTCCACGCGTTCGACGTCCTGCTCGATGATCGGGCCTTCGTCGAGGTCGGCGGTGACGTAGTGCGCGGTCGCGCCGATCAGCTTGACGCCGCGCGCGTGCGCCTGGAAGTACGGCCGCGCGCCCTTGAAGCTGGGCAGGAAGCTGTGGTGGATGTTGATCGCCCGGCCGCGCAGCACCTCGCAGAACTCGGGGCTCAGGATCTGCATGTAGCGCGCGAGCACGACGAGGTCGATGCGCTCGCGTTCGATGATCGCCTCGACCTCGCGCTCCTGGGCGCGTTTGGTCTCGGCGCTGCTGCCGCCGACCAGCGGCAGGTGCACGAACGGGATGCCGTAGCTCTCGGCCAGGCCGACGAAGGTCGTGTGGTTGGAAACGATCGCCGGGATCTCCACCGGCAGCTGCCCGCTCTTCCAGCGGAACAGCAGGTCGTTCAGGCAGTGGCCGTGCTGGCTGACCATCAGCAGCAGGCGCGGGCGGCGCGAGACGGCGTGGAAACGCACGTCCATCTGGTGCTGCTCGCGCGTGTGGGCGAACAGCCGGTCCAGCGTCTGCACGTCGGCGAGCTGTTCCGGCGCCTCGAAGTGCACGCGCATGAAGAACAGGCCCGTCGCGTCGTCGCCGTCGAGGTCGCCGAACTGCTGCGAGTCGATGATGTTGCAACCCGCCTGGTACAGCAGCCCCGAGACGGCGAAGACGATGCCTTTGGTGTCCCGGCAGGAGAGCGTCAGGACGAACTGGTTTTCCGCAGCCATCCCGGCATTGTAGGGACCGCCGTCGGCGCGCCCGGCGCGACATCCGTCACGGCCGCCCGGGCGCACTCCCATCAGGAGTGAGCGGAAATGTTCGATATACGACCGGATGTCCCGCGCTGCGCCCGTTTCCCCCTGAAGAGCCGATGAAGCTGCGTTCGATCTCGCACGGCTTCTCGGCCGCGGTGCTGCTCGCGCTGCTGGCCAACGTGCTGGTGTTCTGGGGCCTGGTGTTCCCGGCGCGCGAGGCCACCCGGCTGGCGGTCGACGACCGCGAACGGGCGCTCGGCTTCGTGCAGCAGATCGAGGACGAGAACGCCTTGCTGGCCGAGTTGGTGCAGGGTTTCACCGCACGCACCGACCGCCAGGGGGACCTGCGCTACCTGAACACCTACTACGAGATCCTCGAGGTGCGCGACGGCGTCTCGCCGGCGCCGCCGGGGCCCGACCCGATGCTCTACTGGCGCGAGCGCATGCGCCTGAAGGACCCGGCCACGCCGCGCACCGGCACGCCTGCGCCCCTGCTGGAGCGCATGTCGCGCCTGGGTTTCGCGCCCGACGAACTCGCCGCCACCGGTCGCGTGCTCGCCGCCGCGCAGTACATGCAGGAGCTGGAGAAGGTGGCGATGGCGGCCACCCAGGGCCTGTTCGACACCGCCAGCGGCGAGTTCGTCGACGACGGCCGGCCCGAGCTGTACTTCGCTTTCGAGCTGGTGCGCTCGCGCGAGTACGAGGACCGGCGGCTGATGCTGGCCGAGGCGGTCAGCGAGCTGCGCAGCCAGGTCCGCGCGCGCACCGAGGCCGCGACGGCCCTCGCGCGCGAGCGCCTCACGACCGGGATCCAGGTCGCGTTCGCGGTCAACGCGCTGCTCTCGCTGCTGTTCTACGCCGGGGTGCGCGTGCAGCGCCGCCTGGTGCTCGAGCCGATCCGCACGCTGAGCCGGGTGGCTGCGCGCATCACCGACGGCGACTACGACGCGCGCACGCCGCCGGGCACGCGCGGCGTCGACGAGCTCGTCAGCCTGGGCCGGGCGCTGGACGCGATGGCCAACCGCTTCCAGGCCGAGCTCGCGGCGCGCGAGCGCAGCAGCCAGGAACTGCAGCTCGCGCGCGACGAGGCCAACGAGGCCACCGAGGCCAAGTCGCGTTTCGTGCGCAACATGAGCCACGAGATGCGCACGCCGATGAACACCATCGTGCTCGGCCTCACGCACCTGTCGCTGCAGACCGACCTGTCGCCCGAGCAGCGCGACTTCGTCGACAAGGCCCAGGGCGCCTCGCGCATGATGCTGGCGCTGATCAACGACGTGCTCGACTTCTCCAAGATCGAAGCCGGGCGCATGAGCATCGAGTCGGCCCGCTTCTCGGTCGAGGAGGTCGTCGCCCAGGCGATCGAGCTGGTTCGCCAGCCGGCGCAGCACAAGGAGCTCGAGCTGCTGTGCGACTGGGCCGATCCGTCGCTGCTGGCCGCGCGCGGCATGCTGCGCGGCGACGCGCTGCGGCTTCAGCAGGTGCTCGCCAACCTGCTGTCCAACGCCGTCAAGTTCACGCCGCGCGGCCAGGTGCGGCTGACGGTGGACAGCCTGCCGCAGGACGACGAGACGACGGTCGAGCTGCGCCTGGCGGTCGAGGACACCGGCATCGGCATGACGCCGGAGCAGGTCCAGGGCCTGTTCCGCGAGTTCGTGCAGGCCGACGTGTCGACGACGCGCCATTTCGGCGGCACCGGCCTGGGGCTGGCGATCACGCGCCGCCTCGTCGAGCTGATGGCCGGCACGATCGAGGTGCACAGCGAGCCGGGCGTCGGCAGCCGCTTCGAGGTGCGCGTGGCGCTGCCGCGCGAACGCGCCGCCGAGGCGCCGCCGCCGTCGCCCGAGGCCGGCACCGCGCGCGTGCTCGTCGTCGACGACCAGCAGGACTCCCGGCTGGTGCTGCTGGGCCTGCTGCACACGCAGGGCGTCGGTTCGGCCGGCCGCCTGGCCGCCGCGCGCGACGGCACGCAGGCGGTGGCCATCGCCGAGGAGGCGCTGCGCGAGGGCCGGCCCTTCGACCGCGTGCTGCTCGAGTGGATGCTGCCCGACGCCGACGGCGCCGCGGTGCTGCAACGCCTGCGCGAACTGATGCCGGCGGCGCGTTTCAGCGTCGTCTCGGCCTATGGCAGCGACGAGATCCGCCAGCGCGCGCGGGCGCTGGGCGCGGCCGACTTCGTCGCCAAGCCGGTGCTGCCCGAGGACCTGCGGCGCCTGTTCCGCCCGGCCGAACCTCCTGCCGCCCGGACGCCGCCGCCGGCCGGGCTGCCCGGCCTGCGCGTGCTGCTCGTCGAGGACCACCCGCTGAACCAGGAGCTCGCCGCGTCGCTGCTGCGCCGCCGCGGCGCCCAGGTGGCGATCGCCGACAACGGCCAGGTCGCGCTGCAGACGCTGGCCGCGCGCGGCCCCGGGGCCTTCGACGTCGTGCTGATGGACGTGCAGATGCCGGTGCTCGACGGCCTGGAGGCGACGCGGCGGCTGCGCCGCGACGCGCGCTTCGACGCGCTGCCGGTGATGGCGATGACCGCGCACGCGCTCGACGAGGAGCGCCGGCGCTGCCTGGCCGCCGGCATGCAGGGCCACATCTCCAAGCCGCTGGACGTCGCTGCGCTGGAGGCGGCGCTGGCGCCGTTCGTGCGCGCGCCGCTCGCGGCGCCGGTGCTGGACCTGGACCAGGCGCTGCGCCTGGTCGGCGGCAGCGCCGAGCTGCTCGAACGCACGCTGAGCGCGTTCGCCGCCGAGTACGGCGCCGGCATTGCCGCCTGGGCGGCCTGGCGCGACCAAGGGCGCTGGCCCGAGCTGCGGCGTGCCGCGCACACGCTGCAGGGGCTGGCCGGCACCGTCGGCGCCGCGGCGCTGCGTGAACGCGCGCTGGCGCTCGAACGCGCCGCGGCGCGCCAGGACGCGGCGGTGGCCGCGGCCGCCTGGCGGCCGCTGGACGACGCGCTCGGCGAGGTGCTGGCCGCGATCGGCCCGGCGCTGCGAAGTCTGGGCGCGGGCTCACCGAACTGAAGAGGACTCTCTCGTGCGCACGTTCTTCCCCTCGCTGCGAACCGCGCTGGCACTGGCCGCCGCGGCGCTGGCGGCCGGCCCGGCGCTGGCGCTGGACCTGTCCTGGTCGGGTTTCGGCACGCTGGGCTGGGCGCAGTCGAACCGCGACTACCGCATCGAGCGCAGCATCGACGACGAGGGCACGGCCGAACGCGACACCGTGTTCGGCCTGCAGCTCGACGCGCGCCTGGCCGAACAATGGACCGCGACGGTGCAGCTCAGGGCCGCCGAGTCGCTGCAGAAGGACCGCCGCTGGGACCTCACCCCGACCTGGGCCTTCGTCGCCTGGCGGCCCAGCGACGACTGGCTGCTGCGCCTGGGGCGCATGCGGCTGCCGCTGTACCTGTACTCCGAGCTGCTGGACGTCGGCGCGACGCACGACCTGGCGCGGCTGCCGACCGAGATGTACTCGATCGCGCCGTCCAACGAGTTCGACGGCCTCGCGGCGACCCGGACCTGGGGCCTGGGCGAGGACGAACTGGCGCTCGACGTCTACGGCGGGCGGGCGCGCACGACGGCGCGCTTCTGGTCGCGCGACGGCGCCGAGCGGCGCAGGCCCGCGGGCGCGAACTTCGTCGACGTCGACGTCCAGCTCTTCGGCGGCGCGCTGACGCTGCGCCGCGCCGACGCCCTGTGGCGGGCGAGCGTCCACCACGTGCGCACCTCGCAGAGCGACGGCACGAAGATGCCGGTGACGCTGCCCTGGGTCGAGCTGGCGCCGGGCGTCGGCTTCTACAAGACCGACAACTCGATCCCCTACGGCCCGGCCCTGAGCCAGGTCTCGGCGATCACCAACCTGATCTTCACGCTCGGCGTCGAGCAACGCTTCGCCGAACACTGGCGCGTCGCCGCCGAGTTCGCACGCGACATCCAGCGCGACACCGAGCTCGGCTCCAACACCGCCGGCGGTTACGTCGCGCTGTTCCGCGAGTTCGAGACGGTGACGCCCTATGTCGCCTGGTCCAAGCTGCGCTCGACGCGCGGCACGCGCGAGTGGTACCGCCGGCTCACCGAAGGCGGCCTGCCGCCCGGCCTGCCCGGCGCCGAGCAGATCGCCGCCGGTCAGCGCCTGACCGCCGAGACCATCTGGGCCGCCGATCAGCGCGCGCTGGCGCTGGGCGCGTCCTGGAACCTGGGCAGCGGCCACAAGCTGAAAGCCGAGTGGAAGCGCACGCACATCGGCCAGATGAGCCGGTTGATCGACACGCCCGCGGGCGCCGACACGATCCACGACACGCACGTGGACGTCTGGTCGCTCGACTACAACTTCGCCTACTGAGGAGGGCCCCGATGCGCACACTCCTCGGTTTCATCTTCGGCGTGCTGCTCTGCGGCAGCGCCTGGGCCGGCGACGACATCGTCGTCATCGCCCACCCCGGCATCACGCGCCTGGACCTGCCGACGCTGCAGCGGCTGTACACCGGGCGGGCGGTGGAGGTCGGCGGGGCGCCGGCCGAAGTCGTCAACGCGCCGCCGGGCACGCCGTCGCGCCAGCGTTTCCTGTCGCAGGTGGTGCAGCTCGACGACGGCCGCTACGTCGCCTACTGGACGGTGCGCCGCCACGTCGGCCGCGGCGTGCCGCCGCGCGAGCTGAAGACGGCCGCCGAGATCATCGCCTTCGTGCAGGCCACGCCGGGCGCGATCGGCTACATCCCGGCGTCGGAGCTCAAGCCCGGGCTGAACGTCGTGCTGCGGCCCTGATCAGGCCGCCGGCAGCGTGACGGCGAAGCTCGAGCCGGCGCCGGGCTCGCTCTCGACCTCGATGCGCCCGCCCATCAGCACCACCAGGTCCTGCGTCAGCGCCAGACCGATGCCGGTGCCTTCGACCCGGCCGCGCACGCCGCGGCCGCGGTAGAAGGGCTCGAACAGGCGCTCGCGCTCGTCGCGCGCGATGCCGATGCCGGTGTCGTGCACGACGAAACGCCGCCACGGGCCGGCGGGCGCCGCGATCTCCAGCTCGACGCGGCCGCCCGGCCGGTTGTACTTGATGGCGTTGGTCAGCAGGTTCAGCAGCACCTGGCGCAGGCGGGTGCGGTCGGCGCGCACGACGGCGCCGGCCCCGGCGTCGGTCAGCGTCAAGCTGACCCGGGCGCGTTCGGCGCTCGCGGTGACCATCGCCAGCGCCTCGTCGGCCAGCGGCCGCAGCTCGACGGCGGCCAGCCGCATCTCGAAGCCGCCGGACTCGATGCGCGTCAGGTCCAGCAGGTCGCCGATCATCTGCAGCAGGTGCTCGCCGGCCTCGCGGATCAGCTTGAGCCGGCGCTCCTGGCCTTCGCTGGGCGGGTCGACCGGATCGCTCTCCAGCAGCTGGGCGAAGCCGAGCACCGCGTTCAGCGGCGTGCGCAGCTCGTGGCTCATGCGCGAGAGGAACTCGGTCTTGGCGCGGTTGGCGGCGGCCGCCACGGCGGCGTCCTGGCGCGCCTGCTCGAGTTCGCGGCGTTCGGTGGCGTCTTCCAGGTAGCCGTGCCAGACGGTCGAGCCGTCGTCCTGGCGGCGCGGCGTCGCTTCGCCGCGCACCCAGCGCAGTTCGCCGTCGCGGCGCACGCGGAACTCCACGCGCCAGGGTTCGAGCGTGCGTGCCGACGCGCGGATCGCGGCGCGCAGCGGGCCGCGGTCGTCGGGCTCGACGCAGTCCAGCAGCGCCCGGCCGTCGCGCGCCAGTTCGGCCGGCTCGATGCCGAACAGCGCCCGGCAGCGCTCGCTGGCGTAGGGGAAGGTGACGCGGCGTTCGCGGTCGACGCGCATCTGCACCAGCGTGCCCGGCACGTGGCGCGCGATGCGCGCCAGCCGCTCCAGCGCCTGCTGCGCGGTGTCGGCCAGCTCGCGCAGCTCGGTGATGTCGGTCTGCGTGCCCAGCATGCGCAGCGGGCGGCCGTCGGGGTGGCGCTCGACGATGCGGCCGCGCTCGCGCACCCAGCGCCAGCGGCCCTGGGCATCGCGGATGCGGTAGCTGTGCTCGTAGACGTCGACCTCGCCGCGCGCATGGCGCAGGTAGGCCTCGTGGTTGGCCGCCCGGTCCTCGGGGTGGATCAGCCGGTTCCAGTCTTCCTGGGTGTGGCCGATGGCCCCGGGCCGGTAGCCCAGCATCGCCAGGCCTTCGTCGATGTCGCTGAGGCGGTCGCTGTCGAGGTCCCAGCCCCAGACGAAGGTGCCGGTGCCGGCCAGCGCGGCGTGGAACAGCGCGTGGCGTGTATCGCCGCCGGCGGCCGGATCGGGCGGGCAGGGGCGCGCGCCCGATTCGGGCGAGGGGGTCGGCTGCGTGCCCACCCCCGCGTCCTCTCAGTGGCCGTGCAGGTGCACGCCCGCGGCCAGCTTGTAGGCCGTGCCGCAGTACGGGCAGCGGCCTTCGCCGGTGCTCGCGACGTCGATGAAGACGCGCGGGTGGTTGCTCCACAGCGGCATCTTCGGGTTCGGGCAGAAGACGACGCCCGGCCCGGCGAGGTCGGCCGCCTGGACCTCGACGGTGGCTTTGGGTTCGTTCATGGGTTCAGACCTTGGTGAGCCATTCGGCGTACTTGGGGTTGCGGCCGTTGACGATGTCGAAGAAGGCGGTCTGGATCTTCTCCGTCACCGGGCCCCGCGCGCCAGCCCCGATCTGGATGCGGTCGAGCTCGCGGATCGGCGTCACTTCGGCCGCCGTGCCGGTGAAGAAGGCCTCGTCGGCGACGTAGACCTCGTCGCGCGTGATGCGCTTCTCGACGACGCTGATGCCCAGGTCGCGGCAGATCGCGAAGATCGTGTTGCGAGTGATGCCGTTGAGCGCGCCGGCCGACAGGTCGGGCGTGTAGACGGTGCCGCCGCGCACGATGAACAGGTTCTCGCCGGCGCCTTCGGAGACGAAGCCCGAGGCGTCGAGCAGCATCGCCTCGTCGTAGCCGTCTTCGGTGGCCTCCATGTTGGCCAGGATCGAGTTCGTGTAGTTGCTCACCGCCTTGGCCTGCGTCATCGTGATGTTGACGTGGTGGCGGGTGTAGCTGCTGGTCTTGACGCGGATGCCGCGGCGCAGGCCTTCCTCGCCGAGGTAGGCGCCCCAGGGCCAGGCGGCGATCATCAGGTGCACGGTGTTGCCCTTGGGGCTGACGCCGAGCTTCTCCGAACCCAGCCAGGTCAGCGGGCGCAGGTAGCAGCTGTCGAGCTTGTTGGCGCGCACGACCTCGCGCTGCGCGTCCATCACCTCCTGCAGCGAGAAGGGGATCTTCATGCGCAGGATCTTGGCGCTGTTGAACAGGCGCTCGGTGTGCTCCTGCAGGCGGAAGATCGCCGTGCCCTGGGCCGTGTGATAGGCGCGCACGCCCTCGAAGGCGCCGCAGCCGTAGTGCAGCGTGTGCGTGAGCACGTGGATCTTCGCGTCGCGCCAGTCGACCAGCGCGCCGTCCATCCAGATCTTGCCGTCGCGGTCGGACATCGACATGGTGGTTCCTCGGGAAAAGTGAGCGGTTCTAGAGAGCGACGATTCTAGGCGGCGGGGTGCGCGCCGGCATCGGGTGCGGCGCCTGCGCGCACGAGCTGCCAGGCGCCGACACGGCCGCCGTGGAACTCGACACGCACCGCGTCGCCGCCGGCGTCGCGCCAGACGAAGGTCTCGGGCGTGTCGGCGATCTTTTCGCCCAGGCTGCCGGTGAGCTTCATCACGGCCAGCATCGGCAGCCCGCGCTCCAGCCTGGCGTGCAGCACGACGGCGCTGGCGACGCTGGCGCGTGGCCGCTGCGCCGCCTGCTGCATCCCGCGCAGCGCGCGGCTGAACTGCAGCAGCAGCCAGAACACGGTGACGGTGACGCCCAGCGCGACGCCCTTCCAGCCCCAGCCGACGTAGCCGGCGGCGACGGCGGCGGCGGCCAGCAGCCAGCCGATCCAGGCGTTCATCGTCTTGCTCCCAGGTCGGCTTCGCGCCGGCCGACGCGGCCGCTGCGCAGCGCGTCGGCCCAGTCGCCGCGGCCGTGGGCCTCGGCGCGGCGGGCGGCGCTTTCGTGGTCGTAGTCGACGGCGCGCAGCGTCGCCTGCCAGCCGCCGGAGCCGTGTTCCAGCCAGGCGTAACGCGCCTGCGGCGTGCCGGTCTCGGCGACGTGCGGCGCCGGCTGGTCGTGGTCGAAGGCCGGCAGGCCGACGCTGCCGGGGTTGAGCACCGTCGTCGTGCCGACGCGGCGCTGGCGCGGCAGGTGGCTGTGGCCGCAGAGCAGCCAGGCCGGCGTCGCGGCCGGCAGGCGCGCGGCGATCTCGCCCTCGTCGGCTTCGTGCAGGCCGTCGGCGCGCACGCTGTGCAGCAGGTACTCCAGGTCGCTGCGGCCGCTGCCGTGCAGCGCGAGCACGTCGGCATGCGGCGCCATCGTCGCCGGCAGCGCCGCCAGCCAGGCGCGTTCGGCCTCGCCGAGCGCGTCGAAGGCGAAGCGGTCGCTGTCGCCCAGGCGTTCAGGCGGCGGCGTCAGCAGCTGGCGCTCGTGGTTGCCGGCGATCGTCGGCCAGCCCAGCGCCATCAGCCGGCGCGCGGTCTCCAGCGGCCACAGCGGGCCGGAGACGATGTCGCCCAGGTTCAGCCAGCCGTCGACCGTGCCGGCGTCGGCGATCACCGCCTCCAGCGCCGGCAGGTTGCCGTGGATGTCGGAGACGACGGCCCAGCGCATCGTCACAGCCCGCGCACGATGTCGATCGCCTGCTCGATGCGCTCGACGGCGTGCACCGTCAGGCCTTCGATCGGCTTCTTCGGCGCGTTGGCCTTGGGCACGACGGCGACCGAGAAGCCGAGCTTGGCGGCTTCCTTCAGCCGCTCCTGGCCGCGCGGCGCCGGGCGCACCTCGCCGGCCAGGCCCACTTCGCCGAAGGCGACGAAGCCGCGCGGCAGCGGCTTGCCGCGCAGCGAACTGGTGATCGCGAGCAGCACCGCCAGGTCGGCCGCCGGCTCGCCGATGCGCACGCCGCCGACGGCGTTGACGAACACGTCCTGGTCCATGCACGAGACGCCGGCGTGGCGGTGCAGCACCGCCAGCAGCATCGCCAGGCGGTCGCGGTCCAGGCCCACCGACAGCCGCCGCGGGCTGGGGCCGCCGCTGTCCACCAGCGCCTGCACCTCGACCAGCAGCGGCCGTGTGCCTTCCAGCGTCACAAGCACGCAGGAACCCGACACCGGCTCGCCGTGCGCCGACAAAAAGATCGCGCTCGGGTTGCTGACGCCGCGCAGCCCCTTCTCGGTCATCGCGAAGACGCCGATCTCGTTGACGGCGCCGAAGCGGTTCTTGATCGCGCGCACCAGGCGGAAGCTGGAATGCGTGTCGCCCTCGAAATACAGCACCGTGTCGACGATGTGCTCCAGCACGCGCGGCCCGGCCAGCGCGCCTTCCTTGGTGACGTGGCCGACGAGCACCATCGCGCAGCCGCCGGTCTTGGCGACACGCGTCAGCTGCGCGGCGCATTCGCGCACCTGGGCCACCGAGCCCGGCGCCGAGGTCAGCTGGTCGGAGTACAGCGTCTGGATCGAGTCGATGACGCAGAACGCCGGCTTCTCGGCGTCCAGCGTCGCCAGGATCTTCTCCAGCGAGATCTCGGCGACGACGCGCACCTTGGCGCCGGCCAGGCCCAGCCGGCGCGCGCGCAGCGCGACCTGGGCGCCCGATTCCTCGCCGGTGACGTAGAGCACCGGCATCACGGCCGACAGCGCGTCCAGCGCCTGCAAGAGCAGCGTGCTCTTGCCGATGCCGGGGTCGCCGCCGATCAGCGTCACGCCGCCGGCGACGATGCCGCCGCCGAGCACGCGGTCGAGTTCCTCCTGGCCGGTCGGCGTGCGCGCGACTTCGGCGGCGTCGATGTCGGCCAGCGTCGCCACCGGCTGGCTCCTGGCCAGCGCCTGGAAGCGGTTGTTCTTCGTCGCCGGCTCGGCCAGGCCCTCGTCGAGCGAGTTCCAGGCGCCGCAGGCCGGGCACTTGCCCAGCCACTTGGGGCTGGTGCCGCCGCACTCGCGGCAGGTGTAGATCGTTTTCGCCACGGGGGTGATGCTGTCAGAAGTCGCGCACGCGGCCGCGCCCGGCCTTGACCTGGGCGTCGCGCGCCTTGCCCTGCAGCCGGCGCTGCTTGGACGACCAGGTCGGTTTCGTCGCCCGGCGTTGCACGGGCACCTCGGCCGCGGCGTCGACCAGCGCCTGCAGCCGCGCCAGCGCGTCGGCCTGGTTGCGCGGCAGGCTGCGGTGGGTCTGGGCCTTGATGACGACGACGCCGTCGCTGACGATGCGCTGGTCGGGCGTCGCCAGCAGTCGTTCCTTGATCGCGTCGGGCAGCGACGAGGCGCGGATGTCGAAACGCAGATGGACCGCGTTCGAGACCTTGTTGACGTTCTGCCCGCCGGCGCCCTGGGCGCGGATCGCCGCGAACTCGACCTCGCGGCGGTCGACGCGCGGCGGCGCGGCCATCAGTCCTCGGCGACGCGCATCGTCACGCGCGGCGCGACGGCGCACATCAACTCGTAGCCGATCGTGCCGGCGGTGCGTGCCACCTCGTCGATCGGCAGCACGCTGCCGCCCGGGCCGCGGCCCCAGAGCGTGACTTCGCTGCCGATGCCGGCGTCGGGCAGTTCGGTGAGGTCGACCTCGAGCATGTCCATCGAGACGCGGCCGATGGTGCGCGTGCGCCGGCCGTCGACCAGCGCCGGCGTGCCGGTGGGGCACAGCCGCGGGTAGCCGTCGGCGTAGCCGCAGGCGACGATGCCCACGCGCATCGGCCCCGGCGCGGTGAAGCTGCTGCCGTAGCCGACGGTGTCGCCGGCGGCCAGCGTCTGCGTGGCGATGATGCGCGAGCGCAGCGTCATCGTCGGCTGCAGGTCCCAGTGGGCGATGTCGTGCTCGGGGAAGTCGGGCGCGCTGCCGTACAGCAGGATCCCGGCGCGCACCCAGTCGTTCTTCACGCCGTGGCGCAGCAGCGCGGCGCTGTTGGACAGGCAGCGTTCGCCCGGCAGGTCCTGCGTCGCGGTCTCGAAGGCGGCGATCTGGTGGGCGATGCCGCGTGGGCCGTCGGCGTCGGAGAAGTGCGTGATCGCCGAGATCTCGTCGACCTGCGGCAGCGCGCCCAGCCGTGCCCAGGCGCCGCGGAAGGCCGCCGGCGTGAAGCCCAGCCGGTTCATGCCGCTGTTGAGCTTGAGGAAGACGCGGTGCGGGCGGTGCGTCTTGTGCGCCGCCAGCCAGTCGATCTGCTCGTCGCAGTGCACCGCATGCCACAGGTCCAGGCGCGAACACAGCTCCAGGTCGCGCGGTTCGAACACGCCTTCGAGCAGCAGGATCGGGCCGCGCCAGCCCAGCGTGCGCAGGCGCTCGGCCTCGGCCAGGTCCAGCAGCGCGAAGCCGTCGGCGCCGCGCAATCCGTCATAGGCGCGCTCGATGCCGTGGCCGTAGGCGTTGGCCTTGACGACCGCCCAGACCCGTGCATCGGGGGCCTGCGCGCGGGCGCGCTGGAGGTTGTGGGCGAGGGCGCTGACGTGGACGAGAGCTTCGATGTGGCGGGGCATGGCCGAGTCATTTTGCCAGCCGGATCGTGTCTTCCATCCTTCGGAACGACGATGCCACCGTGCTATAAACCGCCAGCCCGAAAGGATGGAGAGACAGGACTGGCGCCCGGAACCGGCGTCCCCGGCTGGTGCGCGACAGATGAAAAAAGGTTTCTCGACCATCATGTCGGCGCAGTTCTTCAGCTCGCTGGCCGACAACGGGCTTACTGTCGCTGCCATCGAACTGCTGCGCAGCAGCCAGGCGCCGAGCTGGCACGTGCCGGTGCTCGCGGTCGTCTTCGCGCTGTTCTACGTGGTGCTCGCGCCCTTCCTCGGCGCCTTCGCCGACGCGATCCCCAAGGGCCGCGTGATGCTGATCTCCAACGGCATCAAGATCGTCGGCTGTCTGCTGATGCTGTTCGGCGGCCATCCGCTGCTGGCCTATTCGATCGTCGGCCTGGGCGCCGCGGCCTACTCGCCGGCCAAGTACGGCATCCTCACCGAACTGCTGCCGCCGTCGCAGCTGGTCAAGGCCAACGGCTGGATCGAAGGCCTGACGATCGCCAGCGTCATCCTCGGCACCGTGCTCGGCGGCCAGCTCGTCGGGCCGCACATCGCGCCGGTGCTGCTCGGCATCGACCTGCCGTTCTTCGACACCGGCATCGACATGCCGGCCGAAGCCGCGATCTGCGTGCTGCTGGTCATCTACGCGCTGGCGGCGCTGTTCAACCTCTACATCCCGCGCACCGACGCGCCGCTGCAGCCGCTGCCGTCGAACCCGCTGACGCTGGTGCGCGACTTCTCGCGCTGCAACGCGCGCCTGTGGTCGGACAAGCTGGGCCAGATCTCGCTGGCGACGACGACGATGTTCTGGGGCGTCGGCGGCAATCTGCGCATCATCGTCTTCCCCTGGGCCGCGGCGGCGCTGGGCTACACGACGACGCAGGCCTCGTCGCTGGCCGGCGTGGTGTCCGTCGGCGTGGCCGTCGGTGCGGTGCTCGCCTCGATGCGCATGCGCCTGGACCGCGCCACCGCGGTGATCCCGCTGGGCGTGCTGATGGGTGTGCTGCTGATGGGGCTCAACCTCATCCGCGACCTGTCGGTGGCCATCCCCTTCCTGCTGCTGCTGGGCGCCGCCGGCGGCTACCTCGTCGTGCCGATGAACGCGCTGCTGCAGCACCGCGGCCACAACCTGATGGGCGCCGGGCGTTCGATCGCGGTGCAGAACTTCAACGAGCAGGCCTGCATCCTGGCGCTGGGCGCCTTCTATGCCGGCATGACGCGCTTCGAGCTCTCGGCCTTCGCCGCGATCACGGTCTTCGGCCTCGTCGTCGCCGGCATCATGGAGACGATCCGGCGCTGGCACCGGCGCAACATCGTCCAGCACAAGGACGAAGTCGAGCGGCTGCTGACCATCGCCCGCACCGATGGCCATTGACGCCGCCGCGCCGCGCGCCGGCAGTTCCGGCGCGACGGCGCCGGCGCTCGCGCTACTGGCCAACGCTTTCGTCTGGGGCCTCTCGTGGTGGCCTCTGCGCGAGCTGCAGGCCCTGGGCCTGCACCCGCTGTGGGCCACCGTCACGGTCTACGGCAGCGTCGTGCTGGCCATCAGCGCCTGGCGGCCGTCGGCCTGGCGCGAGCTGCTGCGCACGCCGGTGCTGTGGGTGCTGGTGGCCGCTGCCGGCACGACCAACGCCACCTTCAACTGGGGCGTGACCGTCGGCGACGTCGTGCGCGTCGTGCTGCTGTTCTATCTGATGCCGCTGTGGACCGTGCTGCTGGCGCGGCTGCTGCTGCGCGAGCGCCTGACGCGCGCCGCCGCCCTGCGCGTGGCGATGGCGCTGGCCGGCGCGGCCGTCGTGCTCTGGCCCGAAGGCGGCGGCCTGCCGCTGCCGCGCACGCTGGCCGAATGGCTGGGCATCGCCGGCGGCTTCAGCTTCGCGCTGAACAACGTGATGCTGCGCCGCGAGGCGCACCGGCCGCAGTCGGCGCGCGCGCTGGCGATGTTCCTCGGCGGTGTCGTCGTCGCCGGGCCGCTGGCCGCGACGCTGGCCGCGCACGGCGCGGTGCCGATGCCGCCGTCCCCGGCGCCAGGCTGGATCGCCGGCGCGCTGCTGCTAGCGGTGTTCTTCCTCGGCGGCAACCTCGCGCTGCAGTACGGCGCGGCGCGTCTGCCGGCCAACGCGACGGCGGTGGTCATGATCACCGAGGTGCTGTTCGCCTCGGTCTCGGCGGCGCTGCTGGGCGCTGCGGCGATCACGCTGCCGCTGCTGGCCGGCGGCGCGCTGATCGTCGGCGCGGCGCTGCTCGCCGCCCGCTGAATCAGTGGCTGGCGGGCGCCGCGGCGCGCGGCGGCCGCGAGACCAGGCGCGTCAGCTCGTCATCGTCCAGCGGCTTGCCGAGATAGGCGTCGGCGCCGGCGAGCGCGCCGCGCACGCGGTCGATCTCGCCGTGCTGCGCCGAGACCAGCACCAGCACCGCGCCGAGCGCGCCCGGGCTGGGCTGGCGGCGCAGGCGGCGGCACAGCGCCAGGCCGTCGAGCTCGCTCGCGTCGCCGAGCTCGACGTCGACGAAGACGAACTCGAAACGCTGGCGCGCCAGGCGTTCGAGCGCCTGGCCGCTGGTGCGCGCAGCGATGCTGGGCAGGCCCAGGCGCTGCAGCCGGCCGGCCAGATGGCGCGTCGCGACCTCGCTGTCGTCGACGATCAGCGCATGCGGCATGGCCGGCCGGGCGGCCGGCGCCGCCGGAGCGCGCATCGCGACGATGGCGTCGAGTTCACGCAACAGCAGCAGCGCGTCCATCGGCCGCGGCATCCAGGCCGCGGCGCCTTCGGGCGCGTGGCGGCCGACGAAGACCGCGTCGCCGACGCGGCCGGCGGCCGAGGCGCTGAGCACGGCGTCGACGTCGTCGGCGTCGACGACGAGGAAGTCGGCCTGCTCGGCGTCGGCGACCTGCACGTAGCCCGGCTCGCGCGTGGCGGCCAGGCGCACGCAGCAGCCGAGCGTGCTGCGCTCGAAGGCGCTGAAACCGAGCAGGTGGAGGCGGTGCAGCATGGCGGCAAACATGCTGCGCGGTGCCTGTTCGCCCTGTCAACGCCGGTCATGGGATGGGGGCTTACGATGCGCGTTTCGTCACGACCGGAGCTTCGATGGCCGCGACCCTGTCCGATTTCGACGCCGTCACGATCGACGGCCAAGCCGCACCGCTGTCCGCCTATGCCGGCCAGGTGGTGCTCGTCGTCAACACCGCCAGCCGCTGCGGCTTCACGCCGCAGTTCGCCGGGCTCGAGGAGCTGTGGCAGCGCTACCGCGAGCGCGGCCTCGTGATCCTGGGATTCCCGAGCAACGAGTTCGGTGCTCAGGACCCGGGCACGAACGACGAGATCGCCTCGTTCTGCCAGCTCAACTACGGCGTCAGCTTCCCGATGATGGCCAAGGTGAAGGTCAACGGCGGCGACGCGCATCCGTTGTGGCGATGGCTCACCACCGAGGCGCGCGGCGTGCTCGGCACCCAGGCGGTGAAGTGGAACTTCACCAAATTCCTCGTCGGCCGCGACGGACGCGTGTTGAAGCGTTACGCGCCGACCGACGCCCCGGCCTCGCTGGCCGCCGACATCGAGAAAGCGCTTTCGGCATGACCGTCTTCTCCCACCTCGAGCCCTATGCGGGCGACCCGATCCTGTCGCTGAACGAGGCCTTCGGCCGCGATCCGCGCCCGGCCAAGGTCAACCTGTCGATCGGCATCTACTTCGACGACGCGGGCCGCATCCCGGTGCTCGACTGCGTGCGCCAGGCCGAGGCGCAGCTGCTGGCCGAAGCCGGCCCCAAGCCCTATTTGCCGATGGAAGGCTCGGGCGCCATGCGCACCGCGGTGCAGACGCTGCTGTTCGGCGCCGCCAGCGCCGCCGTCGCCGAAGGCCGCGTCGCGACGCTGCAGACCATCGGTTCCAGCGGCGGCCTGAAGGTCGGCGCCGATTTCCTGAAGCGCTGGTTCCCGGCGAGCACGGTCTGGGTCAGCGACCCGACCTGGGACAACCACCGCTCGATCTTCGAAGGCGCCGGCCTCGCCGTGAAGGCCTATCCGTACTACGACGCGGCCACCGGCGGCGTCGCCTTCGATCGTCTGTGCGAGACGCTGCGCGGCCTGCCGGCGGGCGACGTCGTGCTGCTGCACGCCTGCTGCCACAACCCGACCGGCGTCGACCTGTCGCCGGCGCAGTGGGCCGAGCTGGTGACGATCGTGCGCGCGCGCGGCCTGATCCCGTTCCTCGACATCGCCTACCAGGGCTACGGCGACGGCATCGAGCAGGACGCGTTCGCCATCCGCGCGCTGGCCGACGCCGGGCTGTCGTTCTTCGTCTCGAACTCGTTCTCCAAGAGCATGAGCCTGTACGGAGAGCGTGCCGGCGCGCTGTCGGTGGTCTGCGCCGACCGGGCGGAGGCCGAGCTCGTGCTCGGCCAGATGAAGGCCACCGTGCGCCGCAACTACTCCAGCCCGGGGCTGCACGCCGCCGGCGTCGTCGCGCGCGTGCTCGGCGAGCCGGGGCTGCGCGCCTCGTGGGAGGCCGACGTCGCGGCGATGCGCGAGCGCATCCTGGCGATGCGCCGCGCGCTGCACGAGGTGCTGGCGGCGCGCAAGCCGGGGCGCGACTTCGGCTACTTCCTCAGCCAGCGCGGCATGTTCAGCTACACCGGGCTGTCGCCGCAGCAGGTCGACCGGCTGCGCGAGGAGTTCGGCGTCTACCTCGTGCGCTCGGGCCGCATCTGCGTGGCCGGGCTCAACAGCGGCAACGTCGAGCGCACGGCCGAGGCCATCGCCGCCGTCGTCTGAGCCTGGACGCAGGACGCCGGAAGGCGTTCTGCGCCTGCCCAAGGCCCGAGCGCGATTTCACGCGGGAGGGCTGAGCGGTCATTCGGCCGGGATCTCCCGGCCGACCGCCTGCTGCACCAGCGCGCGCAGCCAGCGCTGCGCCGGGTCGCCGTCCTGGCGCACCGGCCAGACCATGTGCACGCCCACTGGCGGCAGCGTCACCGGCGCCGGC
Source organism: Rubrivivax gelatinosus IL144 (assembly GCF_000284255.1). Lineage (NCBI taxonomy): Bacteria > Pseudomonadati > Pseudomonadota > Betaproteobacteria > Burkholderiales > Sphaerotilaceae > Rubrivivax > Rubrivivax gelatinosus. Next base: position 184,186 of record NC_017075.1, read on the forward strand.
AGCGCCCGCGTGACGAGGCGCTGCGGCGTGCCGGTCGCAGCGATGAAGGACAGCGGCAGCACCGTGATCACGTCCGACTGCGTGACGACGCGCCCCGCGGTGTAGTACTGGTTGACGGTCAGCACGATGCGCCGGCGCCGGCCGAGCGCGGCCAGGGCCTCGTCGATCATGCCGTGCGGCCGGCCCGAGAAGCTGACCAGCACGTGGTGCGCCTCGCAGAAGGCGTCCAGCGTCAGCGCGTCGGCCAGCGGATGGCCGCGGCGCATCACGCAGACGTAATGGCTGCGGTGCAGCTGGCGATGCAGCAGGCCCGACGGCGGGCCGTCGGCGACGATCGCCGCGATGGCCTCGGGAAAGTGGCCGACGGCCAGGTCGGCCTCGCCGTCGCGCAGCATCGCGCGCGGGTCGCGGCTGGTCAGCGGCACCAGGCGCAGGTCGACGCGCGCCTGGCGCGACTCGATCGCGCGCACGAAGATCGGCGTCAGCACCGAGGCCGGCGCATCGGACATCGCGATGCGGAAGTTCGCCTCCTGGCTGCGGGCGTCGAACTGCTCCGGCGCCAGCGCGCGCTGCCATTCGGCCAGCCCTTCGCGCACCACCGGCCACAGCGCCAGCGCGCGCGGCGTCGGCTTCATGCCGTGCGCGCCGCGCACGAACAGGGCTTCGCCGACGGCCTCGTGCAGCCGCTTCAGCGAGTGGCTGGCTGCGGGTTGCGTCACGGCCAGCACTTCGGCGGCGCGTGTCAGGCTGCCTTCGGCCATCACCGCGTCGAAAACACGCAGCAGGTTCAGGTCCAGCGTGCGGAAGTTCATGAATCGATTGTGATATGCACGCCGCTTATGCGCGTGATGCAAAACATTCAATGGATCGACATCGGGTAAACCCTGAAAATGCCGTCATCGCAGCCCCACAAGGGCTGTGCCGACAGGAAAGATGATGGGCATGTACGTTGAAGTCCAATCGGTCGCACCCGCGCAGGAGACCCCTCGCGGTTCGCTGATCGCCGCCGAGCTGTTCGCTCGCCTGATGAAGCGCCTCTCGCCGCAGCCGCACACCCCGGAGCGCGTGCACGACGTCGCGATGGTCCGTGAGCTCGCGCACCAGGTCGAAAACACCGACCCCGGTTTCGCCGCCGACTTGTTCGCCGCGGCCGCCCGCCACGAAGGCCTGGGCGACTGATCACTCCTGGCGGCCTGACCAGCCGCTCCCTCGCGGCCCCGACGCTTCCCGCGCTGGGGCCGTTTTTCGTCCGGCCAGGCCTGTCCGGGCACACGCGGCGCATCGGGCATCATTGCCCGCGATGTCCGTGTTCTTGCTGCGCCGTTTCGCGACCTTCTTGCTGACCCTGGTCGCGGCCTCGGCGATCGTCTTCGTCGTGCTCGACATGCTGCCCGGCAGCGCCGCCGAGGTGGTGCTGGGCGAGACCGCGACGCCCGAGGCGGTCGCCGCGCTCGAGGCCCGGCTGGGCCTGGACCGGCCGCCGGCCGAGCGTTACGCCGAGTGGGTCGGCGGGCTGCTGCACGGCCGCACTGCCGACAGCATCGCCTACGACACGCCGACCGCCGAGCTGATCGCCGAGCGCCTGCGTGTGTCGCTGCCACTGGCCGCGCTGGCGATGGCGCTGACCGTCGTCGTCGCGCTGGCCGCCGGCGTCTACGCCGCGGCGCGCCGCGGCCGCGCCGGCGACGTCGGCGTGATGATCGCCACCCAGCTCGGACTGGCCGTGCCTGGCTTCTGGCTGGCGATGCTGCTGATCCTGCTGTTCGCGGTGCAGCTGCAGTGGGTCGGGGCCGGCGGTTTCCCCGGCTGGAGCGAGGACGAGGGCGGCGGCCTGCTCGAAGGCCTGAAGGCGCTGCTGCTGCCGGCGCTGGCGCTGGCCGCGGTGCAGGCGGCGATCCTGGCGCGTGTCACGCGCTCGGCGGTGCTCGACACGATGGGCGAGGACTACGTGCGCACCGCGCGCGCCAAGGGCCTGTCGCGGGCGCAGACGCTGCGCCGCCACGTGCTGCGCAACGCCGCGATCCCGGTGCTGACCGTCGCCGGGCTGCAGTTCGCCAACCTCGTCACCGGCACCATCGTCGTCGAGAACGTCTTCGTGCTGCCGGGGCTGGGCCGGCTGGTGTTCCAGGCGGTGGCCAACCGCGACCTGGTCGTCGTGCGCGACGTCGTGCTGCTGCTGGCAGCGCTGGTCGTCGTCGTCAACTTCGTCGTCGACGTGCTCTATGCGCTCGTCGATCCGCGGCTGCGGCACGCATGAGGCACGGCGCGCCGTCCTTCGCCGCGCGGGCGCGGCGCAGCCCGGGCTTCGTGCTCGGCGCGCTGCTGATCGGCGCCGTCGTGCTGATGGCGCTGGTCTCGCTCGCCTGGACGCCATGGGCACCGGACGAGCTCGACATCGCGGCGCGGCTGCAGCCGCCGTCGGCGGCGCACTGGCTGGGCACCGACAGCCTGGGGCGCGACATCGTCTCGCTGCTGATGGCCGGCGCGCAGACCAGTCTGCTGGTCGGCGTCGTCGCGGTCGCGATCGGCCTCGTCACCGGCGTCGCGCTCGGCTGCCTGGCGGCGGCGCGCCGCGGCTGGGTCGACGAGCTGGTGATGCGCGCGGCCGACTTCGGCTTCGCCTTTCCGGCGCTGCTGTCGGCGCTGCTGCTGGCCGCGGTGCAGGGGCCGGGGCTGGCCACCAGCGTCGTCGCGATCGGCCTCTACAACGTGCCGGTGTTCGCGCGCATCACGCGGGGCGCGGCGCTGGCCGTCTGGTCGCGCGAGTACGTGCTCGCCGCCAGGGCCGCCGGCAAGGGCGGCTGGCGCATCACGCGCGACCACGTGCTGCCGAACATCGCCGCGCCGATCATCGTGCAGGCGACGATCGCCTTCGCCACGGCGATCCTCGCCGAGGCGGCGCTCAGCTATCTCGGCCTGGGCACGCAGCCGCCGCGGCCGAGCTGGGGGCGCATGCTCAACGAGGCGCAGACGCAGTGGTTCCAGGCGCCGATGCAGGCCGTCTACCCGGGCCTGGCGATCATGAGCGCCGTGCTCGGGCTGAACCTGCTGGGCGACGGGCTGCGCGACCTGCTGGACCCTCGCCTGGCCCGGTCCGCGCCCGGCGCGCGATGATCGCGGCCCGCACGGAGGCGCCATGGCACGCAATGTCGAGATCAAGGTCCGCGTCGACTCGCTCGACGCGCTGCGCGAGCGCGCCGCGGCGCTGGCCGGTGCCGCGCTCGAACTGATCGAGCAGGACGACGTCTTCTACGCGGTCGCCAAGGGGCGGCTGAAGCTGCGCCGCTTCGCCGACGGCAGCGCCGAGCTGATCCATTACGAACGCCCCGACGGCGACGGCGCACGCCTGTCCGACTACGAACGTGTCGCCGTCGGCGAGGCGGCCGAGGCGCTGCACCGCGTGCTCGCGCGCGGCTTGGGACTGCGCTCGCACGTGCGCAAGCAGCGCTGGCTGGCACGGGTCGGCCGCAGCCGGCTGCATCTGGACCGCGTCGAGGGCCTGGGCGACTTCGTCGAGATCGAGGTCGTGCTTGCCGACGGCGAGTCCGAGGCCGACGGCCGCGAGGTCGCCGAGGGCCTGCTGGAGGCGCTCGGCCTGAGTGCTGCCGAGCGTGTGCCGACCGCCTACGCCGACCTGCCGCCCTTGGCCGTCTGATCGGCGCTGGGCCGAGAAGCCCTAATCGTTGCGGCGCTGCAACAAAACGCGGTGTTGCATCCGTGCTGCAAGCGATGCCTCCGGATGGCGGCTTTCGCGCTCCGGAATGCCGCGGATGGCGGTGCGGGAACTGTCACGCAAGCCCTTTACGCGGGGGCGCGCGTCGTGCGAGCGCGAGTAGCCGCCATGCATGACAGGTCGTCGCATGCAATGCGGGTTTATTATTTCTTCTGATGCATGACACTATTGCCCAGGAAGAGCTAGTTGCCGCTACTGGCGGTTCGTAGCCTTCGAGTCGCTGAGGTGCCGCCTCGCTGCGGCCTGTGTGTCTGAATCTCATCTCCCAACGAGGAATCCATATGAAGAAGTCCCTCATTGCCATGGCCGTCCTGGCCGCTGCCGCCGGCAGCGCTTCGGCCCAATCGTCGGTGACCGTGTTCGGTATCGTGGACGTGGCCGTGCGTCATGTCGACGGCGACGGCACCACCAAGACCCTGCTGTCCAGCGGTGGCCTGAGCACCGGCCGCATCGGCTTCCGCGGCATCGAAGACCTGGGCGGCGGCCTGAAGGCCGGCTTCTGGCTCGAGTCGCAAGTCAACGCCGACGACGGCACGCAGCCGCAAGCCCGCTTCTGGCACCGCCGTGCCACGGTCAGCCTGATCTCGGACTCGCTGGGTGAAGTTCGCCTGGGCCGTGACTTCGCGCCGACCTACAGCGCGTTCGCCGACTACGACGCCTTCGGTGACAACGGCGTCGCCGCCTTCACCGCGATGTACAAGCCGCGTACCGTCAGCGGCACCACGCCGCAGACCGCCGTCCGCGACGACAACCAAGTCAGCTACATCCTCCCGACGACCCTGGGTGGCATCTACGGCCAAGCCTCGGTCGCCGCCGGCGAAGGCACCAAGGGTTCGAAGTACTACGGTGGCCGCATCGGCTACAAGACCGGCCCGTTCGACGTCAGCGCCGCCTACGGCCAGACCGAACTGGCGAGCAGCGACGACAAGTACAAGCTGTTCGTCGTTGGCGGTTCGTATGACTTCGGCGTCGCCAAGATCCTGGCTGCCTACCAAGAAGCCAAGTACGACGTCGGCGTCGCCTCGATCGACGGCCTGAAGGACAAGCTGCTGACGGTCGGCGCGACGGTGCCGGTCGGTGCCTTCGTGATCCGCGCGTCCTACGACCAGGTCAAGGCCGACGACGACAAGAACGCCAAGCGTCTGTCGCTGGGTGGCATCTACAACCTGAGCAAGCGCACCGCCTTCTACGGCACCTACTCGGTCATCGACAACGACGATGCCGGCACCTTCGTGGTTGCCGACAGCCCGGCCGTCGCCGCTGGCAAGAAGTCGCAAGGCGTCGAAGTCGGCGTCCGCCACTCGTTCTGATCGCGATCGGGCCGGCTGCCTCCGGGCAGCCGACCTGTCGGCTCAGCAAGCCCCGGTGCCCTGGTGCCGGGGCTTTTTTCTTGGGCGCCTCGGCGGGCGCGCTATCGTTGCCGGCCGCCGTGTCCCCGATGTCCGAGTCTTCCGAACTGCTTGCCGTGCACGACCTGCGGGTCGTGCTGCCGACCGCGACCGGCGCCGGCGCGGCGCTGGACGGCGTCTCCTTCGCGCTGGGTCGCGGCGGCACGCTGGGCCTGATCGGCGAATCCGGCTGCGGCAAGTCGCTGACCGCGCTGGCCTTGATGGGCCTGCTGCCCGAGGCGGCACGCGTCTCCGGCTCGATCGTCTTCGAAGGCCGCGAGCTGACGACGCTCGCCGAACGCGACTGGTGCGCACTTCGCGGCGACCGCCTGGCGATGGTCTTCCAGGAGCCGATGACGGCGCTGAACCCGCTGCACACCGTCGGCCGCCAGATCGCCGAGCCGCTGCGCCTGCATCGCGGCCTGTCGGCGGCGGCCGCGCGTGCCGAGGCGCTGCGCCTGCTCGAACGGGTGCACCTGCCCGACGCGGCGCGCCGGCTCGACGCCTACCCGCACCAGCTCTCCGGCGGCCAGCGCCAGCGTGTCGTCATCGCGATCGCGCTGGCCTGCGCGCCCGACCTGCTGATCGCCGACGAGCCGACGACCGCGCTCGACGCCACCGTGCGCCGCGAGGTGCTGGAGCTGATCGCCGAACTGCGCGCCGACACCGGCATGGCGCTGCTGCTGATCAGCCACGACCTCGGCGTGATGGCGCAGTCGGTCGAGCGCCTGCTCGTCATGTACGCCGGCGTCGTCGTCGAGAGCGGGCCGACGGCCGCCGTCTTCGAGCGCCTGGCGCATCCGTACACGCGCGCGCTGTTCGCCGCCCAGCCGCGCCTGGGCCTGGCGCGCGGCACCCGGCTGGCGACGATTCCCGGGCGCGTGCCGGCGCTGGGCGAACGCCCCGCCGGCTGCCCCTTCGCCGAGCGCTGCCCGCGTGCCGTCGCCGACTGCCGCGCCGCGCTGCCGGCGCCGGTGGCCGTCGGCCCGGGCCACGAGGCGCGCTGCATCCGCCTGGACCCATGACGGCGCCGCTGCTGCAGGTCCAGGGGCTGGGCAAGCGCTACCGCCTGCCGCGCGAGCACCTGTTCGCCCCGGCGCCCGAGCTGCAGGCGCTGGCCGACGCGAGCTTCACGCTCGAAGCCGGGCGCACGCTGGGCATCGTCGGCGAGTCGGGCTCGGGCAAGAGCACGCTGGCGCGCCTGGTGATGGCGCTGGAGATGCCCAGCGCCGGCCGCGTGCTGCTCGACGGCGAGGACCTGCATGCGCTGGCGCCCGAGGCGCTGCGGCGCGCGCGCGCCAAGTTCCAGATGGTCTTCCAGGACCCCTACGGATCGCTGGACCCGCGGCGCAGCGTGCTGCAGACCGTCACCGAGCCGCTGGCCGTGCTGCACGGCGCCGGGCGCGAGGAGCAGCTCGCGCGCGCCGTCGAGGTGCTGGAAGCCGTCGGCCTGGGTCCGGCCGACCTGCCGAAGTACCCGCACGAGTTCAGCGGCGGCCAGCGCCAGCGCATCGCGATCGCACGCGCGCTGGTCACGCGGCCCAAGCTGATCGTCGCCGACGAGCCGGTCAGCGCGCTCGACGTCTCGGTGCAGGCCCAGGTGTTGAACCTGATGCAGGACCTGCAGGAGCGCTACGGCGTCGCCTACCTCGTCATCAGCCACGACCTGGCCGTGGTCGACCTCGTCAGCGACGAGGTGCTGGTGCTCTACCAGGGCCGGGTCGTCGAACGCGGCACGCCCGAGCGCCTGTTCCGCGCGCCGGAGCACCCGTACACGCGCCGCCTGCTGGCCGCCGCCCTGGGTGGCGCAGAATCGCGCCGCCATGAATCCCACCCGTAGAACCGTCAACACGCTGCTGGCCGGCCTGCCGCTGGCCGCGGCGCTGCCTCTTGCGCAGGCCCAGGCGACGAAGAAGCGCCTGGTGCTCGGCATGGTGCTCGAGCCGCCCGGCCTGGACCCGACCGTCGCGCCGGCCGCGGCGATCGGCGAGATCGTGCACTACAACGTGCTCGAAGGGCTGACGAAGATCGGCATGGACGGTCGCGTGTCGCCGCTGCTCGCCGAGTCCTGGACCGTCTCGCCCGACGGCAAGAGCTACGTCTTCCGGCTGCGCCGCGGCGTCGCCTTCTCCGACGGCGCGGCCTTCGACGCCCAGGCCGTCAAGTGGAGCTTCGAGCGCGCGCGTGCCGACGGCAGCACGAACAAGGCGAAGAAGGCGGTGTTCGACAACATCGCCCGCATCACCGTCGAGAACCCGCAGACCGTCATCCTGACGCTGGCCAACGCCGACGCGACGCTGCCGTTCCGCCTCGGCGAAAGCAGCGCCGTCATCCTGCACCCGGCCAGCGCCGCGACTGCCGCGACGCGGCCGGTCGGCACCGGGCCGTACCGCGTCGAGGACTGGAAACGCGGCGTCAGCGTCACGCTGGCCAAGTGGGCCGGCCACCGCGACGCTGCGCGCGTGGCGCTGGAGCGTGTCGTCTTCCGCTTCATCAACGACCCCGCGGCCCAGGTCGCGGCGCTGCTGGCCGGCGACGTCGACGCGATGCCGCGTTTCGCCGCGCTGCAGGCGCTGCCGCAGCTGCGTGCCGACCGGCGTTTCGTCGTCGAGGTCGGCGCCACCGCCGGCAAGGGCATCCTGGCCGTCAACCACCGCCGCAAGCCCTTCGACGATGTGCGCGTGCGCCGCGCGCTGACGCACGCCATCGACCGCCGCGCCTTCATCGCCGGCGCCCAGGAAGGCCTGGGCACGCCGATCGGCAGCCATTTCGCACCCACCGACAGCGGCTACGTCGACCTGTCGGGCCTCTACGCCTACGACCCCGACAAGGCGCGTGCGCTGCTGAAGGAAGCCGGCGTGACGACGCCGCTGCACGTCACGCTGACGCTGCCGCCGCCGCCTTACGCGCGCAAGGGCGGCGAGATCGTCGCCGCGATGCTGGCCAAGGTCGGCGTCGTCGCGAAGATCGAGAACGTCGAGTGGGCGCAGTGGCTGTCGGGCGCGTTCAAGGGCCAGTTCGACCTCACGCTGATCAACCACGTCGAGCCGCTGGACTACGCCACCGCCTACGCCGACCCGAAGTACTACTTCGGCTACGACAGCGCCGACTTCCGCCGCCTCGTCGCCACGCACGCGGGCAGCAACGACGCGCGCGAGAAGGCGCGGCTGTGGCGCGAGATCCAGCGCAAGCTGGCCGACGACGCGGTCAACGTCTTCCTCTGGAACCCGGCGCAGGTGGCGGTCTGGCGCAAGGGCCTGCGCGGGCTGTGGACGCGCTCGCCGATCTTCGCCAACGACCTGGCCGCCGTCTCCTGGAGCGCCTGATGACGGCGCTGCACGCGCTCGACGCCGCGACGCTGGCCACGCTGTACCGGCGCGGCGAGCTGTCGCCGGTGGAGGCCACGCGGGCCGTCATCGAGCGTGTCGAGTGCCTGGAGCCGACGCTGCACGCGACCTGGGGCTTCGATCCCGAGGGCGCGCTCGCCGCCGCGGCCGAGTCCGAAGAACGCCACCGCCGCGGCCGGCCGCTGTCGGCGCTGGACGGCGTGCCGGCGATGCTCAAGGAGAACATCGGCACACGCGGCTGGCCCAAGCCGCTGGGCTGCGCCGCCGTCGAGGCCGCGCCCGAAGCCGAGGACTCGCCGCCCGCGGCGCGCCTGCGCGAAGCCGGCTGCGTTTTCGTGGCGCGCACGACGATGCCCGACTACGGCATGCTGTCCTCGGGGCTGTCGAGCCTGCACGCGGCGGCACGCAACCCCTGGAACCCGGCGCTGACGCCCGGCGGCAGCAGCGCCGGCGCGGGCGCCGGGGCCGCGGCCGGCTACGGCCCGCTGCACGTCGGCACCGACATCGGCGGCTCGATCCGTCTGCCCGCCGGCTGGTGCGGCGTCGTCGGCTTCAAGCCCAGCCTGGGCCGCGTGCCCATCGTGCCGCCGTACGCCGGCCGCTGCGCCGGGCCGATCACTCGCACGGTGGCCGACGCCGCGCTGCTGATGGCCGAGCTGTCGCGCCCCGATGCGCGCGACGCGACCAGCCTGCCGCCGCAGGCCATCGTCTGGGACCGGCTCGACGACCTGGAACTGCGCGGCCTGCGCCTGGGCCTGCTGCTCGATGCCGGCTGGGGTCTGGCGCCCGAACCGCGCCATGTCGAAATCGTCACTGCCGCCGCACGCGCCTTCGAGGCCGCCGGCTGCATCGTCGAGCCCCTGGCGCCGTTCACGACGCCCGCGATGGCCGACGGCATCGACCTCTTCTGGCGCATGCGCTCGTGGCTGGACCTGCAGGCGCTGCCGCCCGAGCGGCGCGAGCGTGTGCTGCCTTTCATCCGAGACTGGGCTGGTCGCGGTGCCGGCTACAGCGCGGCCCAGGTCTTCCACGGCCAGGCGCAGATGGCGGCGCTGCGCGACGCCGCGGTCGCGGCCTGCTCGCGGTTCGACTTCGTGCTCTCGCCGGTGGCGCCGGTGCCGGCTTTCCCGGCGCTGCACGCCAGCCCGACGAACGACCCGGCGCGCGCGATGGCGCACATCGGCTTCACGCTGCCGTTCAACATGAGCGAGCAGCCGGCCATCGCCGTGCCGGCCGGCATGACCGCCGACGGCCTGCCGGTCGGGCTGCAGATCGCCGGCCGGCGCCACGACGACCTGGGCGTGCTGCGCCTGGCGCGCGCCTGGGAGCGGCTGCGCCCGCCGCTGCCGGCTGGGCCGCCGATCTGAGGCCGGACGCAGGACGCCGGAAGGCGTTCTGCGCCTGCCGAAGGCCCAAGCGCGATTTCACGCGCGAGGGCTGAGCCCCGCCGGGCCTGTTACGCGCTCGCGCTACAGTCCTGCCATGGCGTTTTTCGATCTGCGAGGCAATCCCGTCGGCTGCGGTGTCGCCGCGGCGCGTGATGCCGCGGAGTCGGCGCTGTGGCGGCTGATGTCGTATTACGACTCGCCCCTGGCCGACCTCGACGCGGCGATCGCGGCCGATCCCGGCTGGGCGATGCCCTACCTGATGAAGGCGGGCTGGCTGCTCGCCGCCACCGACCCCGGCGAACTCGGCGCGGTGGCCCAGCACCTGGACGCGGCGCGCGAGCGCCTGGGCGGCGCCGGCGTACGCGAGCGGGCCCACCTCGAAGCGCTGCAGCTGGTGCTCGAGGGCCGCTGGCACAACGCCTGCCGGCGCTGGGACGACCTGCTGCTCGAGTACCCGCGCGACGCGCTGGCGCTGCAGTGGTCGCACCAGTGGGACCTGCACCGCGGCGACGCCGCCGGCATGCGCATGCGCCCGGCGCGTTCGCTGCCCGACTGGGACGGCGACGACCCGCTGTACCCCTTCGTGCTCGGTCTCTACGCCTTCGGGCTGGAGGAGTGCAACCTGTACCCGCAGGCCGAGGAAGCCGCGCGCCAGGCCTTGCAGGCCGACCGCCGCGTCACCTGGGCGGTGCACGCCGTGGCCCATGTGCTGGAGATGCAGGGCCGCCACGACGAGGGTTCGGCCTGGCTGCGGCTGCACCAGCACGACTGGGCCGAGGGCAACGAGTTCGCCTCGCACCTGTGGTGGCACAAGGCGCTGTTCCGCGTCGAGGCGATGGACTGCGCCGGCGTGCTGCGCCTGATCGACGGCCACCTGACGGCCGAGACGCTGACGACGACGACGCAGCGCGTAGACGCCGCGGCGATGCTGTGGCGGCTGCACCTCGTCGGCGAGGACGTCTCGGCGCGTGCGCTGGCGCTGGTCGACGCCTGGGCCGATGCCGACGACGAACCCGGCTACTACGCCTTCAACGACCTGCACCGCGTGACCGCGCTGATCGCCGCCGGCCAGCTGCCGCGCGCCGAGCGCTGGGTGGCGCGCTGCGCCGAACGTGCGCTGGCCATCGACGACGCGCGCCGCGTCAACCACACGATGGCGCGCGAGGTCGGCCTGCCGCTGATGCGCGCCTTCCTGGCCTTCGCACGCGGCGACGTCGACACCGCCGCCGACATCCTCTACCCGGCACGCATGTCCGCGCGTGCGCTCGGCGGCAGCCATGCGCAGCGCGACCTGATCGACCAGACGCTGCTTGCCGCGGCGGTGCAGGGCCGGCGGCGCAACCTCGGCCGCGCCCTGCTCAACGAGCGCCTGATGGCCAAGCCGGCGACGGCGCTGACGCGCCACTGGGCCTCGCGCCTGGGCCTGCCGCGCGAGGCGCGGGCCTGAGGACGCGGGCGTGGCGACGCGGCGCGAAGACGAACGCCTCGAGCGCCTGCGCACGCTCGACGAGCAGATCGCCGACGCGCTGCGCGAGAGCCAGGACAACGGCGAGCTGAAGTCCGCGCCCAGCTGGGGCCGGCCGCTCGCGCTGGACGACGGCTACGACCAGACGCCCGACGCGCTGAAGATGCCGTTCAAGATCCTGAAGGACGCCGGCCACGTGCCCGCCGAGGTCGAGCTGATGCGCGAGATCGCCGCGCTGCAGGCCGAGCTCGACGCCGCGCCGGCCGACGAGGCCGACACGCCGCCGTGGCGCGCCAAGCGCCAGCGTGTCGCCGAGCTGCGCCAGCAGCTGGCGTTGCGCCTCGAACACCTGCGCCGCAGCGCCAGCCTCTGATCGGCGCGCCGCGCGCCGCGGGCGGGCGCACAATGCCGTGATCCAGTCGTCCGCGAGGGGTCATGTCCGAACATCACGCCCAGGTCGAATGGCGGCGTCAGCCCGCCGAGGCCTTCACCGACCAGCGCTACAGCCGCTTGCACGCGCTGCGATTCGACGGCGGTGCCGAGATCGCGGCGTCGGCTTCGCCCGCTTCCGTGCCGCTGCCCTACGCCAACGCCAGCGCCGTCGATCCCGAGGAACTGTTCGTCGCCTCGCTGGCCAGCTGCCACATGCTGTGGTTCCTGTCGCTGGCCGCCAGCGCTGGCTGGCGCGTCGATTCCTACATCGACGACGCCTTCGGCACGATGGGCCGCGACGAGCAGGGCCGGCCCTTCCTGACCACCGTCACGCTGCGCCCGCGCGTGCGTCTGGCCGGCGACGCCGTGCCCGAGGCGGCGCGCCTGGCGGTGCTGCACCACCGCGCCCACGAGGCCTGCTTCATCGCCAACTCGGTGAAGACCGAGGTGCGCCTGGAGCCGCAGCCGTGACGCGGCTGCGCACCGCGCGCCTCGTGCTGCGCAGCTTCGGCCCGGCCGACGTCGAGCCTTATGCCGACATGTGCGCCGACGCCGAGGTCATGCGCCACATCGGCGCCGGCGGCCCGGTCGAACGCGACGTCGCCTGGCGCCAGGTGGCGCTGTTCATCGGCCACTGGACGCTGCGTGGCCACGGCATGTGGGCCGTCGAGCGCCAGAGCGACGGCCGCATGATCGGCCGCGCCGGCTTCATGCACCCCGAGGGCTGGCCCGGCTGCGAGCTCGGCTGGCTGTTCGCGCGTGACGCCTGGGGCCAGGGCTACGCCCAGGAGGCGGCGCGTGCCGCGCTCGCCTGGGGCCGCGACGTGCGCGGCATCGTCTCGCCGATCAGCCTGATCCGGCCCGAGAACGAGCGCTCGATCCGGCTCGCCGAACGCCTGGGCGCGGTCGCCGACGCCGAGATCGACTTCCTCGGCGGCCGCGCCGGCGTCTGGCGCCACAGCGCCTAGGCGCGCAGCCAGTCGGCCAGCGCCGTGCGGCCCAGCCGCGCGCCGGCGCCCGGCGTCAGCGAGTCGGGCTCCAGCCGGCCGCCGAAGTAAGCCGCCTCGGGGTCGGTGACGATGCGCCGGCCGTCGCCACGCGCCACCAGCACCCGGCGCAGCAGATCCTCGATCGCGAAGGCCTGCGGGCCGCCGAGTTCCAGCACCGCGTCCTGCGGGCCTTCGGCCAGCAGCCCGGCCAGGGCCGCGGCGACGTCGGCGGCGGCCACCGGCTGCATGCGCGCGGCCGGGGCGTGCACGACGCCGTCGACCGTGCCGGCCTCGGCGACGGTCGGCAGGAACTCGAAGAACTGCGTCGCGCGCAAGATCGTGCAGGGCAGGCCGCCGGCCTCGATCAGCCGCTCCTGGGCCAGTTTGGCGCGGAGGTACGCGTTGTCGGGCAGGCGGTCGCAGCCGACGACCGACAGCGCGAGGTGGTGGCGCACGCCGGCGGCGGCGCCGGCGGCCAGCAGCCGGCGTGTCGAGGTCTCGAAGAACTCGAGCACCGCCCGGGCTTCGAACGACGGCGCGTTGCTGACGTCGACGACGGCCTCGGCACCCTGCATCACGGCGTCCAGGCCTCGACCGCTGACGGCGTCGACGCCGTGCGAAGGCGACGCGATGGCCGGGTCGTGGCCGGCCTGGCGCAGGCGCGCCGCGAGCTGGCGGCCGATCAGCCCGCTGCCGCCGACGATGACGATCTTCATGGGAACTCCTTGCCCGTGGGGTGCTGCGGCGGCGCCCGTTGCGCCGCCTTCCCCCACAAGACGCACGAGCCCGCGGGCCGGCCCGGCGACTCAGCCGCGGGCCTGCCAGGCGGCCTGCAGCCGCGCCAGCTTGGCCGGGTTGCGCTGCACGCCGATGCGCAGGATGCGGCCGTTCTCGAACTCGAAGCTCTGCGCCGACTCCAGCCGGCCGTCGACGAAACGCAGCAGGCCCGGCCGGCCGTTCAGCGTCACCGGCTCCCAGCGCAACCGGCCCGCCCAGCGCAGCGCGTTGGCGAAGTACAGCTGGGCGATGCGGCGCGCCCCGCGCAGCGGGTGCGGCACGCTGGCCACCTGGCCGCCGCCGTCGCCCTGCAGGCTGGCGTCGGCGGCCAGCAGCGCCTGGATCGGGCCGAAGTCGCCGGCCGCGGTCGCGCGCGCGAAAGCGGCGAGCAGGCGTTCGTGTTCGGCGGCCGGTGCGTCGCCGCGCCGGGCCTCCTCGCCCAGCGCCGCCTTGGCGCGGCTCACCAGCTGGCGGCAGCCGGCCGGCGACTTGCCGAGGATGCCTGCGAGCTCGTCGTAGTCGAGCTCGAACACCTCGCGCAGCAGAAAGGCCGCGCGCGCCGCCGGCGTCAGCCGTTCCAGCAGCGCCTGCAGCGCCATCGAGACCTCGCCCAGGCGTTCGAGCTCGTCTTCGGGCGACTCGGCAGCGCTGCCGTCGCCGAGCACCGGCTCGGGCAGCCAGAGGCCGGGGTAGTGTTCGCGGCTGCGCTGCAGCGACCGGAGGCGGTCGATCGCCAGCCGCGTCGCCGCCGTGACCAGCCAGGCCTCCGGGGTCCGGACCTCGGCGTCGGCGCACTCCCGCCAGCGCAGCCAGACGTCCTGCACCAGGTCGTCGGCGTCGGCCAGCGAGCCGAGCATGCGGTAGGCGATGCCGCGGATCCGGGCGCGGTGCTGGAGGAAGGTTCGGGTGCTGGCGTCCATGGGCTGCGGGCAAGGTCCGCGCACAGGCTAACCGAGCGCCGCGCCGGTCCACTGGCGTGCTGCTGCGCGTGAAGCAACGCCGGTGCACCCGATTAGGCGTGTGGACGACGCCGTCGAAGCAAAGACCAGGTCCGGGTTTAGGCCCGCATGGCGCAATTGCATTGCATCTTCTGGCGACGACGAAGGCCGGTCGCAGCGCCAGGGAAGATGCACGACGCGGATACACGAATTGCAAGCGCTGACTGCACCGAAAGCGTGCGGTCCGGCATGTCTGTTGCCAATGTCCCGCGCCTGCCACGCTGTTTCAAGCGATTCGCCGATCGGGTGTTTGTCAAGATCGAAATGCGTGGCGAATGTCGCGCACTGCGTGGTAAGTTTCGCGCTGCGCGGGCCGCCGGCCCGCGCGTCACCCGCCGTCGCAGAAGGCGGGCGGTCCGGTCGGCGCAACCGGTCCGCAAGGAGGACGCCGGCGGCAGCGCCAGCCCGGAACGATCATGACGAAAACCTATAGCGAAGTCCTCAAGCAGATCGAATCCTTGAAGGCCGAAGCCGAAACGATGCGCCGGCGCGAAGTCGACGCCGTCATCGCGGCGATCCGCGAGCAGATAACCCAATACGGGCTGACGGCCGCCGATCTCGGCCTGGTCGCTGCCAAACCGCGTTCGCGCAAACGCAAGATCGTCGTCGCCAAATACCGCGACGACGCCGGCAATACCTGGGTCGGCCGCGGCAAACGCCCGCAATGGGTGCGCGACGCGCTGGCCGCCGGCAAGACACTGCAGGACCTGGAAGTCCAGGCCTGAGTCGGGCCGCCGCCTTATTCGGCGACGGTCTGGCGCACGGCGCGCTCCCAGCGTGCCATCAACTCGTCGGCGCGTTCGCGCGCTAGCGTCGGCAGGAAACGCCGTTCGGCCTGCCAGAGCGCGGCGATCTCGGCGCGATCGCGCCAGACGCCCACCCCCAGCCCCGCGAGGTAGGCCGCGCCCAGCGCGGTCGTCTCGGTGACCTGCGGGCGCACCACCGGGATGCCCAGCAGATCGGCCTGGAACTGCATCAGCAGGTCGTTGACGCAGGCCCCGCCGTCCACCCGCAGCTCCGACAGCGGCCGCCCGCCCTGGGTGGCGGCGTCGCGTGCCATCGCCTGCAGCAGCGCCGCGCTCTGGAAGGCGATGCTCTCCAGCGCCGCGCGCGCGATGTGCGCGACGGTGCTGCCGCGTGTCAGGCCGACGATGGTGCCGCGCGCGTCGGCGTTCCAGTAGGGCGCACCCAGGCCGGTGAAGGCCGGTACGAACATCACGCCGCCGGCGTCGGGCACGCTCTCGGCCAGCGCCTGCACCTCGCCGCTGGCGCGGATCGCCTGCAGGCCGTCGCGCAGCCATTGCACGACGGCGCCGCCGATGAAGACGCTGCCTTCCATCGCGTACTCGCGTGCCGCGCCGCAGCGCGCCGCGGCGGTCGACACCAGGCCGTTGCTCGAACGCTCGAAACGCTCGCCGGTGTGCATCAGCATGAAGCAGCCGGTGCCATAGGTGTTCTTCGCCAGCCCGGGCTCGAAGCAGGCCTGGCCGAACAGCGCCGCCTGCTGGTCGCCGGCGACGCCGGCGATGGCGATCGGCGTGCCGAACAGCCCGGGCTCGGTCTCGCCGTAGGCGTGGCTGGACGGCAGCACCTGCGGCAGCAGGCTGTCGGGCACGTGCAGCGCGGCCAGCAGCTCGTGGTCCCAGACGTCGTGGCGGATGTCGTAGAGCATCGTGCGCGACGCGTTGCTGACGTCGGTGGCGTGCACCCGCCCGCCGGTCAGCTTCCAGATTAGCCAGCTGTCGACGGTGCCGAAAGCCAGCTCGCCCTGGGCCGCGGCGAGGTGCGCGCCGTTCACGTGGTCCAGGATCCAGCGGATCTTGGTCGCCGAGAAGTAGGGGTCGATGACCAGGCCGGTGCTGCGCCGCACCGTCTCTTCCAGTCCGTCGGCGCGCAGGCGCGCGCACAGCGGCTCGCCGCGGCGGTCCTGCCAGACGATGGCGTTGCACACCGGCTGGCCGGTGCGGCGGTTCCAGACGACGGTGGTCTCGCGCTGGTTGGTGATGCCGATCGCGGCGATGTCGCGCGCCGTCAGGCCGGCCTGGGCGATGGCCTCGCGCGCCGTCGCGAGCTGGCTCTGCCAGATCTCCTCGGGGTCGTGTTCGACCCAGCCGGGCTGCGGGTAGTGCTGGCGGAACTCGCGCTGGGCGAGCGCGACGACGCGCCCGGCCTCGTCGAAGACGATGCTGCGCGAGCTGGAAGTGCCCTGGTCGAGCGCGAGGACGTGGCGGGACATGCGGTGCTCCTGGCGAGGCGCATCAGCATATCGGGGCCATCGCGCGGCGGGTTAGATTCGCGCCGTCATGACCCTCGACGCGCTGGCTCCGATGCCCGGCGTCCCGCAGGCTTTCGAGGCCCAGGAGGACGCCGCCGAGTTCCGCCGCCCGGCGCATCGCCCGGGCGTGGAGCTGTATCGCGCGGCCATCGTGCGCCACGCCTTCGAGCCGCACGCGCACGACGGCTTCGGCGTCGGCGCGATCGAAGCCGGCGCCGAGCGCTTCCGCTACCGCGGCAGCGAGCTGCTGGCGCCGGCCGACTCGCTGGTGCTGATGAACCCGGGTGAGGTCCACACCGGCCGCGCCGAGACCGAAGCCGGCTGGCGCTACCGCATGGCCTACGTCGACGACGAGCTGGTCGAGGCGCTGACCGGCGAGCGCTGGTCTTTCGCCGCGGCGGTGGCCCCGGACGCGCCGCGCGCGCGCCGCGTCGGCCGGCTGCTGGCGGCGCTGTGGCGGGCCGCCGACGAGCCGCTGGCCTTCGACGGCCTGCTCGCCGACCTGCTGGCCGAGCTGCGCCCGCACGCCCGCGCCGACCGCGCCGCGGCGCGCGAGGCGGCGCCGCGTTTCGCTGCGGTGCTGGACTACATGCACGACCGCCTGGCCGAACGCCTGACGCTGGAGGAACTGGCCGCGGTGGCGGGCTTGAGCCCCTTCCACTTCCTGCGCCGCTTCCGCGAGGCCCAGGGCGCGACGCCGCAGCAGGTGCTGATGTCGCTGCGCCTGCTGGCCGCGCAACGCCAGCTCGCCGCCGGCGTCGCGCCGGCCGAGGTCGCCGCGGCCACCGGCCTGGCCGACCAGGCGCACCTGACACGCGCCTTCGCGGCGCGTTACGGCGTCACGCCGGCGCGTTACCAGCGCCAGGTCGGAGCGCGCTAGTTCAGCGCCGCGCCTCCCGCACGATCCACTCGTCCACCAGCGTCTCCAGCGTCGACAGCGGCAGCTCGCCGTGGTCGATCAGCGCGTTGTGGAAGCGGCGCAGGTCGAACTTCGGCCCCAGCCGGGACTGGGCGCGCGCGCGCAGCTCGTCGATCTTCAGCCGGCCGACCATGTAGCCCAGCGCCTGGCCGGGGTCGGAGGTGTAGCGGTCGACCTCGGCCTCGACGAAGGCGCGGTCGACGCCGGTGCGTTCGACCATGAAGTCGATCGCCTGCTGGCGGCTCCAGCCCTTGGCGTGGATGCCGGTGTCGACGACCAGGCGCGCGGCGCGGAAGGCCTGCCACTGCAGGTGGCCGAACAGGCTGTACGGATCGTCGTAGGCGCCGATCTCGCGCATCAGCGTCTCGGCGTACAGCGCCCAGCCTTCGACGTAGGCCGTGTAGCCGCCGCCTTCGCGCCGGAACTCGGGCAGTTCGTCGAGCTCCAGCGCGCGTGCGCCCTGCAGGTGGTGGCCGGGCACGGCTTCGTGCGCGACCAGGGTCTGCATGCCCCAGACCGGCTGCTGGCGCCAGCCGACGAGGTTGGCGTTGAACCAGCCCGGCCGGCTGCCGTCGACGGCGCCGCCTTCGTAGAACTCGGCGGCGTCGGGGCCCATGTGCTCGGGCATGCCGCGCACGCCGTAGGTGCCGCGCGGCAGCTCGGCGAACAGCCGCGGCATCTCGGCGTCGAAACGTTTGGCGATCGCGCGATAGCGCATCAGCAGCTCGTCGGCGCTGGCGACGAAGAAACGCGGGTCGGTGTTCAGCCACTTCACGAAGGCCGCGAAGTCGCCGCTGAAACCGGTCGAGCGCATCACGCGCTCCATCTCGGCGCGGTCTTTGTCCAGCTCGCGCAGGCCGATGGCGTGGATGGCGTCGGCGCCGAGGTCGGTGGTCGTGCGCTGGCGCACCAGCATCTCGTAGACGCGCGCGCCGTCGGCGTAATGCGTCAGCGAACCGTCGGCCGGCGCCTTGGCGCGGTACTCGCCGGCGACGAAGTCGCGCAGCCGGCGCATCGCCGGCACCACCTCGCGTTCGATCGCCTCGCGGCCCCGGGCCTGCAGCGCCGCGCGCTCGGCCTCGGCCATCGCCGGCGGCAGGCGGCGGAAGGGCTCGAAGAAGGGGCCGGCGGCCGGGTCGGCGGGCAGCTGGGCGTCGATCTGGGCGATGGCGCGCTCGAGCACCGGCGCCGCCGGCACCCAGCCCAGCGCCATGCCGCGGCGCATCAGCGCGATCTCCTGGTCGATGCGCTGCGGCAGCGCCGCCATGCGTGCCAGCACCTTGGCGGCGTCGGCGCGGCCGTCCATCGGCATCATGCGCAGCAGGCCGGAGAAATCGGACTGCACGCCGCCCATCGCCTCGATGCGCAGGCTGCGCCAGCCTTCGAACGGCTGCTCGGCGAGGTGGCGTTCGCGCTGCTCGATGAACAGGTCCAGCGAGACGCGGTCCTCCGGCGACAGCCGCGCGCGCGGGATCGCCCGTGCTTCGGCCAGCCAGCGGCGCTCCTGAGCGGTGGCGGCACGTTCGGCCTCGGGCGAGACCTCGCCGAGCCGGTCGTCGAAGCGGTGGTCGCCGCGCCAAGTGGCCCACTCGGGGAACCGGCGGGCGCTGTCTTCCCACTGGCGCGCGAACAAGGCGTGCAGCGCGCGCGTGGCGGCGTTGTCGGCGCGTGCGGTGGCGGTCTTCGGGGCGGCGAGGGCGGTCGGAACGGTGGCGGCCGTGCCCAGGGTCAGGGCGGCGGCGACGGCCAGCAGGCGAAACGGCATCGGGAGAGTCTCGTGGACGGCGAAGCCGTCGATTCTGGCCGTCGCTCCCGCGGCCCGCCCCGGCCGTGCGACGAAGCCCGCGGCTGGCGCGACGAATCGGCCGGCGCGGCGCAATCCGGTACAAGACCGCCGCCCGCCGCCGCGGCACGATGCGCCCATGTCCCACCGTGCCGCGCTCGTCTCCGGAACCCTGTTCGCCCTCGCCGCCGGGCTGATGTGGGGGCTGATCTTCGTCGCCCCGCTGCTGCTCGCCGCCTATCCGCCGGCGATGCTGTCGGTCGGGCGCTACCTCGCCTTCGGCCTGATCGCGCTGCCGCTGGCCTGGCTGGACCGGGTGCGCATCCGCGAGCTGACACGCGCCGACTGGGCCGACGCGCTGCGCCTGGCGCTGGTCGGCAACCTGCTCTATTACCTGCTGCTGTCCTCGGCGATCCAGCGCGCCGGCGGGCCGCTGCCGACGATGATCATCGGCACGCTGCCGCTGGTCATCGCGGTGGCCTCCAACCGCCGCAACCGGCACCGCGACGGGCTGCTGTCGTGGCGCCAGCTCGCGCCGTCGCTGCTGCTGATCGGCGCCGGGCTGGCGCTGGTCAACCGCGCCGAGTTGGCGCAGCTCGCGCCCGACGCCGACCGCGGCCGTTATGCCCTGGGCGCGCTGCTGGCCGTCGGCGCGATGGCCTGCTGGACCTGGTACCCGATCCGCAACGCCGACTGGCTGCGCGCCCACCCCGGGCGCTCGCCGTCGACCTGGGCCACCGCACAGGGCCTGGCGACGCTGCCGCTGGCGCTGGCCGGGGCGCTGATGCTGGCCGGAGCGTCGGCCGCGGGCTGGATCGAGTTGGGCGGACCGCTGGGGCCCACGCCCTGGCGTTTCGTCGGCCTGATGCTGGTCGTCGCGCTGCTGTGCTCCTGGCTGGGCACGCTGTGCTGGAACGAGGCCAGCCAGCGCCTGCCGACGACGCTGGCCGGGCAGCTGATCGTCTTCGAGTCGCTGGCCGGCCTGGCCTACGCCTTCATGCTGCGCGGCCAGTGGCCGCCGGCCGACACGCTGGCCGGCATCGTGCTGCTGATCGCCGGCGTCGCCTGGGCGCTGCGGGCCAGGCCGCAGCCGGTGGCCGCGGTCGCCTGAATCAGGCGATCAGCTCGTCGAGCAGCTCGATCCAGTGCCGCACCGGCGTCTTCGTGCCGCCCTGCAGGTGCTGGATGCAGCCGAAGTTGGCCGAGACGATGACGCCGGCTTCCAGCGGCTCCAGATGCGCCAGCTTGCGCCGGCGCAGCGCCTGCGACAGCTGGGGCTGCAGCACGCTGTAGGTGCCGGCCGAGCCGCAGCACAGGTGGCTCTCGCCGGCCGCCAGGCGCACGTCGAAGCCCAGCTCGCGCAGCCCGTCCTCGACGCCGCCACGCAGCTTCTGGCCGTGCTGCAGCGAACACGGCGGGTGGTAGGCGACGCGTGTGCCGGGCGCGATCTTCAGCCGCGGTTTGAGCGCCGCGACGATGTCCGGCAGCAGCTCGCCGACGTCGCGCGCGAGTTCTGCGACGCGGCGCGCCTTCTCGGCGTAGGCCGGGTCCTGGGCCAGCGCCAGGCCGTACTCCTTGACCGTCGTGCCGCAGGCCGAGGCGTTGAGCACCAGGGCCTCGACACGCCCCTGCGAGGTCAGCCCCTCGATCAGCGGCCACCAGGCGTCGATGTTGCGGCGCATGTCCGCCAGCGAGCCCTCGGTGTCGCCGAGGTGGCCGCGGATCGCGCCGCAGCAGCGGGCTTCGTCGGCGACCAGGGTCTGGATGCCGGCGGCGTCGAGCACGCGCGCCGTCGCCGAGTTGATGTTCGGCGCCAGCGAGGGCTGCACGCAGCCCAGCAGCATCAGCACCTTGCGCTTGTGCTCGCGCTGCGGCCAGAGCTTGGCGCGCGCACCCGGCGCGGCGGTGACCTTGTCCTTCAGGCGTGCCGGCAGCAGCGGCCGCAGCGCACGCCCGGCGGCGACCGCCGGGCCGAAGGCCGGGGACGTCAGCCCTTGCTTCAGCAGCCAGCGCGCCGTGCGTTCGCCGCGCGGGCGCTCGACACGCTGCTCGACGAGGTGGCGGCCGATGTCGACCAGGCGGCCGTACTGCACGCCGCTGGGGCAGGTGCTCTCGCAGTTGCGGCAGGTCAGGCAGCGGTCCAGGTGCAGCTGGGTGCTGCGCGTGACCGGCGCGCCTTCGAGCAGCTGCTTGATCAGGTAGATGCGGCCGCGCGGGCCGTCGAGCTCGTCGCCGAGCAGCTGGTAGGTCGGGCAGGTGGCGGTGCAGAAACCGCAGTGCACGCACTGGCGCAGGATGGCCCCGGCCTCCTCGCCTTCGGGCGTGCCGCGGAACTCCGGCGACAGATGGGTCTGCATCAGGCGAGCCTGTAGTCGAGCACCCAGTAGTGCTCGTACGCGGTCCAGCGCGGATCGCGGGCCCGCGGGCCGAGCACGGCGAAAGCCTCGTCGGGCGTCGGGAAGTTCTTCAGCACCTCGTGCACGCTGCCGTCGTCGAGCACGCGGTCCTGGTAGGTGTTGCCGGCCTCGTCGCGGCGTGTCAGCGGCGTGCTGCTCGTCTGCACGAAGCTGTTGTCCAGCATCACGACACGCGCGCCGGGTTCCAGCCGCGCATGCAGCGTCGCCAGCCAGCCGGGCAGGGCCTGCAGCGGCACGTGGCTCCACCAGCAGCCGGAGAAGGCGGCGTCGAAGGTCTCGTCGCCCAGGCCGTCCAGCGTGTAGGCGTCGACCTGGCGGAACTCGACGGCCGCCGGCAGCGCCTTGGCGCGTGCGACGTCCATCGTCTCGGGGTTGGCGTCGGTGGCCAGCCAGCGCTGGGCGTCGCGCGCGGCGTGCGGTGTCCACCAGCCGGTGCCGCAGGCGATCTCGAGCACACGCCGGCCGGCGAACGGCGCCGCCAGCGAGGCTTCCATCGCGCGCAGGTCGGCCTGGCGCTCGGGCCGGTGATAGACACGTTCGTAGTAGGCGGCGCGGCGCTTGTAGTAGTCGAGCATCGTCAGAGGTCCGGAAACAGGCGGCCGGGGTTGAAGACCCGCGCCGGGTCGAAAGCGTTCTTCAGCTGGCGGTGCAGCCGGTCCAGCGGCGGCCTGGGTGGCGTGAACACCGGGCCATCGCCGGCGCCGCGCCAGCGTGTCGCGTGGCCGCCGACGGCCGCTGCGGCGGCGCGCACCGCGGCGGCCGGCAGCGGCGTGCACAGCCAGCGCTGGCCGCCGCCCCATTCGATCAGCTGCTCGCCGGCCAGGCCCAGCGGCGGTGTGGTTGGCGGCAGCGACAGCCGCCACAGCGCGGCGCCACGGTCGACGGCCGCGCGGGCGCCGGCGAAGAACTCGTCCTGCTGGTCGCGCAGCCCGGTCCAGAAGCCGTCGGCCAGCGTCGGCTCGATCGGTTCGCCGCCCAGCTTCTCGTAGGCCGACTGCACCGCGGCGGCGGCGCCGGCCAGGCGCAGCACCAGCGTGCCGTCCCACCAGGCGCTGGCCGAGATCGGCAGCGGCTGCGCCGACCAGGCCGCCAGGCGCTGCAGCGCCTGGCTTTCCGCGAACTCGTAGCGCAGCGTCGCCACCGCCGGCGGCCGCGGCAGCACCTTCAGCGAGACCTCGCAGATCAGGCCCAGCACGCCCAGCGAGCCGGCGAGCAGCCGCGGCACGTCGTAGCCGGCGACGTTCTTCATCACCTGGCCGCCGAAGGTGAGCACCTCGGCGCGGCCGCTCAGCATCGTCGCGCCGAGCACGAAGTCGCGCACGCTGCCCGAGGCCGCACGGCCGGGGCCGGCCAGGCCCGAGGCGACCATGCCGCCGACGGTGCCTCCGGCGGCGAAACGCGGCGGCTCGAAGGCCAGCCACTGGCCACGTTCGGCCAGCGCCGCCTCCAGCTCGGCCAGCGGCGTGCCGGCGCGTGCGGTGACGACCAGTTCGCTCGGCTCGTAGGAGCTGATGCCGGCCAGCTCCGCCATCTCCAGCGGCTCGCCGGCGGGGGTTTCGCCGTGCCAGCGTTTGCTGCCGCCGCCGACGATCTCGAGCTTGCTGCCGTCGGCCGCCGCGGCCCGCACGCGGTCGACCAGGCGGCCCAGGGCCGCGTCCTCGTGTGCCGTCATCGTCAGAAGCGCTCCAGTTCCGCGAAGGCCAGCAGCCCGCGCCGCACGTGCTGCTTGCCGCCTTCGACGCAGCGCACCAGCGTCGGGATCACCTTGCCGGGGTTCAGCAGCCCGGCCGGGTCGAAGGCGGTCTTCAGCGCCGCCATCTGGGCGCGCTCCTCGGGGCTGAACTGCACGCACATGCTGGCCAGCTTCTCGACGCCGACACCGTGCTCGCCGGTGATCGTGCCGCCCAGGCGCACGCTGGTCTCCAGGATGTCGGCGCCGAAGGCCTCGCAGCGGCGCAGCTGGTCGGGGTCGTTGGCGTCGTAGAGGATCAGCGGGTGCAGGTTGCCGTCGCCGGCGTGGAAGACGTTGGCGCAGCGCAGGCCGTAGGTCTGCTCCATCTGCTGGATGGCGAGCAGGATGTCGGCGAGCCGCTTGCGCGGGATCGTCGAGTCCATGCAGAGGTAGTCCGGGCTGATGCGGCCCGACGCCGGGAAGGCGTTCTTGCGCCCGCTCCAGAAACGCAGCCGCTGGGCTTCGTCGCGGCTGACCTCCAGCCGCGTCGCGCCGCAGCCGGTCAGCACGTCCAGCATGCGCGCGACCTCCTCGGCCACCTCCTCGGGCGTGCCGTCGCTCTCGCACAGCAGGATGGCCTCGGCCGTCAGGTCGTAGCCGGCGTGCACGAAGTCCTCGACCGCGGCGGTCATCGGCTTGTCCATCATCTCCAGCCCGGCGGGGATGATGCCGGCGGCGATGATCGCCGCCACCGCGTCGCCGGCGCGGCGCACGTCGTCGAAGCTGGCCATGATGCAGCGCGCGAGCTGCGGCTTGGGCACCAGGCGCACGGTGACCTCGGTGGCGACGGCCAGCATGCCTTCGCTGCCGATCACCGCGGCCAGCAGGTCCAGCCCCGGCGCGTCCAGCGCCAGGCCGCCGAACTCGACGGCCTCGCCCTCGGCGGTGAAGCCGCGCACGCGCAGCACGTTGTGGATCGTCAGCCCGTACTTCAGGCAGTGCACGCCGCCGGAGTTCTCGGCGACGTTGCCGCCGATCGTGCAGGCGATCTGGCTCGACGGGTCGGGCGCGTAGTACAGGCCGTGCGGCGCCGCCGCTTCGCTGATGGCCAGGTTGCGCACGCCGCACTGCACGGTGGCCGTGCGCGCCAGCGGGTCGACGGCGAGGATGCGGTTGAACTTGGCCAGCGACAGCGTCACGCCCAGCGCGTGCGGCATCGCGCCGCCCGACAGCCCCGTGCCGGCGCCGCGTGCGACCACCGGCACGCCCAGCGCGTGGCAGGTGCGCAGCACGCCCGAGACCTGGGCCTCGGTTTCCGGCAGCGCGACGGCCAGCGGCAACTGGCGGTAGGCGGTGAGCCCGTCGCACTCGTAAGGCGTGGTGTCCTCGCGCTGCCAGAGCAGCGCGTGCGCCGGCAGCACCTTGCCGAGCGCGGCGACGACCTCGGCCTGGCGTCGGGCGCGCGTGGCGGCGTCGGGCGGGGCCTCGGCGGCGGAAGTCGCGGCGTCGGCGGGCAGGGGAGCGTTCATGCGCGGGGAGCTGGCGGCGGGCTGCGGAGGACTGTAGCAAGCGCGGTGCGTCCCGCGCCGCCCCGGGGTCAGGGCCTGCCGCCGAGGTTCATCCGGGCACGCGATCGGTGGCCCGGAACTCGGCGCACTGCGGGTGGCGCGCCCAGGCGGCGCGTTCGCACTGCTGCTGGAAGCAGCGGTACAGCGCGAAGCCGCTGCGCTCGCCGCAGACGGCGCGCGGCGACGCCGGGCCGGCGGCGCCGCGCTGCGGCGGAGGGTCGAGGAACTCTTCGCGCGGTGGCGGCGTCGTCGTCGCCGGCGTGGTCTCCACCGGCACGGCGGGGGCCGTCTCGGCGGCCGGCGGCGCGGCCGGGCGTTCGGTCGGCGCGGTCTGCACGGGCGCCGGTGCGGTGGCCGCAGGCGGCTCGGCGGCTACCGGCGCCGGGCGCGGCTCGGGCGGCCGCGTCTCGTGCCACCACAGGCCCAGGCCCAGCGCCCCGGCCAGGGCCAGCGCGCCCAGCATCCAGCGCATCACGCTGTCCTGCGGCGGCGGCTCCAGCGGCACGGCGCGGGCAGGCGCTGCGGCGGCGGCCGGCGCGGCTGCTTCGCGCGCCGGGGGCTCGCGCCGCGGCGGCGCCGGCGGGATGGTGTCGATGACGCGCTGGATCAGGTCCACGGTCGCGGCATCGGGGTCGTCCTCGGCGGCGGCCGGGCGTGGCGCCGTGTCGGGCGCCGGTTCGGCGTGGAAGGGCATCAGCGGCGGGTCGCGCCGGGCCGACGGCCGCGACGCGGCGGCCCGCTCGGGGATCGAGGCCGACGGCGGGCGTGGCACCGGGGCCGCCGTCGGCGCCGGCTTGGAAGCGGTGGAGGGAGCGGCAGCGGGAGCGGGCGCAGGGCCCGCGCCCTCGGGCCAGCGCGACCAGTCCGGCGCCGGCCCGGGTGCCGAGGCGCCGCGGCCCAGGCGGCCCCGCGGCCCCGGCCGTGCCGGCGCGGCGGCGGGTGGTTCGGGCGGCGGCGCCGGCTCGGGCAGGTCCAGCTCGACGTCGATCGACGGCTCCGCGCGGGGCGCGGCGGCGGCGCGGCGCGGCGGGCCGTTGGCCAGCCAGGCGGCGAACTCGACGATGCTCTGCGGCCGCGCGGCGATGTCCGGCGACACCGCGGCGTCCAGCGTCGCCAGCAGCGCCGGGCCGTAGCGTGCCGACGGGTGGTCGAAGAACAGCCGTTCGACGACCGCGGCCAGCGGCTCGGGCGTGCTGCCGGCCGGTGGCGGCAGCATGCCGGTGATCGCGAAACGTGCCAGCTGCGCCAGCGCGAAGACGTCGCTCCAGGCGCCGATGCGGGTCGGGTCGGCGTCGAGTTCGGGCGCGGCGAAACCGGGCTCCAGCGCGGCCATCGCCGGCCCGCCGCGTGCGATCGCCCGTTCGGCATAACCGGGGCCTAGCAGCAGCGGCCGGTCGTCGTCGAGCAGCAGCACGCCGGCCGGGTGCAGGCCGCCGTGCACGCCGTTGACGCGGTGCCATTCGTTCAGCGCGGCCAGCAGCGCGTCGAGCAGCGCACGCAGCGCCGGCTCGTCGGGCGGGCCGCTCATCTCGCGGCGCAGCTCGGCCAGCGGCCGGCCGGCGTACCAGGGCATCACCAGGCAGGCGCCGCCGTGCGCCGGCAGCAGGTGCAGCACCCGGGCGATCGACGGGTGGTCGCAGCGCGCCAGCCGCCGGCCTTCGTCGATGAAGGCGCGCAGCCCGTGTTCGAAGGCCTCGGCCAGCGCTGGCTCGGCCGGGCCGATGTCGCCGTAGGGCCCGCGCCGCGCCAGCGCCGCCGGCAGGTACTCCTTCAGCGCGACGGCGACTTCCAGGCCGTGGTCCCAGCCGCGGTAGACGATGGAGGTGGCGCGCACCGCGACGACGCCGCGGAACTCGAAACCGCCGAGCCGGTGGCCGGCGGGCCAGGCGCTGACGCCGGGGGGCAGCGCGTGCGCGGCCGGGGCGAGGCGTTCGGGCGTGGAGGGCTGGTCGTTCATCGCGGCGGCTGACGGTTTCGTGACGGTAGCCCCGCCTGCCGCGCCACGCTGTAAGCCCTTGTTCTGTACGGCGAGCGCGGCCCGAAGCGCGCAACATCCGCGCGCTGCGGCTTACCTCCGCTTTCAGGCCCGGCCGGTGAAGACCGTCAGCACCCCGGTGTAGCCGTAGACGTGCTGGTGTGCGATCTCGCCGCCGGCGAAGAAGCCGACCAGCGGCACGTCGCCCAGCGCGTGGCGCACGAGCTGCAGCTCGGCCGAGGGGCCGCCGAAATGCGGCCCGCCGCGGCCGGCGCAGCTGACGTAGATCGCGCCTTCGATGCGCCGCCCGGTCAGCGCCGGCAGCGTGATGTCTGCGGCCTCGGGGCTCAGCTCCTCGCGGATCTCGCTGCAGATGCGCACCAGGTCGCGCCGCGCGGCGTCGACGTCGCGGGTGCAGAACGCCAGCCGCATGCCGGGCTCGACCATGTCGGCGACGGCCACCGCCTGGCGGCCCGGGTCCAGGCCGACGAGGTGGCGCACGCGCACGTCGGGGCCGAACTGACCGCCGCGGCCGACCGCGACCTGGTCGCCGTCGGTCAGACCGGCCAGCGTGGCGCGCAGCCGCGGCAAGGCGCTGCGCGGGTCCAGCGCGGCGTCCAGCCCCAGGTCGCCGAGCAGGCAGGGCAGGGCCGGCGCGCCGTCGAGTTCGGCGACGATGTTGCGTTCGGCACGCGTGATCGTGCGCACCGGGCCCACCGGCTGGCAGCCCTGGGTGACGCGCGACAGCAGCGCGACGTCCTCGCTGAAGGCCACGCCCGAGAGCCCGCCCTGCCAGACGCCGTCGGCCAGGTGCACGGTGGCCGAACGCGAGGCGGCCAGGCCGCCGAACAGGTAGCCGCTGTCGACGCGGTCGCTGAGCTCGGTGATCAGCTCGGCCAGGTCGGGTGTCGCCGGGTCGGCGTGCACCAGCGCGCTGAAGGCGGCGATGCGGTGCAGCGGGCGCACGCCGGAGAAGACCTCGAAGCAGCCTGCCGGCAGGTCGCAGAGCATCAGCACCAGCGCCGGCTCGTCGAAGTACTCGACGCCGCTGGCGGCGACGCCGACGCCGACGCAGCCGACCCAGGCGACGCCGGGCCAGCGCTGGCGCAGCTCGGCGAGCAGCGCCTCGGCCTGCGGCGCGTAGGCGTCGGTCAGGTAGGCGAACCCCAGCGTCGGCGGGCCGCCGGGGCCGGCTTCGATCGCCGCACGCTGGGCGTCGAGCTGCGCCGCTGCGAGCGCCAGCGCCATGCGCCAGTCGGGATGGGTGGCGTGTCCGGTGACGAAACTCGGCATCGGGTGGGGCTCAGGTCGATCGGCTGCGCCGCGGCGCGGCGCGTTTGGCGGCGGTGCGCGCCGCGGGTTTCTTGCCCGCCTTCGTCTGGGCCGGGGCCGGCGCCGGAGCGGGCGCCGGTGTCGCGGCCTTGCGCACGTCCTGCATCGCGGCGCTGGCGATTTCGCCGAACTGCTGCGTCAGCGCGCCCCACCACTGCATCGGGTCGATGGCCGGCGGCGCCGCGGGCGCCTCGTCGGCGGCCGGAGCAGGCGCCGGCTCGGGTGCGGCGGCGGCCTGCGGGCGCAGCTTCAGCGCCTCGCGCAGGTCGGGCATCGGCACGTTCATCGAGCGCAGCGTCGACAGCGTCATGCGCTGCACCTCCAGCGCCTGGATCGTCGTGCCCAGCAGGCGCGCGTTCTGTTCGAGCCAGAACTGCACCGTGCGCAGCTCGGAGATGCGTTTCTCCAGCTCGTCGGGGTTCAGCGTCGGCGCGATCCACTGGCCGATGTTCGGCATCCCGGCGCCGGCGTTCTGCAGCAGGCCCTGCAGGAAGTCGTAGCCCGGCAGCATCTTCGCGAAGTCGGTGGCAGCCGTCATCCTGGTCTCCTCCTGTGGCGGTGTCGATCCATTGTGCGCCGGGCTCAGCGCGCCGGCGTCACCGCGCGCACGACGAAGCCGCGGGCGGCCAGCAGCCGGGGCAGGCCCTGCTCGCCGACCATGTGCATCGCGCCGACGGCGGCGAACACCCGGCCGCCGGCGGCGTGCTGGGCCTCGATGCCGTCGGCCAGCGCCGGGTTGCGCGCGTCGACCAGCTCGTGCAGCGCCTCGCGGTCGGCGTCGTCGGCGACGCAGTCGCACCAGCGCTCGTAGTCCTCCAGCGTCGCCAGGTCGGCGCGTTCCCAGGCGCTGGCCAGGCGGCGCAGCGCTTCGGCGCCGCCGCCGGACTCCAGCGGCTGCAGCGAACGTTCGACGGTCGCGGCGATGGCCTCGGCCTCGCGCGGCATCAGCAGCGCGGCCTGGGACTCGACGGTCTCCAGCGCGACGAGCTTGCGGCCGCCGGCGCGGGCGGCGGTGGCCAGCGCCGGTTCCTGGCCCCAGGCGGTGTCCAGCCCGGCGCGGCGCGCCTCGGCCAGCGTGACGACGATCGCGCGCATCGCCGGGTGCAGCGCGGCCAGCCCGGGGCTCTCGACGCAGGCGGCACGTTCGGCACGCTGCAGCCGCTCGGCCAGCGCCGGCGGCAGCGGCGGCACCGGGCGCAGCGCCTCGGTGACGAGCAGGCGCTGCACCGCCGGGTCCTCGGGGTCGAGCTCGAGCGCGACGACGTCGGCGCCGGCCAGCGCCTGCGCGATGCGCGGGCCGGGGATGGTCCAGCCGGGCTTGCCGACGTGCAGCGTGCCGTAGAGCCAGGAGCGGTGGCCGTCGCGTTCGATGGTCCACAGCGGGCCGCGGTCGGCGGCCGGCGCCGGGGTCGGGTCGATCGGCGGCGGGCAGTCCTGCGCCAGCGCCGGCGGCAGCACGCCCAGGGCCAGCAGCAGCGCCGCGGCACGCCGCTTCCAGCGGGCCAGGGTGTTCATTCGCCGATCTCCGAGACACGTTGTTCGATCGCGCCGAAAGGGCTGGAGCCGTCGGCGGCGAAGGCTTCGACACGCAGCACGGCGCCGGGGGCCAGCCAGGGCGTCGGCTCGGTGCCGGCTGCGGCTGCGGCTTCGGCGGCGCGGCGCTCGGCCAGGCAGCCGGCGCCGTCGGCGGCGTCCTTGGCGCCGATGGTGCCGCTGCCGACGATGGCGCCGGCGCCCAGGCCGCGGGTGCTGGCGACGCGGGCGATCAGCCGGCCGAAGTGCCAGCGCATGCCGGCGGCGGCGTCCAGGCGGGCGAAGCGCCGGCCGTCGAGGCGGGTCTCGACCGTCAGCGCCAGCTTGCCGCCGCGCCAGGCCTCGCCCAGCTCCTCGGGCGTCACGGCGACCGGGGCGAAAGCCGCCGGCGGTGCCGCGTCGCCGTCGTCGCCGCGCCAGGCGTTGGCCAGCAGCACCAGGCGCACGCCGTCGAGCGCGCGGTCGGCCGGCGTGCCGGCGGCGACGTCGCCGGTGACGATGGCCAGCTGCGGGCCGAAGTCGCGCCGCGTCGCGGCGGCGGCGAACTCGACCTCGTCGTGCGCGCCGAGCAGCCCGTCGCCGGCGGCGGCCAGAACCGGCGGCGCCTCGCGCAGCGTGGCCGGCGGCTCGACGCCGAGCGCGCGCAGCACGCGTTCGGCGGCGTCGGGGTAGGCGCCGACCTGCACCCAGTGCGCGGCGCGCGGCAGCGGCGCCATGCACTGGCGCGCGTCGAAGGCGAAGGCGTGGCGCGCCTTGCCGTGGTTCAGCGCGGTGTACAGGTCCTCGAGCTGCGGGCTGACGAAGTTCCAGTCGTCGAGCACCTGCTGCAGCCGGGTGGCGATGCCGGTGGCGAAGTGGGCCTGCGTCAGGTCGCGGGAGACGACGGCGAGCTGGCCGTCGCGCGACCCGTCCTTCAGGGTGGCAAGTTTCATGGGCGAGGGGGATCGGCGGAGGTTCGGGGACCGGGCAGCATTCTGCGATGCCCGCGCCCCGCACCCTGTCGCCCCCACGCCGCAGCCGGCGTTGGCGCTCGGCTGCGGCGCTGGCCGCCGGGCTGGCGGCGCTGCATCTGGCGCTGCTGGATGCGCTGAACCGGCCGCCGACGTCGGGGCCGGCGGCGGCGCCGGCCACGCCGCCGCTCGTCGTCCGGATGCTGGTGCCGCAGCCTGCGCCTGCCCCTGTCGAGCCGCCGCCGCGCCGCGTGCCGCCGCGTGCCCCCGGACCGGCGCCGCAGGCCGCGCCGCCACCGCTGTACGCGGTGCGCCTGCCGCCGCCGCAGCAGCTGCGCTGGCAGCGCCGCCGCGGCGAGGCCGAGGACGAACTGCGGCTGGACTTCGAACACGACGCCGCCGGCTACCGCCTGGTGCTGGCCGACGGCGCCGGCGACGGCTGGGCCAGCCGCGGCGCCGTCGGCGTGCACGGGCTGGAGCCCGAGCGCCTGGTCGAGCGCCGGCGCCAGCGCGAGGTGCGGGCGGCCAACTTCCGCCGCGAGATCGGCCGCATCAGCTTCTCGGGCGGCGCCGGCGAGCTGCCGCTGCAGCCCGGCGCGCAGGACCGGCTGAGCTGGCTGCTGCAGCTGGCCGGCGTCGTCGCCGCGGCGCCGCAGCGTTTCGGCCCCGGCGCGGCGGTCGAACTCTTCGTCGCCGGCGCCCGGGGCGACGCCGGCTGGCGGCGTTTCGAGGTCCGCGGCGCCGAGCCGCTGGACCTGCCGGCCGGCCCGGTGGCCGGCGCGCTGCGGCTGGAGAGCCTGCCGCAGCGGCCTTACGAGCCGGCGCTGGAGGTCTGGCTGGACCCGGCGCGCGGCTGGCTGCCGGTGCGCTGGAGGAGCCGCGTCGCCGAGACCGGCGCCGAGGCCGACCACCGCCTCGCCGCCGCCGGCTCTTGAAATGGCGGCCGGCGGGGCCACCTGCGGCCCATGCAGATGCTGTACCAATCCGACACCTTCGTCGTCGTCCAGGTCGAACTGCCGTCCGAAGCCGGCACGCCGGCTCGCGGCGGCTACGAGATCGTCGACAAGCTCTCGCGCACCGACATCTGGCTCGAAGGCGCGATTGCCGAGAGCTTCCGCCGCGGCGTCGAGGCGCTGGTCGAACGCGACCCGGGCCCCGAGGCCTTCGACGACTTCATCGCCGGCTACGCCCAGCTCGCCCAGCAGCCGCTGACCCTGCACTGAACGGGCGGGCACAATGGTGCGATGAACGCCCGCACGCCCGCCTACACCCGCGGCCAGGCCCTGGCCGACCTGCTGCCCCGGCGCATCGTCGTCATCGACGGCGCGATGGGCACGATGATCCAGCGCTGGAAACTCGGCGAAGCCGACTTCCGCAACGAGGCGCTGCGCGAGCATCCGAAAGACCTGAAGGGCGACAACGACCTGCTGTCGATCACGCGCCCCGACGTGATCCGCGAGATCCACGCCCAGTACCTGGCGGCCGGCGCCGACATCATCGAGACCAACACCTTCGGCGCGACGACCATCGCCCAGGAGGACTACGACCTGGCGCACCTGGCGCGCGAGATGAACCTCGCGTCGGCGCGCGTCGCGCGCGAAGCCGCCGACGCCGCGGCCACGCCTGACAAGCCGCGTTTCGTCGCCGGCGCGCTGGGCCCGACGCCGCGCACCGCCAGCATCAGCCCCGACGTCAACGACCCCGGCGCGCGCAACATCACCTTCGACCAGCTTCGCGAGGCCTACCGCGAGCAGGCCGAGGCGCTGCTCGACGGCGGTGTCGACCTGTTCCTCGTCGAGACGATCTTCGACACGCTCAACGCCAAGGCGGCGATCTTCGCGCTCGACGAGCTGATGGAAGAGCGCGGCGAACGCCTGCCGGTGATCGTCTCGGGCACCGTCACCGACGCCTCGGGCCGCATCCTCTCGGGGCAGACGGTGGGCGCGTTCTGGCACTCGGTGCGCCATGCGCGGCCGCTGGCCATCGGCCTGAACTGCGCCCTCGGCGCGGCGCTGATGCGGCCTTACATCGAGGAGCTGTCGCGCATCGCCGACGACACCTACGTCAGCTGCTACCCGAACGCCGGCCTGCCCAACCCGATGAGCGAGACCGGCTTCGACGAGACGCCGCCGGTCACCGGCGCGCTGATGGCCGACTTCGCCAAGGCCGGTTTCCTGAACATCGTCGGCGGCTGCTGCGGCACGACGCCCGACCACATCGCCGAGATCGCGCGCCGCGTCTCGGCCTACCGGCCGCGCTCGCGTCGCGACCCGCTGTTCACGGGGCTGGTCGCGGCGGCCTGATCAAGGCGGCGTGCACAGGCAATGCGCCATGGCCGCCGGGCGGCGGCCGTCGCTGGACTGAAGCAGCCAGGCGGTCTGCTGCTTCAGCTCGGCCAGCGGCGCCGGCAGCGGCGGCGGCAGCGCGGCCTGCAAAGCCGGTTGCAGCAGATCGCCCAGCGTCGTGCCGGTGAGGCCGCCGAACCATTCCATCAGGCGCTCGGCGCGGCCGGGCTCACGTTCGACGTACTGCACGCGGTAACCCGGCGCGAGCTTGGCGCGTGCGGCGGCCAGCGCCAGCGCGTCGCGCAGGCCGCCGGTACGGTCGACGAGGCCGCGTTCGCGCGCCTGCGCGCCGCTCCAGACGCGGCCCTGGCCGATCTCGTCGATGCGTTCGGGCGTCGTCTTGCGCGCCGCGGCGACACGGTCGAGGAACTGGCCGTAGACGTGGCCGATGCTGGTCTGCAGCACCTGTTCCAGGCGCGGGTCCAGCGGCGAGCGCGGGTCGTAGGCGTCGACCGCCCAGCTCGTGCGGTAGCCCTCGGTGCGCAGCCCCAGGCGCTCGAGCGCACGTTCGGCGGTCGGCAGCACGGCGATGACGCCGATCGAGCCGGTGATCGTCGCCGGGTCGGCGACGATCGCGTCGGCCGCGGTCGAGATCCAGAAGCCGCCCGAGGCCGCGACGTCGCCCATCGAGACGATCACCGGCTTGCCGGCGCTGCGCGTCAGCTCCAGCTCGCGGCGGATCAGCTCCGAGCCGAAGGCGCTGCCGCCCGGCGAGTTGACGCGCAGCACGACCGCCCGCACCGCGGCGTCGTCACGCGCACGGCGTACCAGGGCCGCGGTCGACAGCCCGCCGATCGTGCCCGGGCCGGCCTCGCCGTCGACGATCGGGCCTTCGGCGACGACGACCGCCACCTTCGGCCCGGTCATCGGCGCAGTGAAACGCGCCGCGTAGTCGGCGAAGCCGATCTGGCGGAAGGTCTCGCCGTCGCGTTCGCCGCGTGCGATCAGCGCCGCGCGCAGCTGGTCACGCGTCTTCATCGCGTCGATCAGGCCTTCGCGCGCGGCGAGCTTGGCGCCGTCGCCGCCGGCAGAGGCCAGACGTTCGGGCAGCTCGGCGATCGCGCGGTCCAGGCTGCCGGCCGGCAGCCGGCGTGCGTGTTCGACGGCCGCCGCGTAGTCGGCCCACAGACCGCCGTAGAGCGCACGGTCGGCCTCGTCGGTCTCGGGCGACGGGCCGCTGGCGGAGAAGGTCTCGGCGGCGTTCTTGAACCGCCCGGCGCGCACGACGTGGGCGGTGACGCCGAGCTGGTCCAGCGCGTCCTTGAAGTAGGTGCGGCGGCCGCCGTAGCCGTTGATCTCGACGCCGCCCATCGGGTGCAGCCAGACCTCGTCGGCGTGCGCCGCCAGGTAGTACTGGCGCTGGTCGTAGTTCGAGCCCCAGGCGACGACCTTCTTGCCGCTGGCGCGGAAGCGGTCGATCGCGGAGGCCAGCTCGCGCAGCGTCGGCAGCCCGGCGCCGGCGAAGTCGTCGAGCATCAGCAGCGCGCTGCTGATGCGCTGGTCGGTCGCGGCGGCGTCCAGCGCGGTCAGCAGGTCGCGCAGCCGCGTCTGCTCCAGCTCGGAGCCGCGTGCCTTCTGCAGCGCGTTGTCGCGCAGGCTGCCGCTGAACTGCTCGCGCACCGGGCCGTGCGGGTTGAGCACCAGCACCGTCTTGTCGGCCAGCGGCGGTGGGCCGCGGTGCAGCAGCGTCCAGGCCACGGCGGCGATCACTGCCAGCAGCAGCAGATTCAGGATCGCCCGCCGCCCGGTGTCCACGAGCCACCACAGGCCGCGCAGCACACGCATCGTCCGGGAACGGGGTTTCGTCTCGTCGGCCATCGAATCCTCCTCTGACGGGTGCGAGGCTAGCAGGACGTCGATGAACGCATGGCCGATTCGTCACCGATCGTCGGCGATGAAGCGCTCGTCGGACTGACTGGAGCCTCCCTCGCGGAGGGAGGCTGGAGGGTGCCGTCGAACGAGCTGGAGCACCCTCCCGGCGGGGGCTCGGGGGATCTGTGCGTTACAGCCGCAGGCCCGGCGTCCGGGCGGCGGACGCCGAACCGATTGCGATACTCGCAGCGATGTTGTCGATTCTCGCCGTGACGGCGCCCTTCTTCGCGCTGGTGGCGGCGGGTTACGCCGCCGGCCGGCTGCACCTGCTGCCCGAGAGCGCGATCCCCGGCCTCAACGTCTTCGTCCAGTGTTTCGCGCTGCCGGCGATGCTGCTGCGCCTGGCGATGGCGACGCCGATCTCGCAGCTGCTCGACCCGGCGGTGCTGCTGTGCTGGCTGGGCGCGGCGGCGCTCGTCGTCGGTCTCGTGCTGGCCGTCTCGTGGCGCCGCGCCGGGCTGAAGAACGCATCTTTCGGCGCGCTGGTCGCGACCTTCCCGAACTCGGGTTTCATGGGCGTGCCGCTGCTCGTCGGCCTGCTCGGGCCGCAGGCCGCCGGGCCGACGATCGCGGTGCTGCTGATCGACGTCTTCGTGACCAGCTCGCTGTGCATCGCGCTGGCCCAGGCCGGTGACGCCGCCGGCCACGGCACGCGGCGCGCGCTGGCGCTGGCGCTGCGCGGCGCCTTCGGCAATCCGCTGCCCTGGGCGACGGCGCTGGGCGCGCTGTTCTCGGTGGCCGGCGTCGGCCTGCCGGGGCCGGTGAACGTGCTGGTCCGCATGCTGGCCGAAGCCGCGACCCCGGTGGCGCTGTTCACCGTCGGCGCCGTGCTCTGGCGTGCCGGCCAGCGCGCCGGCCACGGCACGCGCTGGGGCGGCGTGGCGGCGATCACCGCGGTCAAGCTCTTCGTGCATCCGGCGCTGGTCGCCGCGCTCGCGCTGGCGCTGATCGCCCTGGGCGTGCCGCTGTCGCCCGAGCAGGCGCTGGTGCTGACGCTGGCCGCGGCCCTGCCCAGCGCGAGCAACGTGCCGCTGCTGGCCGAGCGCTACCGCGCCGACGCCGGGCCGGTGGCGCGAGTGGTGATGGTCTCGACGGCGCTGGCCTTCTTCAGCTTCAGCGCGCTGGTCGCCTGGATGGGCGTGCAGCCGGGCTGATCAGCGCCGGCGCAGCACGCGCCACAACCAGGCGGCGAGCGCGGCGACGACGATGGCCTCGGACACCGGGCCGATCCAGCGCGCCGCCGCTTCGTGGCGTTCGCGCAGCGTGAAGCCGGCGCCGGCCAGCGCCGAACACCAGATCAGCGTGCCGGCGGTGGACCACAGCAGGAAACGCGGCAGCGCCATGCGCGCGACGCCGGCCGGCGCCGAGATGATGCTGCGCACCGCCGGCACCAGCCGGCCGCCGAAGACGGCGCGGGCGTCGTGGCGCTCGAACCAGCGCGTCGCACGTTCGACCTCTTCGCGCGACACCGTCAGCCAGCGGCCGTGGCGTTCGGCCAGGTGCTCCAGCCGGCGCTGCCCCAGACGCTGGCCGAGCCAGTACCAGGGCAGCGTCCCGGCCAGCGAGCCGGCGGCGCCGGCGGCGACGACCAGCGCCGGGTCGAGCGCGCCCTGCGCGGCGTGGAAACCGGCGAAGGGCATGATCAGCTCCGACGGGATCGGCGGCAGCACGTTCTCCAGCGCCATCAGCGTCGCGATGGCCCAGTAGCCGTGGGTCTCGATGAAGCCGGTGATCCAGTCCGCCATGCGGGCTCCGCTGAAAGCAAAGCCGCGAATCGGCAAACGCCGTTCCCGTCTCAGCGCCGGCCGGCGCGCCACTCCGGCAGGCGCAGGTCGCGCCACAGCGTCCAGGCGCGCAGGCCGAAAGCCAGCGCGGCGCCGGCGGCCAGGCTGGGGCCCGGCGGCCAGCCCCAATGCTCGGCGAGCACGACCAGCCAGCCGCCGACGAAGGCGCAGAGCGCGTAAGGCTGGTGGTCGTTGAAGGCCGTCGGCACCTCGGCACAGGCGATGTCGCGCAGCACGCCGCCGCAGGCCGCGGTCATCGTGCCCATCAGCACCGCGATCAGCGGCGGCATGCCGGCGGCCAGCGCGATCTGCGTGCCGCTGGCGGCGAACAGGCCCAGGCCCAGCGCGTCGGGCCACTGGATCGCACGCTGCGTCGTCGAGACGTGGCGGTGGTCGAGGTAACGCATCGCCAGCAGCGTCAGCAGCATCAGCCCCCACAGCCAGTCGGCGTTGTCGACCCAGAAGAAGGGCCGGCGGTCGAGCAGCAGGTCGCGCATCGTGCCGCCGCCGAACGCCGACAGACAGGCCACCGAGAACGAGCCGACGACGTCCAGCCGCTTGCGTGCCGCCGCCAGCAGCCCGGCGGTGAAGAAGGCCAGCGTCGCGGCGACCTCGATCGCCAGGTGCAGCAGGTCCAGATGCATCGTCAGATCGCCAGCGGGTCGACGTCGACGGCCCAGCGGATCAGGCCTTTGTGATGCGGCCGCAGCGCGTGCAGCTGCGGTAGCCAGCCGGCGAGGAAACGCTGCAGCGCCGGCCGCGACGTCGACTCGACGAGCATCTGCACGCGTTCGACGTCGGCCACGCGCGACACCGCCGGCGGCACCGCCGGGTACAGGCCGATCGTCTCGACGCCCTCGGCCAGCGTCGCGGCTTCGTCGAGGAAGGCGGTGGCGACCTCGGCGCTCTTGGCTTCCGCCCGCAGCAGCGCCAGGTGGCTGAACGGCGGCAGCCCGGCGCTGCGGCGCTCGTCGAGCTGGCTGGCGGCAAACGCCGCGTAGTCGTGGCGCTTCAGGGCGTCGAACAGCGCGTGCTGGGGGTTCCAGGTCTGGATCCACATCTCGCTGCGCGCCGCCTGCTCGGCGTCGCGCCCGGCGCGGCCGGCGGCCTGCATCAGCAGCGCGAACAGGCGCTCGGGGGCGCGGAAGTCGCTGGCGAACAGCGCCGAATCCGGGTTCACCGCGACGACCAGCGTGATGCGGCGGAAGTCGTGGCCCTTGGCCACCATCTGCGTGCCGACGAGCACGTCGACCTCGCCGGCGTGCACGGCGCCCAGCTGCTGCTCCAGCGCGCCGGCGCCGCGTGTGCTGTCGGCGTCGATGCGCGCCACGCGCGCCTCGGGCAGCAGTTCGGCCAGCTGCTCGGCGAGCTTCTCGGTGCCGCGGCCGATCGGGGCGATGTCCTGGTTGCCGCAGTCGGGGCAGGCGCGCGGCACACGTTCGGTGAAGCCGCAGTGGTGGCAGCGCAGCGTGCGGTCGCCCTTGTGGAAGACGCGCCAGGCGCTGCAGTGCGGGCAGCCGCTCTTCCAGCCGCATTCGCCGCAGTGCAGCACCGGCGCATAGCCGCGGCGGTTGAGCAGCAGCAGGCTCTGTTCGCCGCGTTCGAGCCGCTGCTTCAGCGCCTCGAGCACCGGCGGTGCCAGCGGCGGCGCGTCGACACCGCGCTGGCGCGGCAGCCGGCTCATGTCGAAGACACGAACACGCGGCATCGCGCCGCCGCCGATGCGGGCGTCCAGCGCCAGGCGCCGGTAGCGGCCTTCCTGCACGCGTTGCCAGGTTTCCAGCGACGGCGTCGCCGAGCCCAGCAGCACCGGCACGCCGGCGTCGTGGGCGCGCCAGACGGCCAGGTCGCGCGCCGAGTAGCGTGCGCCTTCCTGCTGCTTGAACGAGGGGTCGTGCTCCTCGTCGACGACGACCAGCCCCAGCCGCGGCAGCGAAGCGAACACCGCCAGCCGCGTGCCGAGCACCAGGTCGGCCGTGCCCAGGTGGGCCTGCAGCCAGTTCTTCAGCCGCTGCGCCGGCGTCAGCGCGCTGTGCAGGCTGACCAGGCGCCGGCCGGGGAAACGTGCGGCGAAACGCGCTTCGAGCTGCGGCGTCAGGTTGATCTCGGGCACCAGCACCAGCACCTGCCGGCCGGCGTCCAGCGCCTGCTCGGCGGCGCGCAGGTAGACCTCGGTCTTGCCGCTGCCGGTGACGCCGTGCAGCAGCGCCGGCGCCGTGCCTTCGGCCAGGGCGGCCAGCGCGGCCTGCTGCTCGGCACTGGGCTCGGGCCGCGGCGGCGGCTCGGCGGCCGGCGGCGGCGCGAGCTTGGCCAGCTTGGCGACGCGGCGCGCGAGCTGCACGTCGTCGAGCTTGCGCAGCTCGGGCGGCAGCACCGCCAGCGCCAGCTCGCCGACGCCGCGCTGGTAGTACGCCGCGGCGAACTCGACCAGCCGGCGCCAGGCTTCGCCCAGCGGCGGCAGCGCTTCCAGCGCCGGGCCGGCCGGGCGCAGCGCGTCGTCGGCCAGTTCGGTGTCGCCGCCGCGGTGCCAGACGATGCCCGGCACTTCGCGCCGCCCCAGCGGCACGCGCAGCAGCGTGCCCGGTGGCCAGGCCTGGTCGGCGAGGTAGTCGAGCACGCCGACCCCCGTGTGCTGGGGTGTCTCGACGGCGACGGCGATACGGTTCGTCATCGGCTCGTCACTTGCGTGCGAAAGCTCGGTGGCTTCTCAAGGATCGTCCCCAAGTCCTTGTGTCGGAAGGCTTTTCGGACCTGCCCACAGCTTCTGTGGATAACTTTGTGCAGAAGCTGCGTCCAGCGCCTCCAAGTTGTTGATTCTCCAAGCCCCGAGGTTCTTTGCGCGATTTCGTGGCAGTGGAGCGATCGTATATGAATCAACAACTTAGCGAAGACAAACGGCCCCAGTGGGGCCGTTGTGGGGAAGTGGCTGCGGCGTTGCGCCGCAGCACGTTTTCTGGGGATAAGTCAAGCCTTCAGGCAGGGCAAACGCTGCCCTGAGCACTCACTTACCGGCCGAGCGAAGCAGGCGGCCGTGCTTGTGCACCGCTTCGACGAGCGCGGTGACGTTGTCCGGCGGCGTGTGCTGGCTGATGCCGTGGCCGAGGTTGAAGACGTGGCCGCCCCAGCCGCCGTCGGCACGCTGCGGCGCGCCGAAGCTGTCGAGCACCTTGGTCGCTTCCTTGGCGATGACCTCGGGGTTGGAGAACAGCACCGCCGGGTCCAGGTTGCCCTGCAGCGCGACGCGGTCGCCGGTGCGGCGGCGGGCGTCGCCCAGGTTGGCCGTCCAGTCCAGGCCGACGACGTCGGCGCCGATCGCGGCGATCTCTTCCAGCCAGATGCCGCCGCCCTTGGTGAAGACGATGACCGGGATCTGCTGGCCGTCGTGCTGGCGCTTCATGCCGGCGACGACGCGGCGCGTGTACTCCAGGCTGAATTCCTGGAACACGCCGTCGGCGAGCACGCCGCCCCAGCTGTCGAAGATCATCACGGCCTGCGCGCCGCACTCGATCTGCTGGTTCAGGTAGGCGGTGACGGCCTGGGCGTTGACGTCGAGGATGCGGTGCAGCAGGTCGGGGCGCGCGTACAGCATCTGCTTGACGACGCGGTAGTCGTCCGAGCCGGCGCCTTCGACCATGTAGCTGGCCAGCGTCCAGGGGCTGCCGGAGAAGCCGATCAGCGGCACGCGGCCGTTGAGCGCCTTGCGCAGCATCGTCACGGTGTCGAAGACGTAGCGCAGCTTGTCGAGGTCGGGCACCTGCAGCGCGGCGACCGAGGCTTCGTCACGCAGCGGGCGCGCGAAACGCGGGCCTTCGCCGGCGCCGAAGCTCAGGCCCAGGCCCATCGCGTCGGGCACGACCAGGATGTCGGAGAACAGGATCGCCGCGTCCAGCGCGTAACGGTCCAGCGGCTGCAGCGTCACCTCGGTGGCGTACTGCGGGTTGGTGGCCAGACCCATGAAGCTGTTGCCCGCCTTCTCGCGCGTCGCGCGGTACTCCGGCAGGTAACGACCGGCCTGGCGCATCAGCCAGAGCGGCGTGTGGGTCGTGGGCTGGCGCAGGCACGCGCGCAGGAACTGGTCGTTTTGGAGGGGGGCGAACATCGGCGAATTATCGCCGTGCGAGCGCCGCCGCCAGTTTGATCTCGGCTTGGTTCTCGTCAGGCTCGCGTGCGGCGTCGGCGAGTTGTTCGGGCGCCAGCACGTGCGTGCCCGGCGGCACGGCCGGCAGCAGCCGGCCGATCGTCACGACGAGCTGCGCCAGGCGCGCGGTGAGCAGCGCGGCCTGCGGCGCCGGGATCATCCAGCGCAGCTGCGACAGCCACCAGCCGACCAGGCGCTCGACCGTCGAACGCCCGGCCTGCGGCGTCGCGCCCTGCGCGGCGCGCAGGAAGACGCAGTGCTCGAAGTCCAGCGCCGCGACCGCGTGTTCGGTCTGCGACGCGAAACCCTGGGCCAGCGCGGCCGGCAGCAGCGCCGGCGCGTGCGGCACGACGACGACCAGCCGGCGTACGCCGGCCGCGAGCAGCCGCGCGGCGAGTGCCGGCAGCGCCAGCGGGTCGGGGCGCACGAAGGCCTCGTCGCGGCCGTTGGCGTGGCGGTCGCGTTC
Source organism: Rubrivivax gelatinosus IL144 (assembly GCF_000284255.1). Lineage (NCBI taxonomy): Bacteria > Pseudomonadati > Pseudomonadota > Betaproteobacteria > Burkholderiales > Sphaerotilaceae > Rubrivivax > Rubrivivax gelatinosus. The sequence continues at coordinate 225,732 of NC_017075.1, forward strand.
GAAGACGACGAAAGCGATGTCGGCGACGGCCGCGCCCGGGGCGTCCAGCGCCGCCTCGGGCAGCGCGACGAAGCCGTCCAGCGTCGCCGCCAGCGGCGTGGCGACCAGCGCCGCGACCCGGGCGAAGCGCCCGGCGACCAGCGCCTCGGCCAGCAGCGCCGAACCGAGCACGCCGCCGGCGCCGACGACGAGCGCGCGCTGGCGCGGCAGCAGCGTCGTGGCGGAGGGCGGCGCGGAGGGCGACATCGGGGCCGATCCTACGCCGCAGGCCCGGCTGCCGCGGGGCCATCGCCCGGCGTAGCATCGGGCGCCAAACGAAGGAGGACGCAATGGGTTTGACGAGGTGGATCGCCGCGTTCGGCGTCGTGCTGGCCCTGTCGGGCTGCGGCTACAACGACTTCCAGCGCCTGGACGAGCAGACCAAGTCGCGCTGGGCCGAGGTGCTCAACCAGTACCAGCGCCGCGCCGACCTGGTGCCCAACCTGGTCGCCACCGTCAAGGGCGAGGCCAACTTCGAGCAGGAGACGCTGACCCGCGTCGTCGAGGCGCGTGCGCGCGCGACCTCGATCCAGGCCACGCCCGAGCTGGTCGACAACCCCGAGGCCTTCCGCAAGTTCCAGGCGGCGCAGGGCGAGCTGTCGGGCGCGCTGTCGCGGCTGCTGGTCGTCAGCGAGAACTACCCCGCGCTGCGCGCCAACCAGGGTTTCCAGGACCTGCGCGTGCAGCTCGAAGGCACCGAGAACCGCATCACCGTCGCGCGCAACCAGTACATCCAGGCGGTGCAGCAGTACAACGTGCTGGCGCGCAGCTTCCCGAGCAACCTGACGGCGATGGCGCTGGGTTACCAGGTCAAGCCCAGCCTGCAGGTGCAGGACGAGGCCGCGATCAGCCGGCCGCCGGCGGTCAACTTCGAGAGCCCGGCCTCCAGGTGAGCGCCTGATGCAGCGCCTGCTGCGTGCGCTGGCCTTCGTGCTGGCGCTGTTCGTGCCGGCGGTCTTCGCCCAGGACGGGCTGCGGCCCGTGCCGGCGCCGACGGCGCGCGTCATCGACCAGACCTCGACGCTGCAGCCGGCCGAGCGCGACGCGCTCGAAGCCAGGCTCGCCGCTTTCGAAGCCGAGGCCGGGCCGCAGATCGTCGTGCTGATCGTGCCGGCGACCGCGCCCGAGGACATCGCGGCCTACGCCTGGCGCGTCGCCGACCAGTGGAAGATCGGCCGGCGCGAGGTCGGCGACGGCGTGCTCGTCGTCGTCTCGATGGGCGACCGGCGGGTGCGCATCGAGGTCGCACGTGCGCTCGAAGGCGCGATCCCCGATCTGGCAGCGCGCCAGATCATCGACCGCGCGATCCGCCCGGCGTTCCGCGAGGGCCGTTACGCCGACGGCCTGTCGGCCGGCGTCGACCAGCTGATCGCGCGCATTCGCGGCGAACACCTGCCGGCGCCCGAGGCCGGTGCCGCGCGCGGCGAAGAAGGCACGCAGATCGAGGACTGGGGGCTGCTGCTGTTCTTCGGCGTGCCGCTGATGGCCACCGTGCTGTCGCGCGCGCTGGGCCGCAAGCTCGGCGTGCCGCTGACGGCCGGCATCGCCGGCGGCGTCGCCTGGTGGGTGACGGCCAGCGTGCTGGTCGCGCTGGGCGTCGGCGTCGCGGCGCTGGTCTTCGCGCTGATCTTCAGCGTCGCCTCGGCGCTGCGCCAGATCGGCGGCGGCTCGGGCCGCGGCGGTGGTGGTTGGGGTGGCGGCGGCTGGGGCGGAGGAGGTGGCTTCGGCGGCGGCGGCGGGTTCGGCGGGGGTGGCGGCGGCTTCTCCTCCGGCGGCGGCGGAAGTTTCGGCGGCGGTGGCGCCTCGGGAGGCTGGTGATGGGCATGACCCGCTGGTGGCGTCACGCGTTCGCCGACGAAGGCGAGGTGCGCGCCGTGCTGGACGCCGCGGCGATGGCCCGGCTGACCGAACGCGTGCGCGCCAGCGAGGCGCGGCACTCGGGCGAGATCCGGCTGTGTGTCGAGGCCGGCCTGCCCTGGGCCTGGCTGCGCCGGCCGGTGCGCGAACGTGCGCTGGCGGTGTTCGCCGAGCTCGGCGTCTGGGACACCGAGGCCAACAACGGCGTGCTGGTCTACCTGCTGCTGGCCGACCGCGCGATCGAGATCGTCGCCGACCGTGGCGTGATGCGCCACGCCCCGGCCGGCCACTGGGACGCGGTCGTCGCGACGATGCGCGAGGCCTTCCGCGCCGGGCGTTTCGAGGACGGGCTGGCGCAGGCCATCGACGCCGTCGACGCGCTGCTGCTGCGCCACTTCCCGCTGGCCGAGGGCGAGCGCAACCCGAACGAGCTGCCGGACGCGCCGCACGTGCGCTGACGACGCGGGCTCAGCGCGGCAGGGCCAAGGTCTTGCGCAGCCCGGTTCCGTCGTAGCGCTCGATGGTCACGACGGCGCGGCCGTCGGCGTCCAGCGCCAGCTCGCCGCGCCGGGCGTCGGTAAAGCTGTCCAGGGCGCGCACGCGGTGCACCGGCCCGTAGCCGGTGGCGAGGAAGAGGTTCAGCGCCGAGAACGAGGTGAAGGCGCCGCCGTCGTTGGCCTCCAGCAGCAGCCATTGCCCGGACGGCAGCTGCAGCGTCGCGGCATAAGGCGGCGCGTCGTCGCCCCAGGTCATCGCCTGGTAGCTGCCGAAGATGGCGGTCAGCACCACGATCGCCGTGATGCGCAGGGTCTTGCCGCCGCGCATCGTCGCCAGCGCGAAGGCGATGACCAGCATGAAGGCACAGGCCAGCAGCAGGTTGGCGTGACGGAAGTAGGCCGCGGTGAACCAGGCCGGCCGCAGATCGGGCCAGAACAGGCGGCTGCCGTAGTAGGCCAGCGGCGCGCCGAGGGCGAGGGTCCAGACGGCGAGACGTTTCAGCATGGCGGCCACATCGTAGCGAGGGCCGTGCCGTGGCCGGCCGCCTCAGCCGGGGGGCGTCACCCGGGCGCAGGATCGGCCGCCCTGCCAGTCGGCCAGCGGCCCGTCCAGCGCCGCGCCGCGGCGCACCGCGGTCATCTCGGCGACGATCGCCAGCGCGATCTCCGGCGGCGTGCGGCCGCCCAGGTTCAGCCCGACCGGGCCGTGCAGGCGCGCGATCTGCGCCTCGTCGAGATCGAACTCGAGCAGGCGCCTGCGGCGCGCATCATTGTTGCGTCGCGAGCCGAGCGCACCGACGTAGAAGGCCGGCGTCTTCAGCGCCTCCATCAGCGCCAGGTCGTCGAGCTTGGGGTCGTGCGTCAGCGCGACGACGGCGGTGTGCGCGTCGGGGCGCATCTCGACGACGAGGTCGTCGGGCATCGTGCGCGTCAGCGTCGCGCCGGGCAGCGTGTCCCAGCCTTCGCGGTACTCCTCGCGCGGGTCGCAGACGGTGACCGCGTAGTCCAGCATCAGCGCCATCTGCGCCAGGCAGCGCGAGAGCTGGCCGGCGCCGATGACGATCAGCCGCAGCCGCGGGCCGTGCACGGTCTCCAGCACCGCCCCGTCGAAGTGCAGGGCGTCGCCGTCGGTGGCCGGCAGCAGGGCCACGCGGCCGCTGGCCAGATCCAGCCGGCGGCGCACCAGCTCATGGCGCTGCACCGCGGCCAGCAGCTCGGGCAGCGCCGAGGCCGCGGACAGCGGCTCCAGCACGATCTCCACCGTGCCGCCGCAGGGCAGGCCGAAACGCCGCGCCTCGTCGGCGCTGACGCCGTAGCGGGTGAGCGCCGGCGTGACCGCGGGCAGCTCGCCGGCACGGCGGCGGGCGATCAGGTCGTCCTCGATGCAGCCGCCGGACACCGAGCCGGCGACCTGGCCGTCGTCGCGCAAGGCCATCATCGAGCCGGGCGGCCGGGGCGAGCTGCCCCAGGTGCGCACGACGGTGGCCAGCAGCACGCCGCGGCCGGCGTCGAGCCAGGCCAGCGCGGTGTTCAGGACTTCGACGTCCAGGCTGTGCATCTCGGGGGCTCCTGCGGCGGGGCGACCAGACTGCCACGCGCGCTGCGGCGGCGCCTCGGGGCCGTCCCGCAGTCCGCGCTCAGATCGGCTTGAGCGGCCCGTCGAAACGCTCGACCAGCGGCGGGTGGCCCAGCGGCGGGAAATCGATCTTCGCCTCGGGCACCTTGCGGTCGGGGATGCGGTCGATCAGGTCGCGGATCAGGCGCAGCCGGCCGATGCGCTGGTCGTTGAAGTCGACCAGCGTCCACGGCGCGTGTTTGGTGTGCGTGGCCGCGAGCATCGCGTCGCGCGCGCGGCCGTACTCGGCATAGCGGCTGCGCGCCTGCAGGTCCACCGGCGAGAGCTTCCAGCGCTTGAGCGGGTCGGCCAGGCGGTCGGCGAAACGCAGCTCCTGGCGCTCCTGGTCGACGGTCAGCCAGTACTTCAGCAGCAGGATGCCGTCGTCGACGAGCAGCTTCTCGAACACCGGGGCCTGCTTCAGGAAGGCCTTGGCCTGGGCTTCGCTGCAGTAGCCCATCACACGCTCGACGCCGGCGCGGTTGTACCAGCTGCGGTCGAAGAGCACGATCTCGCCGGCCGCCGGCAGGTGCGCGACGTAGCGCTGGAAGTACCACTCGGTCGCCTCGCGTTCGGTCGGTTTGGGCAGCGCGACGGTGCGGCACTGGCGCGGGTTCAGCGTCGAGGCGATGGCCGAGATCACGCCGCCCTTGCCGGCGGTGTCGCGGCCCTCGATCAGCACCAGCAGGCGCTTGCCGGTGTGCTGCAGCCAGCGCGCCAGGTCGTTGAGCTGCAGCTCCAGCGGTTCGAGCTGCGCCAGGTAGTCGGCCTTCGAGATCTTGCCGTTGGTGCCGTCGCCGTGCTTGGTCTTCTTGCCCATGCGGCGATGATGCGCCCGGCACGCGGCCAATGAAAAGGCCGCCGGCGCTCTCGCGCGGGCGGCCCGTCGTGCGGACGTCGCAGCTTACTTGCGGCGCAGCTTCTGGATCGCGGCGATCTGCGCGGCCATGGCCGCGAACTCGCTCTGCGCCTTCGCCAGGTCGATGTCGCTCTTGGCGTTGCGCATCGCTTCCTCGGCCAGGCGCTTGGCCTCGGTGGCCTTGGCCTCGTCGAGGTCGTGGCCGCGGATGGCCGTGTCGGCGAGCACCGTCACGACGTTGGGCTGCACTTCCAGGATGCCGCCGGCGACGAAGACGAACTCCTCCTCGCCGTTGTCGGCGCGCTCGATGCGCACCGCGCCCGGCTTGATGCGGGTGATCAGCGGCGTGTGGCGCGGCAGGATGCCGAGCTCGCCGTTCTCGCCCGGCAGCGCGACGAACTTGGCCTCGCCCGAGAAGATGCTCTCCTCGGCGGAGACGACGTCGACGTGAATGGTCTTGGCCATGGGGGTCCTCGGATGGAAGAAGGATCAGGAAGCGGCGGGGCGCAGCGCGCCCCGGGACCCGCTTACTGGATCTTCTTCGCCTTCTCGAAGGCTTCGTCGATCGTGCCGACCATGTAGAAGGCCTGCTCCGGCAGGTGGTCGCACTCGCCGTTGACGATCATCTTGAAGCCGCGGATCGTTTCCTTCAGCGGCACGTACTTGCCCGGCGTGCCGGTGAACACTTCGGCGACGTGGAAGGGCTGCGACAGGAAGCGCTGGATCTTGCGGGCGCGGGCGACGGCCAGCTTGTCTTCCGGCGACAGTTCGTCCATGCCCAGGATCGCGATGATGTCGCGCAGTTCCTTGTAGCGCTGCAGCGTGGCCTGCACCGCACGCGTCGTGCTGTAGTGCTCCTCGCCGACGACGTTCGGGTCGATCTGGCGCGAGGTCGAGTCCAGCGGGTCGACGGCGGGGTAGATGCCCAGCGCGGCGATGTCACGCGACAGAACGACGGTGGCGTCCAAGTGGGCGAAGGTCGTGGCCGGCGACGGGTCGGTCAGGTCATCCGCAGGGACGTACACGGCCTGGATCGAGGTGATCGAGCCGACCTTGGTCGACGTGATGCGCTCCTGCAGGCGGCCCATTTCCTCGGCCAGCGTCGGCTGGTAGCCCACCGCCGACGGCATGCGGCCCAGCAGAGCGGACACTTCGGTACCGGCCAGCGTGTAGCGGTAGATGTTGTCGACGAAGAACAGAACGTCACGGCCTTCGTCGCGGAACGCTTCGGCCATCGTCAGGCCGGTCAGCGCGACGCGCAGACGGTTGCCCGGGGGCTCGTTCATCTGGCCGTAGACCATCGCCACCTTCGACTCGGACAGGTTCTCCTGCACGACGACGTTGGAGTCCGACATCTCGTGATAGAAGTCGTTGCCCTCGCGGGTGCGCTCACCGACGCCGGCGAACACGGACAGACCCGAGTGCGCCTTGGCGATGTTGTTGATGAGCTCCATCATGTTGACGGTCTTGCCGACGCCGGCGCCGCCGAACAGACCGACCTTGCCGCCCTTGGCGAACGGGCAGATCAGGTCGATGACCTTGATGCCGGTTTCGAGCAGTTCCTGCGACGGCGACAGCTCGTCGTAGGCCGGGGCCTTGCGGTGGATCGTCGCGGTGTGGGTCTGGTCGACCGGGCCACGCTCGTCGATCGGGTTGCCGAGCACGTCCATGATGCGGCCCAGCGTCGCCTTGCCGACCGGCACCGTGATGCCGGCGCCGGTGTCGGTGACCATCAGGCCGCGGCGCAGGCCGTCCGACGAGCCCAGGGCGATGGTGCGCACGACGCCGTCGCCGAGTTGTTGCTGCACTTCCAGCGTCAGCGGCGAGCCTTCGAGCTTCAGTGCGTCGAAGATCTTGGGCATCTGGTCGCGCGGGAACTCCACGTCCACGACGGCGCCGATGCACTGAACGATCTTGCCTTGTGCCATTTTGAGCTTCCTTCGATTCGTATCTTTAGACGGCGGCGGCGCCACCCACGATTTCCGACAGTTCCTTCGTGATCGCGGCCTGGCGGGTCTTGTTGTAGACGAGCTTGAGTTCGGCGATCAGGTTGCCGGCGTTGTCCGTGGCGGCCTTCATCGCGACCATGCGCGCGCTCTGCTCGCTGGCCATGTTCTCGGCCACGGCCTGGTAGACCAGGGCTTCGATGTAGCGCGTGATCAGGTCGTCGATGACCACCGACGCCTCGGGCTCGTAGATGTAGTCCCAGGCGTAGGCCTTCTTCTCGGCGGCGGTCTGCTCAAGGCGCGCGGGCGCCAGCGGCAGCAGCGGCTCGACCATCGGCTCCTGCTTCATCGTGTTGATGAACTTCGTGTAGCAGAGATGCACTTCGTCGATCTCGCCGGCCACGAAGGCGTCGAGCATGACCTTGACCGGGCCGATCAGCTTCTCGAGCTGCGGCGCGTCGCCGAGCTGGATCGCGTGGCTGATGACCTGCGCGCCGATCCGGTTCAGGAAGCCGAACCCCTTGTTGCCGATCGCCACCGTCGCGATCGAGCCGCCGGCCGCCTGGACTTCCTTCATCTTCGCCGTCACCGCACGAAGGATGTTGGTGTTCAGGCCGCCGCACAGGCCCTTGTCGGTGGTCACGACGATGAAGCCGACCTTCTTCGTCGTGCCGCCGGTGCGCAGGTAGGGCGACTTGTATTCCGGGTTGGCTTCCGACAGGTGCGCGGTGATGTTGCGCACCTTGTCGGCGTACGGGCGCGCGGCGCGCATGCGCTCCTGCGCCTTGCGCATCTTGGAGGCGGCGACCATTTCCATGGCCTTGGTGATCTTCTTGGTGTTCTCCACCGATTTGATCTTGCCGCGAATTTCCTTGCCGACCGCCATGGTCTGGGCTCCCGGTTAGGCGAAGGACTTCTTGAACGCAGCGATCGCGCCGGCCAGCTCTTCCTCGGCGGCCTTGTCCATCGCCCGGTCGTTCTCGAGCTTGGCCAGCAGCGCGGCGTGGCTCGACTTCAGGTGCTGGTGCAGGCCGTGCTCGAAGGCGAGGACCTTCTTCACGTCGATGTCGTCCAGGAAGCCCTTGTTGGCGGCGTACAGCGTCGCGGCCATCAGGCTGATCGGCAGCGGCGAGTACTGGGCCTGCTTGAGCAGTTCGGTCACGCGTGCGCCGCGGTCGAGCTGCTTGCGGGTGGCAGCGTCGAGGTCCGAGGCGAACTGCGCGAACGCGGCCAGTTCACGGTACTGCGCCAGGTCGGTACGGATGCCGCCCGACAGGCTCTTGATCAGCTTGGTCTGGGCGGCGCCACCGACGCGCGACACCGAGATACCGGCGTTGATCGCGGGACGGATGCCGGCGTTGAACAGGCTGGTTTCCAGGAAGATCTGGCCGTCGGTGATCGAGATCACGTTCGTCGGCACGAAGGCGGACACGTCGCCGGCCTGCGTCTCGATGATCGGCAGCGCGGTCAGCGAACCGGTCTTGCCCTTGACCTCGCCCTTGGTGAAGGCTTCGACGTAGTCGGCATTCACGCGAGCGGCGCGCTCGAGCAGACGGCTGTGGAGATAGAACACGTCGCCAGGGAAGGCTTCGCGGCCCGGCGGGCGGCGCAGCAGCAGCGAGACCTGGCGGTAGGCGACGGCCTGCTTGGACAGATCGTCGTAGATGATCAGGGCGTCCTGGCCGCGGTCGCGGAAGTACTCGCCCATCGTGCAGCCGGAGTAGGCCGACACGTATTGCATCGCCGCCGATTCCGACGCCGAGGCCGCGACGACGATGGTGTAGTCCATCGCGCCGGCTTGTTCCAGGGAGCGCACCACGTTCTTGATCGACGAAGCCTTCTGGCCGATCGCGACGTAGATGCAGGTCATGTTCTGACCCTTCTGGTTGATGATCGTGTCGATCGCCACCGCGGTCTTGCCGGTCTGGCGGTCGCCGATGATCAGCTCGCGCTGGCCACGGCCGATCGGCACCATCGAGTCGATCGACTTCAGGCCGGTCTGCACCGGCTGGTCGACGGACTTGCGGGCGATGACGCCCGGCGCGACCTTCTCGATGACGTCGGTCATCTTGGCGTTGATCGGGCCCTTGCCGTCGATCGGCTGGCCGAGCGCGTTGACGACGCGGCCGATCAGCTCGGGGCCGACCGGCACCGACAGGATCTGGCCCGTGCACTTGACGGTGTCGCCTTCGGAGATGTGCTCGTACTCGCCCAGAATCACCGCGCCGACGGAGTCGCGCTCGAGGTTCAGAGCCAGGCCGTAGGTCGGCTGGCCGCTCGCGGTGGGCGGGAACTCCAGCATTTCGCCGGCCATCACCTCGGACAGGCCGTGAACGCGGCAGATGCCGTCGGTCACCGAGACGACCGTACCCTGGTTGCGGATGTCGGTCGAGACGCCAAGGCCTTCGATGCGGCTCTTGATCAGCTCGGAAATTTCAGCGGGATTCAGGTTCATAGGTTCTCCTCGAAGGGCGCACGCTCGACGGCTGTCAGGCGGTCAGGGCGGCCTTCATCTGTTCGAGACGGGCGCGGACCGAGGTGTCGAGCACCTCGTCGCCGACGACGACACGCACGCCGCCGATCAGCTCCGGGTCGACTTCGACGTGCGCGTTCAGCTTGCGGCCGAAGCGCTTCTCGAGCGAGGCCGTGACCTCGGCGAGCTGCGCGCCGTCGAGCGGGAACGCGCTGTAGACCGTCGCGTCGGAGACGCCGCCGGACGCGTTGACCAGGGCGCGGAACTGGGCCGCGACTTCGGTCAGCGCCGCGAGGCGGCCGTTTTCGATGACGGTGCGCAACAGGTTGGCCGCGCGCGGGTCGAGCTCGAGGCCGACGACGCCGGTGATGACGTCGTAGACCTGCGAAGCCGGGACCTTCGGGTGTTCGGCGAACTGGCGCAGCTCGGCGTTGCCCGCCACGGCGGCCAGCGCGTCGATCTGCGGCGTCAGGACCGCGGCACTGCTGCCGGCGGCCTGGTACAGCGCTTCGGCGTACGGCCGGGCGATCGTCGCGAGCTCTGCCATGTCAGAGCTCCGCCTTCAGGCGCGACAGCAGCTCGGCGTGAACGCCGGGATTCACCTCGCGACGAAGGATCTGCTCGGCGCCCTTGACGGCCAGGCCGGCGACCTGCTCGCGCAGCGCCTCGCGGGCCTTCACGGCTTCCTGTTCGGCCTCGGCTCGCGCCGCGGCGATGATCTTGGCCCCTTCCTCGGTGGCACGCCCCTTGGCTTCCTCGATCATCTGCTGCGCGAGACGTTCGGCGTCGGCGAGCCGCTTCTGGGCATCGTTGCGCGCAGCCGAGAGTTGCTGCTCGACGCGCTGGTTCGCGGCCGCCAGATCGGACTTGGCCTTGTCGGCCGCCGACAGACCGTCGGCGATCTTGGCAGCGCGCTCGTCGAGCGCCTTGACGATCGGCGGCCAGACGAATTTCATCGTGAACCCGACCAGGATCAGGAACACGATCATCTGGATGATCAGTGTCGCGTTGATGCTCACTTTGTGTCCTCGAAACGCATGTGGCGAAAAACGGCTGCGTCGCGCTGAGCCGTCCGATTCGCGGCGCTGAAGGCCGCGCGCCGGATTACTTCGCCAGGGCGGCGATCTGGCCGAGGAACGGGTTGGCGGTGGTGAACCACAGCGCGATACCCGTGCCGATGATGAACGAGGCGTCGATCAGGCCGACCAGCAGGAACATCTTGGTTTGCAGTTCGCCCATCAACTCGGGCTGACGCGCGGCCGATTCGAGGTACTTGCTGCCCATGACGCCGATACCGATACAGGCGCCAGCGGCGCCGAGACCGATGATCAGGCCGGCGGCGAGAGCGACGAGACCGATGAGTTCCATGATGACTCCTTGCTAAATGCGAAAGTGGAGAAAGGGGAAGAAGGGGCAGTGACCTGCCCCGGGGCTAACTGTCAGTGCGAGTCGTGCGCCTGACCGATGTACACCAGCGTCAGCATCATGAACACGAACGCCTGGAGCGTGATGATCAGGATGTGGAAGATGGCCCAGACGGTCCCGGCCACGATGTGCAGCAGGGACAGCACCAGACCGCTGGCGGAAAGGGTGAAAGCACCGCCGAGCAGCGCGATCAGCAGGAAGATCAGCTCGCCGGCGTACATGTTGCCGAACAGCCGCATGCCGTGCGAGATGGTCTTGGCGACGAACTCGACGAGCTGCATCGCGAGGTTGACGATGCCCAGCAGCACGGCGAACAGCGGGTTCTTGCTCGTGCCGAACGGCGCCGTGACGAGTTCGTGCGCGAAGCCGCCGATGCCCTTGATCTTCAGGTTGTAGTACAGGCACAGCAGCAGCACCGTGCCCGACAGCGCCATCGTGATCGACAGGTCGGCGGTCGGCACGACGCGCAGATAGGCCTCGTGGTTGCCGGTGGCCGACTGCCACATCCAGGGCAGCAGGTCGACCGGCAGCAGGTCCATCGCGTTGAGCATGAAGACCCAGATGAAGACCGTCAGCGCCAGCGGGGCGACGAACTTGCGGCTCTGGGCGTTGTGCACGATGTCCTTGGCCTGGCTGTCGACCATCTCGACGAGCAGCTCGATGGCGGCCTGGAAGCGGCCCGGCACGCCGGAGGTGGCCTTGCGGGCGGCCATCCACAGCAGGCCGCAGGTCAGGATGCCCAGCGTGATGGCGAAGAACACCGAGTCCAGGTTGACGACCGAGAAGTCGACGACCCCGGTCTGGTGACCGGTCTGCGCATGGTGCAGGTGGTGGACGATGTACTCGCCCGCGGTCGGCGCGTGTTCTGCGGTTCCTTCGGCTGCCATGTTCTCGTCGTCCCGTGTCGTCGTGTCAGCGGCCGCGCCACAGGAGCGCAACCCAGTATGTCTTGATGCACAGCACCAGGCTCACCAGCAGCGCCGGCCAGCTCAGGTCCTGCACGAGCCTCGACGCCAGCATCAGCATGGCGACCGAAACCGCGATCTTCACCGACTCCCACAACATGAAGCTGACGGCGCCTGAGCCGGGCGACATGATGCTGAAGCGGCTGGTCGCACCGCGCGCCATCAGGGCGCTTGGTAGGACCACGGTGGCTGCGCCGTAAAGCGCCGACCATCCGGCTGCCGGACTGCCCGTGATCAACGCTGCAAGCAGCGAGACCACCACCCCGACCCCCGCCTGGACAAGGATCACCCGCCACGGTGACAGCGGCGGGTTCTTCTGGCGCAGGATGCGAGCTTCCTCGCGGGTCAGTGGCTTGAAGTCAGCCAGGTCCGTCGCGTCCTCGTCGTCCTCCCAAGGGTCGGCCTGCAATTTACGGTCGATCGCCATGGTGAGTCGGGGGAAGCGGACAGCAAAGCCGGCGCATTATACGGATAAACCCCGGTCAAACCGGAACACCCGGAAACGCGGTATGGCACCCCTGCGCCGCCGCGGGTCGGGCGCCTTGGCGCGGCGTCCGCTGGCGGACAATCGGGGCCCTTCGGCGCCTCTCGCGCCCCTCGTGGCGACCTGTCTTCCGCCCCTGTCCCGATGCTGCTCCCGCGTCCGCTGCTGACCCTCGCCGCCCTCGTTGCCGCCCTCGCCGCGCCGTCCGTCATGGCGATTCCCGGCGCCGTCGTCACCACCCCCCAGGTGCGGGCCGAACTCGTCGCCCATGCGCCCGAAGGCCTGGGCCCCGGCCGGCCGATGGCGCTGGGCCTCCTGATCCGCCACCAGCCCGGCTGGCACACCTACTGGAAGAACCCGGGCGACTCGGGCCTGCCGACGACCTTCGCCTGGACGCTGCCCGAAGGCGCCAGCGCCGGCGACATCCGCTGGCCGACGCCGCGCCGGCTGCCGGTGGGCCCGCTGATGAACTTCGGCTACGACGGCACGCTGCTGCTGCCGGTGCCGCTGACCGTCGCCGAGGGCTTCAAGGGCGAGCGCCTCGACGTCACGCTGCACGCCGAGTGGCTGGTCTGCAAGGAGGTCTGCATCCCCGAGTCGGGCGACTTCGCGCTGTCGCTGCCGCGCGAGCAGGCCACGGCCGGACAGGCCGAGGCCTTTGCCGCCGCCGAGGCCGCGAAGCCGGTTCCGGCCACCGGCGCCCAGGCCCGAGCACGCATCGACGGCCAGGCTGTCGTCGTCGAGGTGAAGGGCCTGCCCGCCGACTGGCAGGGCGCCGCGCTCGACGTGCTGCCGGCCACCGCCGGCGCGCTGCGCAACGCCGCCGTGCCGCAGGCCTCGTGGTCGGGCGCGGTCTGGACGGCGCGGCTGGAGATCGACCCGCAGCACACCGAATCGCCCCCTGCGCTGGACCTGGTGCTGGTGCGCGATGGCGTGCCGGCCGGGCTGGAGATCAATGCGCCGGTGTCCGGCAGCTGGCCGGCGCCGGCCGACGCGGCGACGCCGGCCGAGCCTGCGGCCACGCCCGCCGCACCGCCGGCCGACACCTCGCTGGGCCTGGCGCTCGCGCTGGCCTTCGGCGGCGGCCTGCTGCTGAACCTGATGCCCTGCGTGTTCCCGGTGCTGTCGCTGAAGGTGCTGGGTTTCGCCGCGCACGCGCACGACCGCGCCAAGCTGCTGGCCGGCGGCCTGGCCTACACCGCGGGTGTCGTCGTCTCCTTCGTCGCGCTGGCCGGCCTGCTGCTGGCCTTGCGCGCCGGCGGCGAGCAGCTCGGCTGGGGCTTCCAGCTGCAGCAGCCGGGTGTCGTCGCGGCGCTGGCGGCGCTGTTCACGCTGATCGGCTTGAACCTGGCTGGCGTCTTCGAGTTCGGCTCGGTGCTGCCCTCGTCGTGGGCGGCGGCGCGCGCGCGCCATCCGCTGGTGGACTCGCTGCTGACCGGCGTGCTCGCGGTCGCGGTCGCCTCGCCGTGCACGGCGCCGTTCATGGGCGCGTCGCTGGGCGTCGCGGTGACGCTGCCGGCGCCGCAGGCGCTGACGATCTTCGCCGCGCTGGGCCTGGGCATGGCCGCGCCCTACCTGTTGGCCAGCGCCTGGCCGCGGCTGGCCGGCGCGCTGCCGCGCCCGGGCGTCTGGATGGCGCACTTCAAGGTCCTGATGGCCTTCCCGATGTTCGCCACCGTCGTCTGGCTGGTCTGGGTGCTGGGCCAGCAGGCGGGCATCGACGGCGCCGCGGCGCTGCTGGCCTTGCTGGTGGCGCTGGCCTTCGCCGCCTGGGCCTTCGGGTCGCGTTCGCTCGGCGTGCGCGCCCGCACCGGCTTCGGCCTGCTGTCGCTGGCGCTGTTCGGCGCGACGCTGGCCTGGGCGCTGCCGGCCTGGCGCGAGGCGCCGCCGGCGGCCACGGCGGCGGCGGCCGAGACCGGCTGGCAGCCCTGGAGCGCCGAGCGGGTCGCCCAGGCGCTGGCCGAAGGCAAGCCGGTGTTCGTCGACTTCACCGCCGCCTGGTGCGTGACCTGCCAGGTCAACAAGCGCACGACGCTGGCGCGCGAAGAGGTGCTGGCCGAGTTCCGCGCCCGCGGCGTCGTGCTGCTGCGCGCCGACTGGACGCGCCGCGACGCGGCGATCACCGCCGAGCTGGCCCGCCTGGGCCGCAGCGGCGTGCCGGTCTATGCGCTGTACGCGCCGGGCGGCGGCGCGCCGCGCGTGCTGAGCGAGATCCTCAGCCCGGCCGAGGTGCGCGCGATGCTGGCCGAGCTGCCGGCGGTCGCCGCGCCGGCCTGATCAGGGCAGCCGCGTGTAGCGTGCGGCCAGCGCCTCGAACGGCGCCGGGTCGAGCTCACGCTCCAGCTCGTCGCCGAGGATCGCCGCCACCGCGCCGGCCAGCCGGCCGGCCTCGGCGGCGTCCAGGAACAGCAGCCGCGAGCGCCGCGCCAGCACGTCCTCGACCGTGCGCGCCGCTTCGTGGCGGGCGGCGAAACGCACCATCGCCTCGCTGAGGCCGCCGTCGCCGTCGCGCCAGAGCCAGCGCTCCGCACCGGGCAGGGCGCGCAGCGTCGCGGCTTCGCTGCCGTAGAGATGTTCGCCCGGCGGCGCCGCCAGCGAGCGCCCCGGTGCCGCGCCGACGAGCTGCAGCCGCGCCGTCGCGCCGGCCGGCCGGCGCGGCAGCAGGCCCTGGGCCATGCAGCGGTCCAGCACGTCCTCGGCCATCGCGCGGTAAGTCGTCCACTTGCCGCCGGTGACGGTGACCAGGCCGCTGGCGGCGACCAGCACCGTGTGCTCGCGCGACAGCGCCTTGGTGTCGCCGGCCTCGCCGTCGTGGCGCACCAGCGGGCGCAGGCCGACCCAGACCGAGCGCACGTCTTCGCGCCGCGGCGCCTGCTGCAGGTAGCGCGCGCTCTCGCGCAGGATGAAGTCGACCTCGGCCGGGAAGGGCTGCGGTTCACGCGCCAGGTCCTCGCGCGGCGTGTCGGTCGTGCCGAGGATGGTCTTGCCCAGCCAGGGCACGGCGAAGAGCACCCGCCCGTCGGCGGTCTTGGGCACCAGCAGCGCGTGCGTGCCGGGCAGGAAACGGCGGTCGACGACCAGGTGCACGCCCTGGCTGGGCGCGACCAGCGGGGCACGCGCCGGGGCCTGGTCGTCGCGGTCCAGGTCGCGCAAGGTGTCGACCCAGACGCCGGCGGCGTTGACTACGCAGCGCGCCGACAGCGTCGCCTCGGCGCCGGTCTCGGCGTCGCGCACGACGACGCCGTGCACGCGGCCGTCGCGGCGCAGCAGCGCGGTGGCGGCGCAGTGGTTCAGCACGACCGCGCCGCGCGCGGCGGCGGTGCGCGCCAGCAGCACGGCGTAACGCGCGTCGTCGAATTGGCCGTCCCAGTACTTGACGCCGCCCCACAGCCCGCGCGGCTGCACGCCGGGCAGCAGCGCCTGCACCCGGGCGCTGCCCAGCCATTCGGTGGCGCCCAGGCCGCGCGCGCCGGCCAGCGCGTCGTAGAGCTTGAGCCCGGTGCCGTAGAAGCCGCGCTCCCACCAGTGGTAGCCCGGCATCACGAAAGGCAGCGGCTGGGCGACGTGCGGCGCGTTGGCCAGCATCGCCGCGCGTTCGTGCAGCGCCTCGCGCACCAGGTGCACGTTGCCTTGCGCCAGGTAGCGCACGCCGCCGTGCACGAGCTTGGTCGCGCGCGACGAGGTGCCCTGGGCGAAGTCGTGCGACTCGACGAGCGCGACCGAGAAGCCGCGTGCCGCGGCGTCCAGCGCCACGCCCAGCCCGGTGGCGCCGCCGCCGACGACGACCAGGTCCCAGTCGCGGCGCTCGGCGAGGCGCGCCCAGCGGCGCGCGCGGTCCTCGTTGGCGGGTTTCACGCGTGCACGAAATTCACCGGCAGGCCCGGCACGTCGACGTGCAGCACGAGCACGCGCCCGGCCAGCGGCTCGGCGTCGCCCTTGGGCACGGCGCTGGTGACGTACAGCGTGCGCAGGTCGGCGCCGCCGAAACACGGCATCGTCGGGCAGCGCACCGGCAGCGGCAGGTCGGCCAGCACCCGCCCGTCGGGCGCGAAACGCAGCAGCCGCGCGCCTTCGTACATCGCCACCCAGTAAGCCCCCTCGACGTCGACCGCGGCGCCGTCGGGCCGGCCGACGTAGCCGGCGAGCGAGCCGTCGGCGGGTTTCAACGGGAACTGGTGGAAGACCCGGCGCCGCGACAGCGAGCCATCGCTGGCGTCGAAGTCGAAGGCCTCGATGCGGTGGGCCTGGGTGTCGCACCAGTACATCGTCGTGCCGTCGGGGCTCCAGGCCAGGCCGTTGCTGGTGCTGGCGGTGTCGAGCTGCGGCTCCAGCGCGTCGTCGGCCCAGCGGTACAGCGCGGCGCGCGGCGGCAGCCGCGGCTCGCAGATCGTGCCGACCCAGAAGCGGCCCTGCGGGTCGGCCTTGCCGTCGTTGAAGCGCTGCGAGGCGCGGTCGTAGGGCGGCGGCGCCAGACGCTGCGTCGCGCCGGTGGCCAGGTCCAGCCGGAACAGGCCGTCACGGCGCGCCAGCATCAGGCCGCCGTCCAGGTGCGGCGCGATGCAGCCGACCTCCTCGGGCTGGTCCCAGCTCGTGTGCACGCCGTCGCGCGGCCGCCAGCGGTGCACGCGCCGCCCGGGGATGTCGCACCAGTACAGCGCGCCTTGCTCGGGCCACCAGAACGGCGATTCGCCGGTGCCGCAAGGCGCGACGGGCAGCGCGTCGACCTGCATCGTTCAGACCGCGGCGATGTCCAGTCGCATCCAGGCCTCGGTGCCGGCGCCCGGCGCGACGTCGACCAGGCCGTGGGCCAGCGGGTCGGCCATGTGCACCGCGTTGCTGACGTGGCTCACCGGCTCGACGCAGAAGTAGGGCTTGGTCGGCGGCGTGTAGACCACCAGGCGCGACACCGACGAGGTGAGGCGCAGCGACAGCTTCTCGTCGCGCAGGCGTGCCGGCCCGCTCCAGCCGTCGAAGCAGTGGTCGAAGCTGAGGTGGGCGACGTCGGCATCGATGCCCGGCTGCGGCACGGCGCGTGTCGGCAGGCCGCTGGCGTCGCTGTCCCAGCGCTGGGCGACTTCGGCGTGCAGCCGGCTGCGCGCGCGCTTGGGGAAGTACGGGTGCCAGCCCAGGCCGACCGGCTGCGGTTCGGCGCCGGTGTTGCGCAGCTCCAGCGAGAGCTTGAGCGCGTCGGGCTCGAGCACGAAACGCTGCCGCACTTCGAAGGCGGACGGCCAGTGCGAGTCGCCCGGGTGCACCAGCCCCAGCGTCGCGCTGGTGGCGTCGGCCTCCAGCACCTCCCAGCCGCGCTGCCAGGCGATGCCGTGCAGCGAATGCGGGCTGCCGGCTTCGTTGGGCGCGGTCGTGAAGTCCTGGCCGTGCCAGCGCAGGCGGCGGTAGCCCAGGCGGTTGGAGTAGGGCACCAGCGGGTAGCAGGCCGCCAGGCGCGAGCTGGCCAGTTCGGCCGGCTCGGTGCTGCGCATCACCGGCAGCTCGCCGAGCCAGAGGCCGGCGATCGAGCCGCCGAGGTCGGGGCGAAGGGCCAGGCGCAGATCGCCGGCACGGAGTTCGAGGGCACAGGGGGTCATCGGGTCACCAGCGTGTCAGACCGTCGGCCAGGTCGGCGCGCAGGTAGTGCGCCCCCGGAATCGGGTTGTAGTAGTAGGGCGGGATCTCCTCGAAGCCGAGCGACTCGTAGAGGCCGCGTGCGGCCTCCATGTCGTCCAGCGTGTCGAGCAGCATGTTGGAGTAGCCGTCCTGCACCGCACGTTCGAGCAACGCCTGGGCGACGATGCGGCCGATGCCGAAACCGCGGAAGGCGCGCCGCACGTACAGGCGCTTCATCTCGCAGGCGTTGGTGTAGTCGACGTCGGCCAGCGCGCGGAACGCGCCGCAGCCGGCCACCTGGCCGTCGACCAGCGCCAGCAGCAGCGCGCCGGCCGGCTCGGCGTAGTCGCCGGGCAACTGGGCCAGTTCGGCCTCGAAGTTCTGGAAGCACAGGTCGATGCCCAGGCCTTCGGCGTATTCGCGCAGGATGGCGCGCGTGGCGTCCAGCAGCGCCTCGTCGCCGTGGGCGAGGTCGACGAGCTGGATGTCGGGTGGCTGCACGGCGATCAGCTCAGCGCGCCGAGCGAGACCACCCAGCTGACCAGCGCCCAGGCCGCGGCGCCGAGCACCAGCGCCAGCAGGCGCTGCGACCAGCCGTCGGCGCTGGCCGGCGTGCCGGCGGGCAGCGGCTTGTCGCCGGTGAGCATCGGCAGCACGAGGTTGTGGCCACGAAGGCGGTGGAACACGATCGACGCGATGTGCAGGGACACGAGGGCGATGATGATCCACTGCCCCGGGCCTTTGTGCCAGGAGGTCGCGGCCGACGCGGTCTCGCTCTCGACGAAACGCCACAGCGGGCCGGTGTTGGCGATCTCGTCGTCGGCGACGAGGCCGGTGGCGACCTGGATCGAGACGATGCCCAGCAGCGCGAAGACCGAGAAGCTGCCCAGCGGGTTGTGGCCGACCTCGATCAGCTCGTCGGGCCGCGTGCGGCCCTTCAGGTAGCGAAGGATCGTGCCGGGCGCGTAGATGAAGTTCACGAAGCGCGACCAGCGGCCGCCGACCAGGCCCCAGACGAGGCGGAAGGCGACGAGCCCGAACGCGACGTAGCCGGCCTTGAAGTGCCACTCCATCGCGTTGCCGCCGATCTTGCCGCTGACGAAGCAGACGACGATGGCGGCGGCCAGCGTCCAGTGGAACAGACGGGTCGGCAGGTCCCAGATGCGGGTCGGGCGGGGCGTGAGAGCGGTCTCGGCCATGGGGTGCAGCAGGCTCCTCGGGCAGCAATGGGAGGCTCAACCATAACCCCATCCGGGGCCGGCGCCGGCCAATGTCGGCGATCCGCGGCGTGTTTGTCCAAACCCGGGGCGGTATCGGTTCGTGGGGCTTTAGACTCGCCGCGCCGGGCGCTGCGCCCGCGCCCCTGCATAACCTACAACGGAGTGCCGCATGAAAAAGATGTTGCTCGTGGCCGCCGGCCTGGCTGGCCTGGCCACCGCGCTGCCTGCCGCCGCCCAGTTCCAGAAGCCTGGTGACGCGATCGAATACCGCCAAAGCGCGTTCACGCTGATCGCCACCCACTTCGGCCGGGTCGCCGCGATGGCGCAAGGCAAGGCGCCGTTCGACGCCAAGGTCGCCGCCGAAAACATCGCGCTGGTCTCGACCCTGTCCAAGCTGCCGCTGACGGCCTTCGGCCCGGGCACCGACAAGGGCCACAAGACCGAAGCCAAGCCGGCCGTCTGGAGCGACGCCGCCGGCTTCAAGGCCGCCGCCGACAAGTACGTCGCCGCGGTCGAGAAGCTCGACGCCGCCGGCAAGACCGGTGATTTCGCCCAGATCAAGGCCGCCGTCGGCGAGACCGGCGGCTCCTGCAAGGGCTGCCACGACAAGTTCCGCGAGAAGTGATCGCCGCGGCGCTGCGGCGCCGCTGAAGACACGCCCATCGGCGAAGCGAGGCTCCGGCCCGCTTCGCCGATGTCGCTTCAGCCTCCAGCAAAGCCGAGCACGACGCGCCGGGTCCGTGCGGACTTCTTCTCGATCTTGGTGACGACGACGGCGCCGATCTCGGCCGTGTTGCCGACGTGCGTGCCGCCGCAGGGCTGCAGGTCCACGCCTTCGATCTCGACCAGGCGCACGCGGCCCTGGCCGCGCGGCGGTTGCACGCTCATGCTGCGCACGAGCTGCGGGTTGGCGTCGAGCTCGTCTTCGGAGATCCAGCGCGTGCGCACGGGCCGCGCTTCGGCGACCAGGCGCGCCAGGCCCGCGTTCAGCGCGTCCTTGTCCAGCGGCTCGGTCATGTGGAAGTCCAGCCGCGCGTAGCCGGCGGTGATCGAGCAGCCGTCCACCGGCTGCGGCACCAGCGCGCACAGCAGGTGCGTCGCGCTGTGGAAACGCCGGTGCGCCTGGCGGCGGGCGACATCGATCGCCGCGCGAACGGCGGTGCCGGGCGCCAGCCACGACAGGTCGGCGCCTTCGGCCGGGCGATGCACGACGACGCCCGGGTGCTCGGGGTGCTTGCGTGTGTCGGCGATGGCCACGCGGCGGCCGTCGGCGCTGAGCAGCTCGCCGGCGTCGCCGGCCTGGCCGCCGCCCTGCGGATAGAACACCGTGCGGTCGAGCACGATGCCGCCGTCGGGCTCGACGACCAGCACCGTCGCGTCGCATTCGGCCAGCGTCGCGTCGTCGCGGAACAGTTCTTCGGTGGCTTGCATCGCGGTCTCAGAGCGTGACGCTGCCGGCGATGCAGGGTGCGACCTCCCCGCCGATCCAGACCGTGTCCCCGTCGGATTCGACGTGCACGCGCCCGGCGCGGCCCAGCGCCGTGCCCTGCGCGGCGACATAACGCCCGGGCAGCACGCCGGCGCCGATCAGCCACAGCGCCAGGCCGGCGTTGAGGCTGCCGGTCACCGGATCCTCGTCGACACCGACGCCGGGCACGAAGGCGCGCACCTCGGCGGCGGTCTCGCCGTCGTCGACGACGGCGACGACGCCCAGCTTCAGCCGGCCCATCGCCACCATGTCGGGCTTCAGCGCCAGCACCTGGGCGCGTGTGCGCAGCCGGATCGCCAGCCATTCGGGGCCGTTGACGACCCACTGGTGGTCGACGACGTCCTCGGCCGCCACGCCCAGCGCGCGCACCGCCTGGGCCAGCGTGGCCGCGTCGGCCGGGCCGCTGCGCAGCAGCGGCGGCGCCGCGAAGGCCAGCCGGCCGTCGGCCTGGCGCAGGCGCACGAGGCCGATGCCGCATTGCTGGACGACGACGCCGGCTTCACGCGGCGTGCCGCCCGCCTGCAGCCAGGCCCAGGCGCTGCCCAGCGTCGGGTGGCCGGCGAACGGCAGCTCGCCGCCGGGCGTGAAGATGCGCACCCGGTAGTCGGCGCCGGCCTCGGTGGGCGGCAGCAGGAAGGTCGTTTCCGACAGATTGGTCCAGCGCGCGAACGCGGCCATCTGCGTGTCGTCCAGCCCCTCGGCGTCGTGCACGACGGCCAGCGGGTTGCCCTTGGTCGCTTCGGCGGCGAAGACGTCGACCTGGTGGAAGCGGCGTACGGTCATGCCGAGGCCTCTTTCAGCACCTGGCCGAGCAGCGCGATGCCGCGCTCGATCTGCTGGGGCGACACGGTGACGAAACTCAGCCGCAGCGTGTTGGCGTGGCCGCCGCCGGCGAAGAAGGGCGCGCCCGGCACGTAGGCGACGCCGGCGGCCACCGCGGCCGGCAGCAGCGCCGTCGCGTCCAGGCCGGCCGGCAGTTCGATCCAGAAGAACATGCCGCCCGAGGGCACCTGCCAGCGGCAGCCGGCGGGCAGGTGCGTTTCCAGCGCGGCGCGCATCGCGTCGCGGTGCGCGGCGTAACGCGCGCGGATCGTCGGCACGTGCTGCTCGAGGAAGCCGTCCTTCACGACCTCGTAGACGATGCGCTGGTTGAAGCCCGGCGTGTGCAGGTCGGCGGCCTGCTTGGCCTGCAGCAGCTTGGGGAAGAGCGCGCGCGGCGCCAGCATCCAGCCCAGCCGCAGCCCTGGCGCCAGCACCTTGGAGAACGAGCCCAGGTAGACGGCGTTGTCGCCGGCGTGCGCCGACACCGGGGCCGGCGGCGGCTGGTCGTACCAGAGGTCGCCGTAGGGGTTGTCCTCGACGATCGGCAGGCCGGCGGCGGCAGCAGCGGCGGCCAGCGCGCGGCGGCGTTCGTCGCTCAGGCAGCGCCCGCTCGGGTTCTGGAAGTTCGGCAGCAGGTAAATGAAACGTGCGCCGGCGACGGCGGCCAGGCCCTCGGGACGCGGGCCTTCGTCGTCGCCGTCGACGGCGACGAACTCGGGTTCGTAGGCGTTGAAGGCCTGCAGCGCCCCCAGGTAGGTGGGCGACTCGACAGCGACGCGGCTGCCCGGGTCGATCATCACCTTGCCGACCAGATCCAGCCCCTGCTGCGAGCCGGTGGTGACGAGGATGCGTGCCGGGTCGGCGTCCAGGCCCTTGGCCGCCAGGCGCGCGGCGATCCATTCGCGCAGCGGGGCGTAGCCTTCGCTGGCGGCGTACTGCAGCGCCTCGCGGCCGCTGTCGCGGTAGACGCGGGCGGTGGCCTCGGCCATCGCCCCGACCGGGAAACCGTCGGCCGCCGGCAGGCCGCCGGCCAGCGAGACGATGCCCGGCTTCTCGGTCAGCTTGAGGATCTCGCGGATCGTCGAAGGATTCAGCCGCTCGGCGCGGCGGGCCATCTGCCAGCTCATCGGGTCATCGCTCCAGGTTCGGGATCGGGTTCGGCCGGCCGCCAGGCCGGGGACGGCGCGCGGGGCGCTGCCGCGGGTGCCGCCGAGAAGCGGCGCCCCAGCGCCACCAGGCCCACCGCCGCGGCGGCGAAGCCGACGGTGGCCGCATCCAGGGTCTCGCCCAGCAGCGGCACGGCGGCCAGCAGGGCGACGAAAGGCTGCAGCAGCTGCACCTGGCTGACGCGCATCACGCCGCCCAGCGCCAGGCCACGGTACCACGCGAAAAAGCCCAGCCACATCGAGAACAGCGAGACGTAGCCCAGCGCCGCCCAGGCGCCGGCGCGCACCGGCGTCGGCGGCCATTGCAGCAGCGCCGCGGGCAGCGTCAGCGGCAGCATGAACAGCAGCGCCCAGCAGACGGTCTGTGCCGGCGGGATCTCCAGCGACACGCGGGCGCCGGCGACGTAGCTCGCCGCGGCGCTGAACAAGGCCAGCAGCAGCAGACCGTCGGCGGCCTGCAGGCGGCCGTGGCCGCTCCAGGCGGCAAACCCGAGCACCAGCGCACAGCCGGCCACGGCGCAGGCCCATAAGCCGGCCGACGCCCGCTGGCGCAGCGTGATCGCGGCGACGACGGCGGTGGCCAGCGGCAGCACGCCGCTGATGACGGCGGCGTGCATCGCGTCGACCTGGCGCAGCGCCAGCGCGCTGAACAGCGGGAAACCGACCACCGAGCCGGCGGCGCAGGCCGCCAGTGCCGGCCACAAGCCGCGCCGCGGCGGCCGGGCGCGCACGGCCAGCAGGTAGGCGGCGCTGCACAGCCCGGCGATCGCGGCGCGCGCCGCGGTGACGAAACCCGGCGGCAGCTGCGGGTCGGACGCATCGCCGACCGCCAGCCGCGTCACCGGCAGCGTGAGCCCGAAGACCAGCACCGCGAGCGCCCCCAGCCACAGGCCGCGGCGGGCGTCTCGGGCGTGCGGGGTCATCGGCATCGCTTCAGTCTAGGGGCGACAAGCAGCACAGTACCAGTACACTTTGCCGATACACAACCAACATCTGTATTGGTGTCGCCGCCAATACAGTGGCCGCGACGATGGACGAGAGCCCCGTGCTGGCGCGTGCTGCCGGCGAGACGCTGGCCGAGCAGCTGGCCGCCCGCTTCACCGAGCGCATCACCCAGCGCCTGCTGGCGCCGGGCGCACGCCTGCCTTCGGTGCGCGACTGCGCGCGCCGGCATCGCGTCAGCGCCAGCACCGTCGTCGGCGCCTACGAGCGGCTGCAGGCGCGGGGTCTGGTCGAGGCCCGGCCGCAGCGCGGTTTCTTCGTGCGCGAGACGCAGCCGGCGCGCGCGCTGCCGGCCTCGCGCGCCGCGGCGCCGATGCCGCTGCCGGTGGACGCGACGGCGCTGATCCGCAGCATGTTCCAGGCGCAGTCGGGCCGCCCGGCGCCTGGCATGGGCACGCTGCCGCAGGAATGGCTGGACGGCGAACTGCTGCAGCGCGCGCTGCGCCGCCTGGGCAGCGGCGACGCCGGCGCCTGGCTGCGCTACGGCGAGCCGGCCGGCGATGCCGCGCTGCGCGAGGCGCTGGCGCAGCGCCTGGCCGACCTGGGCATCGCTGCGTCGCCGGCGCAGATCATGACCTCCATCGGCGCGACGCACGGGCTGGACATCGTCTCGCGCACGCTGCTGCGCCCGGGCGACGCGGTGCTGGTCGACGAGCCCGGCTGGTCGGTCGAGTTCGCGCGCCTGACGGCCGCCGGCATGCGCCTGCTGCCGGTGCCGCGCGGCGCCGACGGGCCCGATCTGGCGGCGATGGAGGCGCTGGCGCGCGAGCACCGCCCGCGGCTGTACGTCACCGTCTCGGTGCTGCACAACCCGACCGGCAGCTCGCTGACCGCCGCCGCCGCGCACCAGGTGCTGCGCCTGGCCGAGGCCCACGACTTCGTCGTCGTCGAGGACGACACCTACGCCTGGCTGGCGCCGGCGCATGCGCCGCGGCTGGCCCAGCTCGACGGCCTGCGGCGCACGGTCTACGTCTCGGGTTTCTCGAAGATCCTGACGCCGCAGTGGCGCGTCGGCTTCGTCGCCGCGGCGCCGGCGCTGGTCGAACGTTTCATCGACACCAAGCTGCTCGGCTCGCTGGGCACGCCCGGGCCGCTGGAACACGCGCTGGCCTGGTGCCTGTCGCAAGGGCTGCTGCGCCGCCACGCCGAGCGCATCGTCGCCCGGCTCGACGGCGCGCGCGCCCGCGTCGTTCGCCTGGCCGAAGACGCCGGCTGCCGTTTCGTCACGCCGCCGCAAGGGCTTTTCGGCTGGATCGACGTCGGTGCCGACACCGAGCGTTTGGCGCAGAATTTGCTCGATGAAGGCTGGCTGACCGCACCGGGCCTGTTGTTCCACCCGACGCGGCGGCCGACGACGCTGATGCGGGTGAATTTCGCGACCTCGTCGGAGCCGGGTTTCTGGCGGCGTCTGCGGGAACTGGCGGACGCTGCTTGAACGGCGCATTTCCTCTTGTCACCGCGCATCCTTACCATCGGTCCCACGGCTTCCGAGTGAGGCGGGAATGAGCGGTATGTTCGAGTCCACGCTGCCGGCCGGGGTGCCCGACCTGTTGAGCGTCAGCGCGTTCCGGCGCTACCTGGACGAGATCTCGCGCGGCCCCGATGTCGATGCCGGCGCGAGCCGGCTGTCGGGCCTGAACCCGTCGCTGCTGCAGGACCTGCTGCGTTTCGACGGCCGCAGCGCCGAGGGCGAGGGCCTGGAGGTGCTGGAGGTGCTGGCCGCCTGCGTGCGCCACGGGCGCGCCTTGCTGGTGCATCTGCAGGACGGCCAGCGGGTCGTGCCGCTGACGGTGTTCCCGGCCCAGCGCCTGGTGCACACGCCGGTGCCGCCGGCCGAGCTGCTGGCCGGCGACCCGACCGTGCTGCGCGTGCTGCACGTCGAGCCGGCGCTGCTGCGCCCGCCCGGCCACCCCGACCGCACGCTGGTCGGCGAACGCGAATGCCACGCGCCGCTGGGCCCGCTGCTGTGGGAGCTGGCGCTGCGCGGCGCGCGCGAAGACCTGCTGCCCGAGATCGCCGGCCCTGCCGCCTACCGCCTGGCGCCGGGCGTGGATCTGTCGGCGCTGAAGATGGCCGGCACCCAGGCCGCGGCGGTGCACCGGCTGCGGCGCACGACGAGCTCGCTGCGCGAGATCGCCGAATGGCCGGGTTTCGACCGCGGCCGCGCGATGCGGCTGCTCAACGGGCTGTACCTGCAGGCCGGGCTGATCGTCTCGCGCAGCCACCCGGCCGCCGGTTCCGACGGCTGGTTCTGAAGGGCTGCGCTCAGCCGCCGACCGAGGCCAGCTTCTCCCAGCGCTCCAGCGCTTCCATCAGCTCGGTCTCGATCGCCTCGTGACGCGCCTGCAGCCCGGCGACGGCCTGCGGCTCGTTCACGTAGAGCTCGCTGCTGGCCAGGCGCTCGGCGATCTGCTTCTGCTCGGTCTCCAGCGCCTCGATGCGGCCCGGCAGCGCCTCCAGCTCGCGCTGTTCCTTGTAGCTGAGCTTGGCGCGCACCGTCGCCGGCCGCGGCGTGGGGGCGACGGGCGCGGCCGGCGGCGGCGGGGCCGCGGCTTCGGCGGCGGCGCGCGAGCGTGCGCGCTGGATCTTCCAGTCCTCGTAGCCGCCTTCGTACTCGCGCCACAGCCCGGGGCGGCCGCCCCAGTCCGGGTCGCCTTCCCAGGCGATGGTGCTGGTGACGACGTCGTCGAGGAAACGCCGGTCGTGGCTGACCAGGAAGACGGTGCCGGCGTAGCCCTGCAGCAGCTCCTCCAGCAGGTCCAGCGTGTCGATGTCCAGGTCGTTGGTCGGCTCGTCGAGCACCAGCACGTTGGCCGGCAGCGCGAACAGCCGTGCCAGCAGCAGGCGGTTGCGCTCGCCGCCGGAGAGCGTGCGCACCGGCGAGTTGGCGCGTTCCGGCGAGAACAGGAAGTCGCCGAGATAGCTCTTGACGTGCTTGCGCGTGCCGCCGACCTCGACCCACTCGCTGCCCGGGCTGATCGTGTCGGCCAGCGTGGCGTCCAGGTCGAGCCCGGCGCGCATCTGGTCGAAGTAGGCGACCTGCAGGTTGGTGCCGCGGCGCACGCTGCCGCCCGTCGGTTCGAGCTGGCCGAGGATCAGCTTGAGCAGCGTCGTCTTGCCGACGCCGTTGGGGCCGATCAGGCCGACCTTGTCGCCGCGCAGGATGGTCGCGGTGAAACGCTCGATCAGCGTGCGCTCGCCGTAGCGCATCGTCACGTCCTGCAGCTCGGCGACGATCTTGCCCGGCGGCAGGCCGGCGTCGAGCTCCAGCCGCACCTGGCCCAGCACCTCGCGGCGCGCGCGGCGCAGCTCGCGCAGCTTCACCAGGCGCGCGACGCGGCCGACGCTGCGCGTGCGCCGGGCCTCGACGCCCTTGCGGATCCACACCTCTTCCTGCGCCAGCAGCTTGTCGGCGCGCGCGGCAGCCTGCGCCTCGGCTTCGAGCTCACGCTGCTTGGCGGCCTCGAAGGCGGCGAAGTTGCCCGGGTAGCTGCGCAGCTGGCCGCGGTCGAGCTCGACGATGCGCGTGGCCACCGCGTCGATGAAGGCGCGGTCGTGCGAGACGAAGACGATCGCGCCGCGTGCCCCGGCGGCCGAGCCGCGCCAGCCGGTCAGCAGGTCCTGCAGCCACTCGATGGCGTCGATGTCGAGGTGGTTGGTCGGTTCGTCGAGCAGCAGCACGTCGGGCGCGGCGACCAGCGCGCGCGCCAGCGCGACACGCTTCTTCATGCCGCCGGACAGCGCGTCGACGCGGGCCTCGGGCGCCAGCTGCAGGCGCTGCAGCGCCTCGTCGACACGCTGCTCCCAGGTCCAGCCGTCCAGCGCCTCGATGCGCGACTGCAAGGCGTCGAGGTCTTCGCCTGCCGCGTGGGCCTCGAAGCGCGCGCGCAGCGCGCGTGCCTCGGCCACGCCTTCGGCGACCGCGTCGAAGACCGTGCTGCCGGCCTCGAAGACCGGCTCCTGGGCGACGTAGACGCGGCGCACGCCGGTCTGCAGCTGCAGCGTGCCGTCGTCGGCCTTCTCCAGGCCGGCGAGGATCTTCAGCAGCGAGGACTTGCCGGCGCCGTTGCGCCCGATCAGCGCCAGGCGTTCGCCGGCTTCCAGGGCGAGGGCGGCGCCGTCGAGCAGCGGAACGTGGCCGTACGCGAGGTGGGCGTCGGCGAGGGTGATCAGAGCCATCCTGCGATTGTCGCCGCCAGGCTGCAGCCGCCGCGGCCGCACCGGCATACGATGGCCGCATGCTGCAACGCCGTGCCTGGGTGCCCACCCGCTGCGAGAACCTCGTGCAAGCCATCGCCGCGTCCACCGCGGCGGCCACGAGCGACGCCACCGCCGCCGAGATCACGCGCCTCGTCGTCGAGAACCGGCGCCTGCACGACGAGGACGGCATCAACCTGAACCCGGCGTCCAACGTGATGAACCCCCGGGCCGAGGCGCTGATGGCCGCCGGCCTGGGCTCGCGCGCCTCGCTGGGCTGGCCCGGCGACAAGTACGAGATGGGGCTGCAGGCGATCGAGCGCATCGAGGTCGTCGCCGCCGAGCTGGCGGCCGAGGTCTTCGGCGCCCACTTCGCCGAGGTCCGCGTGGCCTCGGGCGCGCTGGCCAACCTCTACGTCTTCATGGCGACGTGCCAGCCGGGCGACACGATCATCGCGCCGCCGGCCGAGATCGGCGGCCACGTCACGCACCACGCCGCCGGCGCGGCCGGGCTCTACGGGCTGAAGACGGTGCCGGCGCCGGTGCACGCCGACGGCTACACCGTCGACGTCGACGCGCTGCGCACGCTGGCGCAGCAGGTGAAGCCGGCGCTGATCACGCTGGGCGGCAGCCTGAACCTGTTCCCGCACCCGGTCGAGGCGGTGCGCGGCATCGCCGACGAGGTCGGCGCGACGCTGATGTTCGACGCCGCCCACCTGTCCGGGATGATCGCCGGCGGCGCCTGGCCCAACCCGCTGGCCCAGGGCGCCGACGTGATGACGATGAGCACCTACAAGAGCCTGGGCGGGCCGCCCGGCGGGCTGGTCGTCGGCAACGCGCCCGAACTCTTCGAACGCATCGACGCCATCGCCTACCCGGGGCTGACGGCCAACTTCGACGCCGGCAAGACCGCGGCGCTGGCGCTGGGCCTGCTCGACTGGAAGGACTACGGCCGCGAGTACGCGACGACGATGCAGGCCACCGCCAAGGCGCTGGCCGAAGCGCTGGCCGCGGCCGGGCTGCCGGTGTTCGCACGCGAGCGCGGGATGACGACGTCGCACCAGTTCGCCGTCGAGGCCGAGCGCTGGGGCGGGGGCCAGGCCGCGGCGCGCCGGCTGGAGCGTGCGCGCCTGCTGGCCTGCGGCATCGGGCTGCCGGCGGCGCGTGTCGCGGCCCTCGACGGCGATGTCAACGGCCTGCGCCTGGGCGTGCCCGAGATCGTGCGCCTGGGTTTCGCGCCCTGGCACATGGCCGACCTCGGCGCGCTGGTCGCGCGGGCGCTGCTGGGCGAACCCGAGGCCGTGGCGCCGGAGGTCACGGCGCTGCGCCGGCGTGTCGCCAACGGCGCGCTGCGTTTCGTGCGCGCCTAGGGCGCCAGCGCGGCTTCCAGCGCGTCGACGAACATCGCCGCGACGTCGAAGCCGGTCTGCTGCTGGATCTCCTGGAAGCAGGTCGGGCTGGTGACGTTGATCTCGGTGAGGCGGTCGCCGATGACGTCCAGGCCGACGAGCAGCAGCCCGCGCGCGGCCAGCACCGGGCCCAGGGCCTCGGCGATCTCGCGGTCGCGCGGCGACAGCGGCTGGGCCACGCCCTTGCCGCCGGCGGCGAGGTTGCCGCGGATCTCGCTGCCCTGCGGGATACGCGCCAGCACGTAAGGCACCGGCTTGCCGGCGATGACCAGCACACGCTTGTCGCCGTGCACGATCTCGGGCACGTAGCGCTGGACCATCAGCGTGCGCGTGCCGCCGGCGTTCAGCGTCTCGATGACGCTGCCCAGGTTCAGGCCGTCGGGGCCGACGCGGAAGATGCCCATGCCGCCCATGCCGTCCAGCGGCTTCAGGATGACGTCGCGGTGCTCGTCGTGGAAGCGCCGCACGGCGGCGGCGTCGCGCGTCACCAGCGTCGGCGCGATGTGTTCCGGGAACTCCAGGATCGCCAGCTTCTCCGGGTGGTCGCGCAGCGCCGCCGGCTTGTTGAAGACGCGTGCGCCTTCGCGCTCGGCCTGGCCGAGCAGGTGCGTGGCGTAGAAGTACTCGCTGTCGAAGGGCGGGTCCTGGCGCATCAGCACGGCGCCGGTGTCGGCGACCCGCGTCTCGGTGCTCTCGACGACGCGGAACCAGTCGTGCGCGTCGCCGGTGAGCTCGATGCGGCGCGTGTCGGCGACGACGCTGCCGCCACGCTGCCAGCGCAGCGCGCGCGATTCGCAGTGCAGCAGGCCGTGGCCGCGGCGCGCGGCCTCGCGCATCATCGCGAAGGTGCTGTCCTTGTAGGTCTTGAAGCCTTCCAGCGGGTCGGCGACGAAGAGCAGGTCCATGCAGGGTCCTAACGGGTGGGGCGCCAGTGTTGCACGGCCAGCGCCAGCGCGCCGGCGACCACGCCCCAGAAGGCCGCGCCCACGCCCCACAGGCTCAGGCCGCTGGCGGTGACGAGAAAGGTGATCAGCGCCGCCTCGCGGCTCTTCTCGTCCTTGGTCGCGACGGCCAGGCCGGTGCCGATCGTGCCCAGCAGCGCGAAGCCGGCCACCGCCACCACCAGTTCCTTCGGGAAGGCGGCGATCAGGCCGACGACGGCGCCGCCGAGCAGGCCGACGACGATGTAGAACAGGCCGGCCATCGTCGAGGCCCAGTAGCGCCGCGCCGGGTCTTCGTGGGCTTCGCGGCCCATGCAGATCGCGGCGGTGATCGCCGCCAGGTTCAGCGCGTAGCCGCCGAAGGGCGCCAGCAGCAGCGAGGCGATGCCGGTGGTGGCGACGACCGGCGACACCGGCGTGTCGTAGCCGGCGGCACGCTGCGCGGCGACGCCCGGCAGGTTCTGCGAGGCCATCGTGACGATGAACAGCGGCAGCGCCAGGCCGATCGTCGCCGCGACGCTGAACTCGGGCATCGTGAACACCGGCTGGGCCCACTGCCATTCGATGCCGCCCAGGTGCAGCTGGCCGCGCGCGGCGGCGATCAGCGCGCCGACGGCGAGCACGCCCGGCACCGCGTACCGCGGCCACCAGCGCCGGCCGGCCAGGTAGGCCAGCAGCATCGCGAAGACCAGCGTGAACTCGCGCTGCATCGCGCCGAAGGCGTCGAAGGCGAAACGCGCCAGCACGCCGGCCAGCAGCGCCGCGGCCAGCGACTGCGGCAGCCGGTTCATCACGCGTGCGAAGGCGCCGGTGGCCCCGGCGGCGGTGATCAGCAGCGCGCAGAGCATGAAGGCGCCGACTGCCTCGCCCATCGAGAAGCCGCTGCCGGCGGTGGCCAGCAGCGCCGCACCGGGCGTCGACCAGGCGGTCAGCACCGGCAGGCGGTACCAGAGGCTCAAGCCCGCGCTGGTCAGCCCCATGCCCAGCCCCAGCGCCCACATCCACGACACCGTCTGCGCCGGCGTCGCGCCGAAGGCCGCGGCGGCCTGGAAGACGATGACCACCGAACTCGTGAAGCCCACGAGCACGGCGACGAAGCCGGCGACGACGGCGGGCAGCGACAGGTCGCGCAGCGAGATCCGCGCTCGCATCGTCTCAGACACTCAGATCTCGACCTTTGCGCCCAACTCCACGATGCGGTTGGCGGGCAGGTTCAGGAAGTCGCCGGCCGCAGCCGCGTTGCGGTGCATGCTGGCGAAGAGCTTTTCGCGCCACAGCGCCATGCCGCCGCCGAAGGTCGGGATCACCGCGTCGCGCGACAGGAAGTAGCTGGTCTCCATCTCGTCCAGCGGCACGCCGCGGCCCTGCAGCAGCTTCAGCGCCTCGGGCACGTCGGGATCGTTCATGAAGCCGAAGTGCAGCCGCACCTGCCAGCAGCGGTGGCCCAGCTGCTCGACTTCCAGCCGCTTGTCGAAGCCGACCCAGGGCACCTCGTGATGCTGCACGGTGACGAAGACGTTGTGCTCGTGCAGCACCTTGTTGTGCTTGAGGTTGTGCATCAGCGCGTTGGGCGTCAGGCCGGCTTCGCTGGACAGGAAGATCGCGGTGCCCGACACGCGTGTCGGCGGGCTCACGAACACCGCCTCCAGGAAGCTCTTCAGGTCGATGGCTTCGTCGCGCAGGCGTTCGCCGACGAGGCGGCGGCCGTCGACCCAGGTGCGCATCAGCGTGAACATCGCGATGCCGATGACCAGCGGGAACCAGCCGCCGGCCAGCAGCTTCAGCACGTTGGAGGCGAAGAAGGTGACGTCGATCGCGAGGAAGAAGCCGGTCGCCGCCAGCGCCAGCGCCAGCGGGTACTTCCAGCCGTAGCGGATGACGAAGAAGGTCATGATCGTCGTGATCGTCATGTCCAGCGTCACCGTGATGCCGTAGGCCGCGGCCAGCTTGGACGAGCTGCCGAACAGCCCGACCGCCAGCACGATGCAGGCGTACAGCCCCCAGTTGACGAAGGGCACGTAGATCTGGCCGGTGTCGCGCACCGAGGTGTGCACCACCCGCAGCCGCGGCAGCAGGCCGAGCTGGATGGCCTGCTTGGTCACCGAGAAGGCGGCCGTGATCAGCGCCTGCGAGGCGATGACGGTGGCCGCGGTGGCCAGCAGCACCAGCGGCAGCCGCGCCCAGCCCGGGGCCAGCAGGAAGAACGGGTTCTCGACGGCCGTCGGGTCCTCGAGCAGCAGCGCGCCCTGGCCGAAGTAGTTGACGACCAGCGCCGGCGCCACCAGCCCGTACCAGGCGATGCGGATCGGCAGCCGGCCGAAGTGGCCCAGGTCGGCGTACAGCGCCTCGCCGCCGGTGACGACCAGCACCACCGAGCCCAGCGCGATGAAGGCCACCAGCGGGTGGTGGGCGATGAAATGCGCCGCGTGGGTGGGCGACATCGCGACCAGCACCGTCGGGTGCTCGATGATCTGCGGCACGCCCAGCGCGATCAGCACCGCGAACCAGATCATCGTCACCGGCCCGAAGGCGCGGCCGATGCCGCCGGTGCCGAAGCGCTGCACCGAGAACAGCCCGGTCAGCACGATCAGCGTGATCGGCACGACCCAGTGTTCGAGCTGCGGCGCGGCGACCTCCAGGCCCTCGACCGCCGACAGCACCGACACCGCCGGCGTGATGACGCCGTCGCCGTAGAAGATCGCCGTGCCGAACATGCCCAGCGCCAGCAGGCCGCGGCGCAGCCGGGGCTTCTCGGCCACTGCCGAGGTCGCCAGCGCCAGCATCGCGATCAGGCCGCCCTCGCCGCGGTTGTCCGCGCGCAGGATCAGCAGCACGTATTTCAGCGAGACGATGATCGTCATCGTCCAGAAGATCAGCGACAGCACGCCGAGGATGTTCTCCCGCGTCACCGGCACGTGGCCGGCGTGGAAGACTTCCTTCAGCGCGTACAGCGGGCTGGTGCCGATGTCGCCATAGACGACGCCGAGCGCGCCGAGCGTGAGCGCGGCGACGGCGGCGGGCGTGCGGGGGGTGGGCGGATGCGGAGTCACGAGACGGCAGGCCTCGCGGCCGCGCGGATGCGGCGCGATCGTAGCGAAACCCGGGCCGGCGTGCGCGGGCACGCCGCAGGCCCGGAGTCGGCTACTCGTAGATCTCGGCGTCCGGGTCGGTGGCTTCCAGCTCGTAGGCCGCGGCCAGCATCGCCAGCCGGCCGATGACGCCGTACATGTAGAAGCGGTTGGGCGCACTGGCGCCGGGCTTGGCGCCCGGGCGCGGCAGCTGGGTCGATTCGGCGAAGGCCAGCGGCACGACGTCCGAGCCCGGCGCGTTGAGGTTCTCGTCGATGCCGCGTTCGCCGTGCACGCGGTAGAAGCCGCCGACGACGTAGCGGTCGATCATGCAGACCACCGGTTCGGCGGCGGCGTCGGCCACGCGTTCGTGCGTCGGCACGCCTTCCTGGATGATGACCTCGCTGATGTGCTGGCCGTCCTTGGCGACGCTCATGCGCTCGCGCGTGTGGCGGCTGATCTCGTCGAGCTCCTTGGCGTCGCGCACCGTCATCACGCCCATGCCGTAGGTGCCGTTGTCGGCCTTGACGACGACGAAGGGCTTCTCGGCGATGCCGTATTCCTTGTACTTGCGGCGCACCTTGGCCAGCAGCTGGTCGGCGGCCGACTGCACGCACTCCAGGCCGGTGGCTTCGCCGAAGTCGACCTGGCCGCACTGGCCGTACATCGGGTTGATCAGCCAGGGGTCCATGCCCAGCAGCTTGGCGAACTTCTTGGCGACTTCCTCGTAGCTGCGGAAGTGGCGGCTCTTGCGGCGCACGCCCCAGCCGGCGTGCAGCGGCGGCAGCAGGTACTGCTGGTGCAGGTCTTCCAGGATCGCCGGCGTGCCCGCCGACAAGTCGTTGTTCAGCAGGATCGTGCAGGGGTCGAAGTCCTTGAGCCCCAGGCGGCCGCGGGCGCGCAGCAGCGGCTCGAGCACCAGCTCGCCGCCGTCGGGCAGGGCCAGCGGCACCGGCGACTTCAGGTCCTCGTCCAGCGAGCCCAGGCGCACGTTCAGGCCCGCCTGGTTGAAGACCTGGATCAGGCACTGCAGGTTGGCCAGGTACTCGGGGCTGCGCGTGTGGCGCTCCGGGATCAGCAGCAGGTTCTTGGCTTCGGGGCAGATCTTCTCGATCGCCGCCATCGCCGCCTGCACCGCCAGCGGCAGCATCTGCGGCGTCAGGTGGTTGAAGCTGCCGGGGAACAGGTTGGTGTCGACCGGCGCGAGCTTGAAGCCGGCGTTGCGCAGGTCCACCGAGGTATAGAACGGAGGCGTGTGCTCCATCCATTCGAGCCGGAACCAGCGTTCGATCGCCGGCATCGACTCCAGGACGCGCGCCTCGAGCTCGTTGATCGGGCCGGTGAGGGCGGTGACGAGATTGGGGACCATGGCAGGCGGGGAGGGTGAGGCGGAAATTCTGGCACGTGGGGGCGGCGGCACGAAGCACAAGCGCCGCGGGCATCCGCTGCGCGACCGTCATGGGCAAGAAAAAGGGCCGCCCGAAGGCGGCCCCGTGTCGCGGTGACGGCAGCTTACTTGTTGTAGGCCGTCTCGCCGTGCGAGGTGATGTCCAGACCTTCGCGTTCCTCTTCTTCCGGCACGCGCAGGCCGATGACCTTGTCGACGACCCAGTACGAGACGAACGCGACCGCAGCCGACCAGACGATGGTCACGCCGACGGCCTTGGCCTGGATCAGCAGCTGGGTCAGGATGTCGTTGGAGCCGACCGTGGCGGTGACCCAGTCGGTCACCAGGCCCGGGCCGCCGAGCGCCTGGTTGTTGAACACACCGGTCAGCAGCGCACCGATGATGCCGCCGACGCCGTGCACGCCGAACACGTCCAGCGAGTCGTCGGCGCCGAGGATCTTCTTCAGGCCGGTGACGCCCCACAGGCAGGCGAAGCCGGCGATGAAGCCGATGACCAGGCCGCCGACGATGCCGACGTTGCCGGCGGCCGGGGTGATGGCCACGAGGCCGGCGACGGCACCCGAGGCGGCACCCAGCATCGAGGCCTTGCCCTTGATCAGCGCTTCGCCGACGCACCAGGCCAGCACCGCGGCGGCGGTGGCGGAGAAGGTGTTCAGGAAGGCCAGCGCGGCGCTGTTGCCCGCTTCCAGCGCCGAGCCGGCGTTGAAGCCGAACCAGCCGACCCACAGCAGCGAGGCGCCGACCATGGTCATCGTCAGGTTGTGCGGGGCCATGGCTTCCTTGCCGTAGCCGATGCGCTTGCCGATCATGTAGGCGCCGACCAGGCCGGCGACGGCGGCGTTGATGTGCACCACGGTGCCGCCAGCGAAGTCCAGCGCGCCCCACTGCCACAGCAGGCCGGCCTTGGCGTTCATCGCGTCGACGACTTCAGGGCCGGTGTAGGCGTCCGGGCCCATCCAGTACCAGACCATGTGCGCGATCGGCGTGTAGCTGAAGGTGAACCACAGCACCATGAACAGCAGCACGGCGGAGAACTTCACGCGTTCGGCGAAGGCGCCGACGATCAGGCCGCAGGTGATGGCCGCGAACGTGGCCTGGAAGGCGACGAAGACGATCTCGGGGATCACGACGCCCTTGCTGAAGGTCGCGCCCATCGCGAACGCGCCGGTCGCGGGGTCGAAGATGCCCTTCAGGAACAGCCGGTCGAAGCTGCCGATGAACTGGTTGCCTTCGGTGAACGCCAGGCTGTAGCCGTAGACGACCCACAGCACGGTGATCAGCGAGAAGGTGACGAACACCTGCATCAGCACCGACAGCATGTTCTTGCTGCGCACCAGGCCGCCGTAGAACAGCGCCAGGCCGGGGATCGACATCATGATCACCAGCAGCGTGGAGACGAGCATCCAGCTCACGTCGCCCTTGTTGGGCACCGGGGCAGCGACGGCGGCCGAGGCGGCATCGGCAGCCGCGGAAGCGGCTTCGGCCGGTGCGGCCGCCGCGGCGGTGGCCACGGCGTCGGAAGCGGCGGCAGCGGCCGAGGCGGCGTCCTGGGCGAGCGCCAGGTCCACCGAGCCCAGGAGCGCGAGCCCCACGGCCAGGATCGATAGCAGTTTCTTCATGATGGGGTGGTTTCTCGGGTTGGTCTCGGGTCGCGCCTTCAGAGGGCGTCGGTGCCGGTTTCGCCGGTCCGGATGCGAACCACCTGCTCGAGCGAGCTGACGAAGATCTTGCCGTCGCCGATCTTGCCGGTGCGGGCGGCGCCTTCGATCGCCTCGATGACGCGGTCGACGATGGCTTCGTCGACGGCGGCTTCGATCTTCACCTTGGGCAGGAAGTCGACGACGTACTCGGCGCCGCGGTAGAGCTCGGTGTGGCCCTTCTGGCGGCCGAAGCCTTTCACCTCGGTCACGGTGATGCCCTGAACGCCGATGCCGCTGAGGGCCTCGCGCACTTCATCGAGCTTGAATGGTTTGACGATCGCGGTCACCATCTTCATGGTCGGTCCTCTGGTCCTCTAGGGTTGCGTGTGCCCGCCCGCCGACGCCGCGCCGGAGCGCGCCGTGCGGACGTGGCCGGCCGTGGCGACGGGGATGTGCTTCGGCACCGGATGCGCTCGGCCCAGGGCCTGCACCGCGGGAGTCGCTGCGGTGTCGGGGCTGGCCGGGATCAGTCTCTTCATGAGGGGCTGCAGTGCGGAGGTGACGAGTGCCGTCGCGGCTACTGCAGCTTCCATGCCAGTGACCACAAACGGTTACAGCCGCGGCGGACGGGGCTGCGGCCGGCTTCCATGCGATGCACGGCGCCGTGCATCCCTCTTTTGGTGCACTCCCTTGGTGCGAGGCCGCCGCCGCGTGCGCGCCGCCGGCGGCCCGGACAATCGCCGCGGGGAGGCGGCAGATGAGCTTGGCGGTGGTGGCGAGCCGTGCGCTCGACGGGCTGGACGCGCCGGCGGTGCACGTCGAGGTGCAGCTCGCCAACGGTTTGCCGTGTTTCACGCTCGTCGGCCTCGCGGATACCGAAGTCAAGGAATCGCGCGAGCGCGTGCGCGCGGCGCTGCAGCACAGCGGCTTCCAGTTCCCGCACAACAAACGCATCACGGTCAACCTGGCGCCGGCCGACCTGCCCAAGGAGTCGGGGCGTTTCGACCTGCCGATCGCGCTGGGCATCCTGGCCGCCGACGGCGTGCTCGACGCCGCCCGGCTGGCGGCCTGCGAGTTCGCCGGCGAGCTGTCGCTGGCCGGCGAGCTTCGCCCGGTGCGCGGCGCGCTGGCCCTGGCGCTGGCCGCGCGCCGCGACGGCGGCGGCCGCACGCTGGTGCTGCCGGCGGCCAGCGCCGGCAGCGCGGCCCGGGTCGGCGGGCTGGACGTGCGCGGTGCGGCGACGCTGCTCGAGGTCGTGCAGGCGCTGCTGCCCGGCGAAGCCGCCGAGCCGCTGTCTCCGGCACGGCCGCCGCCGGCCGAGCCCGGCGAGCCGGCGCCCGACCTGCGCGACGTGCGCGGCCAGGCGGCGGCCAAGCGGGCGCTGGAGATCGCCGCCGCGGGCGCGCACTCGCTTCTGCTCGTCGGCCCGCCCGGCACCGGCAAGTCGATGCTCGCCGCGCGCCTGCCCGGGCTGCTGCCGGCGATGGACGACGAGGAGGCGCTGGTCAGCGCCGCGCTGCAAGGGCTGGCGCCGCAGGCCCTGGACGGCGCCGGCTTCGGCCGCCGGCCGGTGCGTTCGCCCCACCACAGTGCGAGTGCGGTGGCGCTGGTCGGCGGCGGTTCGCCGCCGCGGCCGGGCGAGATCTCGCTGGCGCACGGCGGCGTGCTGTTCCTCGACGAGCTGCCCGAGTTCGCGCGCGCCGCGCTGGAGGCGCTGCGTGAACCGCTGGAGACCGGCCGGGTGACGATCTCGCGCGCCGCGCGCCAGGCGCAGTTCCCGGCGCGCTTCCAGCTCGTCGCGGCGATGAACCCCTGTCCCTGCGGCTGGCTGGGCGCTTTCGCCGCCACCGGCCGCGCCTGCCGCTGCGGCGCCGACGGCGTGGCGCGTTACCGCAGCCGGCTGTCGGGGCCGCTGCTCGACCGCATCGACCTGCAGATCGAGGTGCCGGCGGTGCGCCCGGCCGAGCTGATGGGCGCTCCCAGCGGCGAGAGCTCGGCGGCGGTGGCGGCGCGGGTGGCGGCCGCACGCTCGCGCCAGCTCGACCGCCAGGGCGAGCCCAACGGCCGCCTCGGCGCGGCCGACACCGACCGCTGCTGCGTCGCCGAGGCCGCCGCGCGGCGCCTGCTGCAGACCGCGGCCGAGAAGCTGGGCTGGTCGGGCCGGCGCCTGCACCGCACGCTGCGCGTCGCGCGCACGATCGCCGACCTGGACGGCGCCGCGACGATCGGCGTCACCACGATGGCCGAGGCGCTGCAGCTGCAGCGCGGGCTCGACGCCGCGGACTGAAGCCTCAGCGGCGCTGCGTCGCCAGCCGGCGCTCGGCGTCTTCCCGGCTGATGCCCTCGCGCGCGGCGAAGTCGGCGACCTGGTCGTCGCCGACCGGGCCGACGTTGAAGTAGCAGGCTTCCGGGTGCGCGAGATAGAAGCCGCTGACGCTGGCTGCCGGCGTCATCGCCAGGTTCTCGGTCAGGCCCATGCCGATCTCCGTGGCCTTCAAGAGCTCGAACATCGCGCGCTTGGGGCCGTGGTCGGGGCAGGCCGGGTAACCCGGCGCCGGGCGGATGCCTCGGTAGCGTTCGCCGATCAGCTCGTCGACGGCCAGCGCCTCGTCGGCGGCGTAGCCCCAGAGTTCGGTGCGCACGCGCTGGTGCAGGCGCTCGGCGAAGGCTTCGGCCAGGCGGTCGGCCAGGGCCTTGACCATGATGGACGAGTAGTCGTCGTGGGCTTCGGCGAAACGCTGCGCGCGTTCGTCACAGCCCAGGCCGGCGGTGACGGCGAACATCCCGATCCAGTCGGGTTTGACCCCGCGCGGCGCGACGAAGTCGGCGAGGCTGCGGTTGGGCCGCGGCACGCCGTCGATCACCGGGCGCTCGCCCTGCTGGCGCAGCGGCGTCCAGCGCATCGCGACCTGGCTGCGGCTGTCGTCGGTGTAGACCTCGATCGTGTCCTCGTCCACCGTGTTGGCCGGCAGCAGCGCGACGACGCCGTTGGCCTGCAGCCAGCGGCCTTCGACCAGGCGCTCCAGCATGCGCTGGCCGTCGGCGAAGACGCGGCGTGCGGCCTCGCCGACGATCTCGTCGTCGAGGATCGCCGGGTAGGGGCCGGCGAGGTCCCAGGTCTGGAAGAACGGGCCCCAGTCGATGAAGCGCGCGAGCTCCGCCAGGTCGTAGTGGCGGAACAGGCGCCGGCCGGGCGCACGCGGCGCCGGCGGCTCGTAGGCCGCCCAGTCGGGGCGGGCGCGGTTGGCGCGCGCGGCGGCCAGCGTCACCAGCGGCGTCGCCTTCTTGCTGGCATGCAGCCGGCGCACGTGCTCGTAGTCGGCGCGCAGCTCGGCGAGGTAGGCCGCCTGGCGCTCCTCGGACAGCAGGTCCGAGCAGACGCCGACGCTGCGCGAGGCGTCGGGCACGTAGATCACCGGGCCGTCGTAGTGCGGCGCGATCTTCACCGCGGTGTGCACGCGGCTGCAGGTGGCGCCGCCGATCAAGAGCGGCGTGCCGCGCTCGCGGAACCATGCGTCGCGCTGCATCTCGGCGGCGACGTGCTGCATCTCCTCCAGGCTGGGCGTGATGAGGCCCGACAGGCCGACGATGTCGGCGCCTTCGACACGCGCCTTCTCGAGGATGTC
Organism: Rubrivivax gelatinosus IL144; assembly: GCF_000284255.1. NCBI lineage: Bacteria > Pseudomonadati > Pseudomonadota > Betaproteobacteria > Burkholderiales > Sphaerotilaceae > Rubrivivax > Rubrivivax gelatinosus. The sequence continues at coordinate 265,484 of NC_017075.1, forward strand.
CTGGCACGGGACCATCACGCCCATGTTGACGACCTCGAAGTTGTTGCACTGCAGGACGACGGTGACGATGTTCTTGCCGATGTCGTGCACGTCGCCCTTGACGGTGGCGATGATCACCTTGCCCTTGGGTTTGACGTCGCCGCCGGCGTCCTGCAGCGCCAGCTTCTCGGCCTCGATGTAAGGCAGCAGCTGGGCCACCGCCTGCTTCATCACGCGCGCGCTCTTGACCACCTGCGGCAGGAACATCTTGCCCTGGCCGAAGAGGTCGCCGACGGTGTTCATGCCGGCCATCAGCGGGCCTTCGATGACGTGCAGCGGGCGCCCGCCCTTGGCGCGCACCGTCTGCCAGGCCTCTTCGGTGTCGGCGGCGATGAACTCGGTGATGCCGTGCACCAGCGCGTGCGCCAGGCGTTCCTCCACCGTGCCGGCGCGCCAGGCCAGGCGCGCCGAGTCGTCGCGCGCCGCGCCCTTGGCGCGTTCGGCGATCTCGATCAGGCGCTCGGCGGCGTCGGCGCGGCGGTTCAGCACCACGTCCTCGACACGCTCGCGCAGCTCGGCGTCCAGGTCGTCGTAGACGCCGACCATGCCGGCGTTGACGATGCCCATGTCCAGGCCGGCCTTGATCGCGTGATAGAGGAAGACGGTGTGGATCGCCTCGCGCACCGGGTCGTTGCCGCGGAAGCTGAACGAGACGTTGCTGATGCCTCCCGAGACCTTGGCGCCGGGCAGGTTCTGCTTGATCCAGCGCGTCGCCTCGATGAAGTCGACGGCGTAGTTGGCGTGCTCCTCGATGCCGGTGGCGATCGCGAAGACGTTGGGGTCGAAGACGATGTCCTCGGGCGGGAAACCGACCTCGTCGACGAGGATGCGGTAGGCGCGCGCGCAGATCTCGGTCTTGCGCCGGTAGGTGTCGGCCTGGCCCTGCTCGTCGAAGGCCATGACGACGGCCGCGGCGCCGTAGCGGCGCACCAGCTTCGCCTGGCGCTTGAACTCGGCCTCGCCCTCCTTCAGCGAGATCGAGTTGACGATGCCCTTGCCCTGCAGGCACTTGAGCCCGGTCTCGATGACGCTCCACTTGGAGCTGTCGACCATCACCGGCACGCGCGCGATCTCGGGCTCGGTGGCCAGCAGCTTCAGGAAACGGTCCATCGCCGCGGCCGAGTCGAGCATCGCCTCGTCCATGTTGACGTCGATGACCTGGGCGCCGTTCTCGACCTGCTGGCGCGCGACCGACAGCGCGTCCTCGAAGCGGCCCTCGAGGATCATGCGGGCGAAGGCGCGCGAGCCGGTGACGTTGGTGCGCTCGCCGATGTTGACGAACAGCGTTCCGTCGCCGATCGAGACGGGTTCGAGGCCCGACAGGCGCATCGCGGGCAGGGCAGCGGTCATCGTGTCACTCCAGGGGGAATGGGACGAGCGCCGTTGCTGCGGCCGCGACCGGTGCCGCGGCTCGCCCCGAGCCTGGTGGCCGACGCCATCGCAACGCTCCTCGGGGCAGGGTCCGCGATTTTATCGGCTGTGCGCGGTCAGATGCGCCAGCGGGCCGGCGGTGCTGATGCCGGGGCCGGCACGGCGCGCGCCCGGCGGCGGCGACTCCAGCGGCGCCTCGTCGAAGCCGACGATCTCCTCGCGCGGCAGTTCGGCCACGCGCTCGGCGCCGCGGCGCATCGCCACGCCGACGGCCAGGATGTCGATGACCAGCAGGTGCAGGATGCGGCTGATCATCGGCACGTGCGTCGACGGGTCCTCGAGGTGGTCGACGATGATCGCGACGTCGGCCTTCTTGGCCAGCGGCGACTGGCTGGCGGTGATCGCCAGCACCGGCGTGCCGCGCTCGTGGGCCTTGTCGGCGACCGCGAGCAGGTCCTCGACCTGGCCGCTGCTGCTGATGATGACGGCGACGTCGGTCGGCCGCATCACGTTGGCCGTCAGCACCTGCAGCCGGTGTTCGGTGACCGCCATCGACGGCACGCCGAAACGCAGGAACTTCAGCTGCGCGTCGTCGGCGACGACGCCGTAGTGGCCGACGGCGAAGAACTCCACCCGATCGGCCGCGGTCAGCAGGTCGATCGCGCGGTCGATCGCGTCGCGGTTGAGCTGGTCGCGCACCTGCAGGATCGCCGAGGCGGTGTTGCCCAGCACCTTGACGCCCAGCTCGAGCATCGTGTCCTCGCCTGTGACCTGGGTGTGCGAGACCGGGATCGTGCCGGTCAGGCTGGAGGCCAGGCGCAGCTTGAAGTCGGACAGGCCCTCGCAGCCCAGCGAGCGGCAGAAGCGGATGACCGTCGGCTGGCTGACCGCGGCGGCACGCGCGATCTCGGCGATCGGGTCCGACAGCGTCGGCCGCGGGTGGGCGAGCACGTGGTCGGCGACGCGGCGCTCGGCCGGCGAGAGCTTGTTGCGCACGCGTCGGATCAGGCCGAGCACGGCGGTGTCCTGCTGCGCGTCCATGCGCCGCAGCTGCTCGGCGAGGATCGCCGAGGCGCCGGCGAAGGTCGCGTTATCGGCGTTGACGACGAAGGTCGGAATCGTGCGCACGTAGTCGCTGAAGCGGCCCTTGTCCTCGAAGCGGGCGCGAAACGGCGAGCGGTCGAAGTACTCGCCCAGGCGCGGCACGATGGCGCCGCCGATGTAGATGCCGCCGAAGGCGCCCAGCGTCACCGCCAGGTTGCCGGCGGCGGTGCCGAGGATCGAGCAGAAGGCCTCGACGGCCTGCAGGCACAGCGCGTCGCCGCCGTCGATCGCGCGGCGCGTGATCTCGGTGGCCGGCAGCGGCTCGCCGCCGCGGCCCTCGGAGACCGCGCGGTAGATCAGCTCCAGGCCGGGGCCCGAGAGCAGGCGCTCGAACGAGACGTGCTCGTGCTGGCGTGCGGCGTAGCGCAGGATCGCGATCTCGCGCTCGTCGCGCGGCGCGAAGCTGGCGTGGCCGCCTTCGGTGCCGAGCGCGACGTAACCGTCGCCGGTCGGGATCAGCCCCGAGACGCCCAGGCCGGTGCCGGCGCCGATGACGCCGATGACGCTGCGCTCGCGCGCCTCGCCGGGGCCGACCTGGCGGCGCTGGGCGTTGGACAGCCGCGGCAGCGCCATCGCCAGCGCGGTGAAGTCGTTGATGACGACCAGGGTCTGCAGCCCCAGGCGTTCGCGCATCTGCTCGATCGAGAACTGCCAGTGGTAGTTCGTCATGCGCACCAGGTCGCCTTCGACCGGGTTGGCGATGGCGACGGCGGCGTGTTCGATCGTGTCGGCCAGCGAGGGCGGCAGCGAACCGAGGTAGGCACGCACCGCGGAATGGAAGTCCGGGTGCGCGGCGCAGGGGATGGACGCGACGTGGCCGAAGGCACCGGGCGCGGCCTCGACCGCGAAGCGGGCGTAGTTGCCGCCGATGTCGGCGAGCAGGCGGGGATGTTCGAAAGGCGTCATGGACGGGTTCCGAGCTTCGGGCGCCTGACGGTGCGCGCCGAGTGACGATGTAGCCGGACTACTGATCCCGTCAGATCCGTATCCTGGAAGGGCTGCACCACGATGCGGCATGCCGGGCAGTGCTTCAAGGTGACCGAAGCAGTACCCATGCCCGGCATGTCCGGATCAGGGGGAAGCCCTCAGTTGCCCAGGTGCAACATTGGCTTGTCGCGTACTTGTAGTTTTGCTACCTTTTCGATGCTTTGCAAGGGTTTGCCGTGCATCGCAAAGGCGCCGATCCCGGCGCCCGGTTCGAGTCGAGGAGGGCTCCCGTGAACCATCACCCGATCGTCGCCAAGAGCGCCGGCCGGTCCTCCTCGTGCACGGCGGGGGAGGGATTGTCGTGAACCTCGGTGGCAGTGCCGTGCCGCGGCCCTGGCTGGTGGCCGACATCGGCGGTACGAACGCGCGTTTTGCGCTCGTCGACGGCGCCGGTGCGCCGCCGCGCGACATCCACCGCGTGCGCTGCGCCGACTACGCCGGCCCGGTCGAGGCCGCGCGGGCCTACTTGGCCGAGCGCCAGGCCGCCGCCGGCACCGGCTGGCAGGCGCCCGACTGGGCGGCGTTCGCCGTCGCCACCCCGGTCGGGCAGGACCGCATCGAGCTGACGAACAGCGCCTGGTCGTTCTCGCGCGCCGAGAGCGAGGCGGCGCTGGGTCTGGACGGCCTGCTGATGCTCAACGACTTCGAGGCCCTGGCGCTGTCGCTGCCGGGGCTGGCACCGCAGCAGCTGCGTGCCCACGGCGCGCTGCCGGCGGCGCGCGGCACGCTGGCCGTGCTCGGCCCGGGCACCGGGCTGGGCGTCGGCGGCCTGCTCGAGACGGCCCACGGCTGGCGCGCGATCGCCGGCGAAGGCGGCCACGCGACGCTCGCGGCAGGCGACGATTTCGAGGCCGAAGTCCTGCGCGTCGTGCGCGGCGAGTTCGAGCACGTGTCGGCCGAACGCCTGCTGTCGGGCATCGGTCTGCCGACGCTGTACCGCGCCATCGCCCGCGTGCGCGGCGAGGCCGCGGCCGAACTGACGGCCGAGGAGATCGGCACGCGCGGCGCCGACGGCTCGGACGCGCTGTGCGCCGCGACGCTGGACAGCTTCTGCGCGATGCTCGGCGGCTTCGCCGGCAACGTCGCGCTGACCTTCGGCGCGCGCGGTGGCGTGTTCATCGGCGGCGGCATCGTGCCGCGTTTCGCCGACTTCTTCTTCGCCTCGCGTTTCCGTGAACGTTTCGAGGCCAAGGGGCGCTTTCGTGCCTACCTCGAAGCGGTACCGACGGCGCTGATCGTCGAGCCGTACGCCGCGCTGTACGGCGCCGCCGCCGCCATCGAGGCACGGCGCCGTCGCGCCACTTCACAAGGCCACGCCGCATGAGCACGCGCCGTGGCCAGCCGAGCGCCCGTCGGGCCGGGGGACCGCGAGACCCCGCGCATGACGGCACTGCCGCGACCGCCGGACGACGGTCGCGATTCGGGCCGGGGCTTGCACGACGGGCGCCCGCCGAATTTCCCCGTCCCATTCACCACTAGACCACGAACGAGGAGTTAACGATGTCTCGCCTTCACACCCGACTTCTTCCACTGGCGGCGGCCGCTGCGGCCGCGCTGTTCAGCACCGGCGCGAGCGCGCTGGAGTTCCATGGCTACATCCGCAGCGGCTCCGGCGTCACCAGCGGTGGCGGCGACCAGACCTGCTTCTCGCTCCCGGGCGCCTACACCAAGTACCGTCTCGGCAACGAGTGCGAAACCTACGGTGAAGCCCAGCTCGACCAGAACCTCTACGACGGCAAGGACGGCGTCAAGTTCGACTACCACCTGATGTTCGCGTACAGCAAGGCGTACTCGACGCAGCAGGACTACGAGAGCCTGAAGAACGACGGCGCCGACTGGGCGCTGCGCCAGAACTGGATCGGCGTGAAGGGCCTGCCGATGCTCAATGGCGCCAGCGTCTGGGCGGGCAAGCGCTACTACAAGCGCGAAGACGTCCACATGTCGGACTTCTACTACCACGACACCTCGGGCTACGGCGCGGGTATCGAGGACGTGCAGGCCGGCCCGGGCAAGTTCTCGTACGCGCTGATGCGCAACACCGACACCGACCGTGGCATGACCCGCCACGACTTCCGCTACGAAGGCATCAGCCTGGGCGGGGCCGGCACGCTGGACTTCGCGATCGAGCTGAACCGTGCCGACTCGACCAATGGCGCGACCGCGGAGAACGGCTCGTTCCTGCAGGTCGAGCACATGATCCCGATGTTCGGCGGCTTCAACAAGCTGGCCGTGCAGTACGGCAAGGGCTCGGCGAGCAACCTGGTGCTCGGCTATCCGTCCTACACCGCCGACAACGACAACAAGACCTGGCGCATCCTGGACTGGGGCGTGGTCGAGTTCTCGCCGTCGTTCAGCGGCATGTACGAGATCATGCACCAGGACACGAAGGACAACTATTCGTGGACCTCGATCGGCGTGCGCCCGGTCTGGCACCTCACCGACTACTTCAAGCTGCAGGCTGAACTCGGCTACGACCGCGTGAAGCCCGACAACCTGAAGACGATGAACCTGACGAAGTTCACGATCGCCCCGACGCTGGTCGCCGGCCGTGGCTTCTGGGCGCGTCCGGAACTGCGCCTGTACGTCACGCACGCGAAGTGGAACGACGCCGCGCGTGACCAGTGGGGTGGTGTGGCTGGTGGCAGCACGGGCCGCTTCGGCTCGGACACCAACGGCACGACCTACGGCTTCCAGATCGAAGCCTGGTGGTGATCGGCTGACGGGGTGCCGGGCGACCGGCACCCTGTTCGCGACTCGTCCCTTTACGACAAAGGCGCTCCTCGGAGCGCCTTTTTTTGCGTCGTGCCCGGCTGGAGGCCGGGCGGCGTTCAACTCACTTGCGTGCCTTCAGCGCCTCTTCGAGCGTGAAGTACGCGGTGCAGTCGCCGGCGTTGATGAACACCTGGCGACCCTGCGGCAGCATCCAGGTCGAGTCCTTGGTGCAGTCCTTGTTGTCGCCCTTGTGGATGATGTAGTTGATCTTGCCGTTGCGGAACTCGTTGGCCTTGACCTGCCAGTACATGCCGAAGCCGTCCTGGCCGGTGGGCTTCATCGGGTTGCCCCAGCTGATGCCCATGATCGGCATGTCGGCCTTGTCGCGCGGGCCGACGACCTTGCCGTCCTGCACCTTCTCGAACGATTCCCAGAAGTGCACGCCCCAGCCGGCGTAGCTGCCGTCCGGACGGTAGTAGTGCAGCGAGATCGTGTCGGCGGGCACCTCGGCGACCTTGACCGCGTCCTGCGCGGCGGCCGGGCCGGCCGAGAGCAGGGCCGCGGTACCGAGCGCGGCGATCCAGGCGAGTCGTTTCATCTTTGCTCCTTCGGTGGGGTTCGAACGGGCCGCCCACCCGCGGCCTCCTTGGTTCACTTCAGCGCTTCGAGCAGCACGACGCCGCGCGGGTCGGCGTCCAGCGTCACCTTGCCGCCGGCCACCGTCGCGCTGCCGCCGCCGTAGGCGTCGTGCACGCGCGTGCCGTCGGCGAAGACGTCGGCGACGCTGATCGTCACCGTGCCGCGGGCGCCGACGGCCGCGACGATGCGGTCTTCCGGCAGCACGCGGGCGAAGGTGTAGGGCTGGGCGGCGATCTGCCAGTGCTTGCCGCGTGCGACGGCCACGTGGCGGGCGCGGAACTGGCCCAGCTTGCGCCAGTGCGCCAGCGCCGCGCTGTCCAGGCTGGCCCAGTTCATGTCCGAGCGCGTCGACTGCTGCGGGTCGCCGTAGGCCGCCGGGCCGTCGGGGCGCGCGCTCTCGTCGCCGTAATAGATCTGCACGCCGCCGGGCGCCAGCATCAGCGCCGTCGCGCCGTCGAGGATCGCCTTGCGGTCGAAGAGCTTGGTGTCGTGCGATGAGATGTACGACAGCACGTTGTGCGTCGCCGGCGCGGCCAGCGTGCGCGCGTACTCGGCGTAGACCTTGTCGAGCTCGGCTCCCTTGGCCTCGGCGCGGCGCTGGAAGTCGAAGTTGATCATGTTGTCGAAGCCGATGTCGTAGTGGCGCGTGCGCTCGATGCCCTGACCCCAGTTCTCGCCGGTCATCCAGAACGGCGCGTCGTCGATCGCGGCCTTCGGGTTGGCGGCCTTCCACTCGGCCAGCGCCTTCGTCGACGCGTCCTTCAGCGCCGTCCACGACGGGTACTCGACGTGCTTGACGGTGTCGGCGCGGAAGCCGTCGATGCCGTAGTCGCGCACCCAGCGCGACAGCCAGGCGACGAGATAGCCGCGCACCGTCGTGTTCGGCAGTTCCACCGCCTCGGTGTCGGCCTTCTTCTTCAGGAACGGCGGCAGGCCGACCGGCTTGTCGGACTCGGTCTTGAAGTCGGGCAGGAAGGCGAGCTGCTTGGTCAGGTCGTCGCTGCCGCCTTCGGTGTAGCCGCGCAGGCCGGAGCGGATCCAGTCCGGCCCCCACCACTGCAGCCAGGCGGGGTCGTTGTAGTCGATCCACGAGTGGTAGTCGCGCAGCGTCGCCGCCTCGTAGCCCTTCCAGAGCATGCCGCGCTTCTTGTCGGTCTCGGGCTCGGTGACGTACTCCGACAGGCTCTGGATGTCGCCGTAGCCCGGGTGGTTCATCACGACGTCGAACAGGATGCGGATGCCCTGGGCGTGCGCGGTGGCCACCAGCTCGCGCAGCTCGGCCGGCGTGCCCATGTTGGCGTCGAGCTTGGTGTAGTCGAGCGCGAAGTAGCCGTGGTAGCCGTAGTGCTTGAACTCCTTGCTGCCGCCGACCACCCAGCCGTGGATCTGCTCGTAGGGCGCGGTGATCCAGATCGCGTTGACGCCGAGCTCGCGGAACCAGCCTTCGCGCAGCTTGGCCGTCAGCCCGGCGAGGTCGCCGCCGTGGAAGCTGCCGATGTCGTCCTGCGGCTTGGCCTCGCGCTTGCGGCCGTAGCTGCCGTCGTTGGCCGGGTTGCCGTTGGCGAAGCGGTCGGTGACGACGAAGTAGACGATCGGGTTGTCGGCGAAGCGCCCCGGGCGCGCGACGGGCTCGTCGGCGGCCGCGGCCGAGCCGAGGGCGAGGGCGGCCGCGAGCGCGGCGACGGTACGGCGGAACATCATGCGTGTCGCTCCGGAGGGCAGCCGGAGCTGCGGGTGCGGCGCCCATGTGGCGCCATCAAGCGGCCGCCGCGGAGCCGGCTCTGCCGGGCCGCTGGCGGCGCCCCCCTGGGGGGGAGCGCCGAAGGCGCTACGGGGGGGGTCATCCTTTGACGCCACCGGCGGTGAGGCCGGAGACGATCCATTTCTGGGCGAACAGGAAGACGAGCGTGATCGGCAGGCCCGACAGCACCGCCGCGGCGGCGAAGTCGCCCCAGAGGTAGCGCTGCTCGTAGAGGAAGTACTTGGAGCCGACGGCCAGCGTCAGGTTGTGTTCCTGGCGCAGCAGGATCGACGCCACCGGGTACTCGATGACCGCGCCGATGAAGGCCAGCACGAAGACCACCATCAGGATCGGCACCGCCATCGGCAGCAGCACGTAGCGAAAGGCCTGCCAGTGCGTCGCGCCGTCGACCTTGGCGCATTCCTCGATCTCGACGGGGATCGTGTCGAAGTAGCCGCGGATGGTCCAGACGTGCATCGCGCAGCCGCCCAGGTAGGCGACGATCAGCCCGGCGTGGGTCTCGATGCCCAGCCAGGGCACGTAGCTGCCGATGGCCTCGAAGATCGCGTAGATGGCCACCAGCGCCAGCACCGCCGGGAACATCTGCAAGAGCAGCATCGAGTTCAGGATCTGCGTCTTGAAGCGGAACTTCAGCCGCGCGAAGGCGTAGGCGGCGGTCGTCGAGATCGCGACGATCAGGAAGGCCGAGATGCCGGCGATCTTCACCGAGTTCCACAGCCAGCGCAGCACCGGGAAGGGCGGCTGCACCAGGCTGCCGTCGGCGGCCTCGTAGGGGATGCCGAGAGCCAGCTTCCAGTGCTCGAAGCTGATCGTCTCGGGGATCAGCGAGCCGGTGGCGAAGTTGCCCGGGCGCAGCGAGATCGAGACGATGGCCAGCAGCGGGAACACCGTCACGCAGATCAGCGCGATCAGGAACAGGTGCGCGCCGAGCAGGCGCCAGCGTTGCGACTTGCCGGTGACGATGGCCATGGCTTACTTCCGCTCGTCGTTGACCTTGGCCAGCTTCAGGTTGGCCATCGACAGCATCGCCACGAGGAAGAAGATGATCGTCGAGATCGCCGCGGCGAGCCCGAAGTTCTGCCCCGAGTCCTGGAACGCGATGCGGTAGGTGTAGGACACCAGGATGTCGGTCGTGCCGGCCGGCACCTTGGTGTTCAGGAAGTCGGGCCGCCCGTTGGTGAGCAGCGCGATCAGCACGAAGTTGTTGAAGTTGAACGCGAAGGACGCGATCAGCAGCGGCGTCAGCGGCTTGACGATCAGCGGCGCCGTGATCTTCCAGAAGTTGGTCAGCGGCTTGGCGCCGGCGATCGCCGAGGCCTCGTACAGGTCGGCCGGGATCGCCTTGATGAGCCCGGTGCAGAGCACCATGATGTACGGGTAGCCCAGCCAGGTGTTGACCAGCAGGATCATCACCTTGGCGAGGAAGGGATCGGCGAACCACGCCGGCTTGATGCCGAACAGCGTGTTCAGGATCAGGTTGATCTCGCCGAAGTTCTGGTTGAACAGCCCCTTGAAGACCAGGATCGAGATGAAGCCCGGCACCGCGTAGGGCAGGAACAGCAGCGTGCGGTAGACGGTGCGAAAACGCAGCGCCTCCCAGTTCAGCACCACCGCCAGCGTCGTGCCGACGGCCAGCGTGAACAGCACCGTCAGCGCGGCGAAGACGACGGTCCAGACGAAGATGCGGATGAAGGGCCCGCGGAACTCCGGGTCCTCGACCATGCGCAGGTAGTTGCCCAGGCCGATGCCGACCTTGAAGCCCGGCTGCAGGCGTTCGCCGGCCCCGTCCTCGTAAAAGCCGGTGTCGCGGTTGGCGCGGAAGACGACGCCGGTGGCGGTCTGCTTGAGCACACCCTCGGCTTCGCGCGTGAAGGTGGGCACCAGCGGCGCGAACTCGCGCACGCCGGCATAGGACAGCGCGGCGCCGTCGGGCAGCACGAGCTTCAGCGCCGCGAGCGCCTGGCGGTTCTTCAGCACCGCGCCCAGCGGCAGCGGTTCGCCGGGCTTGAAACCCGAGGCGGCCAGCGGCTCGAGCTTGATCTCCTGGGCGCCGCCCAGCGCCAGCGGCGGCGTGACGAGGCTGCGCTCGGCGCGCGTCTCGGGCTGCTCGTCGTCGTCGGCCTGGCCGGGCGCCAGCACGAGGCGCAAACGCTGGCCGTCGGGATGCAGCGCGAAGCCCCAGCCGTGGCCCTCGCCGGGCGTCGTCTGCTCCAGCAGGTAGGCGGTGGCGCGCTCGTAGCTGAGCAGGTTGGACGAGGAGTAGTTCGTGAACCCGATCTGCACCGTGTAGAGCAGCGGGAAGGCGACGAACACCAGCATCCCGGCCAGGCCCGGGAACAGGTAGCGGTAGGCGAAGGCGACGTTGGACAGGTAGACGAAGAAGCCCAGCCCGAACAGCCCCAGCGCCGCCAGCGCCCACAGCGGCTGGCCGCTGGCGTAGATGCGGAAGACCAGCCACAGGCAGGCCAGTGCCGTGACCGTCGTGAACGGCCACTTCAGCAGTCGGCCCCAGTCGGTTCGTCCCATCGTCGTCCCGTGGCGCCTGCCCTGCGGGCGCCGTCGCTCGAACCGGGGCGGCGCCTGGCCGCCCCGTGCGTGATGCCGGAAGGGGCGCATCGCGCCGCCTTCCGTTGGCCGGTGTCGCCGGCTTACTTGCCGAGCATGCGCGCGGCGGCCGCGTCGAGCGCTTCCTTCGGGGCCTGGCGGCCGTTGCTGATGTTCTCCAGCGCCGAGGCCATCGACGACCAGAAGCGGCCCATCTCGGGGATGTTGGGCATCGGCTCGCCGCGGCGCGCGTTCTCCATCGTCGCCTTGATGTTGGCGTCGTTGGAGAGCTCCTTGAAGAAGGCCTTGTTGGCCGGGGTGCCCAGCGGCACGTCGGCGTTGATCGTCTTCAGCGAGTCGACCTTCAGCAGCGTGTTCTCGATGAACTCCTTGGCCACGTCCTTGCTCTTGCTGGGCGCGGAGATCATGCAGCCGAGCACGCCGACGAACGGACGCGAGGGCTTGCCGGCGACGTCGGGGATCGGCGCGACGCCGAAGTCGATCTTGCTCTTGCGCAGGTTGTCCCAGGCCCAGGGGCCGGTGATCATCATCGCCACGTCGCCCTTGTTGAACGCGGCTTCCATCTCGGCGTAGCCCGAACCCTTGGGCATGTTGCCGTTCTTGATCATCGAGGCCAGCAGCTCGGCGCCCTTGACGGCGCCGGCGGAGTTGACGCCGACCTTGGCCGGGTCGTACTCGCCCTTGGCGTCACGGCCGAAGACGCTGCCGCCGCCGGCGGCCAGGATCGGCCAGGTGAAGTAGGTGTTGTTGTAGTCCCAGAGGATGGCGTGCTTGCCCTTGGCCGACAGCTGCTTGTCGAGCTTGAGCACGTCGTCGAAGCTCTTGGGCGGCGTCTTCACCAGCGCCTTGTTGTAGATGAGGCCGATGGCTTCGACCGAGATCGGGTAGCCCCAGGTCTTGCCCTGGTAGCCGAAGGCCTTCCAGGCGGTGTCCTCGATGTCGTCACGCACCTTCTTGGCCGGGTTGATCGGCACGATCAGGCCCGACTTGGCCCACTCGCCCATGCGGTCGTGCGGCCAGCAGAAGATGTCCGGGCCCTTGCCGGCGGCGGCGGCCTGCTGGAACTTGCCCGGGGCGTCTTCCGGGTGCTCGACGGTGACCGGCACGCCGGTGGCCTTGGTGAAGGCGTCACCGACCTTCTGCAGCCCGTTGTAGCCCTTGTCGCCGTTGATCCAGACCAGCAGCTTGCCGGCTTCCTGTGCGCTGGCGGCGCCGGCGAAGGCAAAGGACGCGACGATGGCTGCTGCGGCGGCGATCGGCTTGATGGTTGTCGTCATGGTGGCTCCTCAGTCGTTTGTCTTGACGGTGTGGGAACGAAAGCGTCGCGGTGCGGGCCGTCTCAGGCGGCCTCGCGCTGCGGCAGGCGGTACAGGCGCCGGAAGGCCTGGCCCTCGGCGTCGAACAGGTGGCAGTGCGACGGCGGGATGCCCAGCTTCAGCCGGTCGCCGGCGATCGCGGTCGAGCCGCTGCCGAGCTCGCAGGTCATCGCGTCGTCGACGCCGGCGCAGCTGACGTAGCCGTGCGTCTGGCTGCCCAGCGACTCCACGAAGGTCAGCTCGACCTCGATCGTGTTGTGTTCCGCGCCGACGACGAAGTGCTCCGGGCGCACGCCCAGCGTCACCTTGTCGCCGGGCTTGGCGGCCGCGGCGTCGACCTCGGCGCGCAGCACGGCGCCGGAGGGCAGGCGCACGCTGGCGCCGCTGGCGTCGGCCGAGACGATCTCGCCGGTGATGAAGTTCATCTTCGGCGAGCCGATGAAGCCGGCGACGAAGAGGTTCACCGGGTATTCGTAGAGCTCCAGCGGCGCGCCGACCTGCTCGACCTTGCCGGTGGACAGCACGACGATGCGGTTGGCCAGCGTCATCGCCTCGACCTGGTCGTGCGTGACGTAGACCATCGTCGTCTTCAGGCTCTCGTGCAGCTTGGCGAACTCGTAGCGCATGCGCACGCGCAGCGCGGCGTCCAGGTTGGACAGCGGCTCGTCGAAGAGGAAGACCTCGGGCTTGCGCACGATCGCGCGGCCGATCGCCACGCGCTGGCGCTGGCCGCCGGACAGCGCCTTGGGCTTGCGGTCCAGCAGGTGCTCGATGTTGAGGATCTTGGCCGCGCCGTGCACCGCGCGGTCGATCTCGTCCTTCGGCATCTTGGCCAGCTTCAGGCCGAAGGCCATGTTGTCGAACAGCGTCATGTGCGGATACAGCGCGTACGACTGGAAGACCATCGCGATGCCGCGTTCGGCCGGCGGCACGTCGTTGACGACGCGCCCGCCGATGCGAAGCTCGCCCGACGTGATGTCTTCCAAACCCGCGATCACACGCAGCAGAGTCGACTTGCCGCAGCCCGAGGGCCCGACAAAGACCATGAACTCGCCGTCGTGGATCTCCAGATTGATGTCGTGAAGCACTTTCGTCTCGCCGAAAGCCTTGTTCACGTTCGTCAATCGGACGTCTGCCACTGTCGCACCTCCGCCATCGCGCCCCGGATCGGGCTCGACCACCACGACCCCTGCGCTCCTGGCGCATGCCGATGTAGAGAATATACATCGGCGTACCTCAATGAAACCGGGTTTACTCTATTGGTGGGCTTTGTCAATCGTTGCAAATCAAGGACTTAGCGGCAAGCCCCGGGGCCTGATGTAGGATTGTTACGGCGGCCTGACGGGCCGGGTGCCGCCGGCGCGCTGTCGGCCGGGTGTGCCGTCATGCGACACTGGCCGCTTCCTGTCTTGAGGAGCTTGTCGATGCGTGCGTTCCCGTCCGGCGCCTGGCGTCCGGTGTCCTGCGCGGCCCTGCTGGCCTGCGCCGCCTCGATCGCGTTCGCGCAGTCGCCCACCGGGCGTGCCGAGCGTTTCATGCCCGACAGCAGTGCCGATCGGGTGGTCTCGACGGTCTATGCCGACACGCACGAGTTCGTGCGCATCGAGCGCGCCGAGCCCGGCGCGGCGCCGTCGATGCATCCGGCGGTCATTTCCAGCGAGCAACTGCGTGCAGCACTGTCGCCGCTGCGCAACGCCGCGAAGGACGACCCGCTGTTCAACGACGACGAACTGAAGACGCTGGTGCCGGCCCTGGCCAAGGCGCTGGCGACGGCGCAGCCGAACCAGGACGTCGCGTTCGCCGTCACCGGCCGCCACGGCGGCTTCGGCCCGCTGGTGCCGCGCACCGTGACGACCGGCCGCGTGTTCCGCACCGCCGACGGCCTGCAGCTGATCACCGGCATGGTCTGGGCGCAGTTCGAGGGCCAGTTCCGGGCCACCGGCGTGCGCATCGCCTTCGAGCCCGGCCGTCGCGCCGCGCCGGTCGACGCCAGCGTGCGCATCGACGCGCCCAACGGCCGCAAGGTGCGCGCCGACTGGGTCTCGGTGCTGGTCGCTCCGCCGCAGGCTGCGGCCCCGGCCGCCCCGGCGGCTGCTCCGGTCCCCGGCGCGGCACCGGCTGCGGTGCCGGCACCGGTTCCGGCGGCGCCGGGCGCCGTCGCCCCCGCGCCGCAGCGTCCGCGCGACGCCGGCTTCTTCGAAGAGCAGGAACAGCGCCTGCGCACCCTGAAGCGCCTGCACGACAACGGCCTCATCACCGACGAGGAGTACCGGCAGAAGCGCTACGAGGTGCTGCAGCAGCTCTGAGGCCGGACGCAGGACGCCGGAAGGCGTTCTGCGCCTGCCGAAGGCCCGAGCGCGATATCACGCGCGAGGGCTGAGCCTGGACGCAGAACGCCGGAAGGCGTTCTGCGCCTGCCGAGGCTTGACGCCGTTCAGCGCACGTCGAAGACGCGCACCGAGCGTGCGGCCATCGTGATCGAGGCCTGCCCGGCGGCGCTCGCCGTCGCGCCGGCATCGCCGCTCGGGTACAGGCTGGCCAGCGTCGCATTGGCCGGCAGGCCGGTGACGGTCGCCGTCGCGCTGGTGGCGCCGTAGTTCAGCACGACCAGAGTGCGTTCGCTGCCCTGCGTGCGCTGGAAGCTCAGCAGCGTGCCGCTGGCCGCCGGCTGCTGGTAGTCGCCCGCCGAGATCGACGGCCGCGAGCCGCGCAGCGCCAGCATCGTCTTGTAGAAGGCCAGCAGCGAGCCGGCATCCGCCGCCTCGGCCTCGACGTTGTAGCCCGAGACGTTGGCCGACTTGGCGCGATACGGCGTGCCGGTCGTGAAGCCGCCCGAGGGCGTCCAGCTCATCGGCGTGCGCAGCTTGGGGTCGCCGCTCAGCGACGAGGCCCCGGCCATGCCGATCTCCTCGCCGTAGTAGACGAAGGGAATGCCGGGCTGCAGCAGGTAGGTGGCGGCGGCGAGCTTGTACTGCGCGACGTTGCCGCCGAGCTGGTCGTACGGGCGCTGGCCGGCGAAGCTGTCGTGGTTGGACAGGAAGGTCGCCGCGCCGGCCGGGGCCGTGCTCGGATAGGCGGCGACGGCGGCGATGGCCGTCGTGTCGCCCTGCGCCGCGGCGATCAGGTCGCTCTGGTGGCCGAAGGCGAAGGCGCTGCCGCAGCTCGCGGCGTAGCCGGCCGGGTCGCTCGGGCCTTCGCAGACCATGTAGCGGTTCTGGTAGCCGCCGACCAGGTCGCGCACCGAAGCCATCAGCACATGGTTCTGCGGCTGGTTCTCCCAGGCCGACGGGCCGTTCTCGACGAGGTTGCCGACGGCGTCGAAGCGGAAGCCGTCGACGCCGCGGTTGAGCCAGAAGCGCAGGTTGTCGTGGTGCCAGTCGACGACCGCCGTGTTCGTCAGGTTGAAGTCGGGCATCTGGTCCCAGAACGGCGCGAAGTACCAGCTGCCGTCGTAGGCGCGCCAGGGGTCGCTGCCGTAGATGCTCCAGCCGCTGGGATGCGAGCTCTGCCAGACGTACCAGCCGCGAAAGGCGTTGGACGCGCCGGCGCGCGAGTTCAGGAAAGCCGGGTGCTGGGCGGCGCTGTGGTTCATCACGTAGTCGACGATGACGCCCAGGCCGCGCGCGTGCGCCGCGGCGACCAGCGCGTCCAGGTCGGCCAGCGTGCCGTAGTCGCTCTCGACGGCGCGGTAGTCCTTCACCGCGTAGCCGTGGTCCTCGTCTTGGCTGGCGGTGATCGGCATCAGCCAGATGCCGCCGACGCCCAGCGACTTCAGGTAGTCCAGCCGCGAAATCAGCCCCTTCAGGTCGCCCTTGCCGTCGCCGTCGCTGTCCTGGTAGCTGCGCACGAAGATCTGGGCGATGCCGCGGCGCTGCCAGCCGGCGTCCAGCGTGCTGCCCGGGTCGGCGGCGGCGACGCTGCTGGTGTCGACGCTCGGCAGCGGCTCGTCGCTGCCACCCCCGCCGCCGCCCCCGCAGGCGACGAGCAGGGCCGCCGCGGCGGCAACGGCAAGAAGGCGGAAGGCGCGGGTGGAGGTGCACATGGTTCGGTGGAGCAATGAGACGTGTCGGACTGTAGTCCTGCTACACCCCCGGGTCACGGGCCGTCCACCGCGGGTTAGCTCGGGTCGCCGTCACAAGCCGTCTCAATAGCATCGGCACCCCCGGCCGCGGCCTGCCGTCGCCGGGGGCTCCGGACGTCAGAGGAGACAAGACATGAATGGAACGTGGCAGCTGCTGCGGCGCTGGTGGGCACTCGTTTTCACCTCGGTGATGCTGGCTTTCGTGCCGGGCTGCGGCGGCAGTGGCGGCGGCGGCGGCGACCTCTCGGTGGGCGACTCCACCGACCTCAAGAAAGTGCTCGCCGCGGTGCCGGCCGAAACCGGCGGCGAACCGGTCACGGTGCGCCTGCACTACAGCCGCCCGGACGCCAACTACGCCGGCTGGACGCTGTATGTTTACAACGCGCCGGGCGAAGCGCTGGGCGGCTGGCCCGGCCGCGCGCCCGACGGCGTCGACGCTGCCGGCAGCTACTGGGACGTGCCGGTCGCGAGCTCGGCCTTCAACTTCATCATCGTCAAGGGCGGCGGCTCGGAACGTGAGCCTTCGGGCTGGTCCGGCGCCAACGGCGACCAGCAGCAGTACTGGGCGCTGGCCGAAGGCACGGCGATCTACAAGCTCGCCGGCGACCCGACGAACTACGCGCGCAACCCGGTCGGCGCCAGCGCGCCCGACCTCGGCACGGTGCGTGTGCACTACCGGCGCTACGACGGCGGCTACACGAACTGGGGCCTGCACCTGTGGAGCGGCAGCGGGCTGGACGCCTCGCGCCTGCCCGGCGTGACGATCGGCGACTGGCAGGCCGCGGTCGCTTTCGACGCGATGCCCGGCTACGCCGCCGGCGACGGCGAGATCGTCTTCGACATCCCCGTGCTCAACCCGAAGGACGACGCCTCGCGCACCGGGCTGGAGTTCATCATCCACGGCCGCCCGCCCGGCGGCTCGCCCGACGACAAGGACGGCCGCGACGCCAACATCGCCGTCAACTACGCGACGCTGGCGGCCAGCGGCGGCGTCGGCGAGATCTGGCTCGTCGAAGGCGACGCGACGGTCTACACCGCGCCGCCCGACCTGCGCCAGGTGTCGACGCGCGACGCACGCGCCTACTGGCTGACGCGCGCGCTGATCCAGGCCCCGCGCTGGGACTCGACCGGCGTCTTCAAGCTCTATTACGCCTCGCGCGGCCAGATCCAGGCGCCGCGCGGCGCCAAGGCGAGCGGTGCCGACGGCGCGCTGACGCTGGACGTGTCGACCGCCGAACTCGACGCCGCGGTCGCCGAACGCTTCAAGTTCGTCGCGCCCGGCGTGCGGCTGGCCGTGCGCAGCGCCGACCAGGCGCGCCTGGGCGACCTGCTCAAGCGCCAGCTGGTGCTGGTGCAGGAAACGGCCGACGGCCTGGTGCGCAACGCGACGACGGCGCAGCTGCCCGGCGCGCTGGACGACCTGTACGCGGCCGCCGCCACCGTCGGCGACCTCGGCGTCACGCCGGGTGCCGAGCGCACGGTCTTCAAGCTCTGGGCGCCGACGGCGCAGAAGGTCTCGGTCGCCATCTACGACAGCGCCACCGGCCCGACCGTCGCGCTGGAGGACGCCAGCTTCGACGCCGCCACCGGCGTCTGGCGTGCCGAGCGCAGCGGCGACCTGTCCGGGCGCTACTACCGCTGGGTCGTCGAGGTCTTCGTGCGCGGCGTCGGCCTGGTGCGCCAGCTCGTCACCGACCCGTACTCGGTCAGCCTGTCGGCCGACTCCAAGCGCAGCTACGTCGGCAGCCTGTCGGCGGCGGCGCTCAAGCCTGCCGGCTGGGACGGCCACACGCGCCCGGCGGCGCTGGCCGCGTCGCCCGACATGTCGATCTATGAATTGCACGTCCGCGACTTCTCGGCCAACGATGCCACGGTGCCGGCGGCGCACCGCGGCAAGTACCTGGCTTTCACCGACACCGCCTCCAACGGCATGCGCCACCTCGCGGCGCTGGCCGGCGCCGGGCTGACCGACGTGCACCTGCTGCCGGTGTTCGACATCGCCACCGTGCCCGAGACCGGCTGCGTGACGCCGACCATCTCCGGCGCGCCGGACGGCAGCACGCAGCAGGCGGCGATCGGCGCGGTGAAGTCGGAGGACTGCTTCAACTGGGGCTACGACCCCTTCCACTTCAACGCGCCCGAAGGCAGCTACGCGACCGACGCCCAGGACGGCGCGGTGCGCGTGCGCGAGTTCCGTTCGATGGTGATGGCGCTGCACGCGGCCGGGCTGCGCGTCGGCATGGACGTGGTCTACAACCACACGACGGCCGCCGGCCAGGACGACAAGGCGGTGCTGGACCGCGTCGTGCCCGGCTACTACCAGCGCCTGAACGCGGTCGGCGACCTGGAGAACTCGACCTGCTGCGCCAACACCGCGACCGAGAACCTGATGATGGGCAAGCTGATGGTCGACTCGGTCGTGCTGTGGGCGACGCAGTACGGCATCGACTCGTTCCGCTTCGACCTCATGGGTCACCAGCCGCGTGCGGTGATGGAGCGGCTTCAAGCCGCGGTCGATGCCGCGACCGGCCGCCACGTCGACCTGATCGGCGAAGGCTGGAACTTCGGCGAGGTGGCCGACGGCGCGCGTTTCGTCCAGGCCTCGCAGCTGTCGCTGAACGGCTCGGGCATCGCGACCTTCAGCGACCGGGCGCGCGACGCGGTGCGCGGCGGCAGCCCGTTCGACGGCGGTGATGCGCTGATCGCCAACCAGGGCTACGTCAACGGCTTGTTCTACGACCCGAACGCGCTGGGCGGCGGCAAGACGGCGACCGACCTGCTGCGCGCCGCCGATCTGGTGCGTGTCGGCCTCGCCGGCTCGATCCGCGACTACACGCTGCGCACCTACACCGGCGACCAGCGCCAGCTGCAGGCCATCGACTACAACGGCCAGCCGGCAGGCTACGTCAGCCAGCCCGGCGAGGTCGTCAACTACGTCGAGAACCACGACAACCAGACGCTGTTCGACATCGACGTCTACAAGCTGCCGCTGGCCACCAGCGCCGAGGACCGCGCCAGGGTGCAGATGCTGGCGGCTGCGGTCAACGTCTTCAGCCAGGGTGTCGCCTACTTCCACGCCGGCATCGACACGCTGCGCAGCAAGTCGCTGGACCGCAACAGTTACGACTCGGGCGACTGGTTCAACAAGCTGGACTGGACTTACACCAGCAACAACTTCGGCGTCGGCCTGCCGCCCGAAGGCGACAACGGCTCGAACTGGGACCTGATGCGCCCGCTGCTCGCCGACACCGAGCTGCTGCCGCCGCCGGCGCAGATCGCCTGGACCCGCGACGCCTTCCGCGACCTGCTGCGCATCCGCGCCAGCTCGACGCTGTTCCGGCTGCGCAGCGCCGACGACGTCAAGGCGCGGCTGGCCTTCCGCAACACCGGCGCCTCGCAGGTGCCGACGGTGCTGGTCGGCCACCTGGACGGCAGCGGCTATGCCGGCGCCGGCTTCGGCGAGATCCTGTACTTCGTCAACGTCGACGACGAGGCGCGCACGCTGACGATTCCCGAGGACGCCGGCAAGGCCTGGGTGCTGCACCCGGTGCACCGGGCCGCCGGCGCCGCCGACACGCGCGCGGCGACCGCCACGGTGGACAGCGCGGCCGGCCGCTTCACGCTGCCGGCGCGCACCGCGGTGGTCTTCGTGCTGCAGTAGGCGGCCGCCGCGGGCGGCGGCGGGCATGGAGGCGGCGGGGCCGGTGGGCCCCGCCGCCAAGGCCTATGATGCGCGCCCCTCCCGCCTGCCCCCGACGCCGCCCCCGATGGCCGAAGCTCCCGCCACGCTCAACCCTGCCCAGCTCGCCGCCGTCCACCATCTGGACGGCCCGTGTCTGGTGCTGGCCGGCGCCGGCTCGGGCAAGACGCGCGTCATCGTGCACAAGATCGCGCGCCTGCTGCAGGCCGGGCTGGAGCCGCGCCAGATCGCGGCCATCACCTTCACGAACAAGGCCGCCGCCGAAATGCGCGAGCGTGCCAAGCAGATCGTCGGCGGCCGCGCCGCCAAGGATCTGGCGATCAGCACCTTCCACTCGTTGGGCGTGCGCATGCTGAAGACCGACGGCTCGCGGCTGGGGCTGAAGGAGCAGTTCTCGATCTTCGACAGCGACGACGTGCTGGGCGTGCTGCGCGAGGCCGGCGGCTGCAACGACAACGCGGTGGCGCGCAGCTGGCAGTGGACGATCAGCCTCTGGAAGAACCAGGGCCTGGACGCCGAAGCCGCGGCGCGCGCCGCCGCCGACGAGGACCAGCGGGTCGCCGCCGTCGTCATGAAGCGCTACGAGGAACGGCTGGCCGCCTTCCAGGCGGTGGACTTCGACGACCTGATCTCGCTGCCGCTGAAGCTGCTGGCGCGCGACGCCGAGGCGCGCGAGAAGTGGCAGGGCACTTTCCGCCACATCCTGGTCGACGAGTACCAGGACACCAACGCCGTGCAGTACGAGCTGCTGAAGGCGCTGGTTGGCGAGCACACTCCGTTCACCGCGGTGGGCGACGACGACCAGAGCATCTACGGCTGGCGCGGCGCGACGATCGAGAACCTGAAGCGCCTGCCGCAGGACTTCCCGCGGCTGAAGGTCATCCCGCTGGAGCAGAACTACCGCTCCACCGGCAACATCCTGCGCGCCGCCAACAACGTCATCGCGCAGAACCCGAAGATCTACGAGAAGAAGCTCTGGAGCGAGTTCGGCGACGGCGAGCCGGTGCGGCTGCTGGAGTGCGACAGCGAGGAGCACGAGGCCGAACGCGCCGTCGCGCGCATCCAGGCGCTGCGTGGCGCCGACGCGCGCATCGCCTGGTCCGACTTCGCGATCCTCTATCGCGCCAACCACCAGGCCCGCATCATCGAGCAGAAGCTGCGTCAGGCGCAGGTGCCGTACAAGGTCTCGGGCGGCCAGAGCTGGTTCGACCGCGCCGAGATCAAGGACTTGTGCGCTTGGCTGCGCCTGCTGGTCAACCCCGACGACGACCCCGCCTTCCTGCGCGCGGTGACGACGCCCAAGCGCGGCATCGGTCACCAGACCCTGGCTTCGCTGGGCGAGTTCGCCGGCAAGTGGAAGGTCAGCCTCTTCGAGGCGCTGTTCTCGCCGACGCTGAAGACCGCGCTGAAGGGCAAGGCGATCGACTCGCTGCACGAGTTCGGCCGCTACGTGAACGCGCTGGAGGAGCGCGCGCGCCACACGCGCGGCGGCGAGGAGGCGCGCAAGCTGATGCTGGAGTTCCTCACCGACATCGGCTACGAGCGCCACCTGCATGACGGCGAGGAGAGCGAGAAGATCGCCGCCTCGCGCTGGAGCAACGTCGTCGACTTCGTCGGCTGGATCGCGCGCCGTGCCGGCGGCGACGAGGACCGGCCCGAGCAGACGGTGCTGGAGGTGGCGCAGACGATCGCCGTCATCATCAGCCTGGCCGAACGCAGCGAGGATCAGGACGTGGTCACGCTGTCGACGCTGCACGCGTCCAAGGGCCTGGAGTGGCCGCACGTCGTGCTGGCCGGCGTCAACGAAGGCCTGCTGCCGTTCCGCGCCGGCGACGAGGAGATGACGCCCGAGCGCCTGGAAGAGGAACGGCGGCTGATGTACGTCGGCATCACGCGCGCCCGGCGCACGCTGGTCGTCAGCACGCTGCGCCGGCGCAAGAAGGGGCGCGAGCTCGTCGCCGCGGTGCCCAGCCGCTTCATCACCGAGATGAAGCTCAACGAGTCCACCGGCCGCGAAGACCCGCGCGAGCGCCTGGCCAAGCTGCGCGCCGCGCTGGCGGCCAAGGCTTCGGCGCCAGCGCCGAGCGCCGACTAGACGCCCAGTTCCTTCAGCAGCGGCCGCACCCAGGTGTCGAGGTCGGCCGCGCGCAGCGCCCCGATGCGGCGCAGGCGCACGCGGCCGGCGGCGTCGACGACGAAGGTCGCCGGCACGCCCGGCAGCCGCCAGGGCGCGGCCAGCGCGCCGTCGGCGTCTTCGAGCACGGTCTGGTACGGGTTGCCCTGGCGCGCCAGCCAGCCGCGTGCGGCGTCGCGGCGGTCCTGGTGGGCGACGCCGACCATCGCCAGCCGGCGCTCGGCCGCCAGTGTCACGAGCAGCGGGTGCTCGTCGCGGCAGGGTGCGCACCACGAGGCCCAGAAGTTCAGCAGCCAGGGCCGGCCGGCGAGCGCGGCCGAGGACCACGCGGCCGCCGGGTCGTCCAGCCGCGGCCCGGCCAGCGGTGGCGCGGCTTCGTCGACGAGCGGCGACGCCCCGGCGGGGCCGAAGCGCCGCATCAGCTCGCCGGCACCGACCGCCAGCGCGGCGACGCCGGCGATCCCGAGCACGGCCCGGCGCGGCGTCACGCTCACATGCCCTTGAACAGGCCGTTGTAGCTGCGGCTGACTTCCAGCTTCTGCGGGTGGCCGCGCACGCTGACGATCTGGCGGCCGCGGAAGTCGCGCGTGACGCCCGAGATCGCGTTGACGTTGACCAGCGTGCTGCGGTGGATCTGCCAGAAGCGCTGCGGGTCGAGCTCGTCGACCAGCTCCTTGATCGGTTTCCTGATCAGCGCCTCGACCTGCGCCGTCTGCACGCGCGTGTACTTCTCGTCGCTGACGAAGAACAGCACGTCCTGCACCGGGATCATCTGGATCGCGTTGCCGACGCCGGCCTGGATCCACTCGAGGTAACGCGGCGCGGCCGAAGGGTTCAGCTGGGCGGCGAGCTTGTGCAGCAGCTGCTGCATGTTCGTCGCCGCCGGCGCCTCGTCGCCTTCGCCGCGGCGCGCAGCAAGGCGCTTGCGCAGGCGTTCGACGGTGAGCTGCAGGCGCTCGCGTTCGGCGGGCTTGAGCACGTAGTCGGCGACACCCTGCTCGAAGGCCTCGACCGCGTACTGGTCGTAGGCGGTGATGAAGACGATCTCGGGCAGCGGTTCGTCGTCGTCGTCGCCGTCGTCGCGCGGCGGCAGCTGGGCGATCTGGCGCGCCGCGTCGACGCCGGTCAGGCCCGGCATGCGGATGTCGAGGAAGACGATGTCCGGCCGGTGCTGGTCGACGAGTTCGACGGCTTCGAGGCCGTTGCGCGCCTCGGCGACGATCTCGAGTTCGGGCCAGACCTCGGCCAGGCGGGCGCGGAGCTGGTCGCGCATCAGGCGCTCGTCGTCGGCGAGCACGGCGCGCACGGGGGCGTTGTCGTTCATCGGGTTGTCCTGACGGGGGTTCAGGCCGTGGCCGCGGCGGCCGCCGCGCCTTCGATCGAACGGTACGGTACCGTGATCGTGACGACCGTGCCGCTCGGCTGGTTCTCGGTGATGGCCAGCGTCGCCTTCGTGCCGTAGACCATCTGCAGGCGTTCGCGCACGTTGGCCAGGCCGACGCCGGTGCCGGCGGTCGCGGCCTTGCCGAAGCCCAGCCCGGTGTCGGCCACGGTCACCTGCAGCTTGCCGTGCACGACCTGGGCGCGCACGGTCAGCGTGCCGCCTTCGGGCTTGGGCTCCAGGCCGTGCTTGATCGCGTTCTCGACCAGGGTCTGGATCATCATCGGCGGGAACTCGGCCGACAGCAGGCCGTCGGGGACGTCGAGCACGGTGGCCAGGCGTTCCTCCATGCGCACCTTGAGGATCTCCAGGTAGGGGCGGATGACGGCGATCTCGCGGCCGAGTTCGCGCACGCCGCCGTCGCTGGTCTCGCGCATCGTCGGCATGCTGGCGCGCAGCAGCGCGATCAGGTTCTTCTGCATCTGGCTGGCGCGCTGCGGGTCGGTCTCGATCAGGTGGTCGATCGAGGCCAGCGTGTTGAACAGGAAGTGCGGTTCGACCTGGGCCTGCATCGCCGCCATGCGCGCTTCGACGACCTGGCGGCGCAGCGCCTCGGCCTCGGCGGTCTCGGTGGCCTGCGCGGCCTTGGCCTCGGCCTGGATGCGGCCCTTGTAGGTCGCCTTGATCAGCGCCGAGCCCAGGATCCACAGCAGCGCCAGGTCGCTGAGGAAGTCGCCCCAGTGGATGCGGCGCACGCGCCGGCCGCCGCTGTCGATGACGATCTCGTCTTCGTTGGCTGCTTCGCGCGCCGCGTCGGCGGCGTCGCGCGCGGCATCGGCGGCGTCGCGTGCGGCCTGCTTCTGGTCCTGGATGGCTTCGCGGATCGCGTCGCGCGCTTCCTGGATCGCCTCGCGGATCGCTTCGCGGTCGACGTTGGCCGGGACGTTGATCGTGATGCCTTCGTCGGCGGTCGACGCGGCCTGCTGGGCGATCTGGGCGGCCGATGCGGCAGCGGAGGCGGCCTGGGTCGCCGGTTCGGCGTCCTTGGGCGTGATGCGAATGCCGCGTTCGTCGATGCGGATGTCCAGCGCGCCGCCGGAGCTGGCGGATGCGGCCGATGCCGCCTTCGGCGTCACGATGCTCACCGGCGGTGCCGGAGGCGCCGGCGGCTGCACCGGCTTGCGCACGCTGCGCGTCGGGCGGTCGTTCTCGATCGTCTCGGTGACCGTCCAGCGGAACGGCGGCATCTCCTCGAGGATCGAAGCCGCGATCAGCAGCAGGATCGACAGCACGATGAAGCGCTTCCAGCTGATGCCGACCAGCCAGTTGGCGTAGACGTGGAAGGCGCGGATGACCCGGTCCCGCAGCCGGGGCCAGTCGAAGTCTTGGGGATTGCGGGAAGCGGGGCTCATGGTGTCGAGGTCGCGCCGTGGGCGATGAAAGCACTGTACGCAGGCACCGTCCTGGTGCCAGCGCCGGGCGACGTGCTGCGCTGCGGGCCGACAGCATGCGGCGATGTCCGACAAGACGAAGGGGAACTTTTACCCCGCGCCGGCCTTCTGTAGCGGACATGCTCGCAGTTCGATGCCCCACCCGACGATGAGACCCGCCCACCGCCACCCCCGCGCCACGCTGCCGCAAGGCCGTGTGCCGGCGTGTGTGTGCGATGTGAGCGCACGCTCGCTGGGTGGCTCACGCGCTGAAGAGGTCGCGCCGTGCGGCCTGCGTGATGGCGACGACGCAGGGGTGCGTGAGCCGGCGTTCGACCGAGATCGCGAAGAATTCCTGCAACAGTTCGTCACTGCGCCCGACCACACGAACGCCGTCCTGGGCCACCAGTTCGGCCTCCAGTGCCGTCGGCCAGAGGAAGACGCCGCGGCCGGCGCGGCCGAAGGCGCGGGTCAGCGCGCCGTCGTCGAACTCGCCGACGATGCGTGGCGCGACGCCGTGGCGCGTCAGCCAGGCCTCGAGCTGCGGCCGCAGCGGCGACGCGGCGCCCGGCACCAGCATCGCCACGCCGTCCAGGCAGCGCGGGAACGCGCCGTCCAGCACCAGGCCCGGTGCGGCGACGAAGCTCGTCGGGCTGGCGCCCAGCGCATGGTTGAAGGCCTTGACGCTGACGCGGCGCGACAGCGGCTCGTCGGCGATCACCAGGTCCAGCCGGTGCAGCGCCAGCTGCGCCAGCAGTTCGGCGTACTTGCCTTCCTGGCAGACCATGCGCGTGCGCTCGGGCAACGCCAGCGCCGGCTCCAGCAGCCGGTAGGCCACCGACTTGGGCACCGAGTCGGCGACGCCGACCCGCAGCTCCAGCACACCGCCCTCGCCGGGCTGGCGCAGCGCGCTTTCGAGCGCGTTGCCCAGTGCAAAGATCTCGTCGGCGTAGCCCAGCGCCACACGCCCGTCTTCGGTCAATTCGAGCTTGCGGCCGCTTTTGCGGAACAAACGGCGGCCCAGACGGTCTTCCAGGAGCTTGATCTGCGCCGACAGCGTCTGGGGCGTCGTGTGCAGCTGCTCGCCGGCCTTCACGACGCCGCCAGCACGAGCGGCGACCCAGAAGTAGTGCAGGTGCTTGAAGTTCATGCTTCGAGTTTTGCGAACCTTGCTTCTTCAAATATCGCATTTACGCGAAGTGAATGCGACCTTAGATTCTCCGTCGGACTCAAGAAAGGAAACCTGCCATGCGCATGAGCACCCGAACCCGATTCGCGGTCAACGCCCTCGTCGACCTCGGCCTGCGCCAGCAGGCCGGCCCCGTGGCCCTGGCCGCGATCTGCGGCCGGCTGCAGGTGTCGCTGTCGTACATGGAGCAGGTCTTCGCCCGTCTGCGTCGCCAGGGGCTCGTCGAGAGCACGCGCGGCCCGGGCGGCGGCTACACGCTGGGCCGTCGCGCAGATGCGATCACGATCGCCGACATCGTCGCCGCGGTCGAGGACCGTCCGGCGCCGGCGGCCGAGGTGACGCCCGGCCAGGCGCTGTGGGCCGAACTGGACGCGGTGATGATGCAGCACATGTCCGGCATCACGCTGGAGTCGCTGCTCGAGGAACAGCGCGCCAAGGGCGTGGACATCGAGGTCTCGCCGCGCCGCCGTGCGCTGGCGATGCCGCGTCCGGCGCCGCGTGCGGTGACGACGCGCGCACCGAACTCGGTGTTCGCTTTCGCGCGCTCGCTGGCTGACTGACGGTCCGACGCGCGGCGGGGCCAGCCCCGCCGCCGTCTGCCGTCAGCGGTACAGCAGTTCGGGCAGCCACAGCCCGATGCCCGGGAAGGCGTAGAGCAGCGCGATGGCGATGATCTGGATCCCCATGAACGGCAGCATGCCGGCGAAGATCTGGTTCAGCGTGACGTGCGGCGGGCTGACGCCCTTCAGGTAGAAGGCGGCCATCGCCACCGGCGGCGACAGGAACGCGGTCTGCAGGTTCAGCGCGACGAGCAGGCCGAAGAACAGCGGGTCGACGCCGAAGTTGTCCAGCAGCGGCACGAAGATGGGCATGAAGATCACGATGATCTCGGTCCACTCCAGCGGCCAGCCGAGGATGAAGATGATGACCTGCGACAGCAGCATGAACTCCGTCTTCGACAGGTTCAGCGACAGCACCCACTGCTCGACCAGTTCCTGGCCGCCCAGCAAGGCGAAGGCCGACGAGAAGATCGCCGAGCCGACGAACAGCCAGCAGACCATCGCGCTGGTCTTGGCCGTCAGGAACACGCTTTCCTTGACGACGCCGAAGCTCAGCTGCCGGTAGGCGGCAGCGAGCAGCAGTCCGCCCAGCGCACCGACGGCCGCGGCCTCGGTCGGTGTCGCCAGGCCGAAGACGATCGAGCCCAGTACCGCCATGATCAGCGTCATCAGCGGGAAGAACGAGCTCAGCAGCATCTTGAAGATCTCGAGCCGCTGGAAGCTGAGCAGGGCGTAGAACGCCAGCAACGCCACCGCGCCGGTGCCCAGGCCGATCCAGTAGCCGCGCGGCGCGCTGCGCGGCGCCGCCGCCGAAGCGCTTGCCGCCGACGGCTCGGTGACGGCACCCGTGGCCGCGGGCGCGGCGCCGGGCGGCTCGGTGACACCCGCGGCCGAAGGCGGTTCGGCCAGTTCGCCCGAGCCCGGCGGTTCCGCCAGCCCTTCGCTCGGCGGCTCGGCCAGGCCGGGTTCTTCGCGCGCGCCGTCCGCGGCACCGATCTCGGCCAGCCCGCCGGCCGCCGGCGTGTCCGCCGCGACCACCGGCGCGGTGACGACGCGGTAGGCGCCGATCGCGACCGCGGCATAGAGCATCAAGGGCAGCAGCACGATCGCCAGCTGCTTGAGCAGATGGCCGGTCGGCACCTCGGCGTTGCGCCGGCCCTTGAGCGCCTGCAGCAACGCCGGCAGCGCCCGCTCGGCGCCTTCGGCGAAACGCGCGGTGGCCAGCGGCAGGCGCACCGTGCGCAGCTCGGGCGCCAGCGGCGGCGCCCAGCCGGGTTTGACGACGGCGACCGCGATGACGAAGACGATGTACAGCCCGGCCAGCATCAGCCCGGGGAAGAAGGCGCCGGCGTAGAGCTGCACCACCGAGACGCCGGCGGTGGCGCCGTAGACGATCAGCAGCACCGACGGCGGGATCAGGATGCCCAGGCAGCCGCCGGCGGTGATCGCGCCGGCCGACAGCCGCACGTCGTAGCCGCTCTTGAGCATCTGCGGCAGCGCCAGCAGCCCCATCAGCGTGACCACAGCGCCGACGATGCCGGTGGCGGTGGCGAAGATCGCGCAGGTGAACAGCGTCGCCACCGCCAGCGAGCCGGGCACGCGCGCCATCGCCAAGTGCAGGCTCTTGAACAGCTTCTCGATCAGGTTCGCGCGTTCGACCAGGTAGCCCATGAAGACGAACAGCGGGATCGAGATCAGCACGTCGTTGCTCATCACCTTGAACGCCGACTGCACCATCAGGTCCAGCGTCTTGCCGGTGTCGCGCTCGTAGGCCAGCCAGGTGAAGATCATCCCCATGCCCATCAGCGTGAACGCCGTGGGAAAGCCGAGCATGATCGCGACGACGATCAGCGCCAGCATCAGCAGGCCGAGGTGGCCGTTGGTGATGGCCTCGGCGCGCAGCATCACGACGGCGATGCTGGCCAGGATCAGCGCCATCAGCGTGAAGCCGAACCACAGTTCCTTGCGCAGCTTCACTCAGCGCTCCTTCGGCTCGACGTAGCGGTCCAGCGCGGCGATGTCCTCGTCCTTCACGTGCACCATCGCCTTCAGCTTGTCGACGTCGACCTCCTCGACGTCCTCGCTGCGCGAGGGCCAGCGGCCGTCGCGCAGGCAGAGCCCGCAGCGCACGATCTCGACCGCGCCCTGCAGCAGCAGCAGCGCGCCGGCCAGCGGGATCACGAACTTGAACGGGTACAGCGGCAGCGGTGTCGCCGAGAAGGTCTTCTCTCGGATGACCCAGGACTCCATCGCGTAGGTCCAGCCGGCCCAGGTCAGCGCGACGATGCCCGGCAGGAAGAAAAGCAGGTACAGCACCAGATCGACCGTGGCCTGCGTGCGCGGGCTGAAGAAGCCGTAGAGCACGTCGCCGCGCACGTGGTTGTTCTTGGCCAGCGTATAGGCGCCGGCCATCATGAACAGCACCCCGTAGAGCATGATCTGGCCGTTGAGCGCCCAGTCATGGGGCTCGTTGAGCACGTAGCGCGAGAACACCTCGGCGCTGATGCCGAAGGTCAGCAGCACGATGGTCCAGGCGAAGGCCTGGCCCATCCAGGTGGACAGGCGGTCCACCGCGAGCAGCAAGGATTGCATCGACTCCCTCGCGAGGCAGGGCAGGGCGACCGTGGAAGGCCACCGGCGGCCGCCGGTGGCCTGGGGTGGGCGGTGCCGGGATCAGCCGCGCGCGAAGTAGTGGTTCCAGGCCATCTTCATGTCGACGCCGTAGTCCTTCTGCCAGGCGCCGGCGCGCTGGGCAAAGGTGCGCTGGCTCTCGATGACACGCTTGAAGAACGGGTTCTCGGCCGACTTCTTCTCGACGACCTTGTCGTAGGCCGCGAGCTGGGCGCGCAGGATCGCGTCGGGCGTCTTGTAGAACTTGACGCCGTCCTTGGTCTTCAGTTCGATGTAGTCCTTGGAGTTGCGGTCGATCGCCTTCCAGCTCATGTCCGAGCTGGAGGCCTCGACCGCGTGTTCGATGATCTTCTTCATGTCCGCCGGCAGGCCGTTGTACTTGGCGCCGTTGAACAGGATCTCAAACTGCTCGCTGCTTTGGTGGAAGCTCTGCAGCATGCAGACCTTGCTGACGTCGGGGAAGCCGAGCACGCGGTCGGAGCTGGCGTTGTTGAACTCGGCGCCGTCGATCAGGCCGCGGTCCAGTGCCGGCACGATCTCGCCGCCGGGCAGCGGGTTCACCGCCGCGCCCATCTCGGTGAAGACGTCGACGGCGATGCCGACGGTGCGGAACTTGACGCCCTTCAGGTCCTCGACGCGCGCGATCGGCTTCTTGAACCAGCCCAGCGGCTGCGTCGGCATCGGCCCGTACAGGAACGAGCGCACGTCCATGTTCAGGCTCTTGTAGATGTCGGCCAGCAGCGCCTCGCCACCGCCGTACTTGTGCCAGGCCAGCAGCATGTTGGCGTCCATGCCGAAGGACGGGCCCGAGCCCCACAGCGCCAGCGCGGTGTTCTTGCCGTAGTGGTAGGCCATGACGCCGTGGCCGCCGTCGAGCGTGCCCTTGGCGACGGCTTCGAGCAGCTGGAAGGCCGGCACGACGGCGCCGGCGGGCAGCACCTCGATCTTCAGCCGGCCTCCGGCCATGTCGTTGACCTTCTTGGCGAAGTCCTGGGCGTACTCGTGGAAGATGTCCTTGGCCGGCCAGGTGCTCTGGAAACGCAGCGTGGCCGTCTGCGCCGTGGCGAGCATCGGCGCGGCCAGCGCGCCGGCTCCGGCGGCGCCGGCAGCGGCTTTCTTCAGGAAGCGGCGGCGAGGCGCCGGCGAGGGGGCGTCGTGCATGGGGTCTCCTGTGGATCGCTCGTCTGGCGCGAGCGCCGGGCCACTATTCAAGCCGGCTTGATCCCGGGCAACCCGGTCTAACCCCCTCTTCCCCGTGCCCGCGCGTGTAGCGAAACGGAACAGGGCCGCACGCGGCGGCCCTGTGTCGGTGTGGCGCGCGAGCGGTTTACTGGCGCACGCCCTCGACCTGGATCTGCAGCTTGATGTCGTCGGCGAAGCCGTACTGCAGGCCGTAGTTCACGCCCCAGAGGCTGCGCTTGATCGTCGTCTCGAAGTCGCCGCCGCAGACCTCGCGCTTGAGCATCGGGTTCTGGTAGCAGTTGAAGTTGCTGGCCTTCAGCGTCACCGGGTGGGTCTTGCCCAGCAGCGTCAGCGCGCCGGAGACCTCGGTGACCTTGTCGCCGCTGAACGTGAGCTTGTCGGCGACGAAGCGGCCGGTGGGGTGCTTCTCGGTGTCGAAGAAGTCCGGGCCCTTCAGGTGCTTGTCCATCGCGGCGACGCCGGTGCCGACGTTGGCGACGTCGATCGTGATGTCCACCGCGCCGGTCTTGGCCGCGCGGTCGATCTGCACCGTGCCTTCCTTGATGGGGAAGCGGCCGCGGTTGGTGCTGGTGCCGAAGTGGGCGATCTCGTAGAAGGCGGCGGCGTGCGTCGGGTCGACCTTGTAGGTCACCGGCTCGGCCTGGGCGGCGAAGGCGGCGGCGGCGAGCAGCGCGGCGGTGGCGAAGGACTTCATCGGGACTCCTGTTGCGGGGTGGGGTGAACGGGGCTCACAGCGGCGCCAGGCCGGTGAGCGCGAGCTTGAAGCGGATCTGCACGTCGTCGGCGAGCATCGAGGTGTCGGCCCATTCGCCGTCGCCGACCTTGAAGGCCAGGCGCTTGATCTTCAGCGTGCCGGTGGCGGTGCTGGTGCCGCCGGCCTGCGTGACCTGCACCGGCACGACGACGTCCTGCGACGCGCCCTTGATCGTCAGCTTGCCGGCGACCTGGAAGCGCCCGCCGCCGGCGGCGGTGATGCGCGTCGACTGGAAGCTGGCCTGCGGGAACTTGGCCGTCGCCAGCCAGGTCGGCTTGCCGATCTCGCCGTCGAGTTCGGGCGTGCCGAAGCGGGCGCTGCCGGTGTCGATCGTCAGCACGACCTTGCCCGTCTCGGGCTTCTTCGGGTCGAGCGCGACCTGGGCCGTGAACTTGCCGAACTTGCCTTCGACCGGCACGCCCATCGGCGTCGTCGTGAAGGCGATCTCGCTGGCGGCGGGCACCAGCGTCGCGGGCGTCTGGGCCTTCACGGCCCAGGGCGTGGCCAGCAGGGCGGCGGCCAGCGCCAGCGGCGCGGCGGCACGGGAGAGCGGGGAGCAGGACATGGTCGGGTCTTTCTCGGGTGAAGGGTCAGCGGCGGCCGAGGCGCATGCGGTCGAGCAGGCCGTCGCGGTCGATGAACTGGTGCTTGATCGCGGCGGCGACGTGCAGCACGACGACGGTGGCCAGCGTGTAGGCCAGCAGCCCGTGCAGCGGCTTGATCGTCTCGGCGAAGGCGCGGTCGGCGGCGACGAAGTCGGGCAGCGGCAGCACGCCGAAGAGCACGATCGGGAAACCGGCCGCCGAGCTGTAGGCCCAGCCCGAGAGCGGCACGGCGAAGAACAGCGCGTACAGCGCCCAGTGCACGGCGTGCGCCGCACGCTGCTGCCAGGCCGGGCCCGGCAGGTCGGCCGGCGGGCGGTGCGACAGGCGCCACAGCAGGCGCAGCGCCGAGGCCGCGAGGATCAGCACGCCGGCCCACTTGTGCCAGTTGTAGAGCTTCAGCCGCGTCGGCGACAGCGGCAGGTCGGCCATGTAGAAGCCGACGCAGAAGGCGCCGACGATGGCCAGGGCCAGCAGCCAGTGGAAGGCGACGGCGACGGCGTCGTAGCGGGCGGGGTTCGTCATGGCCGGCAGTATTCCGGCCCGCCCCCGCTCGACGGTTCAACGGATTTGATCGCCCCGATGAGCGCAGGTGAAAGCGCCCGAACGGCGCCGGGGCTTCGGCGACGCCTAGCCGGACAGCCCCACGACCAGCGGCGCCAGCCGCGCCAGCGTCGCGTCGTCGTCGACGAGGCCGTGGCGCACCGCGAAGTCCAGCGTCACCAGCGCCGCGTCCACCGTCATCGCCGCGGTGGCGGCGAGCGCCAGCGCGGCCTCGACGTCCAGCAGGCGGAAGGCGTGCACCTCGCCGTCCTGGTTGCGCGGCACGACGCCGGCAGGCAGTTCGATGTCCCAGCCGTGGATCAGCTCGTGCTGCAGGCCTTCGGGGATGTCGCGCGCGGTGCGCAGCACACGCCCGGGCCGGCGCGGCGCCAGCGCCTCGGCGTCCAGGCCGGCTTCCTCCCAGGCTTCGCGCACCAGCGTCTGTTCGGGCGTCTGGCCGATCGGCACGCCGCCGCCGATGAGGTTGTCGTGCAGCCCCGGGTCGGTGGACTTGGTGAACGAACGCTGCGCGATCCACAGCGCCGCTGGCCGGCCGTCGGGCCCGGCGACCCAGCCGGTGGCGTGCGCCCCCAGCGTCAGCGTGCCCCAGTAGCGCGCCGCGGCGCGTTCGAAATGCGCCAGCACGGTCAGCGTCGCCGGGTCGTAGAGCGGGAAGGGCTCGTCCCGCCAGCCGCGCAGCCGGCCGGCGTCGCGCAAGGCGGCGTTGATGCGCGCCAGCGCGGCGTCGCGTTCGTCGGGCGCGACGGCGAGCACGACGCCGTCCTCGTGCACCTGCAGTTCGTCGAAAGCCGAGAGCGCGTCGAGCTCGCCCGCCGCGACCGCGCCGACGACGAGGTCGCCGACGACGAAGGGCACGCGCCGCAGGTCGGCGCGCATCGCGGCGCCGAGCGCGTACCAGGCAGGCGGGGTGGGCGGCTTCATGCGCCCCAGTCTATCGGGCGCTGGCGGTCACCGGCGTGACGGGCGCGGGGGTGTTGCTGCGCCAGCGTGCCAGCAGCGACTCCCAGCGCGGGCGCACCGCGCGCAGGTGGCGTTCCTTGACGTGGCCGTAGCCGCGGATGTCTTCCGGCAGGCGCGCGATCTCCAGCGCCAGCGGCAGCCGCGCCGCGTCCAGCCCGGCGAGGATCTCCTCGATCGCGGCGCGGTAGTCGGCGATCAGCCGGCGTTCGACGACGCGCTCGGGGTTGCGGCCGAAGGGGTCGAAGGCCGTGCCGCGCAGGCGCTTGAAGCGCGCCAGCAGCGGGAAGACGTGGTGCAGCCAGGGCCCGTAGCGGCGCTTGACCAGTTCGCCGCGTTCGTTGCGTGACGCGAACATCGGCGGCGCCAGGTGGTGCACGAGCTTGAAGTCGCCTTCGAACATCGTCTCCAGCCTGGCGTGGAAGGCCGGGTCGCTGTGCAGCCGCGCGACCTCGTACTCGTCCTTGTAGGCCATCAGCTTGAAGAGGTAGCGCGCGACGGCTTCCGAGAGCTTGCTACTGCCCAGCGGCCGTTCCGCTTCGCGCACGCGCTCGACGAAG
Source organism: Rubrivivax gelatinosus IL144 (assembly GCF_000284255.1). Classification (NCBI taxonomy): domain Bacteria; kingdom Pseudomonadati; phylum Pseudomonadota; class Betaproteobacteria; order Burkholderiales; family Sphaerotilaceae; genus Rubrivivax; species Rubrivivax gelatinosus. The sequence goes on from NC_017075.1 coordinate 299,725, forward strand.
CCGCGGTAGTCGGCGGCGTAGGCCGCGTCCTGGTAGCCGACGAGGAAATCGGCGCGGCGCGCGACGATCTCCTCCAGCGAAGGCCGGCGCACGATGTCGATGACCTGGCGCGCGGCGGTCAGCGACTGCACGGCGGCCAGGTCGTGGGCGCAGCGCCGGCCCCATTCGAAGGCCGCCTGGTTCTTCTGCACCTGCACGCCGTTGAGCTCGATCGCGCGCATCAGCGCCGCACGCGACAACGGGATGCGGCCCATCTGCCAGGCGTAGCCCAGCAGCAGCGGGTTGGTGTAGATCGTCTCGCCGAGCAGGCGCTCGGCGGCCTGTTCGGCGTCGAAGGCGCCGAGCGCCGCGTCGCCGACGCTGGCGCGCAGCGCGGCTTCGCAGGCGCCGGCGGGCGACTGCCAGTCGGGGTTGCCCATCACCGCCGCGGTCGGCGTGCCGTGGGTGTTGAGCACGACGGCGCTGCGGCCCGGGGCCAGCGTCGCCAGCGTCGTCTTGGACGCGCCGACGATCGCGTCGCAGGCGATCAGCAGGTCGGCCTTGGCGGTGTCGACCTTGCTGGTGCGCAGCATCTCCGGGTGCTCGGCGATCTGCACGTGGCTCCAGGCGGCGCCGCCTTTCTGCGCCAGGCCGCCAGCGTCCTGCGTGATGACGGCCTTGCCTTCCAGGTGCGCGGCCATGCCGAGCAGCTGGCCGATGGTGATGACGCCGGTGCCGCCGATGCCGGCGACGAGGATGCCCCAGGCCTCGCTGGCCACCGGCAGCGCCGGCTCGGGCACCGCGGGCAGCGCGTCCAGCGTCGGCCGTGCCTGCGGCGCCGGCTTGCGCAGCGTGCCGCCCTGCACGGTGACGAAGCTCGGGCAGAAGCCCTTCACGCAGGAGAAGTCCTTGTTGCAGGTGTTCTGGTTGATGCGGCGCTTGCGGCCGAACTCGGTCTCCAGCGGCTCGACCGACAGGCAGTTGCTCTGCACGCTGCAGTCGCCGCAGCCTTCGCAGACCAGTTCGTTGATGACGACGCGCGAGTCGGCCTCGGCCATCGTGCCGCGCTTGCGGCGGCGGCGTTTCTCGGTGGCGCAGGTCTGGTCGTAGACGATGACGCTCGTGCCGCGGATCGTGCGGAACTCGTTCTGCAGGCGGTCGAACTCGTCGCGGTGGTGCACCGTGACGCCGGGCTCGAGCATCACGCCGCTGTACTTGGCCGGCTCGTCGGTGACGACGACGAGCCTGGCGACGCCTTCGCTGACCAGGCTCTTGACGATCTGCGGCACCGAGTGGCCCTCGGGGCGCTCGCCGACACGCTGGCCGCCGGTCATCGCGACGGCGTCGTTGTAGAGCAGCTTGTAGGTGATGTTGACGCCGGCGGCGATGCTCTGGCGCACCGCGAGGATGCCGCTGTGGAAGTAGGTGCCGTCGCCCAGGTTGGCGAAGACGTGGCCGTCCTTGGAGAACGGCGCCTGACCGACCCAGGCGACGCCTTCGCCGCCCATCTGCGAGAAGGTCGTCGTCGCGCGGTCCATCCAGGTCGCCATGTAGTGGCAGCCGATGCCGGCCAGCGCGCGGCTGCCTTCGGGCACGCGGGTGCTGGTGTTGTGCGGGCAGCCGCTGCAGAACCAGGGCGGGCGCGCGCCGGTGTCGGGGCCGGCGGCGGCCAGTTCACGCTCGCGCCGGTCGACCACGGCCAGCCAGGCGTCCATGCGCGCGGCCACCTCGGCCGGCACGCCCAGCTTCTTCAGCCGCTTGGCGATGGCGCGCGCGATGATCGCCGGCGTCAGGTCGGCCTTGGCGCGCAACAGCCAGTTCTCGCTCGGGTTGGGGCGGCTCCATTCGCCGCCGCTGTCCTCGCCCTCGGGCTCGTCGAACTTGCCCAGCACGTTGGGGCGCACGTCGGGGCGCCAGTTGTAGAGCTCTTCCTTCAGCTGGTACTCGATGATCTGGCGCTTCTCCTCGACGACGAGGATCTCGTCCAGCCCTTCGGCGAAGGCGCGCGTCGCGGTCGCCTCCAGCGGCCAGACCACGGCCACCTTGTGCAGCCGGATGCCGAGCGCGTGGCAGGCGGCGTCGTCCAACCCCAGGTCGGCCAGCGCCTGGCGCGTGTCGTTCCAGGACTTGCCGCTGGCGATGATGCCGAAGCGGTCGTGCGGGCCGCGCACGACGTCGTGGTTCAGCCGGTTGGCGCGCACGTAGGCCAGCGCGGCGTACCACTTGTGGTCCATCAGCCGCGCTTCCTGCTCCAGCGGCGTGTCGGGCCAGCGGATGTGCAGGCCGCCGGGCGGCATCGCGAAGTCCTCGGGCAGCACGATCTGCACGCGGGCCGGGTCGATGTCGACGGTGGTGGTGCTCTCGACGATGTCCTGGATCGTCTTCATCGAGGTCCACAGGCCCGAGAAGCGGCTCATCGCGATCGCGTGCAGCCCCAGGTCCAGGATCTCCTGCACGCTGGCCGGGAAGAACACCGGCAGCCCGCAGGCCTTGAAGATGTGGTCGCTCTGGTGCGCCGCGGTCGAGCTCTTGGCGACGTGGTCGTCGCCGGCGATCGCGACGACGCCGCCGTGGCGCGCGGTGCCGGCCATGTTGGCGTGCTTGAAGACGTCGGAGCAGCGGTCCACGCCCGGGCCCTTGCCGTACCAAAGGCCGAAGACGCCGTCGAACTTCTTCGCCTCGGGGAACAGGTCGAGCTGCTGCGTGCCCCAGACCGCGGTGGCGCCCAGCTCCTCGTTGACGCCGGGCTGGAAGACGATGTTTTGCGCCTCCAAGTGTTTCTTCGCCGCCCACAGCGCCTGGTCGTAGCCGCCCAGCGGGCTGCCGCGGTAGCCGCTGATGAAGCCGGCGGTGTTGAGGCCGGCGAGTTCGTCGCGGCGGCGCTGCAGCATCGGCAGCCGCACCAGCGCCTGCACGCCGCTCATGAAGGCGCGGCCGCTGTCCAGCGCGTACTTGTCGTCGAGCGACACGCGGGCCAGCGCCTCGCGGACCGCATCGCTCATGGGTGCGTTCATCTCGTCTCCTGCTGGCCTCTGGCGGACCGATGGTTGTGGACCAGTGTAGGCAGCAGGGTTCGCCCTGTCTTTTCGGGTCTTGCCGCGTCGGCGACGATTTCGGCAATGTGATTTCGCAGACTGGCGGTTTGGAGAAAGAACCGTGCTCAAAAACGCTGTTTCAGGGAAAACCACGAGTTCCGAGGCCGAGCCCGCCGACGGCTCGCGCCAGGGGCTGGACCGCCACGACGTCGCGATCCTGGCGGCGCTGCAGCACGACGCGCGCCTGTCCAACGCCGAGCTGGCGACGCGCATCGGCCTGTCGCCTGCGCCGACCTGGCGGCGCGTGCGCCGGCTGGAGCAGCAGGGTTACATCACCGGCTACCGCGCCGAGATCGACCGCCGCCGGGTCGGCCTGGGCGTGCTGGCCTTCGTGCGCATCGACGCCGAACGCAACAACGCCGAGGCGACGCAGGCGCTGGAGCAGGCGCTGGCCGCGCTGCCGGAGGTCGTGGCCTGCCACTACATCAGCGGCGCCGGCACCTTCGAGCTGCACGTCGTCGCCACCGACCTCGACGCTTTCTCGCGCTGGACGATGCAGACGCTGTTCAAGCTGCCCAACGTGAAGGACCTGCACACCAGCTTCTCGCTGGGCGAAGTCAAGGCGGGCGCCGTGCTACCGCTCACGCATTTGATCGAAACATCCTGATTCAGCTCAACTTTGAATCATATTTGCCGATTTGGCGTGCATGCTGCCTTCGGCGATGCGCTTCCTCGGCAACCTGCTCCTCGGGCGTGACCCGGACCAGCGGCTGCACACCCTGCTGACGCTGGTCGGCTGGACGACCTGCGTGCTGATGTCGGTCGCCCATTACGCCGAGGCGGTGCTGGGCCTGGCCGACGAGGCGAACACGTCGTGGCTGGCGGTTTTCAGCACCATAGGGGCGTTGCTGTTCTACCTGCTGATGCGGTCCGGCGTGGCCCCGCAGTGGGTCACGCACGCCAGGCTGTCCTGGGTGCAGGCTTCCTGGGCCACCGTCGCGATCTGCTGGGCGTACGCGCTGTCGGGCCCGGCGCGGGGGGCAGCCGTGCTGCTGCTGGTGCTGCTGCCGCTGTTCGGCATGTTCTCGCTGACGCCGCGCCAGACCTGGCGCATGGCCGTCGCCGCCTACCTCGCCGTCGCGCTGGTGATGGCCTGGAAGGCGCAGGTCGAGCCCGAGCGCTACGACCCGCGCATCGAACTGCTGCACCTCGTCTTCGCCGGCATCGTGCTGTCGGTCTCGTCGGTGCTGGCGACGCTGATCGGCCGTCTCAAGCGCCAGTCCGAGCAGGAACGCTCGAAGCTCGCGTGCGCGCTCGAGCGCATCGAGGCGCTGGCCACGCACGACGAACTGACCGGCCTGACCAACCGCCGCGCCGCCGGCGAACGCCTGCGGCGCGCGGCGCGCGAGCCCGGCGCGTCGATGTGCGTCGCGATGATCGACCTCGACCGCTTCAAGCAGGTCAACGACAGCCGCGGACACGCCGTCGGCGACGAGGTGCTGCGCCACTTCGCCCGGGTGGCGCGGCAGACGGTGCGCGCCGAGGACATGCTGGCGCGCTGGGGCGGCGAGGAGTTCCTGCTGCTGATGCCGGCCACCACGCCCGAGCAGGCGCTGACCGTGCTGGCGCGGCTGCGCGAGCGCCTGCGCGCGGCGCCGCTGGCCTGCGCCGGCGCCGGTTACACGGTGACTTTCTCGGCCGGCGTCGCTCCCTGCGGCGGCGCGGGCGAGGCCGACCTCGACGCCGCGATCGCGCGCGCCGACGACGCGATGTACCGCGCCAAGCGCGAAGGCCGCGATCGCACGCTGCTGCAGCCGGTGGCCGCCTAGACGTCAATCCGCCGACGCCCGAGTGCGATACCCTCGGGGGCTGGCTCCTTGACGCGAGGACACCGAGGCCGATGCGCCTGCTCGACGCCCTGCTGACACCCGACCCGGTCCGCCGGGCGCGGCTGCTGCAGTCGCTGCTGGCGATGTCCACGATGTGCGCCGGCATCGCCGCGATGCACTACTTCGTCTGGATCGGCGTCGCCTCGGCTACCGGCGTCGGCGTCTGGACCGTCGTCGCCTTCGCCGGCATGGCGATGCTCTACGCGGCGATCCGCAGCGGCTGGACCGAACGCCTGGCCGACCCCTCGCTGTCGATCGTGCAGATGAACTTCGCGATCGCCTGCAGCGCCGCCGCCTACGCCCTGCTCGGGCCCGGCCGCGGCGGCGTCTTCCCGGTCGTGATGGTCATCCTGATGTACGGCATGTTCAAGTCGACGATGCGCCAGATGGCCGGGGTCTGCGTCTTCGGTGTCGGCCTGCTCGGTGCGACGATGGGCGCGATGGCGATGCTGGACCCGGCGCGCTACCCGCCGGCCATCGAGCTCGGCCACTTCCTGATGGTGGCGACGATGATGCCGGCGGCGTCGATCCTCGCCGCGCGGCTGTCGCGGCTGCGGCTGATCGCGCGCGAGCAGAAGGAGGAGCTGAGCGCGGCGCTGGAACGCATCCGCCAGCTCGCCACGCGCGACGAGCTCACCGGGCTGATCAACCGCCGCCACATGGTCGAGCTGATCGAGCAGGAGCACCAGCGCTGCGTGCGCTCGGGCCACACCTTCTGCGTCGCGATGCTGCAGATCGACGACTTCGCGGCCGAGGCGCGTGCCCTCGGCGAGGGCGGCGAGATCCGGCTGCTGCGCGGCATGGCGCAGGAAGCGGCGCATCGCGTGCGTGTCGCCGACGTTCTGGCTTACTGGGGAGATGCACGCTTCATGCTGTTGATGTCGGACACGCGCGCTTCGCTGGCGCGCGCCGGACTGGACCGTCTGCGCGAGGCCGTGGCCGGCGCACGCGTGCTGTCGGAGGCGCCGCTGCTGCGCTTCAGCCTCTCGGCGGGGCTCGCCGAACACCATGCGGGAGAGACCGTCGAGCAGACCGTCGCACGCGCCGAGCAGGCGCTGCACGACGCGCTGCGCCAGGGCGAGAGCCGGGTGGTCGTCGCGTGACGGCGGGCGCGGGACACGGCGGCGGCCTGCCCGGCCGCCATCTGCTGCTGGCGCTGGCCGTCGTCGCGGTCTGGGGCACCAACTTCGTCGTCATCAAGCTGGCGCTGGCGGCGCTGCCGCCGCTGCTGTTCGCGGTGCTGCGCTTCGCTTTCGTGCTGCTGCCGGCGGCGCTGTTCATCCGCCGCCCGCCGGTGCCCTGGCGCCAGCTGGCGGCCTACGGCGTGCTGATCGGCGCCGGCCAGTTCGGCCTGCTCTACGTCGCGATGCGCGGCCACATCGCGCCGGGGCTGGCCTCGCTGGTCATCCAGACCCAGGTCTTCTTCACGATCGGGCTGGCGATCGTGCTCGCCGGCGAGCGCGTGCGTGCCTTCCAGTGGGGCGCGCTGGCGCTGGCGGTGGCCGGCATCGGCGTCATCGCCTGGCACACCGACGCGCAGACGACGCCGCTGGGCCTGGCGCTGGTGCTCTGCGCCGCGGCGTCCTGGGCCGGCGGCAACCTCGTCGCACGCCAGAGCGGCAAGGTCGACATGCTGGGCTACGTCGTCTGGTCCAGCCTGTTCGCGCTGCCGCCGCTGGCGGCGCTGTCGCTGCTGCTCGAAGGGCCGGAGCTGATCCTCCATTCGCTGGCGAACGCCGACGCCGGCGCCTGGGCGGCGGTGGCCTGGCAGTCGGTCGGCAACTCGCTGTTCGGCTACGCCGCCTGGGGCTGGCTGCTGGCGCGCCACCCGGCGGCCACCGTCGTGCCGATGGCGCTGCTGGTGCCGGTGTTCGGCATGGGTGCCTCGGCGCTGATGCTGGCCGAGCCGCTGCCGGGCTGGAAGCTGGCGGCCGCGGCGCTGGTGATGTCCGGGCTGGCGCTGAACCTGTTCTGGCCGCGGCTGCGCGAGCGTCTGGCGCGCGGCTGAACGACTGCGGCCGCGCGCCGCGCGGGAACGCCTATTGAGGCCGCGCGCCGCGCGGCCACAGCGCCCACAGCCGCAGCGGCTGCTTCATGCGCCCGGCCTGGGCCTCGGCGTCGGCGCCCCAGCCCCAGAAGTAGTCGGCGCGCACCGCGCCGACGATCGCGCTGCCGGTGTCCTGGGCGACGACGAGGCGGCGCAGCGGCGTCGCCGACAGCGGCTCGGTCGTGTCCAGCCAGACCGGCGTGCCGTAGGGGATGCTGCCGGCGTCCACCGCGATCGAACGCCCCGGCACCAGCGGCACGCCCTGCGCGCCGCGCGGGCCGATGCTCGGGTCGGGCAGCGGTTCCTCGCGGAAGAAGACGACGCGCGGATTGGCCCACAGCATCTCCTGCACGCGCTGCGGGTTGCGCCGCGCCCAGGCGCGGATCGCCGGCCAGGAGGCGGTGTCCAGCGTCAGCTCGCCGCGTTCGACCAGCCAGCGGCCGACCGACTTGTAGGGCTGCTCGTTGTGGCCGGCGAAGGCCAGGCGCACGAGGCGGCGGCTGCCGTCGGCTTCGGTCAAGGCCAGCCGGCCCGAGCCCTGCACCTGCAGCAGCAGCGCGTCCAGCGGGTCGGCGACCCAGGCGATCTCGCGCCCGCGCAGTGCGGCCTTGGCCGCCGGCAGCGTGTCGAACTGCTGGCGCGTCCAGCCGGGCTTGGCCATCGTGCCGGGCGCCGGCGGGCCGTACAGCGGCACGCGGAACTCGCCACGCGGCTGGCGCACGGCCTCGACCAATGGCTCGAAGTAGCCGGTGGCCAGCCCGTCGACCTGGCCGTCGGGCGCCTCGACGCGCCAGGGCTGCAGCCAGCGCGCCAGCCAGGCGCGGGCCGTGCCGTCGTCGGCCGGCGGCTCCAGCATCGCGCGTGCGCAGACCTCGGCCCAGCCCGGGGCCGGCCGGCCGCAGCTGGCGCGCAGCGCCGGCCAGACCTCGGCGATGCGGTCGTCGTTCCAGCCGGGCAGCTCGGTCCAGTCGACCGGCACCCAGCGCGAACGGGCGCGCTCGACGGCGTTGGCCGCCGGCGGGTGTGGGACGGTGGGGCGAACTTCTTCGACCGGTGCCGGCCGCTCGGGCGGCAGCGGCACGGAGGTGCAGGCGGCGAGCAGCACGGCCGCGACCCCGGCCGCGACCCGGTGGCGCCGCGGCGCAAGAATCCAGGGCATGGTGCTGATTGTGCTGGAGGCGCTGGCGGCGCTCGTGCTGCTGGTCTTGATCGTCTGGTGGACGATGTTCGCCGGGCGGCGCCGGGGCGAGCGCCGACCCGACGACGAGGCCTGATCCGACGTCCCCGTCGGAGCGCGCACGGAACTCAGCGCCTCCCGGCGGTGTCTCTCCTCTTCACAAGGAGAGAGGGATGCTCGAAGACATTGCAGGTTACCTGCAGATCGAGTCGTGGCCGCTGGTGCCGCAGATGCCGTTCTGGGGGGCGCTCGCGCTGGTCGCCGGCGCGCTGCTGGGCGAAGGCGTGCGGCGTGCGTTCGGCGTGCCGCGCATCGTCGGCTACAGCGCGGTCGGCCTGGTCATCGGCCTGGGCGGCTGGGGCGGCGGCGTGCTGCACGGCCCGGCGCGGCTGGTCGTCGACCTGGCGCTGGCGCTGCTGCTGTTCGAGCTGGGCAGCCGCGTGCGCCTGCGCTGGCTGCAGGCCAACCCGGCGCTGCTGGCCACCAGCGCGCTCGAAGCCTTCGCCAGCCTGGCCGCGATCTACCTCGCGCTGCGCGCCTTCGGCCAGCCGGTCAACGTGGCGCTGGCCTGCGCGACGCTGGGCACCTGCGCTTCGGGTGCGGTGATCGCGCGCGTGGCCGGCGAGCTGAAGTCCGCCGGCCAGGTGACCGAACGCATGATCGTGCTGACGGCGCTGAACACGCTGCTGGCGGTGCTGGCGCACAAGCTGGTCATCGGCTGGCTGCACCTGGACGTCGGCGGCGACTGGGTGCGTGCGGTGTCGCAGCCGCTGTGGGCCTTCGGCGGCTCGGTGCTGCTGGCGGCGCTGCTGTCGCGGCTCGTCGCCTGGGTCGCGCGCCGGCTGGACCTGCGCGACGAGAACGCCGCGCTGCTGCTGCTGGGCATGATCGTGCTGGCGCTGACCGTCGCCCAGCTGCTCAACCTGTCGACGCTGCTGGTGCCGCTGCTGGCCGGCGTGCTGCTGCGCAACTCGACCGAACGCCCCTGGGTCTGGCCGCGCCACTTCGGCACCGCCGGCGGCGTGCTGGTGCTGATGCTGTTCGTCGTCGTCGGCAGCGTCGTCACGCTGGACGCGCTGCTGGTCGGCGGCGGGCTGGCGGTCGTGCTGCTGCTCGCCCGCGGCATCGCCAAGACCGCCTCGGTCTTCGCCTTCGCGCGCTGGAGCGGCATCGGCCTGCGCCAGGCCGCCGGGCTGTCGCTTGCGCTGACGCCGCTGTCGGGCACGGTGCTGGTGCTGCTGACCGACCTGCAGCTCACGCACCCCGGCTTCGCGCCGGCGGTGGTGCCGATCGTGTTGTCGGCGATCGCCTTCATGGAGCTGCTGGGGCCGCTGGCGGTGCAGGCCGGCCTGCGCCTGGCTGGCGAGCACCGGCCCGAGCCTTCGTGGCGCGCGCCGCAGGCGGAGGTGGCGGCATGAGCCTCGAGAAGTTCTCCGATTCGCGCCCGCTGACGCTGGGCGTCGAGCTCGAGCTGCAGATCGTCTCGACGCACGACTACGACCTGACCCCGGCGGCCGCCGACCTGCTGCGCCTGCTGGGCAAGCGCAAGCTGCCCGGCAGCATCGTGCCCGAGATCACCGACAGCATGATCGAGCTGTCGACCGGCATCTGCGAGGACCATGCCGACGCGCTGGCGCAGCTGACCGAGATCCGCGACGCGCTGGTCGCCTCGGCCGACAAGCTGGGCGTCGCGCTGTCGGGCGGCGGCACGCACCCGTTCCAGGACTGGAGCCAGCGCCGCATCTTCGACAAACCCCGCTTCAAGCAGATCAGCGAGCTCTACGGCTACCTGTCCAAGCAGTTCACGATCTTCGGCCAGCACGTGCACGTGGGCTGCGCCAACGCCGACGAGGCGCTGGTGCTGCTGCACGGGCTGGGGCGCTACATCCCGCACCTGATCGCGCTGTCGGCCTCGTCGCCCTTCGTGCAGGGCACCGACACCGCCTTCCACTCGGCGCGGCTGAACTCGGTGTTCGCCTTCCCGCTGTCGGGCCGCGCGCCCTTCGTGCTGACCTGGGAGGACTTCGGCGTCTTCTTCGCCAAGATGACGCGCACCGGCGTCGTCAAGAGCATGAAGGACTTCTACTGGGACATCCGGCCCAAGCCCGAGTTCGGCACGATCGAGGTGCGTGTGCTCGACACCCCGCTGACGATCGAGAAGGCCGCGGCGATGGCCGGGCTGATCCAGTGCCTGGCGCGCTGGCTGCGTGTCGAGCGCCCGTTCCAGCCGGCCGAGGACGATTACCTGCCCTACACCTTCAACCGCTTCCAGGCCTGCCGCTTCGGGCTGGACGCGCTCTACGTCGACCCCGGCAGCGGCGAGCACCGCCCGCTGCGCGAGGATCTGCAGGCGCTGCTGGTCCGCCTGGAGCCGCACGCCGCCGACCTGCGCGCCGAAGGTGCCTTGCAGTTCCTGCGCCGCGAGCTGGAAGGCCACGGCAACGACGCCTGCTGGATCCGCGCGACGCAGGCGCGCGAGCACCTGCTCAACGAAGTGGTGCGGCGGCAGACGCTGCGCTGGGCCGGACGGGGCGGCTGAGCGCCGGCTCCGTGCCGGGTCAGCGCGGGCTCAGCGCGAGTACGCCGCCTTCGCCTGCCGCCGGCTCTCGGCCAGCGAGCGCAGCGCCTTGTCGAGGCCCATGCTGTCGACGGCCGAGTTGATCGCCTGCATCAGCAGTTCCTCGGCCTTGTCCTGGCTGGCGTAGTCGTTGGTCTTGGTCGACGAGCCGCCGAACTCGTTGGTGAAGACCATCAGCGTCTTGTCCTTGAGCATCACGGTCGCCCAGGCGATCGACTTGTTGCCCAGCACCGTGGCCTGGCCGTCGATGACCAGCGCCGCATTGGCGGCGGCCAGCTTCTGGCAGACCTGGTCGTAGTTCTCGAAGCCCCAGCCGTTCTGGCGCACGATCTTGATGATCTGCTCGGTCGAGGTGTTGTAGTTGACCGAGCAGGCGCCGGCCTGGAACGGGGTGGCGCAGACGGCGGCGACGAGGGCAAGTTTCTTCAGCATGGTGATGTCGGGAAGATCGACGCGTAGGCCGGCCGGGGCGCGTCGCCAGCGCCTCGGGCGTCGTTCGGGGCGGGCCGTCCGCTGCGGCCTGCCGTCCCCCCTTTCGGCCCGGACGGGCCGTGACTTAAGTCCCGCCCGGCGGCCCGGCTTCAGCCCTGCGGCGGCCGCACGAAGGACAGCGGGTCGCGCCGCAGCCGGCGCCAGACAGCCGCGGTGATGCGCTGGCGCTCGCGCACCTGGATGCTGCGCGAACGCAGCGCCACCTTGAACGCGAGCCAGAAGCTCACCGTCAGGTTCAGCACGCCGGTCAGCAGGATGCCGGCCGCGCACCACCAGAACGCCGGCTGGCGCAGCACCTCGAAGCCCAGCGCGCCGGCAGCCGCGGCCAGCTGGCCGGTGGACAGCGTCACGTGGCGCACCTCCAGCGGCAGCGCGAAGAACGAGGCCAGCGCCGGCACCAGGCCGAGCATCATGCCCAGCGAGACGTTGGCCACCAGGCCCGAGACGTTGGCGCGCCACCAGGCCGCCCAGCGCTGCGCTCGCGCCTGGCCCAGCCGGGCGACGAAACGCGGGTTCCAGGCGATCGCGCTGTCGAGCCGGTGGTAGACGAACCAGTTCTCGGCCCAGCCGGCGATCAGCGAACTGGCGAACAGCAGCACGCCGGTGAAGGCGGCGTAGAGCAGCGTCGGGCCGAGCAGCGTCAGCGAGTGCAGCACGTACTCGGCCTGGTGCTCGCCGACCAGCGGCACGCCGAAGATGCCTTCCCAGGCGAGCTGGATCGTCAGCGCGATCGGCCCGCAGACCGCGAGGTTGCCGATGATCCCGGCGGCCTGCGAGCGGATCAGTTGCGCGACGCGGTCGACGAAAGCCTCGATCTCGGCGTCGCCGGTGCCGGCGGCCAGCGACTCGGCCATCGCCGGCGCCGTCATCGCCGGCTGCTTGGTCGCCACCGTCCAGTGCAGCAGCATGATGACGACGAAGCTGGCGGCGTAGTTCACGCCCGACCAGAAACCGGTCCAGAACGCCGCCAGGCCGAGCGCGGCGATCGCGAACTTCAGGTAGGTGGTGCCGGCGATGACCGCGCCGCCGCCGGCAGCAGCACGCAGCATCTCGCGCCACTCGCCGAGGTCGCGCGTGATGTAGTGCGAGCCCGTCTCGGCGCTGCGTTCGGCCACCTGGCGCGCCAGCAGCGAGTAGTGGCGCGCCAGCAGCCGGCGCAGGCCGCGTTCGTCGTCGGCGACGTGCAGCAGCTCCTGCACCAGCGCACGCAGCGCCGGCAGCGGCTGCGGCGCGAGCACGCAGTCCAGCAGCATCTCGATGCGCAGCGTGCGCTGGCGCATCTGGTCGAGCTCGTAGACGATGTCCACCGAGACGCCGTATTCCTCCAGGTGCCCGGTGACGCTGGCGGCGGCCTGGCGGCAGGCGTCGAGCAGCGCGCGCAGCACGTTGGCCTCGCGCAGCGCGTCGGCCACGCGGCCTTCGACGACGGCCTCGCGCACCGCGTCGGCGGCGCGCGTCAGCTGGCGGAAGGGTTCGCCCGACAGCGCCTGGCGGTCCATGCGCCGGCGCAGCGGCGGCAGGTAACCGCTGGCGTGCACCGCGCTGACGAGGATCGTGATCGCGTCGAGCATCGCCGGGCGCCAGCCGCTGGCGCCTTCGGGGTCGACGAGGGTGGCGATGCGCTCCAGCGTCGGGTCGTCGAGCTGCTCGATCCAGCGCGCGTCGCCCGGCTGGAACAGCAGCTGGAAGAGTTCGGCCAGGTCCTGCGTCTCGGGCGTCTGCGGCAGCCACTGCACGCGCAGCCGGCGGCCGACCTCGCCGAACAGCGAGTGGCGCGCGCCGAAGCCGAACTCGGCGAACAGCGCCGCCTTGTCGATGCCGCGCCAGAAGCCGGCCAGCATGCCCTGCAGCCGGCCGCGGAACTCGGGCTGGCCCTCGGCGGCGTTGAGCAGCAGGCCCAGGCGTGCCAGCGGCGGGCCGATCGAGGCGCCGGCGCGGCGCGAGGCCGGCGCGTGGCGCAGCCATTCGAGCAGGCGCACCAGCCAGAGGTGGCGGGCGGCGGGGCCGGCCGCGGGGTCGGCGGCGTTGACGAGGGCGCTGAGATCCCAGGTCGGCTGCGTCATCGGCGCGGGCGGCCGCTCAGTGCAGCTGGCCCGGCGAGACGAGCGCGAACTCGGGCACCGGGGCTTCGAACGCGTGCGCGTCCTCGGTCATGCAGAAGAAGGTGCCGCGCATGCGGCCGAAGGGCGTGGCGATCATCGTCCAGCTCGTGTACTCGAAGCTCTCGCCGGGCGCGAGCAGCGGCTGGTGGCCGACGACGGCCAGGCCACGCACCTCCTCGACCTGGCCCTGGGCGTCGGTGACGATCCAGTGGCGGGCGACGAGCTGGGCCGCGATGTCGCCGGTGTTGCGCACAGTCACCGTGTACGAGAACGCGTAGGGGCCGTCCGGCGGTTCCGAACGGTCCTCCAAATACTGCACGCGCACGCTGCAATCGAACCGGGGCTGGGCCATCGGGGCATTGTAGGCAGGCCCCTAGAATTTCCGGATGACCACGTACCGCATCGCTCCTTCGCTCCTGTCGGCCGATTTCGCCCGCCTGGGCGAGGAAGTCCGCAACGTCGTCGCCGCCGGCGCCGACTGGATCCACTTCGACGTGATGGACAACCATTACGTCCCGAACCTGACCTTCGGCCCGATGGTCTGCCAGGCGCTGCGCAAGCACACCGAGGCGCCGATCGACGTGCACCTGATGGTGCAGCCGGTGGACGCGCTGGCCACGGCCTTCGCCAAGGCCGGCGCGGACCTGGTGAGCTTCCACCCCGACGCCAGCACGCACGTCGACCGCACGCTGCAGCTGATCAAGGCCGAAGGCTGCCAGGCGGGCCTGGTGTTCAACCCCGCCGAGCCGCTGGATGTGCTGGAGTGGGTGATCGACAAGGTCGACCTGGTGCTGATCATGAGCGTCAACCCGGGCTTCGGCGGGCAGAGCTTCATCGACAGCGCGCTGAGGAAGATCGAGAAGGCGCGCAAGATCATCGACGCGTCCGGCCGCGACATCCGGCTGGAAGTCGACGGCGGCATCAAGGTCGACAACATCCGGCGTGTGGCGGATGCCGGCGCCGACACCTTCGTCGCCGGCAGCGCGATCTTCAGCCAGCCGGACTACGCAGCAGTCATCGCGGCGATGCGGGCCGAGCTGGCGCGCTGAGGTCTTGCGCGGCGCCGCTGCTGGCTCAGCGGCGCTGGTCTGATCGTGAGGTGTTCGCGGTACGCCCGCACCGGCTCGGAGGCGGGGAGGGGCGGCAGATGCCAGGCGTCATTTCGTGGCGCGTTGGGCGCTGGCGTGCTTGACCACCTGACCGACGGATTTGGCGCCCGGTGCGTAGGCCGCCATGGCCGCGCCAACCACCATCAGGAAGACGGCTGTTGCCGTGAACGGCCAAATCGTCCGGCCGAAGGCGCTGGCAAGCCAGTGCTGCCGGTCTTGGCCACGCAGATGGCGAAAGAGAGCGTAAGACAGCGCCCCGTCGACCAGGACTTCGGCGAACAGGACCGGTGCGATGTACACCACGTACAGCAACGCCACGGCGATGCCGACGGCCAGGGCGATCGCCGCCAGGGGGATGGCGGCTTCATCGGCCTGCGCCGCGGTTTCGGCTGCTTCGCGTACTGTTCCAAGCGGTGAAGCGACCGCTTCGTCCACGGGAGCCGCCGAGCCGTCGAAGGCGGCCGTGGCGCCGCCCCCGCCGAAATCGCCCCCGCCTCCGCTCTGGAGGTCGGGTGGTCCGCCGGACTCTCCGCGGCTGAGAGCGAGGTTGACGATGTCCGGAGCATCCCGATAGTCATCGGCGTTCGTCCTGAGCCAAAGCCAGATCAGGAACAGGAAGAACAGGTAGGCGAAGGCCAGCGCCAGCGGATAGCGCAAGGCCATCGAGTCCAGGCCGAGCCGCAGCAAGGTGAACGACGCCAGGAGCCCGAAGCCGCCGGTGAGCGCGACGATCAGCGCCATCTGAAGGCGCGGAAAGGACTCTCGAATCAGGCGGCGTTTTACGCGCTGGACGACGAGCTCTCGGCGGTTCGTGAGCATGGGGCGAGCTACGGTGTCCTTGCAGGACGCTTGATGGGCGGCCCGAGAGACTGTTCGACGCTACTGAGGGCGGAGTCCCGTGGTCAATGTGACGTTGCCGCCGTTCTTCAATGTGATGTCGTCCTTGCAGAGCAGCGTGAAGGTCGGGCTATGGCTCACGCAGACCGGTTTGTCATCCTTGGGCGATGGAATGGAAAGCGTTTCTCCGGCTTTGACCGGGTAGATCTCTGAATGATCGCGCCCAACCAGGAAGTAGCAGGTGCCGCCCGATGCGAAGCCGCACTTCAACGACGCCGCATTGTGTTCCGGGTCGGGACTGATGGTGCCGGAGACCGAGCCCGGAATGAGCGCGCATCCGGACAGCGCGACGATGGCCATACCGAGGCCGACAACGGCTTTCACTTCTTCTCTCCCGACGTTCTGTGGTGTTGTGACGGATGGCTTGTTCCGGTGCCCAGGAGGCGCCGGCAGCGGCCATTCTGGCCTCGGGAAAGTCCTGTTCCGCCGCGCGCCGCCCGCCCTAAGGAGGACGTCTGCTCAATAGCGAGCGGCCTACCGCACGCCGAGGGCGTCGGGTAGTTGGCGGAGGGAATACGAAGGGAGTTGCCACAACCCCGCACTGCTCGCCGAGTTCAGTATCAGCTTCGCGCAGCCACCCAGGCGCTCAGCGAGGGCTTGGCCGACGAGCAGGCAGACGCCACCCACGAGATGCACTGGCTGGTTCCCGTGGTACGGCTGCGGTGGGGCGAACTCGACTGCCCCTTTGCCTGGGGGCCCTGGGCTGACCCGCGAACTGCTCGCTGCGGCCTCTTGGCAGATACAAGGCTTCACTGTTTGCTATTTGATTCCTGCCTCGCTGAGCGCGTCGTTCATGGCGGAACTGATACGGGGGAGCATGCCTTTCAGTCGCTCCTGCGTGGCTGCCGTAGACCTTTGAATGATTGCTGGCATCTTCTCGATGGTTGCCTTGCCGGCGGGCGTCTCATAGAACGCGATCATTCCATCGATCTCCGACTGGTCGAGCACATCTCGATAGATCTGAACGTAGACAGGCTTCAGGTTGGACCAGTTGAAGTCCTGGCGTATCGCGGCGGCGAGCTTTGCCGGGGCTACGTCCAATAGCTTGTGCTGTTCTACCGTCAGTTGTTTGCCCTGGGTCGCTGACATCATGCCAATCCGAATGTTCTCCTCCAACTGGGAGAGCATGCCATCCATCAGGCTTTCAGTCTTGGTGATCGCTAGCAACTTCTCGATCGATGCTTCGGTCGGTGGGCCAGCATAAACCGGCGCCGAGGCGGTCACGATAGAGAGCAGAATAATGAAGCGTTTCATGTGCAGAGGGGATGAGGCGGTTTGATGTGAGGTCTAACGCAAAAAATCAACGGCCTGCGCGGTATTTTGCGCGGGTCTGGTGAATTCAAGTTTGGTCATGGCTCACTGAAGGCGCGTAAGTGATTGCGCCTCCGGAATGAGCCATGGTTCGTGACCATCGACGGAGTAGAACTCCAGTTGCGACAAATTACCCTCGTTCTCAAGTAGGGACGCGGCAACGAGGCCATCGACGGAGAGGGTGCGTGGTTCTGTCGGAGCAAAGAAATGCAAGGCGGAGTGCTGGGTTGCCATGGCTGACTCGCTATATGCAACGCCCGAGCGCCGCATATCACATCCAATGTCCGCGTAAAAGACACCCCTGACTACGGTTCAAGTCCTTCTCTCGATTGAGATTTCCGTTTTTGGGTGACCCGCGTCACAGGCGTAAAACCGATGCCGGAAACGGCGTCGATTAAAGACGATTCTGAGGCGCCCCGCCGAGCCCGCCAACCCTTCCGCCCGCTTACGGGGGGACATGACCGGAACCGGCCACCCGGCGGCCGTGGCTCGCACCGACGGTGGCGCGCCGGCCAGCGCCAAGCAACAGAGCCAGAAGCGAGAGGAGCTTTCAGCCCCCCGCCGCCGCCCGCTCCAATTTGCGCCGCTGCATCCACGCCAGCGCCTCCCCGACGAACCCGCGGCGGAAGGCGACGACGCAGGCGACGAAGATGCCGCCGATGATCACCGTCACCCAGGAGCCGACGCGGTCGGCCAGGAAGTTCTGCAGGCCGATGATCGTGAAGGCGCCGATCACCGGGCCGGCGAAGGTGCCCATGCCGCCCAAGAGCGTCATCAGCACCACCTCGCCCGACAGCGACCAGTGCGCGTCCGACAGTGTCGCGAAGCCCAGCACCAGCGTCTTCAGCGCCCCGGCCAGTCCGGCGATCGCCGTGCTCAGCACGAAGGCCAGCAGCTTGTAGCGGTCGACCGCGTAGCCCAGCGAGACGGCGCGCGGCTCGTTCTCGCGGATCGCCTTCAGCACCTGGCCGAACGGCGAGTGCACGATGCGGATGATGGCCGCGAACACCGCGACGAAGACCGCCAGCACGAGGTAGTACATCACCCGGTCGTCGGCCAGAGACAGCACGCCGAACAGATGGCCGCGCGGCACGCCCTGCAGCCCGTCCTCGCCGCCGGTGAACGGCGCCTGCAGGAAGACGAAGTAGACCATCTGCGCCAGCGCCAGCGTCACCATCGCGAAGTAGATGCCTTGGCGGCGGATCGCGATCAGCCCGACCACGAGGCCGACCGCCGCGGCGATCAGCGTGCCGGCGACGAGACCCAGCTCCGGCGACCAGCCGGCGCTGCGCACCAGCCAGCCGGTGGAATAGGCCGCGGCGGCGAAGTAGGCCGCGTGGCCGAAGGACAGCAGCCCGGTGTAGCCCAGCAGCAGGTTGAAGGCGCAGGCGAAGATCGCGAAGCACAGCGCCTTCATCACGAAGATCGGGTAGATGCCCAGCCAGGGCGCCAGCAGCAGCACCAGCAGGCCCAGGGCCCAGCCGAAGCGGGCGAGGCGTTCGCGGTCCATCACTTCTCCTTGCCGAACAGCCCGGCCGGCCGAAGCATCAGCACGATGGCCATGATCACGAAGACGACGATGTTCGAGGCCTCGGGGTAGAACACTTTGGTCAGGCCTTCGACGACGCCCAGCACCAGCCCGGTGAGGATGGCCCCGAGGATCGAGCCCATGCCGCCGATCACGACGACCGCGAAGACGACGATGATCAGGTTGGCGCCCATCAGCGGCGTGATCTGGATCACCGGCGCGGCCAGCACCCCGGCCAGCGCCGCCAGCCCGGCGCCGGCGGCGTAGGTCAGCGCCACCATCGCCGGCACGTTGACGCCGAAGGCCTGCACCAGCGACGGGTTCTCGGTGCCGGCGCGCAGGTACGAGCCCAGCCGCGTGCGCTCGATGACGAACCAGGTGCCGAAGCACACCGTCAGCGAGGCGACGATGACCCAGGCGCGGTAGTTCGGCAGGATCATGAAGCCCAGGTCGGTGGCGCCCTGCAGCGCCTCGGGCACCGGGTACTGCTGGCCCGAGACGCCGAACTGGTCGCGCAGCACGCCTTCGGCGATCAGCGCCAGGCCGAAGGTCAGCAGCAGGCCGTAGATCGGGTCGACCTTGTACAGGCGCTTGAGCAGCGTGCGTTCGATGACGATGCCCAAAGCGCCCACCACCAGCGGCGCCAGCACCAGCGCCGCCCAGTAGTTCAGCCCGAACTTCTCCAGCGACAGCCAGGCGACGTAGGCGCCCAGCATGTACAGCGCGCCGTGGGCGAAGTTGACGATCCCCAGCAGCCCGAAGATCACCGCCAGCCCCAGGCTGAGCATGGCGTAGAACGAGCCGTTCACCAGGCCGAGCATCAGCTGGCCGAGGAAGGCCTGCAGCGGGATGCCGAGGATCTCCATCTCAAGTCTCCGAGTCGCCTGACGCGATGCGTTCGGCGTCCCGCCGAGGCATCAAGCGGACGCCGCGGACGGGCTTGGCCCGGCCGCTGGCGTCGCCCCCTTGAGGGGGAGCGGCGAAGCCGCTACGGGGGTGGGTCATTTCCAGAGCGCGCACTTCGATTCGGCCTTGGTCGTCCAGGCCTCCTCGCCCTTGAAGGTCTGCACGACGTTGTAGTAGTCCCAGGGCTCGGTCGACTTGTCCGGCGTCTTCACCTGCATCAGGTACATGTCGTGCACCATGCGGCCGTCGCCGCGGATAAAGCCGTCCTTGGCGAAGATGTCGTTGATCTTGGTCTTGCGCATCTGCGCCAGCACCTTGTCGGGGTCGTCGCTGCCGGTGGCCTTGACGGCCGCCAGGTACTGCGTGGCCACCGAGTAGTCGCCAGCCTGCAGCGACGAGGGCATGCGCTTCATCTTCTCGAAGAAGCGCCGGCCCCAGGCGCGCGTCTCGGCGTCGCGGTTCCAGTACCAGCTGTCGGTCAGGTACATGCCCTGGGTCGTCTTCAGGCCCAGCGAGTGGATGTCGTTAATGAAGACCAGCAGGCCGGCCAGCTTCATCGACTTGGTGATGCCGAACTCGTTGGCCGCCTTGATGGCGTTGATCGTGTCGCCGCCGGCGTTGGCCAGGCCCAGGATCTGCGCCTTGCTGGCCTGCGCCTGCAGCAGGAAGGAGGAGAAGTCGGTGGCCGACAGCGGGTGCTTGACCGAGCCGACGACGTTGCCGCCGGCGGCCTTGACCACCGCCGAGGTGTCGTTCTGCAACTGCGCGCCGAAGGCGTAGTCGGCGGTCAGGAAGTACCAGCTCTTGCCGCCGGCCTTGACCACCGCGTTGCCGGTGCCCTTGGCCAGTGCGACGGTGTCGTAGGCCCAGTGCACGGTGTACGGGTTGCACTGGTCGTTGGTCAGCGCCGAGGTGGCGGCGCCGACGGCGATGAAGGGCTTCTTCTTCTCGGCCGCCACCTTGGCCATCGCCAGGCTGGTGCCGGAGTTGGTGCCGCCGATCAGCAGGTCCAGGCCCTGGGTGTCGAACCACTCGCGCGCCTTGGCGGCGGCGACGTCGGCCTTGTTCTGGTGGTCGGCGAACACGACCTCGATCTTCTTGCCGGCGACGCTGCCGCCGGCGTCGGCGATGGCCATGCGGATGGCCTCGACGCCGCCGGCGCCGTCGATGTCGGAGTACAGCCCCGACATGTCGGTGATCAGGCCGATGCGGATCACGTCGCCCGAGATCTGGGCGTGGGCGCTGGTGCCGACAGCGGCCCCCAGCAGCAGCGAGCAGGCGGTGGCGATCTTGCCGAGTTTCATGCTTGTCTCCGTCGTGGTTGTGGGGCGGCCGCGGCCGCGTTCAGACACCGAGGATCTCGTGCAGGCGCTCGCGGCGCGCCGGCAGCTCGGCCTGGGTGAACTCCTGCGTCACCTGGCCGTGTTCCATCACCAGAAAGCGGTCGGCCAGCGGCGCCGCGAAACGGAAGTTCTGCTCGACCATCACGATCGTGTAGCCCTGCTTGCGCAGCGCGACGACCATCTCGGCGAGCTTGTGCACGATGACCGGGGCCAGGCCCTCGCTGATCTCGTCGAGCAGCAGCAGCCGCGCGCCGGTGCGCAGGATGCGCGCCACGGCCAGCATCTGCTGCTCGCCGCCCGACAGCCGCGTGCCCTGGCTGGACGCACGTTCGCGCAGGTTGGGGAACATGGCGTAGATCTGCTCGACCGACATGCCGCCGGTGGCCAGCGTCGGCGGCAGCAGCAGGTTCTCCTCGGCCGACAGGCTGGAGAAGATGCCGCGCTCCTCGGGGCAGTAGCCGATGCCCAGGCGCGCGACGCGGTGCGTCGCCATCGCGATGGCCTCGGTGCCGCGCACCTTGACCGAGCCGCGCCGTGCGCCGGTCAGGCCCATGATCGCGCGCAGCGTGCTCGTGCGCCCGGCGCCGTTGCGGCCCAGCAGCGTCACGACCTCGCCTTCGTCGACGTGGAAGTCGACGCCGTGCAGCACGTGCGACTCGCCGTACCAGGCGTGCAGGTCGCGCACTTCCAGGAAGCGGCTCATCAGTGCGCCCCCACCAGCTCGGCGTCGGCGCTGCCCATGTAGGCCTCGACGACCGCCGGGTTGCGCGAGACCTCGGCGTACGGCCCTTCGGCCAGCGTCGCGCCGCGCTGCAGCACGGTGATCGTGTCGGCGATGCTGGAGACGACGCTCATGTTGTGCTCGACCATCAGGATCGTGCGCTCGGCCGACACCTGCTTGATCAGCTGGCGCACGCGGTCGACGTCCTCCAGCCCCATGCCCTGCGTCGGCTCGTCCAGCAGCATCAGCTCGGGCTCCATCGCCAGCGTCGTCGCGATCTCCAGCGCGCGCTTGCGGCCGTAGCTGAGCTCCACCGCCAGGTGGCCGGCGTACTCGCCCAGGTCGACGGCGCGCAGCAGCTCGCGGGCGCGCTCGTTCAGCGTGTGCAGCGAGCTTTCGGCGCGCCAGAAGTGGAAGGAGTTGCCGAGCTTTCTCTGCAGCGCCACGCGCACGTTCTCCAGCACGGTGAGGTGCGGGAAAACCGCCGAGATCTGGAACGAGCGGATGACGCCGCGGCGCGCGATGTGCGCCGGCGACTCGCCGGTGATGTCGTGGCCGTTGAAGACGATGCGCCCGCTGGTCGGGCGGATGAACTTCGTCAGCAGGTTGAAGCAGGTCGTCTTGCCGGCGCCGTTGGGGCCGATCAGCGCGTGGATGTGGCCGCGGCGCACGCGCAGGTTGACCTTGTTGACCGCGACGAAGCCCTTGAACTCCTTCGTCAGCTCGTGTGTCTCGAGGATGTATTCGGCGCTCATCGTGTGTCCTCGCGGGCGCCGAGTCGGCGCGAGAGCGTGCGCGCGGCCTGGGTCACGAGACGCTGCTGGCGCTCGAGCTTGTCCGCGTCGACGGTGGCCTGGTTCAGGCAGACGGCGATGCCGGCCACCGGGCGGCCGGCGGCGTCGAGCACCGGCGCGGCGATCGAATAGACGCCCTCGCGCACGTGGCCGTCGTCGACGGCGTAGCCGCGCTCTCGCGTCCGGGCCAGGTCGGCGAGCAGGGCGTCGAGGTCGGTGGCGCCGGCGGGCACCAGCGCGCGCACTTCCTCGGGCGGCAGCCACGCCAGCATCGCCTTGCCGGTGCCGGCCACCCAGGCCGGCAGCCGCATGCCCAGGCTGAAGGCCAGGCCCAGCGGGCGCGCGCTGTTGCGCACGCCGACGTAGACGACGTCGGGGCCGTTGAGCACCGACAGGATCAGCGTCTCGTCGGGCGCCGGCACCTCGCGCCACAAGGCGTCGAACTCGGCGGCGACGTGGGTGCTGGCGACGAAGGCCGCGGCCAGCGTCATCACGCCGGGGCCGATCTGCAGCGCGCCGTTGTCGACGCGGCGCAGGTAACCGCAGTCCAGCAGCGTGCCGCACAAGCCGTGCACGCTGCTGCGCGGCAGCTTCAGCGCCGCGGCGAGGCCGGCCATGCTCATCGGCCGGCGTTCGCGCGCCAGCAGGTCCAGCAGCGAGACCGCACGCGCGACCGCCGGCACCCGGGCGGCGGGACGTTCGGTGATCGGCAGACTGGTCGTCATCGTTGTTCGATTGGCTGAACGGGGTTCAGGGTGCTGAACGGCCGGGCCAGTCTAGGCAGCGTCAAACCCCCATGCGCGGCGCTTGCGGGAAAGCGTGGATGGGGATGTCCCGTCCCTGCGAAAGCGGGGCGGGACCGACCCTCGGTGCGCCGTGACGGCGCGCGTCAGAACTGCTCAGGCCGTGCGGTCGACACGCAGCGCGAGCACGACCGAGGTCGTCGTCTTCGTCACGCCGTCGATCTCGCCGATCTCGTCGAGCAGCGTGTCCAGGCGCGCGGTGGAGTCGGTGCGGATCAGCGCCAGATAGTCGAACTCGCCGCTGACCGAGCACAGCTGGCGCAGCTCGGGCAAGGCTGCCAGCCGCCGCGTGACGTCGCGCGCGGACTTCGGTTCGGTCGTGATGCCGACCCAGGCCTGCACGCCGCGTTCGGCTTCGTCCAGGCCCAGCCGCACCGTGTAGCCGACGATGACGCCGCTGCGCTCCAGGCG
Organism: Rubrivivax gelatinosus IL144; assembly: GCF_000284255.1. Lineage (NCBI taxonomy): Bacteria > Pseudomonadati > Pseudomonadota > Betaproteobacteria > Burkholderiales > Sphaerotilaceae > Rubrivivax > Rubrivivax gelatinosus. The sequence goes on from NC_017075.1 coordinate 322,847, forward strand.
CTCCAGCCGGGCGATGACGGTGGTGCGTGCGACGCCCAGCTTGCGCGCGAGCTCGGCCGTGCTCTCGCGGGCATTGGCCTGCAACAGGGCGATCAGGTCACGGTCCATCTGGTCGCGGGGCATCGCTGCATTATGTCGATACAGACCGACGAAACGTCGGCTGCCGCGTGTATTTCGTCGTTCTCGACCTATCTTGTGTCAAGACGGCTTCCTAGACTGCGCCGCATCGCCACCCACCGCCCGGAAGGACCCGAACGATGCGCGTGACCCTGCTCGGAGCTGGCCACATCGGCCAGACCATCGCCCGCCTGCTGGCCACCAGCGGCGACTACCAGCTGACCGTCGTCGACCGCCAGAGCGAGCCGCTGGCGCTGCTGGACGGCCTGCCGCTGGCCACCCGTGTCGCCGACACCGCCGACGACGCCGTGCTGCTGGCGCTGCTGCGCGGCCAGGACGCGGTGATCAACGCGCTGCCCTACTACCTGGCGACGCGCGTCGCGACGCAGGCGCGCGAAGCCGGCTGCCACTACTTCGACCTCACCGAGGACGTCGCCGCGACGCGTGCGATCAAGGCCCTGGCCGAAGGCGCGAACACGGCCTTCATGCCGCAGTGCGGCCTGGCGCCGGGTTTCATCGGCATCGTCGCGCATCACCTGGCGCAGAGCTTCCAGGAGCTGCACGAGCTGAAGATGCGTGTCGGCGCGCTGCCGGCCTTTCCGACCAACGCGCTGAAATACAACCTCACCTGGAGCGTCGACGGCCTGATCAACGAGTACTGCCACCCCTGCGAAGCGATCCGCGACGGCCGGCCGACCGAGGTGCTGGCGCTGGAAGGCCTGGAGCACTTCTCGCTGGACGGCACCGAGTACGAAGCCTTCAACACCTCGGGCGGCCTGGGCACGCTGTGCGAGACCTGGGCTGGCCGCGTGCGCACGCTGGACTACAAGAGCGTGCGCTACCCCGGCCACCGCGCGCTGATGAAGCTGCTGCTGGAGGAACTGCTGCTCAAGCACGACCAGGGCACGCTCAAGGACATCATGCGGCGCGCGATCCCGAGCACGATGCAGGACGTGGTGCTGGTCTTCGTCACCGCCAGCGGCCTGCGCGGCGGCGCGCTGGTGCAGGAGGTCTTCGCGCGCAAGATCTTTGCCGAACGTTCGCCGGCGCATCCGACCTCGGCGATCCAGATCACGACGGCCGCCGGCATCTGCGCCGCGGTCGACCTGTTCCGCGAAGGCCGGCTGCCGCAGCGCGGCTTCGTGCGCCAGGAGCAGGTGCCGCTGCCGGAGTTCCTGGCCAACCGCTTCGGCAGCGCCTACCAGCAGTCGCGCCAGGTCGAGAGCATCGGCTGACGCCGGGCGGCCCAGGCAGAATGCGGCCCCTTCGTCTCACGGGGCCCGCATGGATCTCTCGCACTGGGGCGGCTTCGACGCCGCCATCGTCGACCTCGACGGCACGCTGGTCGACACCGTCGGCGACTTCGAACTCGCGCTCGGCGGCGCCTTGCGGGACCTGGGCTACACGCCGGTGTCGCGTGCCTTCATCTCGCGCACCGTCGGCAAGGGCACCGAACACCTGATCCGGCGCACGCTGGCCGAAGCCGGCGCGCCCGAGACCATGTACGAAGCGGCCAACGCGCGCTACCGCGAGCACTACCTGCGCATCAATGGCCAGGCCTCGACCGTCTACCCCGGCGCGGCGGAAGGCATCGCGGCGTTGAAGGCGCGCGGCCTGAAGCTGGCCTGCGTGACCAACAAGCCGGCGGCCTTCGCGCTGCCGCTGCTGGCCGCCAAGGGGCTGGCCGCCTCGTTCGACATCACCTACGGCGGCGACGCCTTCGAGCGCAAGAAGCCCGACCCGCTGCCGCTGCTCAAGGCCTGCGAGGCGCTGGGCACGACGCCGGCGCGCACGCTGATGATCGGCGACTCGCAGAACGACGCCCAGGCGGCGCGCGCCGCCGGCTGCCCGGTGGTGCTGGTGCGCTACGGCTACAACCACGGCGAGCCGGTCGAGGCTGCCGGTGCCGACGCGGTCGTCGACCGCATCGACGAGCTGCCGGCGCTACTGGCGTGAACCGGCGGGCCGCGGCTCGCGGCCCAGCAGCGCGTCCTTCAGCGCCGCGTCGGCGGGCCGCGGGCCCAGCCAGATGCTCAGCAGCGAGCTGAAGAACTCGGGCTCGCGAATCGGCTCGCCGGCCGACTTGCCGTTGACGAACACCGTCGTGCCGACGCCGGGCACGTAGTCGACGCTGAAGTTGTCGCCCGCGACCAGCTTCTTGCGCGCCGAGAAGATGTCGGCCATGCGCAGCGTGCCGGGGATCGACTGCACCCAGTGCTGCGGCGGTGCGTTGTCCTCCATGCCGCGCGTGAACAGCCGGCCGAGCTCGTTGGCCTCGATATCGCGCAGCATCACGACGTGCATGCGCTTGGGGCCGGGCATCGCCAGCACCGCTTCCGGCGTATTGGCGCGCTGCGGCAGGTACAGCCCGGCGGTGTAGACCTTGAACACCAGCTTGTAGCGCACGCCGGCGCCGTTGAGCGCCAGGCTGCTGCCGCCCACCGCGGCGGCCGCGGGGTAGGGCACGCCGGCCGGCTCGGCGGCGGTCTGGGCGTGGGCGGCGGTGCCGGACAGCAGCGGAGCCACGACGAAAGCCAGCAGGGCGCGACGGTGCATGGGCGGCGAAGGATGAAACAGGTTGTACGAAGCCTCAGTCTCGCATCGCAGGGCGCAGGCCGCGGTCGCGCCGGTTACACTGGGCGTGCTCATGTTCACGGCCCACGCATCGACCGAAGGTTCCCGCGACCGGGGGGCTTGGCCCTGGCGCCGCTCTCGCTAGCCTCGCCTGACCGCGCGTCAGGCCACGCCGCGAAGCGCTGACATCCCCGTCGGCGCCGCTTCCGCAAGACAGATGCAGTCCCTGAGCCAAGACGCGCCGGGAGACTGTCGCGAGAGGGCCCAGAAGTGATCACTGAACTCGAATTCAAGAGCCTGGCCGAGCAGGGCTACAACCGCATCCCGCTCATCGCCGAGGCCTTCGCCGACCTCGAGACCCCGCTGTCGCTGTACCTGAAGCTGGCCGGCGGCCAGCGCAACAGCTTCCTGCTCGAATCCGTCGTCGGCGGCGAACGTTTCGGCCGCTATTCGTTCATCGGCCTGCCGGCGCACACGCTGCTGCGTTCGACCGGCTGGGTGACCGAGGTCGTCAGCGACGGCGCCGTCGTCGAGACCCACGACGGCAACCCGCTGGACTTCGTCGAGGCCTACCAGAAGCGCTTCAAGGTCGCGCTGCCGCCGGGGCTGCCGCGTTTCTGCGGCGGGCTTGCCGGCTACTTCGGCTACGACGCGGTGCGCTACATCGAGCCGCGGCTGGCCAAGACCGAGAAGCCCGGCGGCCTGGACACGCCCGACATCCTGCTGCTGCAGACCGAGGAGGTCGCGGTCATCGACAACCTGTCGGGCCGGCTGTACCTGATCGTCTGGGCCGACCCGTCGGCGCCCGAGGCCTATTTCCGCGGCAAGAAGCGGCTCGCCGAGCTGACCGACCGGCTGCGTTATTCGGTCACCGCGCCGCAGGTCAAGCGCGGCCCGAGCTACGCCGTCGAGCGCGAGACGCCGCGCGCGCAGCTCGAAGACGCTGTTCGCCGCTGCAAGGAGTACATCGCCGCCGGCGACTGCATGCAGGTCGTCATCGGCCAGCGGCTGAAGAAGCGCTACACCGAGAGTCCGCTGTCGCTGTACCGCGCGCTGCGTTCGCTGAACCCGTCGCCCTACATGTACTACTACGACATGGGCGACTTCCAGATCGTCGGCGCCAGCCCCGAGATCCTGGTGCGCCAGGAGACGACGGCCGAAGGCCGCAAGGTGACGATCCGCCCGCTGGCCGGCACGCGCCCGCGCGGCGCGACGCCCGAACGCGACGCCGCCATGGCCGCCGAGCTGGCCGCCGACCCGAAGGAACGCGCCGAGCACCTGATGCTGATCGACCTGGCGCGCAACGACATCGGCCGCATCGCGCAGACCGGCAGCGTCAAGGTCACCGAGGCCTTCGCGATCGAGCGCTACTCGCACGTGATGCACATCGTCAGCAACGTCGAGGGCCTGCTGAAGGAAGGCGCGACCAGCCTGGACGTGTTCCGCGCCAGCTTCCCCGCCGGCACCTTGAGCGGCGCGCCCAAGATCCGGGCGATGGAGATCATCGACGAGCTGGAGCCGGTCAAGCGCGGCATCTACGGCGGTGCCTTCGGCTACCTCAGCTTCGCTGGCGACATGGACCTGGCGATCGCCATCCGCACCGGCATCGTCCAGCACAACACGCTGTACGTGCAGGCCGCGGCGGGGGTCGTCGCCGACTCGGTGCCCGAGCTGGAGTGGAAGGAGACCGAGGCCAAGGCCCGGGCGCTCATCCGCGCGGCGGAACTCGTGGAAGAGGGGTTCTGATCATGCTGCTGATGATCGACAACTACGACAGCTTCACCTTCAACCTGGTGCAGTACTTCGGCGAGCTCGGCGAGAACGTGCATGTAGTGCGCAACGACGAGATCGACGTCGCCGGCATCGCGGCGCTGAAGCCCGACCGCCTGGTGCTGTCGCCCGGGCCGTGTTCGCCGGCCGAGGCGGGCGTCTGCATCGAGGCCATCCGCCACTTCACCGGCAAGCTGCCGCTGCTGGGCGTCTGCCTGGGCCACCAGGCTATCGGCGCCGCACTCGGCGGCAAGGTCATCCGCGCCAAGGTGCAGATGCACGGCAAGGCCAGCGAGATCACCACCGATGGCCGCGGCGTCTACGCCGGGCTGCCGGAGCGTTTCTCGGTCATCCGCTACCACTCGCTGGCCATCGAGCGCGAGACGCTGCCTGCCGAGCTGGAAGTCACGTCCTGGACCGAGGACGGCGAGATCATGGGCGTGCGCCACCGCGAACTGGCCGGCGGGCCGGCGCCGCTGGAAGGCGTGCAGTTCCACCCCGAGTCCATCCTCAGCGAACACGGCCACGCGATGCTGAAGAACTTCCTGCAGATGGGCGCCGCGCGCTGAAGAGGGAGCAAGACCATGCCGATCACGAACACCGAGGCGCTGACCCGCGTCATCGAGCACCGCGAGATCTTCCACGACGAGATGCTGGACCTGATGCGCCGCATCATGAGCGGCGAGATGTCGCCGGTGATGATCGCGGCGCTCGCCGTCGGGCTGCGCGTCAAGAAGGAAAGCATCGGCGAGATCGCCGCCGCCGCCCAGGTGATGCGCGAGTTCGCGACGCCGGTGCCGCTGGCCGACCGCCGCGGCCTGGTCGACATCGTCGGCACCGGCGGTGACGGCTCGCACACCTTCAACATCTCGACCGCGTCGACCTTCGTCGCCGCCGCGGCCGGCGCGCGTGTCGCCAAACACGGCGGGCGCAGCGTCTCCTCCACATCCGGCTCGGCCGACGTGATGGAGGCGCTGGGTGCGCACCTGAACCTCACGCCCGAGCAGGTCGCCGCCTGCCTGGAGGAAACCGGCATCGGCTTCATGTTCGCGCCGAACCACCACGCGGCGATGAAACATGCCGCGCCGGTGCGCAAGGAACTCGGCGTGCGGACGATTTTCAACATCCTGGGCCCGCTGACCAACCCGGCCGGCGCGCCCAACCAGTTGCTCGGGGTCTTCCACCCCGACCTGGTCGGCATCCAGGTGCGCGTGCTGCAGCGCCTGGGCAGCGAGCACGCGCTGGTCGTCTACGGTACCTGCGGCATGGACGAGATCTCGCTGTCCGGCGAGACGATGGTCGGCGAACTGAAGGGCGGCGAGGTGCGCGAGTACGTCGTGCATCCCAGCGACTTCGGTCTGCCGGTCTACGACGCGCGTGTGCTGCGTGTCGCCAACCGCGAGGAGTCGGTCGGCTGCATCCGCCGCGTGCTGGCCAACGAAGACGGCCCGCAGCGCGACATCGTGCTGCTCAATGCCGGCGCGGCGCTGTACTGCGCCGGTGTCGCCGGCACGATCGCCGACGGCGTGCGCCGGGCGCGGGAAGCCGTGGCCTCCGGCGCCGCGGCGGCCAAGCTGGCGCAGTACGTCGAGGCCAGCAACCGCCACCGGGCCGCCTGACGATGGACGACATCCTCCAGCGCATCGTCGCCGTCAAGCACGAGGAGATCGCCGAGGCCCGCCGCGCGCGCAGTCTGCAGGACTGGCGTGCCGCTGCCGAGGCTGCCGCGCCGGTGCGCGGTTTCGCGGCCGCGCTGCGCCGCCGTGCCAACGCCGGCCAGGCCGCGGTCATCGCCGAGGTCAAGAAAGCTAGCCCCAGCAAGGGCGTGCTGCGCGACCCCTTCGTGCCGGCCGAGATCGCCGCGTCGTACGAGCGTCACGGCGCCGCGTGCCTGAGCGTGCTGACCGACCGCCGCTTCTTCCAGGGCGGCGTCGAGGCGCTGCAGGCCGCACGCGCCGCCTGCGCGCTGCCGGTGCTGCGCAAGGACTTCATCGTCGACGAGGTCCAGGTCTTCGAGGCGCGGGCGATGGGCGCCGACGCGATCCTGCTGATCGCCGCCTGCCTGGAGGACGGCCGCATGCGCGACCTCGAGGCCTGCGCGATGTCGCTCGGGCTGGACGTGCTGGTCGAGGTGCACGACGGCGCCGAACTCGAGCGTGCGCTGCGCCTGGCGACGCCGCTGGTCGGCATCAACAACCGCAACCTGCGGAGCTTCGAGGTCACGCTGGAAACGACGCTGGGCCTCTTGCCGTGCGTGCCGGCCGACCGGCTGCTGGTCACCGAGTCCGGCATTCTGGGCCCCGACGACGTGCACCGCATGCGTTCGGCCGGCGTCAATGCCTTCCTCGTCGGCGAAGCCTTCATGCGCGCCGCCGACCCCGGCGCCGCGCTGGCGAGCCTGTTCGCATGACGGCCGACGACCTGCCGGCGGCGTTCGCGACGCTGCCGCCGGCCTGGCGTGCCGTGCTGCCCGGCTGGACGCCGGCGGCCGAGGCGGCGGTCGTCGAGCGTGTGCGTGCGGTCTCCGGCGACCGTGAGATCGGGCCGCCGGATCCGTTCCGGGCGCTGCGCCTGGTGTCGCCCGAGGCGGCGCGCGTCGTCATCCTCGGCCAGGATCCGTACCCGCGGCCCGGTCATGCCGACGGCATGGCCTTCTCGGCGGGTCAGGGGAAACCCCACTCGCTGCGTCGGATATTCGACGTGCTCGCGGCCGATCGCCCGGCCTGGCAGCGTCCGGCCGACTGGTGCCTGGACCCTTGGGCGGCGCAAGGGGTGCTGCTGCTGAACCCGGTGCTGACGGTGGAGATCGGCAGCGCCGGCAGCCACATGAGTTGTGGTTGGCAGGCGCTCACATCCGAAATCATCTCGGTGCTGTGTCGCCGAGTGGTGCCGCCGGCTTTTCTGCTGTGGGGCAAGCCCGCCAACGCGTTCTTCGACGCCGCCTGCCCGGCCGGCTGCACGCCGCCGGTCTGGCGCACCCGCCACCCCTCGCACGACTTCAAGCGCGAGTTCATGGCCGACGGCAGTCACTTCGCCGCCACGGCAGATCGTGTCGACTGGTGGGGAGGGGCTGGTATTTCCCGCTGACCGTGCTACACTAGTTGGCTCTCCGGAGGGGTGCCCGAGTGGCTAAAGGGGGCAGACTGTAAATCTGTTGGCTTACGCCTACGCTGGTTCGAATCCAGCCTCCTCCACCAGAGAGACACGCTTGACGGTTGTGCCCGCGGGAGTAGTTCAATGGCAGAACCTTAGCCTTCCAAGCTAATGACGCGGGTTCGATTCCCGTCTCCCGCTCCAGGAAGGTCTGAAAGGTCCGTCGAGCGTCCCGCGCCGTCGTTACGGGTCTGCCGGTCCATCTGGTTGGCAGTGCCGGTCGTCAGACCCGTACCGATTGCCCATGTGGCTCAGTGGTAGAGCACTCCCTTGGTAAGGGAGAGGTCGCGCGTTCGATCCGCGCCATGGGCACCACGACTTGCTAACAATCGACTCGACACGATTGAGTCTCTCAGCCAGGAGCACCTGACATGGCAAAGGGTAAGTTCGAACGCACGAAGCCGCACGTGAACGTGGGCACGATCGGGCACGTCGACCACGGCAAGACGACGCTGACGGCGGCGATCACGACGATCCTGGCGGCGAAGTTCGGCGGTGAAGCGAAGGCGTACGACCAGATCGACGCGGCGCCGGAAGAGAAGGCGCGCGGCATCACGATCAACACGGCGCACGTCGAGTACGAGACGGCGAGCCGCCACTACGCGCACGTCGACTGCCCGGGGCACGCCGACTACGTGAAGAACATGATCACGGGCGCGGCGCAGATGGACGGCGCGATTCTGGTGTGCTCGGCCGCTGACGGCCCGATGCCGCAGACGCGCGAGCACATCCTGCTGGCCCGTCAGGTCGGTGTGCCGTACATCATCGTGTTCCTGAACAAGTGCGACATGGTCGACGACGCCGAGCTGCTCGAGCTCGTCGAGATGGAAGTTCGCGAACTGCTGAGCAAGTACGACTTCCCGGGCGACGACACCCCGATCATCAAGGGTTCGGCGAAGCTGGCGATCGAAGGCGACAAGGGTGACCTGGGCGAACAGGCCATCTTCCGTCTGGCCGACGCGCTGGACAGCTACATCCCGACGCCGGAACGCGCGGTGGACGGCACGTTCCTGATGCCGGTCGAAGACGTGTTCTCGATCTCGGGCCGCGGCACCGTGGTGACGGGCCGTGTCGAGCGTGGCGTGATCAAGGTCGGCGAAGAAATCGAAATCGTCGGCATCCGTCCGACGGTCAAGACGACCTGCACGGGCGTGGAAATGTTCCGCAAGCTGCTGGACCAAGGCCAGGCCGGTGACAACGTCGGCATCCTGCTGCGCGGCACGAAGCGCGAGGAAGTCGAGCGTGGTCAGGTGCTGTGCAAGCCGGGTTCGGTCAAGCCGCACACGCACTTCACGGCCGAGATCTACGTCCTGAGCAAGGAAGAAGGCGGCCGTCACACGCCGTTCTTCAACAACTACCGCCCGCAGTTCTACTTCCGCACGACGGACGTGACGGGCGCGGTGGAGCTGCCGAAGGACAAGGAAATGGTGATGCCGGGCGACAACGTGTCGATCACGGTGAAGCTGATCGCCCCGATCGCGATGGAAGAAGGCCTGCGCTTCGCCATCCGTGAAGGTGGTCGCACCGTCGGCGCCGGCGTCGTCGCCAAGATCATCGAGTAATCTGTCAAGGTTTTACGCAGGGGCATAGCTCAACTGGCAGAGCGTCGGTCTCCAAAACCGAAGGTCGGGGGTTCGATCCCCTCTGCCCCTGCCACCCGACTGCTCGGGTGCCCAATACACCAGCCCGCGGGCGCTGAAAAGCCCGGCGGGCTTTGCTGCTGATGGCGGCAAAGTAACCTCTAGCCCATGTCCACCCAACCCCAAGTCGAAACCGTCTCCACGGGCGCCGACAAAGCCAAGCTGGCTGTCGCTGCCGTACTGCTCGTGGCCGGTGTCGTCGTGTTCTACGTGCTCGGTCAGCGTGACCTGTGGCAGCGCGTCATTGCGCTGCTGGTCCTCGTGGCCGGCGCCGTGGGCGTCTTCTTCACCGCCGAGACCGGCCGCCAGTTGATCGGCTTCGGTCGCGAGTCGGTCAAGGAAGTGAAGAAGGTGGTCTGGCCGACCCGCAAGGAAGCGGGCCAGATGACCCTCTACGTGTTCGCCTTCGTCGTCGCGATGGCGCTCTTCATGTTCCTGACCGACAAGACGCTGGAGTGGGTGTTGTACGACCTGATCCTGGGCTGGAAGCGCTGAGGCGAACACGATGACGGAACCGCAAGCCACCCCAACCCCCGAGAGCGCCGCTCCCAGCGCCAAGCGCTGGTACGTCGTGCACGCCTATTCGGGCATGGAGAAGGCCGTCGAGCGCAACCTGCGCGAGCGCATCGACCGCGCCGGCATGCAGGACAAGTTCGGCCGCATCCTGGTGCCGACCGAAGAAGTCGTCGAGCTGAAGAACGGCAAGAAGGCCGTCACCGAGCGCCGTTTCTTCCCGGGCTACGTGCTCGTCGAGATGGAAATGGCCGACGACACCTGGCACCTGGTCAAGCACACGAGCAAGGTCACCGGCTTCGTCGGCGGCGCGCGCAACCGCCCGGCCCCGATCTCGGAAGCCGAGGTGATGAAGATCGTCAACCAGATGCAGGAAGGCGTCGACAAGCCCCGGCCCAAGGTCGAGTGGACGGTTGGCGAGATGGTCCGCGTCAAGGAAGGCCCCTTCACCTACTTCAACGGCGCCGTCGAGGAAGTCAACTACGAAAAGAGCAAGGTCAAGGTGTCGGTCACGATCTTCGGTCGTGCCACCGGCGTCGAGCTCGACTTCTCGCAGGTCGAGAAGGTCTGAGCGGCCTTCGGCGCGGCCTGCCGCGCTCGGATTTCAGGGCGTCCGCCTGCAACCCCGGACGCCTGGTGCAAGCAGGGTTGTATGACGAGGAGCTGGTGACCCCAGCGCTAGAACTCGGTTAGGAGCCATCATGGCAAAGAAGATCGTCGGCTTCATCAAGCTGCAAGTCCCGGCCGGCAAGGCCAATCCCTCGCCCCCGATCGGCCCCGCGCTCGGTCAGCGCGGCCTGAACATCATGGAGTTCTGCAAGGCGTTCAACGCCCAGACGCAGAGCTACGAGCCGGGCCTGAAGCTGCCGGTCGTGATCACGGCCTACGCCGACAAGTCCTTCACCTTCATCCTGAAGTCGCCCCCGGCGACCGTGCTGCTGAAGAAGGCGGCCAAGATCGAGAAGGGTTCCGGCCGTGCCCACCTGGAGAAGGTCGGCAAGGTCACGCGCGCCCAGCTCGAGGAAATCGCCAAGACCAAGATGAAGGACCTCACCGCCGCCGACATGGACGCCGCGGTGAAGACCATCGCCGGTTCCGCCCGCTCGATGGGCCTCATTGTTGAAGGGGTCTGACGCCATGGCCAAGCTCACGAAGAAAGCCAAGGCCCTGCAGGGCAAGGTCGAAAGCACCAAGCTGTACCCGCTGACCGACGCTCTGGCGCTGGTCAAGGAGTGCGCCACCGCCAAGTTCGACGAGTCGATCGACGTCGCCGTGCAGCTCGGCGTCGATGCCAAGAAGTCCGACCAGGTCGTTCGCGGCGCGGTCGTGATGCCCGCCGGCACCGGCAAGACCAAGCGCGTCGCCGTCTTCGCCCAAGGCGCCAAGGCCGAGGAAGCCAAGGCCGCCGGTGCCGACATCGTCGGCATGGACGACCTGGCCGCCGAGATCAAGGCCGGCAACCTGAACTTCGACGTCGTGATCGCCTCGCCGGACACGATGCGCATCGTCGGTACGCTGGGTCAGATCCTCGGCCCGCGCGGCCTGATGCCGAACCCGAAGGTCGGCACCGTGACCCCGGACGTCGCCACGGCCGTGAAGAACGCCAAGGCCGGCCAGGTCCAGTTCCGCGTCGACAAGGCCGGCATCATCCACGCGACGATCGGCCGCCGTTCGTTCGAGTCGGATCGCCTGACCGATAACCTGCGCGCGCTGATCGAGGCCCTGAACAAGGCCAAACCGGCGTCGAGCAAGGGCGTCTACCTGCGCAAGGTCGCCGTGTCGTCGACGATGGGCATCGGCGTTCGCGTCGACACCCAGTCGATCGCCGCCCAGGCCTGAACGTGATACGAGGCCGCACGCTCCAGTCTGGCGTGCGGCTTCTTGAATTGGTGGGCTGTCCGGCCGCGAGGCTGGGCAGGTCATCCAAGACCGCTGGCGGGGCCTTCGGGTTCCTTAATCGAGCGGCCGCCCGCAAGGGCGACCGACGGCCAGCGCAGATGGCGGTCCCGCTGCTGAAGGTTTTCCCGGAGTTGTTGCCGGGGGTTCCCGAAACAGAAGGTCGCTGATTCCAGGCGTGCCGCGGTCGCAAGACCCGGCACATGATGTGTGAGGAACAGACCTTGAGTCTCAATCGCAACGAGAAGGCAGCCGTCGTCGACGGCGTGTCGGCGCAAGCCGCACGCTCGCAGACGCTCGCGCTCGCCGAGTATCGCGGCCTCACCGTGGCTCACCTCGATACGCTGCGCCGTCAGGCGCGCGACAAGGGCGTTTACCTTCACGTGCTGAAGAACACGCTCGCCCGTCGCGCCGTTGCCGGCACGCCGTTCGAAGTGGCCTCGGACGCGATGGTCGGCCCGCTGATCTACGGCTTTTCCGAGGATGCCGTCGCCGCCGCGAAAGTCGTCGCCGACTTCGCCAAGGGCAACGACAAGCTCGTCGTCAAGGGCGGTGCTTACGCTGGCAAGGCGCTCGACGCCAACGGTATCAAGGCCCTGGCCGCGATCCCGAGCCGCGAAGTGCTGATCGCCCAAGTGGCGGGCCTGCTGAAGTCGCCGATCCAGCGCATGGCCGGCGTGCTCGCCGCCGTCGCCGAGAAGAAGGGCGGCGCCGAGGCGCCCGCCGAAGCCCCGGCGGCCTGACGCATCCGATTCATTGAACTTTTACTGATTTCGAGGAACCTGAAATGGCATTCGACAAAGACGCTTTCCTGGCTGCGATGGACAGCATGACCGTCATGGAGCTCAATGACCTGGTCAAGGCCATCGAGGAGAAGTTCGGCGTGTCCGCCGCCGCCATGGCCGCCCCGGCCGCCGGCGGTGCCGGCGCCGCTGCCGCCCCGGCCGAAGAGAAGACCGAATTCAACGTCGTGCTGCTCGAAGCCGGCGCGAACAAGGTCTCGGTCATCAAGGCCGTGCGCGAACTGACGGGCCTGGGCCTGAAGGAAGCCAAGGACCTGGTCGACGGCGCTCCGAAGAACGTCAAGGAAGGCATCGCCAAGGCCGACGCCGAAGCCGCCGTCAAGAAGCTGGTCGAAGCCGGCGCCAAGGCCGAGCTGAAGTAATTCGGACCGCGGGGTCGGCGTTTGCCGGCCCCCGGTCACGGATCGGTGTTCCGGGCCTCGCCCGGGAACACCTGCAAGAGCCCGAGGGGCGCTTGCAAGTGTTCTCTGATCCGACTGCAGGGAACGGGTTTGGTCGGACTCCGGTGCAACGCCGGGGTTGTCCGCCAGCGGCAGGTAGTGGCCTGCCACCAAGCCTCGGACACGCCGCCGCCGCCGACACGCCGCTCCGCCAGGGAGCTGCCACCGGCGCCGCCCCCGAGGACTCACACGCCTCGGCTCGGTGCGCAATGTCCGGGCAGCCAGTCGCCGACGAAATGCAGCCCGAGGCCAGGGCGGCATTGTCGACACGGAGAGTTCAATGGCGCAAGCAACCCCCTACACGTTCACCGAGCGCAAGCGCATCCGCAAGAGCTTCGGCAAGCGCGAGAACGTCCTCAAGGTCCCCTATCTGCTGACGATGCAGAGCGACTCCTACGTCGCCTTCCTGCAAAAGGATGTGCCGCCGCAGCAGCGCAAGCCCGAGGGCCTGCAGGCGGCCTTCCTGTCGGCGTTCCCGATCGTCTCCCACAACGGCTTCGTGGAGATGAAGTTCCTCGAGTACAACATCGCGAAGCCGCCGTTCGACGTGCGCGAGTGCCAGCAGCGGGGCCTGACCTTCGCCGCGGCCGTGCGCGCGAAGCTGCAGATGATCATCTACGACCGGGAGTCGCATCCCGCCAAGGTCGTCAAGGAGATCAAGGAGCAGGAGGTCTACATGGGCGAAGTGCCCCTGATGACCGACTACGGCTCCTTCATCGTCAACGGCACCGAGCGTGTCATCGTCAGCCAGCTGCACCGTTCGCCGGGCGTGTTCTTCGAGCACGACAAGGGCAAGACGCACAGCTCGGGCAAGCTGCTGTTCAGCGCCCGCATCATCCCCTACCGCGGCTCCTGGCTGGACTTCGAGTTCGACCCGAAGGACATCCTGTACTTCCGCGTCGACCGTCGCCGCAAGATGCCGGTGACGATCCTGCTCAAGGCCATCGGCCTGAACCCCGAGCAGATCCTCAGCCACTTCTTCGTCTTCGACAACTTCCGCCTGATGGACTCGGGCGCGCAGATGGAGTTCGTGCCGGAGCGTCTGAAGGGCGAGATCGCGCGCTTCGACCTGACCGACAAGAACGGCGCCGTCATCGTCGAGAAGGACAAGCGCATCACCGCGCGCCACGTGCGCCAGCTCGAGCAGACCGGCACCACGTTCGTCAGCGTTCCCGAGGACTTCCTCGTCGGCCGCGTCATCGCGCGCAACATGGTCGACCCGGACACCGGTGAGATCGTCGCCAAGGCCAACGACGAAATCACCGAGACGCTGCTGAAGAAGCTGCGTTCGGCGGGCATCAAGGACATCCAGTGCCTGTTCACGAACGAGCTGAACCAGGGCGCGTACATCAGCCAGCCGCTGGCCTCTGACGAGACCGCCGACCAGCTCGCCGCCCGCGTCGCGATCTACCGCATGATGCGCCCCGGCGAACCGCCGACCGAGGACGCCGTCGAAGCGCTGTTCCATCGCCTGTTCTACAGCGAGGACACCTACGACCTGTCGCGCGTCGGCCGGATGAAGTTCAACGCCCGCGTGGGCCGCGACACGCCGGACGGCAAGATGACGCTGTCCAACGAGGACATCCTCGACGTCGTCAAGATCCTCGTCGACCTGCGCAACGGCAACGGCGAAGTCGACGACATCGACCACCTGGGCAACCGTCGCGTGCGTTGCGTCGGCGAACTGGCCGAGAACCAGTACCGCTCGGGCCTCGCGCGCATCGAGAAGGCCGTCAAGGAACGCCTCGGCCAGGCCGAGACCGAAGCCCTGATGCCGCATGACCTGATCAACTCCAAGCCGATCAGCGCGGCGCTCAAGGAGTTCTTCGGGGCGAGCCAGCTCTCGCAGTTCATGGACCAGACCAACCCGCTGTCCGAGATCACGCACAAGCGTCGCGTCTCGGCCCTGGGCCCGGGCGGTCTGACCCGCGAGCGCGCCGGCTTCGAAGTCCGCGACGTGCACCCGACCCACTACGGCCGCGTCTGCCCGATCGAGACGCCGGAAGGCCCGAACATCGGCCTGATCAACTCGCTGGCGCTGTACGCGCAGTTGAACGAGTACGGCTTCCTGGAGACGCCGTATCGCCGCGTCGTCGACGGCAAGGTCACCGACCAGATCGACTACCTGTCGGCCATCGAGGAAGGCAAGTACGTCATCGCCCAGGCCAACGCGACGCTGGACGGCGAAGGCCGCCTGATCGACGAACTGGTCTCGGCGCGCGAGAACGGCGAATCGGTGCTGCTGTCGCCGGAACGCGTGCAGTACATGGACGTGGCGCCGACGCAGATCGTCTCGGTCGCGGCCTCGCTCGTGCCCTTCCTCGAGCACGATGACGCGAACCGCGCACTGATGGGCGCCAACATGCAGCGCCAGGCCGTGCCGACGCTGCGTCCGGAGAAGGCGCTGGTCGGGACCGGTGTCGAACGCGTCGCTGCGGTCGACTCGGGCACCGTGGTCACCGCCCGCCGCGGCGGCATCGTGGACTACGTCGACACCAACCGCATCGTCATCCGCGTCAACGACGACGAGACGGTGGCCGGTGAAGTCGGCGTCGACATCTACAACCTGATCAAGTACCAGCGTTCGAACCAGAACACGAACATCCACCAGCGCCCGATCGTGCGCCGCGGCGACCATGTCGGCGCCGGCGACGTCGTCGCCGACGGTGCGTCGACCGACCTGGGCGAGCTCGCGCTCGGCCAGAACATGCTGGTCGCGTTCATGCCCTGGAACGGCTACAACTTCGAAGACTCGATCCTGATCAGCGAGCGCGTCGTCGCCGAAGACCGCTACACCTCGATCCACATCGAGGAACTGGTGGTGATGGCCCGCGACACCAAGCTGGGCTCCGAAGAAATCACGCGCGACATCCCGAACCTGAGCGAGCAGCAGCTCGCCCGCCTGGATGAATCCGGCATCGTCTACATCGGCGCCGAGGTGAACCCGGGCGACGTGCTGGTCGGCAAGGTCACGCCCAAGGGCGAGACGACGCTGACGCCGGAAGAGAAGCTGCTGCGCGCGATCTTCGGCGAGAAGGCCTCCGACGTGAAGGACACCTCGCTGCGTGTCGACCAAGGCACCAGCGGCACGGTCATCGACGTGCAGGTCTTCACCCGTGAAGGCATCCAGCGCGACAAGCGCGCCCAGCAGATCATCGACGACGAGCTCAAGCGCTTCCGCCTGGACCTGAACGACCAGCTGCGCATCGTCGAGGCCGACGCGTTCGACCGGATCGAGAAGCTGCTGGCCGGCCGCGTCGCCAACGGCGGCCCGCAGAAGATCGCCAAGGGCACGACCATCACCAAGGAATACCTGGCGACGGTCGAGAAGTACCACTGGTTCGACATCCGCCCGGCCGAGGACGAGGTCGCCAACCAGCTCGAGTCGATCAAGAACTCGCTCGAGCAGACGCGCCACAGCTTCGACCTCGCGTTCGAAGAGAAGCGCAAGAAGCTGACGCAAGGCGACGAGCTGCCCGCCGGCGTGCTGAAGATGGTGAAGGTCTACCTCGCCGTCAAGCGCCGCCTGCAGCCCGGCGACAAGATGGCCGGCCGCCACGGCAACAAGGGTGTCGTGTCCAAGATCGTCGCGATCGAGGACATGCCCTACATGGCCGACGGCACGCCGTGCGACATCGTGCTGAACCCGCTGGGCGTGCCCTCGCGGATGAACGTCGGGCAGGTGCTCGAAGTGCACCTGGGCTGGGCCGGCAAGGGCATCGGCCAGCGCATCGGCGACATGCTGCAGCAGCAGGCGCGTGCCGCCGAGCTGCGTGAACTCTTCGACGAGCTCTACAACAAGTCCGGCGGCAAGACCGAGTCGCTGCAGGACCTGAGCGACGACGAGATCGTCGAGATGGCGAAGAACCTGCAGCACGGCGTGCCGTTCGCGACGCCGGTGTTCGACGGTGCGGAGGAGCAGGAGATCCGCGCGATGCTCAAGCTCGCCTACCCGGACGAGCTGGCTGCGCGCAAGGGCCTCACCGCCACGCGCACCCAGGCCACGCTGCACGACGGCCGCACCGGCGAAGCCTTCGAGCGTCCGGTCACCGTCGGCTACATGCACGTGCTGAAGCTGCACCACCTGGTCGACGACAAGATGCACGCCCGCTCGACCGGCCCGTGCAGCCTGGTCACGCAGCAGCCGCTGGGCGGCAAGGCGCAGTTCGGTGGCCAGCGCTTCGGTGAAATGGAAGTCTGGGCACTCGAGGCCTACGGCGCCAGCTACATCCTGCAGGAAATGCTGACGGTGAAGTCCGACGACGTGAACGGTCGGACCAAGGTCTACGAGAACATCGTCAAGGGCGAGCACTCGATCGAAGCCGGCATGCCGGAATCGTTCAACGTGCTGGTCAAGGAAATTCGTTCGCTCGGCATCGACATCGAACTGGAACGGGATTGACCCCCCCGAAGCGACCTTCGGTCGCCTCCACCCAGGGGGCGACGCCTGCGGCCCGGCCAAGCCGGGCCCGCGGCGTCCGCTCGATCAATTTCGTTCTTATCGACACCAGGATCTAGGAGAACCCCATGAAGGGACTACTCGACCTTTTCAAGCAGTTCACGCCCGACGAACACTTCGACGCGATCAAGATCGGGCTCGCCAGCCCCGAGAAGATCCGCTCGTGGTCGTTCGGCGAGGTGAAGAAGCCCGAGACGATCAACTACCGCACCTTCAAGCCCGAACGTGACGGCCTGTTCTGCGCCAAGATCTTCGGCCCGATCAAGGACTACGAGTGCCTGTGCGGCAAGTACAAGCGCCTGAAGCACCGCGGCGTCATCTGCGAGAAGTGCGGCGTCGAAGTCACGCAGACCAAGGTGCGCCGCGAGCGCATGGGTCACATCGACCTGGCCGCGCCCTGCGCGCACATCTGGTTCCTGAAGTCGCTGCCGTCGCGTCTGGGCCTGGTGCTCGACATGACGCTGCGCGACATCGAGCGCGTGCTGTACTTCGAAGCCTACGTCGTCGTCGACCCGGGCATGACGCCGCTGAAGAAGTTCTCGATCATGAGCGAGGACGACTACGAGGCCAAGCGCGTCGAGTACGGTGACGAGTTCATCGCGCTGATGGGTGCCGAGGGCATCAAGAAGCTGCTCGAGGAGATGGACCTCGACGTCGAGATCGACAAGCTCCGCAACGACATGACCGGGTCGGAGCTGAAGATCAAGAAGAACTCCAAGCGCCTGAAGGTGATGGAGGCCTTCAAGAAGTCGGGCATCAAGCCGCACTGGATGATCCTCGAGGTCCTGCCGGTGCTGCCGCCGGACCTGCGTCCGCTGGTGCCGCTGGACGGCGGCCGCTTCGCGACGTCGGACCTGAACGACCTGTACCGCCGCGTCATCAACCGCAACAACCGCCTGGCCCGCCTGCTCGAGCTGAAGGCGCCGGAGATCATCGTCCGCAACGAAAAGCGGATGCTCCAGGAAGCGGTCGACTCGCTGCTGGACAACGGCCGCCGCGGCAAGGCGATGACCGGCGCGAACAAGCGCGCGCTGAAGTCGCTGGCCGACATGATCAAGGGCAAGAGCGGCCGCTTCCGCCAGAACCTGCTGGGCAAGCGCGTCGACTACTCCGGCCGTTCGGTCATCGTCGTCGGCCCGACGCTCAAGCTGCACCAGTGCGGCCTGCCCAAGCTGATGGCGATCGAGCTGTTCAAGCCGTTCATCTTCAGCCGTCTCGAGGCGATGGGCATCGCCACGACGATCAAGGCCGCCAAGAAGGAAGTCGAAGCCGGCACGCCGGTGGTGTGGGACATCCTGGAAGAGGTGATCAAGGAACACCCGATCCTGCTGAACCGCGCCCCGACGCTGCACCGCCTGGGCATCCAGGCGTTCGAGCCGGTGCTCATCGAAGGCAAGGCGATCCAGCTGCACCCGCTGGTCTGCTCGGCGTTCAACGCCGACTTCGACGGTGACCAGATGGCCGTTCACGTGCCGCTGTCGATCGAAGCGCAGATGGAAGCCCGCACGCTGATGCTGGCCTCCAACAACGTGCTGTTCCCGGCCAACGGCGAACCGTCGATCGTGCCGTCGCAGGACGTGGTGCTGGGTCTGTACTACGCGACCCGCGAGCGCACCAACGGCAAGGGCGAAGGCATGATCTTCGCCGACCTGATGGAGCTGCAGCGCGCGCTGGACAACGGCGTCGTCGAGATCACCGCCAAGATCAACGTCCGCCTGACCGAGTGGCTCAAGGACAAGGTCACGGGCGAGTTCGTGCCCGAGACCAAGCTCGTCGAGACCACCGTCGGCCGTGCGCTGCTGTCGCAGATCCTGCCCAAGGGCCTGCCGTTCTCGAACCTGAACAAGGCGCTGAAGAAGAAGGAGATCTCGCGTCTCATCAACGTCAGCTTCCGCAAGTGCGGGCTGAAGGAGACGGTGGTCTTCGCCGACAAGCTGCTGCAAAGCGGCTTCCGTCTGGCCACGCGCGCCGGCATCTCGATCGCCATCGACGACATGCTGGTGCCGCCGCAGAAGCACGACCTGATCCTGCGCGCCGAGAAGGAAGTCAAGGAGATCGAGCAGCAGTACGTCTCGGGTCTCGTGACCGCCGGCGAGCGCTACAACAAGGTGGTCGACATCTGGGGCAAGACCGGCGACGAAGTCGGCAAGGTCATGATGTCGCAGCTGTCCAAGCAGAAGACCATCGACCGCCACGGCAAGGAAGTCGACCAGGAGTCGTTCAACTCCATCTACATGATGGCCGACTCCGGGGCGCGGGGCTCCGCGGCGCAGATCCGCCAGCTCGCCGGCATGCGCGGCCTGATGGCCAAGCCGGACGGCTCGATCATCGAGACGCCGATCACGGCGAACTTCCGCGAAGGCCTGAACGTTCTGCAGTACTTCATCTCCACCCACGGTGCCCGTAAGGGCCTGGCGGATACGGCGCTGAAGACCGCGAACTCCGGCTACCTGACGCGCCGTCTGGTCGACGTGACCCAGGATCTGGTCGTCACCGAAGACGATTGCGGCACGCAGAACGGCCTGGGCATGCGCGCCCTGGTCGAAGGCGGTGAAGTCATCGAGTCGCTGCGCGACCGCGTGCTGGGCCGCGTCACCGCGACCGAAGTCGTGCACCCCGAGACCCAGGAAACGCTGCTGGGCGCCGGCGAGATGCTCGACGAAGACGCGCTGGACAAGCTCGAAGCCGCCGGCGTCGACGAGGTCAAGGTGCGCACGCCGCTGACCTGCGGCACGCGCTCCGGCCTGTGCGCCAAGTGCTACGGCCGCGACCTGGGCCGTGGTGGCCTGGTCAACGTCGGCGAGGCGGTGGGTGTCATCGCCGCGCAGTCGATCGGCGAGCCGGGCACGCAGCTGACGATGCGGACCTTCCACATCGGCGGTGCGGCGTCGCGCGCGGCGGTCGCTTCGAGCGTCGAGGCCAAGTCCGACGGCATCATCGGCTTCAACAGCACGATGCGCTACGTGACCAACGGCAAGGGCGAACTCGTCGTCATCGCGCGTTCGGGCGAGATCATCATCTCCGACCCGCACGGCCGCGAGCGCGAGCGCCACAAGCTGCCGTACGGCGCGACGCTCAACATCAAGCCCGACCAGACCGTCAAGGCCGGCACCGTGCTGGCCAACTGGGACCCGCTGACCCGCCCGATCATCACCGAGTTCGCCGGCAAGGCGCGCTTCGAGAACGTCGAGGAAGGTGTCACCGTCGCCAAGCAGGTCGACGAAGTCACCGGCCTGTCGACGCTGGTCGTCATCGACCCGAAGCGTCGCGGCGCGGCCAAGGTCGTGCGCCCGCAGGTCAAGCTGCTGGACGCGCAGGGCATCGAGGTCAAGATCCCGGGCACGGATCACGCGGTGACGATCGGCTTCCCGGTCGGCGCGCTGATCCAGGTGCGCGACGGTCAGGACCTGATGCCGGGCGAAGTGCTGGCGCGTATCCCGATGGAAGGCCAGAAGACGCGCGACATCACCGGCGGTCTGCCGCGGGTGGCCGAGCTGTTCGAAGCCCGCTCGCCGAAGGACGTCGGCACGCTGGCCGAGATCACCGGCACGGTGTCGTTCGGCAAGGAGACCAAGGGCAAGGTTCGCCTGCAGATCACCGATCCGGATGGCAAGGTCTACGAAGAGCTGGTGCCCAAGGAAAAGAACATCCTGGTGCACGAAGGCCAGGTCGTGAACCGCGGCGAGCTGATCGTCGACGGCGCGGCGGATCCGCAGGACATCCTGCGCCTGCTGGGCATCGAGGAACTGGCGCGCTACATCGTCGACGAGGTCCAGGACGTCTACCGTCTGCAGGGCGTGAAGATCAACGACAAGCACATCGAGGTGATCGTTCGCCAGATGCTGCGCCGCGTGCAGATCGTCAACTCGGGCGACACCGGCTACATCGCCGGCGAGCAGGTCGAGCGTTCGGAGCTGCTGGACACCAACGACCGCATGCGCGCCGAGGGCAAGATCCCGGCGACGCACGCCGACGTGCTGCTGGGCATCACCAAGGCCAGCCTGTCGACCGACTCGTTCATCTCCGCGGCCTCCTTCCAGGAGACCACCCGCGTGCTGACCGAGGCGGCGATCATGGGCAAGCGCGACGAGCTGCGCGGCCTGAAGGAGAACGTCATCGTCGGCCGCCTGATCCCGGCGGGTACCGGCATGGCGTTCCACGCCGCGCGCAAGGCCAAGGAAGCCCTCGACGAGAGCGAGCGTCGCGCCATCGCGATGCAGGAAGCCGAGGAACTGGCGGCGGTGCAACTGGCTGGCGTCGACGCGGCCAGCGAAGCGGGGGACAACGCGGCCGAGTGATCGGCGGCGCCTCCAGCGTCAAAGGGCAGCTTCGGCTGCCCTTTTTCTTTGTCGGGCCGCCGCCCCGGCGGGCGAGGGCGGGCCGACGCTCAGGGCGCCGGCGCCCAGCGCGCCGGCGTGCACACCGTCGTGCCGGCGCCGCGCGCCGCGCGCGCGAGCTGCAGCAGCGCCTTGTCTCGAGTCAGCAGCCACGGCGCGCCCCAGGCGAGCGCCAGGTCGATGAACATCTGGTCGGCCGCGTCGCGGCAGACCGGCGCACGACCGCGCGCCGGCGGCATCTCGACGCGGCAGCCTGCGGCGGCGACGCGCTCTCGCGCCGCCTCGCAGGCCGGGCGCCAGCGGTCGAGCTCAGGGCGCTGCAGCACGTGCAGCAGTTCGGCGAGCATCGGCTCGGTAGCGATCCAGCGCAGGCGTCCGGCATCAAGCGCGGCGGCCAGCGGCCGCGTCGCAGGGTCGTCGAACACCAGCCAGTCCAACACGACGTTCGTGTCCAGAACGAGTGCCGTCGCGCCTCCCGCGCCTTCATCCATGGTGCTGACTTGCCGCTGACCGAAACCGCTGACTATAATGGAAGGCTTTTCGGCAGACTTTGCCTGTCGCCCGAGCTCGATTCCCCTGGGGTGGAGCTTTGTGGCGCCGGCGTCAGCCCGGGGTCCCATGGGGCGCCCGGGCTTTGGCGCGACGGCCCCCGGGCGGGGCGGTTTCCCGAAAATTACGTGTAGCTTCAAACGGGAACAAGTTACCTATGCCCACCATCAACCAGCTCGTTCGCCAAGGCCGCCAGGCCGAGGTCACGAAGAGCAAGTCCCCTGCGATGCAGAACTGCCCGCAACGTCGTGGCGTCTGCACCCGCGTTTACACCACCACGCCGAAGAAGCCGAACTCCGCGCTTCGTAAGGTCGCCAAGGTGCGTCTGACCAACGGTTTCGAGGTCATCTCGTACATCGGCGGTGAAGGCCACAACCTGCAGGAACACAGCGTCGTGCTCGTGCGCGGCGGCCGTGTGAAGGATCTGCCGGGCGTGCGCTACCACATCGTGCGCGGCTCGCTCGACCTGCAAGGCGTCAAGGATCGCAAGCAGTCTCGTTCGAAGTACGGCGCGAAGCGCCCGAAGAAGGCCTGATCAGGCGGTGCTGCCCTCAGGGGTGGCCGAGCGTGAGGCCCGCCGCTTGCGGGTCGAGTAAGTGAAGGGCCTCGATGACCCTTCGCGGTGCGGTCGAAGAGCCTGCGCCAACTGAATCGAAAAGGAAGAGTCCCATGCCACGTCGTCGCGAAGTCCCCAAGCGCGAAATCCTGCCGGATCCGAAGTTCGGGTCCGTCGACCTGTCCAAGTTCATGAACGTCATCATGGAATCGGGCAAGAAGGCCGTCGCCGAGCGCATCATCTACGGTGCCCTCGAGCAGGTCGAAAAGAAGGCCGGCAAGGATCCGCTGGAAGTCTTCCTCGTTGCGCTGAACAACATCAAGCCGATGGTCGAGGTGAAGTCCCGCCGCGTCGGCGGTGCGAACTACCAAGTTCCCGTGGAAGTTCGTCCCGTTCGTCGGCAGGCCCTGGCCATGCGCTGGCTGAAGGAATCGGCGCGCAAGCGCGGTGAGAAGTCGATGGCTGCACGCCTGGCCAACGAGCTGCTGGAAGCGGCCGAAGGCCGTGGCGGCGCGATGAAGAAGCGCGACGAAGTCCACCGCATGGCCGAAGCGAACAAGGCGTTCTCGCACTTCCGCTTCTGACCCCCTGCCTGACGGCCGCCTCGGCGGGCTGAGCGCAGCCCCCAGGCGGCCCTGCATTTGGAGATTTGATCATGGCCCGCAAGACCCCCATCGAGCGCTACCGCAACATCGGTATTTCGGCGCACATCGATGCCGGCAAGACCACCACGACCGAACGCATCCTGTTCTACACGGGTGTGAACCACAAGATCGGCGAGGTGCACGACGGCGCCGCGACGATGGACTGGATGGAGCAGGAGCAGGAGCGCGGGATCACGATCACCTCCGCGGCCACGACCTGCTTCTGGAAGGGCATGGATCTGTCCTTCCCGGAGCACCGCTTCAACATCATCGACACCCCGGGGCACGTCGACTTCACGATCGAAGTCGAGCGCTCGATGCGCGTGCTCGACGGTGCGTGCATGGTGTACTGCGCGGTCGGCGGCGTGCAGCCGCAGTCCGAGACCGTCTGGCGCCAGGCCAACAAGTACAAGGTGCCGCGCCTCGCGTTCGTCAACAAGATGGACCGCACCGGTGCGAACTTCTTCAAGGTCTATGACCAGATGAAGACGCGCCTGAAGGCCAACCCGGTGCCCATCGTGGTGCCCATCGGCGCCGAAGAGAACTTCAAGGGCGTCGTGGACCTCTTCAAGATGAAGGCCATCATCTGGGACGAAGCGTCCCAGGGGATGAAGTTCAACTACGAAGAGATCCCGGCCGAGCTCGCCGCCGAGTGCCAGAAGTGGCGCGACAACATGATCGAGGCCGCTGCCGAAGCCTCCGAGGACTTGATGAACAAGTACCTCGAGGAAGGCGAGCTCTCGGAAGAGGAGATCAAGCACGGCCTGCGCCTGCGCACGATCGCCACCGAGATCCAGCCGATGCTCTGCGGCACCGCGTTCAAGAACAAGGGCGTGCAACGCATGCTCGACGCCGTCATCGAGTTCCTGCCCTCGCCGGTGGACATCCCGCCGGTCACCGGCACGGATGAAGACGAGCAGCCCGCTTCGCGCAAGGCCGACGACAACGAGAAGTTCTCGGCGCTGGCGTTCAAGCTGATGACCGACCCGTATGTCGGCCAGCTGACCTTCGTGCGCGTGTACTCGGGCATCCTGAAGAGCGGCGACTCGGTCTACAACCCGATCCGCGGCAAGAAGGAACGCATCGGCCGGATCCTGCAGATGCACGCCAACCAGCGTGAAGAAATCAAGGAAATCCTGGCCGGCGACATCGCCGCCTGCGTGGGCCTGAAGGACGTCACGACCGGCGAAACGCTGTGCGATCCGGAAAGCGTGATCACGCTCGAGAAGATGATTTTCCCCGAGCCCGTGATCTCGCAGGCCGTCGAGCCCAAGACCAAGAGCGACCAGGAAAAGATGGGCATCGCGCTGGGTCGCCTGGCGGCCGAGGATCCGTCCTTCCGCATGCGCACCGACGAAGAGTCCGGCCAGACCATCATTTCCGGCATGGGCGAGCTGCACCTGGAAATCATCGTCGACCGCATGAAGCGCGAGTTCGGCGTCGAGGCCAACGTCGGCAAGCCGCAGGTCGCGTATCGCGAAACGATCCGCAAGACCGCGACCGACGTCGAAGGCAAGTTCGTGCGTCAGTCGGGCGGCAAGGGCCAGTACGGCCACGTCGTCTTCACGGTCGAGCCGAACGAGCCGGGCAAGGGCTTCCAATTCGTCGACGCGATCAAGGGCGGCGTCGTGCCGCGCGAGTACATCCCGGCGGTGCAGAAGGGTGTCGAAGACACGCTGCCCAACGGCGTGCTGGCCGGCTACCCTGTGGTCGACGTCAAGGTCACGCTGACCTTCGGCTCGTACCACGAGGTGGACTCGTCGGAAAACGCGTTCAAGATGGCCGCGTCGATCGGCTTCAAGGAAGCCTGCCGCAAGGCCAGCCCGGTCATCCTCGAGCCGATGATGGCCGTGGAAGTCGAGACGCCGGAAGACTACGCCGGCTCGGTGATGGGCGACCTGTCGTCCCGCCGCGGCATGGTGCAGGGCATGGACGACATGCCTGGCGGCGGCAAGATCATCAAGGCCGAGGTGCCGCTGTCGGAGATGTTCGGCTACTCGACGACGCTGCGCTCGATGTCGCAGGGCCGTGCGACGTACACGATGGAGTTCAAGCACTACAGCGAAGCTCCGAAGAACGTCGCCGACGCGATCGTCACCGCTCGCGGCAAGAACTGATCGTTCATCACGCGGGGCAAGCGCCCCGCGGTCTCGTGCCCTCGAGGCGCCGGCTGCCCGTGGCCGGCGCGTGGTGCGAGACCTTAAACCTCCACGGGCTCTGCTCTTTCTCTGGAGATACGAAGAATGGCAAAGGGTAAGTTCGAACGCACGAAGCCGCACGTGAACGTGGGCACGATCGGGCACGTCGACCACGGCAAGACGACGCTGACGGCGGCGATCACGACGATCCTGGCGGCGAAGTTCGGCGGTGAAGCGAAGGCGTACGACCAGATCGACGCGGCGCCGGAAGAGAAGGCGCGCGGCATCACGATCAACACGGCGC
This sequence comes from Rubrivivax gelatinosus IL144, assembly GCF_000284255.1. Classification (NCBI taxonomy): domain Bacteria; kingdom Pseudomonadati; phylum Pseudomonadota; class Betaproteobacteria; order Burkholderiales; family Sphaerotilaceae; genus Rubrivivax; species Rubrivivax gelatinosus. The sequence continues at coordinate 348,740 of NC_017075.1, forward strand.
ACGTCGAGTACGAGACGGCGAGCCGCCACTACGCGCACGTCGACTGCCCGGGGCACGCCGACTACGTGAAGAACATGATCACGGGCGCGGCGCAGATGGACGGCGCGATTCTGGTGTGCTCGGCCGCTGACGGCCCGATGCCGCAGACGCGCGAGCACATCCTGCTGGCCCGTCAGGTCGGTGTGCCGTACATCATCGTGTTCCTGAACAAGTGCGACATGGTCGACGACGCCGAGCTGCTCGAGCTCGTCGAGATGGAAGTTCGCGAACTGCTGAGCAAGTACGACTTCCCGGGCGACGACACCCCGATCATCAAGGGTTCGGCGAAGCTGGCGATCGAAGGCGACAAGGGTGACCTGGGCGAACAGGCCATCTTCCGTCTGGCCGACGCGCTGGACAGCTACATCCCGACGCCGGAACGCGCGGTGGACGGCACGTTCCTGATGCCGGTCGAAGACGTGTTCTCGATCTCGGGCCGCGGCACCGTGGTGACGGGCCGTGTCGAGCGTGGCGTGATCAAGGTCGGCGAAGAAATCGAAATCGTCGGCATCCGTCCGACGGTCAAGACGACCTGCACGGGCGTGGAAATGTTCCGCAAGCTGCTGGACCAAGGCCAGGCCGGTGACAACGTCGGCATCCTGCTGCGCGGCACGAAGCGCGAGGAAGTCGAACGTGGTCAGGTGCTGTGCAAGCCGGGTTCGGTCAAGCCGCACACGCACTTCACGGCCGAGATCTACGTCCTGAGCAAGGAAGAAGGCGGCCGTCACACGCCGTTCTTCAACAACTACCGCCCGCAGTTCTACTTCCGCACGACGGACGTGACGGGCGCGGTGGAGCTGCCGAAGGACAAGGAAATGGTGATGCCGGGGGACAACGTGTCGATCACGGTGAAGCTGATCGCCCCGATCGCGATGGAAGAAGGCCTGCGCTTCGCCATCCGTGAAGGTGGTCGCACCGTCGGCGCCGGCGTCGTCGCCAAGATCATCGAATAAACGTGGACCCCCGGCCGGCTGCGCGCGCTACGGCGCGCGCGACGGCCGCCCCCCGAGGGGGCTTCGGGACGTTCCCGGGAGACCCGTGAACGTCCCGCCCTTCGGTCATCGTCTGCGCGCTCGCGGCCCTAGGGGCCGCGAGGAAGCATCGAATAGAGGAACACCATGTCCACGAAGCAAAAGATCCGCATCCGCCTGAAGGCCTTCGATTACAAGCTGATCGACCAGTCGGCCCTCGAGATCGTCGACACCGCCAAGCGCACCGGCGCCATCGTCAAGGGCCCGGTGCCCCTGCCGACGCGTCTGCAGCGCTTCGACATCCTGCGTTCGCCGCACGTCAACAAGACCAGCCGCGACCAGTTCGAGATCCGCACCCATCAGCGCCTGATGGACATCGTCGACCCGACCGACAAGACGGTCGACGCGCTGATGAAGCTCGACCTGCCCGCCGGCGTCGACGTCGAAATCAAGCTGCAGTAACCGGACTGGCGCAGCAGCTCCGGCTGCTGCTACAATCACCGGTTTTCCCCGACTCCGGCCTCAACGGGCCGGGCTCGGGGATTTCGTCCGCATGGGTCGCGTGGGTGTTTCCCGCCGGCCCGTCAGGGCATCACCCCGGCCAATCGTTGTCGGGATCGTGAACAAAGGCGTCCTTCCGCCAAGTCGGGCGCTGGAGAAATGACCATGAGCATGAGCGAACAGCTCGGCTTGCTGGGCCGCAAGGTGGGCATGATGCGCATCTTCACGGACGATGGCGATGCCATCCCCGTGACGGTGCTCGACGTGTCCAACAACCGCGTCACGCAAGTCAAGACGGTGGCCACCGATGGCTACAGCGCGCTGCAAGTCGCGTTCGGCGCCCGCAAGGCCAGCCGCGTCAACAAGCCCGAAGCGGGTCACCTGGCCAAGGCCGGTGTCGAAGCGGGCGAAGTCCTGAAGGAATTCCGCGTCACCGCCGAGATCGCCGGGCAGTACCAGCCGGGCACCGTCGTGCCGGTGAGCCTGTTTGCCGCGGGCCAGCGGGTCGACGTGCAAGGCACCTCGATCGGCAAGGGCTACGCCGGCACCATCAAGCGCCACAACTTCGGCTCGCAGCGCGCGTCGCACGGCAACAGCCGTTCGCACAACGTGCCGGGCTCGATCTCGATGGCGCAGGACCCGGGTCGCGTGTTCCCGGGCAAGAAGATGACCGGCCACATGGGCGACGAGACCGTCACCACCCAGAACCTGGACATCGTCCGCGTGGACGAAGCGCGTTCGCTGCTGCTCGTGCGCGGCGCCGTGCCGGGTGCCAAGAACGGCCACGTCGTCGTGCGTCCCGCCGTCAAGGTCAAGCTGAAGAAGGGGGCCCAGTGATGCAACTCGAGCTCCTGAACGAACAGGGCCAGGCCACGGCCAAGGTCGACGCGCCGGACACCGTCTTCGCGCGTGACTACAACGAAGCGCTCGTGCACCAGGTCGTCGTTGCCTACCAGGCCAACGCCCGCCAAGGCACCCGCGCCCAGCTCGACCGCGGCGAGGTCAAGCACTCGACGAAGAAGCCGTTCCGCCAGAAGGGCACCGGTCGCGCTCGCGCCGGCATGACCTCCTCGCCGCTGTGGCGTGGGGGTGGTCGCATCTTCCCGAACCGCCCGGACGAGAACTTCTCGCACAAGGTCAACAAGAAGATGTACCGCGCCGGCATGGCGTCCATCCTCTCGCAGCTGGCCCGTGATGGCCGTCTGGCAGTGGTGGATTCGCTGACCGTCGACGCGCCCAAGACCAAGCTGCTGGCCCAGAAGCTCAAGGCCATGGGCCTGGAGTCGGTGATGGTGATCGCCGACCAGATCGACGACAACCTGGCGCTGGCCTCGCGCAACCTGGCCAACGTGCTGGTCGTCGAGCCGCGCTACGCCGATCCGCTGTCGCTGGTCTTCTACAAGAAGGTCCTGGTGACCAAGGGCGCGATCGAGCAGCTCAAGGAGATGTTCGCATGAGCGCCCCGCAAAAGTTCGACGAAGGCCGCCTGGCCAAGGTCCTGGTCGCGCCGATCATTTCCGAGAAGGCCACCAGCGTCGCCGAGAAGCACAACCAGGTCCTGTTCAAGGTCCTGCGTGATGCCACCAAGCCCGAGATCAAGGCTGCGGTGGAGCTGATGTTCAAGGTCGAGGTGGCTTCGGTCACGACGACCGTGCAGAAGGGCAAGGTCAAGCGCTTCGGCCGCACGATCGGCCGTCGCGACCACGTCAAGAAGGCGTACGTCGCGCTGAAGCCGGGCCAGGAGCTCAACTTCTCCGGGGAGGCCGCGTAATGGCTGTCATCAAGGTCAAGCCGACGTCGCCCGGCCGCCGTGGCGTGACGAAGGTGGTGCACAAGCACCTGCACAAGGGTGCGCCGGAAGCTTCGCTGCTCGAGCCGCAGAAGCAGAACGCGGGCCGCAACAACAACGGCCACATCACGATGCGGCACAAGGGTGGTGGCCACAAGCACCACTACCGCGTCGTTGACTTCGTGCGCAACAAGGACGGCATCCCGGCGAAGGTCGAACGCATCGAGTACGACCCGAACCGCACCGCCCACATCGCGCTGCTGTGCTACGCCGACGGCGAGCGCCGCTACATCATCGCCCCGCGCGGTGTTGAAGCCGGTGCCACGCTGCTGTCGGGCGCGGAAGCCCCGATCAAGGCCGGCAACACGCTGCCGATCCGCAACATCCCCGTGGGTTCGACGATCCACTGCGTGGAGATGCTGCCGGGCAAGGGCGCGCAGATCGCGCGTTCGGCCGGCGCCAGCGTCACGCTGATGGCTCGCGAAGGCATCTACGCTCAGGTCCGCCTGCGCTCGGGTGAAGTCCGCAAGATCCACATCGACTGCCGCGCCACGATCGGCGAGGTCAGCAACGAAGAGCACAACCTTCGCCAGTACGGCAAGGCCGGTGCGATCCGCTGGAAGGGCATCCGCCCGACCGTTCGCGGCGTTGCCATGAACCCGGTCGACCACCCGCACGGCGGCGGCGAAGGCCGCACCGGCGAAGGCCAGCCTCAGGTGTCCCCGTGGAACACGCTGACCAAGGGCTACCGCACGCGCAGCAACAAGCGCACGCAGACGATGATCGTCTCGCGCCGCAAGAAGTGAGGCCGTAGAACATGGCACGTTCACTCAAGAAGGGTCCCTTCGTGGACCACCACCTGATGGCCAAGGTCGAGAAGGCCTCCGCCAACAAGGACAAGAAGCCGATCAAGACCTGGTCGCGCCGCTCGACGATCCTGCCCGAGTTCATCGGCCTGACCGTCGCCGTGCACAACGGCAAGCAGCACGTTCCCGTGTACGTGACCGACCAGATGGTCGGCCACAAGCTCGGCGAATTCGCGCTGACCCGTCTGTTCAAGGGTCACCCGGCCGACAAGAAGGCCAAGCGCTAAGGGGACGAAGAGCATGGAAACCAAGGCAATCGTCCGCGGTGTGCGCCTCTCGGCCGACAAGGGTCGGCTGGTGGCGGACATGATCCGCGGCAAGAAGGTCGACCAGGCGATCAACATCCTCACGTTCACGCCGAAGAAGGCCGCCGTCATCATCAAGAAGGCGGTCGAGTCGGCGGTGGCCAACGCCGAGCACAACGACGGTGCCGACATCGACGAACTGAAGATCAAGTCGATCTACGTCGAGCAAGGCGCCACGCTGAAGCGTTTCTCGGCCCGTGCGAAGGGTCGCGGCAACCGCATCAGCAAGCCGACCTGCCACATCTTCGTGACCGTCGGCAACTGAGGAGCTGGAAAAGACATGGGACAAAAAATCCATCCGACCGGCTTCCGGCTGAGCGTCACGCGGGCCTGGGGCTCGCGCTGGTTCGCCACGAACCGCAACTTCGCCGGCATGCTGGCCGAAGACCTGCAGGTTCGTGACTACCTGAAGACCAAGCTGAAGAACGCGGCGGTCTCGCGCATCCTGATCGAGCGTCCGGCCAAGAACGCCCGCATCACGATCTTCTCGGCTCGTCCGGGCGTCGTGATCGGCAAGAAGGGCGAGGACATCGAGAACCTGAAGGCCGAGCTGACCAAGCGTCTGGGCGTGCCGGTCGCGGTCAACATCGAGGAAGTGCGCAAGCCCGAAGTCGATGCTCAGCTGATCGCCGACTCGATCACCCAGCAGCTCGAGAAGCGCATCATGTTCCGCCGCGCGATGAAGCGCGCGATGCAGAACGCGATGCGCCTGGGCGCGCAGGGCATCAAGATCATGTCCGCGGGTCGTCTGAACGGCATCGAAATCGCGCGTACCGAGTGGTACCGCGAAGGTCGCGTGCCGCTTCACACCCTGAAGGCCGACATCGACTACGGCTTCTCCGAAGCCAAGACCACCTACGGCGTCATCGGCGTCAAGGTGTGGGTCTACCGCGGCGACCGCCTGGCCAACGGCGAAGCGCCGCAGCTGGCGAAGACCGAAGGTGACGACGAGCGCCGTCCGCGCCGTGGTCCGCGTCCGGGCGGTGATCGTCCGGGTGCCGGCCGTGGCCGTCCGGGTGGCGATCGTGGCCCGCGTGCCGACGGTGCTCCGTCGGCGGCCCCTGCCGGTGACGGCAAGGGTGGTCCGGCCGTCAAGCGCGTGCGTCGCGCCGGCGCTCCGGCTGCCGGCGGCGAGACCAAAGGAGAATAACGATGCTGCAACCTGCACGTCGCAAGTTCCGTAAGGAACACAAGGGCCGCAACACCGGCATCGCCACGCGGGGCAACAACGTCTCGTTCGGCGAATTCGGTCTGAAGGCCACCGAGCGCGGCCGCATCACCGCGCGCCAGATCGAAGCGGCTCGCCGTGCGATCTCGCGCCACATCAAGCGGGGTGGTCGCATCTTCATCCGCATCTTCCCGGACAAGCCGATTTCGCAGAAGCCGGCGGAAGTCCGGATGGGTAACGGCAAGGGCAACCCCGAGTTCTACGTCGCCGAGATCCAGCCGGGCAAGGTGCTGTACGAGATCAACGGCGTTCCCGAACAGCTCGCTCGCGAGGCGTTCACGCTGGCGGCGGCCAAGCTGCCGCTGCGCTGCACGTTCGTCGCCCGCCAGGTCGGCCTGTAACGCCAAAGGAAGCAACATGAAGGCATCCGAACTGCGTTCCAAGGACGTCGCGGCGCTGGAGAAGGAAGTCTCCGATCTGCTGAAGGCCCATTTCGGCCTGCGCATGCAGAAGGCGACCCAGCAGCTGACCAACAACTCGCAGCTGGGCAAGACCCGCCGCGACATCGCCCGCGCCAAGACCGTTTTGGCCGAGAAGAAGAGGGCCGCGAAATGAGCGAAACCCAGACCACCGCTCCGGAGAAGAACACCCGGACGCTGATCGGCCGTGTCGTCAGCGACAAGCGCGCCAAGACCGTCACGGTCCTGGTCGAGCGTCGCGCGGCGCACGAGCTCTACGGCAAGATCGTGGCGCGCTCGCGCAAGTACCACGCCCATGACGAAAAGGGCGAGTACAAGATGGGCGACCTGGTCGAGATCGCCGAAGGGCGTCCTATCAGCAAGACCAAGAGCTGGGTCGTGACCCGCCTGATCGAGAAGGCGAAGCTGGTCTAAGACCCGCCCGCCTGCTCGCGAACGGCCGCCGCCGGATACTCCGGCGCCGGCCGTTTTTCATTGCGCCGGCCAGATCCAGGAGGAGACCCATGCTGAAGATCGGTGACCGGCTGCCCGCCGGCCAGCTCCACGAATACGTCGATGTCGCCACAGAAGGCTGTGCGCTCGGCCCGAACGCGGTCGACATCGGCTCGGCCACGGCCGGCAAGACGATCGTCGTCTTCGGGCTCCCCGGCGCGTTCACGCCGACCTGCTCCGAGCGCCACGTGCCCGGCTACGTCGCCAAGGCGGCAGAGCTGCGCGCCGCCGGCGTCGACGAGGTCTGGTGCGTGTCGGTCAACGACGCCTTCGTGATGGGCGCCTGGGGCCGTCAGCTCGGTGTGCAGGGCAGTGTGCGCATGATGGGTGACGGCAATGCGGACTTCGCGCGGGCAACCGGCCTGACGCTGGACCTCACGTCGCGCGGCATGGGCCTGCGGTCGGCGCGCTACGCGATGATCGTCGTCGACGGCGTCGTGCACACGCTTGCCGTCGAGGCGGCGGGCAAGTTCGAGGTCAGCGATGCCGAGACGGTGCTGCAGCAGCTCCGCTCCGGCGTCCTTCAATGAAATAGCGCGACAGCGCTTGACGCGCCGGCGGGAACGCCGGCATAATCCAAAGCTTCGCCGAAATGGCGGCTAATGTCAGCGTATGCGCAAGCGCGGCGCGCCAGGCATCAGCCTCCGGCTCGGATCAGCCCAGATCTACCCAGACACGGGCCCAAGACTGACCGGCAAGACTCGAGCAATCGGGTGGCGCGGGGAGAAGTTGGGGTACGAACAATGATCCAAATGCAATCGCGGCTCGACGTGGCCGACAACACGGGTGCCAAGTCCGTCATGTGCATCAAGGTGCTCGGCGGCTCCAAGCGGCGCTATGCCGGCATCGGCGACGTCATCAAGGTCAGCATCAAGGAAGCCGCGCCGCGTGGTCGTGTGAAGAAGGGCGAGGTCTATTCGGCCGTCGTCGTTCGCGCCGCCAAGGGCGTGCGCCGCCAAGACGGCTCGCTGATCAAGTTTGACGGCAACGCCGCGGTGCTGCTGAACGCCAAGCTCGAGCCGATCGGTACCCGCATCTTCGGGCCGGTCACGCGCGAACTGCGCAGCGAGCGCTTCATGAAGATCGTGTCGCTGGCGCCGGAAGTTCTCTGACGCGACCGACAGATTCGAGGTTCGACACTCATGAACAAGATTCGTAAAGGCGACCAGGTCATCGTGCTGACCGGCCGTGACAAGGGCAAGCGCGGCACCGTGACGCAGCGCGTCGACGACGACCACGTGATCGTCGACGGCGTGAACATGGTCAAGAAGCATGTGAAGCCGAACCCGATGAAGGGCACGACCGGCGGCGTCATCGACAAGGCGATGCCGATCCACCAGTCCAACATCGCCATCTACAACGCTGCTACCGGCAAGGCCGATCGCGTCGGCATCAAGATCGACGGCGACAAGAAGACCCGCGTCTTCAAGTCCAGCGGCGAAGAGATCAAGGCGTAAGCACCATGGCAAAGACTCAAGCTTCCGCGACGTCGCGTCTGCAGGCTCTGTACCGCGAGCAGATCGTCCCCGAGCTGATGACCAAGTTCGGCTACACCTCGGTGATGCAGGTTCCGCGCCTCGAGAAGATCACGCTGAACATGGGCGTGAGCGAGGCCGTCGCCGACAAGAAGGTGATGGACCACGCCGTCGGCGACCTCACCAAGATCTCCGGCCAGAAGCCGGTCGTCACCAAGAGCCGCAAGGCCATCGCGGGCTTCAAGATCCGCGAAAACGTGCCCATCGGCTGCATGGTGACGCTGCGTGGCGTGCGCATGTATGAATTCCTGGACCGTTTCGTGACGGTGGCGCTGCCGCGCGTGCGCGACTTCCGCGGCATCTCCGGCCGTGCGTTCGACGGCCGTGGCAACTACAACATCGGCGTCAAGGAACAGATCATCTTCCCCGAGATCGAGTACGACAAGATCGACGCGATCCGCGGGCTGAACATCAGCATCACGACCAGCGCGAAGAGCGACGACGAGTGCAAGGCTCTGCTCGCCGCGTTCAAGTTCCCGTTCAAGAACTGAAGGCAAGCCATGGCCAAACTGTCCCTCAAGCAGCGCGAAGAAAAGCGCGAGAAGCTGGTCGCCAAGTACGCCAAGAAGTACGCCGAGCTGAAGGCCATCATCGACGACGCGCAGCGTTCGGAAGAAGAGCGCTACGCCGCCCGTCTTGAACTGCAAAAGCTGCCCCGCAACGCCAACCCGACCCGTCTGCGCAACCGTTGCGCCCTGACCGGTCGTCCGCGCGGCACGTTCCGCATGTTCGGCCTGGGCCGCAACAAGATCCGCGAGCTCGCCTTCAAGGGCGACATCCCCGGCATGGTCAAGGCCAGCTGGTGATTCGGGTAGCCGCGAAGGAGATTTTTTATGAGCATGAGTGATCCCATCGCCGACATGCTGACCCGCATTCGCAACGCCCAAAGCGTTGAGAAGGCCGTGGTCACGATGCCGTCGTCGAAGCTCAAGGTCGCGATCGCGCAAGTCCTGAAGGACGAAGGCTACATCGACGGTTTCGTCGTGAAGGCCGAGAGCGGCAAGAGCGAACTCGAGATTTCGCTGAAGTACTACGCCGGCCGTCCGGTGATCGAGCGCATCGAGCGCGTCAGCCGCCCGGGCCTGCGCATCTACAAGGGCCGCGACGAGATTCCGCAGGTCATGAACGGCCTGGGCGTGGCGATCGTCACGACCCCCAAGGGCGTGATGACCGACCGCAAGGCTCGCCAGACCGGTGTCGGTGGCGAAGTCCTCTGCTACGTGGCCTAACCCAAGGACGAACGACATGTCCCGCGTAGGAAAGATGCCGGTCGCCGTCCCGCAAGGCGTGGACGTCGCGATCTCGGCCGACAAGATCACCGTCAAGGGCGCCAACGGCACGCTGGTGCGTGACCTGAACCCGCTCGTGACGATCAAGAACGAAGCCGGCAAGCTGAGCTTCGTGCCCGTCGACGACACGGCTGCGGCCGACGCGATGAGTGGCACGATGCGTGCGCTGGTGGCCAACATGGTCCACGGCGTCGCCAAGAGCTTCGAGAAGAAGCTGACGCTGGTCGGCGTGGGCTTCCGTGCCCAGGCCCAGGGCCAGAAGCTCAACCTGCAGATCGGTTTCTCGCACCCGGTGGTGAAGGAGATGCCCGAGGGCGTCAAGGTCGCCACCCCGACCCAGACCGAAATCGTCATCTCGGGCGCCGACCGCCAACGCGTCGGTCAGATCGCCTCCGAGGTTCGCGCCTTCCGTCCGCCCGAGCCGTACAAGGGCAAGGGCATCCGCTATGCGGACGAGCGCGTGATCCTCAAGGAAACGAAGAAGAAGTAAGGAGCGCACCATGATGACGAAGAAGGAACAACGCCTGCGTCGTTCGCGTCAGACCCGGCTGCGCATCGCCCAGCAAGGCGTCGCGCGACTGAGCGTCTTCCGCTCCAACCTGCACATCTACGCCAGCGTCTTCTCCGAGGACGGCACCAAGGTCCTGGCCAGCGCCTCGACCGCCGAGAAGGAAGTGCGCGAGCAGATCGGTGCCGGCAAGGGGGGCAACACCGAAGCGGCTGCCCTGATCGGCAAGCGCATCGCCGAGAAGGCCAAGGCCGCCGGCGTCGAGAAGGTCGCATTCGACCGCGCGGGCTTCGCCTACCACGGCCGCGTCAAGGCGCTGGCCGAAGCGGCTCGCGAAGCCGGCCTGCAGTTCTGACGGGCGCAAAGGAAGACTCGAAATGGCAAAGTTCACTCCCCGCCAGCAGACCGAAGGCAACGACGACGGCCTGAAGGAAAAGATGATCGCGGTCAACCGCGTCACCAAGGTCGTCAAGGGCGGCCGCACGCTGAGCTTCGCGGCGCTGACCGTGGTCGGTGACGGCGACGGCCGCATCGGCATGGGCAAGGGCAAGGCCAAGGAAGTGCCGGTCGCGGTGCAGAAGGCCATGGAATCGGCCCGCCGCAACATGGTCAAGGTCGCGCTGAAGAACGGCACGATCCACCACAAGGTCGACGGCGAACACGGCGCGGCCAAGGTCCTGATGGCCCCGGCCAAGCCCGGTGACGGCATCATCGCCGGCGGCCCGATGCGCGCCGTCTTCGAAGTGATGGGCGTGACGGACATCGTCGCCAAGAGCCACGGTTCGACCAACCCGTACAACATGGTGCGCGCGACGCTGAACGCGCTGAAGCGCTCCACCACGCCGGCCGAAGTGGCCGCCAAGCGTGGCAAGTCGGTCGAAGACCTCTTCAACTGACCCCGCGCCGGAGAAGCCTCATGTCCGAGAAGAAGACCCTCACGGTCAAGCTCGTCCGCAGCGTCGCCGGCACGCGCGAGTCGCATCGCGCCACCGTGCGTGGCCTGGGCCTGCGCAAGCTCAACAGCCAAAGCGTCCTGGAAGACACGCCTGCCGTGCGCGGCATGATCAACAAGGTCTCGTACCTGGTGAAGGTGCTGTAATGCAGATCAACAACCTCAAGCCCGCCGAGGGCAGCAAGAAGGCGCGCCGTCGTGTCGGCCGCGGCATCGGCTCGGGTCTGGGCAAGACCGCCGGTCGCGGTCACAAGGGCCAGAAGTCGCGTGCCGGCGGCTTCCACAAGGTCGGTTTCGAAGGCGGCCAAATGCCGCTGCAGCGCCGTCTGCCCAAGCGCGGCTTCAAGTCGCAGCAGCTGAAGTACAACGGCGAGATCACGCTGGCCGAACTCGAGGCGCTGGGCGTCGACGAGGTCGATCTGCTCGCACTGAAGGCTGCCGGCCTGGTCCGCCAGATCGTCAAGAACGTCAAGGTCGTCAAGAGCGGCGAGATCACCCGCAAGGTGACGCTCAAGGGCATCGGCGCGACCGCCGGCGCCAAGGCCGCGATCGAGGCCGTCGGCGGCACGTTCGCCTAAGAGGGACGCGCAGCCCGTGGCAACCTCCGCGAACCAACTGGCCAAAAGCGGGAAGTTCGGCGACCTCCGTCGCCGGGTGATCTTCCTGCTGCTGGCCCTGGTGGTCTACCGCATCGGTGCGCACATCCCGGTGCCCGGCATCGACCCGAACCAGCTCCAGCAGCTGTTCAAGGGTCAGGGCGGCGGCATCCTGAACCTGTTCAACATGTTCAGCGGCGGCGCGTTGTCGCGCTTCACCGTCTTCGCGCTGGGCATCATGCCCTACATCTCGGCGTCGATCATCATGCAGCTGATGACCTACGTCGTGCCCTCCCTGGAGGCGCTGAAGAAGGAAGGCGAGGCAGGTCGTCGCAAGATCACGCAGTACACGCGCTACGGCACGCTCGGCCTGGCGATCTTCCAGAGCCTGGGCATCGCCCTGGCGCTCGAGGGCTCGCAGGGTCTGGTGCTGGCGCCGGGCTTCGGCTTCCGCATGACCGCGGTCGTCAGCCTGGTGGCAGGCACGATGTTCCTGATGTGGCTGGGCGAGCAGATCACCGAACGCGGTCTGGGCAACGGCATCTCGATCCTGATCTTCGCCGGCATCGTCGCGGGACTGCCGAGTGCGATCGGGGGGCTCTTCGAGCTGGTTCGCACCGGCGCGATGAGCATCATCGCCAGCCTGTTCATCACGGCGGTCGTGATCGGCGTGACCTACGTCGTCGTGTTCGTCGAACGTGGTCAGCGCAAGATCCTGGTGAACTACGCCAAGCGCCAGGTCGGCAACAAGGTGTACGGCGGCCAGTCGTCGCACCTGCCGCTGAAGCTGAACATGTCGGGCGTGATCCCGCCGATCTTCGCGTCGTCGATCATCCTGCTGCCCGCGACCATCGTCGGCTGGTTCGCCACCGGTGAGGGCCTGCGCTGGCTGAAGGACATCTCGAGCGCTCTGTCGCCGGGGCAGCCGATCTACGTGATGCTCTATGCGGGCATGATCGTGTTCTTCTGCTTCTTCTACACGGCGCTCGTGTTCAACAGCCGCGAGACCGCCGACAACCTGAAGAAGAGTGGCGCGTTCATTCCGGGCATCCGTCCGGGTGACCAGACCGCGAAGTACATCGACCGGATCCTCTCGCGTCTGACGCTGGCCGGCGCGGTGTACATCACGGCGGTGTGCCTGCTGCCCGAGTTCCTGGTCCTGAAGTACAACGTCCCGTTCTACTTCGGCGGCACCTCTCTGCTGATCATCGTGGTCGTGACGATGGATTTCTGGGCCCAGGTTCAGAGTTACGTGATGAGCCAGCAGTACGAGAGCCTGCTCAAGAAGGCGAACTTCAAGGCGGGCTGAGGCGATGTCTAAGGACGACGTCATTCAGATGCAGGGGGAGATCCTCGAGAACCTCCCCAACGCCACCTTCCGAGTGAAGCTGGAGAACGGGCACGTGGTGCTCGGCCACATCTCCGGAAAGATGCGGATGCACTACATCCGCATCCTTCCGGGTGACAAGGTGACGGTCGAGCTCACCCCCTACGATTTGAGTCGCGCGCGGATCGTGTTCCGCGCCAAGTGAGGTCAAGGAGAAGACCATGAAAGTCGCAGCTTCGGTCAAGAAGATGTGCCGCAACTGCAAGATCATCCGACGCAAGGGCGTCGTGCGAGTGATCTGCACGGACCCGCGCCACAAGCAGCGTCAAGGCTGATAGTCAGAGGAAGAACATGGCACGTATCGCCGGTATCAACATCCCGCCGCACAAGCACGCGGAAATCGGCCTGACCTCGATCTACGGCATCGGCCGTACGACGGCGCAGAAGATCTGCGACACGGTCGGCATCCCGTATTCGAAGAAGGTCAAGGACCTCAACGATTCCGAGCTGGAGAAGATCCGCGAGGAAATCGGCCGTCTGACCATCGAAGGCGACCTGCGTCGCGAGCTGTCGATCAACATCAAGCGCCTGATGGACCTCGGTTGCTACCGCGGCTTCCGTCATCGCCGCGGCCTGCCGGTGCGCGGCCAGCGCACCCGCACCAACGCCCGCACCCGCAAGGGTCCGCGCAAGGGTGCGGCCGCGCTGAAGAAGTAAGCCGCCGCCACGCACGAGGAAGATCCACATGGCCAAGTCCCCCGTCAACAACGCCGCGCGTCGCGTCAGCAAGAAGATCCGCAAGAACATCGCGGACGGCATTGCGCACGTGCACGCGTCGTTCAACAACACCATCATCACGATCACGGACCGCCAAGGCGGTGCGCTGGCGTGGGCCTCCAGCGGCGGCCAGGGTTTCAAGGGTTCGCGCAAGAGCACGCCGTTCGCTGCTCAGGTCGCGGCCGAGAACGCCGGCCGTGCTGCGCAGGAACAGGGCATCAAGAACCTGGACGTGCGCATCAAGGGCCCGGGCCCGGGCCGCGAGTCCAGCGTTCGCGCTCTGGCTTCGCTGGGCATCCGCATCACGTCGATCAGCGCCGTGACGCCGGTGCCGCACAACGGCTGCCGCCCGCAGAAGCGTCGCCGCATCTGAGTGCCTCCGGCAGGCTCCGTCCTGCCGGTGCTAGAATTCGCGATTTGTCGTATTGCCGGCGGCACGGCCAGTGCTCGCCGGCTGTTTGCCTCAAGGCTCGCGCCTTGAATCACAAGCCCACCGTCCGCGCAACCAGCACGAAGCGATTCGTCAGCGCAGGACTCGCGCGGGGCACCGCCGTCCGTCGGCGGAGTCTGCCGCGTCAGCCATAACGAAGGATACGAAGTGGCACGTTACCTCGGCCCGAAGGCCAAACTTTCCCGCCGTGAAGGCACCGACCTGTTCCTGAAGAGCGCCCGTCGCTCGATCGGCGACAAGGCCAAGTTCGACAGCAAGCCGGGCCAGCACGGCCGCACCAGCGGTTCGCGCACCTCCGACTACGGCGTGCAGCTGCGCGAAAAGCAGAAGGTCAAGCGCATGTACGGCGTGCTGGAACGTCAGTTCCGCCGCTACTTCGCCGAAGCCGAGCGCCGCAAGGGCAACACCGGCTCGACGCTGCTGGCACTGCTGGAATCGCGCCTCGACAACGTCGTCTACCGCATGGGCTTCGGTTCGACCCGTGCCGAAGCGCGCCAGCTGGTGTCGCACAAGGCGATCACGGTCAACGGCCAGGTCGTCAACATCCCGTCGTACATGGTCAAGGCCGGCGACGTCGTCGCGGTGCGCGAGAAGTCGAAGAACCAGCTTCGCGTCCAGGACGCCCTGAAGCTGGCGCAGAGCATCGGCCAGTGCGAGTGGGTGCAGGTCGACGCCACCAAGATGGAAGGCGTGTTCAAGAAGGTCCCGGACCGCGACCAGTTCGGCGCCGAGATCAAGGAAGCGCTGATCGTCGAACTCTACAGCCGCTGACGTGCTGCGGCCGGCGCCCGCCGGCCGCCGTGTCGACGGTCGTCCCCATCTGGCGTTTCGCCTGCCGGGCGCGAAGCAGCCGCAAGACAAAGCCCGGCGGTCCATCAGCCTTATCGGTGTAACGAGCCGAGGGTATTGACAGGAAACCCAACACTCCATGCAAACCACTCTTCTGAAGCCCAAGGCCATTCACGTCGAGCCGCTCGGCGGCCATCGCGCCAAGGCGGTGCTCGAGCCGTTCGAGCGTGGCTACGGCCACACGCTGGGCAACGCGCTGCGCCGCGTGCTGCTGTCGTCGATGGTGGGCTATGCGCCGACGGAGGTCACGATCGCCGGCGTGCTGCACGAGTACTCGGCCATCGACGGCGTGCAGGAAGACGTCGTCCACATCATGCTCAATCTGAAGGGCGTGGTGTTCCGTCTGCACAACCGCGACGAAGTCACGCTGGTGCTGCGCAAGGAAGGTGAAGGCGCGGTCACCGCCGCCGACATCCAGACGCCGCACGACGTCGAGATCATCAACCCTGACCACGTGATCGCGCACCTGTCGCAAGGCGGCAAGCTCGACATGCAGATCAAGGTCGAGAAGGGCCGCGGCTACGTGCCGGGCAACCTGCGCCGCTACGGCGACGAGCCGACCAAGGCCATCGGCCGCATCGTGCTCGACGCGTCGTTCTCGCCGGTCAAGCGTGTCAGCTACGCGGTCGAGAACGCCCGCGTCGAACAGCGCACCGACCTCGACAAGCTGGTCATGGAGATCGAGACCAACGGCGCCATCACGCCGGAAGAAGCGATCCGCCAGTCGGCCAAGATCCTCGTCGAGCAGCTCGCCGTGTTCGCGCAGCTCGAAGGCCAGGTCAGCGACATCTTCGAACCGCAGCCGCAGCGCACGCCGAACTTCGACCCGATCCTGCTGCGTCCGGTCGACGAGCTCGAGCTGACGGTGCGTTCGGCCAACTGCCTGAAGGCCGAGAACATCTACTACATCGGCGACCTGATCCAGCGCACCGAGACCGAGCTGCTGAAGACCCCGAACCTGGGTCGCAAGTCGCTCAACGAGATCAAGGAAGTGCTGGCCTCGCGCGGCCTGACCCTGGGTGCGCGCCTGGAGAACTGGCCGCCGCAAGGTCTCGACAAGCGTTGAGATCGCGGGCCGCTCGCGGCCCGTCGCCGTAAGAACCGCTGCGGCTCCCGGACGGGAGCCGCGGTGTCGATAGGGGCCCAGTGCCCCGGTCCCGCTCCGGTACCTGATACGGCCGGAGTCTGATAACCAAAGGAACGCGCCATGCGCCACCGCCACGGACTTCGCAAACTGAACCGCACCAGCAGCCATCGCCTCGCGATGCTGCGCAACATGGCCAACTCGCTGATCCGCCACGAAGCGATCAAGACGACGGTGCCGAAGGCCAAGGAACTGCGCGCCGTCGTCGAGCCGCTGATCACGCTGGGCAAGACGCCGACGCTGGCCAACCGCCGCCTGGCTTTCGACCGCACCCGTGACCGCGAAGTCGTCAGCAAGCTGTTCAACGAACTCGGCCCGCGCTACGCCACCCGTCCGGGCGGCTACACCCGCATCCTGAAGATGGGCTTCCGCGTCGGCGACAACGCGCCGATGGCCTTCGTCGAGCTGGTCGACCGTCCGGAACCGGCCGCCGAAGAGACGACCGAAGCCGCCGAATAAGGCGGGCGGCCCATGCGGCCGCTCTGTCGAACGGCGCAGGTCGCGCCGCTGACGGCCCCCGCAGCGATGTGGGGGCCGTTTTCGTTTCAGGCGCGTGAATGCCCGGCGTGTGCCGGCCCGCCTCGACCGCATAGATGAGGGCGTCGGCCGGTCCAGTTCCCGGATTTGCCCTGTTCGGCGCGGTGCTATCGTCACGACGAGGCAGTCCTTCCGCCGACGTGCTGCCGGAGCATCCCCACTTTTCGGGTCGCCCCATGCCCAGACGCCCAGCACTTTCCACTACCGCAGAGGCGGCCGAATGAAGGCGTGCCGCCTGTGCCTGTTGCCCGAACAGGCGCCCGGTGCCGACCTGGACGCCAACGGCGTCTGCCGCTTCTGCCGTGAGCACGCGCCGGCCTCCGGCGAGGCGGCCGAGGCCTTGCGCCGCGCGCGCGAGGCCGATCTCGAGCGTGCGATCGAGGCCTGCCGTGGCCGGGGCGAGTACGACTGCCTGGTGCCGTTGTCCGGCGGCAAGGACAGCGTTGCGCTGATCCACAAGCTCAAGGTCGAATACGGCCTGCGCGTGCTCGCCCACACCACCGACATCGACATCGGCGAGGTGGCCTGGGCGAACATCCGGCGCGCCGTCGACCGCCTCGACGTCGAGCATCTCGTCTACCGCCCGCAGGCCGAGTTCTACCGCCGGCTATTCCGCTGGCTGATGATGAACCAGGAGGCGCGCGGCGCGGTGCACACGATCTCCTACGTGTACGCACCGCTGTTCGAAGGCAACGCGCTGCGTGTCGCCACCGACAAGGGCATTCCGCTGGTGCTGGCCGGCTACTCGCCCGGGCAGCCGGTGCCCGAGCGCATGGAGTACGAGTTCCCGCGCCTGGCGATCTCGGAGGTCGACTGGACGCCGCCCGAACTGGCCGCGTCCGGCGAGTTCGACGCCGCCGACCTGGCGCGCTTCTGGAACCCGCGGCGTTATCCGCCGGGCACCGTGTTCCCGCGCTACCTCGCGCCGTACCACGCCTGGCGCTACGACCAGGAGGCGATCATGAAGAAGGTCGTCGAGCTCGGTCTGATCTCGTCGACGAAGAACGCCAGCCCGGTGTTCTCCAACTACCCGATCAACTGGCTGCTGATGTATTCGGACCTCCGGAACTTCGGCTACAACCCGTACACGCCCGAGTTCTCGGCGCTGATCCGCGAAGGCAAGGCCAACCTCCGCTACTGGAGGGTGATGGCCAAGGTGGTCGACTTCATCACGCTGAACAAGGTCTACCTCGGCCGCCACGTCGCCCAGCACATGCGCTGGCTGAATCTGCGTGACGAGGACCTGAAGATCACCCGTCCGAGCCGTCGCGACTGGCCGGATTTCGTCTACGAGGACTGGGCGCAGGCGGCGCCTGGCGCCGAGCTGATCGCCGCCGCCGCGCCCTCGGCCGGCCGCTGACGTGCGCGAGATCTTCGTCACCGGTGCCACCGGCACCATCGGCAGCGCGCTGGTGCCCCGTCTGCTGCGCTCGCCGGACACCCGCGTTCGTCTCCTGGTGCGTGCGCGCGACGGTGCCGATCTGCAGCGCCGCATGGCGTCGATGCGCGCCTACTGGGGCTGGGACGAGGATGACGAGCGCGGGCGTCGCGTCGTCGCGCTGCGCGGCGACATCTGCGCACCGTGCCTGGGCTTGGCGCCACTTGAACACGCGGCGGTGGCGGCCGAATGCAGCCATCTCGTGCACTGCGCGGCCAGCGTCAACCTGCTGATGCCGATCGAGCAGGCGCGCGCCACCGCGGTCGCGCCGACGCGTGCCGTGCTCGAGCTGGGCCGCTTGGCCGCGAGCGCCGGCGTGCTGCGCAAGATCGACCTCGTCAGCACCGTCGGCGTCTGGGGCCGCACGCCGGGCACGATGCCCGAGCGCCCGTTGCCGGAGGTCGAGCGCTTCCACAACACCTACGAGGCGGCCAAGGCCGAAGCCGAACGTGTCGTCTGGAACGAAGGTGCCGACCTTCCGATCACCGTGCACCGGCCGAGCATGGTCGTCGGCGAGTCCGACAGCGGCCGGGTGATTCACTTCCAGGTCTTCTACCACCTGTGCGAGTTCCTCTCCGGCGTGCGCACCCGCGGCATCGTGCCGACGCTCGGTGCGATGCGACTGGACGTGATCCCGGTCGACTGGGTGGCCGCCGCGATCGACTGGGCCAGCCGCCACGAGGACACCGCCGGTTCGATCTTCCACCTGTGCAGCGGCCCCGAGGGCGCGATCGCGCTCGGCCCGCTGCAGGCCACCGTGCGTGAGCGCTGGCAACGCCAGGGGCGCACGCTGCCGCCGTTGCGTACCGTCTCGCGCCGCCTGCTGCAGCATGCCGTGCCGGTGCTCGGTGCCTTCGCCGGCGCCAAGGCGCGCCGCGCTCTGCGTGCGCTGCCGCCGGTTCTGGAGTACCTCGGCGAGGATCAGTCCTTCGCCAACGTGAACACCGCTCGCCGCCTGGCCGGCGCCGGCCTGCCGGTGCCTCCGGCCGCTTCCTATCTGGGCCCGGTGCTCGACTACTACCTCGCCAGGCGCGCGGCGGAGGCACGACGATGAACGGCACGCTGCCGGCGCTGCTGGCGCAACGGGTGCAGGCGACGCCCCAGGCCTGCGCGTTCCAGCTGGAGGACGCGTCCGGCCGCTGGCAGCCGCTCAGCTGGGCCCGCTTCGCCGAGCAGGTCGAGCAGGTAGGTCGTGGCCTCGCGGCCGCCGGCCTGCGCCACGGCGACCGCCTCGCGCTGGTGGCGCCGGTGTCGCTGCACTGGGAGCTGGTGCATCACGCCGCGCTCGCCCTGGGCGCGGTCGTCGTCGGCTTCGACACGCACGACCTGCCGTCGCGCATCGCCGACATGACCGAGCAGGCGGACATCGGGGCCTTCGTCGTCGTCGACGAGGCGGTGCTGGCCGAGGTCGGCGACGAGCGGCTCGGCGCCGCGCGCTTCGTGCTGCGCCTGCCCGCTTCGCGGGGCGAGCGGCGTGCCGGCACGAAGACCCTCGACTGGGACACGCTGATCGCCACCGCGCCGGCGGCCGGCGGCGACGCCGGGCCGGTCGTCGGCGCCGACGACCTGGCGACGATCATCTTCACCTCGGGCACCACGGGCCGGCCACGCGGCATCGCCTACACGCACGGCCAGGTCTGTCTGGCGGTGGACGCGATCTGCGCCACCTTCTCCTTCGTCGACGCGTCCAGCCGGGTGCTGTGCTGGCTGCCCTTGTCGAACCTGTTCCAGCGCATCGTCAACCTGGCGGCACTGCGCCAGGGCGCGGCGGCGTATCTGCTGGCCGATCCGCGGCGCGTGATGCAGGTCGTCGCCGGGGTCGAGCCCGATGTCTTCGTCGGCGTGCCGCGTTTTTTCGAGAAGCTGCTCGAAGGCGTGCGTTCCGGCGTCGACGCGCAGCCGCCATTCAAGCGCTGGGTGGCGCGCCGCGCCTGGTCGCTGGGCCGGCACATGGCCTCCTTCAGGCTCAGGCAGGAGACGCCGCCGGCGGTGCTGCGGCTGGCGCACGGGCTGGCCGAACGCCTGGTGCTCGCGCGCCTGCGCGCCAGCGTCATGGGGCCCCGTCTACGCTTGATGGTGACCGGCTCGGCGCCGATCGCGCCCGAGGTGCTGCGTGAGTTCCTGGCCCTGGGCTGGCTGGTGCTCGAGGCCTACGGCCAGAGCGAGAACATCGTGCCGATCGCGATGAACCGGCCCGATGACTTCTGTTTCGGCACCGTCGGCCGCCCGGTGAGGTCCAACGAGGTCGTCGTCGGCGAGGATGGATCGGTCAGAGTGCGTGGTCCCGGTCTGTTCCGCGGCTATCTCGGCGAGCCCCGGCCGGCCGGGTTCGACGCCGAGGGCTTCTACACCACCGGTGATCTGGGCGCCTGGGACGAGCACGGCCACCTGAAGCTGATCGGCCGCTCCAGCGAACTGTTCAAGACCTCGACCGGGCGCCGCATCGCGCCGGTGCTCGTCGAAGACGCGTTGCGCCGCGTGCCCGGTATCGACCAGGCGATGCTCGTCGGCGCCGGTCGCAAGTACCCGATCGCGTTGTGCACGTTGCCGGGACCGGTCGACGACGAAGCGCGCCGCCGGCTCGCTGCCGCGATGGCGGCCCAGGTGGCGCCGCTGGCCGAGGCCGAGCGCCCGCGCGGCGTCGTGCTCCTCGACCGGCCATTCGACATCGGGCGTGGCGAGCTCACGCCCAACCTGAAGCTGCGCCGCACCGCGATCGAAGCGCTGCACGCTCCGGCGATCGAGGCGATGTACCGACGCCTGGACAACCGCCCGCCCGAAGCCCGCGATCTGCTCGTCGGCTGACGGCCTCCAGGCTCTACAGGTAGTAGCGCAGCGACAGCTCCAGCGAGCGCCGCTGCGGGATGCTGCGGTAGACCGAGCCTGCGTCGCCCGAATGCACCAGCACCTGGGCCGCAAGGTCGAAGCGGTCCCAGCGGTGACGCAGTTCCAGCCACTGCTCGCGGCTGTCGGTCTCCAGCTCCTGGCGCACGAAGGCCGACAGGTCGAGCCGGCGCACGAACGCGTCCTTCCAGGTCGCGTAGACGAAGGCGCCGCGGCGTGCCGGCAGGTCCTGAAGGTCGCCGGCGACCGAGAGCAGCTGCAGCGGCGCCGCCGCGGCAATCGAAGGCAGCGCGTTCCACTGGCTGCGATCGGGGGCGGCGCTGGCGTACTGCGCCTCGACGGTCAGGCTGAGGTTGAACGGCGTCGTGTAGGTCAGGCCCAGCGAGGCTCGGCGCTGCATGCGGTCGCGGCCGCCGGTCTGCAAGGCCTGGTCGACCAGCGAAGGGCCCTTGCCGAACGTCGCCTCGCCGTAAACGACCACGGCGTCGCCGGCGAGCGTCGACAGGTTGAAGCCGAGCTGCGGGCTGGAGCCTTCGGCGCCGTGCAACAGCACTTCCGGCGTCCAGCCTTCGGCGATCTTGAGGCTGCCGGCGAGCAGCCAGCGGTTGCGAGCGTTGGTGGCCCCCGCGTCGAAGGCGAAGGTGTCGTCGTCGCGAACGCGCTCCAGTCGCGGCGACAGCGTCAGCGTCAGCCCGCCGGCCGGCCACAGCTGCTGGCCCTGCAGCACGACGGTGCCTTGTCGGTTCTCGCGCAAGGCCGCCGGGTCCGGCGACACGACGCCGCGCAGCGCCCCGGTCTTGAACCAGTCGGTCGGGTTGTAGCCCATCGCCGCGCCGTGGCGCACGTTGACGCGGCCGAGGTCCAGCGTCTGGCTGTCCGAGACCGACCAGCTGAGGTAGGCCTCGCGCACGGTGTTGACGCTGTCGATCGCCGGATCGGCGTTGTCGCGCATCAGGTCCAGGCGGTCGGACAGGACCAGGCGCAGACCGGGCGTCAGTGTGCCGTCGAAGCGTGCGTCCAGCGAGGCACGGCCGGCTGCCTTGGCGTCGGGGTCGGCGCCCAGGCGGCGCGAGAAGCCGGCGCCCTCCAGATAGGCCCGCCAGCGCTGCGCGGCGGCGGCCGGCGCGTCGGGCGCCTGGTCGGCGAGCGTCAGCGCATCGAGTTCGTCATTCGGTGCGTCCGGGGGCTCGGCGGCCATGGCCGAGAAGGCGAGTGCGCACAGGGCGGCGGACAACAGGCGGGCAGGCTCTCTCACGTTCACTCGGGTTTGAAGCGGGGGAGGAAGTCGCGTTGCAGCCAGGCGTCCGGCACCTCGCGAAGGGCCCAGTCACTGTAGCGCATGACCGTGACCCAGGCCGGGTCGAGACCGTCGATGATGACGACCTCCGTCGGCCGCTCGCGGCCGAGCTGCGGCTGGAACTTGCGATAGAACGCGGTCTTCAGCAGGTGGCCGCTCTGGGCGAAGAAACGCGCCTTCACGGGCCGTGCGCTGCCGACCTCGATCCACATCTCGACGCGGTGGTAGGTCACGTCGGGCGAGCTGGCGGCCAGCCCGAGCTTGTGGCAGTGGCGCGTCGTGCGTTCGCCGTCGACGACGTCTTCCTCGGCCAGCCAGCTGGCCTGGTAGTCGCGCGCGAGGTTCGCGGTCACGACGTCGCCGTTGGAGGCCTGGCCCAGCAGGCGCTGCTGCGGCGACAGGCGGATGCTCGCCTGGCTCGCCGGGTCGTAGAACCAGAGGTCGTTGCCGTTCTTCAGCAGCAGCTTGTTGGCATCGCGCTGCGGCGCCACGAAGCGGATCAGCGTGTTGAACTGGCCGCCGTTCGGGTCGGCCTTCGAATAGACGGACAGCGTGTTGTTGTCCGTCTGGCGTGCGTTGCGGTATTCGAGCAGGTTCACCGTGACCGAGAACGGCCGCGACGGGTTGCGCACGGCGTCGCTGGCGGCCAGCAAGGCCTGGGCGTCGGGCGCGGCGAACGCGGCGGGCACCGCCGCCATGCCGCACAGCGCGAAGGCCGCGAGGCGGGCCAGCGCCCGGCGCCGGTGGAGTCGGAGGCGTTCAAACATGTCGCAAGGCATCCACGATGTTCATGCGCGCGGCGCGCGCGGCGGGCAGCAGCGCCGACAGCGCGGCCACGACGACGAGGCCGACGGCGCCGATGGCGAGCATCGTGTTCTCGCCGGCCAGGCGTACGGCCAGCGGAACTTCCTCGATGCGGCCCGGCGGCACCCAGGTCAGCTCCAGGTGATTGATGAGCGAGGCCGCCGCCAGCGAGACGGCAATGCCCAGCGCCGCGCCGATGCAGCCGAGGATCAGGCCTTCGCAGACGAAGATCGCGCGGATGCCGCCGCGGCGCAGGCCGATGGCACGCAGCGTGCCGATCTCGGCGGTGCGCTCGACGACCGCCATGCTCATCGTGTTGCTCACCGTGAACAGCACGATCGAGCCCATCAGCACGGCGATGAAGCCGAAGATCGCCGCGAACATCGCCAGCGTCTGGCCGTAGAACGGGTTGAGCTCCTCGTAGTCGAGCACGGCGAGCGGCTCGTCCTTCAGCGTCGTGCGCAGCAGTTCCTCGACGCGCGCGCGCGCCGCCGGCAGCTGCGACGTGTGCTGCAGCTGCAGCGCGATCGCCGTGACCTGCGGCGGCGAGGCGCCGAAGACCAGCTTCTGCGCCTGCGACAGGTGCAGCGCGACGTAGACGTCGTCGTACTCCTTGACGCCCTGGAACTCGGCCGCGAGCACGCCGATGTCGGCCACGTTGGGCGCGCCGCGGGGGCTGGCCGCCAGCAGCTCGATGCGCGCACGGCCGCCGGCCGGAGGCGTCGCCACCGGCCGCGCCGTGCTGTCCGACAGCGCCACGATGTCGTCGGGCAGCGCCGCACCCGAGGCCTCCGGCACCGCCGGCGGCGGCGCGTCCGAGTTCTCGCAGTCCTTGACCTTCAGCGGCCCGCACAGCTTGAGCACCCGCGCCAGGCCGGTGCCGATGATCGCGGTGTCGCTGGGCGTGCCCGACAGCGAGAGGTTGCGCGATGACAGGTTGCGCTGGCCGTAGTCGTTCCACTCGCGCATCCGGTTCTGGTCGTCGACGACGATGCCGGTGACGTAGGCCGTGCGCGAGACGCCGGCGGCGAAGTTGCCGGCGATCGCGCCGAACTGCAGCGACGGCGTCACGACGACGAGCATCGGCCCGAGTTCCGGGTCGTCCTTCAGCGTCTGCATGATGCGTTCGTAACGCGCCACGCCGTAGGCCGCCGGGTTGCCGGTGCCCAGGCGGAAGTAGTCGCGGTGCTGAATCTGCAGATGCCCGCTGCCGACGACGAAGTTGGTCTGCAGGCTGTAGGTGATGTCGCGGATGTAGCCGCCGAACAGCAGCACCGCGGTCAGGCCGAGCACCATCGCGAACAGCGTCATCAGCGAGCGCCGGCGGTTGCGCAGCAGGTTGCGCCAGGCCAGGGACAGCGTGCTGTTCATGCCGGCGTGCGCGGCAGCATCTGCCGCCGTTCGATCGAGGTGATGCGGCCGTCGTGGATGTAGACGACGTCGTCGGCGGCCTCGATGACCTTCGGGTCGTGCGAGGAGAAGATGAAGGACACGTGTTCGCGCTGCTGCAGCTCGCGCATCAGCGCGATGATGTCCGCGCCGGTCTTGCTGTCGAGGTTGGCCGTCGGCTCGTCGGCCAGCACGATGCCGGGGCGGCGTGCCAGCGCACGGGCGATCGCGACGCGCTGGCGCTGGCCACCCGAGAGCTGCCCCGGACGCTTGTGCACGTGGGCCTCCAGGCCGACCGAGGCCAGCAGCGCCAGCGCACGCTCGCGGCGCTCGCGCGGTGCCACGCCTTCGAGCGTCAGCGGGTACTCGACGTTCTCGAAGGCCGTCAGCACCGGCAGCAGGTTGAAGTTCTGGAAGATGAAACCGAGTTCGCGCCCGCGGAAGTCGGACAGCTCGTCATCGCTGAAGGTGTGCACGCCGCGGCCGGTCACCATGATGCGGCCGCTGCTCGGGCGGTCGATGCAGCCGACCAGGTTCAGCAGCGTCGTCTTGCCGCTGCCCGAGGGGCCGGAGATCACCGTGAAGCGGTCGCGCAGGATGACGAGGTTGATGTCGACCAGCGCCGGCACCTCGACGGCGTCGAGTCGGTAGATCTTGGAGACGTCGCTGAGCACGATCGGGTGCACCAGCGATCGGTTGCGGTTGGGGCGCTTGTCTTCCTGGGGCTTCATCGCGACGTCGTCGGCTCGCGGTCGGAAGTGCCGGGGCGGCAAGTCGGCCGCCTTCGGAGCATCCCGGGATCGTAATGGAACGCCGTCGGCCGGAGCCCTCGCGTCAACGGGCGAATCCCGGTGCATTCCCGGCCGTCGGCGGCTGCGGCGGGCGCCCGCTTCGCCCGACAATCGATCGCATGCACGAAGGAAGGCGATCGCCGACGCGCAAGCCGCGGATCCTGTTCATCGCCGAGGCCGCGACTCTTGCGCACGTGGTCCGCTCGGTGGTGCTCGCCACGACGCTCGACGCCGGCCGCTACGAGGTCGGCTTCGCGACCGCGCGCGACTTCCGCGCCCACGCCGAGGCCGCCGGCCTGGCGGTGCGCGAGCTCTACAGCATCGGCACGCGCGCCTACCTCGACGCCGTGAGTGCCGGGCGCCCGGTGTACCCGTACGCGACGCTGGAGCGCTACGTCGAGGACGACCTGCGTGTCATCGCCGAGTTCGAACCCGACCTGATCGTCGGCGACTTCCGGCTGTCGCTGGCGGTCAGCGCGCGGCTGGCGAAGACACCTTACCTGGCGATCTCGAATGCGTACTGGAGTCCGCTGGCCGACGCCCCGTACGAAGCGCCGGTGCATGCGGCGACGCGCATGTTCGGGCCCCGCATCGTCGGCACAGCCTTCGACGCCCTGCGGCCGCTGATCATCGCCCAGCACGCCTGGCCGATGCGGCGCCTGCGCCGGCGCCACGGCATGCCCTCGCTGGGCCTGGATCTGCGCGCCGTCTTCACCGAGGGCGACACGACGCTTTTCGCCGATGTGCCGGCCATGGTGCCCACCGCGGCGGCGGCGTCTGCGGCGCGCTACCGCTACATCGGTCCGGTAGTCTGGTCCCCGCCGGCGCCGCTGCCCGAGGGGCTGGACGGCGAGGACGGCCGGCCGCTGGTCTATGTCTCGTTGGGCAGTTCTGGGGACCCTGCGGCGCTCGGTCTGGTCGTCGACGCCGTCGTGGCCTGCGGCGCGCGCGCAGTGGTGGCGGCGCCCTCCGGCTGGACCCATCGCCACGGCGACGCCGTCGTCGCGCGCAGCGTGCTGCCCGGCAGCGAACTCGCGGCGCGCGCGAAGGTCGTTGTCTGCAACGGCGGCAGCCCCGGCTCGCACCAGGCGCTGGAGCAGGGCACGCCGGTGCTCGGCATCCCGGCCAACCTCGACCAACTGCTCAACATGCGCTACCTCGTGCGCAGCGGTGCCGGCCTGTCGGTGCGTGCCGACGAACTGTCGCCGGCGTCGCTGCAGGCGTCGCTGCGGCGCCTGCTGTCCGAGCCCGCGTTCGGCGACCGCGCGCGCGCGGTGCAGCGCGAGTTTGCGCATTACCCCGCGCGGGAGCTGTTTCCCGCCGTCGTCGACACGATGCTGGGCCCCGCATCCGGGGCCCGGACATGAAAAAGCCGGCCCGAAGGCCGGCTTGCATCGGCGGCTCTGTCTCCGATCAGGCTTGGTTGCGGCGACGGCGGCTGTAGCCCAGGCCTGCCAGCGCCAGGCCGACGAGGGCCAGCGACGCCGGTTCCGGAACGGCTTGGAAGGTCTGGTTGCCGTCGGCCTGGAAGATCAGCGGGTTGGTCGGGATGCCGCCGCCGTCGACCCAGGTGGTCGGAGGCGTCCAGTCGGTGGTGTTGCCACCGATCTGCAGCGTCGCGACGGCATTCGAGGTGTCCAGCGCCGGGTTGAAGTACGCGTCCTTCGTGCTGTCCACGTTCGTGAAGTCGACGTCGGCCGCGAAGTTGAACACGCCGGTGCCCGCGTTCGTGCCGGTGACGAAGAAGCCGCCGGCCAGGCCCGGGAGGATGTTGCCCGAGATGATCAGCGTGCCGTCGAGGAAGCCGGTGCCGGTGGTCAGGCTGGCGTTGACGTTCTGGTCGAAGTAGATCGCGAACGAGCCGCCGACCGCGGTGAACGTGGCGTTCAGGCAGGTCGAGGTGCCGACAGCGCCGGACCAGGCATTGCAGGTCTGCTTCTCGAGGATCGTCGCCTTGATCGTGAACTCGTAGTTCGAGCCCAGACCGCTGCCCGCCCAGCTCGGGCCGCCGGCGAGCTTGATCGCTTCGGCGGAAGCGAGGTAGGTGGTGGTCGACACGGTGGCGCCGTCGAACACCGGGGTCGTCGAGATGGCGGTGGCGTTGGACTGCCAGTCGAAACCGCCGAAGGGATCGACGGTGTAGGTGGTGCCGTTGTCGGTAAAGGTCAGGCTCGGCGCAGCCTGGCTGGGAGCGGCGACGGCCAGCATCCCCAGAGCGCTGAGTGCCGCCGCGAGAGTCTTGATGTGCTTCATAAGGCTTCCTTGGTGGTGGGCGACGAGAGCCGTCGGCGGGCAAAACAACGCAAAGGGTGTGCCAGCGGTCATTCTTCCTTGCAGATCAAGCACTTGGGTTCTCTCGTCGGCCCGCTGCCACGGCCGCTGTAAAGCGGCCCGACACCCGGCGGCGGCTGACGCGGGATCGCGCGGGAGCACACAATGCGCCGGCGACGACTCCCGGTTTCGCCATGCGCAAGATCACAGGCCTTCAGATCGTTTGCTTCAGCACCATCTTCGCGATCGTGCTCGCGCTGGCGGGCGGCGGCAGCTGGTGGCTGCTGCGCGACCTGCCGCTGGGCCGCTTCAGCGGCGTGGCGATCGTCGCCGTGGCCGTGCTGGCGTTCTACCTGCTGTCGCTACTGGCCTATCGGCTGTTCCTGGCCGTGATGCCGCTGCAGCTCGGCACGCTGGCGCCGGGGTCGCGCGCCGAGTTCGCGGCGCAGGTCAACATCCTGTTCTATCTGATGGTCTTCAACTCGCTCGTGAGGACCCATTTCGTGCCGGTGCCGCTGATGCGGCTGGTGTACCTGGCGCTGGGCGCGCGGCTCGGCCGCGACAGCTACAGCGCCGGAGCCCTGCTCGATCCGCCGCTCACGTTCATCGGCGACCGCTGCATCGTCGGCCACGACGCCGTCGTCTTTACCCACGTCATCGAGGGCGACCGATTCGAGCTCCACACGGTGCGCATCGGCCATGACGTCACGATCGGCGCCCATGCGGTCGTGATGCCGGACGTCGAGATCGGCGATGGCGCCATCGTTTCCGTCGGCGCGGTCGTGACCAAGGGCTCGCGCATCGGCCCGGGCGAGATCTGGGGCGGCGTGCCGGCGCGGCGCTTGTCGCAGCGTCCGCCGCCCAAACCGCCGATCCCATGATCGCGGGGTCCGGTCGCGCCGCCTGCGCGCCGGGCGTCTCGGCGGGCCGGTCCATCCTCTAGCATCGGTTGCGGCGCCTGCCGCGGATCGCCAGGACCGGAAGGGGAGACATCTTGATTCCTGCACATCTTCGCCGCACGGCCACCACGGCTGCGCTGGCGCTGGCGCTGGCCGTCCTCGGCGCTTGCGGTGGTCCTTCAGAGTCGGAGCTGCTGGCGTCGGCCAAGGAGTTGATCGCCCAGCAGGACCTCAAGGGCGCTGCCGTGCAGCTCAAAGCCGTCCTGCAGAAGCAGCCGCAGAACGGCGAGGCGCGCTTCCTGCTCGGCCGCACGCTGCTGGACGGCGGCGACGCCGTCGCGGCGGTCGTCGAGCTCGACCGCGCCCACGACCTCAAGTACGGCGACGACCAGGTGCTGCCGGTGCTGGCCAAGGCGCTGCTCGCATCGGGCCAGACGAAGAAGGTCACCGACCTGTACGGCCAGCAGGCGCTGAGCGAGCCGCGGGCGGCCGCCGAACTCAAGGCCACCGTCGCCGTCGCCTACCTGGTGCAGGGCAAGGCCGAGCGCAGCGAGGCGGCGCTCAACCAGGCGCTGACGGCCGACCCTTCCAATCCGTCGGCGCGCCTGCTGATGGCGCGCCTGACGGCCGGCAAGGGCGACACGCGGGACGCGCTGGCTCAGGTCGAGGCACTGCTGAAGGACGATCCGAAGCGGCGCGAAGCCTGGCTGCTGAAGGCCGAACTGCTGTGGGTCGGCCAGGGCGATGCCGACGCTGGCCGCAAGGCCTTCGAGCAGGCACTCGTCGTCGATCCTCGCTACGTCCAGGCCCACTCCGGGCTGGCGACGCTGCTGCTGCAGCGCGGCCAGGTCGACGCCTTCAAGGCCCGTGTCGCCGAGATGAAGAAGGTGCTGCCCGGCCAC
Organism: Rubrivivax gelatinosus IL144; assembly: GCF_000284255.1. NCBI lineage: Bacteria > Pseudomonadati > Pseudomonadota > Betaproteobacteria > Burkholderiales > Sphaerotilaceae > Rubrivivax > Rubrivivax gelatinosus. The sequence continues at coordinate 377,950 of NC_017075.1, forward strand.
CCGGACACCCGCTTCTACGAGGCGCAGGTCGCCTTGCTGGACAAGGACTACCGCAGCGCCCGCGCGATCGTCCAGCAGTTGCTGAAGGCCCGCCGCGCGGGCCCGCGCACGCTGCAGCTGGCGGCGGCGATCGAGATGCTGGACGGCTCGACACTGCAAGCCCAGCGCTACCTCACCGAGGCGCTGGACCTCGCCCCTGGCCAGACCGGTGCCCGGCGTCTGCTCGCCGAGGCCTATCTGCGCGCGGGTGACCCCGACAAGGCGGTCTCGACGCTGGCTCCGCTGGTCGAAGGCTCGAGTCCCGACGCCGACGCGCTGGCGTTGACGGCCGAGGCCTACCTGCATTCGGGCGACGTTCGCAAGGCGGAGTCCTTCTTCAAGCGTGCGGTGCGGGTCGACCCCGACTCGACCAAGGCGCGTACCGCGCTGGCGCTGACCCAGATCTCCGGCGGCAACACCGGCGTCGGCTTCTCCGAGCTGGAGTCGATCGCCTCGGGCGACCGCGCCTCCACCTATGCCGATCTGGCGCTGATCAGCGCCCGCGTGCGCCGCAACGAAATCCCGGAGGCGCTGAAGGCCGTCGACGGGCTGCAGCGGAAGATGCCCGACGCCGTGCTGCCGCACTACCTGCGCGGCCGCCTGCTCGCCCAGCGCGGCGACCACGCCGGCGCGCGCGCCAGCCTGCAGAAGGCGGTCTCGATCGATCCGGTGTACTTCCCGGCCGTGGCCGCGCTGGCGGGGCTGGACCTGCTGGACAAGAAGCCCGAGGACGCGCGTGGCCGCTACACGGCGCTGCTCGAACGCGAGCCGAAGAACCCGCGCGCGATGCTGGCACTGGCCGAACTGCGATACGCCGCGGGCGCCAAGCCGGAGGAGATCCTGTCGCTGCTGGTCGACGCCGTGAAGTCCAACCCGGCCGAGGCCGCGCCGCGTGTGGCGCTGATCGATTACTACCTCACGCGCCAGGACAGCAAGGGGGCCAACGAGGCGGCGGCGGCGGCGATCGCGGCGCTGCCCGACGACCTGCTGGTGCTCGACGCCGTCGGCCGAGCGCAGCTCGCCGCGGGCAACACCCAGCAGGCCATCGCCACGCTCGGCAAGGCCGCCGCCGCCCAGCCGGGTGCGGCCCAGCCGCAGCTTCGCCTGGCCGATGCGTTCATGGCTGCGAAGGACTACGAGTCGGCGCGCCGCTCGCTGCGCCGTGCGCTGGAGGTATCGCCCCGTCTGTTGGCGGCCCAGCGTGGGTTGGTGGTCGTCGCGCTGAACGCCGGCCGTCCGGCCGAGGCGCTGGAGGTCGCCCGCAGCGTGCAGAAGGAGCGCCCGAGCGAAGCGGCCGGCTGGCAGATGCAGGCCGACGCGCAGATGGTGCAGCGCGACTGGAGCGGCGCGATCGCCTCGATGCGCGAGGTGCTCAAGCGCGGCGGGCCCACCGAGGCGGCCAACCGCACCTACGAGCTTTACCTCGCGGCCGGGCGGGGAGGCGACGCCGACCAGTTCGCCGCCGGGTGGATGAAGGATCACCCGGGCGACGTGCGATTCCTCTTCCAGGCGGGTGTCTCGCGCATGGTCCAGCGGGACCTCGCCGGCGCCGAGAAGGTTTTCCGCCAGGTGCTGGCGTTGCGACCGGATGATCCTCAGGCGACGAACAACGTCGCCTGGCTGATGGTGCAGCAGGGCAAGCCCGGCGCGCTGGAGCTCGCCGAGCGCGCGCAGCGCCTGGCGCCGACCCAGGCGCAGCCGATGGACACGCTGGCCTCGGCGCTCGCCGCCCAGGGCCAGCTCGACAAGGCTCTGGACTGGCAGCGCAAGGCGATTGCGGCCGAGCCGGCGAACTCGGCGTTGCGGCTGGGCCTGGCGCGCCTGCTGATCCAGCAGGGCGAGAAGGCGTCGGCACGCGATGAGCTGGAGAAGCTCAGCCGGCTGGGGCCGGGTTTCGCCGGTCAGGCCGAGGTTGCGCGTCTACTGAAGACACTCTGAACGGGCGCCCGCCGGGGCGTCTCTCGAGTTCCTTGCGGCGCCACAGACTCTGAGAATGCGTCGCATCTACACTTAGCCCATGAGCGGGTCGAGTGTTCTGGTCGTACTTCACGGCATCTGGCGCCCGCCGCGGCCGGCGGCGCGGCGCGATCCGCTCTGGCGTGCGGCGGCGGTGGCCTCGCTGCTGCTGGTGCTCGCGCTCACCGCGCTCACCGCGCTGGCCGTGCTGCCGCCGCCGCACCCCGAGGCGCGGCTGTTCTCCGACGGCTGGGGCGCAGCCAGCTTCGTCGAGGGCGAGGCCTGCGCTCCGGACGATCCGCGAGCGGCAGACGTCGTGCGGCCCAAGCCGCCCGCAAGCGCGACGCCGGTCGACCGCCTGGCGCTGGCGCTGCGCTACCTGGCCTGGGGGCTGCTGCTGCCTCTGCTGCTGCCCCTCGTCCTGGCCTCGCGCCGCGTTACGGCGCGCTGGCCGTTGGCGACGGTGGTGCTGCTCTACGGGGCGGCACCGGCGTACTTCGAATGGTCGGCGAACCCGGCGTTCGTGCGCCTGCGCCAGGCCGTGGCCGAGTTCTGGCTCGAGCGCTGGCCTCTGCAGCCGGAGCAGTTCGTGCTGCTCGATGCCGCCGCCGCCGGCGTCTGGCTCGCCGCCGGGATCGCCGCCGGCGCCGCGGTCGCTGGCGGGGTGGTCGCCGTCGCCCGTCTCGCCGATCAGTCGCGCCACGGCGTGTCGCGGGCGCTGCTTCCGCTGGGCGTGGTGCTGCTGGTGCTCGGCCTCACGGAGGCCAGCGCCGCCTTCCTGCGCGGAGAAGGCGCGGCGCTTGCGATGCTGCCCACCCTGCGCGCCGTGGCCTTGGTCTGCGGCGCCGGCGTGTCGCTGGTGCTGGCGCTGCGCGTGGCCGCTCGGGCTCCGACCGCTGGCCGCCGTGCCGCCGCCTGGCTCATCTGCGTGCTGCCCGTCGCGCTGGCGCTGGCCCATGGCTGGGCCATGTATTTCCACTGGGTCAGCCGCTATCGCGTCTGACGGGCCCGCGGGGGGCTGGCGCACGGCAAACAAAACGTGTTATAGTCACTTTCTCAGTCGCGGGGTGGAGCAGTCTGGTAGCTCGTTGGGCTCATAACCCAAAGGTCGCAAGTTCAAATCTTGCCCCCGCAACCAAATTCAGAAGCCCGCCTCGTGCGGGCTTCGTCGTTTCAGGCGTTGCCGCGACCTGGGCGCCAACGATGTCGGATGTTGACGCCAGGCAAATGTGCGCAAAGCCTGTCGGCCGTCGGCTCAAGCGTCGTCGAATCCTCGTCGAATAGACGCCGAGTGCGCAGCGCACGCCGTCCCGGCGTGCCGGTGCCGCCGCAGGAACTCCCGATGCGTCTTTCCATCCGCCCGCCCGCCGCCGTCGTACTCGCCGGCCTCGCCCTGGCTTGCGCCGTCCCGAATGCTGTCGCGGCGTCCGACACGACCGCGCGCCTGGTCGTGAAGTACAAGACCGAGGCCCAGGCGGCCTCCGCCGACGCCTCGCGCGTTCGCGTCCAGGCGCTCGCCGCCAAGACCGGCGTGGAACTGTCGGCCCTGCGCCAGACCGCCACCGGGGCCACCGTCTACCGGATGGCCGAGCCGGTGACGCTGGCGCGTGCGCGCCAGATCGCGGCGCGGGTCGCGGCCGATGCCAGCGTCGCCTACGCGCTGCCGGACGTGCGCGTGAAGGCCGCGGCCCTGCCCGCGGACCCCTACGCGTCGATGCAATGGAGCCTGCAGGACTCGTCCACCTACACCGGCGCGGCCAATCTGTTCTCGGCCTGGCCCAGCGGCAACACCCGCCAGATCGTCGTCGCGGTCGTCGACACCGGCTTGCTGGCGCATCCGGACCTCACGGCCCACCAGATCGGCGGCTACGACTTCATCTCCGACACGACCATCGCTGCCGACGGTGACGGCCGCGACAGCGATCCCACCGACGTCGGCGACTACTGCACCGACGACGGCACCGATTCGTCCTGGCACGGCACCAGCGTCGCCGGGCTGATCGCCGCCCAGGCCGGCAACGGCTACGGCGTCGCCGGCGGCGCGGCCAACAACGCCTTGTTGCTGCATGCGCGGGTGCTCGGGCGCTGCGGCGGTTATCTGTCCGACGTCGCCGATGCCGTCGTCTGGGCCGCCGGCGGCAGCGTCTCCGGCGTGCCGACGAACACGACGCCGGCGCGGGTCATCAACCTGAGCCTGGGCGCCGACGCCGGCACCAGTTGCTACACCTATCTGCAGGACGCCGTCGACGCCGCCGCAGCGCGCCAGGCGGTGGTCGTCGTCGCGGCCGGCAACGACGGTGCGGCCTCGGTCGGCGCGCCGGCCAACTGCAGCGGCGTCATCGCCGTCGGCGCGCACACCGTCGCCGGCGACCTCGCGTCCTACTCCAACCATTCGGCCGACGTCACGCTGACCGCGCCCGGCGGCGGCTCGTGCATGACGCTCGCGTCCTGCGACAGCCGCCCGACCTACACGATCGGCAACGGCGGGACGCGCGCCGCCAGCGCGATGAGCGAACTCACCGGCTTCGCCGGCACCTCGGCCGCGACGCCGCACGTGGCGGCGGCGGCGGCGCTGCTGCTGGCCGTCGACCCGAGCCTGACGCCGGCCCAGGTGCGCTCGCTGCTCGTGTCCACGGCGCGCAGCCACCCCTCCGGCACCTACTGCGCGTCCCATGCGGGCCAGTGCGGTGCCGGCATGCTCGACGCGGCCGCGGCGGTCGCGGCGATCCAGGGGCCGGTGGTCACGATCAGCGGTGCCAGCGTCGTCACCGGCTCGGCCACCGTGACGCTGAACGCCAGCGCCACCGGTGCCGGTTCGGGCGCCAGCTAGGCCTGGACGCAGCTCTCCGGCCCCGCCGTCACGCTGCGCGGCGCCGCGACGTCGACCTTGTCGTTCACCGCCCCGGCGACCAAGGGCACGCCGATGGTCTTCCAGGTCGTCGTCAGCTCGGCCTCCGGGCAGACCGGCTCCAGCACCTGGACCGTCAGCGTCAACAACCCGCCGACCGCGGATCTGCCCAGCAGCTGGACGGCGACCGCCGGGTCGGCGTTCAGCACCACGCTGAGCGGCAGCGACGCCGACGGCGACACGGTCTACTTCACGCTGGTCAGCGGGCCCGCGGGCATGACGCTCAGCGACAAGGTCCTGAGCTGGCCCAGCCCGGTAGAAGGCAGCTACACCGTCGTGCTGGCGGTCAGCGACCAGGCCGATGCCAGCACGTCCGACGCGACCCAGGTCAGCGTCACGCTGAAGGTCGGCGCAGCGGGCTCGCAGAGCACCAGCGGCGACGGCGACGGCGGTGGCGGCGGCGGCGGCGGCGGCGCGCTGCACTGGAGCGCGCTGCTGGTGCTGGCGCTGGCGGCCGCCGTGCGGCGCGCCGGGCGGTGAACGCGGCCCTGCTGCTCGCCTGGCTCGCCGCCTCGGCGGCGGCGACCGTCGCCGGCCCCGAGGCGCTGGGTTACCAACGTGCCGCGGTCGAGGCCGGTCAGTGGTGGCGGCTGGTGACCGGTGGCTTCGTGCACACCAATGCCGCGCACTGGGCGCTGGACCTCGGCGCCCTGGTGCTGCTGCTCGCCCTGGCCAGACGCAGCACGCGCAGCGCGCTGCTGGTGACGCTGCCGCTGCTGGCCACGACGACGATGCTCGGCGAGCACTTGCTGCTGCGCCACGCCTGGGCCGTCGGCCTGTCGGGTGCGTTGCACGGCCTGGCGCTGTTGCTGGCCGCCGACCGGCGTCAGGCCCCCGTCGTGCGGCTTGTCGGCGTTCTGGCGGTGGCCAAGGTGCTGGCCGAGCTCGTGTCCGGGCCCGCGGCGGCGACCGCGGCGCTGATCGGCGCGCCGGTCCTGGTGTCGCAGCATGCACTCGGACTTGCGGCCGGGCTGCTGTTCGCGGCCGCCGGTGCCGCTTTCGGCCTCGGTCTGCGGCCGGGCCGCTACGCGCCCCAGGCTTCGGCCTGAGGCTGCGCCAGCGCGTCGAAAGCCGGGCGCGCGAACAGCCAGCCCTGCATCAGCGTGATGCCGCAGTCGAGCAGCGCGTCGCGTTCGCCGGGCGTCTCGACACCTTCGGCGATGACGGTGATGCCCAGTTCCTCGCACAGGCGCTGCAGCGACTGCACGATCGTGCGCGAGCGCGGCCGGGCGTCCAGCGCGCGCGTGAGTTCCATGTCGAGCTTGACGATGTCGGGCTCGAAGGCGGCCAGCAGGTTGAGCCCCGAGTAGCCGGCGCCGAAGTCGTCGAGCGCGGTCAGGAAGCCCAGCCGCTTGTACTCGGTGACGATCTCGACCAGGTGCGCGACGTCGTTCACGCGTTCGGTCTCGGTGATCTCGAACATGATGCGTTCGAGCGGGAAGCCGCAGGCGCCGGCCGCGCGCAGCGTCGCCTGGATGCAGGCCGAGGCGCGGTAGATCGCGTTGGGCATGAAGTTGATCGACAGCCGCTCGCTCAATCCCAGGCGGGCCGCGGCGGCGATCGCGTCGCGCCGGCAGCGCTGGTCGAAGGCGTAGCGGTTGCGGTCGTCGACCTGGGCCAGCACCGTGGCCGCCGGTTCGCCGGCCGGGCCGCGCACCAGCGCCTCGTGCGCGAACACCGTGCGCGAGCCCAGGTCGACGATGGGCTGGAACGCGAACGCCAGCGGCGCGCCGAAGGCCTCGCCGTCGGCGCAGATCGAGCAGCGGGCATCGGCGGCATGGGGGCCGGGCTGGGGCATGCGGTCTCCGTCTGAAGCCGCGTGATGCGGCCGACGGCCAGTATCACGCCGCGAACGCGAAGCGATCCACCAAAAAGAAGCGGCCCCGCGGCCAGCAGGCGGCGGGGCCGGTGCTCAGGCGACGGCTGTCACTTGAACGGGTGCGGGCGCGGGGTCTTGTCGCTGGACGGCGGCAGGATCGGCAGCGTGAAGCTCGGCTGGTCGCCGGTCAGCGTCTTCAGGAAGGAGACGATCTTGGCGTTCTCGTCGGGCGTGAACTTCTTGCCCAGCTGAAGCCGGCCCATGACGTCCACGGCTTCGGTCAGCGTGTTCGCCGCGCCGTCGTGGAAGTACGGGTAGGTCATCTCGACGTTGCGCAGCGTCGGCACCTTGAAGTTGAAGCGGTCGGCGTCCTTGCCGGTCACCGCGACGCGGCCCTGCGCCGGGCTGCTCGCCTGGTACGGCGCGACGACGCCCATCTTCTGGAACGAGTTGCCGCCGACGGCCGGGCCGTTGTGGCAGCCGACGCAGCCGCTCTCCTTGAACAGCTTGTAGCCGGCCTGCTCGTCGGCCGACAGCGCGTCCTTCTTGCCCAGCAGCCACTGGTCGAAACGCGAGTTCGGCGTCACCAGCGTCTTCTCGAACTCGGCGATCGCCGTCGTGACCTGGTCGATGTCGATCTTGTCCTTGCCGAAGACCTGCTTGAACTCGCGCTGGTAGGCCGGGATCGACTCGAGCACGCCGAGCGCCAGCGTGTGCGTGAACGCCATCTCGCCGGGGTTGGCGATCGGGCCGCCAGCCTGCGCCTTCAGGTCGGCCGCGCGGCCGTCCCAGAACTGGGCGACGTTGAGGCTGGAGTTCAGCACCGTCGGCGCGTTGATCGGGCCTTGCTGCCAGCGGTCGCCGATCGAGGTCGGGATGTTGTCGGTGCCGCCCATCGACAGGTTGTGGCACGAGTTGCAGGAAATGAAACCCGACTTCGAGAGTCGCGGATCGAAGTACAGCTTCTTGCCCAGTTCCACCATGCCCAGGTTCACCTGCTGCGGGGGCACGATCGGCTGGATCGGCTCCTGGCTCTGGGCGACGGCCGCGCCGATGACCAGGACGCTGGCGGCAGCCAGAGCGACCGGGGTCCAACGAATGCGCATTGCTTCTCCTCTGTCCGTCCGAGGGGAGTTGCCGGTGGCCGGGACGGCGGGTCGGGCACCGGGCGATCTGGAATCAGTCCAGACGACAGACGGATTCCAGTCGCCGCCCCCGTGTCACGGTCTGACACAGCGCAAAGCCGGTGGAATTGAATAAATCGCAAAGGCCGTGCCCTTGGAGAAGCCGCGTCGGCGCTGTGGCCAGCGGGCAACTGCTGCAGCGGATTGCTCGGGAACTCCGCCCGAAGCGGTCGCGCACTCAGTGCGCGGCGGCCGCCTTGTGCCGGCCGCGTGCTTCGAGCGCGAAGTACAGCGCCGTCGCCAGCGCCAGCGGCGCGAGGTAGTAGACGGCGCGGTAGGCCAGCAGGGCCGCCAGCACCGGGCCCTGGCCCAGCCGCGCGCCGAGCAGCGCGACGAACACCGCCTCGATGACGCCCAGCCCGGCCGGCAGATGCGTCACGACGCCGGCGACTGCCGCCAGCAGCAGCGCCGTCAGCACGTCGGGGTAGGGCAGCGTGCGCCCCAGCAGCACGTGGCAGACGCCGGCGATCAGCGCCCAGTTCGTCGCCGACATCGCCAGCTGCAGCAGCGCGATGCCGAGCGGCGGCAGCACCAGCTCGTGGCCGCGCAGCCGCCAGCTGCGCCGGCGCGCGAAGGCGCAGAGCGACACGTAGCCCGCCGCGGCCAGCAGCAGTGCGCCGCCCAGCAGCCGCAGCGCGCTGCGGCCCAGCTCCCAGTCCGGCGGCAGCGCCGGCGGCCGCAGCAGCAGCACCGTGCCGCCGAGCACGAAGTAGCCCAGCCAGTTGGTCAGCAGGCTGTAGCCCAGCACGCGCGTCACGACGCCGGGTGCCAGCCCGAGCTTGCCGTAGAGCTTGTAGCGCAGCGCGAAACCGCCGACCAGCGCGCCCAGGTTGAGGTTGAAGGCGTAGGAGATGAAGCCGACCGCGGCCACGCGGGGCGCGGCCAGGCCGTGGCCGGTCAGGTGGCGGCCGATCAGGTCGTAGGTGGCGTAGAGCGCGTGGCTGGCCGCCGCCAGCGCCGCGGCGAGCGCGAGCGTCGCCGGCTCGACGCGCTGCAGCGCGTGCCAGGCCGCGCCCCAGTCCATCGAGCGCGCGACGTTGGCGACGAGCGCACCGACGGCGACGACGAAGGCGATGCCGAGCCAGCGTCGGGCACGCGCCCAGCGCACAGGCGTGGCGGGGGCGGGCGCCGCCGCCTCATCCGACATGCAGGCCCCGCGCCTCGTCGGCGCGTTCGGCCGGCGCCGGTGCAGCGCCGGGCGGCGCCTCGACGAGTTCCAGCGTCGGCCGGTGCGCCGGCAGCACGCGCGCCCAGAGCGGGAAGCGCTGGGCGAAACGCAGCACGAAGTAGCTGCGCATGCGCACCCACAAGCGCCAGCGCGGCGTCGGCTCGGGCTGCACCTCCTCGCAGCTGTGGCGGATCAGGTGTTGCAGCCGCTCGCGCAGCTGCGCGGCGAAGCCGCGGTCGCGCAGGATGACGTTGGCTTCCAGATTCAGCGACAGGCTCAGCGGGTCGAGGTTGCTCGAGCCCACCGTCGCCCAGTCCTCGTCGACCACCGCCACCTTGCCGTGCATCGGCCGGTCGCAGTACTCGTGGATGTGCACGCCGTCGCGCAGCAGGTGGTCGTAGAGCAGGCCGGCGGCGGTCTTCACGATCGGCATGTCGGGCGTGCCCTGAAGGATCAGACGCACGACGACGCCGCGCCTGGCCGCGCGGCGCAGTTCCTTCAGGAAGCGCCAGCCGGGGAAGAAATAGGCGTTGGCGATGATCACGCTGTGGCGTGCGGCGCGCAGCGCGGCGCGGTACTGGCGTTCGATGTCGGCGCGGTGCTCGAGGTTGTCGCGCGTGACGAGCATCGCCTGCACCGGCCCCTCGGCGCGCGGCGGCGGCAGCCGCGGCCGCTGCACCGGCGGCTCGCCGCGTGTGCCGCCGCGGATCGCGCCGATCGCGAACTGGCGGATCGTCTCGACGACCGGCCCGCGCAGCCGCACCGAGTAGTCCTGTTTGGCCTCCGGCCCGTAGTCGGCGAGGTGGTCGGCCGAGTAGTTGATGCCGCCGACGAAAGCCGTCTCGCCGTCGACGACGACGATCTTGCGGTGCATGCGGCGCAGCACGTTGAAACGCTTGCCGAACAGCCGCCAGCTGGGATCGAAGCTGCGCAGGCGCACGCCGGCGGCGCGCAGCGAGCCGGTGAACTCGGGCGAAAGGTCCGGCGAGCCGAAGCCGTCGACCATCACGTCGACCTGCACACCGCGCTGCGCGGCCTCCAGCAGCGCCGCGTGCAGCGCCAGCCCGACCTTGTCCTCGAACAGGATGAAGGTCTCCAGCAGCACCTCGTGGCGGGCGTTGCGGATGGCGTCGAAGACGGCCGGGAAGAAGGCCTCGCCGTTTTCGAGCAGCTCGACGGCGTTGCCGTCCTGCCAGCGCGGCCGCCGCTTCACAGCGCGATCTCCGCGGCCAGCGGCGCGTGGTCCGACAGATGCGCCCAGGGCCGCCGCGGCAGCGGCAGCGGCCGGTGGCCGCGCGTGTTGCGCACGTAGATGCGGTCCAGGCGCAGCAGCGGGAATCGCGCCGGGAAGGTGCGTGCCGAACGCCCGTGCGCCTTCACGAACACCTCGTGCAGACCCAGGCCGCGCTCGAGCACCGGGTGGGCGCGGTCGCGCCAGTCGTTGAAGTCGCCGGCGACGACCAGCGGCGCGCCGTCGGGCACCTCGCGGCGCACCAGCGCGCACAGGTGCTCGAGCTGGCGGCTGCGGTGCGCCTCGCTCAGCCCCAGGTGCACGCAGACCGCGTGCACCAGCGCGCCGTCGGCCGGCAGGCGCAGCGTGCAGTGCAGCAGCCCGCGCGCCTCGTGGCCGTCGATCGAGACGTCGTGGTTGCTGTGGGCGACGATCGGGTACTTGGACAGCAGCGCGTTGCCGTGGTCGCCGTGCGGGTAGACGGCGTTGCGGCCGTAGGCGAACTGCGGCCACAGCTGGTCGGCGATGAACTCGTAGTGCGGCGCCTGCGGCCAGCGTGCGACGCCCTCCGAATGGCGGCGGTGCGTGCCCTGCACCTCCTGCAGGAAGACGAGGTCGGCGTCGACGGCGCGCACCGCGTCGCGCAGCTCGTGCAACACGAAGCGGCGGTTCAGGGCGTTGAATCCCTTGTGCGTGTTGACGGTCAGGACACGGATCGACGGCGGGCTCTTCATCGGGGCGAAGCGGGCAACAAGTCCGCCGCCAGTGTCCGCAGGCGCAGCCGCCATGCCGTGTAGGAAGAGGCCGTTGGCCGACGCCGGTGGCGGCCGTGCCGCGCTGCCGGTCAGCGTGCCGGCGGGCGCGGCGCACGCGGCGTCACCCGCCAGGGCGGCGGGCGTCGGGCCGCGGCGGCGCGGTGTGGTGCCCGCGGCCGGCCGGCGGCCAGGCCGCAGAACGAGCGGCTGGGCGGAAGGCGCGCGGCGCTCACCGGCTAAGGCCTGCGGAATCGAGGGTCATGGCCCTCCGGGGCAAGGCCCATGCCCGTGCCGGCCCTCGGCCGGCGTCGGATCAGGCGACCGGTTCGCTGCGCACGCGCGCGCGCCGGGCGGCGCCGTTCAGCGCCGGCTGCTTCGCCGCCGGGGCGGCGGGCGCGCGCCGCGTGCGGGCGCCGTTCTTCGCCGCCGGGCGGGCGGCGGGTTCCGGCGCCGGCGCTTCGGCGGCCTTGGCACGCCGCTTGGGCCGGGCCGCGGGGGCCGAGGCGGCCTCGCCCTGGCGCTTGCGCGCCGCCAGGGCCAGCCGGCGCACGCGGGCGATGTCGCGCTCGGTGATGACGCCGTTGACGCCGGAGATCGCGGCCAGCTTCATGCCGTGCTTCAAGCCCAGCTTGTAGATCTCGCGCACCTTCTCCCACTCGATCGCGCGGCCGACGGTGAAGTTCTCGAAGCGGCCTTCCAGCGCCAGCACGATGGTCTCGGCCAGGCAGGCGTAGGCCACGCCGGGCGGCAGGCCGATGTTCTTCATCTTCACCTGGCCGGGCAGCTGGATCTCGCCGGACTCGATGACCAGCACGTCGGGGCGCTTGGCCACGTCCTCGGGCGACAGGTCCAGCGGCCGCGCGACGTCGGTGATCACGCAGCCGGGCTTGACCTTCATGATGTCCAGCACCTTCTTGCCGGCGCCCGAGGTCGCGGTGACGATCATGTCCATCTCGGCGACGTGCGTGTCGGCCTTGGCGCTGAGCACGATCTTCGCGTCGGGCGTTTGGCGCAGGATGGACTCCTGCAGCGCCAGCAGCTTGGCGGTTTCGGGCGAGACCAGCGTCACCTCCTCGGCGGCGCGCACCAGCAGCCGCGCGCAGGCCGAGCCGATGGCGCCGGTGGCGCCGACGACCATGGCCTTGAACTTCACGCGTTCGTCGCCCTTGGGCGGCTCGACGAGCCTCAGCCGCAGCAGCGCGTCGTGCGCCGCCCACAGCGCGCCCGAGGCGCTGTAGCTGTTGCCGGTGGTGATCGGCAGCGTCGCGCGCCGCGCCACCGTCGCGCCGGCGTCGCCGACGACCTTGGTGAACGCGCCCAGGCCCATGATCTGCGCGCCGAGCTTGCGCGCCATCTCGGCGGCGGCGAGCAGCCGGCGGTAGGTGAACTCCGGCGGGTGGCTCATGATCTCGCGCGGCGTGCCGCCCACCGAGATCAGCCAGCCCTCGGCCTCGGCGCCGGTCGGCGAGCGGATGCCCTCGATCTTCGAGTAGACGAAAGGCGGCGCGTAGGCCATCGCCTTTTCCAGCGAGTCCATCAAGAGCGGCGGCGAGACCTTGGACAGCATCTCGATCGGCTTGACCTTCTTGAAGTACTCCTGCGACAGCGGGTGGATGACGAAGGCGAAGCGGTTCTTGCGCTGGTAACCGTTGGGATAGAGCACGCGCGGGCGCGCATCCAGGGTCTGGATCAGCTCGAGGTAGTCGTCGTCGTACAGCGTGCCCGGCGCCTTGCCGGTGGCCGCGAGGATCATCGCGTCGAGCAGCTCGTGGCCGAGCACGTGGCCCTGTACCACCGGGGAGGCGTCGACGACCATCGCCACGCCCTTCTCGCGGAAGGCTTCCAGCCGCGCGTCGTTGACGGTCGCGGTGACGATCGTCTTGCCGGCCAGCTCCTCGGTGCCGAAGCGGTCGAGCTCGTGCACCGGCGCGACGATGACGGTGGCCTTCTTCATCGCCTGGCGCAGCACGTGGTCGGTCCAGCGTTCCAGCAGCGCCGTGCTCGGCAGGCGCTTGGGCGCCCAGCCGGCGACGTAGTGCGAGCCGGTGGCGTACAGCGACAGCGCGTCCAGCGAGGTCAGCAGCTTGGGCACGCCCAGCTGCAGCAGCGGGTCGGCGAAGAACAGGTTGGGCGTGAACTCGGCCATCGCCGAGGCCAGCTTGCGGTTGGCGACGCCGGAGAAGAACAGCACCAGCGCGTTGTCGAAGTAGCGCCCGAGATCGGCCTGCACGTGGCGCAGCGCCCATTCGAGATAGATTTCGGCCAGGTGGTCGCCGGTGGTGCAGGGCGCGTGCTTCAGCGTGGCGGCCAGCTCGGCACCGCCGGTGGTCGCGCCGACGCTGCGTGCGTCGGGCCCGGCGCCGATGCCGATCGCGGCGGCGCGACGGTCCCAGTAGGCCAGGCGGCGGGCCGCGACCGCGTCGTCGCCGTCGGTGCCGATGCGCCGCACGCGCAAGGGCTGGCCGAGCAGCGTGGTGCGGAAGTCGAAGTCCTGCGCGGCTGCGCCGAGGCTGATGCCGATCACGCTCTTCATACGTTGTTCGCGCCAGAGTGGACCCGGAACGGGCATGGTGGAGGGTTGACGAGATGGCCAACTTGATCGGGGACATGGCCCGCAGCGTCGGGCTGCCCAAGCTGAAGCAGGCGGCAGGCCTGGTGACGAAGCGGCTGCCGATACCGCAGCCCCTCTTGATCGTAGGGCCGGGAGCGAGCGCCAAGCTCGGCCAGGCGATCGGGGATTTCACCCATCGGAAGGTCATGCTGGTCACCGACGCGACGGTGATGAAGCTCGGCCTGGCCGAACCCTTGCGCGCCGCGCTGGCCGCGGCGGGCACCGAGGTCGTGGTCTTCGACCGCGTCGAGCCCGACGCGCCGATCCCGGTCATCGAGGCCGGCATCACGCTGCTGCGCGACGAAGGCTGCGACGCGATCGTCGCCTTCGGCGGCGGCTCGGTGATGGACGCGGCCAAGGTCATCGGCCTGGCGGTGGCCAACGGCAAGCCGCCGCGGGCGCTGGTCGGCTACTTCAAGGGCCTGCACGGCCCGCTGCCGTTGTATGCAGTGCCAACCACCGCCGGCACCGGCAGCGAGGTCACCGTCGCCGCGGTGATCTCCGACCCGAAGGCGCAGCGCAAGCTGGTCGTCGCCGACACGCGCCTGGTGCCGCGCATGGCGGCGCTGGACCCGCAGCTGATGGTCGGCCTGCCGCCGGCGATCACCGCGGCCACCGGCATGGACGCGCTGACGCACGCCGTCGAGGCCTACATCGGCGATTGGTGCACCGACACCACCGACCGCTGGGCGCTGGCCGCGGTCGGCATGGTCTTCGAGCAGTTGGAGCGCGCCGTCACCGACGGTCGCGACCTCGTCGCGCGCGAGCGCATGGCCTTGGCCTCGACCTACGCCGGCCTGGCCTTCACACGCGCCAACGTCGGCAACGTGCACGCGATCGCGCACCAGTTGGGCGGCCTGTACCACGTGCCGCACGGGCTGGCCAATGCGATCGTGCTGCCGGCGGTGCTGCGCTTCTCGGCGCCGAACTGCGAGCCGCGGCTGGCGGCGCTGGCGCGGCGCTCCGGGGTCGGTGCGCCTGACGACGGCGACACGACGCTGGCGCACAAGTTCATCGACGCGGTGGCCGAGCTGAACCGGCGCATCGGCATCCCGGGGACGGTCGAGGCGCTGCGTGCCGCCGACATCCCCAAGCTCGCCCAGGCCGCCTGCCGCGAAGCCGACGCCAACTACCCGGTGCCGCGCGTGATGACGCCCGGCGACTGCGAGGCCATCCTGCGTTCGCTGCTGCCGGCCAAGGCGCCGGCGCGCAAGCGCACGGCGGCCAAGACAGCCGCCAAGCCGGCGGCGAAGAAGACTGCCGCGCGCAAGAAGGCCGCCGCGCCGGCCTGATCAGCGCAGCGCGAGCTCGGGGCCGAGTTCGCGCAGCCAGGCCAGCACCGCCGGCTCGGGCCAGTGCCAGGGCTGCTCGAAACCCGGCGTGCCGTCGCGCGGGTGCCACTGCTGCAGCACCCAGCGTTTCGCGCCGGCGCGCTTCAGCGTCAGCGCCATCCTGGCCAGCGTCTCGTCGGACTGCAGCGCCGGGTGGTAGGTGGTGCGCACCTCGTGGTCGACGCCGCTGGCGACGACGGCGGCCAGCGCCTCGTGCACCGGCGCGCCGCTGCACGGGCGGCCGGTCAGCGCGTCGTGGCCGGCGAGGTCGGTCTTCAGGTCCAGGCCGACCCAGTCAAGCGCCGGCAGCAGCGCCTCCAGCTTCTTCGGGTAGATGCCGGCGCTGTGCAGGCCGACGGCGAAACCCAGGCCGCGCGCGGTGGCCACGGCCTCGGGCAGCGCCGGGTCCAGCGTCGGCTCGCCGCCGCTGAAGACGACGCCGTCGAGCAGCCCGCGGCGGCGCGCCAGCGTCGCGACGACTTCGTCCCAGGCCGGGCCGGCGGCGCCGTCACGCGGCTGCAGCGCCGGGTTGTGGCAGTAGACGCAGCGCCAGGGGCAGCCCTGAACGAAGACGACCGCCGCGAGGCGGTCGGGCCAGTCGCTCGTGCTCAGCGGCTGGAAGCCGCCGATCGCCAGGGCCTCAGGCGCAGCCACACTCGACGGTGGCCGTGACGTCGGCCGCGGCGGCCGGGCGGCCCGGCTCGTCGAAGTAGCGGCGTTCGAGGAACTCGCCTTGCTTGCCGATGTTGAACGAGGCCATCGGACGGTGGTAGCCCATCACGCGCGTCCAGACTTCGCAGCGGGTGCGTTCGTGCTCTTCGAGCTGCGGGTGGACGAGGGGGGTCTGGCTGTGGCTCATGCTCTTCCTTTGTGGTGGTCGGGCCGTCAGGCGGCCGGGGCGGCGCGTGCGGCCTTGGCGGCCTTGCGTGCCAGGGCTTCCTCGTCGCACTTGGGGCAGAACGCGTGCTCGCCGGCGAGGTAGCCGTGTTTCGGGCAGATCGAGAAGGTCGGCGTCACCGTGATGTAGGGCAGCCGGTAGCGTTCGAGCGAACGCCGCACCAGGTCGCGGCAGGCGCGTGCCGACGAGACGCGCTCCCCCAGGTACAGGTGCAGCACGGTGCCGCCGGTGTACTTGCGCTGCAGTTCCTCCTGGCGCTCCAGCGCCTCGAAGGGGTCGGTCGTGAAGCCCACCGGCAGCTGCGAGGAGTTCGTGTAGTACGGGCGCTCGGCCGTGCCGGCCTGCAGGATGCCGGGCAGGCGCTTCCTGTCTTCCTTGGCGAAGCGGTAGGTCGTGCCTTCGGCCGGCGTCGCCTCCAGGTTGTAGAGGTGGCCGGTCTCCTCCTGCAGTTCGACGATGCGCGCGCGGATGTGGTCCAGGTAGCGCACCGCCATCGCGTGGCCCTCGGGCGAGGTGATGTCGTGGCGGTCGGCCGTGAAGTTGCGGATCATCTCGTTGATCCCGTTCACGCCGATCGTCGAGAAGTGGTTGCGCAGCGTGCCGAGGTAGCGCTTGGTGTACGGGAACAGGCCGCTGTCGATGTGGCCCTGGATGACCTTGCGCTTGATCTCCAGGCTGGTGCGCGCGATGTCGATCAGGCGGTCGGTGCGCGCCAGCAGGCCGGCTTCGTCGCCGGCGTGCAGATAACCCAGGCGGGCGCAGTTGATCGTCACCACGCCCAGCGAGCCGGTCTGCTCGGCCGAGCCGAACAGGCCGTTGCCGCGCTTCAGAAGCTCGCGCAGGTCCAGCTGCAGCCGGCAGCACATCGAGCGCACCATGTTCGGCTGCAGGTCCGAGTTCAGGAAGTTCTGGAAGTACGGCAGGCCGTACTTGGCCGTCATCTCGAACAGCGGCAGCGTGTTCGGGTGCTCCCAGTCGAAGTCGCTGGTGATGTTGTAGGTCGGGATCGGGAAGGTGAACGAGCGGCCCTTGGCGTCGCCTTCCATCATCACGTCGATGTAGGCGCGGTTGATCATGTCCATCTCGGCCTGGAGATCGCCGTAGGCGAACGGCATCTCCCGGCCGCCGATCACCGGCACCTGCTCGCGCAGGTCCTCGGGGCAGGTCCAGTCGAAGGTGAGGTTGGTGAACGGCGTCTGCGTGCCCCAGCGCGACGGCACGTTCAGGTTGTAGATCAGCTCCTGCAGGCTCTGGCGCACCTGGTCGTAGCTCAGCCCGTCCTTGCGGATGAAGGGCGCGAGGTAGGTGTCGAAGGAGCTGAAGGCCTGGGCGCCGGCCCATTCGTTCTGCAGCGTGCCCAGGAAGTTGACGATCTGGCCGACGGCGCTGGACAGGTGCTTGGGCGGGCCTGCCTCGACCTTGCCCGGCACGCCGTTCAGGCCTTCGTGCAGCAGCGTGCGCAGCGACCAGCCGGCGCAGTAGCCCGAGAGCATGTCCAGGTCGTGGATGTGCAGGTCGGCCTCGCGGTGGGCGATGCCCACTTCGGGCGGGTAGACGTGGTTGAGCCAGTAGTTGGCGACGACCTTGCCCGAGACGTTGAGGATCAGCCCGCCCAGCGAGTAGCCCTGGTTGGCGTTGGCGTTGACGCGCCAGTCCTGGCGCGCCAGGTACTCGTTGACCGAGCGCTCGACGTCGACGGCGACGCTGCGGTCCTGGCGCAGCGCGCGGCGCTGCTCGCGGTAGACGATGTAGGCGCGCGCGGTGTCGAAGTGGCCGGCGGCCTGCAGCACACGCTCGACCTCGTCCTGGATCTGCTCGACGCCGGTGACGCGGCGGTGCAGGCGCTCGGTGACCTGGCGCGTCAGCTCGGCGGCGCGTTCGGCGTCGTACTCGCCGGTGGCGGCGCCGGCACGCGCCAGCGCGTCTTCGATCTTGGACGGGTCGAAGGCGACGGTGCGGCCTTCACGCTTGATGACCGCCAGCGGGGCGGTCTGGGTGTCGGCTGAGGGGGGCAGGGCGGCGTCTGACATGCGCGTGGACACTAGCTATGGTGTGTAGGCGCCGAACGATACCCAACCGCTAGCGTCCATCGGGCGAGAACTCGGCTGCGCTTGATGCAGTGCAAGTTCGCTGCGCGAGGGGCTTGCGCCGGCCGCCGCGTGGCGCTTGGCCCGCCCGGCCGCGGTCGGCAGACCCTGCTGACGGTGTGGTGTCCATGCCGTTTCGGGGCGTCTGCCGGTGCGCGGTTCGCACCGCTCTTGACGTCCCGCAAGCCGTCGGCGGAGCCGGCGCCTAGACTCCGCCCGCCATGCAACAGCCCCCCTTCGCGGCGCCCGAACTGGTCTGCCCCGCGGGCTCTCTGCGGGCCCTCCAGTTGGCCGTCGACGCCGGCGCCGACACGGTCTACCTGGGCCTGAAGAACGCCACCAACGCCCGGAACTTCGCCGGCCTGAACTTCGACGACGCCCAGGTCCGAGAGGGCATCGCCTACGCACACAAGCGCGGCCGCAAGGTCCTGATGGCGCTGAACACCTTCGCCCAGTCGGCGGACGTGACGCCCTGGTACCGCGCGGTCGACACGGCGGTGGACTTCGGCGCCGACGCGCTGATCTGCGCCGACACCGCGGTGATGGCCTACGCCACGCGCACGCACCCCGAGCTGCGTCTGCACCTGTCGGTGCAGGCCTCGGCGACGAGCTACGAGGCGATCAACTTCTACCAGCGCCACTACAACATCCAGCGCGCGGTGCTGCCGCGCGTGCTGACGCTGCAGCAGGTGCAGCACGTGCTGCGCAACACCTCGGTCGAGATCGAGTGCTTCGCCTTCGGCAGCCTGTGCGTGATGGTCGAAGGCCGCTGCACGCTGTCGTCCTACGCCACCGGCCAGTCACCGAACAACGTCGGCGTCTGCTCGCCGCCGTCGGCGGTGCGCTGGACCGACACGCCGACGGGCGTCGAGTCGCGCCTGGGCGGCATGCTGATCGACCACTACGCGCCCGACGAGCCGCGCGGCTACCCGACGATCTGCAAGGGCCGCTTCGTCGTCGAAGGCAAGCGCGACTACGCCATCGAGGAGCCGACCAGCCTGAACACGCTGGCCATCCTGCCCGAGCTGATGAAGATGGGCGTCAAGGCGCTGAAGATCGAAGGCCGCCAGCGCAGCCCCGCCTACACCGAGCAGGTGACCAAGGTCTGGCGCCAGGCGATCGACGCCGCCAAGGCTTCGCCCGACCGCTTCAGCGTGCAGCCGACCTGGACCGCCACGCTGGGCCACCTTGCCGAAGGCCAGCAGCACACCCTCGGCGCCCTGGACCGCCCGTGGCGGTAAGAGCATGAGTTCCGAACGCATTTCGCTCACCGTCGGCCCGGTGCTGACCTACTGGACGCGCCAGGCGCTGATGGATTTCTATGCCGGCGTCGCCGAATCGGCCGCCGACACCGTCGTGCTGGGCGAGGTCGTCTGCTCGCGCCGCTACGAGTTCAAGCTCGACGACTGGCTGGACCTGGCCGCCGACCTGCGCGCCGCCGGCAAGGAGATCGTGCTCGCGACGCAGGGCCTGATCGAGTCCGAGGCCGACCTGCGCGTCGTGCGCCGCATCGCCGAGCAGCGCGACTACCTCGTCGAAGCCGGCGACGCCTCGGCGCTGGCGGTGCTCGAGCCCGCCGGCGTGCCGTTCGCGATCGGCCCGCACCTGAACGTCTACAGCCGCGCCGCGCTCGAAGAGCACGCCGGTTTCGGCGCCGTGCGCTGGACGGCGCCGGCCGAACTGCCGCTGGAAGCGATGGGCCGCGTCAACCCGGCCGCCGACCCGGTCAAGGCCGGCGAGACGCCGGTGGCGACCGAGGCCTTCGGCTTCGGCCGCATGCCGCTGGCGTTCTCGGCGCGCTGCTTCACCGCGCGCCACCACCGGCTGAGCAAGGACCAGTGCGAGTTCCGCTGCCAGGACTACCCGGACGGCCTGCTGCTGTCGACCAGCGACGGCAAGCCCTTCCTGGTGCTCAACGGCATCCAGACCCAGGGCGCGGCGCAGCATTGCCTGATCGAGCAGCGCGAGCAGATCGTCGCCAACGGCGTGCGCCGTCTGCGGCTGTCGCCTTGCTCGCAGCACTTCACGACCGTCGTTGCCTGCTTCGAGCAGGTGATGAACCAGGGCGCACCGGCTGCCGCCGCGCGCCGTGAACTCGAGGCCATCGCACTGCCGGGCGGCCTGGCCAACGGGTACGCGCAAGGTCGCGCCGGCATGGAATGGAAAGCCGCATGAGCACCAAGTCCCACGCCTTCGTCGCGCCGCGCTCACTGGCCGAGCTGCACGCGCTGGCTGCCGCCAAGGTCAAGCCCCTCGTGCAGCGCCTGCCGATGCAGCCGCCCAGCATGGTGCTGGCGCTGGCGATGAACAAGCTCTTGCTGCCGCGTCTGCCGGCCGACGCCAAGGCGGCGCTGTCGGGCCGCAGCGTCGAGGTCGCGGTCACCGACCTGGGCCTGGCGATGAAGCTGCAGCTCGGCGAACGCGGCTTCGTGCTCGCGCCGCAGAGCAAGCCGGTCGCGCTGCGCATCGCCGCCGCGCTGCCCGACTACCTGCGCCTGCTGCGCGGCGAGGACGACGCCGACCGCCTGTTCTTCGAGCGCGCCCTGGTGATGGAAGGCGACACCGAGATGGGCCTGGTGCTGAAGAACACGCTCGACGCGCTCGGGCCGCTGTTCCGCTTCTGACCGGGCGCAAATGATCGTGGGGTCGAAATTGCGCTTTCGCGCAATTTGACCGCTTCGGAGCGTTTCAAGGCCGATAAACCGGTCTTTTGCAACGACCGCCGTCGCTGTTCTTCCCGATGATCGTCGCAGGCGCCCCCGCCCGGGGTGCCGGCTCGATCCTCGAAGAAGAACGGCATGAACATCACCGCTTTCACCGTGCGCACCCGGCTGCTGGTCAGCTTCGGGGCGCTCGCTTCCCTCGTGCTCGTGGTCTGCGGCTTCGCGCTGCATGCCCAGTGGAAGAGCTACCGGGTCTTCGCCAGCTACGTCAACGAGGATGCGCAGCGGCTGCAGCTCTCCAACCGGGTGCTCGATGCGGCCAATGCGCGTGCGATCGGCGCCCGTGACCTGGTCATCGTCGACTCCGAGACCGAGCGCGCCGCGCTGAAGTCGGCCGTCGGCCAGGCCGACCAGCGTGTGCAGCAGAACCTCGCGCGCCTGAAGCAGGCGCTCGCCACCGCCGACGACATCGGCGAGCGTGAGCGCGAACTCTTCAGCACGATCGAACGCATCGAGGCCGAGTACGGCCCGGTGGCGCGCGCGATCGTCGATCTCGGCGCCTCGGGCCGGCGCGAGGAGGCGATCCGCCGCATCGACGAGCAGTGCCGCCCGCTGCTGGCGCGGCTGATCGCCGCCGCCGACGCCTATGTCGAACACGGCAACAAGCTGGCGGCCGAGCACGTCGCGCTGGCCGACGCCGCGTTCGCCGCGCAGCGCTGGCTGCTGGTCGGTGTCGGCCTGGCCGCGATGCTGCTGGCCGGCGTGCTGGCCCACCTGGTGACGCGTGGCATCACGCGGGCGCTGGGGGCCGAGCCGGGTGAACTCGGCGCGGCGGCTTCGCGCGTGGCCGACGGCGACCTGGGTCCGGTGCCGGGTGCCGAACACGCGCCGGCCGGCAGCGTGCTGGCTTCGCTGGGCGCGATGCAGCGCAGCCTGGCGCAGATCGTCGCCCAGGTGCGTTCGGCTTCCGATTCGATCGCCACCGGTTCGGCGCAGATCGCCACCGGCAACGCCGACCTGTCGCAGCGTACCGAGACCCAGGCCTCCAACCTGGCCGAGACCGCGGCCTCGATGGACGAGATGAGCGCCTCGGTGCGCCACAACGCCGAGACCGCGCAGCAGGCGACGCAGCTCGCCGGCTCGGCCAGCGGCGTGGCGCGCCAGGGCGGCCAGGTCGTCGGCGCGGTGGTCTCGACGATGCAGGAGATCAGCGACAGCTCGCGCCGCATCGCCGACATCACCGGCGTCATCGACGGCATCGCTTTCCAGACCAACATCCTGGCGCTCAACGCCGCCGTCGAAGCCGCGCGTGCCGGCGAGCAGGGCCGCGGCTTCGCGGTCGTCGCCGGCGAGGTGCGCTCGCTGGCCCACCGAGCCGCCGAGGCGGCACGCGAGATCAAGTCGCTGATCGGCAGCTCGGTCGAAAAGGTCGAGGCCGGCTCGCGCCTGGTCGGCGACGCCGGCCGCACCATGGACGAGATCGTCGCCCAGGTGCAGCGTGTGGCCGACCTGATCGGCGAGATCGGCCATGCGACGACCGAGCAGACCGCCGGCATCGCCCAGGTCAGCACCGCCGTCGGCGGCCTGGACCAGGCGACGCAGCAGAACGCCGCACTCGTCGAAGAGAGCGCCGCGGCCGCCGAGAGCCTGCGCCAGCAGGCCGCGCGGCTGACCACGCTGGTCAGCGTCTTCCGCCTCGGCGCCGGCGAGGCCGCGCCGGTGGCCGCCGTGCCCGCCGCTGCGGCGCGGCCGACTACGACGGCGCCGCAGCGCCCGGCGCGCCCCGCGCCGCTGCCGACCACGAAGAGCCGGCCGGCTTTGCCCGCTCCGGCGGCTGTCGCGCCGGCCTCGGCCGGCGACGACTGGACCAGCTTCTGAGTCGGCGGCGGCGCTGTCGCGCGACCCCGACGGCTCGCTTGATGCACGTCATGTGCAGTGCAGCAAAACGGCTTGCACTGCGCGCCGCCGCACGGCGCTAGGCTGAGCGCCTCACACGGCGCGGCCGCTGGCGGCCAGAATCGGTCTGTCGGGCGCATCGCCGAGACGCCAGCGAGGACGGATTCATGGGTGCTCACGAAGGCCTGATCGAGAACCTGACCTACGACGAGCTGCGTCCGGGCCAGCGCGCGCAGATGATGCGCACGCTGTCGATGGACGACATCAACGCCTTCGCGCTGGTCTCCGGCGACGTCAACCCGGCGCACGTCGATGCCGAGTACGCCGAGGGCACGCGCTTCAAGGGCGTCATCGCGCACGGCATGTGGGCCGGCGCGCTGATCTCCAGCCTGCTGGGCACCGAGTTCCCCGGCCCGGGCACGATCTATCTCGAGCAGAGCCTGCGTTTCCACCGCCCGGTGCACGTCGGCGACACGCTGACGGTGGGCGTCACGGTGGCCGAGAAGGACGACGCGACGCGCAACGTGGCGCTCGACTGCATCGTGCTGAACCAGCATGGCGACCAGGTCGTCACAGGCCGCGCGCTGGTGCGCGCGCCGACGCAGAAGATCGTGCGTCCGCGCACGGCGATGCCGACGATGCACCTCTTCGACCCCGAGGCGCGGCTCGAAGCCTGGGTGCAGACGCTGAGCGGCCACCTGCCGGTGCGCTGCGTCGTCGTGCACCCCTGCGACGAAGGCTCGCTGCACGGCGCGCTCGACGCGCGCGCGCACGGGCTGATCGAGCCGGTGCTCGTCGGCCCGGCGCTGCGCATCCGCACGCTGGCCGAGCAGATGCAGGTTTCGCTCGACGGCCTCGAACTCGTCGACGTGCCGCACAGCCACGCCGCCGCGGTCGCCGCCGCGGCGCTGGCCGCACGCGGCGAGGCGCAGATGCTGATGAAGGGCAGCCTGCACACCGACGAGCTGATCAAGGCCGTGCTCGACGAGAGCTCGCTGCGCACCGGGCGTCGCATGTCGCACGTCTACCGCTTCGAGGTGCCGGCGTATCCGAAGCCGCTGCTCGTCACCGACGCGGCGATCAACATCGCGCCGACGCTGGCCGAGAAGGCCGACATCGTGCGCAACGCCGTCGAGCTGGCGCACGCGCTGGGCGTGCACCAGCCGTTGGTCGCGCTGCTGTCGGCGGTGGAGACGGTGACGCCGCGGCTGGCCTCGACGCTGGACGCCGCGGCGCTGTGCAAGATGGCCGACCGCGGCCAGATCACCGGCGCGCTGCTCGACGGCCCGCTGGCCTTCGACAACGCGATCTCGGTCGAGGCCGCGCGCATCAAGAACATCGAGTCGCCGGTGGCCGGCAACGCCGACATCCTGGTCGTGCCCGACCTGGAGGCCGGCAACATGCTCGCCAAGCAGCTGGAGTACCTGGCCGGCGCGGCGAGCTGCGGCGTCGTGCTCGGCGCCCGCGTGCCGATCGCGCTGACCAGCCGCGCCGACGCGCCGATCTCGCGCATGGCCTCGGCGGCGCTGGCCGGCGTCGTCGCGCGCGCCATCGCGGCCGGGAAGGCACGATGAGCGGCGCACCGCGCGACGCGGTGCTGGCGCTCAACGCGGGGTCCTCGTCGCTGAAGTTCGGGGTCTACGAGCGCCAGGGCCCGGCCCTGTGGACCGGCCTCTTCGAAGGCCTGGAGCCCGGCGGCACGCCGAGCTGGCACCTTGCCGGCGAAACCGCGCGCGCGCTGCTGCCGGCGCCGGGGCAGGACGGTTTCGCCGCCGCGCTGGACGCGCTGCTGGCCTTGTTGGCGGCGCGCGGGCGGCGGCTGGCGGCGGTGGCGCACCGCGTGGTGCACGGCGGCGAGCGCTGCGTCGCGCCCTGCGTGCTCGACGCCGAACTGCTGGCCTATCTGCACACGCTGGAGCCGCTGGCGCCGCTGCACCAGCCGCACAACCTGGCCGGCGTCGCCGCGATTCACCGCGCGCAGCCGGCGCTGCCGCAGCTGGCGTGTTTCGACACCGCCTTCCACGCGAGCATGCCCGAGGTCGAACGCCGGCTGCCGCTGCCGCGCGACTTCGAGTCGCGAGGCCTGCGCCGCTACGGCTTTCACGGCCTGTCCTACGAGTCGGTCGCCGGCACGCTGGCCACCGTCTCGCCGCGCGCCGGCGGCCGGCTGCTGATGGCCCACCTGGGCAACGGCGCCAGCCTCTGCGGCGCGATCGGCGGGCGTTCGGTCGCCTCGTCGATGGGCCTGTCGGCGCTGGACGGGCTGATGATGGGCACCCGCAGCGGCGCGCTCGACCCCGGCGTGCTGCTCTACCTGTGGCGCGACGGCTGGACGCTGGAGCAGGTCGAGCGCCTGCTCTACAAGCAGTCGGGCCTGCTCGGCGTGTCCGGGCTGTCGGCCGACATGCGCACGCTGCGCGCCAGTGCCGAACCGGCGGCGGCCGAGGCGATCGCGCTCTTCACCCACCGCCTGCTGCGCGAAGCCGGCGCCATCGTCGCCGTGCTCGGCGGGCTGGAGCTGCTGGCCTTCACCGGCGGCATCGGCGAACACGACGCGCAGCTGCGCGAAGACGTCGCCGCCGGGCTGGGTTTCACCGGCCTGGTGCTCGACCCCGCCGCCAACCGCGCTGCGCCGCCCGACCGGCCGGTGCCGGTGCACGCTGCCGGCAGCGCGGTCGAGGTCTGGGTCGTGCCGACCGACGAAGGCCGCGTCGCCGCCGACGCCGCCTTCCGCCATCTCGACGCTGCCTGAGTTCCGAGGAGTCCGCATGCACAACCCGAACGTCGCCGCCGCCGTGCTGGCCGATCCCGCGCTGGACCCGGCGCTGGCCGCGGCGCGCCGCCTCGACAGCCATTTCCACGCCGCCGTCGCGCCGGCCTTCTCAGGCCTGTCGCCGATCTCGCTGGCGCTGGCCTGGCAGGACTGGGCGCTGCACCTGGCGACGCAGCCGGCCACCGCGCTGGCGCTGTTCGCGCGTGCCCAGCAGTCCTGGCTGCAGGCCTGGGGCGAGATGCTGGGCCATGCCGAACCCGGCAACGGCGACGCGCGTTTCGCCGCCCCGGCCTGGAAACACTGGCCCTGGGCGCCGGCGGTGCACGGCTGGCACGCCGCCGAACGCTGGTGGCAGGACGCGACCGACCTGCGCGGCGTCGATCCGCACCACCGCGAGGTCGTGCGCTTCTTCGCCCGCCAGTGGCTGGACATGCTGGCGCCGTCGAACGCCGGCCTGGCCAACCCCGAGGTGCTGCAGCGCACCGCCGAACGCGGCGGCGCCAACCTCGTCGACGGCACGCTGCACGCGCTGGACGACTGGCGGCGCCAGCACGGGCTGGAGCCGCTGCGCACGCCCGAGCGGCGTTACGAACCCGGTGTCGACGTCGCCGTGACGCCGGGCCAGGTGGTCTGGCGCAACCACCTCGTCGAGCTGATCCAGTACCTGCCGCTGACCGCCTCGGTGCAGGCCGAGCCGGTGTTCATCGTGCCGTCGTGGATCATGAAGTACTACATCCTCGACCTGTCGCCGCACAACTCGTTCGTGAAGTGGCTGGTCGAGCAGGGCCACACGGTCTTCATCCTCAGCTGGCGCAACCCCGACGAGTCGGACGCGCTGCTGGCGATGCAGGACTACCTGGAGCTCGGCATCTTCGACCCGCTGGCGCAGATCGCCCGGATGATTCCGGGGCGGCGCGTTCACGCCTGCGGCTACTGCCTGGGCGGCACGTTGCTGTCGCTGGCCGCGGCGGCGCTGGCGCGGCCGGGGCGCATCGCACGCGCCGAGCTGCTGCCCGAGCTGGCCAGCGTCTCGCTGCTGGCTGCCGAGACCGACTTCAGCGAACCCGGCGAGATGGGCGTGCTGATCGACGAGTCGCAGGTCACGCTGCTCGAGGACATGATGGCCGAACGCGGTTTCCTCACCGGCGCGCAGATGGCGGGCTCCTTCGCCTACCTGCATTCGCGCGACCAGGTCTGGTCACGCCGGCTGCGCGAGTTCTGGCTCGGCGAGCCCGACAGCCCCAACGACCTGATGGCCTGGAACGCCGACCTGACGCGCATGCCGGCGGCGATGCACAGCGAGTACCTGCGCCGCTGCTACCTGCGCAACGAGATCGCCGAAGGGCGTTTCCCGGTCGAGGGGCGCGCGGTGTCGCTGTCGGACATCGCGGCGCCGATGTTCGTCGTCGGCACCGAGAAGGACCACGTCTCGCCGTGGAAGTCGGTCTACAAGATCCACCGCCTGGCCGACACCGCGATCAGCTTCGTGCTGACCAGCGGCGGCCACAACGCCGGCATCGTCAGCGAGCCCGGCCACGCCAACCGGCGCTACCGCATGGCCACGCGCGAGGCCGACGGCGCCTGGGTCGACCCCGAGGCCTGGGCCGAGCAGGCGGCGCGCCACGAAGGCTCGTGGTGGACCGCCTGGCACGACTGGCTGCTGGCCCAGGGCAGCGGCGAAACCGCCAAGGCGCGCACGCCGGCCAAGGCCGACGTCGTCTGCGCCGCGCCGGGCACTTACGTCCACCAGTGCTGGCGTGACTAAGGCGGGTCGGCGGACCGCGCGACGAAACGCGTGACCGCGGCGATCAGCGCGCGGTGCGGCAGGTCGCCGCAGCCTGGCAGTTCCAGCAGCACCGTGCCGGGCGGCGCGTCGCGGCCGATCCCGCGCCACCCGATGCGCACGGCGCGGCCGTCGGAGCGCAGGTCGCAGAACGAAGTCGGTGGCGGCATCGCGCGACCACTACCCGGCGTGCCGGCTTGAGCCTTCGGTCGCCGGGGCCTTGGCGCGGCTTTTTGGCGCTGCGGCTGCGCCCGGCCCAGAATGGCTTCGCTGCCTGACGGTTCCGGACGTCGGGTGGTCAGGAAGATCGAGTTACGGGGCCCTCGCGGCCCCGTTTTTTTGGCCTCAGCGAACGCGCAGCCGCGGCGCCGGGCCGGCGGCCGGCACGACGCGGCCGACGACCGCGGCCTCGCCGAAGCCGTGTTCGCGGAAGATCGCCAGCACCGCGTCCAGCGCCTCGGGCGTGCAGGCGGTGAGCAGGCCGCCGCTGGTCTGCGGGTCGGTCAGCAGCGCGCGGTCTTCGGCGGCGAAGCCCTCGGGCAGTGCGACTTCGGCGCCGTAGCTGGCCCAGTTGCGGCCCGACGCGCCGGTGACGAAACCCTGGCCGGCGAGCGAACGCACGCCCGGCAGCAGCGGCACCGCGGCCCAGTCGAGCTCGACGTCGTGGCCCGAGCCGCGTGCCATCTCCAGCGCGTGGCCGGCGAGCGCGAAACCGGTGACGTCGGTCAGCGCATGCACCGCGTCCAGCGCCGCGAGGTCGGGCCCCGGCGTGTTGAGCTTGGTCGTCGTCGCGATCATCCGGTCATAGCCCTCGGCACCGAGCGCGCCCTTCTTCAGCGCCGCCGACATCACGCCGACGCCCAGCGGCTTGCCCAGCACCAGCAGGTCGCCGGGCTTCGCGCCGGCGTTGCGGCGCACACGCTGCGGGTGCACCAGGCCCAGCGCCACGAGGCCGTAGATCGCCTCGACCGAGTCGATCGAGTGGCCGCCGGCGATCGGGATGCCGGCCGCGCGGCAGACCGAGGCGCCGCCTTCGAGCACCCGCCCGATGGTGGCGGTCGACAGCACCGCGATCGGCATGCCGACCAGTGCCAGCGCCAGGATCGGCTTGCCGCCCATCGCGTAGACGTCGGACAGCGCGTTGGTCGCCGCGATGCGGCCGAAGTCGAAGGGATCGTCGACGATCGGCATGAAGAAGTCGGTCGTCGCGACCAGCGCCTGCTCGTCGTTCAACTGGTAGACCGCGGCGTCGTCGCTGGTCTCGATGCCGACCAGCAGCTCGGGCGGCACCGGCATCGCGGAGGCGCCGCGCAGGATCTCGGTCAGCACGCCCGGGGCGATCTTGCAGCCGCAGCCGCCGCCGTGCGACAGCGAGGTCAGGCGGGGTTCGGCGGCGGCGGGAGGTGTGGTCATCGGCGGCTTTCGCAAGAACAGGTCGGCCGCGAGCATAGTCCGGCCCGGGAAACCGAGCGCCTGCGCGGGCCGGGCCGAAATTCCATAATCGCGCCCCCCAACTGCGCCCCAGGGAGAGCCGATGTTCCACCGCCTGATGTCCCGCGCGCTGCGCGCCGCCGTCGTCGCCGCCGCTTTCGCCGCCGTGGGCGCCCACGCCCAGCAGGTGCTGCGCGTCACCGCGATCCCCGACGAGTCGCCGACCGAACTCGCGCGCAAGGCCGCGCCGCTGGTCAAGTACCTCGAAAGCAAGCTCGGCATGAAGGTCGAGTACACGCCGGTGACCGACTACGCCGCGGCCGTCGAGACCCTGGTCACGCGCAAGATCGACCTCGCCTGGTTCGGCGGCTTCACCTTCGTGCAGGCCAACATCCGCTCCGGCGGCCAGGTGATCCCGCTGGTGCAGCGCGAGGAGGACCAGAAGTTCCGCTCGGTCTTCGTCACCGCCGACCCCGCGGTGCGTTCGCTGGCCGACATCAAGGGCCGAGACTTCAGCTTCGGCTCGCAGAGCTCGACCTCGGGCCACCTGATGCCGCGCAGCTTCCTGATGCAGGCCGGCATCGAGCCCGACCGCGACTTCCGCCGCGTCGCCTACAGCGGCGCGCACGACGCCACGGTGGCCGCGGTCGCCGCCGGCAAGGTGGCCGCCGGTGCACTGAACATCTCGGTCTGGGAGAAGCTGGTGGCCGACAAGAAGGTCGACACCGAACGTGTGCGCGTCTTCTACACGACGCCTGCCTACTACGACTACAACTGGACCGTGCACGCCCAGATGCCGGCGGCGCTGCGCGAGAAGCTCAAGGCCGCCTTCCTGGCGCTGTCGCGCGATAGCGCCGAAGGCCGCGAGGTGCTGGAGCTGCAGCGTGCGACGCGTTTCGTGCCGACCAGCCCGGACAACTACAAGGGCATCGAGGCCGCGGCACGCGCCGCCGGCCTGATCTGAGCCCGGCAGCGATGCGCATCGCGCTGGCCGCCGCCGTCGGCCGCCACCCGGCGGCGCGTGCCGACGCGCCGGCGGCGATCGCCGGCCTGACGCTGGACATCGCGCCCGGCGAGGCGCTGGCCGTCATCGGCCCTTCGGGCGCCGGCAAGACGACGCTGCTGCAGCTCATCGCCGCGGCGCTGCGGCCTTCGGCCGGGCGTGTCGAACTCGACGGCACCGACCCGTGGACGCTGCCGCGCGCCGCACTGCAGCGGCTTCGCGGCCGGCTGTTCCTGGCGCCGCAGACGCCGCCGCTGCCGCCGCGCCAGCGCGTCGTCACCGCGGTGACGGCCGGCCGGCTGCCGGCGATGGGCTTCTGGCAGAGCCTGGCGGCGCTGGTGCATGCGCAGGACATCGGCGCCGCCGAGGCGGCGCTGGCGCGTTTCGACCTCGCCGACAAGCTCTTCGAGCGTGTCGACCGCCTGTCCGGCGGCGAGCGCCAGCGTGTCGGCCTGGCGCGTGCGCTGCTGTCGCCGGCGGCACTGTGGCTGGTCGACGAGCCGCTGTCGGCGCTGGATCCGGCGCGTGCCGCGCAGGCGCTTGCCGCCTTGCGCGACGAGGCTGCGGCACGCGGCGTGACGCTGGTCGCATCGCTGCACCAGGTCGACGCGGCGCTGGCCTCGTTCCCGCGGGTCGTCGGCCTGCGCGACGGCCGCCTGGCTTTCGACCTGCCGGCCGCCGAGGTGACGCCGGCGAGGCTGCAGGCCTTGTACGCGGCGCGCGAGGACTTCGCGCCGGTGATCGAGGATCTGCCGGCCGAACGCCCGCTGGTCGCCGGCCGATGCTGAACCCGGCGCGCCGCGACCCGGCCTGGGCCGGCCGGGTCTTCTGGACCGGCGCCGTGCTGGTGCTGCTCTGGCCGCTGGTCGTGGCCACCGAGTTCCGGCCGCTGCGGCTGTTCGAGCCCGAGACGCTGGCCGTCAGCGCGCGCTTCCTCGCCGCCTTCTTCCCGCCGGCGCTCTCGCCCGAGTTCCTGGCCCTGGTCGCGAAAGCGACCTGGCGCACCGTCGCGATCGCCACCGCCGGCATCACGCTGGGGCTGCTGATCGCCGTGCCGGGCGCGCTGCTGACGGCGCGTGTGCTGTCGCTCTCGGCGCTGGCCGGGCCGATGGCGGCGCTGCCGGCGGTCCTGCGCCAAGCGGTGCGTGGGGTGCTCGTCGTGCTGCGCAGCGTGCCCGAGCTGGTCTGGGCGCTGGTCTTCGTGCGCGTCGTCGGCCTGGGGCCGACCGCGGGGGTGCTGGCGATCGCGCTGACCTACGGCGGCATGCTCGGCAAGGTCTACGCCGAGATCCTCGACAGCGGCGAGGCGGCGCCGGCGCAGGCGCTGCTGCGCCAGGGCGCGGGCCGGCTGCAGGCCTTCTTCTGGGCGCTGCTGCCGCAGAACGCGCACGAACTCGCCTCCTACACCGTCTACCGCTGGGAATGCGCGATCCGTTCGTCGGTGGTGCTCGGTTTCGTCGGCGCCGGCGGCCTGGGCCAGGAGCTGGACGGCTCGCTGAAGATGTTCGCCGGCGCCGAGGTGGCGACGATGCTGATCGTCTTCGTCGCGCTGGTGGCGCTGGCCGACCGCGCCAGCGCGACGATCCGCAAGGTGCTGGGATGAGCGTGCCGCGGCCCCCCGTCGACTGGCGCGTGCGTGTGCTGCTGGCCGCACTGGCGGCGCTGGTCGTCGCCAGCTTCGTCTCGCTGGACCTGCAGTGGCGCGCCTTCTTCTCGGCCGAGGCGCTGGGCTCGATGGCGCGTTTCGTCGCCGAGTTCTTCCCGCCGACGCACGACCCGGTGTTCGTCGCCAAGGTCGCGCGCGGCGCCGGCGAGACGCTGGCGATGTCACTGCTGGGCACCGCGCTGGCGGCCGTCGGCGGCCTGCTGCTGGCGCTGCCGCGCCGCGGCCGGTGGCTGGCGCGATGGCTGATGAACGCGCTGCGTGCGGTGCCCGAACTCGTCTGGGCGGCGCTGCTGCTGGTCGCCGCCGGCCTGGGGCCGATGACCGGCACGCTGGCGCTGGCGCTGCACACCACCGGCGTGCTCGGGCGCTTGTTCGGCGAGGCGATCGAGAACGCGCCGCCCGGTCCGGCCGAGGCGCTGCGCGCCCAGGGCGTCGAAGGCTGGCGCGTCGCCGCCTGGGCGACGCTGCCGCAGGTGCTGCCGCAGCTCGTCAGCTACACGCTGTACCGCTGGGAGAACAACATCCGCGCCGCCGCGGTGCTGGGCGTCGTCGGCGCCGGCGGGCTGGGGCAGATGCTGGCTTTCCACCTGGGCCTGTTCCAGATGGGGCGCACGGCGACGGTGCTGCTGGCGATGATCGTGCTGGTGCTGGCAGTCGACGCGGCGAGCGTGTTCACGCGCCGTCGGCTGATGCGCTGAACGGCGGGCCCGCCGGGAGGCTACATGCCAAAATCCCGGCGATGAAGATCCTGCTCACCGGCGCCGCCGGTTTCATCGGCATGACCACGGCGCTGCGCCTGCTGGCGCGCGGCGACGAGGTGGTCGGGCTCGACAACCTCAACGACTACTACGACGTCCGCCTGAAGCTCGACCGCCTGGCGCGGCTCGAGCCGCTGCCGGGCTTCCGCTTCGTCAAGCTCGACGTCGCCGACCGCGCCGGCATGGAGGCGCTGTTCGCCGCGGAGCGTTTCGACCGCGTCATCCACCTCGCCGCGCAGGCCGGCGTGCGCTATTCGCTGCAGAACCCGCACGCCTACATCGACAGCAACGTCGTCGGCTTCATGAACATCCTCGAGGGCTGCCGCCACACGCAGGTGCAGCAACTCGTCTACGCCTCGAGCTCCAGCGTCTACGGCGGCAACACGAAGATGCCGTTCTCCGAGCACGACAGCGTCGACCACCCGGTCAGCCTGTACGCGGCGACGAAGAAGGCCAACGAGCTGATGGCGCACACCTACAGCCATCTCTACGGCCTGCCGACCACCGGGCTGCGCTTCTTCACGGTCTACGGCCCCTGGGGCCGGCCGGACATGGCGCTGTTCCTGTTCACCAAGGCGATCCTCGAAGGGCGTGCGATCGACGTCTTCAACCACGGCCGCATGAAGCGCGACTTCACCTACGTGGACGACATCGTCGAAGGCGTGATCCGGGTGCTCGACCGCACGGCCGAACCCGACCCGGCCTACGTCGCCGACGCGCCGGACCCGGGCACCAGCAACGTGCCCTACCGCGTCTTCAACATCGGCAACCACCAGCCGGTGGAGCTGATGGAGTTCATCGGCCACATCGAGGCCGCGCTGGGCCGCCAGGCGCAGAAGAACCTGCTGCCGCTGCAGGACGGCGACGTGCCCGCGACCTATGCCGACGTCGACGCGCTGTCGGCCTGGACCGGCTTCGTGCCGGCCACCGACCTGCGCACCGGCATCGGCCGCTTCGTCGACTGGTACCGCGGCTACTACCGCGTCTGAGCCGAGGCCGTCGGCTCGGCCGGCGCCGGCAGCGTCTGCGCGAGCAGCTCGCGCACGTGGCGCACCGGGATCGCGTAGCTGATCCCGGACGGGAACTGGATCGCGTTCTCGCGCGTGCCGCGCACCAGCACCATGTTGACGACGGCGACGACATCGCCGGTCTCGGCGTCGAGCACCGGCCCGCCGCTGTTGCCCGGATAGGCGGTGGCGTCGAGCTGGAAGATGTCGAACGGGCCTTCGCGCAGCTTCTGCAGCGCGCGCGGGTCGAGCTGGCGCGAGGTCGAGGCCGGCAGCGCGATCGCGGTGATCGCCGAGATGATGCCGCGGTGCGTGACCGGCGAATAACCTAGCGCACCGGCGATCGGGAAACCGACCAGCGCGACCGACATGCCTTCGCGCGCGCCGTCGCTGTCGGCCAGGGCCAGCGGCGGCAGCGCGGGCCCCTCGATCTTCAGCAGCACCAGGTCGTGGGCGCGGTCGGCGCCGACGATCTTCGCCGAGCGGGCCTCGGAGACGCGGCCGCCGCGTGCCACGAGCACCGACAGCCGCGAGAGCTGCTCGACCTCGTTGGCACCGGGCAGCACGTGCTGGTTGGTGATGACGTAGCTGCCGTCGGCGACGACGAAGCCGCTGCCGCGGAACGAGAAACGCGGGCTGTCCAGCGGGTTGAAGGTGCCGACGGCGACGACGCCCGGTTTCACCGAGGCGATGACGTCGGGCAGGCCGGCCTGGGCGGGCAGGGCGAAGGCCAGCAGCGCGGCGGCGAGCCACGCGCGGCGGCGGGTGTCGGGTTTCAAGTCGCCGTCCTTCGGCCGCGGAGACTCACGCGGGCGGACGGGCCGGGGATCCGGGTCGGAAGCGGGGCGCGCACGGTGCGGGCAGCATAGCATCCGGCCGGGCGCCGGCCGCCCCCGCATTCAGGCCGCGCGGCGGTCGGATCGTTCCGCCGATGCAGGCGCCTCGGGCGCCAGGTCGGCGTAGGTCGTGCCGGTCTCCAGCAGGCGCACGCAGCGCAGCCAGGCCGGGTCGGGCGCCTCGACGCGGAAGCCGTGGTAGTGGCCGACGGCGGTCGGCACCCGGCGCACGACTTCGGCGAGCACGGCCGACTCGACGCCTTCGCCGAGCTGCACCTTGAGCCAGCCGCGGGCGCCCAGCGGCAGGTCGTTGGCGCCGTGGGCCTGGAAGCCCTGCTGCGAGAGTTCGACGACTTCCAGCGCCTGCGGGCGGTCTTCCAGCGACAGCACCGCCGGGCACTTGAGCGAATAACGCGGGTGGCGGCGCAGCGAGGCGCTGCCGGCCTGGTGGCCGTAGGGCAGCGGCGGCAGCACGGCGGCGTACTCGGGGTTGTCGTAGATGCTGTGCAGCAGCCCCAGGCGGCGCGTGTCGAGCTGGGCGAAGCAGTCGGTGCGCTGGGTGAAGAAGTAGTCCAGCAGCGCCGGCGTCATCACCGGGTCGTTGGTCGTGAAATAGCGGCGCTCCGGCAGCTTGGCGTTGGGCAGCGTCGAGGTGATGAAGTAGCGGTAGAGGTCCTTGCGCGGCGCGCGGCCGTCGTAGCCGTCCTTCAGCAGCGTCGGTGCCTCGTGCAGGTCCAGCGTGGCGCCGACCGCCGGCGCGCCGTTGGCGAAGTCGTAGTGGTCGACCTCGGAGGCCTGCAGGCGGCGGAAGAACAGCAGCGACTCGTAGAGCTCGATCTTCGCCGGGTTCACGGCGATGACCAGGTGCCGGGTGTCGAAGCAGTGCACGCAGTAGTCGTGCATGAACTTCATCATCGGGAACAGGATCTTGCCGCCGGTGGAGCGGAACTTCGGGTGCACCGCCAGGGCCGAGATCTCGGCGATGCGCCCCGGCTGGGCGCGCACCGCGGTCAGGTCGAAGACCGACTGCAGCGGGAAGCCGAAGACGCCTTCGCGGATCATCGACAGCGTGCCGACGACCTCGCCGTCCCAGAAGGCGGCGATCGTCGTCGTCGTCGGCAGCGCGTGGTAGGGCGTCACGCGCAGGCCCGAGGGGTGCGGCTTCATGAAGCCGCTGGCGACGTAGGCGTCGTGCAGCAGGCGGAAGCACGCCTCCAGGTCCTGGCGCGAGTCGACGATGCGCAGTTGCAGCCGCGAGTCCGGCGCCGGGTCGCAGTCGACCATGCGACGGAAGATCGCGTGGCGGGTCGTCTCGGGCAACATGCCCATCGCCGACCGGACCCCGGCGTGGAGGTTCTTGCGCAGACTGGTGCTCATGCCTCGGTTACGGCGCGCGAAGGTGCGAGCTTGAGACTTTGCAACAGCTTGTCGCAATTGAGCGTCGGTGCTTTCATGCGAGAAGGACTGCACACGTGGGGGCCCGGGGCGGCGCCGACCACCGATTCAAGGGCCCGTTGCAAGCTGTGTCAGCCCGGGGTGGCGCACTACACTTCGGCGACCGGACCCGCTCCAGGGTTTCCGCCTGCGCCGAATCCGAGGGAGCCGTGATGAACGACAGCCAACACCCCGTCGAATCGCCCGAACCGGGCCACGACCCGGCCGCCCCGGCCGCGGGCTTCTCCGCCCGCCGGCGCCGGCTGCTGAGGATCGCCGGCGGCGCCGCCCCGGCCTCGCTGATGCTCGTGGGCCGGCCGGTGCACGCCACCTACAACTGCGTCTCGACCTCGGCCTGGGGCTCGGCGATGGTCTCGGCCAGCGCCACCGCCGGCAGCTCGCACAGCACGCCGATCGACTGCTGGTCCTATTCGCACTGGTGCAACAACACCAGCTACGGCAGCTACGGCAAGCCTTGGGACAAGCTCTGCTCCAAGCTCAACAAGTACCAGGGCGACTTCACCAAGGCCAAGGCGAACATCAAGATCAGCGACTGCGGCATCGTCACGCCGACCGGCCTGGACAAGAGCTACAAGGTCTACGACGCGCTGATGGGCACCTGCACCGGCTCGTCCGACTTCACGAAGAACATCATGGTCGCCCTGCTGAACCAGATGTTGCTGGGCACGTCCAGCCTGTCGCCGACGCGCTGCGCGCCGGCGCCGGACGTCTACACGATGGCCGGTGGCAACTACCGCCTGCCTTCGGGCAAGTCCTGGGGCAAGACCGAGATCAACGACTACGTCAAGAAGAACTACCTGTCGCGTCCGAACTGACGCGGCCGGCCGTGCTCTGGATGCTCGCGCCCCGGCCCGCGGTGCTGCTGCGCACCTGGGACGACGACGCGAGCGGTATCGCCTACGACGACCGCAACGGCGACACTTTCGTGCTCGGGCCGCTGGCCCTGGAGCTGATCACCATGCTGCATGAAGGCGGCGCCCGCGCCCCCGAGGCCTTGCTCGCCGAACTGGCCCGCGGCCTCGGCGGGCAGGCGCCGGCCACGCTGGCGGCCGACATCGAGGCCGAACTGGCCCGGCTTTCGGAACGCGGATTGGTCCTGTCGCTGCCGTCCACTTGAAGCTCTCGGAACTCGATCGGGCGTCGCTGCAACGGCGCCTGCAGGGCGGCGGCCTGTGCCTGGACCTGCACCCGTTCACCGCCCGCGTGCGCTCGCCGCTGCCGGCGCTGGCCGACGCGGTGGCGCTGCTCTACGCCGATTTTCCGCTCGCGCCCGACGACGGCTTCGTCGACTTCCACCTCGAGATCCGCGCCTTGCCGCGCTGGCTGCCCTGGCGCGAGCGCCGCGCGCGCTTCGTCTTCGACGGCCTGCCGGCCTTCGTCGGCCTGCCGGCGCGCCAGGCGCCGACGATGCTCGAATGGGGCCTGAACTGGTGCGTCGCGGCCCATGCCCACCAGTTCCTGGTCTGCCACGCCGCGGTGCTCGAGCGTGACGGCCAGGCCCTGGTGCTGCCGGCGCCACCGGGATCGGGCAAGAGCACGCTGACGGCGGTGCTGGCCCACCGCGGCTGGCGGCTGCTGTCTGACGAGCTCGCGCTGCTCGACCCGGCGACCGGCCTGGTGCACGGCATGGCGCGCTCGGTGAACCTGAAGAACGCGTCGATCGAGCTCGTCGCCGGCCATCTGCCCGAGGCCGTGATCTCGCCGCCGGTGCCCGACACGCTCAAAGGCACGGTGGCGCTGATGCGCCCGCCGGCCGAGGCCGTGCGCCGGCGCGCCGAACCCGCCTTGCCCGCCTGGGTCGTGCTGCCGCGCTGGCAGGCCGGCGCGCGCGCCGCCTTCGAGCGCATCGACCGCGCCGAGGCCGCGCTGCTGCTGGCCGAACAGTCCTTCAACTACCACGTGCTCGGCCGCGAAGGCTTCGAGGTGCTGACGGCGATGGTCGGCCGCACGCGCTGCCTGCGTTTCGTCTACGGCGCGCTCGACGAACTGGTGCCGGCCTTCGAGGCGCTGGCCGCGGGGGACGTGGCGTGAGCCGCAGCCTGCTCGTCGAGGTGCTGCTGGCGCCGGCGCGTGCCGCGGCGCTGCCGCCGGCCGGCTGGGATCTGCTGGTGCGCCAGGCGCGCCGGGCCAACCTGATCGCACGGCTGCACGACGTGCTGGCCGACGCCGGCGTGCAGGCGCCGCCGGCGGCGCAGGCGCACCTGACGGCCGCGCGCCGCATCGCCGATGCCCAGCGCCAGCGCATGCGCTGGGAGCTCGACCGCGTCGCCGAAGCCCTGGCCGGCGCGACGCCGCAGGCCGTCGTGCTCAAGGGCGGCGCCTACCTGGCGCTGGACCTGCCGCTGGCGCGTTCGCGCCTGTACGGCGACCTGGACCTGCTGGTGCCGCGCGAGGCGCTGGCCGAGGTCGAGAGCCGGCTGCTGATCCACGGCTGGGTCGTCGAGTCGCTGTCGGCCTATGACGAGCAGTACTACCGGCGCTGGATGCACGAGCTGCCGCCGATGCGCCACCGCCGCCGCGGCACCGTGCTCGACGTGCACCACACGCTGCTGCCGCTGACCTCGCGCACCGCGCTGGCGACGCCGGCCCTGTTCGAGGACCTGCGCCCGCTGGCCGCCTGGCCGGGGCTGTCGACCTTCGCCCCGCCGGACCTGCTGCTGCACAGCGCGACCCATCTGTTCCACGAAGGCGAGTTCGCCAACGGCCTGCGCGACCTGTTCGACCTGGACGCGCTGGTGCGCCACCACGGCCGCGACGCCGGCTACTGGGAGCGCACCGTCGAACGCGCCGGCCGCCTCGGCCTGCGCCGGCCGCTGCACTACGCGCTGCGCCACAGTGAACGTGCGCTGGGCACGCCGGTGCCGCCCGAGGTGCAGCGCGAGCTGGCGCGCGCGGCGCCGCCCTGGCCGCTGCCCGCGCTGCTGGACGCCTGCTACGCGCGCGCGCTGCAGCCCCAGCACCCGAGCTGCGAGACGCCGGGCGCGCCGGCGGCGCGGCTGGCGCTGTACGTGCGCTCGCACTGGCTGCGCATGCCGCTGCCGCTGCTCGTGCGCCACCTCGCGCGCAAGGCTTGGCGGCGCCTGACCGGCGCCGAGCTGCGCGAGCAGGAAGCCGCGCAGCGCCAGGACGGCTGACTCAGCTCACCTTCTTCAGCAGTTCCGCGACCTCGGTCTGGCCGTCGAAGCCCGGCCCCAGCTTGGCGAGCTTGTCGAGTTCGGCGCGTGCGCCGGCCTTGTCGCCCGACTGCAGCAGCAGCTTGGCCAGCGTCAGGCGCAGCGCCGGCGCCTCGGGGGCGCGCTGCACCGTGTCCTTCTGCAGTGCCAGCGCGCGCGGCAGCTGGCCTTCGGCGGCGGCGGCCAGCGCCAGCGTGTCGCGCAGCGCCGCCTGGCCGGGCGCGACGGTGTTGGCCTTCTCGGCCATCGCCAGCGCGCCGGGCTTGCCCTGCTTGAGCAGCAGCCAGGCGACGTTGTTCAGCGCCAGCGGGTTGTTCGGCTGGCGCGAGAGCACCTCGCGGTAGCGCGCCTCGGCGCCGGCCCAGTCCTGGCGCGCCAGCGCCTCGTCGCCGAGGTGGAAGCGGAAGGCCAGGTCCTCGGCATGCTGCTTCTGCCAGCCGGCGGCGAAACGCTCGGCCTCGTCGCCGTGGCCGGTGGCGCGCAGCGCGGCGTGCAGCCGGATCGCGGTGTC
Source organism: Rubrivivax gelatinosus IL144 (assembly GCF_000284255.1). Lineage (NCBI taxonomy): Bacteria > Pseudomonadati > Pseudomonadota > Betaproteobacteria > Burkholderiales > Sphaerotilaceae > Rubrivivax > Rubrivivax gelatinosus. The sequence continues at coordinate 416,892 of NC_017075.1, forward strand.
GGCGCCGGGCGCCTTCTGCACCGCGCTGCGCAGCACGGCCAGCGCGGCCTCGGGCTTGCGCCGCGCCAGCTCGACCTCGGCTTCGGCCAGGTAGCCGACGGCCTCGGCCGGGCGCTGCTTCTGGATCTCGCGCGCCAGCGCGACGGCCTCGGCGTAGCGGCCGTCGGCCGTGTACAGGCCGATCAGCGCGCGCTGCGCGGGCACCAGCTTCGGTGCCAGGTCCAGGGCGGACTTCAGGGCGCGCTCGGCGGCCGCCGGATCCTTCAGGCCCAGATGGGCGTCGCTCTGGCCCAGCAACCCGGCGGGCGAACGCGGCAGCATCTGCGACAGCTTCTGGAAGCTGGTCAGCGCCTGCTGGTAGTCCTGGCTGGCGAGTTCGGCGCGAGCCTGCGCGGCCAGCAGGTCGGCGCTGGACGGCAGCGCGGTCGTCGCATCGCGCGCGGCCGCCAGCGCGCCGCGGGCGTCGCGGCGGGCGAGGCGGTCGTCGATCAGCCGCAGCCGCGGCAGCGCCTCGTTCGGCGCGGCCTTCACGGCGGCCGCGAGCTGGGCGCTGACCGCGTCGGCGCCGGCACCGGTGCGCTCCAGCCATTCGGCCAGCGCCAGCATCGCGCGCCAGTTCTTCGGGTCGCGCGCGATCTCGGCGTCGAAACGCTGGCGCGCCGCGGCGGCCTTGCCGTCGGCGAGGTCGAGCGCGGCCAGGCTGGCGACGGCCGGGAAATAGGTGGCGTCGCGCTTGGCGGCGCGCTCGAAGGCGGCGCGTGCGCCGGCACGGTCGCCGCCGGTGAGCAGCACGCGCCCGCGCAGCAGCTCGGGCGTCGGGTCGTGCGGCCGCTTGGCGTCGAGCGCGTCGATCGCCTTCAGCGCCTTGGCACGGTCGCCGCGGCGCAGCAGCGAGGCGATCAGCGCCATGTCGGCGCCGACGCCGCTGTCCCCGGCGGCCAGCGTCTCCAGCTCGCCCAGCCCGGCGGCGTCGCCGCGGCCGATCTTGCCCATCGCGAGCGCGGTGCGCGCCCGCGGGTCCTGCGGCGCCAGCTTGGCGGCCTGGGCGAACGCGGCCTCGGCCTGGTGCGCCTGGCCGTTCTGCAGGTGGGCCTGACCGGCCAGCAGCAGCGTCTCGGCGCGCGGCTTGCCGCCGTCGAGTTCGGGCTGCAGCAAGGCCAGCGCCTTGTCGGCCTGGCCGCCGCGCAGGTAGATCTGGGCCAGCAGCCCGGTGGCCAGCGGCATGCCCGGCTGCAGCTGCACGGCCTTGGCGAGCAGCGTCTCGGCCTGCGGCAAGGCGCGCAGCTGGTACTCGGCAGCGCCGGCGAGCTGCAGCACGACCGGGTTGTTGGGCGTCGCCTGCACCAGCGGCTGGGTCAGCTTGCGCACGCCTTCGTAGTCGCCGCGCAGGTAGGCGATCTGGGCCTGCAGCAGCTTGGTGCCGGCCACGTCGGGCAGGGTCTTGGCCAGCTGCTGCACGTGGGCCTCGGCAGCGTCGAGCTGGCCGCCGGCCACGAGCAGGCCGACGAGGGCCTGGTGGGCCGTCATCTTGCGCGCATCGGCCTCGACGGCGCGGCGGTAGGCGGCCAGCGCGGCATCGCGGTCGTGGCGGCCGTACTGTTCGAGCTGGCCCTTCAGCAGCCAGGCGTCGGCCTGCTTCGGGTCGGCGGCGGTCATGCGGTCGACGAGCGCCAGCGCGCCGTCGACGTCCTGCCGCGACGCCAGCATGCGCGCCTTCAGCAGCATCGCCGGCGCCCAGTCGGGCTGGGCCTTCAGCGCCGCGTCGACGGCCGCGGCCGCCTTCTCGGCCTGGTCGAGCTTCAGGTAGGCCTGGGCCAGCGTCGTCGCCAGGTCGGCGTCGGCGGCCGGCTGGCCCAGCGTGGTGTCGGCCCAGGTCTGCACGATGCGGCGCTCTTCGCCGGTGGCCAGCAGCGCACGCGCCAGCGGCGGCACGACGCGGGCCTCGGGCAGCTTGAGCTGGGTGGCCTTGCGCAGCTCGACGCTGGCGCCGGCGGCGTCGCCGCTGGCCAGCAGCGTCGTGCCCAGCAGCAGCCGGGCCTCGGCGAGATCGGGGTTCTTCTGCAGCGCCGACTTCAGCGAGATCGTCGCCGACTTGGTGTCGTGTTGCGCCAGCGAGTCCTTGGCCGTGGCCAGCAGTTCGTCGGCGGACGGGCCGCCGCAGGCGGCGAGCAGGGCCGCGACGGCGAGCGTGGCGGCGGAGCGGGTGAGGGTCTTCATGTCAGGGTTCGGAACCGTTGCATCTTCGGGCGTCGGGCAGGGGGATCGGCGCCGCCCGGGGCGCCGCCGTCACTTGATCGCCAGACGGTGCATCAGGTCGTAGAGCGTCGGCCGGCTGATGCCCAGCAGCTCCGAGGCCTTGACGATGTTGTTGTTGGCCCGCGCCAGCGCGGCGATCACCGTCTGGCGCTCGGCGGCCTCGCGCGCGGCGCGCAGGTCGAACTCGGACGCGTCGCCGGCGCTGTCGTCGCGCGTCGGCACCTTGAGGCCCATGTCCTGCGCCGTGACGCGTGTGCCATCGGCCATGATCGAGGCGCGCTTGACGACGTTGAGCAGCTCGCGCACGTTGCCCGGCCAGGCGTGGGCGGCGATGGCCTGCAGCGCGTCCTCGCTGAAGACCAGCGAGCCGCGGCGCTGCTCCTGCGCGAAGCGGCGCAGGAAGGCGTGCGCCAGCAGCACCGCGTCGCCCTGGCGCGAGCGCAGCGGCGGGATCTTCACCTCGATCTCGGCGAGGCGGTAGTACAGGTCCTCGCGGAAGCGGCCTTCGGCGATCAGCGCCTGCAGATCCTGGTGCGTGGCGCCGACGACGCGCACGTCGACCGGGATCTCCTGGCGCGCGCCCAGGCGCTCGATCTTGCGTTCCTGCAGGAAGCGCAACAGCTTGGCCTGCAGCGCCGCGGGCAGGTCGCCGATCTCGTCGAGCATCAGCGTGCCGCCGTTGGCGGTCTCGATCTTGCCCGGCGTCGTCTTCGCGGCGCCGGTGAACGCGCCCTTCTCGTAGCCGAAGAGTTCGCTCTCGAGCAGGTTCTCGGGGATCGCCGCGCAGTTGATGGCGACGAAACGCCCGCTGCGCCGCGAGGCCTGGTGCAGGCCCTGTGCCAGCACCTCCTTGCCGGTGCCGCTCTCGCCGAGCAGCAGCACCGTCGCGTCGCTGGAGGCGACGCGCTCGACCATGCGCGAGATGCGCAGCATCTCGGGGTCGCGCGTCATCAGCCCCGACAGCGCGTCGGGCTGCTGCAGCGCCTGCAGGCGGCGGTTCTCGGTCTGCAGTTCGGCCAGGCGCATCGCGCGTTCGATCGTCAGGCCCAGCACCTCGGGGTCGAAGGGCTTGGCCAGGAAGTCGTAGGCACCCAGCGCGACGGCGCGCAAGGCGTTGGCCTGGTCGTTCTGGCCGGTCAGGACGATGACCTTGACGTGCGGGTCCAGGTCCAGCAGCTGCTCGAGCAGCTTGAAGCCTTCGGAGACCGAGTCGGGGTCGGGCGGCAGGCCCAGGTCCATCGTGACGACGGTGGGCTGCACGCGGCGGTACTGCAGGATCGCGGCTTCGCGGTCGGCGGCGGTGGCGCAGTCGTAGCGATCGAGCGACCACTTGATCTGCTTCTGCAGCGCGAGGTCGTCCTCGACGATCAGCACGCGGCCGGCGGTGTCGGGGTTCAGGCTCATGCGGACATCCGGAGGTCGGAAGAGGCGTGGGTCTCGAACAGCGGCATCAGCAGCGTGATGACGGTGCCTTCGCCGACGCGGCTGGCGACGTCGATCGTGCCGCCGAGCTCGCGCAGGTACTGGAAGCTCTCGTAGGAGCCGATGCCCATGCCGCTGGTCTTGGTGCTGCTGAACGGGCGGAAGAGCTTGTTGCGCACGAAGTCCTCGCTCATGCCGCAGCCGGTGTCGCCGACCACGATGCGCACCTGGCCGCCGTGGCGCGCCGCGTGCACCCAGACGCGGCCTTCGGGCGGCGTGGCGTCGAGCGCGTTGTGCACCAGGTGGCCGAGCACGCGCTCGAGCCGCTCCTCGTGGCCGCGCGTGGCCAGGCCCTCGGCGCAGTCGGCCTCGATCGTGCGCCCGGCGCTGCGCGCGGTGGCGGCGATGCGGCGCACGATGGCGGCGATCTCGACGCCGCGTGCGCCGCCGGGCGGCGTCGCGCCTTCACGCAGCTGCAGCATCAGGCGGCGCATCTTCTCGAGGGAACTCTCGACCGTCATCAGCATGTCTTGCTGGAACTCCGGGTTGGCGTGCAGGCGCTGGGCATTCTTCATCATCAGCGACAGCTGGGTGACGATGTTCTTCAAGTCGTGCACGACGAAGGCCGACATGCGGTTGAAGGCCTCGAACTTGCGTGCCTCCAGCAAGGCCTCGGTGGCCTGCATCTGCGCCAGGATGCCGGCGGCCTGGCGCGCGGCGGTCTTCAGCAGGTCGCGCACCTCCCAGTTCAGCTCCAGCGGCGTGCGCGGCCGGCCCAGCGTGACGAAGCCCAGCAGCTCGCCGGCCACCGGCAGCGGCACGACGAGCCAGGTGTCCGCCGCCTCCTGCAGCCAGCCCGGCAGCGCCAGGTTGCCGTAGCGCCGCGGGGCGTCGCGGAACTCGTCGAGGTCGATGACCCAGCCGGGCTCGCCGAGGAAGGCGACGAGCGCCGAATCGCGGCCTTCGGCGGCGCCGACCTCGGCGGTGTTCCAGCGCGCCGCCTGGCGGTAGACCTCGTCGGCAGCGCCGCGCAGCCACAGGCTGCCCGACGGCGACTCGACCATGTTCGCCAGGCCGCGCACGACCAGGCCGCCGATCTCCTGCGGCGAGCCGCGCGAGGACAGCATCGCGGTGAAGCGCAGCCACTCCTCGCGGTAGTCGTAGCGGTAGCTGAAGAAGTGCTTGCCGACGAAGACACGCAGCCGCGCGCGCGCCGCGCCGGACAGCACCAGCACGCCCAGCCCCAGCACGCCGACGGCGGCGAGCACGATCTGCAGGCCGCGGCCCCAGTCGCCGCCGAAGTAGCGCACCCAGTAGCCGAGGCCGGCCATCACCAGCAGGTAGGCGCCGACCAGGATCAGCGTCGCCGAGTAGAAGGCCGCCGAGCGCGAGACCTGCAGGCCGCGGATCCAGTCGCGCCGGCGCCGGGCCGCGACCAGCAGCCAGGGCATCGCCAGCGCGACGACCAGGCCGCGCACGCCCAGCGCGTCGGCGTCCAGGCGGCCGAAGAGCACGCCCTCGGCGTAGACGTAGAGGTCGAAGGCGAACAGCAGCGCCAGCCCCAGGCACACCGGCTTGGCGTTCCAGCGCGAGTCCTCGGGCAGGTTGCGGAAGATCTGCTCGACCAGCACCAGCCCGACGACGGCGATCAGCAGCCAGCCGCCGAACAGCAGGCGCAGCAGCGCCGCGGGCTCGCGCGCCAGCGCGATGCCGACCAGCGCGCACAGCGCGACCAGCAGCGCCAGGCCGGCGGCGCTGCGCAAGGGGCGCAGCGCCGGGTCGGCCGCGTCGCGACCGGCGGGCTCGAGCAGCGCGAGCATGAAGCGCAGCCACAGGCCCAGGCGCAGCAGGTCCAGCAGTGCCGCAGCGTAGCCGCCGGCCAGCGTCGGATGGGCGGCCTGCCAGAACGACGCCAGCGCCCAGGCCACCGTGGCCACCAGCGCGGCGAGGAAGTTCTGGGCACTGCGGCCGTGCTGCTGGCGCCACTCGGTGCCGCGCGCGAGCGACAGCACGAAGCCGGCGTGGACCAGCGCCGCGAGCGCGAAACCGAGCAGGGCGAGTTCGGCCTCGGGGCGTTCCATGGTTCAGGCTGCGCCGGCGGGCGCTCCGTGGACGGAGCGGAGGATTCTAGGATCCCCGCCGGAGGGTCAGCGCGCCCCCTTGCCCGTCAGCACCACGCCGACCGTCTCGAACAGCACGACGAGGTCGAGGAACAGGGAATGGTTCTTCACGTAGTAGAGGTCGTACTGCAGCTTCTGCTGCGAGTCCTCGACGGTGGAACCGTACTGGTAGCGCACCTGGGCCCAGCCGGTGACGCCCGGCTTGACGCTGTGGCGCACGGCGAAGAACGGGATCTCGCGCGTCAGCTGCTCGACGAAGAACGGCCGTTCAGGGCGCGGGCCCACGAGGCTCATCTCGCCCTTGAGCACGTTGAAGAGCTGCGGCAGCTCGTCGATGCGCAGCAGCCGGATGACGTGGCCTACGCGCGTGACGCGGTCGTCGCGCGCGGTCGCCCAGCGCGGCTTGCCGTCCTTCTCGGCGTCGGTGCGCATGCTGCGGAACTTGGTCACCATGAAGCTGGCGCCGCCGAGGCCGACCCGCTCCTGGCTGTAGAAGACTGGGCCGCGGCTGTCGAGCTTGATCACCAGCGCGGTGAGCAGCATCACCGGGGTCGCCAGCACGATCAGCAGCGTGCTGAACAGGATGTCGAAGAGGCGCTTGATCGCCGTGCGCAGCGCGCCCTGGTTGAAGCCTTCGCCGAAGATCAGCCAGCCGGCGTTGACGAAGTCGATGCGGATCTGGCCCAGGCGCTTCTCGAAGTGCGTGGACAGGTCGTAGACCTTGACGCCGAAGAGCTTGCAGTCGAGCAGCTGGCGCAGCGGCATGCTGCCCGAGCGGCGCTCGGTCAGCGCGACGATGATCTCGTCGACGCCGAGCTGCTTGGCCAGGGCCGGCAGCGGCAGCTCGGAGTTCAGGATGCGGCTCTCGTCGACCGCCGCTTCCTTCTCGTTCGGGCCGGGCACGAAGCCGACGATCTCGATGCTCGGATCGGAGGACTCCAGCGTCTGCGCGACGATGTGGGCCGCCGTGCCCGAGCCGAAGATCATCACGCGAACGCGGTCGCGTTCGCGTGCACCCCAGTGCGTGACGTAGACCCGGCGCGCCACCACCGCGGCGACGCCGGCCATCGCCGCGACCTGCACGACGTGGCGGTCGGGCGTGGCCTCGGGCAGCAGGCCGAAGGTCAGCCAGGCCAGCGGCAGCGCGATGACCAGCATCGCGACGGCGCGGGCGCAGGTCTGCACCGGCGTCAGGTGGGGGCCGCGCTGGTAGATGCCGGTGGCGGCGCTGATGACCACCATGCCGGCGGCCAGCGACAGCACGTGCGGCCCGGCCACCGACAGCAGGTCGACCGCGTGGCCGAACGGCACGATGAAGACGGCGACGAGCATCAGCACCAGCAGGGCGCAGTCCGACGACACCTGGAGGACGGTCTGACGGTGCACGTAGTGGCTGAAGATGCGGATCATGATCGCTTCCGGGATGACGGCTTCGTGACGACTTTCACCCGGCGCGCGAGCGCGTTTTGGTGATGTCGACGACCGGTGCCGTGGCCCGGCCGGAGGGTGTGTTGCGTTTGCAAGCAGGCGTGACCTGTGCGGCCACTGTAGGGATCGCCACGAGGCGGCTACAACCCCCGGCTCGCGGGATCGGCGTCCCTAGCGCGTTGCCGGTTTCAAAACCGTGATTTCGGTCATGAATCCGGCGCCGTTCCCCCTGTCATGGGAGGACGTCGCGGCACGGGGCATGCATTCGGTGGCGGTATCGGTCAGGGGGTTCGGGATCGGGCCGCGGCGGGCCCTCGGATCGTGGAATCTTGCCGCCCGGAACCTTGGAACAGGGGGGCGCCGACGGGATTTTGCTTCAACCTGTTATGCCATGATTCCCGGCCTGATCCGGCCCTCGGCCACACGGAATTCCCCGGGAGATCTCGTGAAGCTCATGTCTGAAACGGCAGCGTCCGCCTGCCGCATGTTTGGTGTGCTGGTCGCCGTGGCGAGCCTGGCCGCGTGCTCGGCGATCAAGTCGTATCCGCCGGCTCCGGCCCAGGCTGCCGAACAGGACTACACCTACATCATCGGTGCCGGCGACTCGGTCAACATCATCGTCTGGCGCAACCCCGAGTTGTCGATGTCGGTGCCGGTGCGCCCCGACGGCAAGGTCTCGGCGCCGCTGGTCGACGAGGTCGTCGCCCAGGGCAAGACCTCGGTGCAGCTGGCCCGCGACCTGGAGCAGGTGCTGTCCAAGTACGTGCGCGACCCGATCGTCACGGTGCTCGTCAACGGCTTCGTCGGCCCCTACAGCGAGCAGATCCGCGTCGTCGGCGAAGCCGCGCGGCCGCAGTTCCTGCCGTTCAAGTCGAAGATGACCGTGCTCGACGTGATGATCGCCGCCGGCGGCCTCACCGACTTCGCGGCCGGCAACCGCGCCTCGATCCTGCGCACCTCCGAAGGCAACAAGCAGTACTCGGTGCGCCTGGACGACCTGATCAAGGACGGCGACGTCTCGGCCAACGTCGAGATGCGCCCGGGCGACATCCTGATCATTCCGCAGAGCTTCTTCTGAGCCCGGCCTCGCGCCCGCCGATCCCGCCGTCCTCATGCAAGAACTCGTCCGCCAAGCACTCGCCATCCTGCGCGGCATCTGGAACTACCGCTGGCAGGGGCTGATCGCTGCCTGGGTGGTGGGTCTGGTCGCCGCCGTCGTCGTCTTCCGCATCCCCGACCAGTACGAAGCCTCGGCGCGGATCTACGTCGACACGCAGTCGATCCTCAAGCCGCTGATGTCGGGCCTGACGGTGCAGCCCAACGTCGAGCAGCAGATCTCGATGCTGAGCCGCACGCTGATCAGTCGTCCGAACATCGAGAAGCTGATCCGCATGGCCGACCTCGACCTGTCCGAAGGCTCGGCGGTCGAGCAGGAAGACCTGATCCAGCGCCTGACCAAGGACATCCAGATCCGCAACACCGGGCGCGACAACCTCTATTCGCTGGTCTACCGCGACCGCGAGAGCGAGAAGGCCAAGCGCGTGATCCAGTCGCTGGTCTCGATCTTCGTCGAGTCCAGCCTGGGTGCCAGCCGCAAGGACACCGACTCGGCCAAGACCTTCCTGAACGACCAGATCAAGCAGTACGAGCAGAAGCTCGAAGAGGCCGAGGCGCGGCTCAAGGAGTTCAAGCTGCGCAACATCGAGATGCAGCCCGACGACGGCAAGAGCGCGACGTCGCGGCTGTCCGAGGCGTCGGCGGCGCTGCAGCAGGCCCAGCTCGAGCTGCGTGAGGCCGAGAACGCGCGCGACGCCGTCAAGGCCCAGCTCGCCGAGGAGAAGCGCAACGCCGAGGCCGGCACCGGCCACGCCGCGGCCGACGACGCCGCGCTCGGCATCTCGACGCCCGAGCTCGACGCGCGCATCGACGCCCAGAAGCGCAACCTCGACACGCTGCAGCAGCGCTTCACCGACCAGCACCCCGAAGTCATCATCACCAAGCGCCTGATCCGCGAGCTCGAGGAGCAGAAGAAGAAGGAGATGGCCGAGCTGCGCAAGTCGGCGCAGGCCGCGGCCGCCGTCAACCCGGCCGCCGGCGGCAACGTCGCGGTGCAGGAACTCTCGCGCATGCTGGCCGCTGCCGAGGTGCAGGTCGCCTCGCTGCGCACCCGCGTCGGCGAGTTCCAGGGGCGCCTGGCGCAGGCCCGCTCTGGGCTGAAGCTGGCGCCGCAGATCGAGGCCGAGGCCGCGCAGCTCAACCGCGACTACGACGTCTACAAGAAGAACTACGAGGACCTGGTGGCGCGCCGCCAGTCGGCCATCATGTCCGGCGAACTCGAGGTCGCCTCGGGCGTCGCCGACTTCCGCCTGATCGACCCGCCGCGCGTCGCGCCGGAACCGGTGGCGCCCAACCGCCTGCTGTTGCTGCTCGGCGCGCTCGGTGTCGCGCTGGCCGCCGGGCTCGGCGTCGCCTTCGCCGGCAGCCAGCTGCGCCCGGTCTACAACGACGCCATCGAACTGCGCACCAAGACCGGCCTGCCGCTGCTCGGCGTCGTGTCGATGGTCCTCAGCGACGAGGACCGCCGCCGCGAACGCAAGATGACGCTGCGCTTCCTCGGCGCCTCCGGCGGCCTCGTCGGCCTGTACGCCCTTGGCATCGTCGCGGTGGCCCTGCTGGCCCAGCGCGCCGCCGCCGCGTGAGATCCGTATGACCAGTCTGATCGAACAGGCCGCGCAGCGCCTCGAGCAACTCCGCCAGGCGGGCGTCGCGATTCCCGACGTCGCCGGGCCGGCGGTGCCGCAGGAGCGCCCGGCGCCCGCCCCGGAGCGTGTCGAGCCGGTGGCCACCTCGCGCCGCGTCGAGCTCAAGCTCGACGAGCTGAACGCCGCCGGCATCGTCACGCCGAACTCGCCGCGCACCGTCGTCGCCGACCAGTTCCGCGTCATCAAGCGCCCGCTGATCGCCAACGCGGTGGGCAAGGGCGCCGCCATGCTCAAGCACGGCAACCTGATCATGGTCACCAGCGCGGTGGCCGGCGAAGGCAAGAGCTTCACCTCGGTGAACCTGGCGATGAGCATCGCCGCCGAACTCGACCACACGGTCGTGCTCGTCGACGCCGACGTCGCGCGCCCGTCGCTGCTGCGCGTGCTCGGGCTGCCGCCCAGCGCCGGCCTGCTCGACGTGCTCGAAGGCAAGGCCGAGCTGTCGGACGTGCTGCTGCGCACCAACGTCGACAAGCTGACCGTGCTGCCCAGCGGCACGCCGCACGCCAAGGCGACCGAGCTGCTGGCCAGCGAGGGCATGGCGCGCCTGCTCGACGAGATGGCGACGCGCTACCCCGACCGCATCATCATCTTCGACTCGCCGCCGCTGCTGCTGACGACCGAGTCGCGCGTGCTGGCCTCGCACATGGGCCAGATCGTCGTCGTCGTCGCCGCCGGGCGCACTCACCAGTCGGCGGTGCAGCAGGCGCTGGACACCATCGACGCCTGCCCGGTGCGGCTGCTGGTGCTCAACAAGGCACGGACCGATGCCGTCGGCTACGGCGCGGGCCAGGGTTACGGCTATGGATACGGTTACGGCTATGGCCAGGACGCGGAGGCCGGCTCCGAAGGAGAGGCGTCCGAGCCTGCGGCGCCCAAAGCCGGGGACTAGCGCGATGGCGCGTCCGACGATCGTCCGCCCGCAGCCGCGGCTGGCGCTGCTGGCCATGGCCGCGCTGCTGGCCGGGCCGGCGCTGGCGCAGGAGCGCGAGGCGTTCAAGCTCGAACGTTCGATCAACCTGCAGCAGACCTTCACCGACAACGGCAAGCTCAGCGACAACGATCGCCAGGCCGAGTCGATCACCGAGGTCAGCCCCGGCATCCGCCTGTCGGGGCGATCCGGCCGCGTTCAGGGCTCGCTGGACTACCGTCTGGACCTCGTGCAGTACGCGCGCGATTCCGGCCGCAGCACGGCGCACCACCAGTTGGCTGCCGACGGCGGCGCCGAACTCGTCGACCGCCACGTCTTCCTCGACGCCAGCGCCAGCGTGTCGCAGCAGTCGATCTCGGCTTTCGGCGTGCAGTCCGGCGGCACCGGCCTGGACAACGCGAACAGCACCGACGTCGCCTCGGTGGCCGTCTCGCCGTCCGCCAAGGCGCGCCTGGGCGGGCTGATCGACCTGTCGGCGGTCGCCAACTGGCGGGCCACGCGGGCCAAGGACAGCACGGCCGGCGACAGCAACGACTGGGACGCCTCGGTGCGCGCCGGCGCCCAGCACGGCATCTTCGGCTGGAGCGTCGCCGCGACGCGCCAGACCAGCGACTACGCCGGTAGCGAAAGCTACATCAGCGACAGCGTCGTCGGCACGGTGTCGCTGTCGCTGACGCCGCGGCTGCAGGTCTTCGCCACCCACGGCGAGGACCGCTCGGACATCCTGGGCAACGGGACGCAGAAGTCGTCGAGCAACGGCTGGGGCTTCAACTGGGTGCCGGGCGTGCGCACCCAGATCTCGGGCCAGGCCGATCGCCATTTCTACGGCAACTCGCACAGCTTCAACCTCAGCCACCGCTTCCGCCGGGCGCTGATCGCCTACACCGATTCACGCGGCGTCTCGGGCCAGGACACCGAGGCGCTGGGCCCGCTGCGCCAGCGTTATCTGCAGATCTATTCGAGCTGCATGGCGGTGGTCAACAACGCCGCGACCTGCGAGCAGCTGACGCGTGCGCTGATGGGCTTCGATCCGTCGGTCTCGCTCGGTTTCCTGAACAGCGCGCCGTCGCTGCAGCGCACGCAGTCGCTGGTGATGTCGATCACCGGCACGCGCAACACCTTCGCGCTGGCGGCTTCGCGCAACCAGTCGGAGCGCCTGGGCGACCAGCAGTACGACGCCGGCGACCTGGCCATCGTGCCGCGCGTGCGCCAGTACGCGCTGACCGCCGACTGGAGCCACCGCCTGAGCACGCAGTCCTCGCTGGCGCTGACGGCGTCGTGGCAAAAGACCCCGGACGAAGACACGCAGCCCGGCAACGACCTGCGCCGCGTGGAGCTGTCGCTGACCAACACGCTGGGCCAGCGCACCACCGGGACCCTGTCGGTGAGACGCGTCTGGTTCGACAGCGAGACGAGCCCCTACCGGGAATCCGCGATCATCGGATCGCTCAACTACCGGTTCTGATCATGTACGAAGCGTTCTACGGGTTGAGCAGCAAGCCGTTCCAGCTCAACCCCGACCCGAGCTTCTTTTTCGGCAGCAAGCAGCACCGCCGCGCCAAGGCCTACCTGGAGTACGGTGTCTCGCGCAACGAGGGCTTCATCGTCATCACCGGCGAGATCGGTGCCGGCAAGACGACCGTGCTGCGCTCGCTGATCGACGGCCTGCACGGCAGCAACGTCATCGCCGGCCACCTGGTGACGACCCAGCTCGGCGCCGAGGACACGCTGCGCATGGTCGGCGCGGCCTTCGGCTTCCGCGTCAAGGACGTGCCCAAGAGCGAGCTGCTGATCACGCTGGAAGCCTTCCTCATCAGCCAGACCAGCAAGGGCAAGCGCTGCCTGCTGATCGTCGACGAGGCGCAGAACCTGACGCCGCGCGCGGTCGAGGAGCTGCGCATGCTGTCGAACTTCCAGTTCGGCAACCAGGCGCTGCTGCAGAGCTTCCTCGTCGGCCAGCCCGAGTTCCGCGAGATCCTGCAGCGCCCGGAGATGGAGCAGTTCCGCCAGCGTGTCGCGGCCACCTGCCACATCGGCCCGCTGGACGCCGAGGAGACGCAGCGCTACATCGAGCACCGCCTGAAGTGCGCCGGCTCGACCGGCAAGCCCAGCTTCGACCCGGCGGCCTTCGACGGCATCTACCAGGCCACCGGCGGCATCCCGCGGCGCGTCAACACCGTCTGCGACCGGCTGCTGCTGGCCGGCTTCCTGGCCGGCAAGACGCACCTGACGGCCGACGACGTCGCCGAGGTCGTGCGCGAGTTCCAGCAGGAAGCCGAGGTGCCGAACAAGCCGGTCAAGGCCGTCGCCGGCGCCGAGGCCCTGGCGGCCGCCGCGGCCGCGGTCAGCGCCTCGCTGGACGTCGACCTGTCGAGCCTGCAGCTGCCGGCCGAGGACGCCGAGGCGATGACGCGCCAGATCCAGGCGCTCGCCGCCGACCAGCGCGGCGACCAGCTGCAGCGGCTGGAGAAGAGCCTGCTGCGCCTGGAGCGCATCAACCTGCAGACGCTGGCGATGCTGACCAAGCTCGTCGAAGCCGCCGCCGCGGCCAAGCCTTCGGAGAAGCCGTGAACGGTCCCGTGCTCTGTGTCGTCGGCGCGCGGCCGAACTTCATGAAGATCGCGCCGATCCTGCGTGCCTTCGCCGCACACCAGCCGCCGATTCCCGCGCTGCTGGTGCACACCGGCCAGCACTACGACCAGGACATGAACGACAAGCTGTTCGTGGACTTGAACCTGCCGCGCCCGGACTTGAACCTCGAGGTCGGCTCGGGCAGCCACGCGGTGCAGACCGCCGAGGTGATGCGCCGCTTCGAGCCGGCGATCGACGCCCACCGGCCGAGCTGCGTGCTGGTCGTCGGCGACGTCAACTCGACGCTGGCCTGCGCGCTGGTGGCCGCCAAGAAGAGCGTGCCGGTGGTGCACGTCGAAGCCGGCCTGCGCAGCTTCGACCGGCGCATGCCCGAAGAGATCAACCGCGTGCTGACCGACCAGCTCGCCGACCGGCTCTACACGACCGAACGCGGCGCGCTGGACCACCTGCTGCGCGAAGGCGTGGCCGCCGAGCGCGTGTGTTTCGTCGGCAACGTGATGATCGACACGCTGCTCGCCTGCCGCGAACGCGCGCGCAGCGCCGCCGCGACGCTGCAGGCCCACGGCCACGACGCCGCACGCCTGGCCGGCGCCGCCGGCTACGGCGTCGTCACGCTGCACCGGCCGTCCAACGTCGACGACGCCGCGACGCTGCAGGAGGTGCTCGAGACGCTGTCGCTCGTCGCCGAGCGGCTGCCGCTGGTCTTCGCGCTGCATCCGCGTACCCGCGCCAACGTCGAGCGTTTCGGCCTTGGCCACTTGCTCGACCCGGCGCGCGTGACGCTGCTGCCGCCGCAGGGTTACCTGGAGATGCTGGGGCTGATGGCCGGCGCCACCGTCGTGCTCACCGACTCCGGCGGCCTGCAGGAAGAGACCACCGCACTCGGCGTGCCCTGCCTCACGATGCGCGAGAACACCGAGCGCCCGATCACCGTCGACGAAGGCACGAACACGATGGTCGGCCGCGACCGCGCCGCGATCCTCGCCGGCGTCGACGAGATCCTCGCCGGCCGCGGCAAGCGTGGCCGCGTGCCCGAGCTCTGGGACGGCCACGCCGCCGAGCGCATCGCCGCCGATCTGGCGCGCTGGCTGTCGTGAGGCACCCGCTCCGATGCTCGCCCCCGCGATCACGAACGCGCTGACGATCGACGTCGAGGACTACTTCCAGGTCTCGGCGTTCGCGCCGTACATCCGCCGCAGCGACTGGGACGCACGCGAGTGCCGCGTCGAGCGCAACGTCGAGCGCATCCTGGCGCTGCTCGACGCGCGCGGCGTCAAGGCCACCTTCTTCACGCTGGGCTGGGTCGCCGAACGCTACCCGCAGCTGGTGCGCCGCATCGTCGAAGGCGGCCATGAGCTCGCCAGCCACGGCTACGGCCACCAGCGCGCCAGCGACCTGGACCGCGCCGCCTTCCACGACGACGTCGCGCGCGCCAAGGCGATCCTCGAAGACCTCGGCGGCGTCGCCGTGCGCGGCTACCGCGCGCCCAGCTTCTCGATCGGCAAACGCAACCTCTGGGCCTTCGACACGCTGGCCGAGACCGGCCACGCCTACAGCAGCAGCATCTACCCGATCCGCCACGACCACTACGGCATGCCCGACGCGCCGCGTTTCGCCCACCGCGTCGCCGGCGGCCTGCTGGAAGTGCCGGTGAGCACCGTGCGCCTGGGCGGGCGCAACCTGCCGTCCAGCGGCGGCGGCTATTTCCGGCTGCTGCCCTACGCCGCCTCGCGCTGGCTGATCGCCCGCGTCAACCGCGAAGACCGCGAGGCCGCGGTCTTCTACTTCCACCCCTGGGAGATCGACGCCGGCCAGCCGCGTGTGCCCGGCATCGATGCCAGGACGCGTTTCCGCCACTACGTGAACATCGCCCGCATGGAGCGCAAGCTCGAGAGCCTGCTCGACGACTTCCGCTGGGGCCGCATGGACACGATCTTCCTCGACCGGGACGCCGCCGCGGCGCGCCCGGCCTGAACCGCCGTGACCACCGTCCAGCGTCTTGCCCCCGGAGACGGCCGCCTCGCCGCGGCCTGGGACGAGTACGTCTTCGCCCACCCGCAAGCGACCTTCTTCCACCGCGCCGGCTGGCAGCGCGTGCTGCGTGAGGTGTTCCGCCACGACACGCATTTCCTCTATGCCGAGCGCGGCGGCCGCATCGTCGGCGTGCTGCCGCTGGCGCGCGTGAAGAGCCTGCTGTTCGGCCATTCGCTGGCCAGCCTGCCGTTCGCGGTCTACGGCGGCGTCGTCGCCGACGACGAGGAGACCGCGCTGCTGCTGGAGGCCGCCGCCGAGCGCCTGGGCCGCGAGGCCGGCGTCGAGCACCTGGAGCTGCGCCAGCTGGCGCGCAGCCACGAAGGCTGGCCGCGCCAGGAGCTCTACGTCACCTTCCGCAAGGAGATCCTGCCCGACGAGGAGGCCAACATGCTGGCCATCCCGCGCAAGCAGCGCGCGATGGTGCGCAAGGGGCTGAAGAACGGGCTGACCAGCGCCTTCGACGACGGCGTCGAGCGCTTCTTCGCGCTCTACGCCGACAACGTGCACCGCCACGGCACGCCGGCGATGCCCCAGCGCTGGTTCCAGGCGCTGCGGCGCGAGTTCGGCGAGGACTGCAGCGTGCTCACCGTCTGCGCGCCCGACGGCCGGCCGCTGTCCTCGGTGCTGAGCTTCTATTTCCGCGACGAGATCCTGCCGTACTACGCCGGCGACGACGAAGCCGCGCGCGACCTGGCCGCCAACGACTTCAAGTACTGGGAGCTGATGCGCCACGCCTGCGCGCGTGGGCTGAAGACCTTCGACTACGGCCGCAGCAAGCAGGGCACCGGCCCTTACGCCTTCAAGAAGAACTGGGGTTTCGAGCCGACGCCGCTGGCCTACGAGTACCGGCTGTTCACGCGCGAGTCGGTGCCGCAGCACAACCCGAGCAACGCCAAGTACCAGCTGCTGATCCGCGCCTGGCGAAAGATGCCGCTGGCGATGGCCAACGCGATCGGCCCGCACATCGTGCGCAGCCTGGGGTGAGCATGGCGCGGCTGCTCTTTCTCGCCCACCGCCTGCCGTACCCGCCCAACAAGGGCGACAAGGTGCGCTCGTACCACCTGCTGCGCCACCTGCTGGCGCGCCACGAGGTGCACGTCGGCACCTTCGTCGACGACCCCGAGGACGAGGCCCACGTGCCGACGCTGGCGCGCGACTGCGCCAGCCTGTTCGCGCCGCGCCTGCACCCGCTGCGCGCGCGCGCCGCCAGCCTGGCCGCGTTGCTCGACGGCCGCGCGCTGACGCTGCGCTACTACCAGGACGCGGCGATGGCGCGCTGGGTGCGCCGCACCGTCGCCGAACGCCGCATCGACGCCGTCGTCGTCTTCTGCTCGGCGATGGCCCAGTACGCCGAAGGCCTGGGGCTGCCGACGCTGGTCGACTTCGTCGACGTCGACTCGGCCAAGTGGACCCAGTTCGCCACCGACCGCGGCGGCCCGCTGGCCTGGCTGTACCGGCGTGAAGGCGAGCGCCTGCTGGCCTACGAGCGCGAGGTCGCGGCGCGCTTCCAGCGCTCGTACTTCGTCACCGAACGCGAGACCGAACTCTTCCGCTCGCTGGCGCCCGAATGCGCCGGCGCCGTCGACGCGCTGGCCAACGGCGTCGACGCCGAGTTCTTCGCGCCCGACCCGGCGCGCGCCTCGCCGTACCCGCCCGGCGCGCCGGCCGTCGCCTTCACCGGCGCGATGGACTACTGGCCCAACGTCGATGCCGTCGTCTGGTTCGTGCAGGAGGCGCTGCCGGCGTTGCGCGCCGCGTTTCCGGGGCTCAGGCTGCACGTCGTCGGCCGCAACCCGGCGCCGGCGGTGCGTGCGCTGGCCGGCGAGGCGGTCAACGTCACCGGCACCGTGGCCGACGTGCGGCCCTGGCTGCAGCATGCCGACGTCGTCGTCGCGCCGCTGCGCCTGGCGCGCGGCATCCAGAACAAGGTGCTGGAGGCGATGGCGATGGCACGTCCGGTGGTCGCCGCCACCGGCTGCGGCTCGACGGTCGGCGCCGTCGACGGGCGCGAGATCGTGCTCGCCGCCGACGCGCCGGCCTTCGTGCGCGAGGTCGGCGCGCTGCTCGCCGACCCGGCGCGGGCCGCGGCGCTGGGCGCCGCCGGCCGCGAGCGTGTGCTGGCCGACTATTCCTGGGGCGCCAACCTGGCGCGCATCGACGACCACCTCGCCGCGGCGCTGGCCGTGCGCGCCGCCTGAAGCTGCCGACGATGAGCGCCGTTCCCGCCCCCGTGTCCCACGCCTCGCCCTGGCGCAGCGCGCTGGCCGTCTTCGTGCCGCTGCTGGCGGCGATCGGCTGGTTCTACCGCGACACCGCGCTGGCGATGGCCGACGTCTGGTGGCGCTCGGAGACCTTCGCCCACTGCCTGCTGGTGCCGCCGATCGTGCTCTGGCTGGTCTGGCGCCAGCGCGCCGTGCTGGCGGCGCTGGCGCCGCGGCCGCAGCCCTGGCTGCTGCTGCCGATGCTGGCCGTCGCCGCGTTCTGGCTGCTGTCCGAACTGGTGGCGGTCAACGCCGCGACGCAGTTCGCCTTCGTCGCGACGCTGGTGCTGGCGGTGCCGGCTGTGTTCGGCTGGCCGGTCGCGCGCACGATCTTCTTCCCGCTGATGTTCGCGTTCTTCGCCGTGCCCTTCGGCGAGTTCGCGCTGCCGTGGATGATGGAGTGGACCGCCGACTTCGTCGTCGGCGCGCTGCAGATGACCGGCGTGCCGGTCTACCGCGAAGGCCAGAACTTCGTCGTGCCCAGCGGCACCTGGTCGGTCATCGACGAGTGCAGCGGCATCCGCTACCTGATGGCCTCGTTCATGGTCGGCTCGCTGTTCGCCTACCTGAGCTACAGCTCCTGGCGCCGGCGCGCGGCCTTCATGGCGGTGTCGATCGCCGTGCCCATCGTCGCCAACTGGCTGCGCGCCTACCTGATCGTGATGCTGGCCCACCTCTCGGGCAACAAGCTCGCCGTCGGCGTCGACCACATCCTCTACGGCTGGGTGTTCTTCGGCGTCATCATCCTGGCGATGTTCTTCATCGGCTCGCGCTGGTCGCAGGCGCCGGCGCCGGCGCGCGTGCCGGCGGCCGACGAGGCGCTGGCCGCGGCGCCGCCGGCGCGGCGCGTCGCGCTCGCGGCCGTCGCGGTGGCCGTCGTCGCGCTGCTGCCGCACGGCGTGCTGGCGATGCTCGAGCGCGCCGAGGGCGATGCGCCCGCAGCGCGGCTGGCGCTGCCCGAGACCCTGGGCGCCTGGCACGCGGCCGGCACCGACGTTCCCGACTGGTCGCCCGACTATGACGACGCCTCGGCGCGTGCACGCCGTGCCTACGCCGGCCCGGCCGGCCGCGTCGGCGTGCTGCTGGACTACTACCGCGGCGAGGACGATTCGCTGAAGGTGGTCAGCACCCACCGCCTGCTCGTCGGCATGCGCGACCCGGCGTGGAGCGTGCCGCAGCACGAGACGCGCAGCGTCGAGCTCGACGGCCGGCGCGTCGCGCTGCGCCGCTCGGAGATCCACGCCCGCGTGTCGCTGTCGGGCAGCGCCGAGCGCCGCCTCGTCGTCTGGCGCCTGTACTGGATCGACGGCCGCTTCATCGGCGGCGACGTCGAGGCCAAGATCGCCGGCGCCCTGGCGCGCCTGGCCGGCCACGGGAACGAAGGCGCGACACTGCTGCTCTATGCCGACGTCGACGATGCCGACGCCGCGATCGAGGCCTTCCTGCGCGAGCAGCACGGCGCCCTCGGTTCGCTGCTCCAGCGCACGCACGACAGCCGTTAACGTCTCACCCCAAATCACTGCAGAAAGCGAGAACACCGTGAACACTGTCGCCGTCATCGGTCTGGGCTACGTCGGCCTGCCGCTCGTCGTCGAGTTCGGCAAACAGATGCGCACCATCGGCTTCGACATCGCGCAGCACAAGGTCGACGCCTGCCTGGCCGGCACCGACCCGTCGCGCGAGCTGCCCGACAGCGAGATGGCGGCCGCCACGCACGCCGTCTACACCAGCGATCCGGCGCTGCTGGCCGAGGCCGACGTCATCATCGTCGCCGTGCCGACGCCGGTCGACGAGGCCCACATCCCCGACTTCAAGCCGCTGATCGGCTCGTCGACCAGTGTCGGCCGGCACATGAAGAAGGGCGCGATCGTGGTCTACGAGAGCACCGTCTACCCCGGCGCCACCGAGGAGGTCTGCATCCCGGTGCTGGAGCGCGAGTCGGGCCTGAAGTGGAAGCGCGACTTCTTCGTCGGCTACAGCCCCGAGCGCATCAACCCGGGCGACCGCGAGCACACGCTGACCAAGATCCTGAAGATCGTCAGCGGCGACACGCCCGAGACGCTGGAGAAGGTGGCGCAGCTCTACGAGCGCATCATCGTGCCGGGCGTGCACCGCGCTAGCAGCATCAAGACCGCCGAGGCCGCCAAGGTCATCGAGAACACCCAGCGCGACCTGAACATCGCGCTGATGAACGAGCTGGCGATCATCTTCGACAAGATCGGCCTGGACACCAGCGAGGTGCTGGAAGCCGCCGGCACGAAGTGGAACTTCCTGAAGTTCAAGCCGGGCCTGGTGGGCGGCCACTGCATCGGCGTCGACCCGTACTACCTGACGCACAAGGCCGACATGCTGGGCTACCACCCGCAAGTCATCCTCGCCGGGCGGCGCATCAACGACGGCATGGGCAAGTTCATCGCCGAGCAGACGATCAAGCAGATGATCGCCTCGGGCAGCTACGTCAAGGGCGCGCGCGTCAACGTGCTCGGCCTGACCTTCAAGGAGAACTGCGGCGACCTGCGCAACAGCAAGGTCATCGACATCATCCACGAGCTGGAGAGCTACGGCGTCGACGTCTTCGTCACCGACGCCCAGGCCGAGCCCGAGGAGGCGATGCACGAGTACGGCGTGCGCCTGGTGCCCTTCGAGGAGCTGCCGCGTGCCGACGCCATCGTCGCCGCGGTCGCGCACCGCGAGTACGCCGAGCTGTCCACCGACGACCTGTGCCGCAAGCTGGTCAAGGGCGGCGCCTTCATCGACGTCAAGGCGGCCTTCGACGCCCGGGCGCTGGAAGCGGCGGGCTGCCGCGTCTGGCGCCTGTGACCGTGGAGGGCAGGGCACGGCGATGAGCGTCCACGCCGCGGGCGACACGCGCCCGCTCGTCCTGCACCTCGTCTACCGCTTCGACACCGGCGGCCTGGAGAACGGGGTCGTCAACCTGATCAACCACATGCCGGGCGAGACCTACCGGCATGCGGTGGTCGCGCTGACCGAGGTCGTGCCCGGGTTCGCCGCACGCATCCGGCGCGACGACGTCGAGTTCGTCTCGCTGCACAAACCGCCCGGCCACGGCATGAAGCTGTACCCGCGGCTGGCGCAGCTGTTCGCCGACTGGCGCCCGGCCGTCGTGCACACGCGCAACCTCGCCGCGCTGGAGTGCCAGGTGCCCGCCGCCTGGGCCCGGGTGCCGGCTCGTGTGCACGGCGAACACGGCCGCGACGTCGACGACCCCGACGGCACGCGCGCCAAGTACCAGTGGATGCGGCGGGCCTACCGGCCGTTCGTGCACCGCTACGTGGCGCTGTCGCGCGACCTCGCCGGCTACCTGCAGCAGCGGGTCGGCGTGCCGCCGGCGCGCATCGCCCAGGTCTACAACGGCGTCGACGTGACGCGTTTCGCCGCCGCCGCCGCCGGCCGCGTCGCGCCGCCGGGCTGCCCGTTCGCCGACCCGGCGCTGTTCGTCGCCGGCACCGTCGGCCGCATGCAGACCGTGAAGGCGCAGCCGCTGCTGGCGCGGGCCTTCGTGCGCGCGCTGGAGCTGGCGCCGCAGCTGCGCGGCACGCTGCGGCTGGCGCTGGTCGGCGACGGTCCGCTGCGCGCCGAGGCCCAGGCGGTGCTCGACGCCGCCGGCGTCACCCCCCTCACCTGGATGGCCGGCGAGCGTTCCGACGTGCCGGATGTCATGCGTGGCCTCGACGGCTTCGTGCTGCCGTCTCTGGCCGAGGGAATCTCCAATACCATTCTCGAGGCGATGGCCTCGGGCCTGCCGGTGCTGGCGACGGCCGTCGGCGGCAACCCCGAGCTGGTCGTCGACGGTGTCACCGGCTCGCTCGTGCCGGCCGGCGACGTCGACGCGCTGGCGGCGGGCCTCGTCGCGCAGGCGTCCGACCGCGGCCGCAGCGCGGCGATGGGCACCGCCGGCCGCGCACGCGTGCAGGCGCAGTTCAGCCTGCAGGCGATGGTGGACGCCTACCGGTCGCTGTACGACCGGCTGCTGTCCGGATCTGCAACCCGAGCCAAGGACTGAGACCATGTGCGGCATCACCGGACTCTTCGACACCCGCGGCACGCGCGACGTGCCCGTGGCGGTGCTGCAGCGCATGAACGACGCCCAGTGGCACCGCGGCCCCGACGAGGGCAGCGTGCACGTCGAGCCCGGCGTCGGCTTCGGCCACCGGCGGCTGTCGATCATCGACATCGCCACCGGCCAGCAGCCGCTGTTCAACGAGGACGGCTCGGTCGTCGTCGTCTTCAACGGCGAGATCTACAACTACCAGGAGCTGATCCCCGAGCTCCAGGCGGCCGGCCACGTCTTCCACACCAAGAGCGACACCGAGTGCATCGTGCACGGCTGGGAGCAGTGGGGCGAGCGCTGCGTCGAGCGTTTCCGCGGCATGTTCGCCTTCGTGCTCTGGGACCGCAACCGCCAGACGCTGTTCATGGCGCGCGACCGCCTGGGCGTCAAGCCGATGCACTACGCGCTGCTCGACGACGGCACGCTGCTCTTCGGCTCGGAGCTGAAGTCGCTGCTCGCCCACGGGGGCCTGAAGCGCGACCTCGACCCGCTGGCGGTCGAGGAGTACTTCGCGCTCGGCTACGTCGCCGAGCCGCGCACGATCTTCAGCCAGGCGCGCAAGCTGCCGCCGGCGCACACCTTGTGCATCCGCCGAGGCGAGCCGCTGCCCGAGCCGCGCGAGTACTGGGACGTGCATTTCACGCTCGGCAATCCCACGTCCGTCGAGGACGCCTGCGAGGAGCTGCAGCACCGTCTGCGCGAGTCGGTGCGGCTGAGGATGATCGCCGAGGTGCCGCTGGGCGCCTTCCTGTCCGGCGGCGTCGATTCCAGCGCCGTCGTCGCGACGATGGCCGGCCTGTCCGAGGGCCCGGTCAACACCTGCAGCATCGCCTTCGACGACCCCAAGTTCAACGAGAGCGCGTTCGCGCAGCTCGTCGCCGACCGCTACCGCACCGACCACCGCGTCGAGACCGTCAAGTCCGACGACTTCGACCTCATCGACACGCTGGCGCGGCTGTACGACGAACCCTATGCCGACAGCTCGGCGATCCCCACCTACCGCGTCTGCCAGCTCGCGCGCAAGCACGTCACGGTGGCGCTGTCGGGCGACGCCGGCGACGAGAACTTCGGCGGCTACCGCCGCTACCGCCTGCACCTGATGGAAGAGCGCATGCGCGGCGCGCTGCCGGCGGCGGTGCGCCAGCCGGTGTTCGGCATGCTCGGCCGGCTCTATCCCAAGGCCGACTGGGCGCCGCGCGTGCTGCGCGCCAAGACCACCTTCCAGGGCATGGCGCGCAGCTCGGTCGAGGCCTATTTCCACTCGGTCTCGATCCTGCGCGGCGACATGCGCCGCCAGCTCTTCAGCCCGGCCTTGAAGCGCCTGCTCGGCGGCTACGACGCGCAGAACGTCTTCGAGCACCACGCCGCGCGCGCCGGCACCGACGACCCGCTGGCGCTGATCCAGTACCTGGACCTGAAGACCTACCTCGTCGGCGACATCAACACCAAGGTCGACCGCGCCAGCATGGCGCACAGCCTGGAGGTGCGCGAGCCGCTGATGGACCACAAGCTCGTCGAGTGGCTGGCCACGCTGCCCTCGTCGCTGAAGGTCCGCGGCCAGGAGGGCAAGTTCCTGCTGAAGAAGGCGATGGAGCCGATGCTGCCCGACGAGGTGCTGTATCGGCCGAAAATGGGGTTCTCGGTGCCGCTCGCACGCTGGTTCCGCGGCCCGCTGAAGGACCGCGTGCGCGACGCCGTGCTCGGCGAGCGCCTGTCGGCGACGGGCTGGTTCGAGCGTTCTTATCTGCAGCACCTGGTGGACGCCCACCAGGCCGGCACTCGCGACTACAGCGCGCCGCTGTGGACGCTGCTGATGTTCGAAGCTTTCCTGCGCAACGTCGTCGATGCCGGCGCCGTCGGCGCGCAGGGCATCCCACGAGAGGCCGAAGCGCTGGCATGACATTGCGCGTCCTGCACGTCCTGGATCACTCCATCCCGCTGCACAGCGGCTACACCTTCCGCACGCTGTCGCTGCTGACCGAGCAGCGCCGTCTGGGGTGGGAAACGTTCCACGTGACCAGTCCCAAGCACGCCACGACCGTCCCCGAGGAGACGGTCGAAGGCTGGCATTTCTATCGCACCCTGGTGCCGGCCAGTGCCGGCGGCGTTCCGGGGCTCAACGAGATGGCGCTGATGCGCCGGCTCGAGAAGCGCATCAACGAGCTCGCGCTCAAGCTGCGTCCGAACATCATCCACGCCCACTCGCCGGTGCTCAACGCGCTGCCCGCGCTGCGCGTGGCCAAGCGTCAGCGCATCCCGGCGGTCTACGAGGTGCGCGCCTTCTGGGAGGACGCCGCCGTCGACCACGGCACGACCACCGAAGGCAGCCTGCGCTACCGCCTGACGCGGCGCATGGAGACCGCGGCGCTGAAGGAGGCCGCGCACGTCTTCACGATCTGCGAAGGCCTGCGCGGCGACATCGTCGGCCGCGGCGTGCCGGGCACCAAGGTGACGGTGATCCCGAACGCGGTCGACGTCGACGACTTCGAGCCCGGCGGCGTGCCCGACGCGGCGCTGAAGACCCGCCTGGGCCTGGACGACGCCACCGTCGTCGGCTTCATCGGCAGCTTCTACGCCTACGAAGGCCTGGACCTGCTGCTCGACGCCGTGCCGCAACTCGTCAAGCGCCGGCCCGATCTGCGCGTGCTGCTGGTCGGCGGCGGCCCGCAGGAGCAGCTGCTGAAGGAGCGCGCCCAGTCGCTGGGCGTGGCCGACAAGGTGGTCTTCACCGGCCGCGTGCCGCACCAGGAGGTGCAGCGCTACTACGACCTCGTCGACGTGCTCGCCTACCCGCGCCACAGCATGCGGCTGACCGAACTCGTCACGCCGCTCAAGCCGCTGGAGGCGATGGCGCAGGGGCGGCTGTTCGTCGCCAGCGACGTCGGCGGCCACAAGGAGCTGATCCGCAACCGCGAGACCGGCTGGCTGTTCCAGGCCGGCAGCGCGGAAGCGCTGGCCAACGCCATCGACGACCTGCTGGCGCGCCGCGACCAGTGGCCGTCGCTGCGCGCCGCGGGCCGCGAGTTCGTCGAGCGCGAGCGCACCTGGGCCAACTCGGCCGGCCTCTACCGCCCGGTCTACGAGCGCCTGATCGCCGCCGGGGGGCGCTGACCGTGGCCGACGGCCCGCGGATCGTCGTCTTCAGCAGCCTCTTTCCGAGCGCCGTGCAGCCCGGTGCCGGCCTCTTCGTGCGCGAGCGCATGTTCCGCGTCGGCCGCGAGCTGCCGCTGGCCGTCGTCGCGCCGACGCCGTGGTTCCCGCTGCAGTCGCTGCTGCGGCGCTTCAGGCCGGGCTTCCGCCCCGGCGCGCCGGCGCACGAGACGCAGCAGGGCCACGAGGTCTGGTTCCCGCGTTTCTTCAGCGTGCCCGGCGTGTTCAAGGGCCTGGACGGGCTGGCGATGGCGCTGGCCGCCTGGCCGCGGCTGGCGCGCCTGAAGCGCGCAGGCCGGCTGGACCTGATCGACGCCCACTTCGCCTACCCCGACGGCTACGCCGCGACGCTGCTCGGCCGCTGGCTGGGCGTGCCGGTGACGATCACGCTGCGCGGCACCGAGCAGCGCCAGGCGCGCGACCCGGCGCTCGCGCCCAAGGTCCGCGCCGCGCTGCAGCGTGCGACGCAGGTCTTCGCGGTGTCCGAGTCGCTGCGCCAGGTGGCGCTCGGCCTGGGCATCGCCGCCGACAAGGTGCGCGTAGTAGGCAACGGCGTCGACCTGGCGCGCTTCGCGCCGCTGCCGCGCGCCGAGGCGCGTGCCGCGCTGGGCCTGACGGTCGACGCGCCGGTGCTGGTCAGCGTCGGCGGGCTGTGCGAGCGCAAGGGTTTCCACCGCGTCATCGAGCGCCTGCCGGCGCTGCGCGAACGTTTCCCCGGCCTGGTCTACCTCGTCGTCGGTGGCCCCAGCCCCGAAGGCGACCTCGGCCCGCAGCTGCGCGCCCAGGTGGCCGCCGCCGGGCTGGACGAGGCCGTGCGTTTCCTTGGGGCCCTGCCGCCCGACGCGCTGCGCGGGCCGCTGTCGGCGGCCGACGTCTTCGTGCTCGCGACGCGCAACGAAGGCTGGGCCAACGTGTTTCTCGAAGCGATGGCCTGCGGCCTGCCGGTCGTGACCACCGCCGTCGGCGGCAACGCCGAAGTCGTCTGCCGCGCCGAACTGGGCCACGTCGTGCCCTTCGGCGACGGCCAGGCGCTGGAATCGGCCGTCGCCGACGCGCTGCTGCGCGACTGGGATGCCGACACGATCCGCCGCTACGCTGCGGCCAACACCTGGGACCGGCGTGTCGCCGAGCTCGTCGCCGTCTTCCGCGCGCTGCACGCCGGCGCCGGCGCACGAGCGGCCGCCGCGGCCCCCTGAACACCATGAGCGGGCTCTACACGCGTTTCACCTCCGGCGTCCTGTTTCCGCTGCATGAGCGCCTGAAGCGCCACGACAGCGTCGCGGTGCGCCGCGCTCTGGAGGCCAGCCAGTGGTGGCCGCCCGAGCGCCTGGAGGCGCTGCGTGTCGAGCGCCTGCGCGCGCTGCTCGTGCAGGCCGGCCAGCATGTGCCGTACTACCGCGAGCTGTTTGCTGCATCCGGCTTCGACCCGGCGGCCGTCACCTCGGTGGCCGACCTGCAGCGCCTGCCGTTCCTGACCAAGGCCGTCGTGCGCGCCCAGGGCGAGCGCCTGCGCCACGAGCAGGCCGAAGGGCTGGCGCGCTTCAACACCGGCGGCAGCTCGGGCGAACCGCTGATCTTCTTCATCGGCCGCGAACGTGTCAGCCACGACGTCGCCGCCAAGTGGCGCGCCACACGCTGGTGGAACGTGGACATCGGCGACCCCGAGATCGTCGTCTGGGGCAGCCCGATCGAGCTCGGCGCCCAGGACCGCGTGCGCGCCTGGCGCGACCGCCTGCTGCGCACCGAGCTGCTGCCGGCCTTCGAGATGAGCGAGGCCAAGCTGGACGGTTTCGTCGCCGCGATCCGCGCGCGCCGGCCGAAGATGCTGTTCGGCTACCCCAGCGCGCTGAGCCACATCGCGCGCCACGCCGAGCGCCGCGGCCAGCGCATGGACGACCTCGGCATCGAGGTCGCGTTCGTCACCAGCGAGCGCCTGTACGACGACCAGCGCGAGACGATCTCGCGCCTGTTCGGCTGCCGCGTCGCCAACGGCTACGGCAGCCGCGACGCCGGCTTCATCGCCCACGAGTGCCCCGCGGGCGGCCTGCACCTGACGGCCGAGGACGTGATCGTCGAGATCGTCGCGCCCGACGGCCGCGTGCTGCCGCCGGGGCAGTCGGGCGAGATCGTCGTCACGCACCTGGCGACGAAGGACTTCCCGTTCATCCGCTACCGCACCGGCGACGTCGCCGTGCTCGACACCGCGCGCTGCGCCTGCGGCCGCACGCTGCCGCTGGTCAGGGAGATCCAGGGCCGCAGCACCGACTTCATCGTCGCCGCAGACGGCACCGTGATGCACGGCCTGGCGCTGGTCTACGTCGTGCGCGACCTGCCCGGCGTGCGCGGCTTCAAGATCGTGCAGCACAGCCTGCAGCGCACCGAGGTGCAGATCGTCGCCGACGAGGGCTTCGACCGCCCGGCGCGCGCCGCCGAGATCCAGGCCGGCCTGAAGCGCCGGCTCGGCGCCGGCGTGCAGGTGGACGTGAATTACGTCGACGCCATTGCGCCGGAGAAGTCCGGCAAGTACCGCTACGTCGTCAGCCACGTGGCGGCGGCGTCGCCCGCACCGGAGGCCGCCCCTCATGCGTGACTTGGCCGTCGCTCTGGTCGTCTTCGGCCTGCTGCCTTTCGTGCTGAAGCGCCCCTTCTGGGGCATCCTGCTGCTGGCCTGGCTGGGCTACATGAACCCGCACCGGCTGTGCTACGGGTTCATGCTGAACTTTCCGATCGTCTTCATCGTCGCGATCTTCACGATGATCGGGTTGCTCGTCGCGAAAGAGACCAAGCGCATGGTCTGGTCGCGCGAGGTCGTCCTGCTGATCGTGTTCGTCATCTGGATGGGCATCACCACGACCCAGGCGATGTACCCGGCCTATGCCTGGCTGCAGTACGAGAAGGTGCTGAAGATCCAGATCATCACCTTCATGACGCTGCTGCTGCTGTCGACGCGCGAGCGCGTCGATCTATTCGTCTGGGTGGTGGCGCTGTCGCTGGGTTTCTATGGCCTCAAAGGCGGCGTCTTCACCATCGCCAAGGGCGGCGAGCACCGCGTCTGGGGCCCCGAGGGCACCTTCATCGGCGGCAACAACGAGCTGGCTTTGGCTCTCGTGATGACCATTCCGCTGATGCGCTACCTGCAGACGCAAGCGAAGCGGCGCTCGCTGCGCCTGGCGCTCGGGACCATGATGTTCCTGACAGCGATCGCGGCGATCGGCAGCCAGTCGCGCGGTGCCCTGCTGGCGTTGAGCGCCATGGGCTTCATCTTCTGGCTCAAGGGCCGCCACAAGCTGCTGTTCGCCATCCTGATCCCCGCCGTGGCCGCGATCATCCTCGCGTTGATGCCGGAGACCTGGTACGAGCGGATGGGCACCATCGAGACCTATCAGGACGACGCTTCCGCGCTGGGACGCATCAACGCATGGTGGATGGCGTGGAACCTGGCGCGCGACCGATTCTTCGGGGGCGGCTTCGAGGCCTTCCAAGCGCCGACGTTCGCGATCTATGCGCCGAACCCGGACAACGTCCACGACGCCCACAGCATCTACTTCGAGGTCATGGGCGAGCAAGGATTCGTCGGCCTCGCGATGTTCGTCGGGCTGCTGCTGCTGACGTGGCTGAAGTGCAGCCACGTCATCCGGATGTGCAAGAAGCGTCCGGACGGCGGCTGGGCGCGCGAACTGGCGGCGATGATCCAGGTGAGCATCATCGGTTACATGGTCGGCGGCGCTTTCCTCGGGCTGGCGAACTTCGACTACTTCTACCATCTGGTGGCGCTGGCCGTCGTGGTCCACGACATCGCGCTGCGCCGGCCTGCCGAGGGGGCGGCGCGCTCCGTGCCGCGGGCCGGAGGTGCCGCCGGCAGCAGGGCCGGGGCCAGCACGTGATGCCCGCGGGGGCTTGGCCGGCCTTCGGCGTTTTCGTCTGCGCGTGGGGCCTTGCCCTGTGCTCGATCCTGCTGGTGTACCGGAGGCAGATATCGGCGGCCTGGCGTGAGCCGGTGTGTGCCCGCCCGCTCCTGGTCATCGAGAGCGACGACTGGGGCGCCGGCCCGCTGCCACAGGCCGAGGCACTGGACGCGCTGGCCGAGATCCTGACCGAAGTGCGCGATGCGTCGGGGCGTCCGGCGACCTTGTCTTTGGCCGTGGTGCTCGCGGTGCCTGACGCCGCGAGCGGGCGCCTGGAACTCGACGATCTGCGTCTCGCGCCCGTGCTCGAGGCGATCCGCCGCGGTGTCGACCGTGGCGTGTTCAGCCTCAACCTCCATGGTCTCGAGCATTACTGGCTGCCTGCCTTGAAGGCTTCGCAGGATCCGGCCGTCGCGCAATGGCTCGCCCAGCCGGCACCGGCTGCCACGGAGATGTTGCCGCCGCATCTGCAGAGCCGCTGGGTCGACGCCGCGACGCTGCCGTCCCGGCCGCTGGATGCCGGTGACATCGCCCGGGCGGTGGATGAGGAGGTGTCGCTGTTTCGTCGTGTGTTCGGTCGGATCCCTGCTGCGGTGGTGCCGCCCACCTTCGTCTGGACCCGGGAGGTGGAGCGCGCCTGGGTCGCCGCCGGGGTGCGTTGCGTCGTGACGCCGGGCTGCCGCTACACGCAGCGAGGCCGGGGTGGGGAGGCTTGTGGGGTGGAGGGGCCTATCCGCAACGGCGACCATGCGGATGAGCTGCTCTACCTGGCGCGCAGCGAGTACTTCGAGCCTGTCAAGGGGCGGGGCGCGGCCCACGCGCTTCAGGCGCTCACCCGAGACCTGATGCTGGGCCGTCCCTGCGTGCTCGAGAATCACCGCAACAACTTCTGCCAGGACGCGGCGCTGCGTGCCCGCTCTCTGGAAGAGCTCCGCCACTTCTTGCGGGCCGCGCTCGACCTTCATCCGGGACTGCGCTTCGTCACCACCGCCGAACTGGCCGCGCTTTACCGGCATCCGGGGGCGGACGGCTTTGCGTCGGGGCGCACGAAGTGGCCCTTCCTCTGGCGCCGGCTCCAGGCGACGGGCCGGCTCTGGAAACTGCTGCGCCTGACCGGCGCAGCGGCGATGGGTGGCCTTGCCGTTGCACTGCTTTCGACGCCCGGTGTGCGTGCTCCCGCCGGAGGCAAATGAGCCCCCTCGCTGGCGAAATCGAGACCTTCCTCCTGCGCGAGGACGACATCCCGGCCTGCGTTGCGTTGGCCGAGCGGTGCTTCGACGCCTTCGCGGGCCAGCCTCACCTGGTGGGGCAGTGGTTCGAGCGCCGGATCCGCCGCAACCCATGGCAGGTGCAGCTCCCCGGCATCGGTGTCGGCCTGCGCGAAGAAGGGCGGCTCATCGGCTTTCGCGCCATGTTCGCGCAGCCGTGGTGGCTGGCCGGCCGATCCACCGTCGCCGCCTTCGCGGCGCATACCGCGGTGGATGACGCCTATCGAGGTCGGGGGCTCGGTTCCCGGCTCATCGCCGACAGCCGTCGTTTCGCGGACTTGACGGGCAGCACGTCCGCGGGCGACATCACGCAGCGGGCGTATGCCTCGCTGGGCTTCCTGGCCGTGGGGGGGGGCGGACAACGACTTCCACCGCTGTCGCGCCAGCTACGTCGGATCCTGGCGTGCTCGGCTCGGTCCCCGGCTGGGTCGGCCAGTCGGCGAGATCTGCGATCTCGCGTTGAGGCTGCGCCGCCTGGAGTCGGCGCCGGTCTGCGGTCATCTGCTCGTCGACGAAGCCGGCTGCGGCGAAGAGTTCGACAGCTTCTGGAGTCAAGTTCGCGACGGCTACGGGTCGTGCCTGCAGCGCGATGCGCGATTCCTTCAATGGCGACTCTTCGACGCCGCCACGCATCCGTTGACGCTGAGCGCGCTTCGAGACGCGCAGGGGCGATTGAAGGCCTGGGCCGTGTGGGGCCGGCAGGAGTACTCGCGCGATGTCAGTGCCGCCGTTCTGCGCGACGTGCTGTGCCCGGCGGGCGACCGAGAGACGTTTGGCCTGTTGTTGAGCCTGCTGCTGCGGCGTTGGCGGCGTGCCGGCTCGACCTGGGCCAGCCTCGAGGTCGCGATGCCCTGGATCAGTGACGTGTTCCGCTCAAGCGGCTGCGAGCACGTTCCCTCGCGAGGCAACCGCTACCACGTTCACCTGGCCTCTGCTGTCGACCCGGCCGTTCTCGGGAACTGGTACCGAGGCGCACTGGACGGCGACTATTTCGACTACTGAACCGAGCGTCATGCAATCCGATACACGGCCCGAAGGAGCCGAGCGCGTGGCCGTCATCGCCACCGTCCTCAACGAGCGAAAAGGCATCGCGGTCCTGCTCGACGGCTTTCTGCGCCAGACCCGGCCCGCCGACGAGATCGTCGTCGTCGACGGCGGCTCGACCGACGGCACCCTGGACGTGCTGCAGGACTACGCGCGTCGCCACCCGAGCGTACGCGTGTTCGTGGAGCCGGGGGCCAACATCGCGCGAGGTCGCAACGTCGCCATTCATCACAGCCGTGCCGACATCGTCTGCGTCACCGACGGCGGCTGCACGCCGGAACCCGACTGGATCGAGGAACTCGTGCGCCCGCTTGTCGGCCATCCGGAGTTCGGCGCCGTCACCGGCGTGCGCCGTATCGACGCCGCCAACCGATTCGAGGCCTATGCCGGCCTGCTGACGACTTCCGGCAATGCCGCCGACGAGGCCCAGCGTGTGTTCCACGGCCGAAACTCCGCGTTCCGCAAGTCCTTGTGGCAGCAGGTGGGTGGATATCCCGAGTGGCTTTACACCGCGGAAGACACCCTGTTCGCTCAGCGTGCCAAGGCCCTCGGATGCCGCGTCGCGCTGGCGGACTCGGCAGTCGTCGGCTGGCGGCCGCGGCCGACCTTGCGCAAGGTGGCCAAGCAGTACTTTCTTTATGGCCGCGGCACCGGCCGTATCGGGGCGAGCGACCTGGCGGCGGTCCGCTACCACCTGCGCAACCATGCACTCTGGATGCTCTGCCTGCTCGTCAGCCCCTTGGTGCCGCTGGCGGCGCTGGCCGCCGCCGCGATCCTCGGCTTCATGTTCCGCACGCTGGTGCTGCCGGTCCTGCGCACCACCCGCCCCGACGGCTGGGCCCCGTACTACGTCACCCTGCTCGTGATGACGCGCAGCCTCGCGAACAACCTCGGGCAGCTCTATGGCGAGCGCGAATACCGCACCGAAGCCGAGTTCCGCCGCAACCTCGAGCTGTACCGGCGGGGCGAGTGGCGCATGGCACCCGTCGCGACGGTTTGAGGCCTCAAGGCCCCAGGATCACTTCGTAGACCGTTTGCACCTGGCGCACGTGCTCGGCCACCGCGAAGCGCCGCAGCGCTTCCTCGCGCGCCGCGGCGCCCAGGCGCCGGCCGAGCTCGCGGTCGGCGTGCAGCTGCAGGATGCGCGCTGCCAGTTCGTCGGCGTCGTTGGGCTTGAACAGCAGCCCGGTGCGGCCGTCCTCGACCATCTCGACGGCGCCGCCGTGCGCCGGCGCCAGCAGCGGCCGCGCCATCGTCATCGACTCGATGATCATCGTGCCCAGCGGCTCCGGCGAGGTCGAGGCCGAGAGCACGATGTCCAGCCCGTTGTAGACCTCGGCCATGGCGCTCACGTGGCCGGTGAAGACGACGCGGCCGGCAAACGGCGGCTGCGCCGCGCGCTCGCGCAGCTCGGCCTCGAAGTAGCGGCACTCCTCGGGCGCGGCGCCGACGATGACGAACACCGCGTCGGGCATGCGCGTGGCGACGCGCTCGACGGCGTCGAGGAACAGGCGCTGGCCCTTCCACGGGATCAGCATGCCGACCAGGCCGACGGCGAAGGCGTCTTCGGCGATGCCGTGGCGGCGGCGGAAGGCGCCGCCGTCGGCCGCCAGGTCCAGCTTGTCGAGCTCGATGCCGTCGTAGACGTAGCAGCGCTTGCGCTCGGGCACGCCGAGCCGGCCGATGCTGTCGGACACCCAGCGCGAGACGGCGATGAAGTGGTCGGGCAGGCGGAACAGCGAATGCATCATCGGCGAACCCTGCTGGTCGCCGCGCACGTGCGCGACCACCGGCACGCCGGCCAGCTTGCCGGCCAGCACCGCGGCGCGGTTGCACAGCGGCTCGTTGTTCACGTGGATCAGCGCCGGGCGAAAGCGCAGCACGGTCCACAGCGTCTGAAGGAACGAAGGCAGGAAGTTGCCGATGTCGTCGGCGCGCGCGAGCACTTGGTTGGCCAGCCAGCGCAGCCCGGGCAGGGCGTCGGGCCAGCGCGCGTCGGCCAGACGGCGCTTGGCGCTGACCGTGTCCAGCCGCCGGTCGGGGATGTGCTTCCAGCGCGACTCGTTGGCGATGTCCTGGTACTTGGCGTCGCCCAGCCCGGTGACCACCATCGGCTCCCAGCGGCTGCGGTCCAGGTTGCGCACCAGGTGGCGCAGGCAGATGATCGCGCCGCCGTAGCCGATGCCGTTCTCGACGAAGAGCACGCGCCGCGGCGGCGCCAGCAGCGCGGCGTACAGCGCCTCGTAGCGGTCGGCGACACGTTCGATCGCGTAATGGCGCTCTGCGGCGGCGCGGGCCGCGCGCCCCATCGCCGTGCCGGCCGGGCCCAGCGCCTCGCGCACCGCGGCGCCCAGGGCGGCGCTGTCGTCGGGCGCGTAGGTGCGGCCGGTGAGGCCCTCGACGACCAGCTCGCGCGTGCCGCTGGCCGCGGCCGCGACGCAGGGCAGGCCGCAGGCCATGGCCTCGAGCACGACGTTGGGCAGGCCTTCCTTCACCGAGGGCAGCAGCAGCAGGTCGGCGGCGCCATAGTAGCGAGTCAGGTCGGCGCTGAAGTCGTGCAGCGCGAAACGCTGCGGGTGCGCCGCGGCCAGCGCCGCGAGCCGGCCGCGCAGCGCGCCGTCGCGGTCGTCGCGGCTGCGCGGGCCGACGGCGACCAGCAGCGCGCCGGTGCCGAAGGCGTCTTCGGCGCACCAGCGCTCGGCCAGCCAGAGGATGTTCTTGCGTTCGTCGAGCACGCCGGCGTACAGCGCCAGCGGGCGCTCGGCCGGCAGGCCGAGTTCGCCGCGCAGGCGCCGGCGCTCGCCGGCGTCCACCGGGTGGAAGCGCATCGTGTCGACGCCGTTGGGCACGTGGTGCACGCGCTGCGCCGGCAGGCCGCCGGCGCGGAACTCGTCGACCAGGTCGCGGCTGATCGCGACGTGGGTGTCGATGCGCCCGAGCATCGCCCGGTGCAGCCGGCCGACGAGGGTGTGCGACAGGCCTTGCAGGTCGTCGTTGGCGAGGCTGGCCTTGATCAGCGACTTCAGCCCCAGCAGCCGTGCCAGCGGGCCGATGAAGGCGTTGGTGAAGTAGGCGCCGTGGCTGTGCAGCACGTCGAAGTCGCGCCGCCGGCGCCAGACGTGACGCGCGAGGTTGAACCAGAGCCGGAACTCGCGGTGCTTGCGCATGCGCCCGGGCTCGACGCGGTGCACCGCGAAGCCGTCGACGACGACGTCCTCCTCGAGCCCGGCCCAGCGGTTGGTGACGAACTCGACGTGGTGGCCACGCGCGCGCAGCACGCGCGCCAGCGTCAGCGCCTGGATCGCCGCGCCGCTGTATTCGGGGGCGAAGTAGGCCGTGTACATCAGCACGCGGGCGGGGCGGGGCGGGGGCAGGTGGGTCATCGGTCGCCCGATCGGGAAAGCCAAGCGTCCAGCACGATGAGGCTCCAGACGCGGAACGCGAGGCCGTTCTCGCCAGCGAGGAAGCGCCGGGCCAGACTCTGGACCTGCCGAGGGTCCAGCAGTCCGTGTCGGCGCCAGCGCGAAGCCTCCAGGTGCTCGTGAACGATCACATGATCGTCGGCCTGCAGGAAAGCGAGCAGGGGGAAGTCGAAGCCGTGCTTCGGCGTGTCCCAAAAGCCGGCCGGCAGGTGGCGAGCCAGCAACGTACGCAGGATGCGCTTGTTCTCGCCGGGCCGGAAGCGGTAGTGCGTCGGCAGGCCGCGTAGCAGCGTCGCGGCACGGCCCTCGCAGAACGGATAGCGGACTGGCGGCCCGGACAGCCGCGCGGCCTGCGGCAGTCGGTCGCAAGGCATGGTGTCGATCAGGGCGCTGAAGCGCGCAAAGTGCTCGTGACGGGCGTAGCGGCCATAGGCTGCGTAGAACGCCGTGTCGGCGAACGACACCGGCTCGCCGCACAGCGCCTCGATCTCCGTGCGCGTGAACCCACGCCAGCGGATCATCGTGTCGGCCGGGTGCTCGAAATCGATGATCGGTGCGTACCCCGACAGAAAATCGACAGCGCGCAGGCCGCGGTGCGCGATCCGTCGCCATCCGGGGGGAATCAGCGACCCGTACTGCGTTGCCAGGCGTACGTGTCGCGGCGGCATCGCGCCAAGCGCCTCGTCCGCTCCGGTGCCGTCGAGCACGACGTCGAATCGAGAGGCACAGTGCTCCAGCGCCAGCAGCGTCGCGGGTGTCGCAGGATCGGCGCTCGGCTGTTCGGCGCCCTGTCCCAGGCGACGCACCGCGTCGCGGTACTGGGCGACCCCGAACCGCAAGGTCTCGTGGTGCAGCCCGAGCGCCCGTGCGATGGCCTGTGCCGCGCCCGACTCGTCGAATGGCGCTGTGTCGAACCCGACCGTGACCGCGACGACATCTGGCCGTCGGGCGGCCGCCAGAGCGCACAGCAGCGACGAGTCGATGCCGCCGCTGAGGAAGGCCGCCGGGTGCTGCGCGCTTGCCAGGCCGAGAGTCACCGCCTCGTCGAGCAGTCGCGCGACCTCGTCTGCAGCTTCCTCGTATGCCATCGCCGACGAGGCCGGCGTCGCCTCCGGCGCCGGCGGCCTGCGCCGGCCCCCCGACCAACGGACCGCGATGCCGGGCTCGGCGGCCTCCACGCCGTCGAACATCGTGTGCGGCGCCGTGATGTCGCCGAACCGGAGGTACTCGTGCAGCGATCGCCGGCGGATGGCAGGCGGCGCGCGGTGCTGGGCGATCAGGGCCGCCAGATCGCTGGCGAAGAGCAGGCGGTCGCCGTCTGCGCGGAAGAACAGGTTGCGCAGGCCCGACCGGTCCCGATACAGGAGGCGTTCGTCGCCATGCTCCAGAGCCAAGGCGAACACGCCGTGCAGGCGCCAGAGCACGCGCTCGCCCCAGCGCATCCATCCCGTCCCGACGAGCCCGACCGGGTCGGGCGGGACGCCCAGTTCGCCGGCCAGGGACTCGGCGTTGCCAAGAACGCCGGCGAACCAGACCGTCGGCGTCTCGGGCCGCGAGTCGCCGAAACGGCCGGCGAACCCGCCGTAGGGCTGTATGGCGTCCTCGTTCACGCGCGCGACCTGAACGCCTCCGGCAGGTCCCGTAGCAGCACCTTGAGCGACCCGAGCACCGACTCGAAGCCAGGTGCGGCCGATACGCTGCGTCCGAGGCGCTGCAGGGCCACGCCGGGCAGCCCTTTGCGGCTCGCCATCGCCGCGAGCAGGCGGTACTCGCGCGACTCGATGCGACGCGACGCGTGCAGCAGGCCCTGCTCTTCGGTGGACCAGCCGCTGCGATGGCGGTTCAGGACCTGAAGGAAGGCCAGACCCACGGCTTCGCCGTCGAGGGAGATGTTGTGCTCGTGCCGCCGGCGCCAGAGACACTCGTCGGCGCACCAGGCCACGCCGCTTCGACGGGCGAGCCGCAGCCAGAGGTCCAGATCCTCGACCAGCCGAAGATCCTCGGCGAAGCCTCCGGCCTCGACAAGCGATTCGCGACGCGCGACCACCGATCCGGTGGTGACGAAGTTGTGATCGAGCAGGCGCGCATAGGCATCGGCGATCTGCTCACCGTCGCCGAGCCCGTGGTCCGCGAACTCCGTCCGCGCACGGCGCCCGTTGCGGTCGAACTGGCGGCAGTCCCCGGCCACCATGGAGCAACTCGGCAGCCGCGCGAGCACGGTCAGTTGCCGATCGAGTTTTCCTGGCGGCCACAGATCATCGGCGTCGAGAAAGGCGACGAAGTCTCCGGCGGCCTCCCGGATGCCGGTGTTGCGGGCTGCGCTGGGGCCTTGATTGGCCTGGACGATGCAGCGCACGCCGGCATGGGCCTGCGCGATCTCGGCGCTGCGGTCCTTCGAGCCGTCATCGACGACGACGACTTCCATACGGAACGCGCCGCGCTGGGCGAGCACGCTCTCCAGGCACTCCTCCAGATGAGCCTCGGCGTTGTAGGCCGGGATCACGACGCTGACCAGGGGCAGGCCCGCTTCGCTCATGCCCGCGCTCCTGCCGGTGCACGCGTCTTGCGGCGCGCACCCACGATGCGTCCGCAGGCGTAGGTGAAGGTCATCGCCTGACGCAGCCAGGAACTGCCCGACGCCAGATGGCCCAGCGCCCTGAGGCCTTGTCGCAAGGCCTGCGGATAGAGGTACAGCGGCGCGCCGAACGCCTGGCGCGACGAGGACGGCGTGGCATGCAGGCCGGCCCGCACCCCGCTGGTGAAGTGCAGCCGCAGGAAGTACATGCGGCGCAGTCGCCACGCTTCGACGAAATGCTCGACGACCATCTCCGGCCGGTAGCCCATGCGGTGCCCGCGTTCGAGCAGGCTCTCGAACATCACGACGTCCTCGCCTCCCCCCAGGCCGTTACCGACACGGCTGTAGCGCATGTCGAAACGCAGGCCGGTCGCGAACAGCGCCATGCGGTAGCCCACGTTCGCCGTCCAGATCGGGGTGCTGTCGTCGGTGATCGGCCGCGCCTCGGTGCCGTGGTCCACCTCGCACAGAAAGCCCAGAAGGTCGTCGCCCAGCCAGCGGGGGCGGCCTTGCTCGAAGCGCACGCAAACCCGTCCGCCGACGCATTCGAGCCCTTCGTCGCGCAGCGCCCGCAGACCGGCCTGCACCCAGCCCGGAGCAGGCATCTCGTCGTCGTCCATCATCAGCAGGAACTCGTAGCCCTGGGCCTCGCGCAGCAGCCTGTTGCGCGCCGGCACGATGCCTTGCTCCGTCTCCCGCACGTGGTGCAAGCGTACGCCCGGGGCCTCGGCCAGACGGCGCAGCACCTCGGCAGTGTCGTCGGCGCTGTTGTTGTCGACGACGAGCAGGTCGAACGGCTCGTCGCACGCCTGGGCGCGAAGGGCCGAGATCAGCGCCGGCAGCCGGGCCGAGCGGTTGTAAGTGCAAAAGCCGACGGCGGTGCGGCAGGTGTTTGCCGATCCACTCATGAAGATGTCTCCTGCCGATTTCGCATCAGGCGGATGAGAGCGGCGTGCCAGCGCAGCGGCAGCCACGATGGCAGCATCAGCCGCCAGTCGGATCTTTGTCCGTACCAGTGGCGCATCACGGTCGTGAAGATGAGTCTCGCGTCGTCCAGTTCGTCGGCCCAGTAGCACTCGAATCCGCGGTGCATCAGCGTGCCGACCGTCAGGTCGCGGCAGCGTCGCGTTCCCAGGGCTCGCGTGAACTCCGGGTGCCGTGCCAGGTAGCGTTGCTGCACGGCGAAGAACTGGAGCGCCGCCCGTGCGCGATGCCGGGACGCCTGGGCCCCAGAGTGGAAGATGTAGTAGGCCAGCACCTCCGGAACCCGCACGAGCGACCCCGTCGTGCCGATGCCGAGCCACAGCGCGTAGTCCTCGGCGTTCTGCAGCGAGGTGTCGAAGCCCCCGGCTGCCACCACGGCCTCGCGCTGCACGAGCGCGGCATGAATGGGCCACTGGCAACCGGCGAACAAGGTCTCGCGCTTGGTCGCGGATTCGATGTCGGGCGGCACGTACGGCGCCCCGGCCGGCCCCGGGCGTCCGACGTTCTGCCAGCCGCAGTAGGCCAGCACCGCATCGGGTCGCGTCTCCAGGGTCTCCGTCATGCGCTGCAGGAACCGTGCGTCCCAGCGGTCGTCGGCATCGAGGAACGCGATGTAGCGGCCGCGTGCGAGCCCGATGCCCTTGTTGCGCGCCGAACTCACGCCGCCGTTGTCCTGGCAGACCGCGCGTACGCGGGGGTCGCCGACGGCCTGCAGCCAGGCCATGGTCCCGTCGCTGGAACCGTCGTCGACTGCGATCAACTCCCAGTTCTCGAAAGTCTGCGCCAGCACGCTCCCGACGCTGCCGTCCAGGAACGCGAGGGCGTTGAAGCACGGCATCACGATGGAGACCAGGGGTAGCAGGTCATCCATGGCGCAGCCGTCTCCAGGCGTAGCGAGCGACCCCGCTCCAGCCGGCGTCGTGGGACGCGAAAGCCAGCTTGCGCGCGAAGCGCGCGGTCCCGTCGTCGTTGAAGACGCTCAGGCGTCGGATGCGAAAGGCGTCGCCGTCGCGCAGCGCCCATCCGGGCTGGGTGGTGCAGGCGCTCGAGTACCCGGCGGCCCGCACGGCGGCCGCACTGTCTGCGTCGAAATCGCCGTACGGGTAGGCGAACGCGTGCACGGGGCTGCCGAGCGCGTCTTCGAGCATGGTCCGGGAGGCTTCGATCTCATCCTGTCGTCGCCCTGCTGCCAGGCTCGTCAGTCGCTGGTGCGACATCGTGTGCGAACCGATCTCCATCCCGGCGGCCTGGAGTTCGCGCAACTCCGAGGCGGA
The DNA here is from genome assembly GCF_000284255.1 of Rubrivivax gelatinosus IL144. Lineage (NCBI taxonomy): Bacteria > Pseudomonadati > Pseudomonadota > Betaproteobacteria > Burkholderiales > Sphaerotilaceae > Rubrivivax > Rubrivivax gelatinosus. The sequence continues at coordinate 456,392 of NC_017075.1, forward strand.
CATCAGCCGGTCCGTCGGACCGCCGTCGGCTTTCCAGCCGGGACGATGCCCGAGGCAGCCCACCACCACGTACCAGGTGGCTCGCATGCCGCGGCGGCGGAGTTCCTCGGCAGCCGCCAGGTTGTCGACGTAGCCATCGTCGAACGTGATCGCCACAGACCGCTTCGCAGGCGCGGGCGTGGCGACCAGTTCGGAGACCGTCGGTGTCACGCAGCCCAGTTCCTGCAACAGGTCGAGCTGGGCCGCGAAGGCCTGTCGCGTGACCGCCCAGCGCCATCGCGCACGGGCACCGTCTTCCAGCGCGTGGTACATGAGCACGAGCGGACTCGCGGCAGCAGCGCTGCCGACAAGTCGCCTCGTGATCGGATCCAACATGGCGCGGGCCAGCCTTCAGGACACCAGGTCCCAGGACGGCGCCAGTTCGACGAAGCCCTGGCGTACAACGGAGGCAAGCTGAGCGTCTCCGGAGGAAACCGCAAAACGCGCGAGGTGCTCGCCGTAGAACACTCCGTGATTCGCCGCACCGACGCCTAAATGCAGGCGGATGCCGTAGACGCCAGGCAGGAACGGCATCGAGTCGAACCGACAGTCGAGCACGTGGCGCCCGGGCGCCAGCTCTTGCAGCTTCAGGCCGCTGTGGGAGGTGCAGGTCGCCAGCCAGAGCGATTCCATCGTATGCACGCCGAACTCGACTTCGAGCAGATCGATGGGCTCGTTGAGTTTGAGCGTGATGCGAAACGTGCAAGGCTGCGCGTAGGGCAGCGAGTCGCAGGGCTGCCCCTTGCCATCCAGCGTCTCGATGGATTCGAGCTCGATCTCGCCGCTGGCCTGGACATGGCTGCTGCCGCGCCCGCCGCCATCGGCTTGTTCCAGGATCTTGCGATGGCTCTGCTCGAAGTACAGATCGCAGACCTCCTGCGGCGAGCCCAATGCGGCGACACGGCCGTGGTCCAGCAACAGGACCCGTTTGCTCAGGCGCTCGATCTCCTTCACGTTGTGTGACACGAAGAGGATCGTTCGTCCTTGACGGTAGATCAGGTCCTGCATCCGGTCGTAGCACTTGCGCTGGAAGGCGATGTCGCCGACGGCCAGGACCTCGTCGACGATGACGATCTGGGAGTCCACCGCCGTGGCGATCGCGAAGCCCAGGCGGACCTGCATGCCCGAGCTGTAGCGTTTCAGCGGCGTGTCGATGAAACGCTCGAGTTCGGCAAAGGCGACGATCTCGTCGAACTTGCGGTCGATCTCGCGCCGCGACATCCCGAGGATCGTGCCATTGAGATAGACGTTTTCGCGGCCCGTCAGCTCGCCTACGAGGCCAGCCCCCACTTCGATCAAGGGGGCGACGCGTCCACGCACGTTCACCCGGCCGGACGTGGGCGCCGAGATGCCGGCGAGCATCTTCAGCAGCGTGCTCTTGCCGGCGCCGTTGTGGCCGATGATGCCGAGCACCTCGCCCTCGGCAACCGAGAAGTTCACGCCGTCCAGCGCCGCGAACGGCGCCTTGCGGCCGGCCTCCGTGTCGCCACGGAGGCGCCGCCATGCGCCGGCCACGGCGCCCTTGAGGGTGCCGGGTCCGCCGATGCGGAACTCCTTGCGGAGATCGTGGACCTCGATGACAGCTGTGTTCGACATCGGGGTCCTCCTCAGATCAGGTCGGCGAAGCGGGCCTCGGCCCGCTTGAAGACCCGATAGCTCGGCCAGAGCGCGACCAGGGTGAGCACGACGCCCGGCGCCATGACGCCTGGATCGGGGGGCAGTCCCATCAGTACCGTGCGCTGCAGGCCGTCCACGAGCCCTGCAACCGGATTGGCGGTGTACAGAAGGTAGAGCGCATGGGACCAGGCACCGGCCGCCTGCTGGTCGACCAGCCTCTCGTGCACCAGGCGCATCGGATAGATGATGGGCGAGGCGTACATCAACAGCGACAGCAGCACCGGCACGGCAGCTCCGACGTCGCGGTATGCGACGTTGATCGCCGAGCCGGCGAACGCGATGGTCCAGGCGGCAATGACGGCGTAGAGGGCCAGCAGCGGCACCCAGGCCGCCTGCGCCGTCGGCGCGATGCCGTACCAGGCCATCATCAGCGACAGCACGAGGAGATTGATGCCGAACTCGATGACCTTGGTCACCGCCGCGGTCAGCGGGAACACCTCGCGGGGGAAGTAGATCTTGCGGATCAGGTGGGCGTTGCCGACGATGCAATTGACGCCGTCGGTGGCCGTATCCTGAAACAGGCGCCAGATCAGCAAGGCCGCGAAGGCCATCACCGGGTAGGGCACGCCGCCGCTGTCGAAGCCGATGAACGCGCGCACGAGCATGAAGATCGCCATCATCATCAGCGGCTGCAGCACGACCCAGGCGATGCCGAAGTAGGCCTGCTTGTAACGCAGCGTGATGTTCTTGACGGCCAGCGCGACGATGAGTTCGCGATACTGGAAGAGCTCGGTCAACAAAGGCTTGGGTGCGGCACGGCCGCCGTAGAGGGTGCGGGGATTCTAGGTAGCGCCTCCTCGCCCGCCGCGAGCACAACGACACGGTTTGCCGTCGACCCTCCCTGCTTGCGGGGGAGCGCCCCCTGGGCGGTCGGGTTCGCCACGGATGCCCTGGGCTATCCTCGTCGGTCCCTTCGAATAGCTACCGTGGTGCGTTCGCGCAGCGAGTCCGGCGCGCCGAGAACCCAGTCTTGCGACTCCTCCACCTCTTCCATCACGGCGATCTGCTCAACGGCGTCGACCGCACGACTTTGACGCTTCTGTCGGTGTTGCAGCGTGGTGGCCACGAGGTGTTCGCCGTCGTGCCGAACGCAGGCGAGGTGACTGCCGCCTTGGAGCGGGCGGGCATCGAGCACCGCATCGCTGCGCTGGGTTGCTGCGCGAGCACCGCGCCGTCCGCCCAGTACGCCTTTCTTCGCCGAGGTTCTGCCCGGACGCAGCAGTTGGTCGACTGGATACGTGAATGGCGTGCCGACGCGGTCCATCTCAACACCGGCCACCTGCTCGACGGTGCCATCGCCGCGGCCAGGGCCGGCGTGCCGGCCATCTGGCACATCCACGCCCCGATCGAGGTCGACCATGAGCGCTATGCGCGTCTTTTCGGCGTCGCGGCGTATGGCTGGCTGCTTGGTGAGCTGGGTGCACGCGTCGTCGCCGTGTCCGACGACGTGCGCGCGAGCCTGCAGGCCTGGGTGAGAGCCGATCGGCTGGCGACCTTGTTCAATGGCGTGGACGTCGATGCCCTGGAGACCGCTGCCGCGTCGCTCGCGTCCAGCGACCTCCGTGCCGAGTGCGGCTGGCCGGCCGACGCCCGGCTCGTGCTCGGCGTAGGGCGCATCTCGGCCCAGAAGGACTTCGCCGCGTTCGCCCGGGTGGCGCATCGGGTTCTCGAGTCGGCTCCGGACACGGTCTTCGCCATCGCCGGCCCTGCAGAAGATGCCGCGCTGGCGGCGGAGTTGACGGCCATGGCCGGGGCCTCCGCGCTGCAAGGCCGGCTCAAAGTGCTCGGCCCACGATCGGACGTGCCGGCGCTGCTCGCGCAAGCCGACGCGTTCATGTCCACGGCCGTGTTCGAAGGCCATCCGATCGCCGTGCTGGAAGCGATGGCCATGCGCCGTCCCGTGGTCGCGATGGCCTGCGTCGGGCTGCGGGAGTGCCTGCAGCACGACGTGGACAGTCTGATGGTGCCGCCCGGTGACGAAGCCGGGGCAGCCGAAGCCGTCTGTCGCGTGTTGTCCGATCGGGTGCGGGCAGGACAGCTCGGATCGCGCGGGCGCGAGAACGTGATCGCGCGGTTCTCCGCCCAGTCTTTCGCTGCTGGATTCGCGTCCTTGGCGGCCGAGGCCGTCGCCGGTTTCGTCCCCGGCAGCAATGCCGCGGCGGCCGAACTCGTCGACGGCTTGCTGCGGGCCGTCGGCGATGTCGGGCAGGAGCTGGACGAGGCGCGCAGACCGAGCCGGTTGTGGACGCTTCGCAACCGCCTGTTCGGGGCCCGGGGCTGACCTGCGGGGCCGCTTCACCGCTGCCATGTGTTGCCGGGCCTGGTGTCCGTGAGGAGAACCTGATGACGAACGTTCCGCCGATCAAGACGGCTTGGGAAGTCGGCAAGACTTCCGGCCGAAACGGCACCGGCCATTGGCGTTACTGGGACCGGCCGGTCGACGACCTTCTGCGGGCCGCGGAGGACTGGGCGCTCGCGCTGGAGGGCGTGAAACGGCCTTGGCTGTGCTGGAATCTCAACGATCGCTGGTGCCTCCTGCAGCAGCGCCTCGTGGCGGAGTTCGGCTGGACGCCCGTGGTCGGCTGGGATCCCAACTGCGGCCAGCGGCCGGGGACCTTGATCCCCGGGGCCGTGGCGGTCGACTTCAATGCCCGGCTGGGTCTCCAGGTGCTGTACCCGCACGTGCCGATGGAGTTCGCCTTCGCATGGGCCGATCGCCTGGCCTTCTGGCACGCCGACGTCCTGATGCCCAGGGCCAAGATGGCCCGGGCCGCCGAGTGGTTCCAGGCCATTCCGGACGGCGAGATGATGGCGGTGAAGACCTACGGTGGCTGGCGCAACCGCTTGCGGCCCAAGTTCCACCGTTACTGGGAGGTGCTCGGGTGCACTACGCGGGCGGCGAGCCTGGATCAGTTCAACAAGGGTTGCGGCTGGTGGCGCGGCTATCAGCAGCACCCGAATGCCCCCTCCGATGCGGCCGAGCGCCGACGCCGCGCCCGCTTCTACGACGACCACGGCTGCGGCATCCAGTACTGGCAACGCTTCTGCGGCGGCCGCGTCGCGAAGATTCCGGAGTCTTGGATCGCGCGCGAGCACTTCTCGGTGATCACCGTCCCCAACTACGTGCGAGCCGCGAGCAAGAGCGAGGAGATCGACATCAACTTCGACCTGTCGGCCATCGCCCGCCAACTCCAGATCGAAGACCTGCTGCCCCGGGAGACCGGGCTTACTTGAGCACCATTTCGAGAATGCGCAGCCGTTCGTCCACCGTGTTCAGGTAGGGCTGCAGCGCGCAGCCAGGCTGGATGCGGGTCTTGGTGTAGTCGATGTCGCCGCGTGCGTTCTTCGCGATGCGCTTGCGTTCCTCGCGCGGAATCGAGGCCTGCCCAGCACGATTCACGAGCACTGCGCCGGGGCACAGGTGGTTCATGTAGACACCGCACATCTGCACCGGGGTCTTCTGGCCCGGCTGGGACGACTTGCCGAGTTGGGCTCGGCAGAACGGTGGCAACTGCGCCAGTTCTACCGGCGACGGCGACCAGCCATTGGCGAGGTCCTCGACGGCATGAGTCGGAGAACTCCAAACCAGCGGCAAGGCCAGGGCAGTGATCTGCGCCAGCCCTTGCAGGCGGCTGAGCAGAGGCGAGGTCGGCATCCTTTGTCTCCGGAGTGAGGGGCGATGGGAGCGGCAGCTTGCTCCAACGCCTGGAGAGCCGCAAGCCGCGCAAGCTCGGGGCGAGCCGCTCAGGCGGGTGGCGACGGGTAGCTGTCGCGGATCTTGATCAGGCCGGCGTGCCATTGGACAGGCAGCCAGGCCGCCAGCATGTAACGCCAGTCTCGAGGCCCTCCGTAACCCTCGCGCATCACGGCGCGGAACAAGGTGCGTGCGGCAGGCAGATCCCGGCGCCAATAGGCTTCGTAGGCGCGCTGCAGCAGGATGCCGAGGGTCAGTTCGCGTACCCGCCTGTGGCCCAGGCGCCTGGACACCTCGGGGTGGGCCGCAAGGAACCGCCGCTGTACGAGCAGGTGGTTCGTGGCCAGACGCACCTTGTCGCCGGTGATCTGCCCCGTGCCGTGGTGATGGTAGTAGGCCAGCACCCGCGGCACGCGAACCAGCGTGGCATCGAGCGCCATCCGTAGCCATAGGTCGTAGTCCATGCAGGACTTCAGCGTGGCGTCGAATCCGTCGACCGCCAGCACCGCCTGCCGCCGCACCAGCGCGCCGTGGATGGGCCAGGGGCAACTGCGCAACAGCGCGGCGGACTTGTCTCCGGCTTCGTAGTCCGGCGGGATGTACGGGGCGTCACGGCCGGCGCCCAGGCCCTTGTTCTGCCAGCCGCAGTAGGCGATCGCGTCCGGTGCCGTTCCGTCGAGTGCCGCGACCATCGTCGCGAGGAACTCCGGGCACCAGGTGTCGTCGCTGTCGAGGAACGCGAGCAGCGGCGCCTGCGCCGCCGCCAGGCCTGCGTTCCGCGCTGCGCCCGGCCCTTTGTTTTCCTGATGCAGCAGCCGGATGCGCGGATCTCCGGAGGCCAGTTCCGCGGCGATCGCTCGCGATTCGTCCGTCGATCCGTCGTCGACGATCAGCAGCTCCCACGCGGTGAAGGTCTGCACCTGCACGCTGCGCACGCTGTTCGCGAGGTGGCGCGCGGCATTGAAGCACGGCATCACGACCGAGACGGCGGGCGAGCTCATGTCGCAGCGGCCTCGCCAGAAGGCCGTCGACGAAGGATGCACAGCCCGTCGACGGTCTGCATGTCTTCGACCTGCCAGTCGGGGGCTGCGCTTCGCCAGCGCCTCACCATCTCCCGTTCCTCGGGCCGTCGCGCGTCGTCGACGACGACGACGACGCTCGCGGACAACCGGCTTTCCAGAGCCGGCACCGCCGGCCAGCGCGCCGGTTCCCTGTCTTCCGGCGGTTGCGGAGGGCCATCCACCAGAAGCAGGTCGATAGCGCCCAAGGTGTCCAGAGCCGATGCGGGAATGTCGTACCAGAGGCGCCGCGTGCCTTGCAGGTCGATCGGCGCGAGCGGTGCGCAGACGACCGTGACCTGCCGTTCCAGCCCGAGCAGCGCCACCTGGCGGCGTGTCCGTTCGGCCCACACCGGATCGTGGTCGATCGACAGCAGGCGGCCCTCGCCGCCTTGTCGTTGCAACGCCTGGCCGATCAGCAGGGTCGAGACGCCCGATCCCAGTTCAAGGACGGCGCGCGGCCGCTGCAGCAGCACCTCCCGGACCAGGAGCGCTGCGGCGTCGCCGGTCAGCGCCCATCCCCCGCCCATCGGAAGCGGGAGCTCGGCGGTGTAGGGCTGCAGCCGCACCAGTCCATGGATGTCGCCGATGTCCCGCCTCAGGCCCTCGACGCGGTCGCGAAGCGTGTGGCTGCGGTTGTCCACCATCGAGGCGAGCGACATGCCCACACCGCGGATGACCGCTGCAAGAACGCCACACACGGTCGCCACCGGCCAAATCGCCGACCTCGGGCACCAGCCCGCAACGGCACCCAGGCCACAGATCACGGCGCCGGTGGCCGCGGCCGCCAAGGCGGTCTTCAAGAGTTTTGCTGGGGAGTCGATCATCCGGAAACGAGCGATGCATTGCTGGAGCGTCGCCGGCTGCGTCATGCACGCCGTCGAAACGCTTCACGTATCCGCGCGCCCTCCCCGTGCAGACCGCGAAACGGTATGAATAACAGCGCGCAAGCATAGACGAGCCCGCCGGTCGTTCCGACGATCAGCAGGTGCAACAGATCGTGAGCGAGCCAGCCGGAGGGCAAGCCGTACTCGAGTGCCGCCAAGGTTGCCGCGAGCATCGTGTTGAGGGCTGCTGCCGGAACCAGCGCCAGGCCGATGTCCCGCCAGCTCGCACCCAGGGCCTCCAGCGCCAGACGCGTCATCAAGGCGCAGCTGATCGTGGATGCGAGCACCATGGCCCAGGCCACGCCTTCGAGCCCCCAGCGAAGCGACAGCGCCACCAGGGTGGCGGTCACGGCGAGGTTCACGAGCTGGATCGGCAGTTCCCGGTCCAGGCGGTTGAGGGCCGCGGCGACGGCACCGGACAGGTTCGCGAGCAGCCAGAACGGCCACGCGGCGGCCATCACCGACAACGGACGTGCGGCGGCGGTCCAGTGGTCGCCGTAGACCCCTCTGACCAGGGGTTCGGCCAGCCAGAGCAGGCCGACATAAAAGGGCGTGCCGTAGACGGCCACCAGGGCGACGCTTCGCAGGTAGAGGTAGCGGCATCTGTCGGAGTTGCTCTGTTCCGCGGCCATCGCCCGAAACAGCACCTGGTACACCGACCCGGAGACGAAGGAGAACGGCATCCTGGCCAGGCTCTCCGACTTGTTGAACAGGCCGACGGCGGCCGGGCCCAGCGAGGTCGACAGGATGAAGACGTTGACGCGCGCCTTGGCGTAGTCGACGAGATCGTTGGCGGTGACGAGAAAGCCGTAGCGGGCCAACTCGCCGGCGCGGCCGACGTCGCGTGACAAGCCCGGCCGCCAGCCGGTGAGCCGCGTCAGGATGGCCGATTGCAGCGCGGCGCCCAGCAGGCCGCTCCAGACCAGGCTCCAGACGCCGCAGCCCAGTGCCGCCATGCCGATGCTGACGGCGCTGGAGAACACGAGGCTGGCGATCGTGACACCGGCCTGGGCCTTGAACCGCATGGCTCGCGTCAGCAGGCTGTTGGGCAGGTTGAGGAAGGGTCTCAGCAGGAAGCTCAGCGCCGATACGCGCAGGAGATCCTCGTACAGCGGCGTCTGGTACCAACGGGCCAGCAACGGCGCCAGCGCGAAGAAGACGAGGTAGATCAGCAGTCCGATGGCCAGCTGCAGCGTGAAGACGATGTCGTAGTCGGCCTTGTCCGCCGTCTTGGCCCGTACCAGCGCCTGCCCCATGCCGCCGCCGGCCACGAAGCCCGCGAGGCCGGTGAAGACCTGGATCGTCAGCAGCATGCCGAAGGCTTCGGGCGCCAGCAGGCGGGCCAAGACGATGCCGAAGGCAAAGGCCAGGACCTGCTCGCCCGTTCGCCCGGCGAACAGCCAGGCGGCGCTGCGCCGCAAGGTCTCAACGCTCGACATCGGCGCTCCGTACTGGCCCGAGGAGGGCCATGACGCCGGTGGCGCCGACGACGCACACGGTCCCTGCGCAGCCGCGGGCTGCTACGGCCGCTGAAGCAGTTCCTCGACCGCCCGGTGATAGGTGCGGGTCGGAATGCCGAGATTCGACTGAGCGACGACGCAGATCCTTTCCGGGTTGCGCTCCAACGCGCTTCGAGGATCGCGGAAGAAGTCTGTGAAAGAAGTCTGGTCCCATAGAATCAAATTGAACGGCTGATCTCTTCGCATCAGCTCGGGTGGCGCTAGAACCTCTTCCACGAAAATCCCGTAGAGCGAATACTCTGAAAAGGTCTCGGTGCCTCTGAGCACTTCCTGCCAGGGTTGGCCGTGAACGCTCTCGATATGCTTCAGAAGCGCGGCGACCCAGTCGGGATACATGATCGCCGGATAAGCCATGTAATGGTGCTCGGTGCCGCCCGGGGGCAGGCCAAGAAGGCGTCGAGCGCCCGCAATGTGTTCCCGGTGCTTGCCGCTCTCGCTGTCCGGCTCCTCGCGTACCAGGACTCGGCGGCCAAGCGGGGCGATGTCGTCGAGACCGAACGGCCGCACGAAGAACAGATCCGAGTCGACGACGATCATCGGCGCCGAGGGCTCGCATAGCGCCGCCGCACCCAGCTTGGCGATCTGCTGGATGATCCAGCCCGGTCGACCCGCCCAGCGCGAGAGCCGCCAGGCCTGATTCGGTGCGATTCCGGTGATCAGGCGATAGGCGGCATGAGGGAAGTAGCGGCTATCGACCAGCGACTGCTGAGCAATCAGTTCGCAGTCGTCCGTACCCATTGCCGACCGGAAAGCGCGCATGTCGGCCTCGGGCACGGCGACGATGTGCCGACAGGGCGACGCGAGAAAACGCCGCAGGGTGCGCCGCATCAGCAGCAGGCGTTCGAGGTCGCCGAGGTAAGAGGGCGTGAAAAGCGTCGGGCGAGGCGTGTTGTGCGTCACGGTTGTCGTCCTTCGAAGGAACGCTGTGCTTCGAATGTCATCGGACGACCTCGGCACCTGACCCGGAGGTCCTGGCCGCGAAGACCTTCGGCACGATGACCTTCGAGCCTTCGACATTGAGGTGGTCGCCGTCGGCGTAGTAGGTCGTGCGCCCGTCGGGTGCTGTCGTCCGGCATTCGTCCTGCGTGCAGAGCGCGGAATCAAAATGCAGAACCACGGCCCCGGCCTCCCGTTCCAGGCGTGCCAGCGACTCGTTGATCGTGCCTTGCCTGGCCATGCGCTCTGCGTGGCCGATGCTGCAGGTCGTGCGGCCGAGCACGATCTGTCCGAGCTGCTGCTTGAGGAAACAGTCTGCGGCATTGAAGCCGCCCGAGGGCGGCGGCGCGACGACGATGACCTCGCGCCCCGTCGCCTTGATGGCCGCGATCGTCGCGATGAAACGCTGGAGTACCTCTTGGCGCTCCGTGGTGATGCTGCCGTGCTCACCGTCGAATATTCGAAGAGAACCCGCCGTGAGATATCCCTGGAAAGGCGAGGCGAGAATGACGTGGCGCACGCTGGGTGTCGACAGTATCATTTCGAGGGCCGCCTTGTTGAAATTCAGGCAGTCCCGCGCCCAGCTGGCATCGTGTTCGGAGTCCAGCGACGCGACGCCCGGAATAGGGGCGCAAGCGGCTTTCGTCAGCTGCAGCATCGAGTTGCCGACCTCGCGCATCTGCAGCAATCCGGGAACGAGGTGCATCGCGAAACTGTCGCCCCAGACCACGTACTCCGGATTCGGCGCCGTGCGGCAACTGGAGGCGTCGCGCACACCGGCCTCGCGCGCGCAGGCCACGCTGATCCCCTTTGCCGCCGGCGGCACGATATCGGCTGCCTTGTCGCCCCAGCGCATTTCCTGCATCACATAGGGAAGTGCCATCACGGTGAGCGAGCACGCCAGCAGTGCCGCGACGCTGTGGCCGAGCCGGCCGCCGCGGTGGAACCTGAAGCGCTGCTCCACGTGACGCCATTGGAGGTACGCGAGAGCCACTGCAATGGCCAACAGGCTGAAGCGCACCAGCGCCGGCGGTTCGCCCAGATAGGCCGCGGTCGCCAACGCGAACAGGGGCCAGTGCACGAGGTACAGCGAATACGACCAGTCACCTATCCGGGCGACGAGCGAGCTGCCGGGATTGCGCGGCAGCCATTCCCCGCGGCCGGCCAGCAGCAGCACCATGCCGGCGGTCACGAGTATCGCGTCCCAGCGCGGGTGGATCTCGTCGATCGGATGCACCAGCAGCACCAGGACGCCCAGAAGGGCCAGCCATTGCACCGGGCGCGGCGGCGTGCGCAGCCGATCGACCTGGGTGACCGCCAGCAGCGATCCGGCCAGCAGTTCCCAGGCCCGGGTCGGCAACATGTAGAAGGCCAGCTGTCTCGAGTCGAGATCGGGAAGCCGCCAATAGGTGTGTGCCTTGTCCACGGCAACGATGCAGAGCGCCAGGCTGAGCACGGCGGTGCCGCCCAGCAGTACCAGACGCCGGCGCCTGGGCACGGCCCAAAGCAGCAGCGGCAGGAGAAAGTAGTACTGCTCCTCGAGCGAGAGCGACCATGCATGCAGCAGCGGCTTCATCTCGGCCGCGGGTTCGAAGTACCCGGTCTGCGCCGGCAGCACGAAGTTCGCGGTGAAGGTTGCCGTGCCCAGCGCTTGTGCCGCGAAGTCGGAGAACTGTCGTGGCGTCAGGATCCAGACCGCCAGAACGCTCGTCCACAGCAGCATGAAGCAGGCGGCGGGGAGCAGGCGCTTTGCCCGGCGGAAGTAGAAGCCGACGAAGGAAAATCGGTTCTGATCGAGATCGCGAAGAATGTTTCGAGTGATCAGGAATCCTGAGATGACGAAAAAGACGTCGACCCCGAGATAACCGCCCGACAAGCCGAATAGACGCGCGTGGTATGTCGCGACCGACAGTACGGCGAGACCCCGCAGGAACTGAATGTCGTCGCGTACATCGTGACGTGCTACGGCCTCCTGCGGCGACGGCGCGCTCAACGCCATCGCTGCGGCCACGGTCGCGGTCATTCTTGTCGCCCCATCAGGTTCTGTCGTGCCGGGTATATATAAGGCGAACAGTCGCCTCGGTGTCACCACCTGACGTTCTGGACCAAGCCCTCACTGAATCCCACCATCGCTGCATCGGGCGGCACCATGAGTACATCGCACTGGGATTCGTCTCGCTCTTCATAGGGTATGACGGGATTCTCGACGCGCAGCACCCGGTAGCCACGGGCCGTAAAGAAAGCGACCAGATCCGACTTGTTGGAGCCGAGGCTGCGCAGGAAGGAATCGGTGACCTCGATCAGCAGGTAAGGCTTGTCGCGCTGAAGCAGGCGCTCCATGCCGCGTGCCACGAGCATTTCAGCGCCTTCGACGTCGATCTTGATCAGTCGTATGAGCGGGAGGGAGTCCAGTAGATCGTCGATGGCCACGGCGGGTACCGTGACGCTGTGCGTCTCCTTTTCACCAAGAGGGCGTATCGACGTGGTCCCGGAGTGGTTCTGCGGACCGAGATGAAGCAACAGCTCACCGGCCTTGTCGGCGACGGCTGCGTGGTAGGCGACGACGTTCTGGTGCAGATTGCGTCTTGCCAAGGTTTGCAGCCGCTGATAAGTCGGAGGGGCGGCTTCGAACGAGAACACACGACCACCGTGTCCGACGGTGAGGGCAGCGACCGCCGAAAAGTACCCGACGTTGGCGCCGATATCGATGGCGTTGTCGCCGGGTCGAAGAATTTGAAGCGCCAGATTGATCAGCGGCTCACGTGGGTTCAAGCCGTTGATCAAGGTCTTCAGGCCGTCGAAACGTTCCTTGGGGTCGAGCTGGAGGAACGTCGCCTGTCCGACCTGCGCTTCTAGCGGGGACAGAGCGCTGAGCTGTCCGGAGTGTCGCGAAAGAAAGCGGCAGATCCGCCAGCGACCTGGGTAATGCTGGTGGATCCTGTTAAACCGACAGAGTCCGAGAAGTGCCGCTTGCCAATGCGCCGCAGTCCTCATCGACGTCTCCCCTCCATCTGCCCACGAGTCGACCATCGGGTGCGCAGGTCGCGGCGCGCGTGCCAAGGACAGGGCCGGCCGCGAGTGCCGCCCGCATGCGACTACATCGTTGACGTGATCGTCCGTGCCATCGGGCGTGCCCAGCCGACGGCGCTGATTGAACGCGTGGCGGATCGTTTCCCGATCACGGTGCCACCCCCGTCGGATCACGCGGCGAGCATACCCCGCAGGTTCTGGGCCACGCCCCCCAGGCCGAGGGGCGGGTCGACGACTCGGGGATGGAGTGATCAGGTCCGGGCCTGCGCCTGGTAGCCCTGCATCCACTGCTCCATCATCATCAGAATCCACACCATCTCGCCGTAGTAGCCCGGGTGCGCGGGCAGCTTGTCGGCGAGCAGGGTCTCGATGAACTCGCGGCGCACGATGCCGCGGCCGGCCAGCGAGTGCAGCGTGTCGGCCGCGAAGTCGCGCAGCCCCGGGTGGCGCGTGGCCCAGACGCCGAAGGGCAGGCCGAAGCCCTGCTTCTTCTTCGTGATGATCTCGTCGGGCAGGAAGCCGCGCAGCGCCTCCTTGAAGAACCAGCGCAGCTTCAGCCCCTTGAGCTTGTACTCGGTGGGCAGCGCCAGCGAGAAGTCGACGACGCCGCGCTCCAGGAACGGGAAGGCGACCGCGACGCCGGCCAGCGAGGTCGCGCCGCAGACCTTGGGCAGGTCGCTCTCGGCCAGCGTGTAGCGCCAGTCGTAGGCCAGCATGCGGTTGAGCGCGCTGGTGTTGCCGGTCTCCTGCCAGACCGCGCGCTGCTGGCGCAGCGGGTCCTCGGCGTCGACGCGGGCCAGGAACTCGGGCGTGAAGACGTCGGCGGTGCCCAGGCGCAGCAGCAGGTTGTACATCTGCATGCGGTCGGGCAGCGGCACCTTGGCCTGCTCGACGTAGCTGCGGCCCTTGCGCGCCAGCGGCAGGGCACCGATCGGCGTGCCTTCCAGCAGCGGCTGCAGCAGGCCGCGGCGCAGCACGCCCGGCACGGCGTCGTACCAGCCGAAGATGCGCTGCTTGGCGTAGCGCGCGTTGCCGCCGTAGAGCTCGTCGCCGCCGTCGCCGGCCAGCAGCCGCGTGATGCCGTCCTCGCGCGCCATCTTCGCGCAGTAGTAGGCCGGCAGCGCCGAGGAGTTGCCGAAGGGCTGGTCGAAGTGGCGCGCGACCTCTGGGATGCTGCGCACCAGGTCGTCCGGCGTCACGTAGTACTCGTGGTGCTCGGTGCCGAAACGCTTGGCGGCGATGCGCGCGAAGGCCATCTCGTCGTAGCCCTCGGCCTCGAAGCCGATCGAGTAGGTCGCGGCGCGGCCGGCGACGTCCTTGATCATGCCGGCCACCGTCGAGCTGTCGGTGCCGCCCGAGAGGAAGCAGCCGGGTTTGCTGCCGTCGAGCTCGCTGGCCACCGCCTCGCGCAGCCGGCCGCGGAAGCTGCGCGCCAGGGCCTCGAAGTCCGGCCGCGCCGGCTCCTCGAAACGCGGCTCCCAGTAGCGGCGGATCTCCAGCGTCTGGCCGTCGTACCAGGCGCAGTGCCCGGGCGGCAGGCGGAACACGCCGTCGAAGGCGGTGCGCGGCGACGGGATCGAGTGGAAGTAGAGGTAGTCGTAGAGCGCCTGCGCCGAGATCGGCGCCGCCGGTTCGACGGCGGCCAGCGCGTCGGCGCGTTCGGCGAACAGCAGCCGCCCGCCGACGAGGCGCCAGCACAGCGTGCGCACCGCGAAGCGGTCGACGGCGAGGAAGACGCGGCCGCGTGCGTCGGCCAGGCCGACGGCGAAGCTGCCGTCGACCGCGGCGGCGGCACGCACCGCGCCGTCCAGGTCGTCGATCGTCGCCGCGGCGCGGTGCCAGGCGGCGGCGTCGCCGTCGCGGCGGGCCAGCTCGACGAGCTGCGGGTCGCTGAAGCGGGGCTCGCCGACGGCGAGTTCGTGGTCGGGCGCGCGCCGCGTGAGCGGCAGCGTGGTCGTCGTGATCATGCGTGGGCGATCTGCTGCAGGGCGCCGGGCCGGCGGGCCGCGCCGGCGAGCGGCGCCAGGCCGCGGGGGTGTCGGTATTCGAAGGTCGGCGCCAGGTCGGCGCCGCGGAAGCGCCCGCAGTCGACGGCGTCGGCGGGCACGGCGCGCGCGTCGGCGGGGTGGTAGTCGTACTCGGCGGCGTCGGCGAAGGCGCTGCGCGCGACACGCGGGTTGTGGCGGTACTCGCCGGGGCCGGCGGCTTCCAGCGCCTGGGCCTCGCCGCACAGCAGGTTGTTGACGGCGCGCAGCTCGACCTCGGCACCGGGCGCCACGCGCAGGAAGCGGCTGTCGCCGCCGCGTTCGTCTACCAGCGTGTTGTGCACCAGCATCAGCGCCTGCGGGCCGGGACGGTAACCCTCGGCGCCGAAGGACACGACGATCGGGTTGTCGGTGCCCGGCGACTGCTGGATCAGATTGCCGACGACGACGGCGACGCCGCCGTTGGGGAACTCCAGTTCGTAGCTGGAGCGGCCGCCGCGTTCGTCGGTCAGGCGGTTGTTCAGCACTAGGCTGCTGGCGGCGCGGCTCTTCAGCAGATGGCCGACCGTGCCGTGGTGCAGCCAGCAGCCGCGCGCGATCAGCGTGCGGATGGTGCCGGCGTAGAGCTGGTGGTTGTGGCCGTCGGGGCGCAGGTTGTGCGCGAACTCGCAGCGTTCGACGACGAGTTCGGCCTCGGGGTCGTTGCTCGTCAGCAGCCCCATCTCGTTGGCGAAGAAGCCGCAGTCGCGTGCGACGAGCCGGCCGCGCTCGAAGCGGATGCCGGCACCGTTGCGGCTGTCGACGCGGCAGCCCTCGAAGTCGAAGCCCTGGACCTCGAACTCGCCGCCGCGCAGCACCCAGATCGCCTTGTCCTCGGCGGCCTGGCCGGCGGCGACGAGGCGCACGCGGCCGCCCACGGCGCGCAGCGTCAGCCGGCGCTGGCTGAAGACGGCGACGTCGCCGCGGTACTCGCCGGCGTCCACTTCGACGACGTCGCCGTCGCGGGCGGCGCGTGCGGCGTCGGCGATGCGTTCGAAGCGCCGGCCCGGGCCGACCTGCAGCGGCGCGGCGGCGCCGGCCGCGTGCGGCAGCAGCGCGCCGGCCGCGAGCGCCGCCAGGGCGCGGCGGCGGTCGGGCCGCGGCGGGCGCGGATGGGGGCGACGGAGGAGCTGGGCCGGGCACATGGGCGGGACGCCGCGGCCGGGGCACCGGCTCGGGGCGCGGGGCAGTGTAGCGAGGCGCCCGCGTGCGTTCTTCACGAACGGCCTCCGGGGGCTCCCCGTTTTCCGGGGGTGGCGTCGCCTGTCCTGACGACAGCGGCCACCGTAGACTGCGGCAGTTCGAACGAGGGGGCTCCGTATGTCGAAATCGACCCAGTGCATGGTCGCCGTGGCGTTGCTGGGCGTGGCCGCGGCCGCGTCGGCGCAGACCTGTCCCAATGGCGGGGCGCGGCTCAACCGCAACCAGATCGGCAACCAGATCATCGGCAAGACGATGTGCGCCACCAGCGGCAACGATCGCTGGCAGGAGTTCCATCAGGGCTCCGGTGACGCCGTCACGGGTGCGCTGATCGACTACAAGAAGGGCCCGAACGACAAGGTCGATCCGAGCCAGACGGTCGGCTCCTGGAGCTACTCGGGCGCCGGCAACAACACGCTGCTGGTGCACAACTACGGCGGGTCGGCGACCTACTCGTGGGCCGTCTGCGGCAGCAACGGCGGCCCGTACACGCTGGTCTCCACGAGCGGCGTGACGGTCACCAACGTCACCGTCAAGGCCGGCCAGACGGGCTGCTGATCGATTCCCGCGGGCGCCGCCGTCGGCTGCGCACCTGCTCTTGTGGCCCCCGGCGGCCCGAATGTCCGACCGCTCCCGTCTGCTCGCGGCCTGCGCCGCCTACGCCTTCTTCGTCGTCTACGGCAGCCTGGTGCCGCTGGACTTCCAGCCCTTGCCGCTCGGCGAGGCGCTGGCGCGTTTCGCCCACATCCCCTATCTGAACCTGGGCGTCGGCTCGCGCGCCGACTGGGTGGCCAACGGCGTGCTCTACATGCCGCTGGGCGTGCTGGCGGCGCGCAGTGCCCGCGCCCTGGGGCTCGGCGCTGCAGCGCCGGTGCTGGCCCTCGCGGCCGCCGTCGTGCTGGCGGTCGCGGTCGAGTTCCTGCAGATCTTCTTCCCGCCGCGCACGGTGTCGCTGAACGACCTGCTGGCCGAGGGCATCGGCTCGGCGCTGGGCGTCGCCGCGGCGCCGCTGGCCGGCCGCGGGGTGGGGCGGCTGGTCGAAACCTTGCATCGCGGGCCGGCGGTCTGGGGGCCGCGGCTGCTCGAGCTGTACGCGGTGGCCTGGCTGCTGCTGTCGCTGTTCCCCTACGACCTGCTGCTGTCGCCCGGCGAACTGGCGGCCAAGCTGCGCTCCGACCAGTGGGGCTGGCTGCTGGCGCCGGTGGACTCCGGGCCGCTGGCGCTGCTGAAGCTCGTGGTCGAAGCCGCGGTGGCCGCGCCGCTGGGCTGGCTGATCGTGCTGCGGCTTCGTCGCAGCGTCGGCGCGGCGGCGCTCGCCGGCGCCGCGGCCGGTGTCGCCCTCGAACTCGCGCAGCTGCTGCTCGCCTCGGGCGTCAGCCAGGGGGCTTCGGTGCTGGCACGGGCGGCGGGTTTCGCCGTCGGGGCGGCGCTGGCGCCGCGGCTGGCGGCCGGCGGCGTGCCGGTCGTGGCGGCGTTCCTGCGCCGCTTCACGGTGCTGGTGCTGCTGGCCTGGCTGCCGCTGCTGGCGGCGGTCAACGGCTGGTTCAGCGGGCCCTGGCATGGCCTGGCCGGCGCGGCGGCGTCCTGGGAGCAGCTGCGGCTGCTGCCGTTCTACTACCACTACTACACGACCGAGGCGCTGGCGCTGCAGAGCGCCGGCAGCGTCGCGCTGGCCTATCTGCCGCTGGCCGCGCTGGGCTGGGCCTGGGGGCGGCCGGCACGCACGGCGGCCGGCTGGGTGCTGGCCGCGGCGGCGCTGGTCGAGGCGAGCAAGTTCTTCCTCGGTGGCGGCCGCCACCCCGACCCGACCAACCTGCTGATCGCGCCGGCGGCGGCCTGGGTGCTGCACGCGCTGCTGCGGGCGCTGGCCGAAGGGCCGCGTGCGGCGGCCGCGCCGGCCGTCGCGCCGGTCGGCGAGAGCGCGCCGCGGGCCTCGCCGCTGCCCTGGCTGGCGCTGGCGCCGCTGCTCGCGGTGGCGCTGCTGTACCAGCCCTTCGGCGGCCTGCTGCTCGTCGGCCTGGGGGCTGCGGCGGCACTCGTGGCCTGGCGTCCGGTGCTGGCGCTGGCGCTGGTCCCGGCGACGCTGCCGGTGCTGGACCTGGCGCCGTGGACCGGGCGTTTCTTCGTCGACGAGTTCGACCTGCTGCTGCTGGCCTGCGCTGCCGTCGTCGCGGCCCGCGTGCCCAGGCCGGCGGTGGCGGCGCGCGGGCCGCGCCTGCTGGCGCTGGCTTTCGGGCTGCTGGCGCTGTCCTTCGCCGCCTCGACGCTGCGCGCGCTGTGGCCGCCGTCGCTGCCGGCGGCCGGCGACTGGTGGAGCTTCACGAGCCCGGTCAACGCGCTGCGCATCGCCAAGGGCGGTGTCGAGGCCTGGCTGCTCGTCGGCCTGTGGCGGCGGCTCGAGCACGACGGCGCGGCGCGCGCCTCGAT
This sequence comes from Rubrivivax gelatinosus IL144, assembly GCF_000284255.1. Lineage (NCBI taxonomy): Bacteria > Pseudomonadati > Pseudomonadota > Betaproteobacteria > Burkholderiales > Sphaerotilaceae > Rubrivivax > Rubrivivax gelatinosus. The sequence continues at coordinate 474,884 of NC_017075.1, forward strand.
GTTCGGTGCCGGCATGGCGGCCGGGCTGGCGCTGACGGTGGTCTGGATCGTCGCCGAACGTTCGGCGTTCGCCGGGCTGCTGGACTTCGCCGCCGACTACCGCGTCACCGGGCCGTTCTCGGCGATGCACCGCGGTGGCGCGTACGTCGAGTGTTATCTGGCGATCGGCTTGGCCTTCGTGCTCGCCCAGACGCTGGGCGCGCGCTCGGCGGCGGCGCGTGCCGGCGGCGTGCTGCTGCTGGCCGCCGCGGGCTACGCGCTGGCGGTGACGTACTCGCGCAACGGCTGGGTGGCCGGCGCCTTGGCGCTGGCGGTGACGGCGGCGCTGCTGCTGTCGCGCCGCGGCGGCGGGCGCGGCCGGGCGCTGCTGGCCGGCCTGGCGCTGTTGCTGACGGCCGCCGCCGCCTTGCCGGTGCTGCTGGGCCCGTACGCCCAGCAGCGCCTGGGCCGCAGCGGCCAGGATCTGGCGACGCGCCAGGCGCACTGGACCGACGCGCTGGAGATCCGCCCGCCGGGCCTGGCCACGGCGCTGTTCGGCGCCGGCCCCGGGCGTTACCCCGACCTGCACTACTGGGGCAGCCGCGAGCCGGTGCACGCCGCGCGCTACGCCTGGCAGCAGGAGGACGGCCGCCCCTTCCTGCGCCTGGCGCCCGGCGCGACGCTGTACGTCGAACAGATCGTCGATGCCGCCGGCGCGCCCGAACTGCTGCTGTCGGCCTCGCTGCGCCGTGCCGCCGGGCCGGTGGAACTGGCGGTGACGCTGTGCCGCAAGGCGATGCTGAGTTCACGCGAGTGCAGCCGGGCGACGCTGCAGCCGGCGCAGGCCTCGGCGCCCGGCGCCTGGGTGTCGGCCAGTGCGCGGCTCGCGGTGCCGCCGGGCACGCTGCCGCTGAAGCTGTCGCTGCTGACGCCGGCCGAAGCGCCCGCGCTCGACGTCGGCGCGCTGTCGCTGCACGACGCCGCCGGTGGCCAGTACCTCGCCAACGGCGGCTTCGAACGCGGGCTGGCGCGCTGGTTCTTCGCCACCGACGTCGACCCGCCGTGGCACGTGCACAGCCTGCCGGTGGCGCTGCTGTTCGATCAGGGCTGGTTCGGCGTCTTCGCCTGGGCGGCGGTGCTGGGGCTGGCGCTCGCGGCGGCGCTGTCGCGGGCGCGCCGGGGCGATGCGCTGGCCGCCGCGGCGACCGGCGCACTGGCCGCCTTCGTCGCCAGCGGGCTGCTGAACACGCTGGTGGACACGCCGCGATTCCTGCTGCTGGCGCTGCTGCTGCCCTGGCTGGCCGGGGCCGCGCCGCTGGACTCCCCGCGGCGCGAGGGCCCGCGCAATCCGCGGCCCGGGGCCGCCCCCTAGAATTGCCGGTTCGCCCGCGTCAGCGGGCTCCAGACATCCTGAAGGATCGCCGTGTTCATTTCCTCCGCCTTCGCCCAGGCTGCCGCACCCGCCGGCGGCGCCGAGTCCTCGCTGTTCAGCATCCTGCCGCTGGTGCTGATGTTCGTGGTGCTGTACTTCATCATGATCCGCCCGCAGATGAAGAAACAGAAGGAACACAAGACGATGGTCGAGGCGCTCGCCAAGGGTGACGAGGTCGTCATCGCCGGCGGCGTCATCGGCCGCGTGGCCAAGCTCAGCGACAGCATCCTGCACGTCGAGGTGGCCGACGGCGTCGAACTGCAGGTGCAGCGCGTCTCGGTGCTGCAGGTCCTGCCCAAGGGCTCGTACAAGTAAATCCCGCGCGCGGCCGCGTCCGGCCGCACGACGCTGTCCCAGGAATCTCCATGAACCGCTACCCCTGGTGGAAGTACGCGATCCTCGCCTTCGCCTTCGTGGTCGGCCTGCTCTACACGGTGCCGAACTTCTACGGCGAGGCGCCCGCGGTGCAGGTGTCCTCGGGCAAGGCCACCGTCAAGATGGACCCGGCGATGGTCCAGCGCGTCGAGCAGATCCTCTCGAGCGCTGGCCTGAAGGCCGACTTCGTCCAGCTCGACGGCACCTCGGTGCGTGCGCGCTTCGACGACACCGACACCCAGATCAAGGCCAAGGACGCGATCGCGCACGCGCTGAACCCGGACGCCAACGACCCGACCTGGATCGTCGCGCTGAACCTGGTGTCGCGTTCGCCGCAGTGGATGGCCAGGATCCACGCGCTGCCGATGTACCTGGGCCTGGACCTGCGCGGCGGCGTGCACTTCCTGATGCAGGTCGACATGAAGGCCGCGCTGACGAAGAAGGCCGAGGCCGTCGCCGGTGACGTGCGCACGCTGCTGCGCGACAAGAACATCCGCCACGCCGGCATCACGCGCGAAGGCAACGCCGTCGAGGTGCGCTTCCGCGAGACGGCGCTGGCCGAGCAGGCGCGCAGCCTGCTCACCGACCAGCTGCCCGACCTACAGTGGACGCCGACGGCCGACGCCGCCACCGGCGACACCAAGCTCGTCGGCACGCTCAAGCCGCAGGCCGCGACGCGCGTGCAGGAGCAGGCGCTCAAGCAGAACATCTCGACGCTGAACAACCGCGTCAACGAGCTCGGCGTCGCCGAGCCGGTGATCCAGCAGCAGGGCATCGACCGCGTCGTCGTGCAACTGCCGGGCGTGCAGGACACGGCCAAGGCCAAGGACATCATCGGCCGCACCGCGACGCTGGAGATCCGCCTGGTCAACGAGACCAACGAGGCGATGGACGCGGTGCGCGGCTCGGGCCCGGTGCCCTTCGGCAGCGAGCGCTTCCTCGAGCGCGGCGGCCAGCCGGTGATCGTCTACCGCAACGTCGTGCTGACCGGCGAGAACCTCACCGACGCCCAGCCCGGCTTCGACGGCCAGACCCACGAGCCGACCGTCAACCTGACGCTGGACGCACGCGGCGCGCGCATCTTCAAGGACGTGACTCGCGAGAACGTCGGCAAGCGCATGGCCATCCTGCTCTTCGAGAAGGGCAAGGGCGAGGTCGTCACCGCGCCGGTGATCCGCAGCGAGATCGGCGGCGGCCGGGTGCAGATCTCGGGCCGCATGACGACCGAGGAGGCGAGCGACCAGGCGCTGCTGCTGCGCGCCGGCTCGCTGGCCGCGCCGATGGAGATCATCGAGGAACGCACGATCGGCCCGAGCCTGGGCGCCGAGAACATCGCCAAGGGCTTCCACAGCGTGCTGTGGGGCTTCGTCGCGATCGCGATCTTCATGTGCCTGTACTACATGCTGTTCGGCGTGTTCTCGACGCTGGCGCTGGCCTTCAACCTGCTGATGCTGATCGCGGTGCTGTCGATGCTGCAGGCGACGCTGTCGCTGCCGGGCATCGCCGCCATCGCGCTGGTGCTGGGCATGGCGATCGACTCGAACGTGCTGATCAACGAGCGCGTGCGCGAGGAGCTGCGCCACGGCGCCACACCGCAGGTGGCGATCAACGCCGGCTACGAACGTGCGTTCGGCACCATCCTGGACTCGAACGTCACGACGCTGATCGCCGGCCTGGCGCTGCTGGCCTTCGGGTCCGGCCCGGTGCGCGGCTTCGCCGTCGTGCACTGCCTGGGCATCCTGACCTCGATGTTCTCGTCGGTGATGTTCTCGCGTGGCCTCGTGAACCTCTGGTACGGCCGCCAGAAGAAGCTCAAGTCGGTGTCGATCGGCCAGGTCTGGCGCCCGGACGGCGGCACTCCCGTGCCCGCCGAAGACAAGCAAAACGCCAAGGCCTGAGGAGGACATATGGAGTTCTTCCGTTTCCGCCGCGACATCCCGTTCATGCGCTACACGCTGGCGCTGAACGTCATCTCGTTCCTGACCTTCCTCGCCGCGGTGTTCTTCCTGTTCAGCCGCGGGCTGCACCTGTCGATCGAGTTCACCGGCGGCACCGTCGTCGAGGTCGCGTACTCGCAGCCGGCCGACCTGGAGCGCACGCGCCAGGCGGTCGAGAAGCTGGGCTTCGGCGAAGTGCAGGTGCAGAACTTCGGCACCTCGCGCGACGTGATGATCCGGCTGCCGCTGCGCGACGGCCAGAAGCAGGATCAGGTGGCCGGCCAGGTGTTCGGCGCGCTGTGCGCGGCCGAAAGCGGCAGCACCGGCACCAAGGAGTACACGACGCCGCAGGGCGAGCAGGTCAGCCGTCCGTCGTGCACCACGGCGGCCGGCGCCGAGCCGCTGAGGCTGTCGCGCACCGAGCTCGTCGGGCCGTCGGTCGGCGCCGAGCTGGCGCGCGACGGCGCGCTGGCGCTGGGCTTCACGGTGCTGGGCATCATGATGTACTTGGCCTTCCGCTTCGAGTGGAAGTTCGCCGTCGCGGGCATCATCGCCAACCTGCACGACGTCGTGATCATCCTGGGCTTCTTCGCCTTCTTCCAGTGGGAGTTCTCGCTGGCGGTGCTGGCGGCGGTGCTGGCGGTGCTGGGCTACTCGGTCAACGAGTCGGTCGTCATCTTCGACCGGATCCGCGAGACCTTCCGCAAGATGCGCAAGATGTCGACGCACCAGGTGATCGACCACGCGATCACGAGCACCACGAGCCGCACGATCATCACCCACGGCTCCACGCAGATGATGGTGCTGTCGATGCTGTTCTTCGGCGGCGCGACGCTGCACTACTTCGCGGTCGCGCTGACGATCGGCATCCTGTTCGGCATCTACTCGTCGATCTTCGTCGCCGCCGGCATCGCGATGTGGCTCGGTGTCAAGCGCGAGGACCTGGTGAAGGCAGGGGTCAAGGAGAACGATCCGAACGACCCGAACGCCGGGGCCGTGGTGTAGAGTCGGTGCAACGGCCGCCCGCGGCCTTGCACAGACGGACGACCGACCGATGGCGGCCGGCGCCCCCAACACCAACCTCGCGAGCCAGGCCCGGCGCCTGTACACCGAGGAACTGGTCAAGGGCCTGCCGGCCCTGGTGCAGGCAGCGCTCGACGGCGCCCGTTCCCTCTTCGAGAAACCGACCGAGCACGCCGCGTTCCAGCGCCGCCGCGACATGCTGCAGGGGCTGAACGCCGGTGCGCAGTCCTGGCACCGCGGCTTGGTCAACGGCCTGCGCCACGCGCTGCTGCACGGCGGCTCGACCACCCGTCTCGGCGACCTGCCGTCGATGTCGCCGGGCCAGCTGACGCTGGTCGACGACGACACGATCGAACTCGAGATCGTCACCTCGCGCCTGGCGCTGGCGATGATGGACCGCGCGTCCTGGGAGTTCGCCGACCTGCGCTCGCGCATCGCCCACCTCGAAGGCCGCGGCGAGCTCGACGCCCACGACATGCTGCGCGCCCACGTGCTGGCGCGCATCGTCTTCGAGGCCTGGCGCGCGTCGGGCCAGACGCTGGTGTCGTGGCGCGAACTGCAGCCGGTGCTGCACGAGGAGTTCGCGCTGCTGGCCGAGGAGGCCTACCACGAGACCAACCGCTGGCTCGCCGAACGCGGCGTGCTGCCGGAGGTCGATCTGCGGCCCTTCATCCGCCGTTCGCGCAGCCATCCGGCGGCGCTGCCCTCGGGCGGCGGCTACGCAGGTAGCGGTGACTCGGGGCCGCCGACGGGTTTCGGCCACACGCCGATCTCCGGCCCGCCCTCGGCCTACGGCTCGGGCAGCGGGCTGATGCGCGGCGTCGGCGACGAGACGCGCATGATGACCCGGGCGGCGCCGTTCGCGCGCGGCCGTGACCACGCCGAGGCGGTGCTCGGCCGGCTCAACCGGCTGGTCGGGCGCCAGGTGCCGGCGTTCGGCCAGTCGACGCGGCCGCAGGGCCTGTCGCCGGGTTTGGCGCGCGCGATCGACACCGCCGAGGCCGGCATCCGCCAGCGCATGACGACGACGGCCGCCGGCGTCGACGCGCCGGCCACCTCGCCAGTGCTGCTGGAGGACATCCAGCAGCGCAAGCAGCAGCTGAAGAAGGCCGCCGCGACGCCCGAGGAGCGCGCCACGATCGAGATCGTCGCGCTGCTGTTCCAGAGCATCCTGACCGAGGAGCGCATCCCGGCGGCGGTGCGCGTCTGGTTCGCGCGGCTGCAGATGCCGGTGCTGCGCGTGGCCGTCACCGAGCCCGATTTCTTCGCCACCGTCGACCACCCGGCACGCCGCCTGATCGACCGCATGGGCGCCTGCGTGATGGGCTTCGACAGCGCTGCGCAGAAGGTCGGCGACGCGCTGGAGCGCGAGATCAAGCGCATCGTCCAGGTCGTCGAGGCCTATCCCGACACCGGCCGGCGCGTCTTCCAGACCGTGCTGACCGAGTTCGAGAAGTTCCTCGAGCACTACTTCCGCACCGAGAACGAGGCCACGCGGCGCGGCGTCTCGCTGGCCCAGCAGGTCGAGCAGCGCGAGACGCTGGCGATCCAGTACACGATCGAGCTGCGCCGCATGTTGAACGACATGCCGGTGCAGGAAGGCGTGCGCCAGTTCCTGTTCCACGTCTGGGCCGACGTGCTGGCGACGACCGCCGTGCGCTACGGCGCCCAGGGCCAGGAGACGCGCTCGATGAAACGTGCCGCGGCCGACCTGATCTGGTCGGCCAGCGCCAAGGTCACGCGCGAGGAGCGCGCCGAGGTCATCCGCCGCCTGCCGCCGCTGCTGAAGTCGCTGCGCGAGGGCATGGCCTCGGCCGGCATGGACGCCGAGCGCCAGGACGAGCAGATCCAGCAGCTCAACAACTCGCTGGCGGCGGCTTTCACCGCCAAGACCGCGGCCATTCCGGACGACCGTCTGCGCGAGCTGATGGACCGGCTGGAGACGCTGGAAGAGCTGCTGCCCGACGCCGAGGACGTGCGCATCGACGAGTCGATGGTGCTCGACCTGTCGGGCCACCAGAGCGCCGACCTGGAGGTCGTGCTCGACGGCGGCTCGATGCCGTCGCCGGCGATGCTGGCCTGGGCGCGCGAGCTTCAGGTCGGCAGCTGGTTCATGCTCGAGTACCGCGACCGCAACGAGGCGGTGCAGCTCGCCTGGCAGGGCATGCGGCGGCAGCTGTCGCTGTTCGTCACCGCCCAGGGCCGCTGCGTGCTGTTCCAGCAGCAGCGGCTGGCCTCGTACCTGCAGGCCGGGCTGCTGCTGCCGGCGCAGGACGAGGCGCTGACGGTGCGCGCGACACGCAGTGCGCTGGCCAAGCTCGACGTCGACGCGTCGCGGCTGCTGAACTGAGGGTTCGGGGGAGGGCGGGCTCAGCCGTCGCGCGTGAAATCGCGCTCGGGCCTGAGCCAGGCGCGCAAGGCCTTCCGGCCTCGTGCGTGCGGGCTCAGTGGATCAGCCGGTCTTCGGCGGCGACGAAGAGTTCGTCGAGGATCAGCGCGTCGGGCTCTTCGCCCAGGCTCCAGAAGACCATCAGGACGATGATCTTCAGGTCTTCCAGCCCGATCGGGCCGGTGCCGACAGCGGTCGCGCGGTCGATGACCATCTCGCGCATCGGCGCCGGCAGCACGCCGGCGGACTCGAGGAAGCAGATGAAGCCGATCGATTCCTCGCCGAGCAGGTCACGCTCGGCCTCGGTGTAGACGCGCAGGCTGCCCGGCATCGCGCTGCCGACGCTGGTGTCGGCACTGTGGGCCAGGCCTTCCAGCCAGCGCAGCGCTTCCTGGATCTCGTCGGACTCGAAGCCGACGGCCGACAGCTTGCGCTGGAGCTGCTGGGGGTCGGGACAGGCGTCCGGCCGCCAGTAGTTCTCGTAGAGGTACACGAGGACGTCGAACATGGATTCACTATACCCCAGGGGGCCCGCCGCTGCCCGCGGCCCGGACTCAGCCCGCGATGCGGCGTTGGAAAAGTCCGCCCGGCAGGCGCGCGACCCGGCCGTCGAGCTCCAGCTCGAGCAGCTTGGCGCTCAGTTCTGCGCTCGGCCAGCCGGTGCGCGCCAGCAGCGCGTCCAGCGTCGCCGGGTCGTGGCCGAGCGCGGCGAGCAGCGGGTCCTCGGCTTCGTCGCCCGTCTCGGCAGGCGCTGCTGCCGGGCGCGTGCCGCGCAGCGCTTCGAGGATGTCGGCGGCGCTCTCGACGAGCAGCGCGCCCTGGCGGATCAGCGCGTGGCAGCCCTTGGACTGCGCCGAGTGGATCGAGCCGGGCACCGCGAACACCTCGCGCCCGGCTTCGACGGCCAGGCGGGCGGTGATCAGCGAGCCCGAACGCGGCGCTGCCTCGACGACCAGCGTGCCGCGCGAGAGTGCCGCGATGATGCGGTTGCGCTGCGGGAAGTGCTCCGGCAGCACCGGCGTTCCCGGGTCGTACTCGCTGACGATGGCGCCGGTGTCGGCGATGCGCCGCGCCAGCGCGCGGTGGCGTGCCGGGTAGACGCGGTCGGGGCCGGTGCCGACGACGGCGAGCGTGGTGCCGCCGGCGGCAAGCGCGCCTTCGTGCGCCGCGCCGTCGATGCCGGCGGCCAGGCCGGAGACGACGCTCAGGCCGGCCTGCGCCAGTTCGCGGGCGAACTCGCGGGCGTTGGCGAGGCCTTGCGGCGTCGCGTCGCGGCTGCCGACGATGGCCACCGACTCCGCGGCCAGCAGCGAGGCACGGCCCTGCACGTACAGCAGCAGCGGCGGGTCGGCGGTCTGCAGCAGCAGCGGCGGATAGAGCGCGTCGCCCAGCGTCAGCACGTGGCGCTCGGCGCCGTCGGCCAGCCAGGCGCGTGCGGCGGTCAGGCGGGCCTCGCACTCGGGCTCGCGGCGCGCCATCGTCGCTGCCAGCGCCGGCCCGCCGAGCTCGGTCAGCGCCTGCGCCGTCGCGCCCAGCGCCGCATCGGGGCTGCCGAAGGCCGCGAGCATGCGGCGCGCGCCTTCGCGGCCGAGTCCCGGCGTCTGCAGCAGGCGGAACCAGGCGTCGAAGTCGTCCGGGATCGCCACGGCGGCCTGCCGATCAGCCGGCTCAGGGGCTGGTGAAGCGATCTCCGGGCACGACCGGATCCTTCACGTTGACGATCAGCGCGTAGGACACGCGCTCGAAGACGCGGAACACGAAGAGCAGGCCGTGGCGCTCGTCGGGCAGCTGGATCGGCGTCTTCTTGCCGCTGGTGGTGTCGAAGTCGGCGCGCCCGGCGCGCCACAGCGCCAGCACGTGGCCGCGTTCCAGGCCGTCGCGGCGGCCCTTGTTCAGCGCGACGATCTGGTTCTGGCCGGCCGACAGCGCGTCGCCGTACAGCGAGGCGATGCGGCCTTCGACCGGCACCGCGGGCGCGTGCGGCGCGTAGGCGGTCAGCTCGCGCTGCGGCACGGGCGACAGCCGGTCGCCGACGCCGGCTTCCATGCGGATCGTGGTGACGACGAAGGTCGCCGGCACCGCGCGCGGCTTGCCGTCGGCGCCCAGGCGTTCCTCGCCAGGGCGCACGTAGTCGGCGGTGCCGACGTAGCGCGCCTCGTAGCCGAGGATCTCGCGCGTCTCGGGGTCGCGCACCGGCTGGGGTTCGCGGAACAGGCGGAACTCGCGTGCGCCGCCCAGGTCGCCCATCACGTAGGCGGTCTCGCCGCGCGACAGCAGCACGCGGCCTTCCTGCGTCGCGACGATGCGCGGCGCGAGTTCGAGTTCGTTGGTCTCGAAGACCACCGCCTCGTTGAGGAAGGGGCCGATCAGGTGCAGCGGGATCGAGGCGATGGCGCCGTTGTCCAGCAGCTCCGAGCGCACGCGCGGCGACAGGCGTTCGACCGGCGGGTCGGCGCTCACCGACTGGCCGACCTGCAGCATCGCGCGGCCGTCGCGCTTGACCAGCACCAGCACCTGGCCGGGGAAGATCAGGTGCGGGTTGCGGATCTGGTCGAGGTTCATGCCCCACAGCTCGGGCCAGCGCCAGGGGCTCTTCAGGAACAGCTTGGAGATGTCCCAGAGCGTGTCGCCGCGCTTCACGACGTGCGACTCGGGCGCGTCGGGCGCCAGTTCGGACAGCGGCACGCCGGCCTGCGCGACCTGACGCGCGGTGTCGCGTTGCGTCGGCGTCACGGGATAGTTCGGCGCGGCCTGCGCGGGCAGCGCGGCGGCGACGGCGGCGGCCATGGTGGCCTGCGCGGCGACGGCACCCCAGCGCGTGATCTTCAGCGGCCTCGGGCGGCTCATGGGTCTTTGCTCTCCTCGCAAGGGGCGTCGCGCGGCGGGTGCGACAATTCGCAGGGGCTGCGGGCGCGAACTGCTCACTTGAATTGGCAGATTCTGCCCGTAAACCCTTGATGTCGTAACGAAATCGTCGTTGCCGCCGCGCCCGCGTGCAGCCGTTCACGCTGCCGGGCGCCGCGACGTGGCCCGGCTCCGACGACCGGGCACCATTCGCCGCCGCACCATGGCCCAACTCCCCATCCTGCGTTATCCCGATCCCCGGCTGCACAAGGTCGCCAAGCCCGTCGAGGCCGTCGACGCGCGCATCAAGCAGCTCGTCGCCGACATGCTCGAGACGATGTACGAATCCGAAGGGGTCGGCCTGGCGGCCACCCAGGTCGACGTGCACGAGCGCCTGTTCGTGATGGACACCTCGCCCGAACACGACCAGCCGATGGTCTTCATCAACCCGCAGATCGTCGCCCGCAGCGAGGAGCTGGTGATCTGGGAAGAGGGCTGCCTGTCGGTGCCGCAGGTCTGGGACAAGGTGACGCGCAACGCCCGCGTGACGGTGCGTGCGCTCGACCGCGAAGGCGCCGAGTTCGACATCGCGCTCGACGGCCTGGCCGCGGTCTGCGCCCAGCACGAGATCGATCATCTCGACGGCAAGGTGTTCGTCGAGTACCTCAGCCTGCTCAAGCGCGAACGCATCAAGATCAAGATGGCCAAGCGCGCCCGCGAAGAAGCGCGCGGCGTCGCATGATCCGTTTGCGCGCGGCCTTCGCCGGCACGCCCGAGTTCGCGCGTGTCGCGCTCGACGCGATGCTCGCCGCCGGCATCGAGGTGCCGCTGGTGCTGACCCAGCCCGACCGCCCGGCCGGCCGCGGCATGAAGCTGCAGGCCTCGCCGGTCAAGCAGTGCGCGCTGGCGCACGGCCTGCCGGTGGCGCAGCCGCGCAGCCTGCGGCTGGACGGCAAGTATCCCGACGAGGCCGCGGCCGGACGCGCGGCGCTCGAACAGGCGGCGCCCGACGTTCTCGTCGTCGCCGCCTACGGCCTGATCCTGCCGCAGTGGGTGCTGGACCTGCCGCGCCTGGGCTGCATCAACATCCACGGCTCGCTGCTGCCGCGCTGGCGCGGCGCGGCGCCGATCCACCGTGCGATCGAGGCCGGCGACGCCGAGACCGGCATCACGATCATGCAGATGGACGCCGGCCTGGACACCGGGCCGATGCTGCTGAAGGAATCGCTGGTCATCGCCGCCGACGACACGACGGCGACGCTGCACGACAAGCTGGCGGCGCTGGGCGCGCGCCTGGTCGTCGACGCGCTCGGCCGGCTCGACGCGCTGCCGCCCCAACCGCAGCCCGAAGCAGGCGCTAACTATGCCGCCAAGATCGAGAAGGCCGAGGGCGCCGTCGACTGGACGCTGCCGGCGGCCGTCATCGAACGCCGCGTGCGCGCCTTCGATCCCTTCCCCGGCTGCAGCTTCACGCTCGACGGCGAGGCGTTCAAGCTCTGGCGTGCCGCGGTCGTGGCCGGGTCCGGCGAGCCGGGCCGCGTGCTCGCGGCGGGCGAGGGCGGTCTCGTCGTCGCCTGCGGCGAAGGCGCGCTGGAATTGCGCGAACTGCAGCGCACCGGCGGCCGCCGCGTGCCGGCGCGCGAGTTCCTGAAGGGCCGGCCGGTCGCGCCGGGCACGCGCCTGGGCTGAACGGCGGCGCTCAAGCCGCCGCCGCGGCGGCCGATATTCCGGCGGTGAAGATCCTTCGCCTCCGTCTCCCGCTCCGTGTCGCGGCCGCTGTCGTGCTGCCGCTGGCCATCGCCGGCTGCGACCAGCTCGGCATCGAGTCGGCTTCGGCCGTCGCCGCCAAGAAGGACGCCGACGGCCGCGCCATCGGCGCCGCCTGCCGTCACGCCGGCCGCGCGATCGAGGACTGCTTCGGCATGAACAAGAAGGCCGACAAGGCCGCCGTGTTCGCCGGCTGGAAGGAGATGAACGACTACATGCGCGAGAACAACATCGAGGTCGTTGCGCCGCAGGGCGCCGCCACCGCGGTCGCCAAGGACGCGGCGCCCGAGGACGCCAAGGACGACGCGCCGGCGGCCGACGCCGGCCACAAGAAGCACTCCTGACGACGGTCCGGGCGGGCGCCACGGCGTTCCGTCGGCCGCGGCTGCGCTTCGTCGCAGCGTGATGGCCGTGATGCGGCGGCGCAGGCAGGATGCCGGCATCCGTCTGGAGCCGCTGCCATGAAAAGACTTCTCTCCACCCTCGCCGTCGCCGGCGCTTCGGCGATGTTCGCCGTGCTCAGCTTCGCCGCCGCGCCCGCGCAGGCGGCGACGATGACCGACTTCGGCCCGCTGGCCGACTTCAGCGCGATCCAGGTCAGCGGCCCGGTCGACCTCGCGGTGCGTCCCGGCGCGCGCGAGTCCGTGCGCCTGGACGGCGACGCCGATCTGCTGGCGCGGCTGGAGGTCAAGGTCGAGGAGCGTCGCGGCCAGCGCACGCTGGTGATCCGCGTGCGCGAGGAAGGCTTCTCGTTCTTCAACCGCGGCAAGGCCAAGGCCAGCGTCGAGGTCGTCAACCTGCGACGCGTGGGCAGTTCGGGCTCGGGCAACATCGAGCTCGAGGACCTGAAGACGCCGGTGCTGGCGCTGGGCCTGGCCGGCTCGGGCAACGCCCGGCTGAACCGGCTGGACGCGGCCAAGCTGGCGGTGTCGATCGCCGGCAGCGGCAACGTCACCGGCGACGGCCGTGCGAGCGATCTGTCGGTGGACATCGCCGGCAGCGGCAATGCCCGCTTCGCGTCGCTGCCGGCCGACAGCGTCACGGTGTCGATCGCCGGCAGCGGCAATGCCGATGTCACCGCCGACTCGTCGCTGACGGTGTCGATCGCCGGCTCCGGCGACGTGCGCTACGGCGGCAAGGCGGCGCCGCACACCAGCATCGTCGGCAGCGGCCGGGTGCGTGCGCGCTAGTCCCCGCGCCGGCGCGGTGCCGGGGCCGATGGGACAATCGGCGCATGTCTGATGGGATGTTCGGCTGGCGCCACCCCGAGTTCCGGCGTGGCGCCCGCGAGATGGCCGGCATCCTGCCCGGCATCGGCGCCTGGGGGTTGATCACCGGCGTCGCGATGATCAAGGCCGGGTTGTCGGTGCCGGCGGCGGTGGCGATGACGCTCTTCGTCTACGCCGGCTCGGCGCAGCTGGCGGCGCTGCCGCTGATCACCGCCGGCGCGCCGCTGTGGGTGATCTGGGCCACCGCCTTCTGCGTCAACCTGCGCTTCGTCATCTTCAGCGCCCAGTGGCGGCCGTACTTCGCCGTCTACCCGCGTGCCGAACGCACGCGCATGGCCTTCTTCAGCGGCGACCTGAACTACATCCTGTTCATGCGCCGCTTCCCCGATCCGGTGCCCGCGCCCGAGCAGAAGCCGTACTTCTGGGGCGGCGCGGTGTCCAACTGGTTCGCCTGGCAGATCCCGTCGATGCTCGGCATCGCGATGGCCGACGTGATCCCCACGTCCTGGGGCATCGGCTTCGCCGGCACGCTGGCGCTGATCGGCCTGGCCTGCTCGCTGCTCGGCAGCCGTTCGTCGCTGGTGGCCGCGGCCGTCGCCGGCTGCGCCGCGGTGGCGGCCTACGCGCTGCCGCTCAGGCTGAACATCGTCGTCGCGATCGCCGCGGCGGTGGCCATCGGCCTCTTGATGGAGCGCACGCGTCCCGGCCCCGCCACGCCGGTGGGGGGCACGAGATGATCGACTGGGCCGGCGTGCTGCACATGGCGCTCGCGATCGCCGGGCTGGCGGCGATCACCCTCGTCACGCGCGCCTTCTTCATCCTGCCCGAGCGCGAACTGCCGATGCCCGCCTGGCTGCGCGAAGGCCTGCGCTACGCGCCGCTGGCGGCGCTGATGGCCGTCGTCGCGCCCGAGGTCGTGATGTCGCAGGGCCATCTGATCGACACCTGGCGCGACCCGCGGCTGTTCGCCGCGGCAGCCGGCGCCGGCTGGTACTTCTGGCGCCGCGGCATCCTCGGCACCATCGTCGTCGGCAGCGCGGTGATGGTCGGCCTGCGCCTGGGGCTCGGCTGGTAGCCCGGCCCGGCGCCGGGATGCGACACTAGCGGCCGTCTTTCGTCAGCCTGTCGCTCACACCATGAACGTCCTGCGCTTTTCCGACCTCGCCGCTTCCGGCCGCGCCCGCGGCCAGCGTGTCTTCATCCGTGCCGACCTCAACGTGCCGCTGTCCGACGACGGCCAGATCACCGAGGACACCCGCGTGCGCGCCTCGGTGCCCTGCATCAAGATGGCGCTGGACGCCGGCGCCGCGGTGATGGTCACCTCGCACCTGGGCCGCCCGACCGAAGGCGAGTTCAAGCCCGAGGATTCGCTGGCGCCGGTCGCCAAGCGCCTGGGCGAGCTGCTCGGCCGCGAGGTGCCGCTGGTCGCCAACTGGGTCGACGGCGTCGACGTCCAGCCCGGCCAGGTCGTGCTGCTGGAGAACTGCCGCGTCAACAAGGGCGAGAAGAAGAACAAGGAAGAGCTGGCACGCAAGATGGCGGCGCTCTGCGACATCTTCGTGCACGACGCCTTCGGCACCGCGCACCGCGCCGAGGCCAGCACCTACGGCATCGCCGAGTACGCCAAGATCGCCTGCGCCGGCCCGCTGCTGGCCGCCGAGATCGACGCCATCAGCAAGGCCCTGGCCAACCCGAAGCGGCCGCTGGTGGCCATCGTCGCCGGCAGCAAGGTCAGCACCAAGCTGACGATCCTGCAGAGCCTGGCCAAGAACGTCGACGGCCTGATCGTCGGCGGCGGCATCGCCAACACCTTCATGCTGGCTGCCGGCCTGAAGATCGGCAAGAGCCTGGCCGAGCCCGACCTGCTGGGCGAGGCCAAGGCCGTCATCGAGGCCATGAAGGCCCGCGGCGCCGAGGTCCCGATTCCCGTCGACGTCGTCACCGCCAAGGCCTTCGCCGCCGACGCGCCGGCCACCGTCAAGGACGCGGCCGACGTCGCCGACGACGACCTGATCCTCGACATCGGCCCCAAGACCGCGGCGCTGCTGGCCGACAAGCTGAAGGCCGCCGGCACCATCGTCTGGAACGGCCCGGTCGGCGTCTTCGAGTTCGACGCCTTCGCCCACGGCACCGAGACGGTGGCGCGTGCGATCGCCGCCAGCGACGCCTTCAGCATCGCCGGCGGCGGCGACACGCTGGCCGCGATCGCCAAGTACGGCATCGAAAAAGACATCGGCTACATCTCTACCGGCGGTGGCGCCTTCCTCGAAGTGCTCGAGGGCAAGACGCTGCCGGCCTTCGAGATCCTGACCCGCCGCGCGGCTGCCTGAAGCCCCGGCGGCACCGGCGCACGCCGGTGCCCACGAGCCGGCGGCGGGCGCCGCCGGCCGTTTTGCATTCGCCCCCGGCAAGGCATCAACGCCGGGGCGCGAGGAGTTCCCCCTTGGACAAGAAGCTCTCCGACGCCGAAGCCGCACTGCGCGAGGCGGCGCTGGACTACCACCGCGCTCCCGTGCGCGGCAAGATTTCCGTCACCCCGACCAAGCCGCTGTCCAACCAGCGCGACCTGTCGCTCGCCTATTCGCCCGGCGTCGCCTATGCCTGCCTGGCGATCGAGGAAGACCCCGCGCTGGCCGCCGAGTACACCTCGCGCGCCAACCTAGTGGCCGTCGTGACCAACGGCACCGCGGTGCTGGGCCTGGGCGACATCGGCCCGCTGGCCGGCAAGCCGGTGATGGAAGGCAAGGGCTGCCTGTTCAAGAAGTTCGCCGGCATCGACGTCTTCGACATCGAGCTCGCCGAACGCGACCCCGACAAGCTCGTCGACATCATCGCTGCGCTGGAGCCGACGCTGGGCGGCGTGAACCTCGAGGACATCAAGGCCCCCGAGTGCTTCTACATCGAGCGCCGCTTGCGTGAGCGCATGAACGTGCCGGTCTTCCACGACGACCAGCACGGCACGGCGATCATCTCGTCGGCGGCGCTCTTGAACGCGCTGGAACTCGTCGGCAAGGACATCGCGAGCGTCAAGCTGGCGGTCTCGGGCGCCGGTGCCGCGGCCATCGCCTGCCTGGACCTGATGGTCGACCTGGGCGTGCGGCGCGAGAACGTCTGGGTCTGCGACTCCAAGGGCCTGATCCAGGACCAGCGCGCCGACGTGCTGGCCGGCAAGCTCGACGAGTCGAAGATGCGCTACTGCCAGCGCGGCGAGGGCCGCACGCTGGCCGACGCGGTGGCCGGGGCCGACGTCTTCCTCGGCTGCTCGGCCGCCGGCGTGCTGACGCCGGAGATGGTGGCGACGATGGCCTCGCAGCCGGTGATCCTGGCGCTGGCCAACCCCGAGCCCGAGATCCGCCCCGAGCTGGCCAAGGCCGTGCGGCCCGACTGCATCATCGCCACCGGCCGCAGCGACTACCCGAACCAGGTCAACAACGTCCTGTGCTTCCCGTACATCTTCCGCGGCGCACTCGATTGCGGCGCGACGAAGATCACCGAGGCGATGAAGATCGCCTGCGTGCACGAGATCGCCGCGCTCGCCAAGGCCGAGGCCAGCAGCGAGGTCGCGGCCGCCTACGCCGGCAAGGAACTGAAGTTCGGCCCCGACTACCTGATCCCGACGCCGTTCGACGCCCGCCTGATCCTGCGCATCGCGCCGGCGGTGGCCAAGGCGGCGGCCGAGTCCGGTGTCGCGACGCGTCCGATCGCCGACCTCGAGGCCTACCGCCAGTCGCTGACGCGCTTCGTCTACCAGACCGGCATGTTCATGCGCCCGGTGTTCAACGCCGCGAAGGCGCGCCCGGCGCGTGTCGTCTACGCCGAGGGCGAGGACGAGCGCGTGCTGCGTGCGGTGCAGGCGGTGCTCGACGAAGGTCTGGCGCGGCCGGTCCTCGTCGGCCGTCCGGCGGTCATCGCCGAGCGGGCGGCGCAGGCCGGGCTGCGGCTCGAAGCCGGCCGCGACTACGAGGTCGTCGACCCGGCCGACCACCCGCGCTACGACGAGTACTGGCAGGCCTACCACCGCCTGATGGGCCGCGACGGCATCTCGCCCGAGGCGGCGCGCACGACGGTGCGGCGCTCGCACACGCTGACCTCGGCGCTGATGGTGCGCCGCGGCGAGGCCGATGCGATGGTCTGCGGCCTGGCCGGGCGCTACGACTCGCACCTGGAACACGTGCGTGCGGCGATCGGCCTGAAGCCCGGCGCCAAGACGCTGGCGGCGATGAACGCGCTGCCGCTGGACAGCGGCACGCTGTTCCTGGCCGACACCTTCGTAAACGAGGAGCCCAGCGCCGAGCAGCTCGCCGAGATCGCGCTGATGGCCGCCGAGGAGGTGCGCCGCTTCGGCCTGCCGCCGAAGGTGGCTTTCGTCTCGCACTCGATCTTCGGCTCGTCGGCGCGGGGTTCGGCGCAGCGCATGCGTGCGGCGCGCGACCTGTTCGTCAAGATGGCGCCGCACATCGAGTGCGACGGCGAGATGCACGGCGACGCTGCCTTGTCGGCCGAGGTGCGGGCCCGTTACCTGCCCGACAGCACGCTCACCGGCAGCGCCAACGTGCTGGTGCTGCCCAACCTGGACGCCGCCAACATCCTGTTCAACGTGCTGAAGATGACCAGCGGCCACGGCGTCACCGTCGGTCCGATGCTGCTGGGCACGGCGGCGCCGGCGCACATCCTGACGCCGTCGGCCACCGTGCGCCGGGTCATCAACATCACCGCGCTGGCGGTGGCCGAGGCGGCGACGCTGGCGGTCGTGCGGCAAGCCACGACGTAATCAGGCCGTACCCGGGCAAGCATGGCGGCGGCAGGCCTTCTGCCGATAATCGCAGGCGCTGGGTTTCCAGCGTTTCGAGAAAAGAGCCGCCATGCGAGCCACGAAGATCGTCGCCACCCTCGGACCCGCCTCGTCGTCGCCGGAGGTGCTGGAAGCGATGATCCGCGCCGGCGTCGACGTCGTGCGCATGAACTTCTCGCACGGCAAGGCGCAGGATCACATCGACCGCGCCAATCTCGTGCGCCAGGTCGCCGCCGCCGCGGGCCGGGAGGTCGCCATCATGGCCGACCTGCAGGGCCCGAAGATCCGCGTCGGCAAGTTCGCCGAAGGCAAGGTCGAGCTGGAGAACGGCGCGCCCTTCGTGCTCGACGCCTCGCGCACCGAGCCGGGCGACGTCGAATGCGTCGGCCTGGACTACAAGGACCTGCCGCGCGACGTGCGCCCCGGCGACACGCTGCTGCTCAACGACGGGCTGATCAAGCTGTCGGTCGAGCAGGTCATCGGTGACCGCGTCGCCACCCGCGTCGTCGTCGGCGGCGAGCTGTCCAACAACAAGGGCATCAACAAGGCCGGCGGCGGACTCACCGCGCCGGCGCTGACGGCCAAGGACATGGAAGACATCCGCACCGCGATGAGCTTCCAGGCCGACTACGTCGCCGTCAGCTTCCCCAAGAGCGCCACCGACATGGAGATGGCGCGCCAGCTGTGCAACGTCGCCGGCGAACCCTGGCGCCACAAGCCCGGGCTGATCGCCAAGATCGAGCGCAGCGAGGCGATCCCCGTGCTCGACCAGATCCTGCGTGCCTCCGACGGCATCATGGTCGCGCGCGGCGACCTCGCGGTCGAGGTCGGCAACGCCGCGGTGCCGGCGCTGCAGAAACGCATGATCCGCATGGCGCGCGAGGCCGACAAGATCGCGATCACCGCGACCCAGATGATGGAGTCGATGATCGTCAACGCGGTGCCGACGCGCGCCGAGGTCAGCGACGTCGCCAACGCCGTGCTCGACGGCACCGACGCGGTGATGCTCAGCGCCGAGACCGCCGCCGGCCGCTACCCGGTCGAGACCATCCAGCAGATGGCCGCGATCGCGCTGGAGGCCGAGGCCGCCGACGACTTCCGCCTCGAGACCGACTTCGCCAACAAGCGTTTCGGCCGCATCGACCAGTCGATCGCGATGGGCGCGCTGTTCACCGCCCACCACCTGGGATGCCGCGCGATCCTGGCGCTGACCGAGTCGGGCTCGACGGCGCTGTGGATGAGTCGCCACCACATCAAGGTGCCGATCTACGGCCTGACCTCGTCGTCGGCGCCGCAGCGCCGCATGACGCTGTACCGCAACGTCACGCCGCTGCTGGTGCCCAAGTTCACCGACCGCGACGAGGCGCTGGCCGCGGCCGAACGCATCCTCGTGCAGCGCGGCGTGCTGCGCCCCGGCGACACCTATGCGATCACCTGCGGCGAGCCGATGGGCCACCCCGGCGGCACGAACATGCTCAAGGTCTGCCGCGTCGCCTGACGCGGCTCGCGCATACCCGCCTGCGGCCCGGTCGTACCCGGGGCGCGGCGGGGGCCAGTGGCTAGAATCTTCCGCATGCCCGGCGCGCGTCGCGCGGCCGGGCGCCACCTATTCACTCCGCGGGAAGACCACCATGCCACTCGTCTCGATGCGTCAACTGCTGGATCACGCCGCCGAAAACGGCTACGGGATCCCGGCCTTCAACGTCAACAACCTCGAGCAGGTGCAGGCCGTGATGTCGGCCGCCGCGGAGGTCGGTGCTCCGGCCATCCTGCAGGCCAGCGCCGGCGCCCGCAAGTACGCCGGCGAGGCCTTCATCAAGCACCTGATCCAGGCCGCCGTCGAAGCCTTCCCGACCGTGCCGCTGGTGATGCACCAGGATCACGGCCAGAGCCCGGCGATCTGCCGCGGCGCCATCGACCTGGGCTTCGGCTCGGTGATGATGGACGGCTCGCTGATGGAAGACGGCAAGACGCCGTCGAGCTACGAATACAACGTCGACGTGACGCGCAAGGTCGTCGCGATGGCGCACGAGGTCGGCGTCACCGTGGAAGGCGAACTCGGCTGCCTGGGCTCGCTGGAGACCGGCGAGGCGGGCGAGGAGGACGGCATCGGCGCCGTCGGCAAGCTCGACCACTCGGCTCTGCTGACCGACCCCGAGCAGGCCGCCGACTTCGTCAAGCAGACCCAGCTCGACGCGCTGGCGATCGCCATCGGCACCAGCCACGGCGCCTACAAGTTCTCGCGCAAGCCCACCGGCGACATCCTGGCGATCTCGCGCGTCAAGGAGATCCACGCGCGCATCCCCAACACCCACCTCGTGATGCACGGCTCGTCGTCGGTGCCGCAGGACCTGCTGGCGCTGATCAACCAGTTCGGCGGCAAGATGAAGGAGACCTACGGCGTGCCGGTCGAGGAGATCCAGGAAGCCATCAAGCACGGTGTTCGCAAGATCAACATCGACACGGACATCCGCCTGGCGATGACGGCTGCGGTGCGCAAGTTCCTCGTCGAGAACCCCGAGAAGTTCGACGCCCGCGAGTGGCTCAAGCCCGCGCGCGAAGCCGCCAAGCAGGTCTGCAAGCAGCGCTACCTGGAGTTCGGCTGCGAAGGCCAGGGCGCGAAGATCAAGCCGCTGGCGATGAGCGAGATGGCGCAGAAGTACGCCACGGGCGCGCTGGCCCAGCTGGTCAACTGAGGCCCGTGCGCGGGCGCTGAAGCGTCCGTCGCCCAGACGAGGAGGGGGCCACCACCGGGGCCCCCTCGTGCATTTTCCGCCCCAAACTTTTGACGCGGTCCGCCCGCGAAAGCGCATGAGCAACGCCCTGTACCAGTCCGATCTCCACTCGCTGCCGCTGCTGGCGCGGGGCAAGGTGCGTGACAACTACGCCGTCGGCGAAGACCGCATCCTGATGGTCGCCAGCGACCGTCTGTCGGCTTTCGACGTCGTGCTCGACGACCCGATCCCGGGCAAGGGCGAGCTGCTGACGCGCATGGCGCTGTTCTGGTTCGACAAGCTCGGCGCCATCGTGCCGAACCACCTCACGGGCGAGGACCCGGTCTCGGTCGTCGCCGCCGACGAGGTGGCCCAGGTGCGCGGCCGCTCGATGCTGGTCAAGCGGCTCAAGGGCTTGCCGGTCGAAGCCGTGGTGCGCGGCTACCTCGCCGGTTCGGGCTGGAAGGAGTACCAGCAGAGCGGCACCGTCTGCGGCGTCGCGCTGCCGCCGGGGCTGAAGAACGCCAGCCGTCTGCCGCAGCCGATCTTCACGCCGGCCACCAAGGCCGCGGTCGGCGACCACGACGAGAACATCCCGTTCTCGCGCATGGAAGAGATGATTGGCGCCGAGCTCGCCGCCAAGGTGCGCGAAGTCTCGATCCGCCTGTACGAAGCGGCCGCGGCGCACGCGCTGACGCGCGGCATCATCATCGCCGACACCAAGTTCGAGTTCGGCCTCGACGAACACGGCACGCTGACGCTGATGGACGAGGTGCTGACGCCCGACTCCTCGCGCTTCTGGGAAGCTGCCGGCTGGCGCGAGGGCGAGAACCCGCCGAGCTACGACAAGCAGCCGGTGCGCGACTGGCTGGAGACGGCCACCGTCGACGGCCAGCCCTGGAACAAGCGTGCCCCGGCGCCGCGCCTGCCGGCCGAGGTGGCCGCGGCCAGCACCGCGCGCTACGCGCTCGCCTGCGAGCGCCTCACCGCGCCGGCATGACGCCATGAGCCGGCTGCTCGCCCGTCTCGACCACGAGCTTGCCGGCTGCCGCGATCCGCTTCGGCGTGCCGAACTGGCCGCCGAACGCGCCTGCCACCTCGCGCGTGTCGGCGACATCGCCGGCGCGCAGAACGTCGCCGCGCAACTGCGGCGCGACCACGGCGACGGCCGCGCCAGCCGCATCGCCGTGCGCATCATGCTGCTCGAAGGGCTGATCCTGTTCTTCGACAACATGGATCCGGCCGCCGCCGACCGCATCCTGCGCGCCCACACGGTGGCGATGGCCTGGCGCCACGACGACCTGATCCGGCTGACGGCCTCGTGGCTGGCGCACATGCATTTCGTGCTCGGCGACTTCGGCGCGATGGTGCAGGCGCTGGGCGCCTGTTTCGACCGGCCGGGCGCCTGCATCGAGGCGAGCAGCCGGGTCTGCGTCGTCGTCGGCACCGCGCACCAGTTCGCCGGCGACGCACAGGCCGCGCGGCCCTGGTACGAACGCGCGCGGCGCGAGGCCATCACGCTCGGCGACGACGCGACGATCGGTGCCCTGGTCTTCAACCGCCCGGCGATGTCGCTGGTGACGCTGCGGCTGGACGCGCTGTACGGGCGCCTGGACGCGGACGAGCTGCGCATGGCGGCCATCGGCGTCGAATCGGCCTGGGCCTATTGCCTGGGCGCACACCAGTATTCGCTGATGCAGCTGATGCGGGTTTGCCGCGCCCGCATCGCGATGCTGTCGGGCGAGCCGGAGCGCGCGGTCGTGCTGTTCGACGAGCTGCTGCAGCCGCAGGACACGCGCTTCGGTTTCCATGCCGACCGGTTGGTGCCCGAGATCGAACGTGCGGCCTGCCTGGCGGCCGCCGGCCGCGTGCATGACGCGCGCATCGCCTTCGAGGCGCTCGATCCCTCGCTGTACGTGCAGTTGGCAGTCGAAGACCGGCTGCTGTTCCTGCTGCAGTACGCCGCGCTGTCGCAGGCGCTGGGCCGACCCGAGCAGGCCGCCGAATGGGCCGGCGCGCTGGCCGAGGTCCGGGGAAGGTACGATTCCGAGATTGACCGCCTCAAAACGGCGCTGGCGGGCCTGAGCCTGTCGCGCCTGGCGGCCTGATCTGCAAGGAATCGTCCACTTGAGTTCCCCCGACACCCCGGCGCGCACGCCGCGCGTGGCCATCGTCCTCGGCTCCTCCAGCGACTGGGAGACGCTGCGTGGCGCGGCCGAGCTGCTGCAGGAGTTCGACGTGCCTTACGAGGCGCGTGTGCTGTCCGCGCACCGCATGCCCGACGAGATGTTCGCTTTCGCCGAAACGGCGCGCGAACGCGGCCTGCGCGCGATCATCGCCGGCGCCGGCGGTGCCGCGCACCTGCCGGGCATGGTCGCCGCCAAGACCACGGTGCCGGTGCTCGGCGTGCCGGTGGCCAGCCGCCACCTGCAGGGCGTGGACTCGCTGTACTCCATCGTCCAGATGCCCAAGGGCATCCCGGTGGCGACCTTCGCGATCGGCGCTGCCGGCGCGGCCAACGCGGCGCTGTTCGCGGTGGCGATGCTGGCCGCCGACGACGAGAGCCTGCACGCCCGGCTCGCCGCGTTCCGCGCGCGCCAGACCGAGGCGGCGCGGGCGATGACGGCCGACCTGAAGTGAATACGCCGCTGCTTCCCGGTGCCGCGCTCGGCGTGATGGGCGGCGGCCAGCTCGGCCGCATGTTCGTGCACGCCGCGCAGACCATGGGCTACCGCACCGTCGTGCTCGAGCCCGACGCCACCAGCCCGGCCGGGCTCGTCGCCCACCAGCATGTCGCCGCGGCCTATACCGACGCCGCCGGGCTGGCCGAACTGGCGGCGTCCTGCGATGCGGTGACGACCGAGTTCGAGAACGTGCCGGCCGATTCGCTGCGCACGCTGGCCGAACGGGTGCCGGTCGCCCCGGCCGCGGCCGCGGTCGAGATCTGCCAGGACCGTGCCGCCGAGAAGCGCCACTTCCAGCGCTCGGGCGTGCCCTGTGCGCCCTTCGCGACGATCGAGACTGAAGCCGACCTCGCCGCGGCCGCCGGCCTGCTGCCCGGCATCCTGAAGACCGCGCGCCTGGGCTACGACGGCAAGGGCCAGGCCTCGGTGGCCACGGCCGATGAACTGGCCGCTGCCTGGCAGCGCCTGGGCCGCGCCACCTGCGTGCTCGAGAAGCGCCTGCCGCTGGCGCTGGAGCTGAGCGTCATCGTCGCGCGCGGGCGCGACGGCGCGCTGGTGCACCTGCCGGTGCAGCAGAACCTGCACCGCGACGGCATCCTCGCCGTCACCCAGGTGCCGGCGCCGGGTGTGTCGCCCGGGCTCGCCGCCCAGGCCATCGACTGCGCCGGCCGGCTGGCCGCGTCGATGGACTACGTCGGCGTGCTCTGCGTCGAGTTCTTCGTGCTCGCCGACGGCAGCCTGGTCGCCAACGAGATGGCGCCGCGGCCGCACAATTCGGGCCACTACAGCCTGGACTCCTGCGACGTCTCGCAGTTCGAGCTGCAGCTGCGCACGCTGGCCGGCCTGCCGCTGGCCGCGCCGCGCCTGCATTCGGCGGCGGTGATGCTCAACCTGCTCGGCGACCTCTGGTTCCCCGGCGAAACCAGCGAGCCGCGCACGCCCGACTGGGCCGGCGTGCTGGCGCTGCCCGGCGTCGCGCTGCACCTGTACGGCAAGACCGACGCGCGGCGCGGGCGCAAGATGGGCCACCTGACCGTCACCGCGGCCGATGCCGCGGGCGCACGCGCCACCGCGCTCCGGGTCTGCGAACGCCTGGGCCTGCCGGCGTTCTGAACACGAAGATGCCGATCCTCGACGGAACCCTGCCTGCGGCCATCACCAGTGCCGCCGAACGCCTGCGCGACGGCGGTCTCGTCGCCTTCCCGACCGAGACGGTCTACGGCCTGGGCGCGCGCGCCGACCACGACGTCGCCACCGCGGCGGTGTTCGCCGTCAAGGGCCGGCCCGACGACCACCCGCTGATCGTGCATGTCGCCGACGCGGCCGCGGTCGCCGAGTTCGCCGAAGCGCCGGGCCCGGTGGCCGAGGCGCTGATGGCGCGCTTCTGGCCCGGCCCGCTGACGCTGATCCTGCGCCGCCGTGAAGGCCGCGGCGAAGCCGCTGCCGGCGGCCAGGCGACGATCGGCATCCGCATGCCCTCGCATCCGGTGGCGCAGGCGCTGCTGCGCGAGGCGGTCCGGCTGGGCGTGCACGGCGTCGCGGCGCCGAGCGCCAACCGCTTCGGCCGCGTCAGCCCGACGACCGCGCAGCACGTGCGCGGCGAGTTCGGCGACGGCCTGCTGATCCTCGACGGCGGCGCTTGCGAAGTCGGCATCGAGTCGGCGATCGTCGACTGTTCGGGCGAACGGCCGGCGCTGCTGCGCCCGGGTGCGCTCGACCGGCGCGAGATCGAGGCCGTCATCGGTGCGCCGCTGGCCGCGCCGGGCGCCGATTCGCCGCGCGCCTCGGGCACGCTGGAGTCGCACTACGCGCCGGCGGCCAAGGTCCGCCTCTACGACTCCGCGTCACTGACGGCCATGCTGGCGAAACCGGCGCCGGCAGGCGTCGCGGTATATTCCCGCGTCGTTCCGTCGCCGGCGTCCGGCGTGCGTCATCGGCCGATGCCGGCCGATCCCGCGGCCGCCGCGCACGAGCTCTTCGCGGCGCTGCGCGGCTTCGATGCCGCCGGTGCCTCGGTCGTCTGGGTCGAGCAGCCGCCAGCGGGTCCCGAATGGGACGGCGTGCGCGACCGCCTCACCCGCGCTGCCGCCGCCTGAACCTACGCCATCGCGCGCTGCCCCCGTCTCGGAGTCCACATGTCTCTCTTCCTGAATCGCGGCCAAACCCTGCGTCGCGTCGTCGGCAGCATCGCCATCGCCGCCGCGCTGGCAGCCTGCGGCGGCGGCACCTCGCAGTACGACAAGTTCGAGCCCGGCCGCGTCATCGCCTTCGGCGACGAGAACAGCCTGCTGACGTCCGAGGGCAAGCGCTGGTCGATCAACAACATCACGACCGACGAGACGACCAAGGTGGACACCTTCTCGTGCTCGTCCAACCCGATCTGGGTGCAGCGCGTGGCGTCCAACTACGACTACGTCTTCGCCGAGTGCAACCCGAAGAGCGCCGCGGTGAAGGCCTTCTTCCGGGCGTCCAACGGTGCGGTCGTGGACGACCTGCAGGCCCAGATCGACGCCCAGGTCGCCGCCGGCGGCTTCCGCAGCGACGATCTGACGACCGTGATGATCGGCGCCAACGACATCCTGGCGCTGTATAAGCAGTACCCGACGCGCACTGCGGATGACCTGAAGAACGACGCCGCCGACCGCGGCAAGGCGCTGGCCAAGCAGGTCAACCGCATCGTCGAGCTCGGCGGCAAGGTGCTGCTGTCGGACCTGCCGGACATGGGCCTGTCGCCGTACGCGCTGGCCGAGAAGGCGGCCAACACCGACGTCGACCGCGCCGAACTGATCACCTCGCTCGTCGACGCCTTCAACGTCGCGCTCGGCACCAACATCCTGATCGACGGCCGTTATATCGGCCTGGTGCAGTCGAACACCCGCAGCAAGCTGATGAAGAAGTCGCCGGGCAGTTTCGAGTTGAAGAACGTGAAGGAGTCCGCCTGCCTGGCCAGTGCCGAGTTGCCCGATTGCAACACCAAGACCTTGGTCGAAGGTGCGGGCAACAGCACCTATCTCTGGGCCGACGAATGGCACTTCAGCCCTCGTGCGCACTACGAATTCGGCCGTCTGGCGATCGCCCGCGCTGAAGACAACCCGTTCTGACGCCACGCGGCCGCGCGCCGCGACCACGGGTTTCCGCTGACCGGGGTGGCCCCGGGCACGCTTATAGTCGCCTCGCCAAATTAGAACGAACGTTCGTGATGACGTTCGAATATAGGAAGAAAGCGGGGCAGATATGATGAAGATGCGCAGAGGCGTGCTCGCGGCCGCCATCAGCGCGGCGTTGCTGGCGGCGTGCGGCGGCGGCAGCAATCCCGACCCGGCGAGCGAAGGCCCGTCCGGTGCTCCGACGACGGTCGGGGCCTTCAGCGCCGTGGTGTCCTTCGGCGACAGCCTCAGCGACGTCGGCACCTACGCGCCTGCGACCTCGCTGGCCGGCAACGGCACGGCCCCGTACTTCGGCGGCAAGTTCACGACGAACACCGACTCGGCGACCGGCGACCTGATCTGGATCGAGCGCGTCGCGGCGACGCTGGGCATCACGATCACGCCGGCCGACGTGGGCTTCGCCGGCAGCTCGGTGGCCTGCCCGGCGGCGCTGCAAAGCGCTGCGCTGGCCGGCACCTGCACCGCGTACGGTCAGGGCGGCTCGCGCGTCACCGATCCCAACGGCATCGGCCATACCAAGAACGGTGCACCCGCTGCGCTGACGGTTCCGGTCTCCACCCAGATCGACCACCACCTCGCGCGCTTCGGCAGCTTCAAGGATACCGACCTGGTCATCGTCTGGGCCGGCAACAACGACGCTTTCATCCAGCTGCAGACCTTCGTCGCCACGGCTCAAGCCATCCAGGCCAAGGTCGCCGCCGGTGAGCTGACGGCCGACCAGGGCAACAAGCAGCTCTACGACGCGCAAAGCGCGGCGCAGGAAGGCATGAAGGAAGCTGCCCACGAACTCGCCGGCTACGTGAAGACCAAGATCCTGGCTCACGGCGGCAAGTACGTCGCCATCGGCAACCTGCCGAACTCGGCGCTGACGCCGCAGTTCCAGGCCTATCCGGCCAGCATCCAGGGCGTTCTGACGACGCTGACCGAGACCTTCAACCTGTGGCTGAAGTCGGGCCTTGACGGCCAGCCGGTGCAGATCATCGACATGGCCGCCATCGGCGCCGCCGCGTACAACGCGCCGGCCACCTACGGCTTCACGAACATCACGACGCCGGCCTGCAGCGCCGCCAAGATCAGCGCCATCACCGGCGGTCAGGTCACCGATGGTTCCTCGCTGTTCTGCAACGCGACGACCGGCATGCCCTACAACGGCCTGACCAGCGGCGCCGACCCGGCGACCTGGTTCTTCGCCGATGGCGTGCACCCGACCAGCGGCGGGCATGCGTACTACGCCCAGCAGGTGCTGGAGCAGTTGCGCAAGTTCGGCTGGGTTGCCGCCGCGCAGTGACGGCCACGCGAACGCCACGACAAGGAATCACGACATGAACAAGACGATTCGCGCCCTGGCGGTGCTGGCGCTCGCGGTCGGTGCCGCCGGCGTCGCCCAGGCCCAGGACCAGACGCCGGACTACAACGTCAACGTGGTCAAGCTCGGCCTCACCCGCTACGACACGCACGCCAAGACCAACGGCGTTCAGGGTCTAGGCGTGCCGGCCGGCGCCGACGCGACGACCAGCGACGCGACGACGGTGGTCTTCATCTACGAGCGCATGGTGTCGCCCAACATCGGCGTCGAGCTCGTGCTCGGCAAGCCGCCGACCATCAAGGGCTACGCCGCGGGTTCCGTCGACTACCTGGGCAAGGTCGTCGAAGCGGACTCGGTCGCGCCGACGCTGCTGTTCAACTACCACTTCGGCGAACCGAGCGACAAGTTCCGCCCGTACCTCGGCCTGGGCATCAACTACACCCACTTCTCCAACCGCAAGTCGCCTTACGGCTGGAAGATCCACATGGAGAACTCGTGGGGCCCGGCGGCCGAAGCCGGCTTCTCCTACAAGTTCGACAAGACCTGGGGCATGTTCGCCAGCGTCGCGGTGCTGAAGGTCAAGAGCGAGCTCGTCGGCGAAGGCGCCGCGGTCATCAAGACGACGATCGACTACCGTCCGGTCGTCTACACGGCGGGCGTCAGCTACAGCTTCTGATCCGCACGCCAGGGAGCGCTCGCGCTCCGTCCTCCGAGGCCCGCCGGCACCGCCCGCGGGCCTCGTGTCGTTTCAGGCCCCGTCGCGGCGCCGGTTCCGGCGTTCGATCGACAGCTTCATCCCGAGGATCGTCGCCGCCAGGCCCAGCGTCGCCGCGTTGGCGGCGATGATCGGCCACTCGCCGAGCGCGACGCCGTAGGCCAGCCACATCGCGACACCGGCGGTGAACACCGCGTACATGCCCAGCGAGATGCCGCTGACGTCGCGCGTGCGCAGCGTCAGCAGCGCCTGCGGCACGAAGGCCGCGGTGGTCAGCGTCGCGGCCAGGTAGCCGATCGTGTCGGTGAGCGTCATGGTGTCGTGGCGGGCGGAGCGTCGCGTGCGGTCCACTGCAGCAGCGCGTCGAAGGCCGGCCGCGCGGCGGCGGCGTTGGGATGCTGGACCAGCGCGACGAAGGCGTAGCGCCGGCCGCTGTCGGCGAACACGTAGCCGGCCAGCGCCGCGACGTCGCGCAGCGAGCCGGTCTTCAGGTGCGCGCGGCCCGGCACCAAGGCCTTGGCGCGCCGCATCGTGCCGTCGATGCCGGCCACCGGCAGCGAGGCGACGAACTCGGGCATCGCCGGACTGGCGTAGCCGCGTTCGAGCAGGCGCGCCAGCAGCCCGGCGCTCAGCCGCGTCGCGCGCGACAGCCCCGAGCCGTTGTCGACGACGGTGCCCGCGGGCAGCGGGCCCAGCGCCTCGTCCAGCCAGTCGCGCAGCGCGGCGCGCGCGCCGGCGGCGTCGGCCGGCAGGTCGGGGCGGCGCTGCAGCGCCAGCGTGCGCGTGATCTGCTCGGCCATCGTGTTCTGGCTGAGCTTGTTCATGTCGCGCAGCAGGTCCGCCAGCGGCGGCGAACGAAGCTCGAAGCTGGGCGCGACGTCGCGCGGCGCGAGGCCTGGGCGTGCACGCCCGCCCAGGCGGCCACCGGCCTCGGTCCACAGCGCTTCCAGCAGGCGCGCGTCGTAGCTCGCCGGGTCGGGGTCGGCGACGTACCAGGCGAGTTCGCCGCAGGCCGCCGGGTAGCGGCCGGCAAAACGCACCGTCGGCCCGAAGCTGGCGCCCAGCGCCGTGCGCCAGTCGCTGCACGGGGCGGCAGACAGCGGCACCGTGGGCTGCACCGCGGTGCGCGCCAGCGGCGGGTCGGCGAGCACGCGCGCGACGCCGGCGCCGGGGTCGGGCACGAAGGTGTAGCCGACGGTGCGAAAGCTCGGCAGCAACGCCGCCGGCTGCACGTTGTAGGGCCGGGACGGGTCGCCGTCGAAGTCGCCGGCGGCCGCTTCCGGCGCCGCGAAAGCCGAGCCGTCGAGCACGATGTCGCCGCGGATCTCCAGCACGCCCATCTGGCGCACGCGGCGCAGCGCGGCGCGCAGGCGGTCGGCACTGAGCTGCGGGTCGCCGCGGCCCTGGATGACGAGCGAGCCTTCGAGCACACTGTCGCGGATCTCGCCCTGCAGCCAGACCGGCGTCGCCCAGGTCCAGCCGGTGCCCAGGCGCTCCAGCGCGGCCAGCGTCGTCAGCAGCTTGGTCACCGAGGCCGGGTTCTGCGGCAGATCGGGCTGCCAGGCCAGGCGCGTCGGGCCAGCCGGCAGCTCGCGCACGACGACGGCCAGCGCCGACGCCGGCACGCCGGCACGTTCGAGCGCGGCGCGGGCCTCGGCGGGCAGCGTCTGCGCCCGTGCGGCCAGCGCGGCGAGCGCGAACACGAGGCAGGCGAGGGCGCGCGGCAGGCTCATCCGGCGATGATCGCACGGCTAAACTCGGCCGATGCCCGATCCGTCCCTCCCGCCCGGCGCCGCCGCCGTGGCGAGCCCCGAGGCGGCGCGTCTGCTCGCCTTCGACACCTCCACCGAACGCATGGCCGTCGCGCTCGCGGCGCCGCACGGCGCCTGGACTGCCGACGAAGCCGGCGGCGCGCTCGCGTCCGCCGCCTTGCTGCCCACCGTGCAGGCGCTGCTCGCGCGCGCCGGCCTGGTGCTGGCCGACGTCGACGCCGTCGCCTTCGGCCGGGGGCCGGGCGCGTTCACCGGCTTGCGCACGAGCTGCGCCGTGGCCCAGGGCCTGGCGTTCGGCATCGGCTGCCCGGTGCTGCCGGTCGACAGCCTGCTGATCGTCGCCGAGGACGCCCGCGTCCAGCTCGCGCCCGACGCCGCCGAGTTCGAGGTCGACGTCGCGATGGACGCGCGCATGGACGAGGTCTACGCCGCACGCTGGCGCTGGGCCGACGGGCGCTGGAACGAAGTCGTCGCGCCGGCGCTGTACACGCTGGAGGCTTTCGCCGCGATGACCGCCGGCAGCCGCGGCGCGGTGGCCGGCAGCGCGCTCGCCGCGTTCGGCGAGCGCCTGGGCCTTGCGCCCGGCCGCCCCGGCGTGGCCCGCGAACACGACCGCCCGGCCGCGCTGCTGCGTCTGGCGCGCGCCGCCTGGGCCGCCGGCCAGGGCGTCGACGCGGCGCTGGCGCTGCCGCTGTACCTGCGCGACAAGGTCGCGCTGACGACGCGCGAACGCGAGGCGGTGCGTGCCGCGAAGGACGCCGCGGAGGCTGGTCGGTGAGTGTCGCCACGCTGCGCGCGATGACGCTGGGCGACGTCGACGCCGTCGTCGCCGTCGAGGCCACGGCCTACGAGTTCCCGTGGACCCGCGGCAACTTCGTCGACTCGCTGGCCGCGGGTTACGAGGCCTGGGTGCTGGAGGATGCCGGTGCCCTCGTCGGCTATTACGTCGCGATGGTCGGCGTCGACGAGATGCATCTGCTCAACGTCACCGTCGCGCCGGCGCTGCAGCGTCGCGGCCTGGGGCGGCGGCTGCTCGACGAGCTCGATGCACGCTGCCGCACGCTGGCGCTGCCCATCGTCTGGCTGGAGGTGCGCGCGAGCAACGAACGTGCGATCTCGGTCTACCTTCGCCGCGGCTTCGCGCCGGTCGGGCGCCGGCGCGGTTATTACCCGGCGGCGCAAGGCCGCGAGGACGCGATCGTGATGAACCGGCGCGTGCCGCAGGAGGCCGGCGATGTGGTCTGACCGCCAGGTCGCGATGCTGCGCGCGATCGGCGTGCGGCTGTGGCAGCCGCCGGTCGCCAAGGCGCCGGCGGAAGAGGCTGTCGAGGTGACGCCGGCGCCGGTCGTCGAAGTCGCTCCGCCCGCGCCCGTCACCCCACCGCTGCGCCCCGAGCCGCGCCCGGCCGCGCGGCCGTCCCAGGCGTCGCCGCCACCGCCGCCGGCCGTCGTCGAGCTCGGCGCCGTCTCGGGCCTGGACTGGCAGCCGTTGCGCGAGGCCGTCGCCGGCTGCACGGCTTGCGCGCTGTCGCAGAGCCGCACGCAGACCGTGTTCGGCGTCGGCCACCCGCAGGCGCACTGGATGATCGTCGGCGAGGCGCCCGGCGAGCAGGAAGACCTGCGCGGCGAGCCCTTCGTCGGTCCGGCCGGGCAACTGCTCGACGCGATGCTGCGTGCGCTGTCGATGTCGCGCGAGGCCGAAGGCGAGCCGGCGCAGCGCGTCTACATCGCCAACACGCTGAAGTGCCGCCCGCCGCGCAACCGCAATCCGGCACCCGAGGAGCTGCAGCGCTGCGAGCCATTCCTGGTGCGCCAGATCGAGCTGGTGAAGCCGCGCATCATCCTCGCGATGGGCCGTTTCGCGGTCCAGGCGCTGCTGCGCAGCAGCGAGCCGATCGGCAAGCTGCGCGGCCGCGTGCACCGCTACCAGGGCGTGCCGCTGGTCGTCACCTACCACCCGGCTTACCTGCTGCGCAACCTGCCCGACAAGGCGCGCGCCTGGGACGACCTCTGTCTGGCGGCGGCGGTGGCCGAACGCGCGGGCGCCGGCCTCAGCCCTCGCGCGTGAAATCGCGCTCGGGCCTGAGTCTGGCGCAGCAGGCCTTCCGGCCTCCTGCGTCCCGGCTCAGGAAGCTGGCCAGCTGAGCGTGTAGAGCGCGCTGCCCGGGCCGCCGCGGCGGCAGGCCAGGCGCGCGCCGGCGCGTTCGGCCAGCCGCGCCGCGAGTTCGTGCGCCAGCCCGCTGCCGTCGGGGCGCGCGCCGCCGCAAGGGGCGGGCGGCGCGTCGAGCTCGCTGCCGCGGCCCAGGGCCAGCTGGACCTCGGCGTCGACCAGGCGCACCGCCAGCACCAGTTCGGCACCGCTGCCTTCGCGCAGCGCCTGCGCGGCCAGCGTGCGCACCAGGCGTTCCACGCTCGGCCGGTCGGCCTCGATCGGTGCCGCAGTGGCCGGCAGGGCCGTCGCCAGCATGCAGCCGGCGTGCTCGGCCAGCGGCGCCAGGCGCGGCACCATGACGCGCAGCAGCGCCGCCAGGTCCAGCGGCTCGGGTGCCGGCGGCGCCGCGCCGGACTGCAGCTGCGCCAGCGCCAGCAGCTGCTCGATCAGCGCCAGCAGCTGCTCGCCGCTCTGCCGCACGATGGCCAGCTGGCGCCGCTGCTCGTCGTTGAGCTCCCCGGCGCGCTGCATCAGCAGCAGCCCCGAGAAGCCGATGATCGCGTTCAGCGGCGTGCGCAGCTCGTGGCTCATCGTCGCCAGGAAGCGGTCCTTGGCCTGATTGGCGACGGTCAGCTCGATGTTCTTCTCCTGCAGCGCCTGCTCGAAGCGCTTCTCGGCGGAGATGTCGCGGATCGCGCTCATCACGTAGTGCACGTCGCCGACGGCCAGCGGGCTCAGGCTGATCTGCACCGGGAACTCGGCGCCGTCGCGGCGGCGGCCGAAGAGCGCCAGCCCGGCGCCCATCTGGCGCACCGCCGGCCGCTCGAGAAAGCGCAGCCGGTGCGCGACGTGGGCGGCGTGGAAGCGCGCCGGCAGCAGCGTCTCGATCGGCTGGCCGACGATCTCCGCGCGCACGAAGCCGAACAGGCGCTCGCACTGGCCGTTGAAGAGCACGATGCGGCCGATCTCGTTGACCATCGCGTCGGGCACCGACTCCAGCAGGTCGCGGAAACGCTCCTCGACGAGCCGCGTGTCGCGCGAGATCGTCAGCGCGGTGACGTCGCGCTCGCAGATCGCGTAGCCCTGCAGCCTGCGGTCGCTGCTGAAGACGGCGCGCAGCGCGCTGTCGGCGTGCAGCAGCGTGCCGTCCTGGCGCCGGCGCAACACGGCACGCGCGGTGACGTTGCCGTCGCGGGCGCGCTCGCGCCGCCCCTGCTCCTCGCGGGCCGCACCCGGCGGCACGACGAGCTCGTCCCAGCGCCGGCCGAGCGCCTCGTCGGCGGTGTAGCCGAAGAGCGCCTCGGCGCCGGGGTTCCACAGCAGCACGCGGCCGTCGTCCGCACACAGCGCCATCGCATCGGGCGACTGCTCGAACAGCAGGCGCTGCAGCTGCAGCGCGTCGGTGGCGGCGGTGTCCAGCGGGCCCTCCTGACGGCGGTCGTTCGCCGCCTGCCTCGCGGCGTCGGCCGCGAGGCAGGCGGGAAGAGGGCAATCGGCTTGCCCGCCGGGCTCAGGCCTTGGGCGCCTTCTTCGGCCGCTGCCAGCCCGGCAGGCTGGCCTGGCGCGCGCGTGCCACCGTCAGCTGGCCGGCCGGCGCATCCTTGCCGATCGTCGAGCCGGCGCCGATGGTGGCGCCGTCGCCGATCGTCACCGGGGCGACGAGCACGCAGTTCGAGCCGATGTGCGCATCGGCGCCGATCACCGTGCGGTGCTTGTTGGCGCCGTCGTAGTTGGCGGTGATGCTGCCGGCGCCGTAGTTGACGCGCGGGCCGACCGTCGCGTCGCCGAGGTAGGCCAGGTGGTTGGCCTTGGCACCGTCGGCCAGCCGCGAGTTCTTCACCTCGACGAAATTGCCGATGTGCACCTCGCGGCCGAGCTCGGCGCCCGGACGCAGCCGCGCGAACGGGCCGACCAGCGCGCCAGCCCCGACCGTGGCGCCTTCGACGTGGGTGAACGGGTGCAGCACCGCGCCGGCGCCGATCTCGGCGTCGCGGATGACGCAGTTGGCGCCGATCGAGACGCCGTCGCCGAGCACGACGCGGCCTTCGAAGACGCAGTTGACGTCGATCTCGACGTCCTGGCCGCATTCGAGCGTGCCGCGCTGGTCGAAACGTGCCGGGTCGGCCAGGCGCACGCCGGCGGTCATCAGCGCCTCGGCGCGCTGGCGCTGCAGGCGGCGCTCAAGGTCGGCGAGCTGCGCCGGGCTGTTGACGCCCAGCACCTCGGTCTCGCCCGAGGCCGCCGCGGCGACCACCGCCACGCCTTCGGCGACCGCCATGCCGACGATGTCGGTCAGGTAGTACTCGCGCTGGGCGTTGTCGTCCTTCAGCGCCATCACCCAGCGTTTGAGCAGCGCCGTCGGCGCGGCCATCATGCCGGTGTAGACCTCGCGGATCGTGCGCTGCGCGTCGCTGGCGTCCTTGTGCTCGACGATCGCTGTCACCGCGCCCGCGGCGTCGCGCACGATGCGGCCGTAGCCGCTGGGGTCGGCGAGTTCGACGGTCAGCAGCGCCAGGCGTTCGCCGCCGCAGGCCGCGGCCAGCGCCGCGGCGGTCTCGGGGCGGATCAGCGGCACGTCGCCGTTGAGGATCAGCGTGGTGTCGGCGGCGTCGTCCAGCGCCGGCACCGTCTGCTGCACGGCGTGGCCGGTGCCCAGCTGCGGCTGCTGGCGCACGAAGACCGCGCCGCTCGCCGCCACCGCGGCTTCGACCTGCTCGGCGCCGTGGCCGGTGACGACGACGGTGCGCATCGCCCCCAGCGGGGCGGCGGCATCCAGGACATGCTGCAATAGGCTGCGACCGCCGAGCCGGTGCAGCACCTTCGCCCGCGCCGACTTCATCCGCGTGCCTTTGCCCGCGGCCATCACGACGACGTTCAATGCCATGAGACGGTCCTTGTTGAAAGCGATGATTATCGCGGCCGCCCTGGTGCTCGCCGGCTGCAGCGCGCTGCGCCTGGGCTACGACAACGGCCCCCGACTCGTGTGGTGGTGGCTCGACGGCTACATGGACTTCGACTCGCGCCAGGCGCCGGCGGTGCACGCGGCGATCGCACGCTGGTTCGCCTGGCACCGCGCCAACGAGCTACCGCGCTACGCCGCGCTGCTGCAGGAAGCCGGCGCCGCGATGCCGCAGGCCACGACGCCCGAGGCCGTCTGCCGCTGGACCGATCGCCTGCGCGACGCGCCGGCGGCGGCCGTCGACCGCGCGCTGCGCGAGGCGACGCCGCTGGTCGCCGGCCTCGGCGAGCCGCAGCTGCGCCACCTGGAGCAGCGCTACGCCAAGCGCCTCGCCGAGATGCGCGAGGAGTACCTGCAGCCCGACCCCGCCGAGCGCCGCAAAGCCTCGGTGGAGCGCGCGGTTGAACGTTTCGAGGAGCTCTACGGCCGGCTCGACGCCGCCCAGCGCCGCGTCGTCGCCGAGGGCGTCGCCGCGTCGCCGTGGGACGCGGAGGCCTGGG
Organism: Rubrivivax gelatinosus IL144; assembly: GCF_000284255.1. NCBI lineage: Bacteria > Pseudomonadati > Pseudomonadota > Betaproteobacteria > Burkholderiales > Sphaerotilaceae > Rubrivivax > Rubrivivax gelatinosus. Next base: position 510,620 of record NC_017075.1, read on the forward strand.
TCGCCGAGCGCGACCGGCGCCAGCGCGAGGTGGTGCAGACGCTGCGCCGGCTGGTCGTCGAACGTGCCGATGCCGACACGACGCTGGCCGCGCTGCGCACGCTGGCCTCGCGTTCGGAACGATCGGCCGATCCGGCTTATCGCGAGTTCCAGGCGAAGCTGGACGCCTACAACTGCGGCTTCGCCGCGCGCGTGCACAACGCGACGACGGCGGCGCAGCGCGAGCGGGCGCGTGATCGCCTGGCCGGCTGGGAGCGCGACCTGCGCTCGCTGGCCGCCGACGCGGGCGCGCCGGCGCCAGCGGCGGTGTCGCCCTGAGGGCTCAGCGTGCGTCGGGTGCCAGCGGCACGACGACGCGGTGCGGGTTGACGCCGGTCTTCGGGAAGTCCAGCAGCGCGGCGGCGAACATCGCCGCCAGCGTCGGGTCGTCCAGGCCGCGGTTGCTGTCCAGGCTGGCGCGAGCCTCGAACAGCGGCTGGCCGCTGGCGCGGTCGCGCAGCAGCAGGGCGACCTCGCCTTCGTAGCGCGCGACGCGGTCCATGTAGCCGGGGCCCCAGTACGGGCCCGGGCCGTACCACGGCGAATGGCGCCAGTAGCCCCAGCCGCCGCGCCACCACATCGGGTCGTCCCAGACGATCTGCTCGGCGCGCGTGACGCGGGCGCCCACCTGCACCAGCACGTCGGGCGACTGGCCGGCGGCGGCCGGCGTGAAGCCGGCCTTCTCCAGCGCCGGGCGGGCGGCGAGCTCCAGGCGCTCGGTCTCGGCAGCGCGCGCCTGCTGCGAGGGCAGGCGGTCGAAGGCGTAGGTGCCGGGCGCGCGTTCGGCGGGCCAGGAGCCGTAGCTGGAGACGTCGGCGGTGACGTTGTTCAGGCCGGCGCAGCCGGCGAGCAGGGCGGCGGCGGCGACGGCCGCGGCGCCGATCCAGGTCTTCATGGCGTGTCCTCGGAGTCCGGGGCGATGCGCAGCGCGCCCGGGGTCGGCGGCGGCGGCGCGCAAGGCTCTTCGTCGAAGGCCTTGTCGCCGTCCGCGTCGGCCACGCCGGTGGCGCGCAGCGTCTCGAAAGGATAGAGCTTGCGATCCATCATGTGCGAAGGAACGATGTTGCCCATCGCGGTGAACATGTTGTCGATCCGCCCCGGGTACTGGCGTTCCCATTCGCGGATCATCTTCTTGGTCTGAACGCGCTGCAGGTTCTCCTGGTTGCCGCACAGCGAGCAGGGGATGATCGGGAACGCGCGGTGTTCGGCCCAGCGCTCCAGGTCGGTCTCGGCGACGTAGGCCAGCGGCCGGATGACCACGTGGCGGCCGTCGTCGCTGACCAGTTTGGGCGGCATACCTTTCATCCGGCTGCCAAAGAACATGTTCATCAGCAGCGTGACGACCATGTCGTCGCGGTGGTGGCCGAGCGCGATCTTGGTCGCGCCGATCTCGCTGGCGACGCGGTACAGCACGCCGCGGCGCAGCCGCGAGCACAGGCTGCACATCGTCTGGCCTTCGGGTACCAGGCGCTTGACGATCGAGTAGGTGTCCTGCTCCTCGATGCGGAACTCGACGCCGCGGCTCTTCAGGTAGGCCGGCAGCACCTCGGCCGGGAAGCCGGGCTGCTTCTGGTCGAGGTTGACGGCGACGATCGAGAAGTCGATCGGCGCGCGCTGGCGCATCGACAGCAGGATGTCCAGCAGCGCGTGGCTGTCCTTGCCGCCGGACATGCAGACCATCACGCGGTCGCCGGCCTCGATCATGTTGAAGTCGCCGATGGCCTGGCCGACCTGGCGGTGCAGGCGCTTGGACAGCTTGTTGGCTTCGAAGGCGGCCTTCTTCGCCGCCGCGGCGTCGGTGGTGATCGTGTCCATCGTCGTGTTCATTCCTTGCAGCCGAAGACCTCGACGCCGACCGCGGCGCAGTCGGGGTAGACGTCGGGCTTCTCGGTGGAGACGCGCGCCGCGCGCACCATCGGGTGCGCCATAAGCGCGCGCAGCAGGTCGTCGGCCAGCGTTTCCTGCAGGTGGATGTGGCCGCGCGCGACGCGCTCGGCGACGGTGCGGCGGATGAAGTCGTAGTCCAGCACCTCGTCGAGCCGGTCCTCGCGTGGCGTCGAGATCGCCAGCGGCACCCAGAGGTCGACGTTGATGACGATGCGCTGCTCGCCCTGCTTCTCGAAGTCGTGCACGCCGATGTTGACGTGGATCTCGTGCTCGCGCAGGAACAGGCGCCGGCAGTCGCGCAGCGTGGCGGAGAAGGGGAGGCTCTGCATGGTGGGGTCAGCCTTGGCGGGCGAGGAACAGCACGTCGCGCGCCTGGGCCTGCAGATGCTGGCCCCCGTCGACGAGGATCGTGGTGCCGGTGATGGCCGGCGATTCGAGGACGAAACGCACCGCGCGCGCGATGTCGGCGGGCGTGGAGGAACGGCCGAGCGGCGTCATCGTGTGCGCCTCGGCGAACTCGGTGGCGTCCATGTCGCCCGAAGGCAGCGTGACGCCGGGCGCGACGCCGCAGACACGCACCGCCGGCGCCAGCGCCTGGGCGAGCAGCGTCGTCGCCTCGCGCAGCGCGGCCTTGGCCAGCGTGTACGAGAGATGGTCGGGGTTCGGGTTCCAGAGCTTCTGGTCGAGCAGGTTGACGACGACGCCGCCGCCGGCGCGTGCCAGCGCGCGCGCCAGCACGACGGCCGGCGCGACGTTGGCGCGCCAGGCGCGCTCCATCGCCGCGTAGCCGAAGTCCTCGACGGTGTCGTACTCGAACAGCGAGGCGTTGTTGACGACGGCGTCGACGCGGCCGAACGCCGCCTGCACCGCCGGCAGCAGCGCTTCGCACTCGGCCTCGACGGCGAGATCGGCGGCGAAGGCCTGGCCGCGTGCGCCAACCGAGGCCAGCGCGCGCACCGCGGCTTCGGCGTCGGCGGCCGAGTCGCGGTGGTGCACCGCCACGTCCCAGCCGTGGGCGGCGAGTTCGAGCGCGATGGCGCGGCCGATGCGCCGCGCGGCGCCGGTGACGAGCGCTACCGGACGGCTGCCGCCCGCGGCGTCTGCGCTGCCGACGTGGGCTCCGAGCTGAGCTGTTCCCATGCTTCCTACAATGCCCGCGTGACCACAGGCGAACCCGACAGTTTATCGGCGCGCATCGGCGCGCGCCTGCGCGCGGACGGCGGCTGGTGGCCCTTCGACCGCTTCATGGCCGCGGCACTGTACGAGCCGGGGCTGGGCTACTACACCCGGGGCGCCCCGGTGTTCGGTGCGATGCCGGCCTCGGGCAGTGATTTCGTCACGGCGCCGGAGCTGTCGCCGCTATTCGGCGCCGCCTTCGCGCGCCAGGTGGCGCAGGCGCTGGCCGCGGCCGGCGCGCACGAGGTCTGGGAGTTCGGCGCCGGCAGCGGCGCCTTCGCGGCGCAGCTGCTCGCCGCGCTGCCGCCGGATACGCGCTACCACGTCGTCGACCTGTCGGGCACGCTGCGCGCGCGCCAGGCCGAGCGCCTGGCGCCGTTCGCGCCGCGCGTGTCCTGGCACGACACGCTGCCCGAGGCGATCGAAGGCGTGGTCGTCGGCAACGAGGTGCTCGACGCGATGCCGGTGCAGCTGCTGCACTGGGACGGCGAGCGCTGGCACGAACGCGGCGTCGTCGCCGACGGCGGGCGTTTCGCCTGGGCCGACCGGCCGACCGGGCTGCGGCCGCCGGTCGACGCCGGTTTCCTGCCCGGCACCACCGTCGAGCTGCCGCGGCAGGCCTCGGCCTTCGTCGCGACGCTGGCGGCGCGCCTGGTGCGCGGCGCGGCCTTCTTCGCCGACTACGGTTTCCCCGAGCGCGAGTACTACCACCCGCAGCGCCGCGGCGGCACGCTGATGTGCCACCGTGCGCACCGCGCCGACACCGACCCGCTGGTCGAGGTCGGCGAGAAGGACATCACCGCGCACGTCGACTTCACGGCCGTCGCGCTGGCCGGCCAGGACGCCGGGCTGGACGTCGTCGGTTACACCTCGCAGGCGCGGTTCCTCGCCAACTGCGGCTTGCTCGACCTGCTCGAGGGCGCCGACCTGAAGACCATCGCCAACGCCCAGAAGCTGATCACCGAGCACGAGATGGGCGAACTGTTCAAGGTGATCGGGTTCGCGCGAGGATTGCCGGGGTTCGTGCCGCTGGGTTTCACGGCCGGCGACCGCACCCACACGCTGTAGCCGCGATGCGCTGGCTGCTGGTCTTCATCGTCGCCTGCCTGATCTTCAACGGCCTGCAGCACTGGTTCTCCAAGCTCGGGCTGGGCCGGCTGCCGGGCGACCTGCGCTTTCGTGTCGGCGGGCGCGACTGGTTCGTGCCGATCACCAGCTCGCTGGTGCTGAGCCTGATCGCCGGGCTGATCTCGCTGGTCGTCTGAGCCGCTACAGCACGGCGCCGACGGCGTCGGCGCGCGCCATCTGGATCGCGGCGGCGATCTGCGGTCCCTTGGCGCCGCGGGCGGCGGCCGCGGCGGCCACCGCGGCGGTGTCGATGCCGCGCGCGGCCTCCAGCAGCGCCGCGAGGCGTTCGCGCGGCGGGTAGGGCCGGTCCTCGTGGCCGGTGCGGCCGCGTGCGTCGCACTCGCAGGCCAGCAGCGCCTCGGCAAAACGTTCGGGGCGGCGGAAGGCGTCGCAGCGTTCGAGCAGGCGCACGACGGCGGCGGCGCCGAACTCGTTGCTGCGGTGGATGTTGCCGTGCTCGCGCGCGACCAGGTCAGCCAGTTCGCGGCAGGGGTTGGGCACGCGCCAGCGTTCGGCCACGGCCTGCGCCAGCACCGCGCTGCGGCCTTCGTGGCCCAGGTGGCGCGGCAGAACCTCGGCCGGCGTCGTGCCCTTGCCCAGGTCGTGCATCAGGCAGGCCCAGCGCACGGTGAGCGGCGTCTGCAGCCGCGCTGCCATGTCCAGCACCAGCATCGCGTGCACGCCGCAATCGACCTCGGGGTGGTGCTCGGGCGGCTGCGGCACGCCCCAGAGCCGGTCGAGTTCGGGCAGCAGCCGCGCCAGCGCGCCGCATCGGCGCAGGATCTCGAACATGCGGCTCGGCCGCGCTTCCATCAGCCCGCGCGACAGCTCCTGCCAGACACGTTCGGGCACCAGCGCGTCGACCTCGCCGTCGGCGACCAGGCGTTCGAGCAGCGCCTCGGTCTCGGGCGCGACGCTGAAGTCGGTGAAACGCGCTGCCAGCCGCGCCAGGCGCAGCAGGCGCACCGGGTCCTCGACGAAGGCGTCGGAGACGTGGCGGAAGACACGCGCCTGCAGGTCGCGCTGGCCGCCGTGCGGGTCGACCAGCGTGCCGTCTTCGGCGCGCGCGATGGCGTTGATCGTCAGGTCGCGGCGCAGCAGATCCTCTTCCAGCGTCACCGACGGGTCGGCGTGGATCGTGAAGCCGCGGTAACCCGGCGCCGACTTGCGCTCGGTGCGCGCCAGCGCGACCTCTTCGCCGGTTTCGGGGTGCAGGAAGACCGGGAAGTCGCGGCCGACGGGGCGAAAGCCCGCGGCGACCAGTTCTTCGGGCGTGCTGCCGACCACGACCCAGTCGCGGTCGCTCGCCGGCAGGCCCAGCAGCGCGTCGCGCACCGCGCCGCCGACGACGTAGAAACGGCCGTTCATCGCGCGCTGCGGTACGGTTCCTCGTCGGCGATGTAGTCGGCCTCGGCCAGCGCGTCGGCGATCCAGGCCGCGACGCCGGGCGCCGCGAGCACCCGCCGCACGTAGGCGCGCGTCGCGTCGGACACCGGCAGCGCGTAGCTCACGATGCGTGTGCAGACCGGCGCGTAGAAGGCGTCGGCGGCGCCGAACTCGCCGAACAGGAAGGGGCCGCCGCTGGCGTCCAGCGCCTCGGCCCACATCGATTCCAGCCGCGCGACGTTGCGGCGCAGTGCCGGCTGCTCGGCCCAGAGCTTCTGGCCGACGTCGGGCAGCGCGGCCTCGATGTTCATCGCGCAGTGCTGGCGCAGAGCGCCGAAGCCGCCGTGCATCTCGGCGCACAGGCTGCGCGCGCGGGCGCGCTGCTTCGCGTCGGCCGGCCAGACGCCGGCCTGCGGGAAACGTTCGGCCAGGTACTCGGCGATCGCCAGCGTGTCCCAGACCGCGAAGCCTTCGTCCAGCAGCACCGGCACCAGCCCGGCCGGGCTGACCGCGGCGACCTGGCGGCGGAAGTCGGAGCCTTCGGCGAAGTCGAAACGCAGCTTGCGTTCCTGGAACTCGATGCCGAGCTGGCGCATCAGCACCCAGGGCCGCATCGACCACGACGAGTAGTTCTTGTTGCCGATCACCAGTTGCAGGGCCATCGCGGGTTCCTTTCGATCGCGGCGCTCAGCCGCGGCGGGCGTGTCCGCGCCAGCGGTCGTAGCGCGCGCGCCCGAAGGCGCCGCCCAGGTAGCCGGGCGCCACGGCCTCCATCGCGGTCGGCTCGATGCCCAGCGCATGCAGCCCGGGCAGCTTGCCACTGGCGACGTTGGGCACACGCATCGAGTCCAGGTTGTCGCGCGACATCAGCGGCGTGCCCGGCATCGCCTCCATCAGCATCGCCTGCAGCCGGCCGACGGCATCGGGCAGCGGGATCTGCCTGCGCTCGTGGCCCGACCAGCGGCCGGCCAGGCGCACGATCTCCGACAGCGTGTAGACCTTGGGCCCGGCGAGTTCGTAGACCTGGCCGATCGTCGTGTTGTCGTCCAGGCAGCGCACGATGGCCGTCGTGACGTCCTCGATCCACACCGGCTGCATCTTCGCGTCGCCGCCGGGCAGCGGCACGAAGGGCGCCGCGGCCTGCAGCTCGGCGAAGACGTTGAGCACGCGGTCCTCGGTGCCGAAGATCAGCGAGGGCCGCACGATCGTCAGTGCCACGCCGGGCGACTGCAGTGCGGCTTCGCCTTCGGTCTTGCTGCGCAGATAGTTCGACGGCCCGCCGGCACCGACGCCCAGCGCGCTGACGTGCACGACACGGCGGCCGCCGGCCGCGGCGCAGACGTGCGCCAGGCGCCGCGGCAGCTCGACGTGCACGCGCTGGAACTGCGCGCGGCTGCCGTGCAGGACGGCGATCAGGTTGATGACGGCGTCGGCCTGGCCGACCAGGCGCGCGAGCGTGCGCTCGTCGTGCACGTCGGCTTCGACGAGCTCGACGGTGGGCAGCGAGCGCAGCGCGGTGCCGTGCGAGATGCGGCGTGTCGGCACGATGACGCGGCCACCGCCGCCGCCGTTGCGCTCGACCAGCCGCTCGACGAGCGAGCGGCCGACGAAGCCGGTACCACCGAGGACGAGAACGTTCTTCATGGTTCAGGGGAGGTCACGATCGACGGGAGGAGCACTCGCATCGGCCGGGCCGATCGGCGCGCCCAGCCGGGCTTTCAGCGAAGGCGGGGTGCTGCCCAGCACGGCCGCATAGTAGACGGCGTTGGACAGCACCTTCTTCACGTAGTCGCGCGTCTCGCCGATCGGGATCGCCTCGATCCAGGCGGCGGGCTCGACGGTCGGCGCGTCGCGCCAGCGGCGCGGGCGGTTGGGTCCGGCGTTGTAGCCGGCGGTGGCCATCGGCTGCGAGCCGGCGAAGTTGTCGAGCACCATCTTCAGGTAGCTGGTGCCCAGCAGCAGGTTGGTCTCGGGGTCGTGCAGCATCGCCGGCTTGTAGTCCAGGCCGATGCGGCGCGCGACGATGCGCGCCGTGCCCGGCATCACCTGCATCAGCCCGCTGGCGCCGGCGCCCGACTGGGCGACGGTGATGAAGCGCGACTCCTGGCGGATCAGGCCGTAGACGTAGGCCGGGTCCAGGCCGACGCGGCGCGCGGTCTGCGTCAGCTCGGCGCGGTGCGGCGTCGGGAAACGCTGGGCGACGTCGATCTCGGTCTTGCTGCGATCGCTGGTGAAGATGCAGCGGTCCCAGACCTCGCGTTCGCAGGCCATCTGCGCGGCGGCCAGCAGGTCGCGTTCGGCCAGGCCGCGCAGCGAGAAGTTCCATTCGCGCTGGCCTTCGCTGCGCAGGCCCAGCGCGATCAGCTGCAGCGCGCGTGCGAAACCGGGGTTGCTGCGCGCGGCCTCGCGTTCGGCCGGCTGCAGCGTGCGCGGCGGCGCCGGCAGCACGAAGGGCAGGCCCAGGTCCTCGGCGGCGAGCTGGCCGTAGAAGTGCATCTGGCCGGCGATGGACTGCAGCATCGCGCGCGAAGCGGCACGTTCGGCGTCGCCGGCGGCCCCGGCCGCGGCGCCGGCGGCCATCGCCCGCGCGCGCCAGTAGACCCAGGCCGGGTCGGCACGTTCGGCCGGGCTCATCGTGTCGATCGCACGCGCCACCAGCGTCCAGCGGTCGGGTTGCTCGCCGGCGCGCAGCGCAGCGCGCACGCCCCAGGCCAGGGTGTCGTCGCTCCAGCCGGTGGCGGCGCTGCCGGCCAGCGTCCAGGCGCGACGGTAGTAGTCCAGCGCCTGCGGCTGCTGCAGCACCGCGGCCCACTTGCCGGCGAAGGCCCAGGCGAAGGCGGCGTCGCGCCGGCCCAGGCGCTGCTCCCAGCCGCCGGCGGCGAGCTGCGCGGCGGCGCCGGCCGGGTCGTTGGAGGCGAGCTTGAGCATCGCCATCTGCGCCACCGAGGGCGGCGTGTCGGGCTTGGCCAGCGTGCGCGCCGGGTTGGCGACCGCGTCGTCGACGGCGCGCGCGATCTCGGGCCCCAGCAGCTGCACCGCGGCGCGCAGCGAACGCTGGCCGCGCGCCGAGTTCTGGCGTTCGAGCTCGAAGGACAGCCTGGCCTGCTGCCAGACGTCGTCGACGTTGAAGCGGCCGGCGGCGAACATCGATTGCGCCAGCAGCGCGCAGCCGTCGTCGGCGTCGCGCTGGGCGTACCAGGCTTCCAGCGCCGCCTGACGCACGTCGCGCCCGGCCTGATGCTCGACGAGGCGGCTGTAGCAGGTCACCTCGCGATCGTCGTTCATGCGAAAACGCGGCACGTCGCGGGCGAAGCTGGCCCAGTCGCGGCGCTTGCCCAGTTCCAGCAGCCAGTCGTTGCGCAGCCGGTCCTCGACGTACTGGCCGCTCCAGCGGCGGTAGAAGGCCTCGACCTCGGCGACGTCGGCGTCGCGCAGCCGGCCCGACAGCTCCCAGTAGTCGACCCAGGGCGCCAGCGGATGCGACGCGAAGAGCGCTGCGGTGCGCAGCGCCGACAGCTTGGCGCGGTCGCCCTTCTGCGCGGCGGCGCGGGCGTCGAGCACGAGGTCGTCGCCGGTCTGCGCCTGGGCGGCGGGCAGGGCGAGCGCGAAAGCCAGCGTGGCTGCCGCGAGCGGGCGCAGCGGTGCCCGGCGGGTGATGCGTTGCAGGGCGTTCATAAGGGGGAATCTAGCGGATCACGAGTATCCGTCCGTGTCAGGCGCGATCAGGACGAGGCGGCATGGGCGTCCAGGCCGGCGCGTGTGGCCTGCGCCTGCTCGAGCACCCAGGCCTCGAAAGCGGCCAGTTCGGGACGTTCGCGCCGCGCCGGCCAGCGCACCAGCCAGTAGGCGAAAGGCGAGCGCAGCCGGCCCGCGGGGCCGAAGGGTTCGACCAGCTCGCCGCGCTCGAGCGACTCGCGCACCAGCGCCAGCCGGGCCAGCGCGACGCCCTGGCCAGCGGTCGCCGCCTGGATCTGCTGGTAGGTGTAGTTCAGGTAGAGCCAGCCGCGCGGCTCCAGGCCGGGCACGCCCTTGGCGCCCAGCCAGTGGCGCCAGCTCAGGTACTCGACGCTGGGCAGCTGCGAGTCCTCCTCGAGCAGCGTCATCTGCGCCAGGTCCTCGGGCTTGGTGAGCGGCCCGAGGCCGGGGCTGGCGACCGGCGTGACGACCTCGCCGAACATCAGCGTCGAGCCCGGCGGCGCGTTGTCGGGGTGGCAGTAGCGCAGCGCCAGGTCGAGCTCGGGGTCGTCGAGGTCGGCGATCGCGTCCTGGGCCGAGACGCGGATGTCGATGCCCGGCTGCTCGCGCTGGAACTGCTGCAGCCGCGGCAGCAGCCACATCGACGCGAACGAGGGCCAGGTCGTCAGGTTGACCTGGCGGCGGCCCTGGGCGCTGCGGATCTGGTGCACGGTGGCGTCGAGCCGGTCGAGCAGCGGCGCCACGGTGCGCAGCAAGGCCTCGCCGGCACCGGTGAGTTCGACGTGGCGCGTGCCGCGCAGGAACAGCGGCAGGCCGATTTCGTCCTCCAGCGAGCGGATCTGGCGGCTGACCGCCGGCTGCGTCAGATGCAGCTCGTCGGCCGCGGCACGAAAGCCCAGACGGCGCGCGACCGCCTCGAAAGCGCGCAGCGGGCCGATCGACAGCGGGCGTTGGCGTCGAAGATTCATGCGTTTAGGTTATCAATGTCGCGCGGATTTTTGATTGGACCCGGCCCCGTCCGCTGCCGAGAATACCTTCCAAGCAGTCGATCGTGGAGCCTGAGATGTCGCAAACCGCCATGAGCAATTCGCATCAGAGCGCGCCCTGGGAATGGGCCGTCGGTCCGGCCACGGCGATGCGTGTCCCGGCCGCCAACCAGCCGCGTTGGCTGGTCGTCTCCGAAGGCCGCGTCTGGCTGACGCGCAGCGGCTCCGGCCCCTACGGTGAGGACGTCTGGCTGCAGGCCGGAGAACGCCTCGAACTGCCCTGCGGCAGCGAATGGGTCATCGAAGGCTGGCCGTCGGCCCAGGTCGAACTGCTGGAAGCGCCGTGCAGGACGCCGGCGCGCACGCCGGCCCGCCCGGGCCGCTGGCACGCGCCCTGGGGCGCGGCGCACGCCGCCTGATCAGCGCCGGCGCGGCGCCCTCGGCTTGGGGGCCCGCGCGGCGAGTGCGGCCTGCAGCGCCCGCTGCGCCCAGGGCCGCATCGCCTCGGGCGCGTCCAGCGCCTCGGCCGGCGGGGTCCAGAAGCCCAGCCGCATCGGCTTGCCGGCGCGCTGGTATCGAAACGGCTCGCCGCCGGCGGCCTCGAAATCGGGCTCGGTCGCAGCGCAGGTCTTCAGATAGAGCTGCTCGTCCAGGATCAGCGCGACGAACAGTCCGTCGATGTCGAAACCGTGGCCGCCGAACATGCGGCGCACGCGCACCGCGCCCAGCGGCGCCAGCAGTTCGCGGCAGTGTTGTGCAAACGGGTCCTCGCGCATGACGGCGCCAGTCTAGGCCCCTGCGGCGGCGCCGCAAGCGTCACAATCCGATCCATGAACCTGCCGTTCCCGCTGCCGCTGCAGCCCTCCCGCGACAAGAAGACGCTGAGGCGCCAGCTTCAGGCCGAACGGCAGTCGCTCGTCGACCGCCACCAGCGTTCGGTGCACCTGCAGGAGGTGCTGCGCGTCTGGCTGATCGGCCGCACCGAGAACACGATCGGCGCCTACTGGCCGATCAAGGGCGAGTTCGACGCCTTGCCGGCGCTGTTCCGCTGGAGCGAAGCCGAACCCGACCGCCGCATCGGCCTGCCGGTGATGGACCGCGAGACCAAGCAGCTGCGGTTCCACGTCTGGTATCCCGGCTGCCCGATGGAAGAAGACGCCTACGGCATCCCCAAGCCCAAGGACACCGAGCAGTTCGAGCCCGGGCTGCTGCTCGTGCCCTGCGTCGGTTTCGGCCCCGGCGGCGTGCGCCTGGGCTACGGCGGCGGCTTCTACGACCGCACGCTGGCGACGCTGCAGCCGCGGCCGCTGACGGTGGGCGTCGGCTACGCGCACGGCTTCGTCCCCTGGCTCGAGGCCGAGGCGCACGACGTGCCGCTGGACGTCGTGCTGACCGAAGACGGCGTGCACTGGCAGCACCCGGACATCTGAAGTTACCGGCCGCTCGGCCGGCCTGCCTATCATCGCCCTCGCCGTGCCGGCGTCACGGGAGGTCACGATGGCTCATGAACATCGCAGCCCAGCGCTGCCTCTGGTGCGAAGGGCCGCGCTGCTCGCGGCGCTGACGGTGCTGGCCGCCTGCGGGGGCGGAGGCGGCGGTGGTGGCGACGACAGCGCGGCCGGCTACAGCGTCTCCGGCACGCTGTCGGTGTCGGCCAACCTCGTCGTCGACAGCGACACCAACGACCCGAACCAGACGCGCATCGCCAACGACGACTCGGCGCAGGCCCAGCCGATCGCCGCGACCAGCCAGGTGATGGGCACCGTCAACGTGCCTCGGGCGGGCGCGGACGGCGCCAGCCATGCCGCCGGCGACCCGAGCGACTTCTTCCGCGTGACGCTGGCCGCCGGCCAGACGCTGCAGCTGGACTTCACCGCCGATACCGCGGCCAACGACCTCGACCTCTACGTCTATCGCCGCGTCGGCGACGCCGACGTGCTCGTCGGCTCGTCGACCGGAAGCTCGCTGTCGGAGTGCGTGCGCGTCACCGAGCCCGGTGAATACGTCGTGCAGGTCGAGGCCTACGACGGCGCGTCGCTCTACAACCTGCGCATCGCCGCGGCCGGTGCCGGCGGCAGCTGCGCCAACGCGACGAGCTCGGTTGCGGCGCGGCGCCTGGTGCCGGGCCAGCTGATCGCCGGGCTGGCCGAAGGCAGCGGCCGCGTGCGCGCCGCCGGCGCGCTGGTGTCGGCGCAGCCGCTGTCGCTGCTCAAGGGCCGTGTCGCGCCCGGGCGGCTCGGGCTGATGGCGCTGGCCGATGACGAGAAGTCGCGCCGCCGCGGCCTGCTGGCGCTGGCCGGTGCCGACGAGGCGACGCTGCGCGCCGCCCGCCGGCCGGCGTGGATGGACCGGCTGTCGCCGGATTCGCGGCTGCAGGTCGAGACGCTGCAGTACGCCAAACGCCTGGCCGCCAGCGGCGCCTTCGACTACGTCACCGTCAACCGCCCGCTGCACGCGACGGCGCTGGTCGGCAGCTTCCCGCCCGACGACCCGCGTTACGCGCTGCAGCGCTGGCACTACGAGCAGATCGCGCTGCCGGCGGCGATGGATGCGCTGGTCGCCTTGAGCCCGCAGCCGAGCCAGCGGCCGATCGTCGCGGTGCTGGACACCGGCATCGTCGCCGACCATCCCGACCTTGCCGGCCAGATCACCGCCGGCTACGACTTCGTCCAGGACGCCGCGTCGGCCGGCGACGGCAACGGCCTCGACGCCGACCCCGACGACTTCCGCGCGGCCGACTCGCAGCCCTCGTTCCACGGCACGCACGTCGCCGGCACCGTCGCCGCGGCCACCTACAACGGCACCGGCGTCGCCGGCGTCGCGCCGATGGCCCAGGTGATGCCGATCCGCGTGCTCGGCAAGGGCGGCGAGGGCACGTTCTACGACATCCTTCAAGGCCTGCGCTACGCCGCCGGCCTGGCCAACGACTCGGCCAGCGTGCCGGCGCGGCGGGCCGACGTCGCCAACCTCAGCCTGGGCGCGAGCGGCGTGGCCTGCGACAGCGCCAGCGCGACGCTGATCGCCCAGGTGCGCGCCCAGGGCACGATGATCGTCGCCGCCGCCGGCAACGAGTCCGACCGCGACAGCGGCCGTGTCGCCGCGGTCGACTACCCGGCCAACTGCGCCGGCGTGCTGGCGGTGACGGCCACCGACGCGCAGCGCGGCGTCGCCTACTACGCCAACGGCGGCGACGAGCTCGCGCTGGCCGCCCCTGGCGGCGACATGCGCGTGGCGACCACCGGCAGCGGTCTGCCCGACGGCATCTACAGCACGCTGGCGACCTTCGATGCCGGCGGCGTGCGCACGCCGACCTACGGCCAGTACCAGGGCAGCTCGATGGCGACGCCGCACGTCGCCGCGGTGCTCGCGCTGATGCGCTGGGTGCACCCGGCGATCACGCCCGAGCAGGTGGACGCGCTGCTGCAGGCCGGCGAGCTCTCCGACGACGCCGGCGCCACCGGCCACGACAGCCAGTACGGCTGGGGCATCGTCGACGCGGCCAAGGCGGTGCGTGCGGCGATCGCGCTGAAGAACGGCGGTTGGGCGCCCGGGATCCAGGGTGTCGTCGAGGCCCAGCCTTCGGCGCTGGACTTCGGCACCACGACGAGCAGCCTGGAGTTCACGCTGCGCGTCACCGCGCCGACCGACGAGACCGTCGGCGCCGTCGGCGACGACAGCGCCGCGGTGAGCGTCGCGCCGGTCGCGGTCGACGCCGCCGGCCTGGGGCGCTACCGCGTCACGGTCGATCGCAGCGGCCTGGCGGCCGGCGTCTACACGCCGCAGATCACGGTGATGACGAGCCGGCGCACGCTGACCCTGCCGCTGAGCATCCAGAAGCTGGATGCGACGAGCACGCCGGACATCGGGCCGATCTACGTGCTGGTCTACGACGCCACGGGCGACAAGGTGCTGAAGCAGGCGATGCTGCGGGCCTCGGGCGGTGTCTACCGCTACCGCATCGACGGGCTGGACGCCGCCTCGGTGACCGTGCTGGCCGGCAGCGACTACGACAACGACGGCGTCGTCTGCTCCAGCGGCGAGGCCTGCGGTGCGTACCCGGTGCTCGGCGTCTCGCTGACGCCGGTGCCGCTCGGCGCCGACCGCAGCGGGCTGGACTTCCTGCTGTCGGCCGTGGGCTCCGGAAACGCGGAGGCCGCCTCGCGGGCGGCCTCCAGGAAACGCTAGGACGTAAAGGACAGGGAACACGCGGCCCGGCCGTGCCGGGCCGCTTCGAGCATCAGAAGCGCTTGCCGACGCCGATGCTGTAGAGCATCGGGTCGACCTTGAAGGTGCCGACCTTGGTGCCGCTGGAGGACACGTCGGTGCGGATCTGGACCTTCTTCACGTCGACGTTGAACAGCCAGCCGCCGCCCATCGGGACGTCGAAGCCGGCGTTCAGCGCCATGCCCCAGCTGTTCTTGTCGATCGAGGGATGCAGCGCGGTTTCGACCGCCGGGTCGAAGTCGACGTTCGAGAAGCGCGTGTAGTTCACGCCGGCGCCGAGGTAGGGACGGAAGCCCTGCACGTTCGTGAAGTGGTACTGCAGCGTCAGCGTCGGCGGCAGGTGCTTCAGCGAACCGATCTTGGCGCCGCCGGCCTTCAGGTCGTGCTTCTGCGGGTAGGTCAGGATCAGCTCGGTGGCCAGGTTCGGCGTCCAGAAGTAGGTGATGTCGACTTCCGGGAAGGTCTTGTTGTTGACGCTCAGGTCGAGGCCGGTGCTGTCCTTGTTGGCGGAGTCGAGGTACAGCGCGCGGGCACGGACGATCCACGAGCCGGTGTCGTCAGCCTGGGCCTGGGCCATCGGGGCGGCCAGACCGGCCATCATGGCGACGAGCGCGAGCGCGGTGCGCTTGAACATGGAGAGACTCCTCTTCTCTTGATGTGAACTAGGCCACATGGCCGAGATCAATTTGGCGCGCATCAATTTCACTCATATTTGCGTTAACGCAAATTCGAGACCGCTAACGCCCCAGGCTGTCCCGGGTTGTTGCTCTTGACCGACGTCAGTCCGCTTGAGCCAAGCCCAGTTTGCGGCAGATCTCCAGCGACAAGGCCGACTGGTTCAGCGTGTAGAAGTGGAGCGCCGGGGCGCCGCCGGCGATCAGCCGTTCACACAGCCGCGTGACGACCTCGACGCCGAAGGCGCGCACCGACGCGGCGTCGTCCATGAAGCCTTCCATCTTCAGCGCCACCCAGCGCGGGATCTCGATGCCATCGCGTGCGGCGAACTGGGCGATGCGCGCGTAGTTGTGGATCGGCATGATCCCCGGGACGATGGGCACGCGCACGCCGAGCTTGTGCACTTCGTCGACGAAGTGGAAATAGGCGTCGGGGTTGAAGAAGAACTGCGTGATCGCCGAGTTGGCGCCGGCGCGCACCTTGTGCGCGAAGTGCTCGAGGTCGCGGCGCGCGTAACGCTGCTGCGGGTGGTATTCGGGGTAGGCCGCGACTTCGATGAACCAGTCGTCGCCTTGGGTGCGGCGGATGAACTCGACGAGTTCGCTGGCGTAGCGGAACTCGCCGGCGGTGGCGGTGCCGCTGGGCAGGTCGCCGCGCAGCGCGACGATGCGGCGGATGCCCTGCTGGCGGTAGGTGGCCAGGATCTCGGCGATGTTGGCCTCGGTGCTGCCGACGCAGGACAGGTGCGGCGCGGCCTCGTGGCCCATCGCGGCGATGGCCTTGACGGTTTCCAGCGTGCGCTCGCGCGTCGTGCCGCCGGCGCCGTAGGTGACGCTGAAGAACTCGGGTTTCACCGCCGCCAGATCCTGGACGACGGTGCGCAGCTTGTCCGCGCCGACGGGCGTGTTCGGCGGGAAGAACTCGAAGCTGACGGGCGTGGTGCTCATGGGCGAACTCGCAGGCGGTCAGGAGAAAAGCGGGCCGTGGCGGAACAGCGGCCCGTCAAGCAACCGCCGCGGCCCGGCTCAGCCGGGCCGCTGGCGGTGCCGGGGCTCAGTACCGGTAGGTGTCCGGCTTGTACGGGCCCTGCTTGGGCACGCCGATGTAGGCCGCCTGCTCCTCGGTCAGCTCGGTCAGCTCGGCGTTGAGCGTCTTCAGCTGCAGGCGCGCGACCTTCTCGTCCAGGTGCTTGGGCAGCACGTAGACCTTGCCGGCCTCGTAGTAGTCGCTGTGCGTGAACAGCTCGATCTGGGCGATCGTCTGGTTCGCGAACGAGCTCGACATCACGTAGCTCGGGTGGCCGGTGGCGCAGCCCAGGTTCACCAGGCGGCCCTTGGCCAGCAGGATGATGCGCTTGCCGTCCGGGAAGATGACGTGGTCGACCTGCGGCTTGATCTCTTCCCACTGGCACTTGGCTTCGAGCGACGCGACGTCGATTTCGTTGTCGAAGTGGCCGATGTTGCAGACGATCGCGTTGTGCTTCATCTTCGCCATGTGGTCGAAGGTGATGACGCTCTTGTTGCCGGTGGCGGTGACGAAGATGTCGGCCTTGTCGGCGGCCCAGTCCATCGTCACGACTCGGTAGCCTTCCATCGCCGCCTGCAGCGCGTTGATCGGGTCGATCTCGGTCACCCAGACCTGCGCCGACAGCGCGCGCAGCGCCTGCGCGCTGCCCTTGCCGACGTCACCGTAGCCGGCGACGACGGCGATCTTGCCGGCGACCATCACGTCGGTGGCGCGCTTGATCCCGTCGACCAGCGACTCGCGGCAGCCGTAGAGGTTGTCGAACTTGCTCTTCGTGACCGAGTCGTTGACGTTGATCGCTCGGAACAGCAGCGTGCCCTTGGCGGACATCTCGTTCAAGCGGTGCACGCCGGTCGTCGTCTCTTCGGTGACGCCGATGATCTCGGCGCTCTTGCGGCTGTACCAGGTCGGGTCGACGGCGAGCTTGGCCTTGATCGCGGCGAACAGGCAGGTCTCTTCCTCGCTCGTCGGCTTGTCCAGCAGCGACAGGTCCTTCTCGGCGCGTTTGCCCAGGTGCATCAGCAGCGTCGCGTCGCCGCCGTCGTCGAGGATCATGTTCGGGCCTTCGCCCTCGCTGCCGGCCGGGCCGAACTCGAAGATGCGGTGGGTGTAGTCCCAGTAGTCGGTCAGGTTCTCGCCCTTGTAGGCGAAGACCGGCGTGCCGCGCTCGACCAGCGCCGCGGCGGCGTGGTCCTGGGTCGAGAAGATGTTGCACGAGGCCCAGCGCACTTCGGCGCCCAGCGCCTGCAGCGTCTCGACGAGCACCGCGGTCTGGATGGTCATGTGCAGGCTGCCGGCGATGCGTGCGCCCTTGAGCGGCTGGCTCTGGGCGTACTCGCTGCGGATGGCCATCAGCGCGGGCATCTCGCATTCGGCGATGTTGAGTTCCTTGCGGCCCCAGGCGGCGAGTGCCAGGTCGGCGATCGCGTAGTCGGGGTGGTGCTGTGCTTTCAGGACGGCAGTCATCACGAGGCTCCAGTTCGGTTGGAACCCGCGCGGCCGGCGTCAGGGAGGAAAAGCGCATCGCCCACCACCCACGACGACAGTCGTGCGGGTGAGCGCGGTTGCAAGGGGGTGTGGTTTTCCGAGCCTGGCCTCAAGCGGGTGAGGTTGCAACGCTCCTCGGAAAAGGTGGGCGATTGTAGCCACGGGCCGGCCGCGCGCGATACCGCGCCGGCCCGCGCCAAGGCTCAGGACTCGCTGGCGCGCGTGAACTCTTCCGCGCTGAAGCTGGCGATCGCCGCGCGCCCG
Source organism: Rubrivivax gelatinosus IL144 (assembly GCF_000284255.1). Classification (NCBI taxonomy): domain Bacteria; kingdom Pseudomonadati; phylum Pseudomonadota; class Betaproteobacteria; order Burkholderiales; family Sphaerotilaceae; genus Rubrivivax; species Rubrivivax gelatinosus. The sequence goes on from NC_017075.1 coordinate 528,591, forward strand.
ACGAGCAGCGTGTCGACCGTGCCCAGCGTGCCCAGGTCCTTGTTGGAATACGGCAGCCGGTGCAGCAGGTAGCGCATCGCGTTCAGACGCGCGCGCTTCTTGCAATCCGACTTGATGACGATCCACGGCGCGTCCGAGGTGTCGGTGTGCAGGAACATCGACTCCTTGGCGCGCGTGTAGTCGTCCCACTTGTCCAGCGAGGCGACGTCGATCGGCGACAGCTTCCACTGCTTGAGCGGGTGGGCGCGGCGCTCCTTGAAGCGGCGGCGCTGCTCGTCGCGGCTGACCGAGAACCAGAACTTGAACAGGTGCACGCCGCTGCGCACGAGATGGCGCTCGAACTCGGGCGCCTGGCGCATGAACTCGTCGTACTCGCCGTCCGAGCAGAAGCCCATCACGCGCTCGACGCCGGCGCGGTTGTACCAGCTGCGGTCGAAGAGCACGATCTCGCCGCGCGTCGGCAGGTGCTGGATGTAGCGCTGGAAGTACCACTGGCCGCGTTCGACGTCGCTGGGTTTCTCCAGCGCCACGACGCGCGCGCCGCGCGGGTTCAGGTGCTCCATGAAACGTTTGATCGTGCCGCCCTTGCCGGCGGCGTCGCGGCCCTCGAACAAGATGACGACACGCTGGCCGGTCTCCTTGACCCAGGCCTGCAGCTTCAGCAGCTCGACCTGCAGCCGGTACTTCTGGCGCTCGTAGCTGCGCCGCGACATCAGGTTCTTGTACGGGTAGCCGCCGTCGCGCCAGCCGGGGCGCAGCTCGAGGTCGGGGTCCACGCCTTCGGTGACGGCGGTCTCGCGCGTGAACAGCAGCCGGCGCAGGGCCTTGGCTTCGTCGGGCGACGAGCCGGCGATCAGCGCCTGCAGCTGGCGCAGCCATTCGCCGTCGGGGCCGGCGTCGCCGTTGGCGTGCGCGCTCAGCACGTCCTTCAGCGCCATCGCGGTGACGGTCTGGTGGCGCTCGGCGGCGCGCTGCACGACGCTGGTCTCGATGGCCGGCGCCGACAGCGTCGGCGCGGTGTCGCCGCTGGCGACGGCGCGCGGGCGCCGGGGGCGTCGCGCAGGCTTGGAGGGCAGGGGGCTTGCGGCAGAATCCTGGGCCATGAGACGTGCTCGCGACGTTTCGACCTGCCCATGATCGACCGTCCAGCCGAGCTGTCAATTATCTTGAGTCAAGCCGTCGACCTCGTTCCCGCCGCACTTCACGGCAGCCTGGGTCTCTTCACCGACATCGACGACACGCTGACCGCCGAGGGCCGGATCGACCCGCCGGCCGCCGCCGCGCTGGCCGAGCTGCGCGCCGCCGGCGTGCCGGTGATCGCGATCACCGGGCGGCCGCTGGGCTGGTGCCTGCCGCTGCTGGGCGCCTGGCCGCTGGACGCGATGGTCGCCGAGAACGGCGGCGCGGCGCTGATCCCCGACGGTGACGGCGCACGCATCGAGTTCGCCCAGCCCGCGGCCGAACGCGTTCGCAACGCCGAGCGCCTGCGCGCCGCCGCGGCGCGGGTGCTGCGCGAAGTGCCGGGTGCGACGCTGGCGCGCGACAGCGACGGCCGCGTCACCGACATCGCCGTCGACCATTCCGAGTTCGCGCGGCTGGACGAGGCGCAGATCCAGGCCGTCGTGCGCCTGATGCAAGAAGAAGGGCTCACGGCCACCGTCAGCTCGATCCACGTCAACGGCTGGATCGGCACGCACACCAAGCTGAGCGCGGCGCACTGGATGCTGCGCCGGCTCTACGGGCGCGAGCTGGCGCCCGAGATCGGACGCTGGGTCTACGTCGGCGACTCGACCAACGACCAGCTGATGTTCGGGGCCTTCGAGCGTTCGGTAGGCGTCGCCAACCTGCGGCGTTTCGCCGCGCAGCTGCACACCTGGCCGCGCTGGATCACGCGCGGCGAGCGCGGCGCCGGCTTCGCCGAGGTCGCGCGCGCGGTGATCGCCGGCTTGGGCCGCTGATCAGGCCAGGGCCAGCGGCCCGAGGCGGCGGTACGGCGCCTCGACCAGCTCGCGGTGGTGCCAGCCGCGCGCCGAGCGGATCGGGTACTCGGCGGCGTACTGGCCGTCCTCGGACGCCAGCTCGACGTAGAGCACCGCGCGGCGCTTGATCTTGCGTTCGCAGACGTAGACGAACAGCGACTCCGGCCGCGGCTCGGCCAGCAGCTGGGCCAGCGTCGCGCGGCGCAGGCCGTTGTCGGCCAGGCGCTCCGGGTCCGACGCCGTGCCGGCGACCGGCGCGATCCAGGTCGAGCCCAGCAGCTCGCCGGGGATGCAGGGGTCCATCTCGATGCCGTACAGCTGGCCCTCGATGGTCATGCCTCGGCGCACGTTGGCCTGCAGCGGGCGGAACAGCTCGCGAAAGACGATGTTGATGTCCGCCGACTCCATGAAGCGGTGCTGGCGGTCGCCACGGTGCTCGTGCAGCGGGGCGCCGAAGAGGTCGTCGAGGTGGGCCATGATTGGGTTTCGGCTTTCCGACGAAGTCGTTGAGCGGGAAAAGCCGGGCAAAGGTCGCGTTGTGCCGCGCGACAAGCGGCCCCGGGCGTGCCTGCGGCGACAATCCGGGCCGTCCGTCCGACTTCCCCCTCCCCCCGTCATGAGCACCGTCATCGGCACCCCGCTGTCCCCGTCCGCCACCCGCGTCCTGCTGCTGGGCAGCGGCGAACTCGGCAAGGAGGTGCTGATCGCGCTGCAGCGCCTGGGCGTCGAGACGATCGCCGTCGACCGCTACGAGAACGCGCCCGGCCAGCAGGTCGCGCACCACGCGCGCACGATCACGATGAGCGACCCGGAGCAGCTGCGCGCGCTGCTCGAAGCCGAGAAGCCCCAGCTCGTCGTGCCCGAGATCGAGGCCATCGCGACGCCGGTGCTCGAGCAGATGGAAGCCGAAGGCCGCATCCGCTGCATCCCGACGGCCCGCGCCGCGCGCCTGACGATGGATCGCGAAGGCATCCGCCGCCTCGCCGCCGAGACGCTGGGCCTGCCGACCAGCCCCTACCGCTTCTGCGACTCGCTGGAAGAACTGCAGGCCGCGATCGACGGCGGCATCGGCTACCCGTGTGTCGTCAAGCCGGTGATGAGCTCCAGCGGCAAGGGCCAGAGCAAGATCGACGGCCCCGACGGCGTGAAGAAGGCCTGGGACTACGCGATGGCCGGCGGCCGCGTCGCCGGCGGCCGCATCATCGTCGAAGGCTTCATCGCCTTCGACTACGAGATCACCCAGCTCACCGTGCGCGCGCTGGGCGCCGACGGCCAGCCGCAGACCCATTTCTGCGACCCCATCGGCCATGTGCAGGTCAGCGGCGACTACGTCGAGAGCTGGCAGCCGCATCCGATGAGCCCGGCGGCGCTGGCCGCCTCGCGCGACATCGCCAAGAAGATCACCGACGACCTCGGCGGCCTGGGCCTGTTCGGCGTCGAGCTCTTCGTCAAGGGCGACCAGGTCTGGTTCAGCGAAGTCAGCCCGCGCCCGCACGACACCGGCATGGTGACGATGGCCACGCAGTGGCAGAACGAGTTCGAGCTGCACGCGCGCGCCATCCTCGGCCTGCCGGTCGACGCCTCGCTGAAGAGCCCGGGCGCCAGCGCCGTGGTCTACGGCGGCGTCGACGCCGCCGGCATCGTCTTCGACGGCGTCGCCGACGCGCTGGCCGTGCCGGGCAGCGAACTGCGCCTGTTCGGCAAGCCCGAGAGCTTCGCCAAGCGCCGCATGGGCGTGGCGCTGGTGCACGCCGACGACGTCGACACGGCGCGCGCGCGCGCCAAGCTCGCCGCCTCGCGCGTCAAGCCGCGCGCGGCCTGATCGCCGCCGGCCGGCGTGCGCGGGGCGCGCCGGCCGTGGACAACGCCACGCTCGGGCGTGGTGGCTGGGGGCAACCCGCCTCAAGCTGAGCCTCGGCGCGGCCGATGTGCGGTGCAGACCGGCCGGCCTGCAGCCGTGCCGCCCGTTTTTTGCCGAGCGCCCGCCATGTCCGAAGCCCCCACGCTCGCAGCCAAGGTGCTGCTGCTCGAACACGATCCCCGGCACTACCAGACGCTCTGGGATTTCGCGCAGTCGCTGGGGCTCGTCGTGCTGCCGCGAAGCGCCACCGACGCGCTGCCGACGCTGGGGCAGCACAAGGACCTGGGCGGCGTGATGCTCGCCGAGGACCTGCCCTGCGAGAACGGCAGCGCACTGGACCTCGCGGTGGCCATCCACCGCCAGCGCCCCGAGCTGCCGATCTTCCTGCGCCGCACCGGCGACACACCGCTGGACGAGACCCAGGCGCGGGCCGCCAGCCACCCGTGGACCGAGCTGGAGGCGCTGCGCCAGTCCGTCGAGTGCAGCCTGTTCAGCCTGCGCTACCCGACCGAGCTGGTGAACGGCGTCGTCGAGCTGACCGCCGGCGCGATCCGCTCGATGTTCCCGCACGCCCAGGTGGACAACGAGCCGCCCTACGTCGTGCACGACCGCATCATCTTCGGCCAGGTGTCGACGCTGATCGCGCTGGAAAGCACCTGGTGCCGCGGCTACATGATGCTGCAGACCGAGGAGAGCGCGCTGCGGCAAGGCATGCTGCAGGGCTTCGGCTACGAAGGCGTCGGCGGCGACCTGAGCTTTCGCGAGCTGAACCACCTGCTCGGCGAGACGACCAACCTGATCTGGGGCGCGTTCAAGAACCGCTACATCCCGCCGCAGGCCTTCGCCAACGAGCAGACCCAGGTGCCGATCGTCATCAACCACGAGCAGAAGTACATCTCCTTCGGCTCGCAGGACCCGCAGCTGTGCGTGCGCTACAAGCTCTCGGACCCGCGCCGTCCGGGGCTGCCGCCGCTGATCATCGTGCAGCGGCTGATCTTCAACCTGCTGTGGCGCCCCGACCGTTTCACCGAGTTCGCCAACGCGGCCGAGCCGCCGCGCGACACCGGCGAACTCGAGCTGTTCTAAGAACCACCAAAACTCCGTCAGCGTCCACCGCCATGGCCCAAGTCCTCGTCGTCGACGATTCGAGCACGATGCGCGAAATCGTCTCCAGCTTCCTCAGTCAGAACGGCTTCGACGTCGCCGTCGCCAGCGACGGCCGCGACGGCCTCGCCAAGCTCGGCGCCGATCCGGGCATCCGGCTCATCGTCAGCGACGTCAACATGCCCAACATGGACGGGCTGACGATGGCGCGCACGATCCGCCAGGACCTGGGCAACAAGGACGTGCGCATCGTCATGCTGACCACCGAGGACAACGCCGCGATCCGCGCCCGCGGCCGCGAGGCCGGCGTCACCGGCTGGATCGTCAAGCCTTTCCGCGGCGAGGCGGTGCTGGGGCCGTTCCGCAAGCTCTGCGGCATGGCCTGAAGACGCGGCGCCTCAGGCCAGGCGCTGCTCCAGCGTGCCGCCGGGGCTGCGGCCGTCCCGGCGCAGCCGGGCCATCGCGCCGTTGAGCAGCAGCCATTGCGGCGGCCGGTGGCCGATGTCCAGATCGGCCAGCACCGGGGAGGGCAGGTCGGCCGTCGATTGCTCGACGGCCCGGGCATCGTCCAGGCGTTGCGGGTCGTCGGCCGGCTCGGCGCCGCTGCGCCCGATCAGCATCGCCGCCACGCCGTCGAACCAGCCGGCCGCGCGCAGCCCGCGCAATGCGCGCACCAGCGCAGGCGGCGGCAGTTCGGCGTTCTCCAGGTACAGCAGCGTGGCTTCGCCGCGTGCAGCGCTGCGCAGAACGTAACCCGGCAGGTCGCCGTCGGGCGATGCGGCCAGATGCATCAGCGTGTCGATGCAGCCGCCGATCAGCCGGCCCTGCAGGTCCAGCGCGCCGGCGGCAGCGGCGTTCACCGGGCGCCAGATCGTGGTTTCGCTCAGTTGGTAGGGCTGCTCCGGCGCGCTGGCGAAGTCGGTCCACTGGCGCTGCCAGCGGCTTGACGCGGCCTGCACGAAGCGGCCGCCGGCCGGCGTCGCCAGGTGCTCGAAGAGCGCGGCCGTCAGCGGGTCGTCCTGGCCCGGCACCAGGTCCATCAGGCAGGGGCCGTGGGCCGTGGCCCAGCCCAGGCGCAGCGTGATCGGCAGCAGCAGCGTGCTGGTGTCCGAATAACCCAGCAGCCATTTCGGCCGCGCCCGGGCCAGCGCCGCCCAATCCAGGCGCTGCAGCACCTCGATGGCCAGTTCGCCGCCCCAGGGCGGCACGATGGCGTCGACGTCCTCGCGCAGAAGCAGCGCCATCAGCTCGGCGGCGCGTTCGGCGGCCGGGGCGCTGGCATCGTCCTGCTGCTGCCGCAGGCAGCGGCCTTCCTCGACGACGAAGCCGCGGGCGCGCAGCACGCCGAGCGCCAGTTCCAGCCGCGCATGCAGGCGTGGCGCGACGCCCGAACTCGGCGCGGTGACGGCGATGTGGCTGCCGGGGCGCAGCGGGGCGGGGTAGATCGTGGACATGGGTCGATGATGCCGGCGTACTCTTGCCGGCGACGCGTGGCGATCCACCCGTCGACCCATGGGGCGGATCAACTCATGAGCGGCAGGGGCGAGCGTCCCAGCTTCTCTCGTGGCGGCTCCTTGGGCCGGGCCACATCGGCAAGGCCTTCGGCCTGCAGCAAGGGCGCCAAGGACGGCAGGCTCCAAGTCTTGCGCAGCCGCAGGCTGTTGAGGCCTTCGTTCCAGGCATGCAGCATGCGCGGCCCGACGCGCTCGAAGTTCTTGAACGTGCGGCTGGCGCTTACCACGTCAGGCGACACGTCCACGACGGCCTGGCAGAGCCGCTCCACCCTCTGTTCGATGTGCTGCGGCTTCAGGCCGCAATGCGTCTGCAAGTAGAGTTCCAGTGCCTTGCCCGGGCTCCAGGTGCTGCGGCCATGCACCGACATGCCCGGCGGGTTCTTGCAGTAGTCGTCGTAGACCGTGATGGTCAGCATGTCGTAGACGGGCGCCAGCCGGACGTCTTCGCTGCCGGAGTAGAGCAGCGCGATGTTCTTCGTGTGGCAGTCCGCGTTGCGCAGTGCATAGGTCAGCAGCAGCAGGTCACCCAGATGCGACAGTGCCTGCGCCTGACAGGCCGGTGGCGTGACGTTCTTGATGCGGTTGGCGACCTTCTCCCAGGTCGACTCGTATTTCTGTTCGGGGCGCAGGGCCAGCAGGCTGCAGAGGTCTTCCATGCCCAGCCGTGTGGCCCCGTCCGCGGCGTAGTCGAAACGATGCACCACCAGCGCCTGCCCGTCATCGGACACCTCGGTCCTGGCGGCATGTCCGAAAGCGAGCTGTGCCACCCGCATGCAGAAATGCTCGTTGAGCGCCACCCCGGGCAGCTTCTCCGTGGTGCCCTTGATGATGAAGCGCTCCGTGGCCAGCGTCGACTTGTGATGACCTTCCGGAAGCTCCTGGGTGCCGGGCGACAGGAACTTGGGCACGACGCCGGACACGCCGCTCTGCGCATAACGGTGTACCAGTTCCACGAAGGCCGCCTCGGAGTTGTCGCCTCGCAGGATGTCGCGCAGCTCGAATGCCGGCGCCGGAGCGACGGGGTCAGCACCCTCGGGCGCCACCTTGACGCGGCCAATCGCGTTGCGGCCCACCACCGAAAGCAGGCTCAGCGGCGAGGCCCCGATGTGCGGGCCCAACTGTTCCTGCAGGACCGACAGCAGGTAGCCCTCCGGCAGATTCATCCGGAACACCGGATGCAGTTCGGGGTAGGCGTATGACTTCGTCCGCACCGGCATGAGCAGGGAGACGAAGTCCTCGGCCGCCACGCCGGGATGGTAGGTGAGCACGTGCTCGAAGTTGTCGGGCGACTCCAGTGTCGCCACGGCCTTGTTCTGGACGAAGACGGTGAGCTTCAAAGCGGCTCCTCGAAGCTCGTCTTGGCAGAACCCGGGTTGTCGTGAGCGGCCTCGCTGCGCCGCACGCGCAATGCGTCATCCAGGGTGAACTGCGGCCGCTCCTCGGTGACCGCCAGCCCGTGCCCCAGCACCTCCAGAAGGCGAAGTAGTTTTCGACTCCCGAACTCGGCGACCTGACCCGTCTCGAATCGAGCCAGCGTCGACTGCCCCATCCCGGTGAGGGCGCCCAGTTCCTTTTGTGTCAGGCCTTTGGCCTTGCGCAGCCTGGCCACCTCGCGGCCGAGGTCCGCCAAGCTGGAAAGTTGATGCTGCATTTGCTATGTTCCTGCTACGGAGGTTTCGGTCTGAGAATGCTGTATTTGCTATCAACGGCATGCCCGCCTCGGTGCCAAATTCCCTCTTGAGACGGTGCAAAGAGGGCGCTCTACGGCTGACGGAATATAGCAAATACGGCATCCATCGGCAGGCGACCGTAGGCGTCAAAGGTTAAAACGCTTTCTTGGTTATAGCAAATAAGGCAAGAACCTGGCCCCGGATGGATGCCTCCGCTGCGCAGGCGCTTCTGGCCACCGAGGCTGCGGGCTCGAACCAAGGGTCCGTGCGGAAGCGGGGCGTGCCGGGGCCTGCGTGGTGCACGACCGCGGTTGTCCGACGATCGCCCGAAACCCATGAAAAAGGCGGCCCGCAGGCCGCCTTTCGTCCGGGTGTCGGATGGGGTTACAGACCAGCAGCCGCGCGCAGCGCCGCAGCCTTGTCCGTCCTCTCCCAGCTGAACTCCGGCTCTTCACGGCCGAAGTGGCCGTAGGCCGCGGTCTTCTCGTAGATCGGGCGCAGCAGGTCGAGCATCTGGATGATGCCCTTGGGGCGCAGGTCGAAGTGGGCTTCGACCAGCTTGGCGATCTCGGCGTCGGAGATGACGCCGGTGCCTTCGGTGTAGACCGTGATGTTCATCGGCTTGGCGACGCCGATCGCATAGGCGACCTGCACCTGGCACTGGCGCGCCAGGCCGGCGGCGACGACGTTCTTGGCGACGTAGCGCGCGGCGTAGGCGGCCGAGCGGTCGACCTTGGACGGGTCCTTGCCGGAGAACGCGCCACCGCCGTGCGGGCAGGCGCCGCCATAGGTGTCGACGATGATCTTGCGGCCGGTCAGGCCGCAGTCGCCTTGCGGGCCGCCGATGACGAAGCGGCCGGTCGGGTTGACCAGGTAGCGCGTGTCCTGCAGCCATTCCTTGGGCAGCACCGGCTTGATGATCTCCTCGATGATCGCCTCGTAGAAGCTGGGCTTCAGCTTGGTGGCGGTCTCGCTTTGGTCGGGGTGGTGCTGGGTCGACAGCACGACCGTGTCGATCGAGTGCGGCTTGCCGTCGACGTAGCGCATCGTCACCTGGCTCTTGGCGTCGGGGCGCAGGAAGGGCAGCTTGCCGTTCTTGCGCAGCTCGGCCTGGCGCTCGACGAGGCGGTGCGCGTAGTAGATCGGCGCCGGCATCAGCTCGGGCGTCTCGTCGCAGGCGTAGCCGAACATCAGGCCTTGGTCGCCGGCACCGGTGTTCAGGTGGTCGTCGCTGGCGTGGTCCACGCCCTGGGCGATGTCGTTGCTCTGCTTGTCGTAGGCGACGAGCACCGCACAGCCCTTGTAGTCGATGCCGTAGTCGGTGTTGTCGTAGCCGATGCGCTTGATCGTGTCGCGCGCGACCTGGATGTAGTCGACGTGCGCGTTGGTCGTGATCTCGCCGGCCAGCACCACGAGGCCCGTGTTGCACAGCGTCTCGGCGGCCACGCGGCTGCGCGGGTCCTGCTTGAAGATCGCGTCGAGGATGGCGTCCGAGATCTGGTCGGCCACCTTGTCGGGGTGGCCTTCAGAGACGGACTCGGAGGTGAAGAGGAATTCGTTCGCCACTGCTGAAAAGCTCCTGATATCTGTCTATCGAACCCTGACTGCGCGATCGTCGGGGTCAGACACTTCTGGAGCCGCGGCGAACGCTTTAGCGGATTTGTTGAGCCAACCCCACCCGAAGTGGCGTTCGGCCCGGCGGCGCCTCGGTATCCTTCGGCTCCCGCGTCGCCCCGCAAGTTGTCCTGTTAACTCGGCGACGCGCGGATCATACAAGCATGTTTTTCCTGGTTCGCTGGCTATCTCGCCGTTCCTTGCGCTTCCTCCACATCCTGGGCGCTTTTCTCGGTTGGCTGGCCTACTGGTTTTCCCCGACTTACCGCCGCCGCCTCGACGCCAACGCCGCGCTGGCCGGCCTGACGGCCGCCGAACGCCGCGAAGCGGTGGCCGACGCCGGCCGTCTGGTGATGGAAGTGCCGCGCCTGTGGCTGCGCCCGCGCGACGAGCCGATCGCCGACCCGGTGCGCTGGGAAGGTGCCGAGCTGATGGAGTCGCTGGTCGGCCGCGGCAAGGGCCTGGTGCTGCTGACGCCGCACATGGGCAGCTTCGAGATCGCCGCGCAAGCCTATGCCGAACGCTTCGGCGCGCGCCAGCCGATCACCGTGCTCTACCGCCCGGCGCGCAAGCAGCTGCTGCGCGAGCTGGAAGAGACCGCGCGCGCGCGCCCGGCGCTGGCCACCGCGCCGGCCACGCTGGCCGGCGTGCGCCAGATGCTGCGTGCGCTGAAGAAGGGCGAGACCGTCGGCCTGCTGCCCGACCAGGTGCCGCCCGAAGGCCAGGGCGTCTGGGCGCCGTTCTTCGGCAAACCCGCCTACACGATGACGCTGGCCGCGCGCCTGGTGCAGCAGACCGGCGCCGAGATCGCCATCGTCTGGGCCGAGCGTCTGCCCCAGGGCGCCGGCTACGTCGTGCGCGTGATGCCGCTGCCCGAGCCGCTGCCCGAAGGCGGCGGCGACGAAGCCGCCGCGTGTGCCGTCAACCGCTCGATGGAAGCCGTCATCCGTCTCAAGCCCACGCAGTACCTGTGGGGCTATCACCGCTACAAGGCGCCGCGCAGCGGCGCGTCCTCATGACTCTGCTGTCCCGCGCCGTGCTGGCGCTCGTCTGGCTGCTGCACTGGCTGCCGCTCGCGTGGCAGGCCGCGCTCGGGCGCGGCCTGGGCGCGCTGTTCTACCGCCTGGCCGGTTCGCGCCGGCGCATCGCGCTGCGCAACCTGGAGCTGTGTTTCCCCGCCAAGCCGGCGGCCGAACGCGAACGCATCGCGCGCGAGCACTTCGGCTGGCTGGGCCGCAGCCTGATCGAACGCGGCCTGCTCTGGTACGCCAGCCCCGAGCGGCTCAAGCGCCTGATCCACGTCGAAGGCCAGGTCCACCTGGCCGACGAGAGCGAGCGCCCGGTGATGTGGCTGGTGCCGCACTTCCTGGCGCTGGACGTCGCCGGTGCCGCGACGCAGCTCTTCCAGAAGCGCTGGGTGGCCTCGATCTACCAGCGCCAGAGCAATGCCGTGATGGACGCCGCGATGCGCAGCGGCCGGCTGCGGTTCAAGCAAGGCGAGGTGTTCTCGCGCCACGAGAGCGTGCTGCCGCTGATCCGCGCGATCAAACGCGGCGCCGCCTTCTTCAATCTGCCGGACATGGACTTCGGCCGCCGCGACGCCGTCTTCGTGCCGTTCTTCGGCGTGCCGGCGGCGACGCTGATGGCGCCGGCCAAGATGGCCGGTTCGCTGAAGATGATCGTGCAGCCGGTCATCGCCGAGTTCCTGCCCGGCGGCGCCGGCTACCGCGTGCGTTTCCTGCCGCCGCTGGCCGACTGGCCGACCGGCGACGCCGAAGCCGACGCCCGGCGCATGAACGAGTGGATCGAGAGCGAGGTCGTGCGCAACCCGGCGCAGTACCTCTGGGTGCACAAGCGTTTCAAGACCCGCCCGGTCGGCGAGCCCAAGCTGTACCCGAAGCGATAATCCGGCGATGCGACTGCGCTTCACCAAGATGCACGGCGCCGGCAACGACTTCGTCGTGCTCGACGCCACCGGCGCGCCGCTGGCGCTGTCGCGCGAGCAGATCCGCCGGCTGGGCGACCGGCGCTTGGGCGTCGGCGCCGACCAGATCCTCGTCATCGAGCGCAGCACGACGCCGGGCGTCGACTTCCGCTACCGCATCTTCAACAACACCGGCGACGAGGTCGAGCAGTGCGGCAACGGCTCGCGCTGCTTCGTGCGCTACGTCGTCGACCACGGGCTGACCGACAAGACGACGATCCGCGTCGAGACCGTCAACAACTTGCTGGAACTGTCGCTGGCCGCCGACGGCCGCGTGCGTGTCGACATGAACCGCCCGGTGTTCGACCTGGCGCGTGTGCCCTTCGACGCCGGCGGGCTGACGCCGCGCCTCGTCAACGGCGTCGAGCTCTGGCCGCTGGCCGACGCCGGCGTCGAGGTCGCGGTGCTGTCGATGGGCAACCCGCATGCGGTGATGCGCGTGGACGACGTCGACACCGCGCCGGTGGCCACGGTCGGCCCGCTCGTCGAAAGCCATGCGCGCTTCCCGCGCCGCGTCAACGCCGGCTTCCTGCAGGTGCTGTCGCGCGCCGAGGTGCGGCTGCGCGTCTACGAACGCGACGCCGGCGAGACGCTGGCCTGCGGCACCGGCGCCTGCGCCGCGGTCGTCGCCGGCATCCGCCTGGGCTGGCTGGACCGGCGCGTCGAGGTGCACGCGCGCGGTGGCGACCTGCTGATCGAGTGGCCCGACGACAGCGCCTCGGTGCTGATGACGGGCCCTGCCGTGACCGTCTTCGAAGGAGAAATCGAGCTGTGAACCTCCAGGGCATCACCGAAAACGACATCGCCGAGTACCTGGCCAACACGCCCGGCTTCTTCGAGCGCCACGCCGAACTGCTGTCCAGCGTGCAGCTCACCAGCCCGCACGGCCAACGCGCCGTCTCGCTGCAGGAGCGGCAGATGGAAATGCTGCGCGACCGCATCAAGGGCCTCGAGATGCGCATCGTCGAGATGATCCGGCACAGCCAGGAGAACGTCGGCATCGCCGAACGCCTGCACCGCTGGACGCGTGCGCTGCTCGTCACCGCCGACGCCGCCGCGCTGCCCGAGGTGCTGGTCGACGAGCTGCAGCACCAGTTCATGATCCCGCAAGCCGCCCTGCGGCTGTGGAACGTCGCCCCGGCGCACGAAGGCCAGCGTTTCAGCGCGCCGGTCAGCGACGACGTGAAGAGCTTCACCGACAGCCTGTCGCAGCCGTATTGCGGCGTGAACGCCGGCTTCGAGTCGGTCGGCTGGCTGCCCGAGCCGAGCGCCATCGCCTCGCTGGCGCTGATCCCGCTGCGCAACGCGGCCGGCAGCTTCGGCCTGCTGATCCTGGGCTCGCCCGACCCGACGCGCTACAGCGCCGACATGGGCACCGAGTTCCTGGTGCGCATCGGCGACACCGCGGGAGCGGCTCTTTCTCGTCTGACGGCCTGAGCCCGACGATGGACGCCACGCTGCCCGACGACGTGCAGCGCTGGCTGGACCACCTGGGCGTCGAGCGCCGGCTGGCGCCGCGCACGCTGACGCTGTACCGCGACGCGCTGCAGCGCCTGGCCGCCAGCGCCCAGGCCGACGGCGTCGCGCTGCGCTCTGCCCAGCCGCACCACCTGCGGCGCTGGATGGGCACGCTGCGCACCGCGGGCCTCGCGCCGCGCAGCATCGCGCTGGTGCTGTCGGCCTGGCGCGGGCTGTACCGCTGGTGGGGCCGCGAAGGCCTGGTGCCGGCGAATCCGGTCGACGGGCTGAAGGCGCCCAAGGCCGCCAAGCCGCTGCCCAAGGCGCTGCCGGTCGACCAGGCCGTCGCGCTGGCCGAACACGAGAACGAAGACGGCGACGCCCGCCTGGCGGCGCGCGACCACGCGATCGTCGAGCTGCTCTACGGCTGCGGGCTGCGCATCGGCGAGCTGCTGGCGCTCGATGTCGCCCCGTCGGCCACGGCCGCCGGCTGGATCGACGCCGAGGACGCCAGCGCCCACGTGCTCGGCAAGGGCCGCAAGCGGCGCAGCGTGCCGGTGGGCGCCAAGGCGCTGCAGGCGCTGGCCGCCTGGCTGGCGGTGCGCGGCGAGCTGGCCGCGGCCGGCGAGCCGGCGCTCTTCGTCAGCCGCAACGGCGAACGCCTGTCGCAAGGCGGCTTGCGCACGCGGCTGCGCCAGCTGGCGCTGCAGGCCGGGCTGCCGACGCACGTGCACCCGCACATGCTGCGCCACAGCTATGCCAGCCATCTGCTGCAGAGCAGCGGCGACCTGCGCGCGGTGCAGGAGCTGCTGGGCCACGCCAGCATCGCGACGACCCAGGTCTACACCAAGCTCGACTTCCAGCACCTGGCGCGCGCCTACGACGCCGCGCATCCGCGCGCCAAACGCAAGACGCCGGGCGGCTGAGCCGGCCCGGGGCCGCGGGCGCTGAGACAATCGCGGCCATGAAATCGATCCGACTGCGCGAAGGCAAGGAGCGCTCGCTGCTGCGCCGCCACCCCTGGGTGTTCCAGGGCAGCATCGAAAAAGGCAAGGCCGACCCGGGCGAGACGGTGCGCGTCGAAGCCTCCGACGGGCATTTCCTCGCCTGGGGTGCGTTCAGTCCCAGCTCGACGATCCGTGTGCGCGCCTGGAGCTTCGAGGCCGGCGAGCGCATCGACGCCGCCTTCTTCGAGCGCCGCATCGCCTCCGCATTGGCGCTGCGCCGCAAGCTGCCGGTGGCCAGCGACGGTGTGCGCTTGATCCACGGCGAAGCCGACGGCCTGCCCGGGCTGATCGTCGACCGCTACGGCGACCTGCTGTCGGTGCAGTTCCTGTCGGCCGGCAGCGTGCGCTGGAAGGAGACGATCGCCGACGCGCTGATGGCGCAGACCGGCGCGCGCGGCCTCTACGAACGCTCGGACTCCAGCGTGCGCTCGCTCGAAGGGCTGGAGCCCGTCACCGGCTGGCTGCGCGGCGGCGGCCCGACCGAGGTGACGATCCGCGAACACGGCTGGAAGCTGACGCTGGACGTGGCCACCGGCCACAAGACCGGCTTCTACCTCGACCAGCGCGACAACCGCGCGCGCTTCGCCGAGCTGGTGCGCCAGCAGGGCGCCCAGCGGGTGCTGAACTGCTATTGCTACACCGGCGGCTTCAGCGTCGCGGCGCTGGCCGGCGGCGCGCGCCAGGTGACCAGCGTCGACTCGTCGGCGCCGGCGCTGGAACGCGTGCGTGCCCACGTCGAGCTGAACGGCTTCGACGCCGCGCGCAGCCAGACGCAGGACGCCGACGTCAACCAGTTCCTGCGCGACGAGCTGAAGGCCGGGCGCCAGTACGACGCCATCGTGCTCGACCCGCCGAAGTTCGCGCCGACCGCGGCGCACGCCGAGCGCGCGTCGCGCGCCTACAAGGACATCAACCGCCTGGCGCTGAAGCTGTTGGCCCCTGGCGGGCTGCTGCTGACCTTCAGCTGCTCGGGCGGCATCGGCGCCGAGCTGTTCCACAAGATCGTCGCCGGCGCGGCGATGGACGCCGGCGTCGACGGCGCCATCCTGGCCCGCCTGGAAGGCGCGCCCGATCACCCGACGACGCTGTTCTTCCCCGAGGGCGAGTACCTGAAGGGCCTGGCGATCCTGAAGCTCTAGGCGCTCAGCGCCCGCGCACCAGCGCCATGACCTTGGCGGTGTCCAGCGTGCGCGCCTGCTGCTGGATCTGCGGCGCGTACTGCGCCTGCAGGCCACGCGCCTGCTGCAGCAGCTCGGTATAGGTGCTGCGCAGCATCTCGGTGGAGAAGGTGCGCCCGCCGGCGTAGTAACGCTTGGCGACCTGGCCCAGCGCCCAGGTCGTCGCGAAGCTCAGCCCCGAGCTGACGGCCTGCTTGCCCAGGCCGCCGAGCAGCCCGCCGCCGACGCGCCCGAGCAGCCCGCCGAGCAGCTTGCGCCCGGCCTGCTCCAGGTACTGCGATGTCAGGCCCACGCCGGCCGTGGCCAGGAAGTCCTTCACGTGGCCGCTGTCCAGCGGGTAGCCGTAGGCCAGACCGACGCGGTGCACCAGCTTCATCTGCAGCGGGATGATGGCCAGCGTCGACAGCGACTCGGGCAGCAGCTCCAGCGCGCCGTTCAGGATGGCGGCGTTGAGGATCGCGCGGTCGAGCTCGGCTTCGTCGACCGCCGGCTTGGTGGCCGCCGGCGCGGCCGTGGCCGGCAGCACCTCGGTGGCCAGCGTTTCGGCCTGCGCGGCGTAGGCGTCGGCCTGGTCGACGTCCAGCCCGAGGCGCTGCGCCAGGTCGGCGAGGAAGGCGCGCTCGGCGTCGCTCTGCGAGCCGTCGGCGTCGCAGACGCCCACCGCCATCTCGTAGGCCAGTTGGCGCGCGTCGTCGCTCGTCAGAGCCGCGGCGGCGCCGGCGACGTCCACGCGCTTGAGCAGTACGTCCTGCACCAGCGACGGCAGATCGACCGCGGCGTCCTGCGCCAGGCCTTCGGCGATGCGGCGGATCTGCTCGCGTTCGCGTTCGTGCTTGCGGCCGTCGGCGAAGGCGGCGAGCAGGGCGATAGTCAGGACGGCGCGGGTGTCGGCGGTGTTCATCGGGCGGTGGCGGCGGGTGGTGACGCGCGCACTCTAGCGAGCGTGCTTTGGGCCGCCGCGCCGCGGGTGCTTGGCCTCAGCGTGCCGGCGCCGGCAGCGGCAGCCGCGGGTCGAACTTGGCGCGCTTGACGCTGAAGAAGGCCTTCACGTTGCGCACGTTGGCGTCCTGCGTGAACAGGCGCTGCACCAGCGCGTGGTAGCCGGCCATGTCGGCGGCGTGCACGACGAGCACGAAGTCCGGCCCCGGCGAGACGCGGTAGCACTGCTGCACCGCGGCGTCGTCGGCCACACGGGCCTCGAAGGCGTCCAGGTGCTCGGCGCCCTGGCGGTCCAGCGTGATCTCCACCAGCGCCGTCAGCCCGGCGCCCAGGCGTTCGGGCGAGAGCAGGGCGACGCGGCGCTCGATGACGCCGCCGTCGACCAGCCGCCGCACCCGCCGCAGCGCCGTCGCCGGCGAGGTGTGGGCACGTTCGGCCAGCGCCTGGTTGGACAGCGAGGCGTCGTCCTGCAGCAGTTCGAGCAGGCGGTGGTCGGTGGCGTCGAGATCCATGGCGAAAGAATATGCCATCAGATATGCCGCGGAGAAAGAAAAAGTCGATACCTAGCTCGCGTGGGTGAATCGTTCACAAGTCGGCCATCAATGAACGAAAACTTCATCCGCCCCGGCCTAGCATCCCGCCACCGAAGTTCGAAAGGTTGAATCCATGTGCGGCATCGTCGGCGCGGTCAGCACGCGCAACATCGTCCCGATCCTGATCGAAGGCCTGAAGCGGCTGGAGTACCGCGGCTACGACTCCTGCGGCGTGGCCGTGCATCAGGATGGCGAGTTGCGCCGGGCGCGCAGCACCTCGCGTGTGGCCGAGCTGGAAGCCAACGTCGGGCGTGACGGCATCGCCGCCACCACCGGTATCGCCCACACGCGCTGGGCGACGCACGGCGCGCCGCTGGTGCACAACGCCCACCCGCATTTCTCGGCCGGCCCTGGCGCCGACGGCCCGGGCCGGATCGCGCTGGTGCACAACGGCATCATCGAGAACCACGACGAGTTGCGCGCCGAGCTGCAGCAGCGCGGCTACGTCTTCGCCAGCCAGACCGACACCGAGGTCATCGCCCACCTGGTGCATCGCTATTACGAAGGCGACCTGCTCGAAGCCGTGCAGCGCGCGCTGCCGCGGCTGCGCGGCGCCTACGCGATCGCCGTCTTCTGCCGCGACGAACCGCACCGCGTGGTCGGCGCGCGCCAGGGTTCGCCGCTGGTGCTGGGGGTCGGCGAAGGCGAGAACTTCGTCGCCTCCGACGCGATGGCGCTGGCCGGCGTCACCGAACGCATCGTCTACCTGGAAGAAGGCGACGTCGTCGACCTGCAGCTGGGCCGCGTGTGGATCAGCGCCGCCGACGAGCAGGGCCGCTACCGCGCCGTCGAGCGCGAGGTGCGCACCGTCGCCGCCTACAGCGGCGCCGCCGAGCTGGGGCCGTACCGGCACTACATGCAGAAGGAGATCTTCGAGCAGCCCAAGGCCATCGCCGACACGCTGGACGCGGTGCCCGGCATCAGCCCCGAGCTGTTCGGCGACGGCGCCTACCGCATCTTCAAGGAAGTCGACCGCGTGCTGATTCTGGCCTGCGGCACCAGCTACTACGCCGGCAGCACCGCGCGCTACTGGCTGGAGTCGGTGGCCGGCATCCCGACGACGGTGGAGATCGCCAGCGAGTACCGCTACCGTGACAGCGTGCCCGACCCGCGTACGCTGGTCGTCACGATCAGCCAGAGCGGCGAGACCGCCGACACCCTGGCCGCGCTGAAGCACGCGCGCAGCCTGGGCATGAAGCACACGCTGACGATCTGCAACGTCGCCACCAGCGCGATGGTGCGCGAGTGCGAGCTGGCCTACGTCACGCGCGCCGGCGTCGAGATCGGCGTGGCCAGCACCAAGGCCTTCACGACCCAGCTCGTCGCGCTGTACCTGCTGACGCTGGCGCTGGCGCAGGTGAAGGGCCGGCTGACCGACGAGCAGGAAGCCGCGGAACTGAAGGCGCTGCGCCACCTGCCGCTGGCGCTGCAGGCCGTGCTGGCGCTGGAGCCGCAGGTCATCGCCTGGAGCGAAGACTTCTCGCGCAAGGAGAACGCGCTGTTCCTGGGCCGCGGGCTGCATTACCCGATCGCGCTGGAAGGCGCGCTGAAGCTCAAGGAGATCAGCTACATCCACGCCGAGGCCTACCCGGCCGGCGAGCTGAAGCACGGCCCGCTGGCCCTGGTGACCGAGCAGATGCCGGTGGTGACGGTGGCGCCGAACGACGCGCTGCTGGAGAAGCTGAAGAGCAACATGCAGGAAGTGCGCGCCCGCGCCGGCCAGCTCTACGTCTTCGCCGACGCCGACAGCCACATCGCCAGCGACACCGGCGTGCACGTCATCCGCATGCCCGAGCACTACGGGCGGCTGTCACCCATCCTGCACGTCGTGCCGCTGCAGCTGCTGGCGTACCACGCCGCTTGTGCGCGGGGGACGGATGTGGACAAGCCGCGGAATTTGGCTAAGTCGGTGACGGTGGAGTGAGGGGGCGCGGCGCCGGGCCCGACCATCACAGGACGATCCATGAAGCTGAGCCGCAAGCTGGCCTGGCTGTCATTGAGCGTCGTTGTCGCGGCGGCGCTCGTTTTCCAGGGCTTCCGCAACCAGCAAGGGTATTGCCGCGCACAGGGGCGTCCCTTGACCGACGCGGAGATGGTGCAGGCTGCCGTGCGCCATGTGGCGGGCGACGTCGGCATCGATACTGAGCCGTCGGTCGTGCGCGCTTGGGTGGAAGCCCATCCCGGCTGCTGCGAGGTGGATCGCAGCTCCCTTCTCACCTCCAGCGTCTGGAGCAGGGTGATCGGCGAGTACTGGATCTGGGTCACCTTGACCTACGACGTGCGGCCCGAGAAGGCCATGGGCGGTTTACGTCGGTACCGGCAGTCTGTGGAAATCGGCGCCTGCGGCCAGCGGGGCGACGTCTTCGGTGAGTTCATCGACCCGGCCAAATAGGACCGCTTCAACATCCAGCACGAGGCCGCGAAGACCCTGCTTTGCGACACCGAGATCGCCGTGAGCCGGTACAGCCCGGCGGCCGCCACCGCGTGCGCCAGCTCGGGGGCCGCGCTCCGGCCATCCCGCGTCGCCTTGGCGGCCCGCCGGCTTCACGCCCTGGCCCGCGGTTTCATGCGGAAGCTGATGCCCATGCGGTTGATGGCGTTCATCGCGGCGATCGTCAGCGTCAGATCGACCAGATCCTTCTCGCCGAACACGGCCAAGGCGGCGGCATAGGCATCGTCGGAGGCGTGGGTCTCGCTGACGCGCGTCACCTCCTCGGTCCAGGCCAGCGCGGCGAGTTCCTGCTCGGTGAAGAGGTATCTCGCTTCGTGCCAGACCGGGACGAGCACCAGCTTCTCCACCGACATGCCTTCGGCCAGCAGGTCCCGCGTGTGGATGTCGATGCAGTGCGCGCAGCCGTTGATCTGCGACACGCGCAGGAATACCAGGTGCGTCAGCAAGCTCGGCAGGCTGGTGCTCTTGCTGACGTAGTGATGCAGCGTGCCGACCGCCTTGGCGCCTTCGGGAGAGGCCTGGAACCAAACAGCGCGATTCATGAATCGGATTCCTTCGAAGTGAACGATGTGCGGGGGCCGGGGCCGGCCTCCTGATCACAAGACGTTCGACTTCGCGCGGCTGTGACACGGGTCGCGGCAGTCGCGCGGAATTCGCGCTGAGCGCTGCCGCTGGAGCGTGGCGCAGACCCGGTTCACAAACGTTCTAGGCAGCCCGACCGCCGTTCTGCAGCATCCGGGGCATGCACGCATCACCCTGGATTCATCGCAGCTTCACCGCGCCCTTCACCACGACGGGGCGCTCGGCCCTGGTGCCGCCGCCACCCTGGCATTACGCCGGGTGGCTGCTGAACGTGGCCTTCCGCTTCGACGCGGCGGCGGCGGCCGCGCTCGTGCCGCCGGCCGCGGGCCAGGCGACCGGCCGCGGCTGCGTGCACTTCGCCGACTGGCAGGCCACCACCGATGGCCACGAGCTGCTGGACCCCGTCATGGCCCAGTACCGCGAGACCATCGTCGTGCTGGAACTTGAGCGGCCCGACGGCAGCCGCTGCATGTACTGCCCCGCCATCTGGGTCGATCAGGACATCTCGATGCTGCGCGGCCTGCTGCAGGGCTGGCCCAAGAAGATGGGCAGCACCTGGCTCACGCGCAGCCTGCCGCTGGACCATCCTGCCGCGGCGCCATGTCGTGCGGGCAGCCGCCTGGGCGCCAGTCTGGCGGTCAAGGACCGGCGCGTGCTCGAGGCCCGGGCCACGCTCACCGGCCGGCCAGGGTTGCCGCTGGGTTTCCTGGCGCAGCCCACGATCGGCGCCGTCGGCTGGCCCGACCTGCGGCAACCTCGCCAACTGCCGGAGATCACGCTGCTCAGGGCCGACATCCAGGGGCGTGTCGGCGGCGACTGGTTCGACGCCGAGGCCACGCTGCATCTGCTGCCGCATCCGGCCGAGGACATCGGCCTGCTCGGCGAACTGAGCGCCGAGCAGGCCAGCGCCGGCTGGCTGGGGATCACGGTGACGGGAGCGCTGGATGTCTGAGCCGGGCGGCCCCGTCGTCGCGCCGGAAGACGCCGACAAGGTCGCCGTCGTCCTGGCGGCAGAGCTGGCGCCGGGCCCGGCCGCGAACATCGCCGCCTGCCTGGCTGCGGGCCTGGCCGCGGCGACCCCGGGCTGGGCCGGACGCGAACTGGTCGACGGCGCCGGGCTCGCGAGCGTCGCTTCGTCGCATGTCCCGATCACGATCCTGCGCGCGACGGCCGACACGATGCAGGCCTTGATGCAGCGGCTGGCGGCGCCGGCGCGGGCCCATGGCTGCACCCTCAGCCTGTTCCCGGCCTATGCTCAGGCGATGCATGACGGTGATGCCTATGGCGAGCGCCACGCCGCGAGCGTGCACACCGACGAGGTGATGCTCGGCATCGGTCTGCATGGCCCCAAACGGTCGGTGAACCGGCTGACCGGAAGCCTGCCGCTGTGGCGCTGAAGCGCTCCGAGGTCTACCGCCTGCGGGTGTTCGACCTGGAGCAGGTGCGTCATCACCAGGACGGGCAGGAGTGGGTGCCGCACTGGCACGACGAATGGTCCTTCGGCGCGGTGGTGCAGGGCGAGTGCCGCTGCAGCGTCGGCGGCCGCCCGTTCGTGGCGCGCGCGGGCGACCTGATCGCGATCGCCCCGGGTGTCGTGCACACCGGCGCGCTGGTCGCCGGGCCGCCCGGCGACGGCGTCACGGTGATGATGTTCTACGTGCCCGCGTCCTGGCTGCAGCACGCCGGGCTGCAGGCCCCGGCGCAGAGCACGAAGCTGGCGTCGCCCGGGCTCGCCGAGGCCGCGGTGAAGCTGGCGTCGGCCGACGAGGTGTTGGCCTGGCTGCGGCGCGCCGTGCCGGCGCTGACCGGCGCTTCGCACCTTGCACGCGCCGAAGCCGACGCCTTGCCCAGCGAAGCGGTGCGCGAGCTGATCCGCCGTGTGCAGGTGGCCGTGCTGCGTGGCGAACAGACCGTGTCGGGCCTGGCGCGGCAATGCGCCGTCAGCCGCCAGCGGCTGCATCGGGTGCTCTGCCGCTGGCTCGGCATGTCGCCGGCGTCGTACCTGCTCGCGGTCCGGGTGCACCGCGCCCGGCAGTTGCTGCTCGACGGTGCCGGGCTGGCTGCGGTGGCGGCCGAATGCGGCTTTGCCGACCAGGCGCACTTCACGCGGTGGTTCAGGCGCACGTTCGGCTACAGCCCAGGTGACCTGGTACAGGCCAGCCGGGCACGAGCGCCGTAGACGCCCCCGCAGGGCCCGTCAACGCGCGCCCAGCAACTCGTCGTTCAGCGGCTCGTCCGTGATGTGCCCGCCCCAGGAGGCGACCAGCTCCTGGATCGTCTGCGCGACGACGCGGCAGGGCGGCGACAGCTTGCCGTGGCGCGGCAGTGCCAGCGCGAGGTGGCGGCGCAGGTCGGGCTGCACCAGACGGCTGGCCTGCAGGCGGCCGCTGCGCAGGTCGTGGGTGATGGAGTAGGGGCCCAGCACCGAGTACAGCGGCCGGCCGGTGCCGCGTGCCACCAGTTCACGCTGCACGGTCAGCGAGTCGGCCTCCAGCACCGCACGCAGCTGGAAGCCCAGGCCGCGCGCGGCGTCGTCCAGCGCGCTGCGCCAGTGGCTCGGGCGGCGCGGCAGCACCAGCGGCAGGTCGGCCAGGCGCGAGAACGGCACCGTCGGCTGGCGCGTCAGCTCGTCGCCCGGGGCGCTGACGAGGTAGGTCTGGGCCACGCACAGCGGGATCTCCTCGCCGCCGGCCGGCTTGCGGAAGCGGATCAGGATCGCCAGGTCGACGGCGCCGCTGTCGAGCATCGCGTCCAGCTCGGTGCCCTGCGCTTCGGCGACGTCGAGCTGGATGCCCGGCTGCGCCGCTTCCAGCCGCTCGTGCAGCCGCGTCAGCAGCGGGTGCGCGGCCGACGGGATGATGCCCAGCCGCACCTGGCCCAGCAGCTGGCCGGCGTCGGCGCGCAGGTCCTGCGTCAGCTGCTCGGTCTCGTGCACCCAGGCGCGCAGCCGCACCGCGGCGCGTGCGCCCAGCTCGGTCAGCACCACGCCGCGCCCGGTGCGCCGGAACAGCGGGCCGCCGCACAGCGCCTCGAACTCGGTGATCTGGCGGCTGATGTGCGACTGCACGGTCTGCCGCCGCGCGGCCACCTTGCTGATGCCGCCGGCCTCGGCCACTTCCAGGAACAGACGCACCATCGCGACGTTCATGACCCTGTCTCCGACTCGGTCTTAGATTTGCCTATAGCGGCAACTCTGAAAGCTCGGAATTGTATCTATGAAGATATCGCGACAATTCCTACAGTGGCCTCCATCGCAACCCCTTAGCTGAAAGGAAATAGACATGACTGCGATCGATCTGCGAGGCCTGAACCCCGCTCCCGTCACCCCCTTCACCCAGGACGGCGCGGTGGATTACCCCGCGATCCAGCGCCTGGGCAGCTGGCTGGCCAGCGTGCCGGGCGTCAAGAGCCTGACCGTGCTGGGCCACGCCGGTGAAGGCACGTTCCTGGAACGCGACGAGCAGTGCCGCGTGATCGAAGCCTTCCGCGAGTCGGTCGGCGGCAAGCTCCCGATCATTGCCGGCATCACGCTCGAAGGCACGCAAGTCGCCGCCGAGGAAGCCAAGCGCGCCGTCAAGGCCGGCGCTTCGGCCGGTCTGCTCTACCCGTCGCACGGCTGGCTGCGTTTCGGCTACCAGAAGGGCGCGCCGCAGGACAAGTACAAGGCCGTCTACGAAGCCAGCGGCCTGCCGCTGATCCTGTTCCAGTACCCGGACGTCACCAAGTGCACGTACGACCTGGAAACCCAGCTCGAGATCGCCGCTCAGCCGGGCGTCTTCGCGATGAAGAACGGCGTGCGCAACATGAAGCGCTGGGACCGTGAGATCCCCGTCATCCGCAAGGAGCGTCCGGACCTGCAGATCCTGACCTGCCACGACGAGTACCTGCTGCACACGATGTTCGACGTCGACGGCGCGCTGGTCGGCTACGGCTGTATCGCCCCGGAAGTGCTGGTCGAGATGATCGCCGCCGGCAAGGCCAAGGACTACAAGAAGGCGCGTGAACTGCACGACCGCCTGCTGCCGGTGACGGCCAACGTGTACCACCGCGGTTCGCACATGGAAGGCTCGGTCGCGCTGAAGTGGGCGCTGGTCGCTCGCGGCATCCTCGAGCACGCCGCCGTGCGTTCGCCGCTGCTGCCGCTGGCCCCGGGCGCCGAGCACGAGATCGCCGCCGCGATGGCCGCCGCCGGCCTCGGCCGGGTGCGCTGAGCCCCCTGGCAGGCGGGGCTGCCGGCTCGCGCCGCCCCGCCTGCCCGCCACCGCGAGCCTGCATCGCCCACGATCGTCACGATCGTCGAAGACCAGAACTAGACCAAAACGGCGGAGACTGGCGCATCGCAGTAGCCCGCACCCAGAGCGGGTGGCGCTATCTCGCCGAGCCACGAGAGAGATAGACATGACAAGCTTCCCGCTCCCCACCCGGCGCCTGGCGCCGGGTGCGGCCCGGGCCGCCGGCACGCTGTGCGTGCTCGGGCTGGCCTCCGGTGCCGCGTTTGCCCAGGTCACCCTGGGCGGCACGCTCGACGTCGCCACGCGCCACGTGCGCAACGGTGACCTCGGTTCGATGAACTCGGTCGTCAGCGGCGCCAACACCACCAGCAAGCTCGTCGTGCGCGGCCAGGAAGACCTGGGCGGCGGCCTCAGCGCCGGTTTCTACCTGGACGGCACCATCCTCGCCGACAGCGGCACGACGAACACCCCGTTCTGGGATCGCCGCGCCACCGTCGGCCTCGTGCACCAGCGCTACGGCGAGGTGCGCATGGGCCGCGACTGGGTGCCGACGCAGCTGGTCTGGAACGCGATGGACCCGTTCTCCACGATCGGCATCGCCGGCGCCAACACCTTCCGCACGGTCTACGGTTCCCGGGCGATGGGCCAGGCCTTCGGCGCCAACGCCACCGGCGCGGCGCAGAACCCGACGCTGCGTGTCGCCAACGCCGTCGAATACATCCTGCCGGGCGGTCTCGGCGGCTTCAACGGCGCGCTGATCGTCACCACCGGCGAAGGCGGTTCGGCCGGTGCCGGCCAGACCAAGAGCGACGGCTTCCGTCTCGGCTGGGCGCAGGGCGCCTGGCAGCTCGGCGCGTCGCAGTTCACGGTGCGCAACGCCAACCAAGACGAAGACTTCAGCGACCGCGTCTGGGGTGTCGCCTACGACGCCGGCTTCGCCAAGCTCAGCGTCGGCCAGCGCCGCTGGAACTACCGCAGCGACACGACGACCAACAGCCTCGTCGGCATCATCGTGCCGCTCGGCGCCGGGCAGCTGAAGTTCAGCTATCTCCGTGCCGACCAGACCGGCGCCACCGCGGCGCTCAGCGCCAACGACGCGACGCTGCTGGGTGTCGGCTACGTCTACTCGCTGTCCAAGCGCACGGCGCTCTACGCGCACGCGGCGCGCCTCAGCAACCAGGGCGGAGCCAGCTTCGCCATCGCCGGCGGTCCCGCCACCAGCGGCGTCGCCACTGCGGCCAACTACTTCGGCGGCCAGCGCTCCACGGGCTTCGAGCTCGGCATGCGCCAGGACTTCTAGGAGCCGCCGCCATGAAAGACTCTTCCACGCTGCCCATTCCGGGCGGCATGTCCGACGCCGCCTCCGCGATGAACACCACCGCCGCGACGCCGTCGGCCCGCGCCCGTGCGCAGCTGCTGTTCCGGCTGGAGAACGTGCCGTTCTGCCGCTGGCACACCAAGGCCCGTGTGATCATGGGCAGCGCCACCTTCTTCGACGCCTTCGACGCGCTGTCGCTGGCCTTCGTGCTGCCGGTGCTGGTCGGCCTGTGGCATCTGTCGCCGGGCCAGGTCGGCCTGCTGATCGCCGCCGGCTATCTCGGCCAGGTGGTCGGCGCGCTGCTCTTCGGCTGGGTCGGCGAGCGCTACGGCCGCGTGCCGGCGATCTCCACCGCGGTCGGCGTGATGTCGGTGATGAGCATCGCCTGCGCCTTCGCCGGCAACTACGAGGTGCTGTTCCTGCTGCGCCTGCTGCAGGGCATCGGCGTCGGCGGCGAGGTGCCGGTGGCGGCGACCTACATCAACGAGCTGTCGCAGGCCAAGGGCCGCGGGCGCTTCTTCGTGCTCTACGAGCTGATCTTCCCGCTGGGCCTGCTGGCTGCGGCGCAGGTCGGGGCCTTCGTCGTGCCGCGCTTCGGCTGGGAGTACCTGTTCCTCGTCGGCGGCATCCCGGGCGTCATCATCCTGATGTTCATGATGCGTCTGCCCGAGTCGCCGCGCTGGCTGGTCGGCAAGGGCCGGCTGCACGACGCCGAGCAGGTCATCCGCCAGGTCGAGGCCGCGACGCCCAAGCGCAGCCTGGACGCCCAGCGTGACGCCGGCGAGATCGAGCAGCGCGTGCAAGGCCTGACCGACGGCATCGGCAAGCAGAACAAGGCTTCGTGGAAGGAGCTGTTCTCGGTGGTCTATCGGCCGCGCACGCTGGTCGTCTGGGTGCTGTGGGCCTCGTCGTACTTCGTCGCCAACGGCATCAACAACTGGCTGCCGACGCTCTACAAGACGGTCTACCACCTGCCGCTGCAGGAAGCCCTGCGCATGGCGTCGCTGAGCAACGTGATGAGCGTCTGCGCGGTGCTGGCCTGCGCGCTGTTCGTCGACCGCATCGGCCGCCGCCGCTGGGCCATCGGCAGCTTCATCGTCTGCGGCACGCTGCTCGCCACGCTGGCCTTCCTCGGCGCCGAAAGCGCCTGGTCGGTGATGCTGCTCGGCTCCTCGGCCTACGCGGTGATGGGCACGACCACGGTGCTGCTGTACCTGTACACGCCGGAGATCTACCCGACCCGCATGCGCGCCATCGGCACCGGTCTGGCCACCTCGTGGCTGCGGGCGGCTTCGGCCACGGCGCCGGCGGTGGTGGGTTTCGTGCTCACCGGCTATGGCATCGCCACGGTGTTCGGCATGTTCGCGGCGATGACCGTCATCGGCCTGATCGCGGCACGCCAGATGATCGAGACGGCCAACCGGTCGCTCGAAGAGATCTCGCCCTGATCCCGGGCTGAGACCCACCGGCGCGGGGGAACCCGCGCCGGTTTCCCTGATTCCCCAATAAGAACAACAATGGTCCCCGGCCCACCCGGCCGGGACCTTACGGAGACGGCCACCCGCCCCATTCGTTTTCAAGGAACCCAGATGAACACCATGACCATTGCCAGCAGCCGAGCCAACGCCTGGGAGGGCTTCGCCGGCGGTCGTTGGGAAACCGCGGTCGACGTCCGCGACTTCATCCAGAAGAACTACACCCCCTACGGCGGCACCAGCGCCTTCCTGGAAGGCCCGACGACGCGCACGCTGGCGCTGTGGAAGAAGCTGGCCGAGCTGCTGAAGCAGGAGCAGGCCAAGGGCGTGCTGGACGTGTCGGCCGACCGTCCGTCGACCATCGTGGCGCACGACGCGGGTTACATCGACCAGGGTCTGGAGCTCATCGTCGGCCTGCAGACCGACGCCCCGCTCAAGCGCGCGATCATGCCCAACGGCGGCCTGCGCATGGTGCAGTCGGGCCTGAAGGCCTACGGTTTCGAGAGCGACCCGACGGTCGACGAGATCTGGACCAAGTACCGCAAGAGCCACAACCAGGGCGTCTTCGACGTCTACTCCACCGAGATCGCCAAGGCGCGCAAGTCGGCGGTGCTGACCGGCCTGCCCGACGCCTACGGCCGCGGCCGCATCATCGGTGACTACCGCCGCGTCGCGCTGTACGGCGTGGACGCGCTGCGCAAGTTCAAGCAGCAGGAATACAAGGACCTGGACAGCCGCGAGTTCAGCGAAGACGTGCTGCGCCTGCGCGAAGAGCTCTCCGAGCAGGGCCGCGCGCTGGAAGAACTCAAGGTCATGGGCGCCAAGTACGGCTTCGACCTCGGCCGCCCGGCGCAGAACGCGCGTGAAGCCGTGCAGTGGACCTACCTCGGTTACCTCGCCGCGGTGAAGGAGCAGAACGGCGCCGCGATGTCGCTGGGCCGCGTCTCGACCTTCCTGGACATCTACATCCAGCGCGACCTCGACGCCGGCCTCATCGACGAAGCCCGCGCCCAGGAGTTCATCGACGACCTCGTCGTCAAGCTGCGCATCGTGCGTTTCCTGCGCACCCCCGAATACGACCAGCTGTTCTCCGGCGACCCGACCTGGGTGACCGAAGCCATCGGCGGCATCGGCGAAGACGGCCGCCCGCTGGTCACCAAGAACAGCTTCCGCTTCCTGCAGACGCTCAACAACCTGGGCCCGGCGCCCGAGCCCAACCTCACCGTGCTGTGGTCGGAGAAGCTGCCGCAGGGCTTCAAGGACTTCTGCGCCAAGACCTCCATCGACACCTGCTCGGTGCAGTACGAGAACGACGACCTGATGCGTCCGTACTGGGGCGACGACTACGGCATCGCCTGCTGCGTGTCTGCCATGCGCATCGGCAAGCAGATGCAGTTCTTCGGCGCGCGCGCCAACCTGGCCAAGGCGCTGCTGTACGCGATCAACGGCGGCCGTGACGAAGTCAGCGGCGAGCAGGTCGGCCCCGTCACCGAGCCGATCACCGGCGAAGTGCTGGACTACGACGAAGTCATCGCCAAGTTCGTGCCGACGATGGAGTGGCTGTCGGGCGTCTACATGAAGTCGCTCAACGCGATCCACTTCATGCACGACAAGTACGCCTACGAGCGCATCGAGATGGCGCTGCACGACCGCGACATCCTGCGCACGATGGCCTGCGGCGTCGCCGGCCTGTCGGTGGTCGCGGACTCGCTGTCGGCGATGCGTCACGCCAAGGTGCACGTCGTGCGCGACGAGCGCGGTCTGGCCACCGAGTTCCGCCTCGAAGGGCGCTACCCGGCCTTCGGCAACAACGACGAGCGTGTCGACACCATCGCCAGCTGGATCGTCGAGACCTTCATGGGCTTTTTGCGCAAGCAGAAGGCCTACCGCGGCGCCACGCCGACGATGTCGGTGCTGACGATCACGTCCAACGTCGTGTACGGCAAGAAGACCGGCAACACGCCCGACGGCCGCAAGGCCGGCGAGCCCTTCGCGCCGGGCGCCAACCCGATGCACGGCCGCGACTACAAGGGCGCGGTGGCCTCGATGGCCTCGGTGGCCAAGCTGCCGTACAGCTGCTCGCAGGACGGCATCTCCTACACCTTCACGATCGTGCCCAGCGCCCTGGGCCCGGACGAAGGCCAGCGCGTGGCCAACCTGGTGAACCTGATGGACGGCTACTTCGGCTCCGGCGGGCACCACATCAACGTCAACGTCTTCGACCGTTCGACGCTGCTGCACGCGATGGAGCACCCGGAGCTGTACCCGCAGCTGACGATCCGGGTGTCGGGTTACGCGGTGAACTTCATCAAGCTGACGCGCGAGCAGCAGCTCGATGTCATCAGCCGTACCTTCCATGCCTGCCACTGACGTCAAAAGCGTCGCGGTCGCCGCCCCGTGCGGCGGCACGCGGCCGGTGTCCGCGCCCGGCGCGGCGCCGGCTGCCGCCGTCACCGAAGGCTGGGTCCACTCGACCGAGACCTGCGGGACGGTGGACGGCCCGGGGATCCGCTACGTGCTGTTCCTCTCGGGCTGTCCGCTGCGCTGCGCGTACTGCCACAACCCCGACACCTGGCACCGTCACGACGGCACGCTCACCAGCGTCGCCGAGATCCTGACGGACATCGGCCGCTACCGCGGCTTCATCCAGGCCAAGGGCGGCGTGACGCTCAGCGGTGGCGAGCCGCTGACGCAGCCGCGCTTCGTCAAGGCGCTGCTGCGCGGCTGCAAGGCGATGGGCCTGCACACCGCGCTGGACACCTCGGGCTACCTGGGCGCCAAGGTCGACGACGAGATGATGGCCGACCTGGACATGGTGCTGCTGGACATCAAGGCCTTCAGCGAGAAGACCTACCACCGGCTCACCGGCGCCGAGCTCAAACCGACGCTGGACTTCGCGCGCCGCCTGGCCGCCCTGGGCAAGCCGATCATCCTGCGCTACGTGCTGGTGCCCGGCTGGACCGACCACGACAACGAGATCCGCGCGCTGGCCGCCTTCGCCGCCAAGCTGGGCAACGTGCAGCGTGTGGACGTGCTGCCGTTCCACCAGATGGGCGAGCACAAGTGGCACGACCGCGCGCTGGACTATCGCCTGGCCGGCGTGGCGCCGCCGTCCGAAGAACTGGCCGAGCACACGCGGCGGCTGTTCCGCGAGGCCGGGCTGGCCGTCGACTGACGCCGGCCCCGGCGCTTCCCACCGCTTCCGACACACCGGGTGCCTGCCCGGCCGGGCAGGCCTTTGCCTGGAGATCGCCACGATGTCGACCCTCTCCCTGTGCGCCGCGCCGAAAGCCCATGCGGCCGCCGCCCCGTGCGAAGCGCCGCTGCCGACGGCGCTGGTCTATCCCTGCGACGAGATCTCGCTGCGTGTGGCCGTCGAGGCCGCGTCTACCGGGCTGCTCGATCCGGTGCTCGTCGGCCCGGCGGCGACGATGCAGCGGCTGGCGGCGATGCACGCGCTGGACCTGTCGGGCTGCAGCCTCGTCGACGCCGCCTCGGCGCGCGCCGCCCTCGAGGTCGCCGCGCAGCTGGCGCGCGACGGCGAGGTCGGCGCGCTGATGCAGGGCGCGCTGCCGGCCGACGAACTGGTGGCCGTCGTGATGCGCAAGGACCACGGCCTGCGCGCCGCGCCGCGCCTGAGCCATGTCGCCGTCGTGCAGCTGCCCGGCCGGTCGCGGCCGCTGCTGATCACCGACGCGGCGATCAACGTCTCGCCCTCGCTGGAGGACAAGGCGCAGATCGTGCAGAACGCGATCCGGCTTGCGCAGGCGCTCGGTGTCGCGGCGCCCAAGGTCGCGATCCTGTCGTCGACCGAGACGGTGAACCCGAAGATCGCGTCGACGCTGGACGCGGCGGTGCTCTGCAAGATGGCCGAACGCGGCCAGATCGTCGGCGGCCTGCTCGACGGCCCGCTGGCGCTGGACGACGCGATCTGCGCCGACACCGCACGCGCCAAGGGCCTGGCCTCGCCGGTGGCCGGCGACGCCGACGTCCTGCTCGTGCCCGACCTCGTGGCCGGCGATCTGCTGGTCAAGCAGCTGCGCCTGTTCGCCGCGGCCGACGCTGCCGGCGTCGTGCTCGGCGCCCGGCTGCCGGTGATCCTGGCCGGCGCCACCGACACGCTGCGTTCGCGCCTCGCCTCCTGCGCCATCGCGGCACGGCTGGCGGCGGCGCGCGCGGCCGATTGAAAAAAGAACCCGATGAACGCTCCGCTGTTTGCTCCCGCCGCCGAGGCGGCCCCCCGCTCGCTGTTCGACCCGCTGGCGCCCGACGCGGTGGCCTGCGCCGCCGAGGAGATGGGCGTCAAGAAGGCCAAGGCCTCGGCCGCCCAGCAGTTCGGCCTGGCCGTGCTCGGCGGCGCCTTCGTCGCGCTGGGCGCGATGTTCGCCACCATCGCCATCGCCGGCGCCGACCACGTGCTGCCTTGGGGGCTGATGCGCCTGCTGATGGGCGCCGCGTTCTCGATGGGGCTGATGCTGGTCGTCGTCGCCGGCGCCCAGCTCTTCACCAGCGACGCGCTGATGGTCATGGCCTGGGCCAGCGGCCGGCTGGCCACGCGGCGCATGCTGCGCGTCTGGACCATCGTCTGGTTCGGCAACCTCGTCGGCGCGCTGGGCACCGCGACCATCGTCTTCCTCGGCGGCCAGTATGGTTTCGGTCACGGCGAGGTCGGTGCCAGCGCGCTGTACCTGGCCGCCAGCAAGGCCAGCCTGCCGCCGTTCAAGGCCTTCTCGCTGGCCATCCTGTGCAACGTGCTGGTGTGCCTGGCGACCTGGCTGTCGCTGGCCGCACGCAGCGTGACCGACAAGATCGTCGCGATGTTCCTGCCGATCACGGCCTTCGTGGCCGCCGGCTTCGAGCACTGCGTGGCCAACATGTACTTCGTGCCCTACGGCCTGATGGTGCGCTGGTTCGCGCCGGCCGCCTTCTGGGCCGAGCCCGCGGCGCAGGCCAAGGCGGCCACCGAGATCCCGGTGGCGCAGTACCTCGTCAACCTCGGCGTCGTGACGCTGGGCAACTGGGTCGGCGGCGCGCTGCTCGTCGCCGGCGCCTACTGGTGGCTGTTCCGTCGCGCGGCGGCGGGCGCCAAAGCCTGATGGCCGGCTTCGGCAACCCCAAGTCAACGGCGCGCGACGTCGAGCGTGCGCTGCTGCAGACCGGCCGCGCGCTGGCGCTGGACTGGCAGGACGCGGCGGCCGTGCAGGCGCTGGTGGCCGAGACGCTGGACCGGCGCCAGGGCCTGAAGGCCGCCGCCGGGCGTATGCCGCACGGGCGCGAACGCCAGCGGCTCAAACTCTGTGCGCTGGTGGTGTTGCGGCGCCGGCTGGAACTGGAGCTCGGTGCGGCCGATGCGCCGGGCGCGGCCTGGGCGACGCTGTCGCGCGCGCTGGACCGCGAAATCGAAAGCCGCCTCGCGGGCGGCTGAAAGCGCGCCGCCGTGCGGCGGCAGCATCGTGAAAGCCCGCCGCCTGGCGGCGGCGGGGGGGGGGCCGTTCAGGCGGCCGCGGTCTCGGCGAGCAGCAGGCTCACCGGGTCGTCTTCGACTTCGGGCGTCTCGTCGGCGATGACGTTGCTGAGGCGGCCGATGCCGGAGATCTCGACTTCGATCGTGTCGCCGGCATGCATGTACAGCGGCGGCACACGCTTCTTGCCGACGCCGCCGGGCGAGCCGGTGATGATCACGTCGCCGGGCGACAGCGCGCTGAAGGTGCTGATGTACTCGATCAGCTCGGCCACGGTGTGCAGCATCGCGCCGGTGCTTTCGTCCTGCACCTGCTGGCCGTTGAGGAAGGTGCGCAGGCGCAGCTGCTGCGGGTCGGGGATCTCGTCGGTGGTCACGATCCACGGGCCGAAGGCGCCGGTGTCGTGCCAGTTCTTGCCGGCGGTGAACCAGGTGTGCTGCCAGTCGCGCACCGAGCCGTCCATGTAGCAGGCATAACCGGCGACGTGCTGCAGCGCGTCTTCGCGCCGGATGCCGCGGCCGCCGGTGCCGATGACCACGGCGAGCTCGCCTTCGTAGTCGAACTCGCGGCTCTGCAGCGGCTTGACGACCGGGCAGCGGTGGCCGGTCTGCGAGTCGGGGAAGCGGATGAACAGCGTCGGCGCCGGGTTGGTCTCGTTGAACTCCTGGCGCTTGGCGGCGTAGTTCATGCCGACGCAGAAGATCTTGTTCGGACGGTCGATGACCGGCAGGAAGACGACGTCGGCTTCCTGGCAGTCGGCCGCGGCGTGTTCGTGCTGGCGCGCCAGCGCCAGGCCGTCGGGCGCGGCCAGCAGCGCGCGCAGCGTGGGGAAGCGGGCGCCCAGGCGCCGGCCCAGGTCGACGATGCCGTGTTCGTTGCGGATGCCGTAGCTGCGTTCGCCCCGGCCGTCGCGGAAGCTGAGCAATTTCATGAGGTCCTCTGAAAACGCTAGGGCATCGGCGTGCTCGTCGTGTCCGTAGCAAAAGGGTTGCGATGGCGACCACTGTAGGAAACGCGGCGATATCTTCATAGACTCAATTCCGAGGTTTCAGAGTTGCCACAAATGGCATTTCATTAGGTCGCCGATGCCCCGTTCGCACGAGGCGTTTGCCGCCGCGCATCGGTCTGCCTTAGCCTTGATTCCCGTCAATGCAGGGGCTGACATGGACCACATCCTCGTCTTCTACGGCTCGTACCGTTCCGACCGCATGGGCATCCGCCTGGCGCAGTTCATCGTCGACGGGCTGCGCGAACGCGGCGCGGCGCCCGAGCTGATCGACGCCAAGGCGGTGGGACTGCCGATGCTGGACCGCATGTACAAGGAGTACCCGCCCGGCGAGGCGCCGCCGGCGATGGAAGCGCTGGCGCGCAAGATCCGCGCGGCCGACGCCTTCGTCTTCGTCTGCGGCGAATACAACTGGGGCCCGCAGCCGGGGCTGAAGAACCTGACCGACCACTTTTTGGAGGAATGGTTCTGGCGCCCGGCGGCGATCGCCAGTTATTCGGCCGGGCGTTCCTCCGGCGTGCGTTCGGGCAGCACCTGGCACGCCATCCTGTCGGAGATGGGCATGGTCGTGATCTCCAGCGCGCTGGCCGTCGGCCCGATCGCGCAGACGCTGGACGCCGACGCCAAGCCGCAGGGCGGCCCCGGCGAATCGCTGCGCAAGGCCTTCGGGCGTTTCGCCGACGACCTGGCCTGGTGGACCGAGGCGGCACGCGAGCAGCGTGCGCGCAAGTCGCCACCTTATTGAAGGAAGAGGGCGGCGCTGCCGCCCGGCCATGTCACAGGGCTTTCACCCGCGGTCCAGATGATCCCCGGCTTTCATGACCCCTGGTGACCCTCCATGTCCTTGAATCCGCGACTGCGTCCGACCTTTCTGCGCCGCGCCGCCGTGCTCGGCATCACCTCGCTGGCCGTGGCCGCGCTGTCGGCCTGCGGCGGCGACGATGACGACAGCTATCCGGCGATCGAGCTGAACATCGCCCACGTCAACGACCACCACTCGCAGCTCGACCCCATCAGCGGCGTCACGCTGACGCTGGGCGGCGAAGCCACGCAGGTCGAGCTCGGCGGCTTCTCGCGCCTGACGACGCTGTTCAACGCCCAGTCCGGCACCAAGAACCTCTTGAAGCTGCACGCGGGCGACGCCGTCACCGGCACGCTCTACTACACCTTCTTCAAGGGCGAGGCCGACGCGAAGATGATGAACACCGTCTGCTTCGACGCCTTCGAACTCGGCAACCACGAGTTCGACGACGGCGACCAGACGACGCGCAACTTCATCGACATGCTGCACGCGGGCAGCTGCCAGACGCCGGTGCTTGCCGCCAACGTCGTGCCCGCCAGCGGCACGCCGCTGAACCCGTCCGGCACCTCGCTGGTCAAGCCGTACACGATCAAGACCTACGACGGCGTCAAGGTCGGCATCGTCGGCATCGACATCGCCGGCAAGACGACGAACTCCTCGCGCCCGCTGGCGACGACGCAGTTCCTCGACGAGGTCACGACGGCGCAGAAGTACATCGACGAGCTCAAGCACCAGGGCATCCGCCACATCGTGCTGCTGACGCACCAGGGCTACGACGTCGACAAGGCGATGGCCGCCAAGCTGACCGACGTCGACGTCATCATCGGCGGCGACTCGCACACGCTGCTCGGCGACTTCAGCGCCTTCGGCGTCGCCAGCTCGGGCGCCTACCCGACGCAGGTGACCAACAAGGACGGCGACAAGGTCTGCATCGGCCAGGCCTGGGAGTACTCCAAGGTCTTCGCGCTGATGAACGTGAAGTTCGACGACAAGGGCGCGGTGGCCAGCTGCAGCGGCAACGCCTCGCTGGTCATCGGCGACCGCTTCGCGCGCAAGAACAGCTCGGGCAGCTTCGTCGCCGTCGACGACGCGACCAAGGCGAACATCGTCGCCGGCCTGGCCAACGAGCCGCGCATCAAGGTGACGACGCCCGACGCCAACGCCGCCGCGCTGCTGGCGACCTACTCCTCGCAGGTCGCGGCCGAGAAGACCAAGACCATCGGCACCGCCACCGAGTCGCTGTGCCTGGTGCGCGTGCCGGGCGAGACGACCAACCGCTCGTCCGGCATCGACGGCTGCATCGAGACGGGGGCGCAAGCCAACCTGCAGGCGCGCGGCAGCGACGCGGCGCAGATCGTCGCCCAGGCTTTCCTCGCGGCCAGCAAGCGTGCGCACTTCGCGCTGCAGAACGCCGGCGGCGTGCGCGTGCCGCTGAAGGCCGGCACGCTGACGATGAACGACGCGTTCACGCTGCTGCCCTTCACCAACGTGCTCGTCGAGATCGACGTCACCGGCGCGCAGATGGTCGCGGCGCTGGAAGACGCCGTCTCCAACCACCTCGACAACGCCCAGTCCAGCGGCTCGCACCCCTACGCCGCCGGTCTGCGCTGGAACCTGGACATGAGCAAGCCCAAGGGCAGCCGCTTCAGCCAGGTCCAGGTGAAGGACCGCGTCAGCGGCGCCTGGTCGGCGATCGACCCGGCCAAGACCTACACGCTTGTAACCAACGACTTCGTCGCCGCCGGCCAGGACGGCTACGCCACGCTGGGCAAGGTCTACGCCACCGGCGCCTACGTGAACACCTACCTGCTCTACACCCAGACCTTCGCCGACTACGTGAAGGCCCAGGGCACGGTGGCGCGACCGGCGCGTGCCGACTACTCGCACCAGCAGGTGACCACGGCCGCGGGCGTGCAGCTGCCCTGAACCCGAGGCGGGCGGCGCGGCCGCCCGCGCCTCAGCGCCGCCCGGCCCGCCAGCGGCCGGGTGTCACGCCGGTCCAGCGCCGGAAGGCGCGGGTGAACGAGGTCTGCTCGGCATAACCGAGCCGGCTGGCCACTTCCACCAGCGCCAGCCCGGGCGTGGCCAGCAGCCGCGCCGCCTCTTCGCGGCGGAACTCCTCGACGACCTCGCTGAAGCTGCGGCCGATCCCGGCCAGCCGGCGCTGCAGCGTGCGTTCGGACACGCCCAGCAGCTCGGCCAGACGCGCGGCGTCGGCGTGGCCCTGCGCCAGCGCGTCGCGCAGCCGCGCGCGCAGCGCCTGCTGCAGCGACGAGTCGCCGGGCTGGGCGAGCTCGAGCCTGGCTGCCATGTCCTTCAGCGCGGCGTGCAGCATCGGGTCGGCGCTGCAGGTCGGCAGCGCCCAGGTGGCGGCGTCGATCAGCATCTCGGCGCAGGGGTGGCCGTAGGCCGGTGCCTGGCCGAACAAGGCCAGGCGTTCGTCGTCATCACCCGCCGGCCGCGCCACCGGCAGCCCCAGCAGCCGCGGCCGGAAGCCGCCGCCGGTGACCTGGCGCAGGCGCAGGAACAGCGTCGCCAGCGTGAATTCCAGCGCCTGCACCGGCATCGGCGCCAGCGCGCGCACGCGCAAGGCTTGGCCGCCGTCGTCCAGCGGGTCGATCTCCAGCGCGGTGTCGGTCGACACCATCGCGAAGTGCAGCCGCGCCGACTCGCAGCCGCCGGCCACGGTGTCGGCGCTGCCGACCAGGTAGTCCAGCGCCCCGAAGGCGCCGAAGGCGATCGTGCCGGCCAGCGCGCTGGCCAGGCCGGGGCCGTGCAGCGGCTCGGCGGCGTGCCACATGCGCACGTAGGCCTGCGCCGGCACCAGCGCGTCCGGCGCGTCGGGCAGGGGGCCCAGTGCGGCCTGCACGTGCGCCGCGTCCAGCCCCAGCGTCGCCAGGCCCTGGAGCTGCAGCCTGAGCGTCAGCGCGGGCACCCAGGCCGGGGCTTCAGCCATGGAGCCGGATGTTCAGAGACTGGCGCGTTCTGGCAAGCCGGCGCGGGGCCCGGTTCATACAGTGAGTCCATCGACGAGCGAGCCGGAAGCTTAGAACAATGAAACGACGTTCCTGGATGCGCGTGCTGGCGGCCGGCGGCGTGACGACCCTGCTGCCGGGCTGCGACACGATGCCCGCCGCGGCCACGGCCCCGTGGCACGAACCCGGCGCCGGTGAAATCGACCCGCGGCGGCGGGCGCTGGCCTGGGCGCTGCTGGCGCCCAGCCCGCACAACCTGCAGAGCTGGGTGGCCGACCTGCGCGAGCCCGGCCTGATCCGGCTGTCGGTCGACCTGCAGCGCCTGCTGCCGGCCGCCGACCCGCAGAACCGCCAGGTGCTGATCGGCTGCGGCGCCTTCCTCGAACTGCTGTGCCTGGCCGCTGCCGCGCAGGGCCAGCGTGCCGACGTGACGCTGCTGCCCGAAGGCGAGTACTCCGCCGGGGGCGTCGACGCGCGGCCGTTCGCCTGCGTCCGGCTGACGGCCGACGCCGGCCTGCGGCCCGACCCGCTGTTCGCCGCGGTGCCGCTGCGCCGCAGCAACCGTGCACCTTACGGCGAGCGCGTGCCCGACGCCGCGGTGCTGGCGGCCCTTGTCGCCGCGGCGCGGCGCCCTGGCCTCACGCTGCGCGCCAGCACCGAACCCGCCCAGGTGCGCCGCCTGGGCGCGCTGGCGGCCGCCGGCTGCCGCGTGGAGTTCGGCGACGCCGCCACCTGGGCCGAGAGCGCCGGGCTGATGCGCGTCGGGGGCGCGGCGGTGGCTGCTGAGCCCTCGGGTTTTGCCGTCACCGGGCTCCAGGCCTGGTTCGCACGGCGGCTCGGCCTGCTGGACGAGGAGCCCCGGCGCCGCACCGACGGCG
Source organism: Rubrivivax gelatinosus IL144 (assembly GCF_000284255.1). NCBI lineage: Bacteria > Pseudomonadati > Pseudomonadota > Betaproteobacteria > Burkholderiales > Sphaerotilaceae > Rubrivivax > Rubrivivax gelatinosus. The sequence goes on from NC_017075.1 coordinate 566,674, forward strand.
TGGTCGCGCGCTCGGCGCTGGCCGGGGCGCTGGATGCGATCGAGCACACGCCGGCCTGGATCTGGCTGGTCAGCGACGACAACCGCCGGCACACGCAGATCGAGGCCGGCCGCGCCTACCTGCGCACCGACCTGGCCGCCGCCGAGCAGGGCTGGGCGGTGCACCCGAACTCGCAGCAGCTGCAGGAGTTCGACGCGATGGCGCCGCTGTACCGGCGCCTGCACGCCGAGCTGGGCGTCGCCGCGCCGGCGCGGGTGCAGATGCTCGTGCGCCTGGGCCTCGCGCCGCGTCCCGAGCCTGCGCCGCGGCGCCCGCTGGGCCGCTTCCTGCGCGGCTGAGCCCGTCTTTCCGAGGACCGTGATGAACAAGCTGACTCGTTTTGCTGCCACCGCCATCTGCATCGCCGCCTTGTCGGCCTGCGGCACCGTGATGCCCACCGCCGACAGCGGCTATCTCAGCGACTCCCGCGCACTGGTGCCCGCCGCCGACGCGTCGGGCGCCCGGCGCGTGGCGGCGCAGGCGCTGGACCCGGCCCGCGTGACGATCGCCGAGGTCGTCTGGCGCGCCGATGCGCACAGCGACCTCGGCGACGACGAACGCCAGGCGCTGCTCGCCGGGCTGGAGCGTGAACTGCGTCAGGCCGTGCAGGCGCTGCCGCCGGCGCCCGAGGGGCGGCCGGCGCGCATCCGCGCGGCGATCACGCGGGTCGAGACCGTCTCGCCGGGCCTCAACACGCTGGGCACGCTGCTGCTGATCGGCCCGCTGGACCGCGGCGGCGCGGCCTTCGAGATCGAGGCCGTCGACGCGGCGACCGGCGAGCAGCTCGCGGCGCTGCGGCTGGGCTACTTCGCGCCGCTGGGCGAGCTGAAGGCCCGCTTCAGCCGGCTGGCGCCGGCGGGGATCGCGGCCCACGAGGCGGCGCTCGAGTTCGCCGCCCTGCTGCGGCCGGCGGCATCCCCCGAAGAAGCGCCGCGCCGCTGAACCGCGGCACGGGGGCCGTGCCACACTGCTGCGGTTTCCAGCTCCGGCCCTTGGCGGCCTTCCGATGGACTCCGGCGATCGCAACCGTGTCCGCCTCGGCGGCGACGACGACGACACCCTGGCCCGTGCGGCGCGGCTGCTGCAGCAGCATGGCTTCGTCGTCGAGCGCGGCGACGGCGCCGCCCTGGCCGCCGAGACCGGCCGCCGCCGTGCCGCCGAAGCCGCCTTCCGCCTCAACGAGGAGCGCCTGGACGCGCTGCTGGCGCTCAGCGAACGCCACCATGCCTCGGTCGAGGAGCTGGCCCAGTTCGCCATCGACGAAGGCGTGCGCCTGACGCGCAGCACGATCGGCTACCTGCACTTCGTCAACGACGCGCAGGACGGCTTTCTGCACTACTTCTGGTCCCGGGGTTCGCGCGAGACCTGTGCCGCGGTCGAGCTGATGGACTACACGGTCTGCACCGCCGGCATCTGGGCCGACGCGCTGCGCCTGCGCCGCCCGGTCGTGCACAACGACTACCCGAACGAACCGACCCGCCGCGGCCTGCCCGAAGGCCACCACCCGCTGTCGCGCCACATGAGCATCCCGGTGCTGCGCGACGACAAGGTGGTGGCGATCTGCGGCGTCGCCAACAAGCCGGCGCCTTACGATGCGGCCGACCTGCGCCAGCTGCGGCTGCTGGCCAACCGGCTGTGGAGCATCGTCGAGTCCCAGCGCACGACCGCGGCGCTGGAAGCGGCCAACGCCGAGCTGTCGCGCGTGGCCGGCATCGACGCGCTGACCGGCGTCGCCAACCGGCGTGCGCTGGAGACCTTCCTCGAGCGGCAGTGGAAGATCGCGGCGCGCGAAGGCTGGCCGATCTCGCTGCTGATGCTGGACATCGACTGCTTCAAGGCCTTCAACGACACCTACGGCCACCAGGCCGGCGACGCGGCACTGAAGGCCGTCGGCGCGGCGGCCTCCGAGGTCGCACGCCGTCCCAACGACCTCGTCGCACGCTACGGCGGCGAGGAGTTCCTCGTCGTGCTGACGCGCGCCCAGGAAGACGACGCGATGGCCATCGCCTGCGGCCTCGTCGAACGTGTCCGGGCGCTGGGCCTGGTGCATGGCGGCTCGGCCTGCGCGCCGGTGGTGACGGTGAGCATCGGCGCGGCCTCGCACGTGCCGCAGCCCGACGGCCCGGCCGACTGGCCGGCTCTGGTGGCGGCGGCCGATGCCGCGCTCTACGCCGCCAAGCAGGGCGGGCGCAACCGGGCGTGCGCGGCGTCGAGCCGGGCCGCGGCCTGAGCCGCCGTCCTCAGCAGATGCGCGGCAGCTGCTCGCCGACCAGCATGTCGACGACACGCCGGCACCGGGCGAAGAGCGGCCTCTTCGTCAGCGCCGGCGTGGCAGCGGGCTGCGCGCGCACCGCTGCGGCGTTTGTCCACACCCCCAGTGGTGCTGGCCGCGGCCGGGTACACCGCCGCACGCGCCGCTTGAGACAATCCACATCCATGAAAACCGCGTCCCGCATGAGCAAGGCGACCATCGCCACCTGACCACGCCTTTCGACGCGATCGGAAGGCTTGCGCCTTCCGGCCCCGAACCCCGGCAAGCGCGAGCTTCCCGGGGTTTTCCGTTTTCCACCTTCCGGACTTCTGCCGTGCGCACCTACGACAAGCTGATCGCCACGATTCCCGCTCGCCGGAGCGGGAACTGCGTGCGCCCGTGCTTCGGCTGCGCCTTGCACATCAGTCGCTAGCCCTCAGGCGGATCGCCTGGCGGCTGGCGTTGCCGACCAGGCCCTCGACGGAGCCCCGAGCGGGGCTTCGCGACGAAAGATCCGTATGAACTCGAACGACAGAAACCTCCGCAACATCGGCGTCATCGCCCACGTCGACGCGGGCAAGACCACGGTCACCGAACGCATCCTGTTCCACACCGGCGAGAACCATCGCATCGGCGAGGTGCACGACGGCAGCGCGCGCATGGACTTCGACCCGCAGGAACGCCAGCGCGGCATCACGATCGACAGCGCTGCCGTGTCCGTGCAGTGGAAGGGCGCGCAGATCAACATCATCGACACCCCCGGCCACATCGACTTCAACGTCGAGGTGCGCCGCGCGCTGCGCGTGCTGGACGGCGCCGTCGTGGTGTTCGACGGCGTCGCCGGCGTCGAGCCGCAGACCGAGACCAACTGGCGCCTGGCCGACGGCTACGGCGTGCCGCGCATCGCCTTCGTCAACAAGCTGGACCGCGTCGGTGCGGACTTCCGGCGCGTGGTCTCGATGATCGGCGAGCGCCTGGGCGTCAAGGCCCTGGTGCTGCAGCTGCCCATCGGTGCCGAAGGCGGGTTCCGCGGCGTCGTCGACCTGCTGGCGATGCGCAGCCTGGTCTGGCCGCACGACGACGCCAGCGAACCGCCGCAAGTCGGCGCGGTGCCGCCCGAGCTGCTGGACCTGGCCGTGCGCGAGCGCGAGCGCCTGCTCGAGGCCGTGGTCGAACAGGACGACGAGCTGCTGCTGGCCTATCTGAACGGCCAGGCGCTGCCGGTCGAGGCCTTGCGCCGCGCGATCCGCAAGGGCGTGCTGGCGCAGGCCTTCGTGCCGGTGCTGGGCGGCTCGGCCTACCGCAACCGCGGGGTCGAGCCGCTGCTCGACGCCGTCGTCGACTTCCTGCCGCGCCCGGGCGATCTGCCGGCTACCGAGAACCGGCCGGCGGCCGATGCACGCGCGCCGCTGGCGGCGCTGGCGTTCAAGCTCGCTCACGACGGGCATGCGGGCATGGTCTTCGTGCGCGTCTACAGCGGGCGCCTGCGCCGTGGCGACACGGTGCTGAACACGGTCACCGGTCGCGTCGAGCGCGTGTCGCGGCTGTACGAGGTGCACGCCGACGAGCGCATCGACATCGACGAAGCGCAGGCGGGCGACATCGTCGCCGTCGTCGGGCTGAAGGACACGCTGACCGGCCACACGCTGAGCGACCGGGCGCATCCGGTGCAACTGGAGACCATCAGCGTGCCCGAGCCGGTGATCGACGTCGCGCTCGAGCCCCTGCGCCAGGCCGACCAGCAGGCGCTGACGGCGGCGCTGGCGTTGCTGCAGCGCGAGGACCCGAGCCTGCGCGTGCGCCAGGACGCCGAATCCGGACAGCTCATCCTGTCCGGCATGGGCGAGCTGCAGCTGGAGGTGGCGGTCGAGCGGCTGCGCTCGCGCCACGGCATCGACGCGGCGGTGGGGCGGCCCGAGGTCGCCTACCGGGAGTCGATCTCGAAGGAGGCGGAAGTGAACCATGTGCATCGCAAGCAGAGCGGCGGCCCCGGCCAGTTCGCCGAGCTGCGGCTGCGCCTGGCGCCGCTGGAGCGTGGCGCGGGCCTGCGTTTCGAGAGCCGGATCACCGGCGGCGCGATCCCGAAGGAGTTCATCCCGGCGGTCGAGGCCGGCGTGCGCCGCGCTGCGCAGTCGGGGGTGCTGGCCGGGTTCCCGACCGTGGACCTGCAGGCCACGCTGCTGGACGGCAGCTTCCACGAGCGCGACTCGTCGACGCTGGCTTTCGATCTGGCGGCGGCGGCGGCGTTCCGCGAAGCCGCGGCCCAGGCCGGGCCGGTGCTGCTCGAGCCGGTGATGGCCGTCGAGGTGATCACGCCGCAGGACCATCTGGGCGACGTCATCGGCGACCTGCACCGGCGGCGCGGCACCGTGCGCGCCCACGGCTCGCGCGGCAACGCCGCGGTGATCGACGCCGAGGTGCCGCTGAAGGAGATGTTCGGCTACATCGGCAGCCTGCGCGCCCTGTCGCAGGGGCGGGCGCAGTACACGATGCAGTTCGACCGTTATCGCCAGGCGGCGGCCGAACGGGCGGCGTCGATGCCGGCTTGATCGGCGGGGAGGGCGCGGGCGGAGGCCCGCGCCCTCTTGCGCATCGAGATCCGGTCCGACGCCCGGCGCGTCCCGGTCGCCGCTCTCAGGCCGGCTCGGTGCCGCCCGCCCCCAGTCGATACCAGTCCAGCCGCCGCGTCAGCAGCATCACCGCCGCCAGCGCCGCGAACAGGCCCAGCGAGCCGACGAGCAGCGCCGTCTGCTCGCGCAGCAGCAGCAGGTACAGGAGGCCGTAGAGCAGCGCCATGCCGGCGCCGAACAGCCAGCCGTCACGCACGCCGCCCAGCATGTGGCGGCCGTAGCTGCCCAGCAGCAGCACGCAGGCGGCCGCGGCCAGGCCGTACGCGGCGGCAAAGGGAAGTTGCTCCGACAGCGCCAGCAGCAGCAGGAAGAACAGCGCCAGCGCCAGCCCGACCAGCGCGTACTGCACCGGGTGCACGCGGCGCACGCGCCGGCGCGCCAGCGTCTCGGCCAGCGCCACCGCGGCGAAACTCAGCACGACGAAGAGCAGGCCGTACTTGATCGCGCGGTCGGCCAGCACGTAAGGGTTCACCGGGTCGGTGAAGGTGACGGCCAGCGTGTCCAGCGCCGCCAGCCGGGGTTTGTCGCCGCCGGCCTGTTCGACGGTCTGCGCCGCGTTGCTGGCCAGCGCGCTGACCGACCAGCGGGCGTCGAAACCGTCGTCGCGCACCTCGCGTGTCACCGGCAGGAAACGGCCGCCGAAGGACGGGTGCGGCCAGTCGGAGGCCAGCGTCCACTGCAGGCGGCGCGCGGCGGGTACCACCGCCAGTTCGGCCGTGCCGACGAGGTCCAGCACCACGTTCAGTTCGAGGGCGCCGCCGTCGGCCGTCGCGGCCGGCAGCCCGGCGTGCAGGCCGTCCTTCCAGGTGGCGTGGCCGGTGCCCGGTTGCAGCTCCAGCGCGCGGCCGGCGAGCTGGATGCCGGCGCCGCGCAGCCCGCGCGGGTCGGCCACCGCCACCCACACCGTCGGCGCCTGGCAGCTGACGCGGCCGCCGGCGTTTTCGGCTTTCGGCTGCAGCGCCGCCAGCTGCGGCCAGCGCGCCTGCAGTTCGAGCCGGGCGCTGTAGCCGTTCACCTTGAACAGGCCGCGGTAGCGCGCGTCGGCCTGGGTCTTCGTGTTCGCCACCAGCTCGGCGGGCACGGCCTGCAGCCCGAAGCTGCGGCGCGCGACGCCGCTTCGGCGCTCGCTGCCGCTGCCTTGCACCACGTCCCATTCCTCGACACACTGGCGCTGCAGCACCGGCCCCATCAGCGTCTGCGCGCCGGCGTACGACTGCTGCACGCTGGCCACCGCCTCGCGCTGGTAGTCCTGGCGCTCGTCGACCAGCCAGCCGATGCGCGCCAGCACCACAGAGATCAGCAGCACCGTGGCCAGCACGGCCATCACTTTCACCACCACCGGGTTTCGCATCGCTCCTCGCTCCGTTGTTTCACGATGCGCCGCAGTCTGGCCAGCGGCGGTGAAGCGGCGATGGGCTGCGTGAAGCGGGCGTGAAGTCAGGGGAAGCGCAGCACGACACGCAGCCCCGGCGCGGCCGGCTCGAAGCCGACGCTGCCGCCGTGCAGCCACAGCACCTGGCGCACGATGGCCAGGCCCAGGCCGCTGCCGCGGCCTTCGCCGGTGCTGAAGAAACGTTCGCCCAGGCGTGCCAGCGCGTAGTCGGGCACGCCGGGGCCGTGGTCGCGCAGCGACCATTCGAGCGTGCCGCCGTCGTGCCGCACCTGCACCTCCAGCGGCGTGCCGGCCGGGGCATGGGCGATGGCGTTGGCCAGCACGTTGGACAGCGCCAGCCGCAGCCGCTCGCCATCGCCCATCACCACGGCCGGTTCGGCCGGCAGCCGCAGGCGTTCGCCGGCGCCGTGGGCCTGGGCGACTTCCAGCGCCAGCGTGTTCAGGTCCACCGGCGTGCGTGTCGGCAGCGCCTGCAGGCTCTCCAGCTTGGACAGCTCGAGCATCTGCTCGACGATGGCCTGCAGCCGCCGCGCCTGCACGTCGACCTGCTGCACGAAACGCCGGCGGTCGGCCTCGGGCAGGTCTTCGTGCAGCAGCTCGGCGGCGCCGCGGATGCCGGCCAGCGGCGTCTTCAGTTCATGGGTCAGCGCACGCACCTGGTGTTCGAGCTGCTCGCGGCCTTCCAGGCGCTGGCGCATGCGGTCCATGGCCTGCGCCAATTCGCCGAGCTCGCCGCCGAGTGCGGGCGGCGCCGGCGGCGTGCGCCGCGGGCCTTCGGCGCTCTCGCCGACCGCCTGCGCGTAGGCGCGCAGCCGCCGCACCGCATGCACCGCCCACAGCGTCACGACGACGCCGATGGCCAGCGACAGCCCGAGCAGCAGCACGCCGGCCCACAGCACCTTGTGTTCGGCGCGTTCGACGAAGGGCATGATGGTCGCCAGCGGCTTGGCGACGACGAGCACGCCGACGGTGCGGCCGCCGCTGCGCACCGGCGCGGCGACGTGCATCACCGAGCTCTGGTCGCTGGGGCCGCTCTTGGTGGTGCGTGCGCCGTATTCGCCGCGCAGCGTCAGCAGCACGTCGCGCCAGCGCGAGTAGTCCTGGCCGGTGGCCGGCGGCGTGCCGGAGTCGAAGACCACGCGGCCGCCGGCGTCGGTGACGACGACGCGCAAGTCCAGCGTCGTCTTCTGCAGACCCCAGATCTTCACGTCGACCTCGCGTGCCGCGTACTCGCGCACCGCGCCGGCGAAGGGCCCGTCGCCCAGCGTGCCGCCGGCCGGCAGCGCCGCCAGTTCGGGCGCGGCGACCTCGGCCAGCAGGTTGGCGCTGTCGACCATCACGTCTTCCATCACCTCGCGCACGCTGGGCTTGATCTCGGTGACGAAGACGCGCAGCACGAAGAACGCCGCCAGCCCGGTGATCGCAGCGAAGGCGAAGAACAGGCGCAGGCCGATGTGCATTCAGCCCTCGCCGTCGGCCAGCGTGTAGCCCAGGCCGCGGTGGGTGGCGATCGGGTCGGCGCCCGGATGCACGTCGCGCAGCTTGGCGCGCAGCGTCTTCACGTGCGTGTCGACGGTGCGGTCGGCGGCTTCGGACTGGGTGCCCCAGACGCGGTCGAACAGCGTCTCGCGCGACAGGATGCGCCCGCGCGCCAGGATCAGCTCGCGCAGCAGGCCGTACTCCAGCCGCGTCAGCGCGAGCACGGCGCCGCGGTAGCGGATGCGCTGGCCCGGCTCGTCGAGCTCGAAGACCTGCTGCGCGGCACGCGGCATCGCGGCGCGGCGCAGCAGCGCACGCACGCGCGCCACCAGCTCGCGCGGGCTGAAGGGTTTGGGCAGGTAGTCGTCGGCGCCGGCTTCCAGGCCGAGCACGCGGTCGATCTCCTCGCCGCGCGCCGTCAGCAGCATCAGCGGCAGCGTCGCGACGCGGGCGTCGCCGTCGGCGCGCCAGCGCCGCAGCAGGTCCAGGCCGTTGCCGTCGGGCAGCGCGACGTCGAGCACCGCGGCGGCGGGCAGGGTGCGGCGCAGCGCCGCCTCGGCGTCGCGCAGCAGCGCCACGGCCTCGACGGCGAAGCCCTCGCGTTCGAGCGCGAAGGCCACCGTGCCGGCGATCGCGTTGTCGTCTTCCAGCAGCAGGATGCGGGGCTTCATCGCTCGCTCGGTCAGCTCACGCCTTGGTGGCGCCGAGTCTAAGCGGGCCCTCGTAGCACCCCCGGCGCTGCGGGCGTCGAGCCGCGGTCAGTCGCCTTGCGCCTGCGGCGGCCACTGGCCGGTGGTCACCCGGCTCTGGTGCCAGCGGTGCATCGCGGCGTCCTGCAGGGCGTACTCGCCGCGGGCCGACTTCCAGACCAGCGCCGGCGTTCGCTGCCGCAGCGCCTCCAGCGCCTTTTGCGCCTGCGCGACGCTCACCGGATGGCCTGTCTTCTCGCGATAGAAACGCAGGGCCGCGGCGTCGTAAGGCCGGTAGCGCGCCTCTTGCTCCAGCATGCGCCACAGCACCGCTTGCTCGATCGGCTTCAGCGCGAGGTAGTCAGCCTCCATCTGCGCCTCGTCCTCTGCCTGCTGCTGCGCTGCGGCGTCGAGCAGTGCCGGCTCGAAGCGGCCGCTCAATCCTGCCAGCGGGCTGAGCACCTGGCCGAGCGCGGCCATGAAGAACTGCGGGCGCTGGCCGAAGCGCTCGAAATTCCGATAGTCCTGTCGCTGTTTGTCTCGTGCTGCCTCCATGAAGAACGCCCCCGGCACCGCTTGCGCGGCCCCGGGGGCGCTGGGTCGGATCGGCGCCTTAAGGCTGCTTGCCGATGTACGCCAGGATGCCGCCGTCGACGTACAGCACGTGGCCGTTGACGAAGTCCGAGGCGCTGGACGCCAGGAACACCGCCGGGCCCTTCAGGTCCTCGGTGCGGCCCCAGCGGTTGGCCGGGGTCTTGGCGAGGATGAAGCTGTTGAACGGGTGGCCCGGCGTGCGCAGCGGCGCGGTCTGCGGCGTCTCGATGTAGCCCGGGCCGATGCCGTTGCACTGGATGTTGTGCGCGCCGTACTCCGACGCGATGTTGCGCGTCAGCATCTTCAGCCCGCCCTTGGCGGCGGCGTAGGCCGAGACCGTCTCGCGGCCCAGCTCGCTCATCATCGAGCAGATGTTGATGATCTTGCCGCCGCCCTTGGCGATCATCGCCGGGATCACCGCCTTGGCGAGGATGAAAGGCGCCGTCAGGTCGATGTCGATGACTTGGCGGAACTCGCTGGCCGCCATCTCGTGCATCGGCACGCGTTTGATGATGCCGGCGTTGTTCACCAGGATGTCGACGGTGCCGACCTCGCGCTCGATCTGCGCGACCATCTTCTGCACCGCCGGCTCGTCGGTGACGTCGCACAGGTAGCCGTGGGCTTTGATGCCGGCGGCCTCGTAGGCGGCCAGGCCTTGGGCGAGGAAGTCCTCGTTGATGTCGTTGAAGGCGATCGTCGCGCCGGCCTCGGCCAGCGCGCTGGCGAGCGCGAAGCCGATGCCGTAGCTGGCGCCGGTGACGAGGGCGACCTTGCCCTTCAGGGAGAAGGCGTCGGGGTAGAAGCTCATGGTCTGTCCTTGCTCGGGCGTCAGCGCAGGTCGCCGATCGCGATGTGGTCCATGTCGTCGAAGGTCTGGTTCTCGCCGCCCATCGCCCAGATGAAGGTGTAGGCCGAGGTGCCGCAGCCCGAGTGGATGGACCACGACGGCGAGATCACCGCTTCCTCGTTGTGCACGAGGATGTGGCGCGTCTCCTGGCCCTCGCCCATCATGTGGAACACGGCCTGGCCTTCGGGGATGCCGAAGTAGGTGTAGATCTCCATGCGGCGCTCGTGCGTGTGCGCCGGCATCGTGTTCCAGACGTTGCCGGGCTCCAGCTGCGTCAGCCCCATCGACAGCTGGCAGGTCTCCAGCACGTCGGGGTGGATGAACTGGTTGATGACGCGCTTGTTGGCCGTCGCGGTGTCGCCCACCGGTTTCTTCTTCGCGTCGGCGATCGAGATGAAGGTGGTCTTGCAGGCTTTGTGGGCCGGCGCGCTGACCATGTAGAACTTGGCCGGCCGCGACGGGTCGGCGCTGCGGAACACGACTTCGCGCGTGCCCTGGCTGACGTACAGGCAGTCCTGGAAGCCGAGCTGGTAGCGCACGCCGTCGGCCTCGACCGAGCCGGCGCCGCCGATGTTGAAGATGCCCAGCTCGCGGCGCTCCAGCACGTAGTTCGTGCCGAAGCTCTTCATGCAGGCGATGCCCTTGTCCAGCGGCACCGCCTCGTCCACCGGCATGCAGCCGAAGGTCACCATGCGGTCGACGTGGCTGTACACGGCCTGCACGGTGTCGGGCTGGTACAGGTTCTGGATCAGGAACTCGCGGCGCGTCTCTTCGGTGGTGTAGCGCTTGAAGTCCCGCTGGTTGGTGGAATAGCGGATGTCCATGGTGGTTCCCGTGTCGGTGGCGTGGTTCAGGCGAGGACCTTGACCACGACCTTGCGCACCTTGCGGCTGCGGTCGTCGCAGCAGCCCGGGCGGTGGATGTCGGTGGGGTGGAAGACGGCGTAGCTGCCGGGGCCCAGCAGCAGATCGGTCTCGTCGGCGACCGAAGCGAAGAACTGCACGTCGCGCTCGGCGAGGCGGTCTTCCTCGACGGCGCCGCCGTGGTGCAGCGGCGCGTAGCCGATCACTTCCAGGCCGCGTGCGACGTACTGGATGTCGATGTAGCGCGCGTGCGACTCGGCGCGCTTCTTGTCCTTGGGCTCGGTGTCGTAGTCCTGGACCAGCGCGAACAGGCGGTCGCCGTCGATGTCGAAACGCCCGGCGGGCAGGCTCTCGATGTCGGTCTCGGCGAGAAAACGAAGGCCGCGCAGCAGCGCGGCGGGAATGTGGTCGGCCTCGCGGTCGAGCAGGGCGATGTGACTGAGGAGCATGGCGGATTCCGCGGCGGTCCTGGGGTTCGGGGGGCTCGGCCGGCCCGTGCGGGGTCGGCCGGGGACCGCCCTGCGCGCGTGGCCAGAACCGGCACCACGTGCGCAGGGCGGCGCGTCGGCGTCAGGCCGTGGCCGGCTGGGCCTGGGTTTCGCCGTGGCGGGCGGCCATGCGCTTGGCCCACAGACCGGTCAGCACGGGCACCAGGATGGCGGTGGTCAGGCAGGCGGCGGCGACCAGCGAGGTCGCGGCGGCGGCGGCCGGTTTGAAGGCCGGCACCATCTCCGCGATGATCATCGGGTTGGCCACCGCGGCACCGGCGGTCGACGAGGCGGCGAGGCCGGCGGTGCCGTTGCCGCCGCCGATCAGCTTGTCGGCCAGCATCAGCGGGATGCCGGTGATGATGATCACCATCACGCCCAGCAGGATGCCGCCCAGGCCGGTCTGCGCGATCACGTTCAGGTTGATGCCGTTGCCCAGCGCGAAGCCGAAGAACGGGATCAGCACGTGCACGCACTTGCCGAAGAACTCCTTCAGGTCCTTGTCGAGGTTGCCCAGCGCGAAGCCGACCAGGAAGGGCAGCACGGCGCCGGCGAACAGCCGCGGCTCGAAGCTGGCGACGCCGGCGGCGCCCAGGATCAGCATCGACACCAGCGGACCCGACTCGATCGACATCAGGACGAAGGCGCCCGCCTCCTCCTTGGTGCCGTACTGCTGCATCACCGCGGCGTAGAGGCCGCCGTTGGTCATGTCCATCGCGGCGCAGATGGCCAGCGCCGAGAAGCCGGCGAACAGGCCTGCCTGGACGCCGTCCATCGGCAGGAACTGCGCCGCCATCCAGGTGGCGGCCCAGGCGACCAGCGTCTTGACGACGACGAGGTTGCCCGACTTGCGCAGCACCGTGCCGGTGGCGCGCAGGTCGATCGTCGCGCCCATGCAGAAGAACCACACTGCCAGGATCGGCACCGTGCCCGTGATCAGCCCGTTGGTGAACGAACCGAAGTACTTGCCGGCGTCCGGGAAGAAGGTCTTGGTCAGCGCGCCGAGGATCAGCGGCACCAGCATCAGGCCACCGGGGATCCGGTCGATTGCCTTCTTGATGTTCATGGACGTACCCCTTGTGTGCAGAGAAAGCCGGGTGGGGCCGGCAGGGTGGAACGCGCTACGGGCGGTCTGCGGCCGTTTCCGTGGCGTAGACGTCGGGGGTGGCCTCGGCCGGGATGATGGCGCCGCGGTGCTGGACCACGGCGCCGGCCACCCGGTGGGCCCGGCGGGCGCTTTCGGCCGGGTCCAGGCCCAGCATGCGTCCGAGGAGATAGGCGCCGGAGAAGCTGTCGCCGGCGGCGGTGGTGTCGACGACCTGCGGGATGCAGGTCGCGGCGACGGACTCGACCTGGCCGCCGTGGATCAGCGTGCAGGGCTTGGCGCCGTCCTTGATGACGACTTCCAGCTGCGTCAGCGGGCGGAAGTGCGCCGCGCCGGCCGCCGGGTGCGGGGCCACGCCCAGCACCTCCAGTTCCTCGACCGTCACCAGCACGCGGCGGGCGAAGCCGAACACACGTTCGTAGACGGCGCGCGTCGTGGCCACGTCCTCCCACAGCAGCGGGCGGTAGTTGCAGTCGAAGTCGATCGTCTTGCCGGCGGCGGCCAGTTCGGCCAGGCGCGCCAGCAGGCGCTCGCGGCTGGCCGGGCGCAGCACCGCCAGGCTGATGCCCGACAGGTAGATCGCGTCGAAGCCGGCGAGCGACTCGAGCAGCGCGTCCGAGCCTTCGCACTCGAAGGCCTCGCGCACCGCGGCCTCGCCGCGCCAGTAGAAGAAGCGGCGTTCGCCGGCGGCGTCGGTCTTGATGAAGTACAGGCCCGGGCGGCGGCCGGCGCGGCGCATCGTCAGGCTGTCGTCGACGCCCTGGGCGCGCCAGAACTCGGCCATCGCGCTGCTGAACGGGTCGTCGCCGATGGCGCTGACGTAGTGCACGAAGCGTCCGAGCCGCCGTCCCAGGCGGGCCATGTAGACCGCGGTGTTCAGCGTGTCGCCGCCGAAAGCCTGGCTGACGCTGCCGTCGGCGCGCTCCTGCAGTTCGACCATGCACTCGCCGATCGCGGCGACGCGCAGCACGGGGCTCTTGTCCATCTCTCAGTCCTTGCCAGCGGTCTCCCCGGTCGCCGGCCTCTTGGGCCGGTCGCCGGGTGTTGCGCCGCTCGCATCGGGCCTGCCGTCAGGGCGCCGGGGCGCCGTGGAGCGGGTCAGGTGGGGCGGTCTGTATGCATGATATACAAGGAGTATTTGGTATACATAGCGATGTTTGAGGCGTTTGACCTAGTGTTTTCACCGATTTCCTGACGCGCGTGCTTGACGCTGCGTTTTGCCTCCTGCAGCACTGTCGGCCGCCGCGCCGGGGCCTGCGTTGGGGGATGAGGGTGGCCAAGCTGCTGTCAGCCGAGCCATATATGTAATATGCGAGAACTGCTCGAACGGGGCGCCGGCCGGCGGCGGTCCTGTCGCGGCAGGCGAAGGAATCCCATGGCGGACTGGACCCTCGGTGGCGACGCGCGGCGCGCGGCCGTTCCGAACAGCGCGAGCCTCACGGCCGCGCAGCTGGTGCACGAGCGCCTGCGCGACGAGATCGTCTCGCTGCAGCGGCGTCCCGGCGACGTGATCTACGAGAAGGAGATCGCGCAGGAAGCGCAGGTCAGCCGCACGCCGGTGCGCGAGGCGCTGCTGCGCCTGGCCGACGAGAAGCTGGTCGAGATCGTGCCCAAGTCGGGCACCATCGTCGCCCGCATCCCGGTGGCCAAGCTGCCGGAGATCATCCTGGCGCGCACCGCGCTGGAGACGATCACGGTGCGCGCCGCCGCCGAACGCGCGCGCGGCTCCGACGTCGCCGGGCTGCGCGCGCTGATCGAGCTGCAGCGCGAGAAGCTCGAAGCCGGCGACCAGGCCGGCTTCCACGCCGCCGACGAGACCATGCACCGCGCGATCGCCGAGGCCGCCGGCCTGCCCGGCATCTGGGAGATGGTGCAGCAGATCAAGGTGCAGCTCGACCGCTACCGCCGCCTGACGCTGCCGCAGCCGCACCGCATGGAGCTGGCGCTGGACGAACACGCGGCGCTGGTCGACGCCATCGCTGCGCACGACGCCGACACCGCCGCGGCGCGGGTCGCCGCGCATCTCGAAGGGCTCAACGCCAGCCTGGCGACGATCCGCGAGCTGAACCCCGACTACTTCGCCGGCGACGTCGACGCGGTCTACGAACGCTGGGCGGCGCAGGCGGCCTGAGTCACCAGCCGCGCTTGTAGGCGCGGTGGCAGGCGGCGCAGCTCTCGTTCAGGCGCCCTTGGCGCTCGCGCAGCGCGGACGCGTCGGCCGGTGTCTCGCGCGCCTGCCGTGCCAGCGCCCGAGCCGCGGCCTCGAAGGCCTGGGCGTGTTCGACGAAGTCCGGGAAACGGTTCCAAATCTCGGCCTTGGCGCCCGAGAAGAGGCCGCCGCGGCTGTCGGGCGGGAACAGCGACGGCAGCCGCGCGGCAAACGCCGCCAGTTCGTCGGCCGACGCGGCCACCGTCGCCGCGTCGCCGCGGGCGATCGCCGCCTTGATCGCCGCGTTGGCGCGTTTGCTCGCCTTGAACTCATGTTCGCGTTCGGCGACCGGATCGCCGGCGGCGAACGCGGCGCTGCAGGCCAGGGCCGTCGCCAGCACGGCCGCTCGAAGAGGGGCGCCCATCTCAGCGCGCTCCCGCGGCGACCGCCGGGCGGCGGCGTCCTGCCAGCTGCAGGCCGTCGCGAAGGCTGGCGAACATCAGGGCGAGGTTGGTGGCGCCCGCGGCCAGTTCCAGCGCCTGCACAGCGTAGAACACGGCGTCGAATCGGCCTGCGGCGGCCCAGCGTGCGAGCACGATCGCGCAGGGCAGCAGCACCAGCAGGCCGTTGGCGGCGACGATCGGCATGCGCCGGCGTTTGGCCTCGACCAGCCGGCCGTGGCGCGAGCCGCCGAGCGCGAAGCCGCTGGCGCCCAGCACGGCCATCGCCGGCAGCAGGATCCAAAGCCCCGGCGTGACGATCAGCGCCTTGACGGTGGCGATGGTCTGCGGCGTGCCGAAGAGTTCGGCGGCGACGGTGGCGACGAAGAAGCTCGCGATGCACAGCGGCGCGAGCACGCCGGCGGCGAGATGCAGAGGTTTGGCGATCATGGTTCCGAGGCTTGTCGTCGAACAGCCGACGATGAGCCTCACTCTAGGAGCCGCCGCCCTGGGCGCATAGGCCGGAGCTGGCGACACACTGTCTGCCACTCGCCGACAGTCTCAGCCCATCGCCGGCCCGGGAAAGCGCTGCCAGGCCGGCAGCCGGGCGCGCGGCAGCAG
Organism: Rubrivivax gelatinosus IL144; assembly: GCF_000284255.1. Lineage (NCBI taxonomy): Bacteria > Pseudomonadati > Pseudomonadota > Betaproteobacteria > Burkholderiales > Sphaerotilaceae > Rubrivivax > Rubrivivax gelatinosus. The sequence continues at coordinate 582,262 of NC_017075.1, forward strand.
TTCCTGCACCGCGCGCGCCGCCTGGTCGATCGCGCCGTTCGCATAGGCGTAGGCGCCGGCGTCGCTGTTGGCGATCGCCACCCGGCCCCAGCCGCGGCGCGCGGTCTCGCAGGGCAGGGGAGCACGCGGCCAGAACGGATCCCAGGGCCGCATGTACTCGTAGGCGTAGCCGTGCGGCCAGCGGTTCGCGGTGATCGCCTCCAGGTCGCGTGCGGCGTCGAAGCCGTGGGGCCCCAGCGCTTCGCCGAGCAGCGTGACGATCTCGTGCTCGAAACGGCCGAAGTCCCAGTCCAGCAGCGCCTTGCGCCCGGCCGCCGACTGTTCGCGCGCCGGCGCGCCGCCACCCGGCACGACGACCTTGCCCAGGTGCAGCAGGATCGGTTCGTCGGCCGACTCGGGCGGGCGCTGGCGCCCCAGGCGCACCGGGAAGTCCAGCGCGACGTCGTCCCAGAAGCCGTCGACCGGATGCAGCGAAGAGACGCCGGCGGCTTTCCACGCCCGCCAGTTCGACAGCAGCACGTTGGCGTAGACCAGCGGCACCTTGACCTGGTCGTCCAGCGCACGGCGCTGCGCGGCCGGCAGTTCGTCGCAGAGCCTGGCGACGACGCGGTGCCAGCAGGCCAGCAGCACCTGGCGCGCGCGCACCGCACGCAGCCGGCCGGCGGCGTCAACGTAACGCACTTCGACACGTTCGGCCCGCTCGGGCGGCCCGAGGTGGCGCAGGCCGACGACGGTGCTGCGCAGCGAGATGCGCAGCGGCTGTCCGGGCTCGTCCAGCCGCGCGTGCCGCAGCGGTGCATCGACCAGCCCGTCCAGGCCCTCGGCGCCGGGCAGGGCCTGCGGCAGCAGCGAGCGCAGCAGCGCACGCACGACGCCGGCGTTGCCGTCGGGGAAGTGGTAGACGTAGTCGTCCTGGCCCAGCCGCAGCTGGCGCCCGCTGGGCGAGTTGGCGGCGAACGGGCGCTCGCCCAGGTCCAGCGCCTGGAAGCCCGGCAGCCCCAGCGCCCAGGCGTCGAGCGCGCTGGTCGCGTCGCTGCCGACGCCGAAGTAGCCGCGCGTCGCGCCGCGGTGCCAGCGTTGCGCCTCGTCGTCGGCGCCCCAGCCGCGGCGCAGGAACTCGGCATAGGTCCAGCGCGCCAGCACCGCGGCGCGTGCGGCGCGGGTGCGCACGCCGGGCAGCGGGTCGTGGCGCGAGCCCTCGTCGAGCAGCCGGGCGAGCACCTGCCGCGCCTGCGGCCCCAGCGGCGTGCGCGCCAGCCAGTCGGCCGGCGCTTTGCCGTCGCCGCGGAACACGGTGCACGCCCGTCCCCAGCCGGCGGCGCCGAAGTGCAGCGCGTGGCCGTCCAGCCCGTGGCGGCGCTGCCAGTCGTGGTCGAAAGCGCCCTGCTCGAAACGCGCCAGGTCGACGCCGACGCCACGCAGCAGCCCCTTCGAGGCCGGCGAGAACAGCGACGGCGAGTCCAGCGACTGCGAACCCGCGTAGCCGATCAGCGTGTGCCCGCTGCGGCTGATGAACGTGTTGCGCCGCGCGTGGCCGCCGACCTCGGCCGCGGCGTCGAGCAGACGCATCGTCACCGGCCGCCCGGCGTGCTCGCGGAACCACCAGGCGCCGGCCAGCCCGCTGATGCCGGCGCCGACGACGAGCAGGTCGGGCTCGTCGGCGTCGAGTTCGGCGGCCTGATCGTCCCAGCGCCCCGGCCGGTCGCGCCAGACGTGCGCGACGGCGTTGTCGGCCTCGGTCTGGCCTTGCAGGCCGGTGGCCAACGACGGGTCGTCGTCTTGCGCTGCGGCGGCCCCGGGCAGCGCCGCCAGCGCCGCGCCGTGCACGAAGTCGCGGCGCGTGATCGTCATGCGCCCAGGCGCCGCGCCAGATCCGCCTTGCGCGCCACCATCTTCTCGGCCAGCGCGACGCTGCCGCCGTGGGCCAGCACGCAGGCGCGGATGTCGCCGTCGGCGATGCGCGTGACGACCTCGACCGCCTCGCGCAGCGCGTCGTCGGCCATGTCGCCGAACAGCCGGCGCGCGTGCGGGTTGTCGGGGTCCCGGCGCAGGCGCTCGAGCTCGCCGACCTCGGTGCCGAAGGCGCGGCCCTTGGGGCTGCCCTGGGCGCGGAACTCGAGCGCGCCGCCGACGTCCAGCGTCAGCACCGTGCCGCCGGCCAGGCCCTGGTTGTCGCCGCCGTAGCCGGCGGCGTCCCAGTTGGCGGTCCAGGCGTGCACGCCCAGCCAGCGCTGCGCCTGGCGGCGTTCGGCCTCGTCGAGCTGTGAGATCAGCTTCTTGTCGAGCACCACGTAATCGGTGGCGATCTGGTCGGCCGCACGCGTGCGCCGGTAGTGCAGCGTCGGTGCGCCGGCCAGGCGGTAGAGCTGCGCCGCCAGCCACTCGTTGCGCGCATGCGCCGGGCTCTCCAGCTCCTTGACGTAGAAGCCGCGTCCGGCGGCGTCGCGGTAGACGCCGGCGGGGTTGCTGCCCAGGCGGCCGCCGACGCGCTGCATCGCCGCGGTGTCGAGCAGGCGCGCGTCGGGCTCGGGCGCCGGCTCCGGCGCCTCGTGTCGGAGATAGGGCGTCATGGCAGGGGGCGCGTTCGCTGCACCAGCATCATCTGCGCCGGTGTCTCGATGGCCCCATGCCGCGCGCGGCGCACGTCGCGGATGGCCTGGTTCGGTTCGACGCCCAGTTCGGCCAGCAGGCGCGCGGCGATCATGCCGGCGCGGCCCAGGCCGCCCTTGCAGTGCACGAGCACGTCGTCGCCGGCGCGCAGCAGCGCACGGATCTCGGCACCTGCCGCCACCCACTCACGCTCGAAGTGCTCGCCGGGCACGCCGAAGTCCGGGATCGGCAGGTGCCACCAGGCGATGCCTCGGCGCTTCACCTCGTGGCCGAGCTGCGGCACCTTCAGCGCCGTAAGCTCGGCGGGTTCGACCAGCGTCAGCACCAGCTTCGCGCCCCAGGCGGCGATCGTGTCCAGGTCCATGCCCAGGTCGCGTGCCCAGGCGCCGGTGGCGGCGGCGCGGTCGTGTTTGCCGGGGCAGAAGGTGACGCCGATGCGCCCGTGCGCGGGGCTGGCGCGCACCGCGGCGATCTGCAGCGGGTGGCTGTGGCTGGTGCGGGCGGCGGTCACGGCGTGCGGCGGGGCGACGCCGTCGATGCTGCCACAGCACGGCGGCCGCGGGGCCCGCCGGTCCGGGGTGAAACAAAGCGCCCGGATTGCATAAAAAGCGCTTTTGTCGACTGTTGCGATTCTTGATGTCGATCAGGACAATGCTTCGACATGCTGATCGAGCTCCACCGCGACCACGATCACCGCTGCCTGATGTTCGCCGCCGACACGCGCGACGACAACGCGGTGCAGTCCAACCAGTTCCTGATCGTCGACGGCGATACCGGCGCGATCATCGATCCCGGAGGCAACCTCGCGTACAACGACTTGTACGTCGGCATGCAGCAGCAGTTCGCGCCGCACCGGCTGTCGGCCATCATCGCCTCGCACGCCGACCCGGACATCATCGCCTCGCTGGACCGCTGGATGACGGCCACCTCGGCGCAGGTCTACATCTCCGAGATCTGGGAACGCTTCATCCCGCACTTCTGCAAGCCGGGCAAGACGGCGGGGCGGGTCATCGGCATCCCCGACGCCGGCATGCACATCGCCGTCGGCGCCAGCCAGCTGGTCGCGCTGCCCGCGCACTTCATGCACTCCGAGGGCAACTTCCAGTTCTGGGATCCGGCCAGCGGCATCCTGTTCTCGGGCGACCTGGCGGTCTCGGTCGGTGTCGATCCGCGCGTCACGATCACCGAGCTCGGGCCTCACATCGCGCACATGGCGGGCTTCCACCGCCGCTACATGGTCAGCGGCAAGGTGCTCAAGTTCTGGGCGCGCATGGTGCGCCCGCTGCCGATCCGCATGATCGTGCCCCAGCACGGCGCGCCGCTGGCCGGCGCCGCGGTGCGCGAGTTCATCGACTGGGCCTCGGACCTCGACTGCGGCATCGACCTGCTGGCGCAGGCCGACTACCGCATACCCGCCTGAAGGCCGGGGTCGATCGTCTGCTTCAGGTCAAAGCGGCGCCCCGCCGGCGCGTGCATTTGGCACATCTGCGGCCGGTTCGAAGGCCGGAACTGTGGTTCAACCACCTGAATCGGGGTGCAGACGCGGCCGGATTTGTTTGACATTGTTTCAAAACGCCGCAATATCAGGATTGACTACAGTTCGACGAACCGCTAGCGACGCCCCGTGCGGCGAAGTCGGTTCCCGGGGGCTGCCGTCCCTCCCGCCTCTGATCACCATGTCCATCATCCGAACCAAGCGTCTGCAGCAGGCCGCGCTGGCCTGCGCCACCAGCCTTCTCGCCGTCGCCGCTCCTGCCGTCCTCGCGAGTCCGATCAACCTGACGCCGATGTACAGCGGCAGTTTCGCCAGCGGCAGCGGCGCCGATGCCACCTTCGTGAAGATCGACGGCAGCTGGCAGGGCAGCACCGTGCTCTGGAACGAGAGCACGAAGTCCTACGGCAGCGGCAACGCCATCGGCGGCTACGGCTGGGGCACCGGCCTGTGGGGCCGATCCGACTGGCAGGCGGTGCAGGACGCCGCCGCCGGCCTGGGCGGCGCCGGCTCGCCGACGATCCTCTCGACCTGGACCGGGCTGTCCTCGGCGATCAACTACGGCAACGGCTGCTACAACAGCCACTACTCGTCGCAGTGGGGGACGACGACCGCGGTGCCGCTGGCCGACAGCGGCGTCTGCGGCGACGACGCCAACGGCAACTGGACCTCGCACTTCGAGGGCTACATCCGCATCACCGAGGCCGGCCTCTACAACTTCTCGGTGCTCTACGACGACGGCTTCTTCTTCCGCCTGCTGGGCCTGGACGGGGCGCTGGAGATCGGCAAGGACTTCCTGAACCCGCGCGACCGCCTGGGCTTCGACGACAACCTGTTCCTGACGCCGGGCCTCTACGGCTTCGAGCTCGGTTCGTGGAACCGGCTGCAGGCCGGCGTCGTCGACCTGCGCTACAGCTACGAGGGCGGCAGCTGGACGCTGGTGGACCCGCAGAACCTGCTGCCGACCTCGGCGGTGCCTGAACCTTCCACGCTGGCGCTGCTGCTGCCGGCCCTGGCGATGCTGGGGCTGGGCCGCACTTTCGGCCGCCGCGCATGACCCCGGAGAGTCCGCGCGCAGCCGCTCACGGCGAGCGGCTGACGGCGGCGCGTCGCCTCGTGCACGCGGTGGTGGTGCTCGCCGGCTGGGTGCTGTTCGTCTGGGGCTGGGAGCGCGTCGCGTCGGGGCAGCCGGCGGTCGGCGAGCTGCTGTGGCTGATCGTCGGCGCGCTGGTGCTGGTGCCGGCGCTGACGCTGTCGTGGGTGCTGCACAACGTCGGCATCTACCGCCGCAAGGGGCCGCGGCGCAGCAGCGCGCTGGTTGCGCTGGACTACACGCATGACTTCAACGGCCGGCGCATCGATGCCGACTGGACGGCGCTGGCCGGCGCCCGCCGCGTGCTGATTCGCAACGACGGCGGCCACAAGCGCTTCGAGAACGCCGACCCCGCGCCTGCCGCGCCCACGGTGCCCGCCGCGGCACCCGCCACCCCGCTGCCGCGCCGCGACCAGCACGAAGGAGCGCATTGATGGAAGCCTGGCTGCTGGCCGTGCAGACCACGGCCTGGTACGGCGGGGTGCTCGCGTTCTTCGCGATCTACCCGATCGTCACCAGCCTGATGTGGATCGTCACCGCGCTGATCTTCCGCGTGCGCTGGGAGGAGACGGTCGGCCCCGACCCCAAGCGCTCCGACGCCGAGCTGCCGTTCGTCAGCGTGCTGGTGCCGGCGCACAACGAGGAGGCGGTGATCCGCCGCTCGGTCGAGGCCATGCTGCGCCTGGACTACCCGCGCTACGAGGTCATCGTCATCGACGACGGCTCGACCGACAGCACGCTGGCGCAGCTCGAGCCGCTGGCTGCCGACCCGCGGCTGCGCCTGGTGCGCAAGGCCAGCAACGAAGGCAAGGCGATGGCGCTCAACGACGCCATCGCGCTGGCGCGCGGCGAGATCCTGATGGGCCTGGACGCCGACGCCGAGCCCGACGTGCGCATGCTGCGCTACATCGTCCCGCACTTCGACTCGCCGCGTGTGGCCGCCGTCACCGGCAACCCGCGCGTGCGCAACACCGGCAGCTTCCTGGCGCGGCTGCAGGCGGTGGAGTTCTCGTCCATCGTCAGCCTGCTGCGCCGCGCGCAGCGTGTCTGGGGCCGCATCGTCACCGTCTCGGGCGTCGTCGCCGCGCTGCGCCGCAGCGCCGTGCTCGACGTCGGCGGCTACAGCCCGGACATGCCGACCGAGGACATCGAGCTCACCTGGCGGCTGCAGAAGCGTCACTACGACGTGCGCTACGAGCCGCGCGCGCTGTGCTGGATGACCGTGCCGCTGTCCTACCGCGGCCTGTGGCGCCAGCGGCTGCGCTGGGCGCGCGGGCTGATCCAGGTGCTGCGCAAGCACGCCGACGTCATCGTCACCTGGCGCAGCCGGCGGCTGTGGCCGGTGTTCGTCGAGTCCTCGCTGTCCATCCTGTGGTCGGTGTGCTTCGTGCTGCTGGCGACGCTGTGGACGCTGTCCTGGGCCGTCGGCCTGCCGCCGGTCGGCGCCTCGCCGATCCCCAACCTCTGGGGCATGGCGATCGCGACGCTGTGCCTGCTGCAGCTGGCCGTCGGCGTCTGGATCGACCGCCGCTACGACCCCGGCATCACCCGTTTCCTGCCTTATGCCGTGTGGTATCCGCTGATCTACTGGGCCTTCCTCGCCGTCACCACCGTCGTCGCGCTGCCGACCCTGTTCCGCCGCCCGGCGGGCCAGGCGGTGCGCTGGAGCACCACCCGCGTCGGGAGGGGCGCATGAGCCCGCGCCTGGCGCCGCTGGTGCTGGCGCTGGCCGCCGTCTTCGCCGCCGCGCCGGCGGCCGCGGCCGGCCGCGCCGAGGCCCGGGCCGCGGCCGACCAGCGCGACTGGGTGCAGGCCCTGCCGCTGTACGCGCAGCTCGTCGAGGCCCACGGCGACGACGTCGACCTGCTGATCGAGGCCGCGCGCGTCAACGGCTTCGCCGACCGCAATGCCGAGGCTGCGGCGCTGTACCGGCGCGCGCTCGCGCTGGCGCCGGCGCGGCGCGCCGACATCCTGCCCTCGCTGGCCTGGCAGAGCCTGTGGAGCGGCCGCCCGGCCGAGGCCGAGGCGCTGTTCGCCGAACTGCTGCCGCCCAGCGAAGGCGCCGCGCGTGCCGCGCTGCTCGACGGCCTGGGCCAGGCGCGCCAGGCGGCAGGCGACGCGGCCGGCGCGGCCAGCGCCTTTGCCGAGGCGCTGGCGCTGACCCCCGAGGACGCCCGGCTGCAGCGCCGCCTGGCGACCGCGCGGCTGTGGAGCGGCGACGAAGCCGGCGCGGTGCGCGAGCTCGAAGCCCTGGCGCGGCGTTTCCCTGCCGACCGCGACATCGCCTGGGCGCTGGCCAACGCCCGCAACTTCGCCGGCGCCTCGCGTGCCGCGCTGGCCGGGTTCCGGGCGCTGCCGGCGCCGGTGCATCCGGGCGAACGCGCCGACCTGGCGCGCGCCTGGTGGTGGGCCGGCTACGAGGACCGCGCCTGGCCGCTGCTGGCCGAGCCGGCCGACGCCGATTCGGCCTGGCTGCGCGACTGGCGCATCGGCCGCGAGCTGCGGCCTTTCGGCTACGCCAGCTTCGAGGCCTCCGAAGACAAGGACGAGCTCGACACGCGCGCCTGGACGGTGGGTGCCGGCTGGCATCCGGCGCCCGGCGCGACGCTGGACTTCCAGGCGCGCCGGCTGACGCTGGACGACGCCAACGGCGACCCCGCGGCCAACCAGATCGCCGCGTCGCTGCGCTGGCGCATCGGCGAGCCCGACAGCCCGAGCGGCACCTGGTGGCCGTCGGTCGCGCTGCGGGCGGCGCATTTCGGCGGCTGGAACCCGCTGCTGCCGACGCTGCGCCTGGCCGGCGTGCCGGCCGACCACTGGCGCGTGGACCTGCAGGCCGGGCGCGAACTCGTCGAGGCGCCGCGTGCCGTCGCCAACGAGGTGACGCTGAACTCGCTGGCGCTGGGCGTGGACCATCGCCCGACCGGCCCGTGGTCCTACGCCGCGTCGACCGCGGTGCAGCGTTTCGACGACGGCACGACCCGCTGGCGGCTGCGTGGCCGCGCCGAGCGCACGCTGCCGCTGCGCGGCCTGGCGGCCGGCGTCGAGGCCAGCGCCATCCAGCGCAGCCGCGGCGACGACGACGTCGACCGCGGCTACTGGAACCCCGACCGCTACCAGGAGCTGCGCGCCTATCTCGCCTGGTCGCGCGAATGGCGCCCGGTGGACCTGCAGCTGCGCAGCGGCCTGGGCATCGCCCACGAGACCGACACCGCCGGCAACCGCAGCACCGCGCACCCGAACTTCTGGGAACTGGCGCTGGGCTGGGACCTGACGCCGTCGGCGCGGCTGCGGCTGGCGATGGGCGGCAGCGGCCAGCGCATGGCCACCGGCGACTCGGCCAGCGGCTACTGGCGGCGCTACCTGACGCTGGGCCTGGACGTCTGGCGCTGAGCGTCGACCGCGGCGAAAGCCTCGGCCAGGCTGCGGCCCACCGCCGGCGTCAGCGCCTCGACGAGCTGCGGCGCCGGCAGGCTGGCCAGCGGCTCGGCGCGCACGACGTGGCGCATCACCGCCGCGCCCAGCAGCTGCGCGCCGATCAGCTGGGCGCGCAGCGCGCCGTCCTCGTCGTCGAGCAGCGGTGCGATGCCCTGGCGCAGCTGGTGCTCGATCGCCTGCTGCAGCGTCGTCGGCGGCTGCTGCGCCGCCAGCGCGGCGTGCAGCGCGGTGGCCAGGTCGCGGCCTTCGTCGCCGTGCTCCCAGATCTCCAGATAGCGCTCGACGATGCCGGCGGCCAGGGAGTCGAAGGCGCTGTCGTCGAAGGGCGCGGCCGGCTGCGGCGGCGGCATCGTCGGCAGCTGCGAGTCCTGCTCGGCCGCGCGGCGGCGTTCGGCCAGCGTCAGCAGCTTTTCGTAGACGCCGTCGACGACGACGTAGCCGATCCAGGAGCCGCTGCCGAGCCCGACCAGGGTCAACCAGATCTCGAACTCGCTGAGGATGGCGTCCACGAACCGTTGAAGGGGTGAGGAGCGCCGTGCGCGGCGCCGTCGATGCCGGCGACGCGCCCAGGGCGCGGGCGCGGCGGCAAGGCACCGATTCTGGGCGCCGCCTGCCGTGGCTTCTGCCCGGAGATGGCCGGCGAACACCCCTCAATTCCGCCGCCGGACGTGGCTAGACTTGCGCCCGCGGCACCCTCCTGCCGCGTTGCCACCCGCCCCCGAGATGAGCCCTCCTAGCGTTCGCGGCCTGTCCGCGCTGGCCGCGCTGCTGTGCGCGGCGGCCGTGTCCGCCGCCCCGGCGGACACGACGATCGTCATCCTGCGCCACGGCGAGAAGCCGCCAGCCGGCCTGGGCCAGCTCGACTGCCGCGGCCTGAACCGCGCGCTGGCGCTGCCGGCCGTGCTGCTCGGCGCCTACGGCACGCCGAGCGCGATCTACGCGCCCGACCCCTCGGTGCTCAAGCGCGACAAGGGCGTGCCCTACCCCTACATCCGGCCGCTGGCGACGATCGAGCCGCTGGCCGTGCGTGTCGGCCTGCCGGTGCAGCTCGGCTGGGCGATGGAACAGGTCGAGCCGCTGGCCGCGCACCTGCTGGCGCAGCCGCCGGGCACCTACGTCGTCGCCTGGGAACACCATCTCGGCGCGCGCCTGGCGCGGGCCCTCGTCGCCGCTGCCGGCGGCGACGCCGCCGAGGTGCCGGGCTGGGCCGACGACGATTTCGACAGCCTCTACGAAGTGCGCCTGCAGCACGCCGCGGGCCGTGCCACCGGGGCCGAGTTCCGCATCGGCCACCAGGGCCTGAACGGCCTGCCGGCCGCCTGCCCGAGCGGGCGCTGAACGATCTTCTTCACCACCTTCTCACGATCCCAAGTGGCAGAGACCGACAAGGACACCGAAACCTGGCTCAAGCGCATGTCGCTGGCCACCGTCATCTTCGCCGTCAGCGCCACGCTGTCGACCTTCAAGGGCGGTTCGTACTCGACGCAGAGCGTCATCAACCAGGCGCTGGCCTCGGACCAGTGGGCCTTCTACCAGGCCAAGAGCATGAAGCAGCACCTGTTCGAGCTGCAGTCCGAACAGCTCAAGCTGCAGCTCGAGGCGCTGCCCGCCGGCAACCCGGCGCGTGCCGACTACGAGACTCGCATCGCCGAGCTGAAGACGCAGATCGAGCGTTATGGCCGCGAGAAGCACGACATCGAGGCCAAGGCGCGCGAGCTGGAGGCGCAGCGCGACGAGGCCAAGCGCCACAACCAGCCCTTCGGCATCGCCGTGCTGCTGCTGCAGGTGACGATCCTGCTGAGCTCGATCGCCAGCCTGATGAAGGCCAAGCGCATCTGGTGGGCCGCGCTGCCGGTCGGCGCCGTCGGGCTGGTGTATTTCGCGGACGGCTTCGTCGGCTGGTTCTGACGCGCGGCGGCATGGGCCTCGACTCGTTCCTCGCCCGCCGCCTGCTGCCCGCCGTGCTGCGGGTCGCCACGGCATTCGCTGTTGCGTCCGGTCTGGCGGTGGCTGCGCCTGTCGACCCGCCCGACGAAGTGCCCGCCGCGGCCGCTGCCGACGCGACGACGCTGCGCATGCTGCTGCCCGCCGGGGCCCGCCTGATGCACGGCCCGCTGCTGCTGCCCTTCGGCGCTCACGAACGCGGCTGGCTGCTGGCCTGGCGCGAGCCCGAGGCCGGCGTCGCCGTCTGGTACCTGATGCCACGGCCCGGCGACGCGGCGCACTGGCGGCTGCTGCGCCTGCGCGAGCCCGAGCCGGCCGACGCCTTCTTCGACATCGAGCTGCGCGCCGCCTTCGCCACCGGGCCCGAGGGCGCACGCGACCTCGTGCTGCTCGAGCGCTACATCCGCGCGGCGCCGGCCGGCGGCGAGCGCCACGACAGCGCCCGTGTGCTGCGTCGCGACGGCGACGGCGTGCGCGCCGTGCCCGAACTGCAAGCGCTGCTCGACGGCGTGACCGACGCCGCCGAGGCGCGCCGGCGCCTGGCGCCGGCCTATGCGCGGCTGTTGCCGACGGTGAAGGGCGAACTGGCCGCGGCTTTCGCCTCGCTGCCGGTCGAGGTCGTCGACCTGACGCGGCTGGAGCGCTTGCAGCGCCTGCAGCCCGGCCACCCGCTGTACGAGGTGGACGACGTCGCCAACGGCTACCTCGCGCTGCGTGGCGACGGCGGCCGACCGGGCTACGTCGCGGCGCTGTTCCGCCAGGCCGACGGCGGCGCCGTCGTCGCCGTGCAGCAGCGCTGGACGGACGCGCAGCGCACGCGGCTGCTGCGCCGCGACGGCGCGGGCTGGAACGACGTCACCGCCGCGTTGCTGCCCGGCTGGCGCGACGGCGACGACTGCACGCTGCCGCGGCGCGGCCGCACCGTCGCCTGTGCCGACGGACGGCGCTGGACCTGGGACGGGCGGAGCTTCCAGTTGCAGCGGCCCTAGGTCGCTCTTGGCCCGTCCGGCAATGCCTCAGCCGGCCTGCCGCCAGCAGGCCATCGCGTCGCCGCGCAAGCCTTCCTCGACCAGACGGCGCAGCGGGTTCAGCAGGCGTTGCGCCGGGTCGTCGGCGTGCAGGAAGCGGTGCACGACGACGGCCTCGACGTCGAGCACGAAGGGCGTCGTGTGCGTGCCCACCGGGTCGGCCAGCAGCACGATGCGGCGTGCGCTGAGCATGCCGTCGGCGAGGTTCTGTGCATCCAGGTCCAGGCCCCAGTGCCAGTCCGGGTTGCCGCGCGCGATCAGCTCGCCGAGCAGCATCGCCAGGTCCAGCAGCATCGAGAAGACGACCTCGCCGCCGCTGCGGCGGCTGTCCAGCCAGCGCGTGAGGCCGCCAGGGCCGGCAAGCCGCAGCGCCGGCCACTGGGCGAGCGCCCAGCGCTGCAGCTCGTCGGCCAGCGCCGCGGCGTGTGCCGACGGTTCGGCCAGCGCCGCCCGGGTGTCGATGCCGGCGACCTCGTGCAGCAGCGCCGAGATCTGCTGCAGCCGCTGCGGCAGGACCTGTTCGAAGCAGGCGAGGTTCTCCGCCGCCTGGTTGGGGCTCAGTACCGTGCCGGGGCCGGCGTGCGGCGCCTCGTAGGGCGTGTAGTCGCGCAGCCGTGCGGCGAGGGTGGCGCCCGGCCGGGGTTCGCGGCGGCGCTTGAGCCAGTCGAAGATCATCGCGTCTGCAGTCTTGCGGACACGGCGGCGTGGGCGCGGCCTTGCGGTGTGTCGGGGGCCGGCGGGTTCAGGTTCAGCGCGTGGGCCAGGCGTGTCGGGTCGATGCGCGCGCCAGCGCGCAGTAGGGCGTCGGCGACGATCCAGTTGCCCATGCCGGTGGCGAGCTGCAGCGGCGGGCTGCCGTCCCCTGTCGCCAGATCGGCGCGTGCACCGGCCCGCAGCAGTGCCAGCGCCAGATCGGTGTTGCCTTCGCGGATCGCCAGCGACAGAAAGGTCTCGCCCTGCACCGGCAGCCGCGCATCGGGCGACACGCCGGCCTTCAGCAGCACCGGCAGCAGCTGCGGGTCGCGCACACGCGCGGCGGCGTTGAGCAGCGACATGCCGTTGGCCAGCGTGCTTGTCGGGTCGGCGCCCAGCGCCAGCAGGTGGGCGACGACGTCGGCACGCACCGGGCGCACGTAGGCGACGTAGGCCAGCAGCGGCGTCACGCCCTGCTCGCCGGGCGTGTCGACGGCGTAGCCCGCGCGCACCTGGGCCGTCATCGCGGCCAGGTCACCGCTTTCGGCCAGGCGCAGGAAGCGGCGGCTGGCTTCGTCGGCGAAACGGGCCTGGGCGCGCTCGCGCTGGTCGGCGGCGCCGAAGACGGCGGAGACGTCGATGGACACGGGTTCCTCCTTCGGTGCGGCGGCCGGCGAGCAGGCGGCGAAACCCAGGGCCGCGAGGCCCGTGGCCAGCGCCACGCCGACGCCGCTAGGACGCTGGCGCACGATGCCGCAGGACTTCCGCCAAACCATGTTGTTGCGTGCCGAACCGGCCTCCCTCGGCGATCGTGCCCGGGTTCCAGCTGTCCAGGCGCGCGCCGAGGTAAACACGCGCCAGCGGGCTGCCCAGGTCCACGGAGCGGCCGACCGACGCCTGGAACTGGCGCAGCCGGTCCAGCCCCAGCGCGTCGACATAACGCGTCGGCACCGGGCCTTCGTTCAGGAAGCTCATGTTGTCACCCGTCGTGCGGTGGTGACCTGGCCCTCGGCGAAGTGCAGCGAATAACCTTCACGCGTCTCGTCGGCGACGCCGGCGGCGTTGAAGGTCGTGGCCGGCACGCCGGCGCGCCCGGCGGCCGCCCAGCGAGTGGCTGGTGGTATCCAGACGGCCTGCGACAGCTCGGCCATGCGCGTGGCATGCGCGTCCATCGGCGTGGCGCGGAACACGAGGTCGGCGGCCTGCACTTCGCCCGGGGCGACGGCGCGCACCGCGGCGTCGAACACGCGGTCGCCCAGCGCGCGCACGGTCGCGCCGTCGGCGCCGCCGGCGAAGCTACGTTCCATGCGCGCGGCGGTCTGCATCAGCGCGCGGAACGTGCCGTGGTCCGACTTTGCCGTGTGCCAGCCGTTGATCAGGCCCCAGTCCTGCTCGGTGTCGGTGGCGGCGAGCATCACGGCGTCGAGTGCACCGGGCTCTCGCGCCAGGGTCTCGAAGGCGGTGCGTGCCGACGCCGGATCGTCGCCGAAGGACGCGACGACCGAGGCGATCGCCCGCGCCTCGGCGTCGCCCAGGCGGCGCTGGCCGTCGAACTCCAGCAGGCCGCCGACCGCATGCTGCGGCTTGTCGGTCGCCTGGCCGGCCAGCGTCTGCAGGTAGTCCAGCTTGGCTTGCGGCGAGGCGTGGCGGGCCACCGCCGTGCCCAGCTCGGTCACCGGCTGGAAGCCGCCGCTGGCGGCCTCGGTGCCGGCCAGGGCCTTCGACAGCGCGGCCAGCGAGTCGCCGTCCAGGTCTTGCGCCATCGCCTGGAAGAAGTCGGCACGCTGGTCGGCCGTCAGGCCGGGGCCGATCCAGGATCGGTCCATCACCTCCTGCGCCAGCGTCTCCAGGCGACCCGCGGCGGCCATGCGGTCGACGACGGCGTCGGCGTCGCGCGCCGGCAGCGCGCCGATCAGCTCGGTGGCCTGGCGCACCTCGTCGCGGCTGACCCAGCCCGGGCCCGAGGCGTCGAGCAGGCGGTCGAGCCGGCGCAGCGTCGTGTCCACCACCGGCGAAGGCGGCGGCGAGGGCACGCGTGCGGGTTGGCGGCCGATGTCGTTCATGCGCGGTCCTCCGATCGCGGCGCAGCTTAGGAAGCCGGCGGCGCGCTCGCCACCTGGGATCGTGACCAGGGGGAGGCCGTCAGCGCAGCGCCAGGCCGTCGTCGCCCAGCGTCAGCCGGTCGACATCGCCCTTCAGGAACTGCTGCAGATAGCCTCGCGCCGCGTCGCGGCTGCTCTTGGCGACCGCCTCGTCGGGCCTGGACTTCAGCCCCATCTGCGTCGTCGCCATGAACATGCCGATGATGGCCAGCTGTTCGTAGGCCTCGCGCAGCTCGCGCGCCGGCACCGAGGCGAAGCCTGGCTGCGAGGCCATCACCCGGCGCATCTGCGCGACCAGGGTGGCGAAATGGCGGTCGGGGAAGTCCACGCCGTGCATCGCCATCCAGCAGCCGGCGACGAAGGCCGCGGCGGCGCCGCCGAGGTCGCCCGCCTCGATGCCGAAGCGGCGTTCGATGTCGCCGTAGGACCGCAGCAGCGTGGCGAACGTCGACTCGGCCTGTGCCCGCCCGGCGGGCGGGTAGCCGGCGGCCAGCCGGCTGGGGGTTCGGGTCGGACCGTCGGCCCGGGTGACGAGGTTGGCGACGGCGTCGCGGCTCGGTGCGGGCGGCGTGTCGGCTGCCTTGGCGGCCGCATTGCGCTGGCGCGCGTTCTCGACGATGCGGTACTGGATCGACTGGTAGTACCAGGACGAGTCCAGCACGCCGAGGTTGCCGATGTTGTACATCGGGCCGTAGGCGGCCGCGAAGGCCGGCCAGGCCAGCACGAGGCAGGCGGCGGCGTGCGCGAGCCATCGTCGGTGGGAAAGCGGCATGGGCATGACGGGGTCGTTCAACGCTGGGACAGACCGTCGGCCGTGATCTGCAGGCGGTCCAGGTCGCCGGGGATCACCGTCGCGAGGTAGCGGCGCGCGGCCGTGACGCTGCGTTCGCGCAGGCCGTCGTCGGGCTGCTGCGCCAGGGCCATCTGCGTGGCGGCCATGAACATGCCGACGATGGCGAGCTGTTCGTAGCTGCGGCGCAGCTCCACCGGGTCCAGGCGTCGGTAGGCCGGGTCGCTTGCGACGGCTTCGCGCATCTGGCGCACGAGCGCCGCGAAGTGGGCGTCGGGAAAGGGCTGCTGGCGCATCGCCATCAGGTTGCCGGCGACGAAGGCGGCGAGCGCGCCGCCGATGTCGCCGCGGCGGATGCCGAAACGATCCTCGATCTCCCGGTACTTCGCGAGCAGTGTCTCGAAGGTTCGTGCGGCCTGTTCGCGCTGTGCGGCTGGGTAGGACTGCGCCATCTCGCGGGCGGCCGTCGTGCTGGCGCGCTCGACGGTTGGCAGCGGTGCCGGGGTCTTGGTCCTAGCCTTCGCGGACTGCTCGACGAGCTGCATCTGGATGCGGTTCATCCGGTACTGGAAGTCCAGCCCGGCGAGGTTGTCCAGGCCGTAGCAGCACCAGTAGGCGTGGGCGGCTTGGGGCACGAAGGAAAACACCACGCACATTGCCGCGGCCGTCGAGCGAAAAGTCATGTCAGGCCTCCATGAGTCTTTCTAGCACGACAAAGGGCGGCTCCTTTGCAGGAGCCGCCTGACACCGTTTGTGACTGTAAGGTCAGGACTTGCGTGCAGCCTGGGCCAGCGAGTTGCCGATGGAGTCGATCACGGTCTTCATCGTGTTCGTCAGCATTTCGAACTCCTTGCTGGTGGAGTTCATGCTCGCTTGTGCCGTCTGCATGTCTGCGGCGTTTCTCTTCTGACCGTTGATGTCCTCCTTGTCGATCTCGACCTTGGAGAGCTCCCGGATCTCCTTGGAGAGGTCGAGCATCTTGTCGGTCTTCGCAGCCATCGCGTCCGCCATGGACAGCGCGATGACTTCCAGCCAGCTGCTTGCCGAGCGCTTCTTGGCACCGTTGACGCTGCGGCCTTCCTTGACGTCGTCGATGACGCCGTCGATGAAGCGCTGCGTGAAGCCGGTTCCCCAAGCTTGCATCTGGTCGCCCACCTTGTCGGCGACGAACTGATCGACCTGCGGATCGGTCGACTTGTGGTTGGCCTGCACTGCTTTGTCGACGATGCTCTTCGCCAGATCGGCGACGAACTTCGGCATGCCGAACTGCTGCTGCAGGATGTCGATGCCGGCATTCAGTGCCTGGCCCAGCGTCTGGGTGAACAGATTGCTCAGGGACATCGCGATCTGCAGCGGCGGGAAGGCCATGCTGGCGATGTTCATCACCAGGCCGAGGATGTTGCCGCCGCCGAAGACGCTGTTCAGTGCTCCGCTCATGGGAATTGCTCCGGTCGAAGTTGAAGAGTTCGGACCCGGACATCGTGATCGCCCGGACCTGTTTCATCGCAGCGACAAGGGCTCGGTGGCCGCTGCTGCACGATGGGCTGCATTGCATCGTCGCGCCGCAGGGCCGCAAAGCTGGGATCGCTCCTAGGCGGTGGCCACCAGGTGGGGGACGGCCGGCAACTTGTTAACGCCCTGTTGCCGTTGCGACCGTCGCCTTTCAAGCTGCCACCGTTTCGGGATTGCCCTTGCCACGCGTGCCCATCAGAGTCGGCCGCATTTTCGGGCTTGTGGAATTCGGCCCGCCAGAGTTCGCGAGGAAATTGGATGAGCGACAGCCGGCAATGGCGAAAGGCACTGGGTGGAATCGGGCCACTGCGTTATGCGGCGGCAGGTGTCGCGGTGATGGCGTTCGTGCATTTGGTCAGCTGTGGTGGCGGTGGAGGTGGCGGCGACGAGCGGGACAACGGCGCCGGCGGCGAGGTCACCACGTCGGGCCTGCTGTGGCACGACTTCTTCGGCCTGGACGCCGTGAACGGCCTGCAGGTCTCCGACTTGGCGGGGGCGAAGACGGTCCGTGTCTCCGGAGTCGAGACCGCCGTGCCGACGCCTGACGGCCAGCACTTCATCACCTACGAGTACGACCTGGACGACGACTTCTCGACGGTGTCGATCTACACCCGCGACGGGCAGCGCGTCGACGCCGCCACCTTCGATGGCTACGTCCGGCGCGTGCGGCCGTCGCCCGTGCTGGGCCGCATGATCCTCAGCTGGTCGCCGACCGCCGGGGGCGTCGGCTCGGATCAGGTCGAGCTGATCGCGATCGACTTCAACGGCCGCGTCACGCTGGCCAGTTATCCGGGTGTCCATGCGGCGGCCGACTGGCTGCCCGACGGACGCGTGCTCCACCTCGGCGCCGACGGCCGCCTGCGCATCGGCACGCCGGCGCTGCCGGACACCGCGGTCGCGCAGCTGAGCGTCAGCGGCCGCACGCCGGCGGGCCTCTGGGTCGACCCCGCGGGCCAGCGCGTCATCACGCGCTGGAACGTGCTCTGGGAGGGCGGCGGCGTCAGGTCGACCGACCTCTGGATCTCCGCGATCGACGGCAGCGGCCTCGAGCAGCTGACCGACACCGGACTGAGCTCGTACGGGGTCTGGTCCCCCGATGGCGCCTTCTTCGCGTTCGACATGGACCCGGCCAACGCCTGCACCTCGACCGGCTGCTCGGGCATCCCGATCGGCAATTGCGACCTCTACGTCGCGCCGTCGACCTCGCGCCGCGTCGGCGCGGCGGCGGCGTCGTTCACCGTCACCGGCGCAGACGGGCGGCGCAAGGCGCTGGGCTGCGATCTGCGGGGCTGGACACGATGAGGCATCTACGCTCGTGCCCGGGATGGACACGGGCTTCGTGGGCCTTGGCCTCGTCGCTCGTCTCGGTGCTTTGCTGTGCGCCCGTGGCGGCGCAGATCCACATCCCGACCTACACCGGCACGCCGCTGATGATCACCGGCGGCGTGCTGAACCAGCAGATCCTGCAGGCCTCGGTGCCCGGCGCGCGGCCTGCCGCGGAAAGCAAACGAGCGGCTCAGGTCTCAACCGTGGTGCCCGATGGCCCCAGCAGGATGCCGCGCCAACTGGCACAAAGTTATCCGCCCGAGGCCAGGGCCGAAGCCGAACGTTTCTTCGCCGAGTTGCTGTCGGGTTACCAGGGCATCGAACGCCAGTTCGGCATCCCGCGTCGTGACCTGGCCGGCGCCGTGGCCGCCTTCATTGCCGGCAGCTGGATGGCCTATCGAGGCGAGCCCTTTCCCGACCGCGACTTCCCGCCGCTCGTCGATCAGTCGCGCCGGATACTCGCTTCGTTGCCGCAGCTGCGCGAGGCTGCCGGCCCGGCGCGCCAGGACACCTACGAACAGTTGGCGATCCTCGGCATGTTCATGGCCACGACCCGGATGGCGCTGGACCGCCAGCCCGACAGCGTCGCGGCGGCGAACCTCAGACAGGCGGCCAAGCGCTATCTCGAACAGTTCCTGGCGGTCGACGCCGAGCGCGTGCAGCTCGGGCCGAACGGGCTCAGTCTGGAGTGAGACTCGGGCGGCCGGCGATCACGTTTCACGTTTCCGTCGTACAGGAGCTCGCATGGAATCGACGATGTTCCGCCACTGCGTTTGCCGAGGCGTGGTGAGCAAAACCGCAGGCCCGCGCCGCAACTTCACGGCCGGGCTGTGCGTCCTGGCTTTCATCTCGCTGGCGACGCTCGTTTCACCGCCGGCGGCAGCGCAACTGAGCCCAGGCTACGGCGTCGTCGGCGCGCCGATGTCCAATTTCCTGTCCACCAGCTATCTGACGCAGAGCGTCGTCAACGACCTATCGACTCCCAAACGCGTGCAGGCCGCGGCCAAAGCCGCGCCGGAAAACGCGTCCGCGGCGGCGTTGCTGGTACCCACCCGTGGCCCGGCGACGATGCCGGCCAAGCTCGCGGCGCACTATCCGGCGGCTCAGCAGGCCAAGGCGCACGCTTTGTTCGACGATTTGCTGCAGCGTTATCGCGGCATCGAGAAACAGTTCGGCATTCCCCACGGCGACCTCGGCGGCGCACTCGCCGCCTTCCTCGTCGGCAGTTGGATGGGGCTGCACAACCGCTCGTTTCCCGACGAACGTTTCCCGCCGGTGGTGGCGCAGATGCGCAGCGTGCTGGCGGCACAACCCGGGCTCGCCGATGCTCCCGAAGACGACCGGCGCGAGATGTACGAACAGATGGCCATCCTCGCGATGCTGATGGCCGGCACCCAGATGGCGCTGCAGCAGCGACCCGATGCGGCCACCGAAAGTCGGCTGCGCGATGCGGCTCGCGCCTATCTCGGGCAGTTCTTCAAGGCCGACGCCGAGCGCATCGGTTTCGGTCCTGGGGGCTTGCGGGTGGAGTGATGGTCCCCGGTATGCCTGCAACGGCCGCGCAGTGCGGCATCATGGTGCCGGCACGACACTCCGGGAAACCTCGTGGAAGCCTACGTCCTGATCGGCAATCCGCACACGCGCAAGTCATCGCTCGTGCGCAGCCTCACCGGTTGTTTCAACCGCAGCCTGCGCGACATCCAGCCGGCCTCGGGCGGCGCCGTATTGCGCCTGTATGCCCGCGCCGGGGCCTTGCAGGAAACTCGCACGACGCCGGCCGACTTCGCCGCCGAAGTCGCCACCCGGCGTTGCAGCGCGGTGTTGTTCTGCCTCTGGCCGCTGGCCAATCCGATCGACCCGCAGAACCTGCCCGATGCCGGCGCTTATCTCGAACATCTGCAATCCGATGGCTGGCGGCTGAAGTCGATCGCGGTGCTCGGCCAGAACCCCGGGGGCTGGCGTGGCGCGACGATGCGCCAGTTTCCGCAGGCGCCGGTCGATCCGATCAACGTCACCGCACAGCATCTGCGTTCGCATTTCGGCTGGCTCTGACCCTCGCGTCGCGGGCGGCCGGGATTGGATTGAGCGCCATTTGTCCGTCGTCGTGTCAGGTCGTGTAAACCTGCCGGCGGCGTCGTGCGTTTTCGCGTTATCCTTTTCATCCCCATTAATGACGGAACATCACCGAATGGCCACCAAGAAGATTGCGACGCCCACGGCGACCTACGCGGAAATCCAGGCGCAGATCGAAAAGCTGCAAGCTGAAGCCGAAGCCCTGCGCAAGAAGGAAATCGCCGACGTCGTCGCCGGCATCAAGGCGCAGATCGCGGCTTACGGCCTGAGCGCCGCCGACCTGGGTCTCGCGCCCAAGGCCACGCGTTCGCGCAAGGCCGCCGGCAAGCCGGCTTATGCCGACGGCCAAGGCAATACCTGGGTCGGCCGCGGCAAGCGTCCCGAGTGGATCCGTGCGGCACTGGCCGCCGGCAAGACGCTCGACGACCTGCGCGTCCAGTAAGGCGCCACCTCCACTGCAAGGCACCGGCCCGCCAACGGGCCGGACTCGCGGCATTGCACCGGTTCCGTCGCCGGCGCATGCTCGTGCGGCGTGGCCGCCGCGGCCGCGGGAGATCGCGGGTGGAGATTTCATGCCGGCGCTGAAGCGCCGAACGCTGCTGCTGGCGGCCCTGGGCGGGCCGCTGGGCGGCGCCGTGGCGGCGGTCGATGCGCAGGCAGCGCCTTTGCGCCTCGTCGTGCCGTTCGCGCCCGGCGGTGGTGTCGACGCCGCCGCCCGTGTGCTGGCCGGCGCGCTGGCGCCACGGCTGGGCACGCCGGTGCTCGTCGAGAACCATCCCGGGGCCAGCGGCACGATCGGTGGCCGGCTGGTGCTCGGCGCCGCGCCCGACGGCCGCACGCTGCTGTTCTCGGCGGCAACCCACGTCTTCACGCGCCAGGTGCTGGCGCGCCCCCCCTACGACCCGCAGGCCGACTTCGCTCCGGTCGCACGTTTCGGCCGCACGCCGCTGCTGCTGGTGGTGGCGCCGGGCCGCGGCGAGCGCGACCTGCAGCAGTTGCTGGCCGCGATCCGCGCCGAGCCGGGCGGCTGGAGCGCAGGGGTGCCGGCCTATGGCGCGCCGGGCCATCTGGCGATGCTCGACCTGGAGCGCCGCGCCGGGCTCAAGCTGAACCTGGTGCCCTACAAGGGCACGCAGCCGGCGTTGATGGACGTCGCAGGTGGTCACGCCGACCTGCTGCTGGATTCTCTCGTGGCGCTGCAGCCGCTCGCCCGCGCCGGCCGCGTGCGGGCGCTGGCGATCAGCGCCGCCGACCGCAGCCCGCTGCTGCCGCGCGTGCCGACTTTCGCCGAAGCCGGGCTGCCGGCCTTCGTTCACCACTCCTGGTACGGGCTCTGGGCGCCGCGCGATACGCCGGACGAGCGCATCGAGGCGCTGGCGCAGGCCGTCGCCGGCGCGGCGGCGGCGCTGAAAAGCCGTCAGGCGCTGCGGCCGCTGGGGCTGGAGGCGGCGGTGCTGGGCAGCGACGAGTTCCGCATCTTCGTCGCGAACGAACTGGCCGCCGGCAGCGAACTGCTGCGCCAGTCGGGTTTCCACGCCGACTGATCAGCCGGCGCCGCCGGGCAGCCAGCGCAGCAGCGTCTCGTACAGCCGCGGGGGATCGACCGGCTTGGCGACGTGGTCGTCCATGCCGGCGGCCAGGCAGGCGTCGCGGTCTTCGCCGAAGGCGTTGGCGGTCATCGCGACGATGGGCAGCCCGCGCCCCAGCCGCGAGCGGATCGCACGGGCCGCGTCGAGGCCGTCGATGCCGGGCATCTGCACGTCCATCAGCACGAGGTCGAAAGACTGCGAGGACGCCAGGTCGATCGCGCGCTGGCCGTCGGCGGCGACGACCACGTTCAGCCTGGCCTCTTCCAGCAGCGCGATCGCGACCTCCTGGTTCACCGGGTTGTCCTCGGCCACCAGCACGCGCCGCCCGGCGCAGCGCTCGCGCAGGCGGACGAAGGCTTCGTCGGTCGCCGGCGCGGCTTCGGCCGTCGGCGCCGGGCGCAGCAGCCGGGCCAGCGCGTCGTGCAGCGCCGAGGGCGTCAGCGGCTTCATCAGCACCGCGCCGTAACCGGCCCGGCCCGCCTGCGCCTGCAGCGCCGGCGCGTCGTAGGCGCTGATCAGCAGCGCCGGCCCGCGGCCGCCGCGGTCGGCGGCACGCAGGCGCTGCAGGGTCTCGAGGCCGTCCCAGCCGGGCATCATCCAGTCGATGACGAAGACGTCGTAGCCGCGGCCCTGTTCGCGTTCGGCCAGCACGCGCTGCAAGGCCTCGGGCCCGTCGCCGGCCGTGTCGACGGCGACACCCAGTCCCTGCAGCTGCATCGCGATGGCGTCCAGCGCCTCCGGCAGGTCGTCGACGACCAGCGCGCGCAGCGCTGCCGGCAGGCGCATCGGCGCCTGCGACGGCAGCGCGTCGGCCTCCTCGAGCCAGGCGTTGAAGCCGAAGGTCGAGCCTTCGCCTGGCCGGCTGCTGGCGTCGGCGCTGCCGCCCATCAGCTCGGCGATGTGGCGGGTCAGCGCCAGCCCGAGCCCGGTGCCGCCGTGGCGCCGCGTGCGCGTGCTGTCGGCCTGCTCGAAGGGCGTGAACAGCCGCGCCTGGTGCTCGGGCGCGATGCCGATGCCGGTGTCCTGGACCTCGAAGCGCAGCAGCAGGCGCTGGCCGTCGCGGCGCAGCAGCTCGGCGCGCAGCCGCACCCAGCCGCGTTCGGTGAACTTGACGGCATTGCCTAGCAGGTTGATCAGCGCCTGCGACAGCAGCCGCGCGTCGCCGCGCAGCCGCTCGGGCACGTGGTCGGTGTCCAGCACCAGCTCCAAACCCTTGGCGCGCGCCGCGGCCTCGACCACGTCCAGCACGCGCGAGATCAGCTCGTCGCGCGAGAAGTCCGCCGGCTCGAGCCGCAGCTTGCCGGCCTCGATCTTGGACAGGTCCAGGATGTCGTTGAGGATCTGCAGCAGGTGCGCCGCGGCGCCGTCGACCTTGCGCAGGCGCTCGCGCTGCAGCGGGTCGTCGGTGGCGCGGGCGATGAGGTGCGTGAGGCCGATGATCGCGTTCATCGGCGTGCGGATCTCGTGGCTCATGTTGGCCAGGAAGGCGCTCTTGGCGCGTGTCGCCGCCTCGGCCTGCGCGGCGCGCTGCTGCAGCTCGGCGTTGGCCTCGGCCAGGCGCTGCTCGGCCTGCTTGAGCGCGCCGACGTCGGTCAGTACGGCGAGGAAACCGACGACCTCGCCGTCGATCCGGCGCGGCACGTAGTGCGCGTACAGCGGCACGGCGCGACCGTCGGCACGCACCAGCGTGCGTTCGTATTCCTGGTGCTCGCCTGCGAGGGCGCCCTCGATGAAGGGCCGCGCCTCCTGGTACTGATCGGGCGGCACGAGCTCGGCGATCGAGCGTCCGAGCAGCTCGTTCTCGGGCCGCGAGAACCAGTCCTGCGCCGCCAGGTTGGCGAAGCGGCAGCGCTCCTGCCGGTCCCAGTACAGCACGACCGCCGGCAGCGTGTTCGCCAGCTCGCGAGTGAAGGACTCGGCACGCGCCAGCGCCTGGTTGGCGGCTTCGGCGGCCAGCCGGGCGTCGTGCAGTTCGCTGACGTTGCTGGCGATGAAATAGAAGCCGGCGATGGTGCCGCCGCGTTTGTCGGGCAGGCGGTAGACCCAGAAGTGGCCGCGGCGGCCGCGGGCGCCGCTGATGTCGAGTTGCGTCTGCACGACCTCGCCGGCGAGCACGCGCTCCAGCGCCTCGCGCCGCCGCGTCGGCACCTCTTCGCCCAGCACCTCGGCCATCGTGCGGCCCAGCACCGCGTCGCGCTGCAGGCCGTACCAGTCGAGGTAGGCCTGGTTGGCGAAACGCAGCCGCAGCGCGCGGTCCCAGTAGGCGACGAGCATCGCCGGCGTGTCGCCCGACAGGCGCGCGAACGGGTGTTCGCCGGGCTCGAAACCGCCGTGTCCGGTGTCTTCCAGCGGCGCGTCGGGCAGCGAGGTGGCCGGCGCCCGGCTCGGCCGCAGCATCCAGGCGAGCGCGGCGGCGAAGGCCGCGGCTGCCGCCAGCAGCACCAGCCCGAAGCGGCGGTCGGCGTCGCGCCGGTGGGCGTCGGCCAGCGACTGCACGGCGTCTTCGAAGACACGCCAGGCCTCGGCCAGGCGGTGCACGGCCTGGATCTCGTGCGGCCGGGCCAGCGCCGTGTCCAGCGCAGCCGAGAAGGCCACCGCCGGCAGCTCCATGCCTTCGGCCGTGCCCAGCCGCAAGATCGCGCCGCGTGCGCGCTCCAGCTGCGCGACGGTCTCCGGCTCCGCCTTGGGCCCCGGCGAGGCCGCCAGCGCCAGCGTGGCGGCCTCGACCTCGTCGGAGATCTGGTGCAGCGCCGCGACCTGGGTGTCGGCGGCGACCACGGCGCGGTTGCGCGCCAGCCATCCCCAGTTCAGCGCCGCCCCCAGCACGACGGCCGAGGCGACGAGGGGCAGGGCGCGGCGGCGCCGGGCGGCTGCGGCAGGGTCCGATCTCATGGGCATCGGGCGACGCCAAGGCAGCCGCCCGGCCGCGGGAACGCCCACGCACCGTGCGCCTGCCCATCACCCGTCTCCTCCTCGGTGTGGCGGCGGCTGCCGCCGGGGCAGTCTAAGGCGCGGCGGGCCGGCGTCGTCAAGGCGATCGACACCGGGGCGTGCCGGGGTTGTGTCCTCGCAACCGCCGCTTCGCACGTTGTGCGTCCAGGGGTGCCTCCGGCGCCCGCCTCCCGCTGTCCATGGAATTCCTGTACCTGAAGATCCCGTCGGCCGACGAAGCGGCCGATGCCCACCACGCGCTGCACGCGGCGCTCGAGCAGGCGCTGGCCGAAGCCGGGCTGGGCACGCTGCTCGGCTGGGGCGGCTCGCTGGGCGAAGCCGGCCGCAACGGCGGCCGCGCGCTGCGCTTCCACCGCATCGACGTCGAAGTCGCCGAACTGGCGCCGGCGCGCGTGCTGCTGCAGCAGACGCTGGCCACGCTGGGCGTCGCGCCGGGCACCGAGCTGCACTACAGCGTCGCGCGCCGGGCGCGTGTCGACGTCTACGGCGCCTCGGGCTGGGTGCCGCGCGCGCTGCCGGCGCGCTGAACGCCTAGGCGGCGGCCGCCGCCAGCTCCAGCCAGGCGCGCGCGGCGTGCGGCAGGTAGCCGCCGCGGCGCCAGGCCAGCGCCATGTGCCAGACCAGCTCCGGCTCGGCCAGCGCGAGCACGCGCACGCCCGGGCGGCGCCGCGGCTCGGCCATCAGCCGCGGCAGGAAGCCGACGCCCAGCCCGGCGGCGACGAGCTCGACCATGAAGTCGATCTGGCTGGTGCGCGCGACGACGTGGGGCTCGAAGCCCGCGCTGCGTGCCGCGTCGACGAGCATCGGGTTCAGCGCGAAGCCGGCCTCGAAGAGCACGAAGGGCTGCGCGGCCAGCGCCGCGAAGCGCACGCGTTCGCCGGCGACGTCCAGCGGCACCGATTCGGCGACCAGCACCCGCATCGGCTCCTCGCGCACCGACTGCCAGTCGAAGGCCGCCGAAGTCGGCGCCAGCAGCCCGGCGAGGTCGAGCTCGCCGTCGCTGAGCATCGCCTCCAGGCGCTTGCTGCCGTGCTCGACGAGCTGCACCTCGATGCCCGGGTACAGGCCGCGAAAACGCGCGAACAGCGGCGCGAAGAGCTGGCTGCTGCCGATCGGCGGCAGGCCCAGGCGCAGCACGCCGCGCTGCAGGCCGCGCAGCTCGTCGAGCTCGGCGCGCAGGTCGTCCTGCTCGGCCAGCAAGGCCAGCGCGCGGCGGTAGACCACCTCGCCGGCGTCGGTCAGCCGTGCCGGCTGCACGCCGCGGTCGAGCAGCACCACGCCCAGCTCGTCCTCGAGCTGGCGCACGGCCTTGCTGACCGCCGACTGGGTGGCGAAGACCTGGCGTGCGGCGGGCGAAAAACCGCCCTGACGCACGACCTCGATGAAGGCGCGCAAGGCGCGAAGTTTGATATCCATTCCGTTTTGGACTGGCAACCATTCTCAATATTCGCTTTCATCATGCTGCGCTGCACCCTAGAGTGCAAGCCATGGATCTCGCACTCGACTGGCATGGCACGACGGTGGCGCTGCGGCGGCGCTGGCGGCGCAGCCGCATCGCTCAACTGGGCGCGATCGGCGCGGTCTGGGCGGCGGGCGAACTTATCGTGCGCACGACCGGGCTGCCGCTGCCCGGCGGGCTGGTCGGCATGGCGCTGCTGTTCGTGCTGCTGGCCACCGGTGCGGTGCGCGTGGCCAGCTGGCGCCGCGGCGCGAGCTGGCTGATCGCCGAGATGCTGCTGTTCTTCGTGCCCGCGGTGCTGGCGGTGCTGGACCACCCGGAGCTCTTCGGCTGGCTGGGCATCAAGCTGCTCGCCGTCATCGCCGGCGGCACGCTGGCGGTGATGGCCGCCACCGCGCTGGCCGTCGAGTGGATGCTGCGCCGCGGCGGGGCGCAGCCGTGATCGCGATGGTCTCGGCCTCCGCGGCCGGTGCGGTGCTGCTGTGGTCGGCGCCGACGATCGCCGCCTACGCCGCCGCCAAGGCGCTGCACCGCCGCCACCCGCGGGCCTGGACCGTGCCGCTGCTGCTGGCGCCGGCGGTGATGCTCGTCGTCGTGCTGGCGCTGCACGGCAGTTATGCCGAGTACCTGCGCGGCACGCACTGGCTGCTGGCGCTGCTGGGGCCGGCGACGGTGGCCTTCGCGGTGCCGGTCTGGGAGCAGCGTGCGCTGCTGCGCCGCCACGCCGCGGCGCTGGCCGTCGGCATGCTCGTCGGCAGCACGGTGTCCATCCTCACCGCCTGGTGGCTGGCGTCCTGGCTGGGCGTCGGCGGCGAGCTGCGGCTGAGCCTGGTCCCGCGGTCGGTCAGCACGCCGTTCGCGATGACGGTGGCCGGCGACATCGGCGGCGTGCCCGACCTGGCGGCGGTGTTCGTCGTCTTCACCGGCGTGCTCGGCGCGACGATCGGCCAGGCGCTGCTGCGCTGGCTGCCGCTGCGCTCGACGCTGGCGCGCGGCGCGCTGTTCGGCATGGGCGCGCACGGCGCCGGCGTCGCCCAGGCGCACCGCGTCGGCGCCGAGGAAGGCGCGGTCGCCGGGCTGGTGATGGTGCTGGTCGGGGCGCTGAACGTGCTCGTCGCGCCGCTGCTGGCGATGGCGCTGCGCTGAAGCCTCAGGCGCCGCTCATCCCGGCGACCAGCGCGCGCAGGTTGTACTCGTAGAGCGCGATGAAGCTCGCCGCCGGGCCGCCCGGCGCCGACAGCGCGTCCGAATAGAGCCGGCCGCCGATGCGCGCGCCGGTCTCGCGCGCGATGCGCTCCACCAGCCGCGGGTCGCTGATGTTCTCGACGAAGACCGCGCGCACCTGCTGCTGGCGGATCTGGCGCACCAGGCGGCCGACGGCCGCCGCCGAGGGCTCGCTGTGCGTCGTCCAGCCCTGCGGCGCGAGGAACTCGATGCCGTAGGCCGCGCCCAGGTAGCCGAAGGCGTCGTGCGAGGTGATGACGCGGCGCTGCGCACGCGGCACCGTGTCGACGAGGCGGCGCAGCCGCGTGCCCAGCACCGCCAGCCGCTCGGCATAGGCGGCGGCGCGGGCCTCGACCTCGGCACGGCGCTGCGGCCAGCGCCGCGCCAGCGCGGCGGCGATCGTCGCGACATAACGCCGGGCGTGGCCCAGGTCCTGCCAGGCGTGCGGGTCGGCGTCGCCGTGGTCGTGGTCCTCGTGTTCGTCATGCTCGGCGTGGCGCGGCGTGATGCCGGCGCTGGCGACGACGATCTCGCCGCGGTAGCCCGAGTTCTTCACCAGCCGCGTCATCCAGCCTTCGAAACCGAGGCCGTTGACGACGACGAGGTCGGCGCCGGCGAGCTTGCGCACGTCGCCCGGTCGCGGCTCCCAGGCGTGGGCGTCGGCGTCGGGGCCGACCAGCGAGCCGACCTCGAAGTCCGCCGGCGCGACCTCGCGCACCAGGTCGGCGAGGATCGAGAAGCTGGCGACGATGCGCCCGCCGCGCGGCGCCTGCGCGAAGACGGGCGCGGCGGCGCAGGCCAGCGCGGCGGCGAGCAGCGAACGGCGGGGCAGGGTGGTCATGGTCTCAGCGTTGCAGATGGTGGGCGGCCTGGACCCGGCGCACGAGCACGCCGTCGCGGCGGCCGAACAGCACCGAGCCCAGATAAGCCAGGCCGCAGACGAGCACGATGCAGGGGCCCGAGGGCAGCTCGGCGTGGTAGCTCCAGAGCAGGCCGATCGCACCCGAGGCGGCGCCGATCGCCGCGGCCACGCTGCACATCGCGGCCAGCCCGGCGGCCCAGAAGCGCGCCGCGGCGGCCGGCAGCATCATCAGGCCGACGGCCATCAGCGTGCCCAGGGCCTGGAAGGCGCTGACGAGGTTGGCCACCAGCAGCACCAGCAGCAGCGCGTGCACCGTCGCGCCGGGGCCGCCGACGCTGCGCAGGAACCCGGGGTCGCAGCTCTCCAGCACCAGCGGCCGCCAGGCCAGCGCCAGCGCGAACAGCGTCAGGCTGGCGACGCCGGCGGTCTGCAGCAGCGCCGCGTCGTCGGCGGCGAGCACGCTGCCGAACAGCAGGTGCATCAGGTCGACCTGGCTGCCGCGCCAGGACACCAGCAGCACGCCCAGCGCCAGCGCGATCAGGTAGAAGGCGGCGAAGCTCGCGTCCTCGCGCTGCGGCGTGTTGCGCGTGACGAAACCGGCGGCCAGTGCGACGATCAGCCCGGCGACGAAGCCGCCGGCGCTCATCGCCGGAAACGACAGCCCGGCGATCAGGTAGGCCACCGCCGCGCCCGGCAGCACCGCGTGGGCGAGCGCGTCGCCGGCCAGGCTCATGCGGCGCAGCACCAGCAGGCAGCCGATCGGCGCCGCGCCCAGCGACAGCGCCAGCGTCGCGACCAGCGCACGGCGCATGAAGCCGAACTCGACGAAGGGTTGCAGCAGCTCGATCACGGCGTGGCCTCCGCGGCGCAGCGCGGCGCGTGCGCGTCCCAGGCCTCGGCCATGCGGCGTGCGGCGCCCAGGTGCTCGTCGCACAGCACCTCGGCCGTCGGTCCCCACGCGACCTTCTCGCGCGCCAAGAGCAGCGTGTGCTCGAAATGCGCGCGCACCTGCTCCAGGTCGTGCAGCACGGCGATCAGCGTGCGGCCTTCGCGCTTCCAGCGTTCCAGCAGCGCCAGCAGGTCGGTGGTGGTGCGTTCGTCCAGCGCGTTGAAGGGCTCGTCGAGCAGGATCAGCGACGCGTCCTGGACCACCAGGCGCGCGAACAGCACGCGCTGCATCTGGCCCACCGAGAGCTCGCCGATCGGCCGGTCCTCGAAACCTTCGAGGCCGACGGCGTGCAGCGCCTCGTGCACCTGGCGGCGCATCGCCGCGTCGACGACGCCGAAGCAGCCGATGCGCTGCCACAGCCCCATCGCGACGAACTCCTGCACCCGCACCGGGAACGAACGGTCGATCTCGCCGGCCTGCGGCAGATAGGCCACGCGCAGCGCCGGGTCGCGTTCGACACGGCCCTGGTAGCGCCGCAGCGTGCCGCCGAGCACGGCCATCAGGCTGCTCTTGCCGGCACCGTTGGGGCCGACGATCGCGGTGGCGCTGGCGGCGGCGAACTGGCCGCTCAGGTGGTGCACCGCGGGGTGGCCGCGCCAGGCGACGGTCAGGTCGTGCAGGCGCACGGCGGCTGTCATGAAAGCGCCCACGCGACGGCGGCCCACAGCACGGCGACGATCAGTGCCGCCGCGGCCAGCCGGGTCAGCGCCCCTGCCATCAGCATCGTGTTCTCCGGTCTCAGTTCGGCGCTGCGCCGCAGTCGCGGCAGCAGCCGTACAGCGTCAGCTCGTGGTCTTCGACGCTGAAGCCCGGCGGCGCCAGGCGCGACAGGTCGCCGGGGCAGGCATGCACGTCGAAGACACGCTGGCAGCGCGTGCACTGGAAATGGTGGTGGTGGCGGTGCTCGGCGCTCTCGTAGCGCGGCACCTCGCCGGGCAGCGTCACGGTGCGCAGCAGGCCTTCGTCGACCAGCGTCTTCAGGTTGCGGTAGACGGTGGCGATGCCCAGGCCGGGCGCCGTGCGCTGAGCGCGCTCCAGCACCTCCTGCGGCAGCAGCGGGCGCGCGGCTTCGGCGATCGCGTCGCGGATCGCGGAGCGCTGGCGGGTGTTGCGTTCCATGGGCGGGAGGAGCGGAGCGTGGGCGGGAGGAGCGGAGCGTGGGCTTAATGATATTGCTGTCGCAATATCAGGGCTTGCGGCGCGGTCATGGGCTAGGCTCGCGCTCCCGCGAACCCGAGCTCTCTGCCGATGAACCGCCTGCCGTTCCCGCCCGCCGTTGCCATCGCCGTCCTGGCCGCCGCCACGCTGTCCGCCTGCGCCGCCGCGCCGACGGCGCCCGCACCGGCCAAGCCGAAGAACGTCATCGTGATGATCAGCGACGGCGCCAGCTGGAACACCTGGGAGATGGCGGCCAACTTCCGCTCCGGCGCCCGCGCCAACGACCTGCCCGAGTACCAACTGCTGACCGAGCGCTGGGGCGTCACGACCTTCCCGCTGAACACCTCGACCAAGCCGACGCACGACGCGACGCCGCAGGTCAGCTACGACCCGGCGCGCGCCTGGGACCCGAGCCCGGTGGCGCCGGTGCCGGGCGATGCCTACGCCACCGCGATCGCCGGCTACCAGTACCTGAAGCGCCAGTACACCGACTCGGCCGCCGCCGGCACCGCGCTGGCCTCGGGCACCAAGACCTACAACAACGCGATCAACGTCGACAACTTCGGCCAGCCGCTGGACTTCGCGACGCGCATCGCGCACGCCGCCGGCAAGGCCACCGGCGTCGTCACCTCGGTGCCGCTGGCGCACGCGACGCCGGCGGCCTTCGGCGCGCGCAATGCCAGCCGCAGCCGCATGACTGAGCTCGCTCGTGACATGCTGCGCGACGGAAACCTCGACCTGATCATGGGCGCCGGCCATCCCGAGCACGACGGCAACGGCGCCAGCGTGCTCGGCCTGTCGGCCGCGGACTGCGCCGCGCGCACGGCCTGCGCCAAACGCTGGGACGTGCTCGCCGAGCCCGAGTGGCGCGAGCTGCGCGCCGGCACGCTGCGCCCGGCGGGTGCCGAACGGCCGTGGACGCTGGTCGAGGACCGCGCCGAGTTCGAACGCCTGGCCGCCGGCCAGCGCCGTGTCGACGGCCCGCTGCTCGGCATCCCGCGCGTGCGCTGGACGCTGCAGCAGGCGCGCGAGGAGGAAGTGCTGGGCGCCGACCCGGCGCAGCCCAGCGGCGTGCGCCGCATCGCCACGGTGCCCGACCTGGCGACGATGGCCGGCGCCGCGCTGCGCCACCTGGAGCGCGACCCCGACGGCCTGTTCCTGATGATCGAAGGCGGCGCCGTCGACTGGGCGGCGCACGCCAACCAGGCCGGCCGGCTGGTCGAGGAGCAGACCGAGTTCAACGCCGCGCTGGCCGTCGTCGAGGCCTGGATCGCCGCCCACGGCGGCTGGCAGCAGAACCTGCTGATCGTCACCACCGACCACGGCAATGCGATGCCGATGGGGCCGCAGTCCGACCGCGTCGCCTTCCAGGCCGTGCCCAACGGCGGCGCCGGCGTGCGCCCGGCGCCGCGTTTCTGGAGCGACAACCACACCAACGAGCTGGTGCGGCTGTGGGCGCGCGGGGCCGGCGCGGAGCGTTTCGCCGAGCATCTGCGCGGCCGCGACCCGCGTTTCGCCGAGGTCACCGGCCACAACGACGACGGCCGCTACGTCGACAACACCGACGTCTTCCGCGTCGTGAAGGCGGCGCTGGAGCGCTGATGCTTGCCGCCGCGCTGCTGCTGGCGGCAGCCGCCGGCGCGGCGCCGATCTGCCGCGACGGCGAGCGCCCGCCGCCGGCCTTCGTCGTCGTCTCGCCGGCCCTGGTCGACGACCCGGCGCACGGCCTGCAGTGGCAGCGCTGCCCCTGGGGCCAGACCGGCGAGCACTGCGCCGACGGTGCCGCGCGCCGGCTGAGCGCGATGCAGGCCCAGGACCTGGTCGCACGCCTGGCGCGCGAGGGCTGGTTGGGCCGCCACGACTGGCGGCTGCCGACACGCGCCGAGCTGCGCACGCTGGTCGACGGCCACTGCGTGGACCCGGCGATCGACGGCCGCGTCTTCCCGGCGACACCGCCGCTGTGGTTCTGGAGCGCCGACACCGAGCCGGGCAACGACTACGACGCCTGGGCCGTGGACTTCCGCAGCGGCGACGAGGTGCTCGACGACCGCAACCTGCCCAACGCGCTGCGGCTGGTGCGCCACCGGCGCTGATCAGGCCCGGCGCCGGCCGGCGATGCAGCCCGGCGCCAGGCCGAACTCGCGCCGGAACGCGGCCGCGAAATGGCTGAGGTTGGTGTAGCCCAGCTCCAGCGCGACGTCGGTGACACGCGCCTCGCCGGCCAGCAGCCGCCGCCGCGCCTCGTGCATGCGTTCGCGCTGGAACAGCGCGTAGGCGCTGCAGCCGAAGAGCGCACGAAAGCCGCGCTGCAGCCGCAGCACGCTCAGCCCGTGCGTGGCGGCCAGATCGGCCAGCAGCGGCGGCGCCGCCAGGTCGGAAAGCAGCCGGTCGCGCGCCTGCAGCAGGCGGCGGCGTTCATCGGCGCCCAGGTCCGCGGCCTCGCCGTCGCGCCGCGCCTCCAGGCACAGGCCGACGAAGGCCAGCGCCTGGCCCTGCAGCCACAGCGCATGGCGAGGCGGCGCGCCGGGTTGCAGCGCCTGGTGCAGCGACTGCGCCACGGCGTGCAGCTCGCGCCCGTGCAGGCCGTGGGCCAGGCAGTGGCCGTCGTCCAGCGCGCGTTGCAGTGCCCGGTCTTCGCCGGCCCAGGCGCGCAAGAGCGCCGGCCGCAGCATCACCGAGACGCTGCAGTACTCGCCGTGCTGCAGGAAGCGGCCGCGGCTGTCGGGGCCGTAGTGCAGGTGGCCGCGTGCGGCGGGGAAGTCGTGCTCTTCGCGGCGCCGGCCGTGTTCGATGCGGCAGCGGCTGCGCCCGCGCAGCGCGTAGCCGAAATGCACCGCGTCGCTGTCGTCGCGCAGCCGCAGCTCGCAGGGCGAATCGAAGCCGGCCTGCCAGCCCAGCAGGGCCACGCCCTCCTGCAGCCCAACGATCGACAGCCGTGACCAGGCGCCGCGGCCGAAGTCCAGCTGCTCGTGGCGCTCGAGCAGGTCCGAGGCCTCGACCTCGACGGGGTGGGGGGACGCGGCGTGGCTCATGGTGCGGCGGCATCGATCCGGGCGGAAGACGATGCGATTCGGGTGGCGACGCAAATGCGAATCACTATCATCTGAAGTTTACCGCCATCACCGCACCCGACCATGTCCGAGGCCGCCCAGCTAGCCGGTGTTCCGCAGACCATGCTGTGGACGCTGCACAACCGCGCCACCGAGGCCATCCGCCCCGACGGCTGGCTGCGCGACCCCGAGGCCGTGCGGCTGTACCGCAGCATCGCCTACGACTACGAAGCCCACTTCCGGCGCGCCGACGGCTCGCACGCGATGCGCTCGCTGATGTTCGACGAGGCGTTGCGTCCCTGGCTGGCCGCGCACCCCGGCGGCACCGTGGTCGAGCTCGGCTGCGGCCTGGAGACGCAGTTCCAGCGCTGCGACGACGGCCGTGTGAACTGGCTGTGCGTCGACCTGCCCGAGTCGATCGCGGTGCGCGAGCGTTTCCTGCCGCCGTCGCCGCGCTGCCGCCACCTCGCGCTGAGCGCGCTGGACACGCGCTGGATCGCCGAGGTCGATGCCGCGCGCGGCGTTTTCGTTTCGGCGCAGGGCCTGTTCATGTACTTCGACGAGGCCGAGGTGCGGCGCCTGTTCTGCGCCATCGTCGACGCCTTCCCCGGCGGCGAGCTGATGTTCGACGTCATCCCGCGCTGGTTCTCGCGCAAGACGATGCAGGGCCTGGACCTGACGCCGCACTACCGCGCGCCGCGCATGCCCTGGGGCATCAACCGCGACGAGATCGCGCCGCTGCTGCGCCTCTGGAGCCCGCGGCTGGCCTCGGTGCGCGAGGAACCCTATCGCCGCGTGCGCGGCTTTGCCGGCGCGCTGATGCCGGTGGTGGCGCCGCTGCCCTGGCTGGGCCGGCTGCTGCCGACGATCGTGCAGGTGCGCATCGCCGGCTGAGCGCCGCCGCGCGCCGCTGCCGCGCGCGCTCCCTTCATCGTTTCAGGAGTCCGTCTTGAACCTTCGACGCCGCCCGCTGCGGGCGCCCCGTCCGGCCGTGCTCGCCCTCGCGATCGCCGCCGCGGTCGCCGTGCCGGCCCGGGCCGAACAGATCATCGTCACCGCCAACAAGATCGAGGAGCGGCTGCAGGACGTGCCCGCCAGCATCACCGTGCTCGACGGCGAGGCGCTGGCGCAGCGCGGGCTGCACTCGATCGCCGACGTCGTGCGGCTGGTGCCCAACATGTCCTCGTCCTTCGTGTTCTCGGAGGAGGTCAACCTGCGCGGGCTCAACGCCTCGACCTTCACCAACCTGAACCCGGTGGTGCTCTACGTCGACGGCGTGCCGTACTCGAGCCGCTACGCCTACGACACGCTGCTCGAGGGCGTCGAGCGCGTGGAGGTGCTGCGCGGCCCGCAGGGCACGCTCTACGGCAAGGATTCGATCGGCGGCGTGATCAACGTCGTCACGCGCGCGCCGGGCCCGCGCTGGCAGGGGCGGGCCGGGGTCGAAGTCGCCAACCAGAGCGGCCGCGCCGCCGACTTCTCGCTGTCCGGGCCGCTGGCCGCGCCGGGCCTGACGCTGGCGCTGGCCGGCCGCGTCGCCGGTGACGACGGCTGGATCGACAACCACCATGGCGGCACGAGCGAAAACGCCAACGACCGCGCCGAGCGCCGCCTCGCACTGACGCTGGGCTGGGCGCCGAGCGAGCGCCTGGACATCAAGCTCGCGCTGACCCACGACGCCGACCGTCGCGACTGGATCGACGGTGGCCTGGCGCCCAGCGGCACCTCGTTCGCCGCCTACGACCGCGACGACGCCGAAAACGCCGACTACGACGTCGCCACGCGCACCAAGACCATCACCAACGCCCAGGCGCTGCGCCTGCGCTGGCGTCTGGGCGACGGCCGCGAGCTGAACGCGGTGACGACGCACAAGACGCTGGGCGTGCAGGGCGCCTACGACCGCGACTGGGGATCGCTGGCGCTCTACGACGGGCTCGAGCAGTTCCAGTACTCGCGCTTCGAGACCTGGACGCAGGAGCTGCGCCTGTCCGGCGGCGCGCCCGGCGGCACCCGCTGGGTCACCGGCGTCTATGCCGAGCGCGACCGCTACCGCAACACGCGCTACGGCATGCAGTACCCGGGCGAGGCGATGGGCGAGCCTTTCGGCCCCGGCGTCGACCTGGACCTGGACGATCCGTCGACGACACGCACCACCACCGCCGCGGTCTTCGGCCAGGCCGTCGTCGCGCTCGCCCCGCGCTGGGAGCTGACGCTGGGCGCGCGGGCGCAGACCGTGGACAAGGCCTTCGTCTCCGACTACCGCCTCGGGCCGGTGGGCGGCAGCGGCGCGACGGTCTACGCGCTCGACGCCGAGCACCGCTGGAACGCGCTGCTGCCCAAGGCCGCGCTGCGCTGGCAGGCCACGCCCGAGTGGAGCGTCTGGGCTTCGGTCGCCAAGGGCTACATCCCCGGCGGCTACAACTTCTGGACCTCCAGCGCCGTCGAGTCCGAGAACCGCTTCGAGCCGCAGACCTCGCTGAACTACGAGCTCGGCCTGCGTTCGGCACCGGGCCGGCTGCAGCTGTCGGCGGCGCTGTTCTACCTGGACATCCGCGACATCCACGTCTACTCGTACGACGCCGGCAGCGGCCAGATCTTCACCTCCAACGCCGGCCGCGGCCACTCCTACGGTGCCGAGCTGGAGGCCAATTACGTGCTCTCCGACCGCTGGGAGCTCGACGCCGCGCTCGGCGCCACGCACGCGGTCTACGACGAGCACGGCAGCGACGCGGCCGAGGGCGCGAACATCGAGCGCACGCCGTCGTACACGCTGGCCGTCGGCCTGCAGTATCACGACGCCGACGGGCGCTACGCGCGCGTCGACCTGCGCGGCCAGGGCCGGCGCTGGTTCGACGCCGCCAACACCCGGCGCAGCGGCGCCTGGACCGCGGTCGACCTGCGCGCCGGCTGGCAGCGCGGCGCCTGGGACGTCTACGCCTGGGTGCGCAACGCCGGCGACAAGCAGGTCGTCAGCAGCGTCAGCGAGATGGACGTCGGCGACCTCGTCGTCTACGGCGAACCGCGGCGCTTCGGCCTCGGCGCGCGCTGGCGCTTCTGATGGCCGCCGCCGAACACGCGCGCCCGCCCTGGGCGCTGCTGCTGAGCCTGTACACGACGCAGTACCTGGCACCGGGCTTCTTCATGGTCGCGCTGGTGGCCATCCTCCGCCGCGCCGGCATGCCGCTGGAGCAGCTCGGCGCGATCTACCTGCTGGGCCTGTTCTGGGTCCTGAAGTTTCTCTGGGCGCCCTGGGTCGACCGCCTGTCCTTCGGCCGCTGGGGCCATGAACGCGGCTGGCTGCTGCTGGCCCAGGCCGGCATGGTGCTCGCGCTGCTGGCGATGGCGCCGCTGGACCCGGTGCAGGACTTCAGCCGGGTGCTGGCCGGCTGCGTCGTCGTCGGCGCGCTGTCGGCGACGCAGGACCTGGCCGCCGACGCGCTCGCCTGCCGCCGTCTCGCGCCGTCCGACCGCGCGCTGGGCAACGCGATCCAGGCCGCCGGCGGCCTGCTCGGCAACCTGCTCGGGGCCGGCGCGGTGCTGGTGCTCTACGAGCGCATCGGCTGGGCCGGCGCGATGGCCTTGCTGGCTGCCGGCACCGCCGTCACCTGGGTGCAGCTGCTGGCGCTGCGCGAGCCGCCGCAGCCGCGTGTGCCGCCCGAGCGTGCCGGGCTGCGCGCCAGCGTCGTCGGCCTGTGGCGCCGCCCGCAGGGCGCCCGCTGGCTGGCGATGCTGGCGCTGTACCCGGTGGGCGTCAGCATGGCCTATGCGCTGCTGACGCCGCTGCTGGCCGACGCCGGCTGGTCGCTGGAAGGCATCGGCTGGGTGGTCAACGGCCTGGGGTCGCTGCTGGGCATCGTCTCGGCACTGGCCACCGGCTGGCTGATCCGCCGCGGCGGGCGCCGCCGGGCGCTGGTCGTCGCCGCGGCGCTGCAGGTGCCCGGCGTGCTGGCGCTGCTGCCGCTGGTCGGCGGCGACAGCGGCACCGGCGCGGCGCTGGCCGGCGCCGGGCTGCTGTTCCTGTTCTACAACCCGGCGCTGGTCGTGATGTCCACGCTGATGATGGACCGCGTCGACCCGGCGCGCCCGGCCACCGACTACGCGCTGCAGTACGGCCTGTTCCTGGGCTTCGCCACCGTGGTCACCGGCGGCGCGACGGCGCTGGCCGGCGTGCTGGGCTACGGCACGGTGCTCGCGCTGGCGGTGCTGGCCGCGCTGGCGGCCGTGCCGCTGGCGCTGACGACCAACGCCGGCCTTGCCGGCCCCCAGGAGCCCGCCGCGCGGGCCGCGACCCGATGAACGAGAGCCCCGAAACCGCCACCGGCGCGCGCGCCGCGTGGGCGATCATGGACCCGGTGCGCGGGCGAATCCACGCCGCGATGGCCGTCGCCGCGGCCTGCGTGCTGCTGGGCATGGCGGCGCTGGCGGCGCTGGCGCTGGCCGTG
Source organism: Rubrivivax gelatinosus IL144 (assembly GCF_000284255.1). Classification (NCBI taxonomy): domain Bacteria; kingdom Pseudomonadati; phylum Pseudomonadota; class Betaproteobacteria; order Burkholderiales; family Sphaerotilaceae; genus Rubrivivax; species Rubrivivax gelatinosus. The sequence continues at coordinate 620,048 of NC_017075.1, forward strand.
CAGGCGCTGCTGCACGCGCCCGGCCACTGGCCCGCCGGCCCGCTGCTGGCGGCTGCCGTCTGCACCGTCGGTGCCTACGTGCTGCGGTTGCACGCCTTCAACCGCTCGCACTACGCCGCGTTCCGCCTGGAGACGCTGCTGCGCACGCGGCTGGCCGAGCACGTCGCGCGGCTGCCGCTGGGCGAGGTGCAGCGCCTGGGCCCGAGCGCGCTGGCCAAGGTGGTGCAGGACGACGTCAAGGCGCTGCACGTTTTCGTCGCCGACAGCACGCCGCTGTATGCGCGTGCCTACGTCGCGCCGGTGGCGACGCTGCTGGCGCTGCTGCTGCTGGACTGGCGCCTGGCGCTGGGCGCGCTGGCGGTGCTGGCCTTCGGCGTCGCGGTGATGTCGCTGGCGATGCGCGGGCGCGGCGAGATGTCGCGCCGCTATCACGCCGCGCGCGAGCAGGTCGGCGCCGCGGTCGTCGAGTTCGTGCAGGCGATGCCGGTGGTGCGCAGCTTCGACACCGGGCGCAGCACCTTCGGCCGCTACGAGCGGGCGCTGGCCGCCTACCTGGCGATGCTGACCGACTGGTACCGCGCCGCCGGCTTCAGCGCGCGTTTCGCGCTGGCCGTGCTGGGGCCGCTGCCGACGCTGCTGGCGCTGTTCGCGCTCGGGCTGTGGCTGTGGCCGGACCTGGCCTTCGAGCGCTGGCTGGCGCTGCTGCTGCTGGGCACCGGCATGGCCGAGGCGCTGATGCCGCTGATGTCGCTGATGCACCTGGTCGACAAGGCCAGGCTCAGCGTCGACCGCATCCACCAGGTGCTGGCGCTGGCGCCGCTGCCGCTGCCGGCCACGGGCCGGGTGCCGCAGGACGCCAGCGTTGAGTTCGACGGCGTGTGCTTCGCGTACGACACGGCCTCGGCAGCGGCGCTGGAGGCGGTGAGCTTTCGTGTCGCGCCGGGCAGCGTGACGGCGCTCGTCGGCCCGTCGGGAGCCGGCAAGACGACGGTGGCGCGGCTGATCCCGCGCTTCTGGGACGTGCAGCGCGGCGCGGTGTGTGTCGGCGGCGTCGACGTGCGCGAGATGACGCCGCAGGCGCTGATGGCCCAGGTGGCCTTCGTCTTCCAGGACGCCTTCCTGTTCGCCGGCAGCGTCGCCGACAACATCCGCCTGGGCCGGCCCGAGGCCACGCTCGACCAGGTGCAGGCGGCCGCGCGCGCGGCGCAGGCGCACGACTTCGTCGCCGCGCTGCCGCAGGGCTACGACACGCCGGTCGGCGAACGCGGCGTCTTCCTGTCCGGCGGCCAGCGCCAGCGGCTGACGATCGCGCGCGCCATCCTGCAGGACCGGCCGATCCTGGTGCTCGACGAGGCCACGGCCTTCGCCGACCCGGAGAACGAGGCGGCGATCGTGCAGGCGCTGTCGGCGCTGATGCGCGGGCGCACGGTCATCATGGTCGCGCACCGGCTGGCGACGATCCGCGATGCCGACCAGATCCTGGTCTTCGAGCGCGGCCGCCTCGTCGAGGCCGGCCGTCACGACGAACTGCTGCCGCGCGCCGGGCTCTACGCCCGGCTGTGGCAGCACCACGAGCGCGCCCAGCACTGGGCGCTGCGCGCCGGCCACGCAGCCGGGGAGGGCGCACGATGAGTTCCGCACACGCCGGGCTGCGGCCCACGCCCTGGATCGACACCTACCGCCAGCTGCTGCGCAGCGCCGGGGCGCAGGCGCCGGCGCTGCGCGCCAGCCTTGCCGGGCTGGTGGCCGCCGCTGCGCTGCAGGGGCTGGCGCTGGCCTGCGCCTACCCGCTGCTGCAGGCGCTGCTGACGCTGGGCGACGCGCGCGCCGCCTGGGGCTGGCTGGGTGCGATGGCGGCGCTGGGGCTGGCGTCGACGGCGCTGCGCTGGCGTGCCCAGGGTTTCGACTACGACGGCCGCATGGCGCTGACGACGCACGAGCTGCGCACCCGGCTGGGCGAGCAGCTGCGCCGCATGCCGCTGCTGCAGCTGCAGGACCGGCGCAGCGGCGAGGTCCACGCGATGCTGCTGGGCAACGTCGACGAGAACCTGAACTACACGCTGACCATCGTCAACCTGGTCGCCGTCGCGCTGGTCACGCCGCTGGCCGCGGCGCTGGCGGTCTTCGCCTTCGACTGGCGGCTGGCGCTGGCGCTGCTGCTGGTGTTCCCGGCGATCGTGCCGCTGTACCGCTGGCGCCGGCCGGCCTTCGGCCGCGGCATGCGCGCGCTGGGCGCCGCGCACGCGCGCAGCGCCGCCGACACGCTGGAATACATGCAGGGTCTGCCCGCGCTGCGCGCCGCCTGCTGCGACGGCGAACGGGCGACGGCGCTGTGCGCCGGCTTCGCCGAGCTCGAACGGCTGCAGACCCTGGGCCAGCGCAAGGGCAGCAAGCCCAACGTGCTCATCGCCAGCGTCGTCGAGCTGGGCCTGCTGGCGATCGCCGCGGCGGGCGCCGCGTGGGTGGCTGCGGGCACGCTGGACCTGGCGCTGCTGGCCGCGACGCTGGTGCTGGTCGTGCGTTTCGCCGGGCCGTTGTCGGACTTCGTCGCCTACACCGCGATCTTCGAGCTGATCGAGGCCGCGCTGGAGCGCATCGACGCGCTGATGGCGGTGCAGCCGCTGCCGCAGCAGCAGCCGGAGCGGCGGCCCGAGGGCCACGAGCTGCGGCTGGAGGGTGTGGGCTTCGCCTATCCGGACGGCACGCCGGTGCTGCGCCGCGTCGACGTCGTGCTGCCCGAGCGCAGCATGACGGCCGTCGTCGGCCCCTCGGGCTCGGGCAAGTCGACGCTGCTGCGGCTGCTGCTGCGCCACGCCGACCCGCAGCAGGGCCGCATCCTGATGGGCGGCGTGGACCTGCGCGCCATTCCCGCCGAGACGCTGAACGCGCAGGTCTCGGTGGTGTTCCAGGACGTCTACCTGTTCGACGACACCGTGCTCGCCAACATCCGCATGGCGCGGCCCGAGGCCGGCGACGAGGACGTGCGCGCCGCGGCGCGCGCGGCGCAGTGCCTGGACTTCATCGAGCGCCTGCCGCAGGGCTGGCAGACGCGGCTGGGCGAGATCGGCGCGCGCCTGTCCGGCGGCGAGCGCCAGCGCATCTCGATCGCGCGCGCGCTGCTGAAGGACGCGCCGATCGTCGTGCTCGACGAGCCGACCGCGGCGCTGGACACCGAGAGCGAGCTCGCGGTGCAGCGCGCCATCGACCATCTGGTGCGCGAGCGCAGCGTCATCGTCATCGCCCACCGGCTGTCGACCATCGCCGCGGCCGACCGCATCCTGGTGCTCGACGAAGGCCGGCTGGTGCAGCAGGGGCGGCACGAGGAACTGCTGGCGCAGCCCGGTCGTTACGCCGCGATGTGGCAGGCGCAGCAACAGGCCAAGGCCTGGCACGTCGGCGCGGTCTGAGCCCGGACGCTGTCGCGGCGGCGCGACAAGGTACACGCTGTCATGGCTCCAGATCGTAAATGCGACGCAGTCGCATTACAGTTCGCGGCCGCCTGATCGAGGCGAGACCGTCCGAACCGATGCCCACGACCTTCGCTTCCCGCTCCCCGCGCCTGGCCCTGCTCGCCGCAGCCGCCCTGCTGGCGCTGCAGGCCCAGGCCCAGACCGCCGAACCCGCGGCCGCCGCCGCCTCCGAGCCTGAATCGGCCACGCTGCCGGCGATCAAGGCCACCGGCCGCGCCGAGACCGCCACTTCGCCGGTCTCGGGCTACACCGCCCGCCGCAGCGCCACGGCGACACGCACCGACACGCCGCTCAACGAGATTCCGCAGTCGATCAGCGTCATCAGCGCCGAGCAGATCCGCGACCAGAACGCGCAGACCATGCAGGCGGTGCTGCGCTACACGCCCGGCGTCAACGCCGACGTCTACGGCCTGGACAACCGCGGCGACTGGTTCTCGCTGCGCGGCGGCAGCCAGGGCTCGACGCTGCTCGACGGCCTGCGCCGCCCGCTGACCAACTGGTACGGCGTCGTGCGCGACGAGCCTTACGCCTTCGAGCGTGTCGAGGTGCTGCGCGGCCCGGCCTCGGTGATGGCCGGCCAGAACGGCCCCGGCGGTGTCGTCAACCTGGTCAGCAAGCGTCCGCAGCCCGACGCCGGCAACGAGGTCTCGGTGCAGTTGGGCAACCACGACCACAAGCAGGTCGCCGCCGACCTCAACGGCGTGTTCGGCGACGACGGCCGCCTGGCCTGGCGCCTGCTCGCGCTGCACCGCGACAGCGGCACCCAGGTCGAGTACGCCGACGTCGAGCGCACGCTGTTCGCGCCGTCCATCGCCTGGAAGCTCACGCCCGACACCCGGCTGTGGGTCTACGCCCAGTACCAGAAGGACGAGAGCGGCAGCACCGAAGGCTTCTTTCCGCTGGAAGGCACGCTCTACGACGGCCCGAACGGCAAGATCCCGGTCGAGCGTTTCGTCAGCGAACCCGGCTGGGACACTTACGGCGGCCACCGCTGGCGCTTCGGCTGGGAGCTTGAGCAGCGCCTGACCGACGACTGGACGTTGACCCAGCGCCTGCGCCGCGACGTCGTCGAAGGCCGCCACCGCAGCCTCTACGCCAACTACTGGGAAGGCTTTCTCGCCGACGGCCGCTCGCTGAACCGCACCTGGTACGCCAGCGACGACTCGGGCGGCATCACCAACGCCGACCTCTTCGTCACCGGCAAGTTCCAGACCGGCGGCGTGCAGCACACGCTGCTGGCCGGCATCGACGCGATGCGCCAGCGCGCCAGCCGGCTGTACTGGACCGGCGCGGCCAGCGCGCTGGACGTCTACACGCCGACCTACGGCCAGTGGACGCCGCCGACGCTGACGCGGGCCAACACCGACCCCAGCTACACCGGCTCCAGCGGCACCGACCAGTGGGGCGTCGTGCTGCAGGACCAGATGAAGATCGGCGCACGCTGGGTGCTGACCGGCAGCCTGCGCCACGACCGCACGACGACGCTGGCCGAAGGCAGCGAGGACCTGAAGGTCAACGCCACCAGCCGCAGCGTCGGCGCGGTCTACCTCGCCGACGGCGGCATCTCGCCCTATGTCAGCTACTCCGAGTCCTTCGAACCGCAGGGCGCCAGCGAGACCGGCTCGGCCTTTCAGCCGCTGCGCGGCAAGCAGGTCGAGGCCGGGCTGAAGTGGCAGCCGGCGACGCTGCCGCTGACCGCCAGCGCCGCGGTCTACCGGCTCAAGGAGAGCGGCCGCGTCGAGGACGGCGACACGCCGGGCACGACGCGCCAGCTCGGCGACGTCGAGGTGCGTGGTGCCGAGCTCGAGCTGCGTGCCGACCTCGCCGCCTGGCAGCTGATCGCCTCCTGGACGCGCACGCGCAGCGAAGACACCGAGACCGGCGCGCGCCTGGCCAACGTGCCGGAGAACACCGGCTCGCTGTGGGCGGTGCACCGGCTCGACGCCTACGGCCTGCCGCGTGTGCGCGCCGGCTTCGGCGTGCGCCACATCGGCCCGGCCTGGGACGGCTACGACACGCTGCGCACCGCGCCGGTGACGGTGATGGACGCGATGCTCGGCTGGGACATCCAGCGCTGGGCTTTCGCGCTGAACGTCACCAACCTCGCAGACAAGACCTACTTCGCCGCCTGCCTGAACCGCGGCGACTGCTGGTACGGCACCAAGCGCGAGTTCGTCATGACGGCCTCGTACCGCTGGTAGCGGGCAAGGGCGGCCTGCCAGGAGTCTGCGCTGCAGAACCGATCCCCACGGCGATGGCGCTGAACTGGCGGCGCATGGCGCTGCTCGGCGCGGCCCGAGTGGCGGAGAACCGCTCGTCGGACTGACCGGAGCCTCCCTCGTGGAGGGAGGCTGGAGGGAGCCGTCGAACGAGCGGGAGCACCCTCCTGGAGGGGGCTCGGGGGAGCCGTGCGTAAAGCCGCAGGCTAGGAGGCGGCGCGGCTTCTGCCGCGCGGCCTCCTAGTAATGCGGCGGGAGTTCTTCCCGCAGGCTGCGCCAGGTCGCCGGCTCGGCCGACGCGCCCTGGCGCTTCAGTTCGACCAGTTCCTTGGTCAGCAGGTCGATCTGCTGCTGCTGGCGCACGACGACGGCGTCGAGCTTCTCCAGCAGGTCCTCGGTGAAGGCGAGCTTGATCTCGAGGTCTTCCAGGCGGCGCTCGACACGCGCCTCCTCGGCCCGGGCCCGGCTCGTCGTGGCCATGCGGCTCAGAGACCGCCGCCGCCTTCGCGGGCGATGGTCTCGTTCAGGTCTTCGGCGGTGGTGCCGGGCAGCGCCACCTGCAGGATCTCGGGCGCCGCGGCGTCGGCGCGCTGCCACTCGAACTTCACCTGCGGCAGGCCGCCGTCGGTGTCGAGCGCGAAGCCGGCGAAGCGGATGTAGCGCGCCTGCGCGAGCGCGGCCTTCAGCGCCGGCTCGCAGTTGGCGATCAGCGGGCCGCTGATCAGCTCGTCCATCGGAATGTCGGCGAACTGCTCGGCGATGCCGTCCAGGAATTCTTGGTCCATGCCCATGTCCTCGTGAAGGCGCGCATTGTCCGCGCGCCGCGGCGGCGACGCCACCGCCCGGGACATCAGACGCCGAGCGGCATGCCCGGGCGCAGCGGCAGGATCGAACGCACGACGGCCTCGCGGCGCAGCGCGCGGCGGTGCAGCCGGCCGTGCAGCTCCGCGGCCTCGGCGGCGCCGAAGCGGCGGCAGGCCAGCAGCCGCTGGGCGTGGGTGTGGAACTCCTCGGCGCGGTCGTCGATGGCCAGCCAGTCGGCGTCCTCGGCGTCGGCCTGGCGCAGCCAGTCGAGGATCTCGTCCTCGCGCCCCGGGCGCGACTGCGCCAGCGCACCGTAGATCGGCGTCGTGCCGAGGATGCGGCCGTGCAGCGGCGCGCTGAACGGCGCGCGCAGGCGGTCGATCGTCGTCCAGTGCCGGCGCTCGTCGGCCAGCACCACGCGCAGCTGCGGCCAGGCCTGCAGCACGGCTTCGAAGCCCGGCAGGCCGCCTTGGCCGTCGTCGGCGTCGGCCAGGCTCGTCAGGCATTCGGTGTTCACGAAGATCAGCATCGGGCGCGCCTCCAGGACCCTCGATGCTGGGCCTGCCAGATGGCAGTGCCGTGAACGCAGCATGACAGGGGATGCCCCGATGCGGTGCGGCGTTTTGACTTCGGTCAGGAGCCGGCGACGCCGCCCGCGCCACGCGCGCACGCGCTGTGAGACCATCGCCGGCCTCATGTTCAAGCCCTGGCTCGCCCACTATCCCGACGGCATCCCGTCGGAGATCGACGTCGACTGCCATGCGTCGCTGGTCGACGCGATGGCCGACGCCTGCTCCCGTTTCGCCGACCTGCCCGCGCTGTGGTCGATGGGGCGGTCGATGACCTACCGCCAGCTCGACGAGGCGAGCCTCGCGTTCGCCGCCTGGCTGCAGCACGACGCCGGCCTGGCGCGCGGCGAACGTGTCGCGCTGATGATGCCCAACCTGATGCAGTACCCGGTGGCGCTGCTGGGCGTGCTGCGTGCGGGGCTGGTGGTCGTCAACGTCAACCCGCTGTACACGCCGCGCGAGCTGGAGCACCAGCTGCAGGACTCGGGCGCCGCGGCCATCGTCGTGCTGGAGAACTTCGCCGCCAAGCTGGAGCAGGTGGTCGCGGCGACGCGGCTGCGCGCCATCGTCACCACCGGCGTCGGCGACCTGCTCGGCTTCAAGGGCCCTCTCGTCAACGCCGTCGTGCGCCACGTGAAGAAGCTGGTGCCGGCCTGGCATCTGCCGGGCGCGGTGAGCTTCAACCAGGCGCTGGCCGCCGGCCGCCGCCGGCCGCTGTCGCCGGTGACGCTGGGCCACGACGACCTCGCCTTCCTGCAGTACACCGGCGGCACCACCGGCGTCGCCAAGGGCGCGATGCTGACCCAGGGCAACGTGCTGGCCAACGTGCTGCAGGTCTCGGCCTGGCTCGCGCGCGACCTGCAGGACGGCCGCGAGACCGTCGTGCTGCCGCTGCCGATGTACCACGTGTTCGCGCTGATGGCGTCCTTCGTCTTCCTGCGCAAGGGCGCGAAGCTGGTGCTGATCGCCAACCCGCGCGACATGGGCGACATGCTGAAGACGCTGCAGGCGGTGCCGTTCTCCGGCATCGTCGGCGTCAACACGCTGTACCGCGCGCTGCTCGACGCACCGGGCTTCGCCAAGGTCGACCTGAGCGGGCTGAAGCTCGCGGTGGCCGGCGGCATGGCGGTGCAGCACATCGTCGCCCAGCGCTGGCGCGAGCGCGCCAAGGTGCCGCTGGTCGAAGGCTACGGCCTGACCGAGGCCTCGCCGGTGGCGATCGCCAACCCGGTCGACGTGCACGAGTGGAGCGGCACGATCGGCGTGCCGATCCCCAGCACCGAGGTCGTCATCGCCGACGACGAAGGCCGCGTGCAGCCGACCGGCAGCGTCGGCGAGATCCGCTTGCGCGGCCCGCAGATCATGCGCGGCTACTGGCAGCGCCCCGAGGAGACGGCCGAGGTGCTGACCGCCGACGGCTGGCTGCGCACCGGCGACATGGGCACGATGGATGAGGAAGGCAACATCCGCATCACCGACCGCAAGAAGGACATGATCGTCGTCTCGGGCTTCAAGGTCTTCCCGAACGAGGTCGAGGACGTGCTGGCGATGCACCCCGGGGTGCAGGAAGCCGGCGCGGTGGGCGTGCCCGACGACCGTTCGGGCGAGGCCGTCAAGGTGGTCGTCGTGCGTCACGACCCCGAGCTGACCGAACGCGAGCTGCTGGCGCACTGCCGCCAGCACCTGACCGGCTACAAGATGCCGCGCCACATCGAGTTCCGCGACCAGCCGCTGCCGCGCACCAACATCGGCAAGATCCTGCGCCGCGAACTGCGCGACACGCCCAAGCCGGCGCCGAAGGCCGAAGAGTCCGCCTGAGTCAGCCGCCCAGGCCCAGCACCTGGGTCGCGAAGTAGACGGCGCCCTTGACCATCGCCCAGACGACGCCCGAGACGACGACGGCGGCGACGACCGAGACCGCGGCGCCGGCGATCACCCAGACGCCGTCGCGCTCGAGCACGCCGAGCGCGAACAGGCTGACCGCCAGCGCCGGCAGCATGTTGCCCAGCGGCACCGGCAGCAGCACGATCACCGACAGCAGCAGGCACAGCAGGCCGATCAGGTACTCCATCGGCGGCGCCGCCAGCGCGCTCCAGCGCGGCTTGAGCAGGCGCTCGGCGCGCGCCAGCCACGGCGCGACACGCACGATCAGCTGGGCGAAGTCGGCGCGCGCCATCGAGCGCGAGGCGATGACTTTCGGCAGCCAGGGCTTCAGGCCGAAAGCCAGCTGAGCGGCGAGAAAGACCAGCGGCGCGCCCAGGATCGCCGAGGTGCCCGGCGGCATCGGCAGCACGTTCGGGAAAGCGAAGACGAAGAGCAGCGCGGCCAGCGCGCGGTCGCCGAGCGCGGCCAGCAGGTCGCCGACGGCGATGCGCTCGCGCGATTCGTCGTGGGCGAGCTGCTCCAGCATCGCCGAGAGCGGCAGGCGGTGGGGAGCGTCGTCGGCGTTCGAACGGGGCATCGGGGCAGGGCAGTCGGCGGGAGGCGTTGTTGTAACGGCTGACCGTGTCGACACCGCCCTGGCGCTCGCGCCGAAGGGACTTCCAGGCGCCGAGAACGTGGCGTGCACACCATTTCTGCGCTCGCGGGCTTGTGAATGAGAATGGTTCGCATTAGAGTGACATTCCTTCGCAACCGATGACACGACGATGCTGCAACCCGATCCCCGCGAGCCGCAGCGCCCCGGCGCCGAGACACCGGCCCGGCGCGCGACGCCGGCCGCCGCGCCGCGCCGCCCGCGCTGGCGCAGCGCCGACCTTTTCGGCGCCGCCGAGGAGATCGAGATCGAACACGGCGACGCGGTCTACCGCATGCGCATCACCTCGATGGGCAAGCTGATCCTGACCAAGTAGTCCCCGTTCCCTCGTCCACAGCACCAGCCAGCCTCGTCCGCCAGCACGTGCGCCCCCTCCCGCAGGAGCGTTCCGTGCACCACCCGACCGCCGTCTCCCGTCTTCTCCAGGGCCTGAAGCTGCCGCCGCCCGGCGTGCGTGCGCCGGCGCTGCGCCAGTGGCTGCGTGTCTTCGGCGACGCGCCGGCGGCCGCCGCCGCGCTGCAGCGCAGCGACGCCGCCGCGGTGCTGGGCGTGCGCGAAGCCGAACTCGTCGCCGCGCACGCCGGCTGCTTCGACCGCGCCGAGTCACCGCTGGCGGCGCGCCGGTTGCGGCCGCGCCGGCGCCAGATCGCCGAGGCCTTGCAGCGCTTCGGCGCCACGCGTTCGGTGGCCGGCCACCGCGCCTGCCGCGTCGAGCGCCTGGGCCCGGCCCGGGCGCCCGAACACTGGGCGCACGCGTTCGCGCTCGAACAGCGCACGCCCGAGGGCGCGCTGGCGCGCAGCCTGCAGTTCTTCGACGCCGCCGGCGACGCGCTCGCCGAGCTGACGCCGCTGGACGCCGCCGGCGTCGCCGCCTGGTTCGACCTCGTCGAGAGCTACGCCTGCTTCGAGCCGGCGCCGCGCCCGCTGGCCGCGCGCCGCGTGCGCGCCGCCCGTGCGCCGCTGGAGAGCGCCGACGCCGCGGCGCTGCGCCGCGCCTGGGCGACGATGCGCGGCGCCGACGGCTTCGACACGCTGCTCGCCCGTTTCGCGCTCGCGCCGGGCGCCGCCTGCCGGCTCGCCGGCCCCGACTTCGCGCGCCGTGTCGCGCCGACCAGCGCCCATGAACTGCTGGCCGCCGCGGCGCAGCAGGGCCTGCCGCTGTCGGTGCAGGTGCCGGGCGCCGGCGACTGCGGCGGCGACTGGCGCCAGGTGCGCCAGGCCCGCGGCTGGACCCAGGCCGACGGCGGCGGCGTGCGCCTGCATCTGCGCGAAGACGCGGTCGCCGAAGCCTGGCTGCTCGGCTGCCCGTCGCCCGGCGGCTGGCGCCAGACGCTGCTGCTGCTCGACGCCGCCGGCGCGCCGATCGCGCGCCTCGGCGAAGAAGCCACGGCCACGCGCGAGCGCTGCGGTTGGCGCCGCCTCGTCGCCCAGCTCGACGCGGAGGTGGACGCATGAGCGACGCCAAGCCCAAGGCCGCCGTCGTGCTGGCGCTGGCCCGCGCCGAAGCCGGCGCCGTCTTCCACGAACTGCAGCGCCGCGCCGACGCCGCCGAAGCCGACGCGATGCGGCTGCGTGCGCTGCTGATCCGCCGCGACACCGAGATCGCCCAGCTGCGCGACGAGCTGCGCCTGCTGCACGTCGAGACGCCCGATCTGCGCACCCGGCTCGAACTGGTGCGCGAGAACCGCCGCCAGGCCGAGCAGCTGGTCGCGCTGCGCCGCGCGCTGGGCGGCGGCGCCTGGCGCGCCGAGGCCCGCGTGCGGCCGGCCTTCGGCACCTGAACCGCTTTCCCGCTTCTCCCACCGACGCCAGCCACCGCGCCCTCCGGGGTGCGGGCGCCAGCCCTGCCATGACAACAGAAAGACTCGAATGTCACAGCCACAGGGCCCGCGCCGCGGGCAACGCCTCGTCCTGCATCCCCTGACCGCGGCCGTCGCCGCGCTCGCCGCCGGCCTGGTGCAGGCGCAGACCACCGGCGCCCCGACCGTCGTCGCCCAGGCGCCGCTGCCCAAGGTCGTCGTCTCGGCGACGCGCGTCGAAGCCAATGAAGACGAGGTCGCGGCCACGGTCAGCGCGGTCACCGCCGAGGAGATCGAGCAGCGCGGCGCGGCCGATGCCCAGGACCTCGTGCGCTACGAAGCCGGCATCTCGGTGCGGGCGCTGCCCAACCGCAGTTCGGCGGCCTTCTACAGCACCGGCCGCGGCGGCAACGAAGGCATCAACATCCGCGGCCTGGAAGGCAACCAGGTCATGCTGCAGGTCGACGGCGTGCGCCTGCCGATGCTCTACGCCAGCGGCCCGGTCTTCGCCGGCCGCGCCGACTACATCGACGTCGAGGCCTTCAAGCGCGTGGAACTGCTGCGCGGGCCTTCGTCCACCTCCTACGGCAGCGACGGCCTGGCCGGCGCCGTCAGCTTCGTCACCAAGGACCCGTCGGACCTGCTGCGCGAGGGCGAGAAGACCGGCGGCGCCGTCAAGCTCGGCTACCGCAGCATCGACCGCGCCTGGAGCCTCGTGCCCTCGGTCGCGCTGCGCACCGACACCGGCTGGGAAGCGATGCTGCTGGCCAGCCTGCGCCGCGGCCACGAGGTCGACAACAAGGGCGACAACGATGCCCGCGACATGACGCGCACGACGCCCAATCCGCAGGACACCGACGCCGACTACGTGCTGGCCAAGCTGCTCTACCGCTTCAACGACCGCCACCGCGTCAAGTTCAGCGCCGAACGTGTCGACCGCCAGTACGACACCCAGGTCTACACGCTGTTCGGCGACCCGATGTACCTGACGACCACCGACGTCGCCTCGAGCGAACACATCAAGCGCTCGCTGCTGAAGGCCGACTACCAGTACACCGACCCGCGCAACCCGTGGTTCCAGCGTGTCGACGCCAGCCTGTACTGGCAGGACTCGGAGAACCGCCAGAAGGGCTGGGAGACGCGCAGCAACACCAGCGCCTGGAACTCGCGTTCGCGCGACAACCTGTACGCCGAGAAGGCGCTGGGCAGCAGCCTGCAGTTCGAGTCCAACTTCGGCACCCAGGTCACGCAGCGCCTGATCTGGGGTCTGGACGCCTCGACGACCGAGGTCAGCTCGCTGAAGGACGGCGCCAACTATCTCAACGGCGTGCTCGTGACCACCGGCTCCAGCGCCTTCGTCGTCAACAAGAGCTTCCCCGACACCGACTACCGGCTGCTCGGCGCCTTCGTGCAGGACGAGATCAGCTTCGGCCGTTGGTCGCTGATCCCCGGCCTGCGCTACGACCGGTTCGAGCTCGATCCGGACAAGAACGACCCGCTGTACGCGCGCAACAACACGCAGCCGCCGACCGAACTGAGCGACGGCGAGCTGTCGCCCAAGCTGGGCTTCGTCTTCAACGTCGCGCCCAACCTGCGCTTCGTCGCCCAGTACGCCCACGGCTTTCGCGCGCCGACGCCGTCGCAGGTCAACGGCGGCGTCAGCAACCTGCTCGCGTCGCAGCCCTACATCTCGCTGGGCAACCCCGACCTGAAGCCCGAGACCAGCGACAGCGTCGAGCTCGGCCTGCGCGGCAGCCAGGGCGGCCTGCGCTGGAGCGCGACCGTCTTCAAGGCGCGCTACGACGACTTCATCGCGTCCAACGTCAAGATCGGCGGCAGCGGCACGGCTTCCGATCCGACGATCTTCAGTTCGATCAACCTGAACGACGTCGAGATCCAGGGCTGGGAAGCGACGCTGGACTGGAACTTCCTGCCGAGCTGGACGCTGACCGGCCGCTACGCGCACGCCAGCGGCGACAGCAAGCAGGCCGGCGTCAAGACGCCGCTGGAGACCATCGACCCCGACAAGCTCGTCGTCGGGCTGCGCAAGCAGGCCGAGACCTGGGGCGGCGAGCTGATGCTCACCGCGGTCGAACGCAAGTCGCGTGTCGACGAGAGCCAGTACTACGTGCCCGGCGGCTTCGTCGTCGCCGACCTGTCGATGTGGTTCCAGCTCGGCCGCGACGCGCAGCTCAACCTGGCGCTGAACAACCTGTTCGACAAGAAGTTCGTGCAGTGGGCCGACGCCCGCGGCCTGGCGGCGACCACGGCGATCGCCGACGCCTTCAGCCAGCCCGGCCGCGGCATCAGCGCCAGCCTGCGCTACCGCTTCTGATGCGCCCCGCCGCCAGCCTGCCGGGCGAGGCCCGGCACTGCCAGCTCGCCGCCGCCCGCCGCCGCCTCGTGGCGGCGGCCGTCGCGCTCGCCGCGCTGCTGATGCTGCTCGCGCTGCCGGCGCAAGCCGCACGCGTGCTCGTCGTCACCACCTCGCCGGTGCCGCCGGCCAAGCTCGCGGCGCTGGCACGTGTGGGCGGCCCGCTGGGGCTGGACGTTCAGGCCCGCTACGTCGAGAAGCTCGGCACCATCGACGCCACGCTCTGGGACGGCGCCGATCTCGTGCTGCTGGACGCGCCGCGCGCCCACATCGAAGCCTGGATGCGCGAGAAGCTGGCGCCCGCGCTGCCGGCGCTGGAGCGCCGCCGGCATGTCTGGCTGTCCACCGCCGAGGCGCGCCCGCACGAGGTGCCGGCCGACCTCGCCCAACGCCTGCACGCCTATTACGTCAACGGCGCCGGGCCCAACCTGCGCCACTTCGTCCAGACGCTGGACGACTGGCTGGACGGCCGGCCCTGGGGCGGCCACCCCGACCCGGTGGTCTTCCCGGCCACCGGGATCTACCACCCGAAATACCCCGGCCTGGTCACCGCGGCGACGCGCGACTACCTGGCTTGGAAGGGCGTGGCCGCCGACGGCAAACGAGCGCCGGTCGTCGGCATCGTCTTCCACCCGCAGAGCGTCGCCGCCGAAGAGACCGAGCTGCTGGACGCGCTGATCGCCCGCCTGGAAGCGCAGGGCGCGGTGCCGCTGGCCTTCTACACGCCGGTGCTCGACGCCGACGCGGTGCGCCGCGTCGCGCTCGTCGACGGCCGGCCGGTGGTCGACGTGCTGATCAACACCCAGATCACGCTGAGCCCCGACGCCCGCCGCGCCGAGTTCGAGGCCCTGGGCGTGCCGGTCATCCAGGCCATGGCCTATCGCCGCGGCGACACCGCCGCCTGGCGTGCCGACCCGCAGGGCGTGCGCATCGACGACGTGCCGTTCTACCTGTCGCAGGCCGAGACCGCCGGCATCACCGACATCCTGATCGCCTCGGCCACCGGCGGCGCCGACGAACGTGTGGAGCCGATCGCGCCGCAGGTCCACGCCGTCGTCGCCAAGGCGATGAAACTCGTCGCGCTGCAGCGTAAGCCAGCGGCCGACAAACACGTCGCGCTGTTCTTCTGGAACTACCCGCCGGGCGAGAAGAACCTGTCGGCCTCGTTCATGAACTTGCCGCGCAGCCTGGTGGCGACGCTTGCGGCGCTGCGCCAGGCCGGCTACACGACCGAGACCCAGGACGAGGCGGTGCTGACGGCCTCGCTGCAGCGATTGCTGGAGCCCGCCTACCGCCCGGCCGCCGACCGCGAGGTGCTGGAGCGGCTGCTGCGCGACGGCCTGGCCGACTGGCTGCCGGTCGCGCGCTACCGCGCTTGGCTGGCGGGCCTGCCGCCGGAGGTCGGCGCGCGGCTGGACGAACGCTGGGGCGCGCCCGAACGTTCGACCTGGATCGTGCGCCGCGGCGGCCAGGACGGGTTCGTCGTGCCGCGGCTGCGCCTGGGCGGCATCAGCCTGCTGCCGCAGCCGCCACGCGGCGAACGCGGCGAAGACCGCGAGAAGGCCATCTACCACTCGACCAGCGCCGTGCCTTCGCACCACTACTTCGCCGTCTACCTCTGGGCGCGCGAGCAGTTCGCCGCCGACGCGCTGGTGCACTTCGGCACCCACGGCACGCAGGAATGGCTGCCGGGCAAGGAGCGCGGGCTCTCGGTCTTCGACGACGCGCTGCTGGCCGTCGGCGACGTGCCGGTGGTCTACCCGTACATCGTCGACAACATCGGCGAGGCGCTGCAGACCAAACGCCGCGGCCGTGCGGTCGTCGTCTCGCACCAGACGCCGGCGCTGGCGCCGGCCGGGCTGCACGACGCGCTGACCGCGCTGCACGACGCGCTGCACCAGTGGCTGGCGCAAGGCGAGGGCCAGGTGCGCGACGCGCTGCGGCGGCAGATCACCGACGGCGTCAAGCGCGAGCGCATCGCCGCCGACATGGGCTGGAGCGAGGCGCGTGTCGAGGCCGACTTCCCGGCCTTCATCAGCGCGCTGCACGACCATCTGCACGAGCTCGCGCTGACCGTGCAGCCGGTCGGCCTGCACAGCTTCGGCCGCGCGCCCGAGGAACGCTGGCGCCTGGCGACGGTGATGGAGATGCTGGGCCGCGAGACCATCGTCGCGCTGGCCGCACCGGGCGAAGAGGCCGACGAGGTGCTG
Source organism: Rubrivivax gelatinosus IL144 (assembly GCF_000284255.1). Lineage (NCBI taxonomy): Bacteria > Pseudomonadati > Pseudomonadota > Betaproteobacteria > Burkholderiales > Sphaerotilaceae > Rubrivivax > Rubrivivax gelatinosus. The sequence goes on from NC_017075.1 coordinate 636,029, forward strand.
GTCGGCGACTGGAAGAAGCTCACCGAGACCGCCACCTACCGCCGCCTGCACGAGTACATCGTCGAAGGCGCCGACACCGCGGCGCTGCCGACGCCGGCGCGCGAAGCGGTCGAACGTGGCCGGCGCTGGTACGCCGACCTGGGCGCCGAAGGCGAGCTCGCCGGGCTGCTGGACGCGCTGGCCGGGCGTTACCGGCCGACGAGCTACGGCGGCGACCCGATCAAGAACCCCGACTCGCTGCCGACCGGGCGCAATCTCTACGGCTTCGACCCCTCGCGGGTGCCGACCAAGGCCGCCTGGGAAGCCGGCAAGCAGGCGCTGGAGCAGCTCGCCGCCGCGCACCGCGCCAAGACCGGCCGAGCGCCGGCCAAGCTGGCGTTCACGCTGTGGTCGGTGGAGACGATGCGCCACCAGGGCCTGCTCGAAGCGCAGGCGCTGTGGGCGCTGGGCGTCGAGCCGGTCTGGGACGCCGGCGGGCGCGTCGCCGACGTCAAGCTGGTGCCGCGCGCTGCGCTGGGCCGGCCGCGCATCGACGTTGTGCTCTCGGCCACCGGGCTGTACCGCGACCACTTCCCCAACGTGATGCGCCAGCTCGCCAAGGCGGCGCGGCTGGCGTCGCAGGCCGACGAAGCCGACAACCCGGTGGCGGCCAACGCGCGCCGCATCGCCGCCGGGCTGCGTGAACGCGGCCTGGACGCGGCCGCCGCCGAACGCGCCGGGCAGACGCGCATCTTCTCGTCCGAGTCGGGCCGTTACGGCAGCGGCCTGGACGACGCGGCGCTGGCCACCGACACCTGGAAGACCCAGGCCGAAGGCGACCGCAAGCTGGCGACGCTGTACCTGTCGCGCATGCAGTACGCCTACGGCCCCGACGAGGCCGAGTGGGGCCAGGCCGGCACCACGGCCAACCTCTACGCCGAGCACCTGAAAGGCACCGAAGGCGCGGTGCTGGCGCGCAGCTCCAACCTCTACGGCATGCTGACCACCGACGACCCGTTCCAGTACCTGGGCGGGCTGTCGCTGGCCGTGCGCCACCTCGACGGCAAGGCGCCCGAGCTCTACATCAGCAACCTGCGCGGGCCGGGCGCGGGGCGGGTCGAAGGTGCCGCCGAGTTCCTGGCCAAGGAGCTGGCGACCCGCAACTTCCACCCCGGCCACATCAGCGGCTTGATGGCCGAGGGCTACGCCGGCACGCTGCAGGTGCTCGACGGCATCAACAACTTCGCCGGCTGGCAGAGCGTGGCACGCGAGATCGTGCGCGACGACCAGTGGCAGGAGTTCATGGACGTCTACGTGCGCGACAAGCATCAGCTCGGCATCCGCCGCTGGTTCGAGAGCCGCAACCCGCACGCGATGGCGCAAGTCATCGAACGTTTGCTCGAAGCCGCGCGCCTGGGCCAGTGGAAGGCGGCGCCGGAAAGCGTCGCCGAGCTGAAGGCGCGCTGGCGCGAGCTGGCGCAGCGCCACGACGTGCGGCCCGACAGCGCCGCGTTCGCCGCCTTCGTCGGCTACGGCCTCGCGCCGCAGCCGGCCGCGCCGGCGCCCGCACCCGCGGCGCCCGCCGACGCGGCCCCCGTTCCCCCCGAGCCCGCCGCGGCACGGCCCCCGGTCGAGGGCCTGCTGCTCGAACGTGTCGCCCCGCCGCCGGCCGAGGCCTCGCGCGCCGCGCTGGCGCTGGCCGCCATCGCGCTGGCGCTGGCCGGCGGCGCGCTGCGCGGCCGGCGCTCCCGTTCCTCTCTTTCGTTCGCCACCTGAAGGCAGCCCACACGCCATGAACCACGCACTCGAATCGACCATGTACGACGTCGCGCAGCTCTTCCTGCTGCCGACGCTGGCGCTGATCGCGCTGCTCTTCCTCTACGCCTTCTGGGCGCTGGGCGAGTTCCTGACGCTCGCCTGGCAGCGCCGGCGCGGCGGCGGCCGGCCGCTGCTGGCCGCCGACCGCGCCGCCGGCGGCCTGAGCGACGACGCGCTCGACCTGCACGCGCACCGGATGCTGGAAACGCAGCGCATCGCCAGCCGCGTGACGCCGATGCTGGGGCTGGTCGCGACGATGATCCCGATGGGCCCGGCGCTGAAGTCGCTGTCCGACGGCAACCTGGCGCAGGTGTCGCAGAACCTGACCGTCGCGTTCTCGGCGGTGATCCTGGCGCTGATCGCCGCGTCGATCACCTTCTGGGTCGTCAACGTGCGCCGGCGCTGGCTGGCCGAGGAGCTGGTCGAGATCGCCGCCGCCCGCGGCAAGGCGGCGGCATGAAGCTGCTGCACGAAGCGCAGGACGACGACCCCATCCTATCGGTCGTCAACCTGATCGACATCTTCCTCGTCGTCATCGCCGCGCTGCTGATCACGGTGGCGCAGAACCCGCTGATGAACCCGTTCTCCAAGCGCGACGTCACGGTCATCACCGACCCCGGCAAGCCGAGCATGGAGATGGTCGTCAAGAAGGGCGAGAAGATCGAACGCTACAAGGCCAGCGGCGCCATCGGCAGCGGCGACGGTGAGAAAGCCGGCGTCGCCTACCGCATGAAGGACGGCGCCATCGTCTACGTGCCCGAAGGCGGCTCCTGAGCGGCGCGGCGCCAGACGGCGCCGGCGCCCGAACAGAGCAGCAGCGCCAGCAAGAGCGCGAACACCAGCACCGCGCCGCCGCGCCCGGCCGGCGCGACGCAGCCGACCAGCTGCACGAGCCAGAAGACGAAGGCCGCGACGTAGGGCAGGAACAGCGTCCAGCGGGCCGCCGTCAGCGCGCCGGGTGCGCGGTGCGCCCGCACCATTCGCCAGTGCGGCGCGCCGGCGAAGTGCCGGTCCAGCGCACGCCACCAGGCGATCAGGTTGCGCGAAAGCACGACCTCGATCGTGCCCGCGACGACGCTGAGCCCCAGCCCGGTGGTGGCGACCAGCGTCTTCGACGGCGGCACGCCGACGTCGTAATAGACCTTGGCCAGCGCCGCGATCGCGCCCAGGAAAAACGGCAGCGCGATGAATCGGATCGAGCTGTGCGCGCGGATGAAGGCCAGCGTCTCGCGCACGGCGTCGTCGGCCGGATCGGGCGGCATCGGGACCTCGCGATGGCGGCGGACGGTGGTCCGGGAGCCCAGTGTCGCGCGCCGGCGCGGCCACCGCGTCGCGGCGAACCCGCAAACCTGTCACGAGCAAAGACCGCGTCGCCAGCGTACGATTTGCGCGAATTTGCCCCCCGACAGGAGAAGCCGATGCAAGGCCACCCCGCCATCCTCGACGCGCTGAATGCGCTGCTGGTCGACGAGCTCGCCGCACGCGACCAGTACTTCATCCATTCGCGCATGCTGTCGGAGTGGGGCCTGACCAAGCTGGCCGACCGCATCGGCCACGAGATGGAAGACGAGACCGGGCACGCCGACGCGCTGATCCGCCGCATCCTGATGCTGGGCGGCACGCCGCGCATGACCCCGAACGCGCTGGACGTCGGCCACGACGTGCCGTCGATCCTGCAGAGCGACTTGGCCGTCGAGCTGCGCGTCGTGCAGCACCTGCGCGAGGTGATGGCGCTGTGCGAGGCCGAACGCGACTACGTCACGCGCGACATCCTGCTGCCGATGCTCGACGACACCGAGCAGGACCACGCCCACTGGCTGGAGCAGCAGCTGCGCCTGATCGGCCTGGTGACGCTGCCGAACTACCTGCAGAGCCAGATGGCGTCCTGAGGCCGGCGGAACGCGGGTTGCCGGCTCCGCGGCATCTCGACCGCGGGAGCCGGCATGGACGACAAGACGATCTGGGTGCTGGTGGCCGACGAGGCCATCGCACGTTTTCTGCGCCGCCCTGACGGCGGTGGTGCGCTCGAACCGATCGAGGAGCTCACCGACCCGGCTGCGCACGCACGCGGGCGCGACCTGCGCGACGACGCCGTGGGCCGCCGTACCGGCGGCGTGCCGGCCGGTGCGCCGGAGAGCGCGCGCGGCGGCACGGCCACCGCGTCGGCCGGCGAGGACGAGCGCCACCACGAAGCCGAGAGCTTCGCGCGCCGCGTCGCCGCGCGGCTGCACGAGGCGGCGCTGGCGCACCGCTTCGACGAACTGCACCTGGCCGCCGCGCCGCGTTTTCTCGGCCTGCTGCGCAAGGCGTTTTCGCCGCAGGTGCAGCAGCGCCTGGGGCGGCAGTTCGACAAGGACCTGGTGCAGGTCGACAACGCCGAGCTGGCCGAACGTTTCTTCCCGCGGCCCAGGCGGGCCGGGACCGGTTGAAGCCGGAGCAGTTGCTCAGTTCGCTGACGCGGCCGCTCGGTCCCACTCCGAGCAGAGTTTGCGGAAAGACCGGCTGTTCGTGAACGCCTGTTCGAGGTCCATCCTGGCCGAGAAGGCTGGCTGGTCGGTCGTCTCGCCGTAGCTTGCGCTACCCATCCTGAGACGCATCCAGCCTTTCGCGTCACGCGGCGATTCCGCTGCGATGGTTTCATTCGGGTCGAAACGAAACCCTCGGTGCCCGTCCAGCGAGGCCGCAGCGGCAATGAACCAAGCCTCATACTCTCGGTTGGCAAACACCACCGAGACGCTGCGGTGCGGAACGATTCGAACGGCATCTGCCAGCACGGCGGCCGCCCTTTGTGCAGGGCAGTCATCGTCGGCGTCGAAGAGCACGAGGATCCAGTCGCCTTGGCCGGACTTGGCTGCTGCGAGCTGCAGGTGGCGTTCGAACTCCTCCGGGCGGTTCAGAAAGCGGTCCCGCCTGACGCGGATCGGCTGCGCGATCTCCGCGTAGAGCTCCGGTGAGCGCCATTGCGCGATCCGACGCAGTAGCACGGGCAGCGCGGCGACTTCGCCGTCGCCTTCTACGATAGCCACGACCTTCATCGTGCAAGGTTGCCGAAGAGTTCCGTCTGGCGCGCCTGCTGTTCCGCCAGCATCTTGCGATCGGGCGCCAACTGGTTCAGTCTCAGCAACTCCCCCGGAGAAAACAGCTGCCGGCGCAGGACGTCTCGTGAAGCTTCATCCAGCGGAGCGATCCGAGTTTCTCCACCTTCTGAAGCGACGGCAAGGAACGAGTCCGCCGGAATGTTCCGATCGTCCAGCAGGTCCGGGCTATGGCTGGTGACGATGATCTGCGTGTTTTGGGACGCGCGGGACAGCGCTTCGCGCAGTGCAGAACTGGCGGCCGGATGCAACGCCGTTTCAGGTTCCTCGATGCCGACGAGGCTAGGTGCGTAATCCCGGTTGGCCTGGAACAGCGCGACGAGTACGCCGAGTGCTCGAAGAGTGCCGTCCGACATGTTCTGAGCCAGGAATCGCCAAGGGTGGTTGGAGCCGGCCATATCTTGGCGGAACTCCAGTGTTTCCATCGGACCGACCTGCTTGCGCTCTATGCCCTCCACCATCGGTACGACGGTCCGCAGGTACTCCTGGATGATGGCGGTCTGGCCAGCTGCGACTCGCTCCAAGTGGCCGATGACGCTGGCGATGTTCTCCCCTGCAGGCTTGAGAAGACGACCTTCCTGTGGCTTTTGCAACTCGCGCATCAGCTTTGGGTTCAGGTTGTAGAAACCCATAGACGACAGGGCGTCGAAAACTGGCCGGAATACCGCTAGACCTGATGCCGCTACCAAGGCTAGGCGGTCCGAGGTCACGGCCGGGAAGCTGCTTTCGCTGCTGTCGCGCAGTTGGCCGCGGTCGATCCGGAAGAATGGGCCGCGGCCGATGCCGCCGATGACGCATTCCTCGGTGAAGACCTCATAGCCACGGTCTTTCAGCGCGCCAATATTGAACGCATAGTGTCCGCACTGGCCCCCTGGAAGTTCGAACTCCAGCCGGATGCCGAAGTGCTTCGGATGGCCGTTCGAACGCCGCCTAACCTCGTTGAGCCCTCCACGCTCGTTGATGGCGTTGTCCAGCGAACCGTTCAGTGCGTCGCGCACCAGATGCAGGGCGTCGAGGAAGTTGCTCTTGCCTGAGCCGTTGACCCCAACGAGATAGGTCAGCGCGTGCAGCTCAACGTCACAGCTGCCGATGCTCTTGTAGTTGCGCAGGATGACGCGCTTCAGGAAGGTCCTGGGGGTCGGTGTCATGGTTGTCGTCGATGTGCCCGGCGGACGTGGCAATTCTGTGGCATCCCGTTAGTTGCGGGGCTTGAGGCAAGGGCGTGGGCTGTCCAGCCGGCGCCTTTATGCCCTTGGCGCATCTTAGGGTCAGCAAGCCTGGGGTCCACCGCCGAGTGTCGCGCTCGTCCCGACCATTCTCATGGTCTGCCGATGTAACGGTCTGCCGCAGCGCTCAACCGCCGCGTCTCCCGGCCGAAGAGCCGGGATCGGCGACGGCGGGAGACGCAGGTGCGGCAGATGATGTTGATGGGCTGGATGCTCGCCACGGCGCTGCCCGCGGCCGCCGGTGGGCTGACGGCCACCGAGACCCGCTGGCTGCGTGGTGCCGCGCCGGTGCTGGCCGATGCCGAGGCGCGCGGCCTGCCGCTGGACATCGTCGTGCAGCCGCAGCCCACCACCGGGCTGGCGCCGCTGGCGCTGGGTTTCGTCGACGGGCGCTGCAAGTTCGTGCTGTCGATGCGCGCCAATCCCGAGTCTGAAGCGACGCTGGAACGCCTGCCACCCGGCCGCGAAGACGCGGCTCTGGAGCTGATGGCCGCGCACGAGGTCGCGCACTGCGAACGCCACGTGCAGGGCGCCTGGCACGGCCGCCCGCCGGGCGCCGACGCAGCCACCGACCCCGAGCGCCGCGAAGAAGCCTGGGCCGATCTCGCCGGCCTGGCCTGGATCCAGGCCCGCCGCCCGGCCGACTACGCCGCGCTGCACGCCTGGCTGGTGGCCGAACGCCAGCGCGACCGCCTGCCCGGCGGCGCGCACGACACGCTGGACTGGGTGGACGCCGCCGCCAGCGGGCTGGACGCCGCGTCCCCGCTGGCCGCCGCGGCGGCCTTGTGGGCGCGTGTCGCGGCCGCGGCACGCTGAGATTCAACGTCGGCGCTCCCGGCGCCGATAACGGGGCATGACTCCCCGCGACAGCCTGCGCGTGGCATGCTGCGGCGCGCCGATGCCGCCTCGAACCCGCTCCCGCCCCGGCCGATGATCCGCCACCTGATGCGCATGCGCCGCGCCGCGCGTATTGCCACCGCGCTGCCGTCCAAGGAGCTGCTGCTGGCCGAGATCGGCCGCCACGCCGGCCCCGACGGCCGCATCGTGCGTGCCGACCCGCTGCCGGCGATCGTCGTCGCGGTGCTGGCGGTGCTCGTCGCGGCCTGGCGCCACCAGGCCGGCGAAGACGGCCAGGCGCTGGCCGCGCTGCTCGTCGCGCTGCTGGCCGGCGGCCTGCCGGTGGCCGCCTTCGCGGCGCGGCGGCGCTTCATCGATACCGTGCTCGGCCAGGCGGCGATGCTCGACCGCGGCCTGAGCGCGGTGCAGCGTGACGGCCGCGCGCTGTGGCGCGACTGGCGCGAGCGTTTCCCCGACTTCGAGCGCGGCGACGAAGGCCAGAGCATCGACCGCCTCGTCGAAGGCGAGTGGACCGACGAAGCCGGCCGGCCGCACACGATGGCCTGCTACCGCTTCAGCTGGGTCGAGGTCCAGCACAGCAGCCGGACCGACGCCGACGGCAAGCAGCACGACGAGACGCAGCGCACGACGCACTACCGCCACGGCGTCGTCGTCTCGCTGGCGCCGCCGCTGACGCTGGCGGTGTCCGAAGTGCGCAAGCCGAAGATGCCGGTGGCCTGGAGCACCGCATCGATCGAGTTCGGCGAGCGCTGGCGTGTCGGCGCGGCCAGCGAGATGCAGGCCGCGCGCCTGCTGACGCCGTCCGTCGTGCAGACCTTCGTCGAGACCGGGCGCCACTTCCGCGCGCTGGACCTGCACTTCGCCGGCGAGCAGGGCTGCATCTCGTTCTCCGACGACGACCTGCTCGTGCGCGCCGACGCCCGCCAGCGCACCGACCGCCTCGACGATCTGCGCTGGCGCGTGCGTTCGACGGCGACGATGCCCAAGCTCGAGGCGCTGACGACGCTGCTGCGCACGCTGTGCGATGCCGCCGACGGGCTGCAGCCGCGCGCCGAGCCCGCGCCCCCGATCCCGAACCGAAAGGCCTTCCCGTGAACACCACCCTGATCGTCGTGCTGGCCGCCATCGCCGTCGCTGCCGGCGTCGTCGTCATCCACAACGGCATCGTCTCGCGCCGCAACGCGGTGCGCCGCGCCTGGGCCGACGTGCTGGCCTACGAACGCCAGAAGCAGCAGACTCTGCCCAAGCTGGAGGAGCTGGTCGGCTCCTACCAGGAGTACGAACGCGGCCTGCTGACCAGCGTGACGCAGCTGCGCGAGAGCCTGGGCCGCCTGGGCGCGCAGCCCGACGGCATCGCGCTGGCCCAGGCCGAACGCGCCAGCGCCGAGCTGCTGAAGAGCCTGCGCATCGCCGTCGAGGCCTACCCCGAGCTGCAGGCCGCCGGCGCCTTGCGCGATCTGATGGCCCAGCTCGTGGACCTGCAGAAGGAAGTGACGGCGGCGCTGACGATCTTCAGCCGCAACGTCGAGCTCTACAACACCGGGCTGGAAGTGTTCCCGGCCTCGCTGGTCAACGCGGCGGTCACGCGCGCGCAGCCGGTCGAGCCTTTCACCGACCCGCGCGCGGCCTCGGCCTTCGACTACCGCCCGCGGCTCTGAGCCGGATTCAGCGCGTGCGCCAGGCGTGGTGACAGGCGACGCAGGTCGTCGTCAGCTCGCCCAGTCGGCGCAGCGCCAGTGCCTGGTCGCCGGCTTTCGCCGCTTCGGCGAAACGGCTGGCGGCCTGATGGCCGTCGATGCCCATGCGGTGCATCGCCTGCGGCATCTGCGGCCCGGGGCGGGCGTCCATCGGCAGCGAGCGGTTGCGGCCCATCGCGCCGAAGCCGAGCTCGGTGTCGGCCACCACCGCGGCCTCGGCCAGCTTGCCGTCGGCCACCAGCGTGATCAGCTCGTTGAGCGCACGCAGGTTGCCCAGCATCTCGTCGCGCAGCGTGGCCTGCGCTGCCGGCGTCAGCGGCGCGAGCGTGCGGCCGTCCTCGGCGGCGAAGACGGTGGGGGCGCAGACGAGACAGGCGAGGGCGAAGGCACGGCGCATGACGGGCTCCGGGAAAGCTGACGCCGCGATGCTACCCCCGGGGGTTTCGGGGCCGGCTGCGGGGCCTCCCGGGACGTGGCCCAATCGGCGCATGAGCAGAGACAACACCCCCGTCTTCGACGACCCCGCCGGCGGCTGGAACCAGCGTTACCGCGCCGAGGGCTACCTGTTCGGCACGGCGCCCAACGCCTATCTCGAGAGCCTGGCGGCGCGGCTGCCGGCCGGCGGCCGTGCGCTGTGTGTCGCCGATGGCGAAGGCCGCAACAGCGTCTGGCTGGCGCGGCGCGGTTTCGAGGTCGACGCCTTCGACATCTCGGACGTCGCGGTGGCCAAGGCGCGGCGCCTGGCGGCCGAGGCCGGCGTCAGCGTGCACTACGAGGTCGCCGGCTGCGACGACTGGGCCTGGCCCGAAGCGGCCTACGACCTGGTGGCCGCGGTCTTCGTGCAGTTCGCCGACCCGCCCGCCCGCGCGCGCCTGTTCGAGCGCATGGCGCGCGCGCTGCGCCCGGGCGGCTGCCTGGTGCTGCAGGGCTACACGCCGGCGCAGCTGGCCTACCGCAGCGGCGGGCCGGGGCGCGTGGACCATCTCTACACGCCCGAACTGCTGCGCGAAGCCTTCGCCGGGCTGGAGATCCTGGACCTCGCCGAGTACGAAGCCGAACTCGCCGAAGGCACGCAGCACGTCGGCCGGGCGGCGCTGATCGGCCTGCTGGCGCGCCGCCCCGGCTGATCAGCCTTTCGCGCGGCGCAGCAGCCGCAGGCCGTTGAAGACGACGATCAGGCTGGCGCCCATGTCGGCGAAGACGGCCATCCACATCGTCGCGTCGTCGAACACCGCCAGCGCCAGGAACACCGCCTTGATGCCCAGCGCCAGCACGATGTTCTGCACCAGCACCGCGTGCGTCGCGCGCGACAGGCGCACGGTCTCGGCGACGCGGCGCGGGTCGTCGTTCATCACGACGACGTCGGCGGCCTCGATCGCGACGTCGGTGCCGGCGGCACCCATCGCGATGCCGAGGTCGCTGCGCGCCAGCGCCGGAGCGTCGTTCAGGCCGTCGCCGGCCATCGCCGTCGGGCCGTGGCGGCGCTGCAGCTCCTCGATCGCGGCCAGCTTGTCTTCGGGCAGCAGGTCGGCGCGCACTTCATCGATGCCGGCTTCGGCGGCCACCGCCTGCGCCGCCGCGCCGTGGTCGCCGCTCAGCATCACCGGCACCACGCCCAGTGCCTTCAGCGCCGAGACGGTTTCGCGCGCGCCGGGTTTCAGCGTGTCGGCGACGGCGAACAGCGCCAGCGCCTGCGCGCCGCGGCCCAGCAGCGTGAGGCCGCGGCCCTGGCGTTCGTGCTCGGCCAGCGCGGCTTCGAGCTCGGGCGTCAGCGCGCCGCGTTCGGCGGCCAGGCGGCGGCTGCCCAGCCAGACGGCGGCGCCCTCGGCCTGGGCGACGACACCACGCCCGTGCAGCGCCTGGACCGCGCTGACGGCGGCCGCTGCGGCAGGCGCCAGGCCGGCGGCGATGGCGCGTGACACCGGGTGGTCGGTCTGCGCCGCCAACGCCGCGCCCAGCGCACGCGCCGCCGCCTCGTCGCCGGCCAGCGCCTGCCAGTGCACCAGCCGCGGCCGGCCTTCGGTCAGCGTGCCGGTCTTGTCGAACGCCACGGCGCGGATGCGGCGCGCGGCTTCGAGGTGGGCGCCACCCTTGAGCAGCACGCCGCGGCGCGCCGCCGCCGCCAGGCCGCTGGACAGCGCCACCGGCGTCGAGATCACCAGCGCGCAGGGGCAGGCGATGACCAGCAGCACCAGCGCCTTGTAGATCGCCGCGGTCCAGGCCCAGCCGGCGACGAGCGGCCCGCCCAGCGCCACCGCCAGCGCGATGGCGAACACCGCCGGCGTGTAGACGGCGGCGAAACGGTCGACGAAACGCTGCGTCGGCGCGCGCGAGGCCTGGGCGTGTTCGACCGCTTCGACGATGCGCGCCAGCGTCGAACGCGAGGCCGGCGCGGTGATGCGCGCCTCGACCGCGCCCGACAGGTTCAGCGTGCCGGCGAACAGCGCGTCGCCGGGCTGCTTGTCCACCGGCAGGCTCTCGCCGGTGACGGCGGCCTGGTCGACGCTGGTCGTGCCTTCGCTCAGCACGGCGTCGACCGGGAAACGTTCGCCCGGCCGCACGCGCAGCGTCTCGCCGACGGCGGCTTGGGCCACCGGCACCGTGACCCAGGCGCCGGCACGGCGCAGCGTCGCGACCTCGGGCGCCATCGCCATCAGCGCGGCGATCGCGCCGCGTGCGCGGTCCACCGCGCGGGCCTCGATCAGCTCGGCGATCGTGTAGAGCGCCATCACCATCGCCGCCTCGGGCCACTGGCCGATCGCGAAGGCTCCGACGACGGCCACCGACATCAGCGCGTTGATGTCCAGCCGGCGGCGCGCCAGCGCGGCGAAACCCTTCGTCAACACGCCCAGGCCGGCCAGCGCGATGGCCGCTGCGGCGAGCGCCATGCCGGCCCATTCGGCGGTCTGGGAGGCCGGCAGCAGGGCGTGCAGCAGCTCGGCCGCGGCGGCCAGCGCCAGCGCCGCGCCCAGGCGCGGCAGGCCGGCGGCGCGCCACCAGGGCAGCGGCGCGGCGTCGTCGGCCAGCGGCTCGGCGGCGAAGCCGGCGCGGCGGATCGCGGCCAGCGCGGCGTCGCGCGCCGCCGGTTCGGCGTCCAGGCGCAGCGTGCGTTCGGCGAGCGCGAAGCGCAGCGTCCGGATGCCGTCTATGCCTTCGAGCGCGCGGCGGATCTGCCCTTCCTCGACGGCGCAGTCCATCGCCGGGATGCGCAGCTTCAGGCCGGGGCCGCCGGGATCGGGCGTGGTGTCGGTCGGCGCCGCGCAGGCGCCGCCGCAGCAGTCGTGTTCGTGGGCGTGTCCGTCGCCGTGCGTATGGGCATGGCCGTGGTCGTGCCCATGCTCATGCCCGTGATCGTGCGAATGTTCGTGGGCGGGTTCCGCCGCCTGCCGCCGCCGCGTCGGCATCGGCAAGGCCACCGTGGCCACCGGCGTGCAGCCACAGCCTTCGCCGCAGCCGTCGGATTCGGTCTTTCTCGTGTCCATGCCGCCATTGCAGACCCTGTAGCGGGTTTAGAGTCAAGCGTCGGACACGAAAGGATGGTGATGCGCATCGGCGAACTCGCGGCGGCCTGCGGCACGCCGGTCGAAACGATCCGCTACTACGAACGTGAAGGCCTGCTGCCGGCGGCGCCGCGTTCGGGCGGCAACTACCGCGTCTACGGCGAAGCCGAGCTGGAGCGCCTGGCCTTCATCCGCCAGTGCCGCGCGCTGGACATGTCGCTCGACGAGGTGCGTGCGCTGCTCGCCTTCCGCGACTCGCCGCCGGCCGACTGCAGCGGCGTCAATACGCTGCTGGACGAACACATCGGCCACGTCGTGCACCGCATCGAGGAACTGCGTGCGCTGGAAGCCTCGCTGCGGGCGCTGCGCGCGCGCTGCGACACGCCGGGCGACGGTGCTGCCTGCGGCATCCTCAGCGGCCTGGGCCAGGTGGCGCTGCCCGAGGCCGCGCCGCACACCGGCGGCGTGCACGAGCACGCGGCGACACACGCGCCGCGGCGGCGCTGAAGGCGCGCGGGCTCAGCGCGGCATCGTCTCCGACAGGTAGTAGCGCGCGCTCTCCTCGGGCGGGCAGCGGCCGTAGCGCAGCACCGACTCGTGCACCAGCCAGCGCCCGTCGCGCAGCCGCCAGGCGGTGGTGCATTCGGTGACCGAGGTCGTTTCGACGAACTCCTCGTCGTCGTCGGAGGCCGGCGCGGCCAGGCGGTGGCGGCTGGCGCAGAAGCTGGGCGCGCCGTCTGCGGCGTAGCCCAGCGTGCGTTCGGCCGGCAGCTCGTCGTCGGCGTGGCGTTCGCAGCGCTGCGGCGGCACCACCAGATGGCGCAGCGTGTCGGGCAGCAGCAGGCTCCAGTCCTGCGGCGGCTGCGGGGCGCAGCAGGGCGGCGGCGGTGGGTCGACGCGGGTGCGGGCCATCGGCATGCTCCTTCGGAGTCAGGCGACTTCGGCGTCGCCGGGATGGAACTCGACACGCACGTCGCAAGGCGGCGCGCTGTAGGGGGCGGAGCTGACCAGCAGGTCGGCGCCGGCGGCGGCGTAGGCCGCGGCGTTGGCGGCGTTGACGCCGCCGGCCGCCGCCAGCCGCGGGCGCCGCGGCAGCGACTGCAGGCGCGTGTGGCACTCGGCCAGCTGCGCCGGGCTGAACTTCTCCAGCTGCAGCAGGTCGGCGCCGGCTTCGGCCCAGGCCAGGGCTTCGTCGACGCCGCGTACCTCGACGACCACCGTCTTCTCGGGTTCGGCGGCGCGCAGCCGCGCCACCGTGGCCGCCGGCGCCTCGCGCAGGTAGAGCCGGTGTTCGGGGAAGACGAGCAGCGTTTCCGACAGCCCCAGCCGGTGCATCGTCGCGCCGCCGGCGCGCACCGCCTTGGCCGACAGCCACTTGGTGCCGGGCACGTTCTTGCGCGTGCAGGCCACCGGCAGCTCGCGGCCGCTGTCGCGCGCCGCAGCCACCAGCGCGGCGCTGGCGGTGGCGATGCCGGAGGCCCATTCGACCAGCGTCTGCGCCGTCTTCCAGGCCGCGTGCAGCGCCGGCACCGGGCCTTGCGCGGCCAGCAGACGTTCGCCGGCGGCGACCGTGCGCCCGCTGGGCACCAGGCGGCGTGCCGTGGCGCCGGCCAACTGGAACAGGCGCTCGGCCTCCTCGGTGGCGCAGACCGTCATCGCGCCGCGCGCGCGAAACTCCAGCCGCGCCAGTGCCGCCGCGGCCAGGCCCAGCGCCGCGGTCGTCAGGTCGCCACAGGGAACGTCGTCGTGCAGCAGGGCCAGCAGTTCGGGGTCGGGCAGGCGGTCCATCGAAGTCCTCAGGCGAGCAGCGCGACGGCCTTGATCTGCGCCCACACGGGGCAGCCCGGCACCAGCCCGAGCTGGTCGCGCGACAGCCGGGTGATGCGCGCCACCAGCGGCGTGCCGCCGGCGTCCAGGCGCAGCAGCACGTGCGCCGGCGTGTCGGCCGGCGCCTCGGCGACGACGGTGGCGGCGACGCGGTTGAGGATCGAGCTGTCGCCCGAGGGCGAGAGCGCGACGCTGACGTCGCGCGCCCGCACCTGCAGCCGCAGCCGCCGGCCGGCGGGCTCGGGCCCGTGCGCCACCTGCACACGCCCGCCGGGGAAGGCGATCGTCACCAGGCCGTAGTGCGCGTCGTGCTCGACGACGCGGCCGTCGATGACGACGCCGGCGTCTTCGCCCTGCGCGGTGGGCAGGTCCAGCCGGGCCATCAGCTCGGCCAGCGGGCCGTGGGCGACGACGCGGCCGGTGTCTAGCAGCACCAGGTGGTCGGCCAGCCGCGCCACCTCGTCGGGGGCGTGGCTGACGTAGAGGATGGGCAGGTCGAGTTCGGCGTGCAGCTTCTCGAGGAAGGGCAGGATCTCGCGTTTGCGCGCCTGGTCCAGCGCGGCCAGCGGCTCGTCCATCAGAAGCAGGCGCGGGCTGGTCAGCAAGGCGCGCGCGACGGCGACACGCTGGCGCTCGCCGCCGGACAGGTGCGCCGGCTTGCGTTCCAGCAGGTGGCCGATGCCCATCAGCTCGACGGCGGCGTCGAAGTCGACACGGCGATCGGCCGCCGCGATGCGCTTGCGGCCGAAGTCGAGGTTGGCGCGCACCGTCAGGTGCTCGAACAGGCCGGCGTCCTGGAAGACGACGCCGACCGGGCGTTTGTGCGTCGGCACGAAGACGCCGCGTGCGTCGTCCTGCCAGCACTCGCCGCCGACGACGAGCCGGCCGCGGTGGCGTTCCAGCCCGGCGATGGCACGCAGCAGCGTCGTCTTGCCCGAGCCCGAAGGCCCGAACAGCGCGGTGACGCCGCGGCCCGGCAGCTGCAGATCGGCCTGCAGGCGAAAGCCCGGGTAATCGACGTCGAAACGCGCTTCGATCGGCGCACGCGGCTCGGCCGCACGTTCGACGGCCTGCGCCTCGGGGCGGCCGGCGTTCATGCCCGCCTCCGCGACGGGTTCAGCGTGTACAGCCCGAGCAGCACGACGAAGCTGAAGATCACCATGCCGGCGGCCAGCACGTGGGCCTGGGCGTACTCCATCGCCTCGACGTGGTCGTAGATCTGAACCGAGACGACACGCGTCTGCTCGGGGATGTTGCCGCCGATCATCAGCACGACGCCGAACTCGCCGACGGTGTGCGCGAAGCCGAGGATGGAGGCGGTGAGGAACCCCGGCCGCGCCAGCGGCACGACGACGCTGAAGAAGGTATCCAGCGGCCCGGCGCGCAGCGTCGCCGCGGCTTCCAGCGGCCGGTCGCCCAGCGCCTCGAAGGCGTTCTGCAGCGGCTGCACGACGAAAGGCATCGAATAGAACACCGAGGCCACGACCAGCCCGGCAAAGGTGAAGGGCAGGCGGCCGATGCCGAGCCATTCAGTGAACGCGCCGACGGGGCCGTGCGGCCCCATCGCCAGCAGCAGGTAGAAGCCCAGCACCGTCGGCGGCAGCACCAGCGGCAGCGCGACAACGGCGCCGACCGGGCCCTTCCACCAAGACCGCGTGCGCGCCAGCCACCACGCGATCGGCGTGCCGATGACGAGCAGCAGCGCGGTGACCACCGCCGCCAGCTCCAGCGTCAGCCGGATCGCGCCCCAGTCTTCGCTGCTGAACGGCATCGGCGGGCTCCGTGCGTCGCGTTACGGCGCGACCTGGTAACCGTAGGCGCGGATCACGGCCAGGGCTTTGTCGCTCTTCAGGTAGGCCAGCCAGGCCTTGGCCGCCGGGTTGGCGGCGCCCTTGGCCAGCACGACGGCGTCCTGGCGGATCGGCTGGTGCAGCTTGGCCGGCACGATCCAGGCCGAACCGCCCTTCAGCGCGCCGTCCTCGAACACCTGCGACAGCGCGACGAAGCCGAGCGGCGCGTTGCCGGTGGCGACGAACTGGTAGGCCTGGGCGATGTTCTCGCCCTGCACCAGCTTGGGCGTCACGGCGTCGAATACGCCCAGCGCCTTCATCGTCTCGACGGCGGCAGCGCCGTAGGGCGCGGTCTTCGGGTTGGCGATCGACAGGCGCTCGAAGTGGCCGCTCTTGAGCACCGCGCCCTGGGCGTCGACGACACCCGGCTGCGCGCTCCACAGCACCAGCGTGCCGATGGCGTAGGTGAAACGGGTGCCCGGCGCGGCCTGGCCTTCCTTCTCCAGCTTGGCCGGCGTCTCGTCGTCGGCCGACAGCAGCACCTCGAACGGCGCGCCGTTGGTGATCTGCGCGTAGAACTTGCCGGTGGCGCCGAAGCTCAGCTTGGCGACGTGGCCGGTGTCCTTCTCGAACTGGGCGGCGATCTTCTGCGCCGGCGCGGTGAAGTTGGCGGCCACGGCCACCTGCACCTCGTCGGCATGGGCCAGGCTGGCGGCGAAGAGCAGGGCGGCGAGGGCGATCGGGTTCTTCATGCAGGAAAGCTCCGTGTGACGGGGGACGGGGAACGGGACAGGCGTCAGTCGTAGGTGGCCAGGATCACCGCCGAGGACTTGAACAGCGCGCCGGCGGCCATGCCGGGCGCGAGGCCCAGCGCCTCGACGCTGCCGTGGGTGACGACGGCCGCGACGCTGCGGCCACCGGGCAGGGCGATGACGACCTCGTCGTTGACGACGCCGGCGTGCACCGCCGAGATCTCGCCCCAGAGCTGGTTGCGCGCCGTGACGCGCATGCCGCGCTCGGTGGTGACGAGCACCGAGCTCGACTTCACCAGCGCCAGCACCTCCTGGCCGATGGCCAGGCCCAGGTTCTCGGCACTGGCGCGCGTGATGACGGCGACGATCTCGGTCGCGTCGTCGAGTGCCAGGCGCACCTCGTAGTCGACCTGGCCGTCGCGCAGGCCCACGATGCGGCCGTGGAACTGGTTGCGGGCGCTGGTGCGCATCGAGGCGCGGCGCATCAGCTGGCGGAAGGCGCGCACGTCGGACGCACCGGCGTCGGGCAGGTGCGCGGCGACGCGGTCGAGCACCGTCTGGTACTCGGTCTCCAGCGCGCGGTACATCGCGACGACACGCCGGCCGTAGTCGGTGAGGCGTGTGCCGCCGCCCTGGCGGCCGCCGGTAACCCGTTCGACGACCGGCTGCGGCGCCAGATTGTTCAGCGTGTCGATCGCGTCCCAGGCGGCCTTGTACGACAGCGGCACGGCCTTGGCGGCCTGGTTGATCGAGCCGTGGCGGTCGATCGCTTCGAGCAGGCGCACACGGGTCTCGCCCAGCGAGGCGCCGCCGTCGGTGTCCAGCGTCATGCGGGCGGCGAAGCGGGGGGCGTCGGAGTCCATGTGTCGGCGGTTTTATGTACTGTGGTAGATAGCGAATCCCGTGCCACCGCCGCCGTCCTGCGTCTGCCGGACAAGCGCGTCGCGCGGTGCCGTCGTTATGGTGGCGATGACCTAGGGCTTGCCCTTAGAGTGGGTCACGCCGGGCCACGCTGTCGGGTGCCCGACATTCTATGTAGGCAAGACTACAAAAAACCCGTCAGAGCCTCCCACACGAAAAGGAAGCACGATGAAGATCAGCGCTCGCAACGTTCTCCGCGGCACCGTCTCGGCGGTCAAGGCCGGTGCCGTCAACGCCGAAGTCCATGTCGATCTGGGGGCGGGCGACCAGCTGACGGCCATCGTCACGCTGGCCAGCTGCACCGAACTGGAGCTGGCCCCGGGCAAGCCGGTGGTGGCGCTGGTCAAGGCGCCCTGGGTCATCGTGATGACCGGCGACAGCGAGCTGAAGCTGTCGGCGCGCAACCAGCTGGCCGGCACCGTCAGCGCCGTCGAGACCGGCGCCGTGAACGCCGAGGTCGTCATCACGCTGCCCGGCGGTGCGCAGATCGCCGCCATCGTCACCAAGGAAGCCGTGAAGGACCTGGGCCTGGCGCCGGGTGTGGCGGCCACCGCCGTCATCAAGGCTTCGCACGTCGTCCTGGGCGTACCCAAGGCCTGAGCGCCGCCCCGGCGTTTATCCCGAGGCCGGCGCCCCCGGCCCGGGCTTAGGCTGGCATCCGGCAGGCAAGGCGGCGCGCCGGTGGCGCGCGCCGCGGTCACCCTGCCGCCGCACGATGCCCGCCACCCGCTCCCCCGCCTGTCTCCGTCGCTGCGCGCCCCTGGCGCGCCGGGGTGGCCGTGCGCACGAGCGGGCCGCCGCGCTGGCGATGACCTTCGGCGGCCATCTGGCCGTCTCCGTGCGCGGGATCGCGTGCGCGCCGCCGGGCTGCTGAGCCCCGCCGCACGCTTTCAACCGTTCCCCACGGAGACATCCATGCCCGACCTGTTCCCCAACCCGATGGGGCTGCAGGGCTTCGAGTTCGTCGAGTTCGCCTCGCCGACGCCGAACGTCCTGGAGCCGCTGTTCGAGAAGATGGGCTTCGCGCTCGTCGCCCGCCACCGCAGCAAAGACGTCGTCCTGTACCGCCAGGGCGACATCAACTTCATCGTCAACCGCGAGCCCAAGAGCCTGGCCGGCTACTTCGCCGCCGAGCACGGGCCCTGCGCCTGCGCGCTGGCCTTCCGCGTGCGCGACTCGCACCATGCCTACGCGCGTGCGCTGGAGCTGGGAGCGCAGCCCATCGACGTGCCCACCGGACCGATGGAACTGCGCCTGCCGGCCATCCGCGGCATCGGCGGCGCGGCGCTGTACCTGATCGACCGCTTCGAGGACGGCAAGAGCATCTACGACATCGATTTCGAGTTCCTGCCCGGCTATGCCGATCCGGCGGCGCGCCACCCGCAGGGCCACGGCCTGCGCGTCATCGACCACCTGACGCACAACGTCTACCGCGGGCGCATGGCGTTTTGGGGCGGCTTCTACGAGCGGCTGTTCAACTTCCGCGAGATCCGCTACTTCGACATCCAAGGCGAGTACACCGGCCTGACGAGCCGCGCGATGACCGCGCCCGACGGGCTGATCCGCATTCCGCTGAACGAGGAGTCGGGCAAGGGCGGCAGCGGCCAGATCGAAGAGTTCCTGATGAAGTTCAGCGGCGAGGGCATCCAGCACATCGCGCTGCTGACCGACGATCTGGTGGCCACCGTCGACGCGCTGCAGATGGCCGGCGTGCCGCTGATGACGGCGCCCAACGACATCTACTACCAGATGCTCGACGAACGCCTGCCCGGCCACGGCCTGCAGGTGCCGCCGCTGCAGGCGCGCGGCATCCTGGTCGACGGCTCGACAACGGGCGGCGACAAGCGGCTGCTGCTGCAGATCTTCTCCGAGACGCTGCTCGGGCCGGTGTTCTTCGAGTTCATCGAGCGCCGGCGCGAGGAGGGGTTTGGCGAAGGCAACTTCAAGGCGCTGTTCGAGAGCCTGGAGCGGGATCAGATTCGGCGGGGGGCGTTGAAGGTGGGGGCGTAGGCGCTTCTGGTTTCTTGCGTGTGAGGGCGGCGCTGTTACTGGCGCTGCCTAGTTGCCTTCTCTTTCTTCGCGTGCGTCCCGGGTTTGTTCCTGGCGTCTCGTCCGCGAACGGCTGTGGCGTGCCACGGCCACCGGGTGGCCGGTTCCGTTCATGTCCCCCGGCCCAGCTGCGCCGGGCCTCCTCCTAATACTTCACTCCACCGGCCACCCGGCGTCCGCGGCAGGGCGGGGCTGGGCTGTGCGCGTCTTCGTGCCGGCGTCCCCCCGAAAGTGGGTGACGGGCTTGGAGGGGGCGGTGGGGCGGCTCAGAATCATCTGTAACCGACGCCGCTTTCGGCGTCTTTTTTACGTCTGTGCCGCGGGTCGCTTTGCGACGGAAATCTCAAGCGCGAAAAGAACTTGTGCCTCCGTCTTGGGAGCCTGTTACGCGAGCGCTGGATGTGTTATGTGGCGTTCAAACGCTGCGTATAACTAGTTTGCCCTCACAGAACGCGCCCTTGCGCATACCCACGCATGGAATATAACCGCATCATCTATCCTGAGCGCGCTGAATACCTGTCGGAGCAGAAGTTCCGGTCGTACAAGGTGTTCTTGTCTCACTGGGACGCCCTTTCAGCAAAAATCAAGAGCAACTTCGAGGAGACTCATCTCCGTCGTGTTAGCAAGACGCTAATCGTCTACGGAGCACAGAGCACAGGAAAGACACTTCTCGCCAACAAGCTCAGCCAGGACTTCGCTGCAACCACCGCGGTTCTTCAGAGTGGGGCATCGCTGACGTACGAAGACACAAACGTTTGGCACAGGACAGTAACTGGGTTCGGCAAGAATCCAGAGCTGGTTGCTGAGAACACGCGCGCGACAGCCCTTCTGCACATCGAAGATGACACCGCGTGGGTCGAGAAGACAAAGCAGTTCTGTGGCAGCCATACAGGGAGGACCGCTCTTGTTATCGCTGACAACTGCGAACGTGACTACTTTGTCCAGGGCTTGCTCGGAATCAGTGACATTGACTTCCTTCGCATTGGGCGAACGCCGGAGCTAGTCAGATCTGCCGCTCAAAGGTTTGTTGCTCTGTGCAGGGGAGACCTCAGAGGTGCAATGCTCCTGATGTTCACCAACGACGATTTGTTCGCGCAAGCCTTTGAAGCTGCGGTAAACACTCAACACCAAGGGCTCGTCGAGGCGGCTGCAATGCCGATGCCATCGCCCCGAGACAAAGAAACAGTCATTCGCGTAAACACAAATCGATTGAACTCATTCTCCTATTGGTACTGTCTGGATCGCGCGGGTATCGATGAGAAGAAGAACACCTACCGCACCCTCACGGCAGCGCCGAGTCCGAAAGCCCCCGGCGGCTATAAGGCCGCCTTTGAAGCGGTAGACAGAGCCATCCAGCGAGCAACGCCGTCGCGAATCGGTCGGCCATCGAAGAAATGCCTTCTCACTTTCTTCGTTCTTACCGATCGTGACGATATCCGGGGCGCGGTCGACTTGTTCGCTCTCGGCAACTACACCAGAAACGTGAACGACAACGGAATCCTGGATGTTGCCACGTACTCGGACGACTGGACGTCGACACTTCGGTTTGGAGACGAGCGATCGAGGAAGCTTCTCCAGTCCGAGTGGAACCTCCGGGTCGTTGTTGTCGGAAACCAGTTCGTTTCCGCGCTTCTTCCGGGTACTCGGCGTCCACTCATACGACGCCTCATTGATGCCTCTCTCGTGTATCACGGGCCAGGTACCCAAACCCAGACGTTAATTAGTCACAGGCGCGCAATCGATGTCGATATTGCGGCGCTGGCAGCCCTTCCCTGTAGTAACAATGCGCCTTTCTGGGCGCTTGGACAAGTACGATCCGGCCAGTATGAGGGCGAACTACGGGCCATCCTCCCGCAATACAGCACTGCAAGGCCGGGCTTCATGCACTACATGCCCGACTACTCGCCCGAGCCCTATCGTCCTTGTGAACTCTCATCGAGTACATCCGACTCAGATTCGGAGATTAATGAGGCGATTCGGCGCAGCGCTGTCGCGTGCGAGTTCACTTCGATCAAAGACATCACAGCACAGCAGTTGCAAACGTACTTGGACAGAAAGCTGCCCAACTACGTCGACATCATGCAGGAGCAGTGAGAGCTCTCAAGAAACTCCTCCCACGCGATTGATACAGGCGGAGTTTTTCTGGGCGGTGGCTGAGTCAGGCGTGACTGGAGCGAGAGACATGCCTCCAGCGGCCGAAGTGTCGTGCAAAAGGCAAGACCTGGCCCGACCTTCTTGCCCAATCTTCATCATTTATTATTCGGAAACGATAATGCCTAATGCGGTCCAATCCCAGCATTTTCACAGTGCCTCGGATCTCCGGGTGCGAGGCGAGGCACTTGCACAGAAAAATGCGTCTGCCCGTGCTGTGCCGGTTGGCTATCGGTTCGATGAACTCAAGTGCCTCGAGCGCTGGGAGCGTCCGATCTTGGTTGATGAGGCAAGGAAGTATGCTGTTCGGCAGCCGAAGGTTCTGGCTCTGGGGGCGTTGCTCGGCGCGGCCGCCTTCTGTTTTGCCTACGTTTGCCTGCGTGACCGGATATTGATTCCCGTGGTTGCGGCTTGGGTGGGTTCGATCGTCTTGATGTCGCCAGTCTACTTTTATCGGCGCAGCGTCATGAGGGACTACATCCGCCGGAAGGTATTGTCCATGCGGCGCAGTTCCGAAATTGGGTCTCCACTCTGACTGCTGGCTGCACAGTCGATTTGCGGCGGAACGTGGAACACGGGCTGGCCTGAACCTGTGCGCCCGGCCTCGTCGGGTCGATCGCTGCGCCAACCCGGACAAACGACGGCCTCCCTGTGCAACGCGGCGGCTGTGCCGCCTCCCTTCATCGAGGCCTTGATCCGATGCCCTTCCTGCCGCCCGATTTCACCGTCCCGGCCGCCGTCCGGACCGAGCGTTTCCTGATGCGCTCCATCACGATCCACGACGCCTTCCGCGACTACGACGCGGTCATGTCCAGCCGTGAGCATCTCTGGAGCCGCTTCGGCGCGATCTGGGGCTGGCCCGCGCACGACCTGTCGCTCGAGCAGAACATCATCGACCTGGCTTGGCACCAGAAGGAGTTCCAGCTTCGCTCCTCGTTCGACTACGCCGTGATGTCGCCGGACGAAACACGGCTGCTCGGCTGCGTCTACATCGACCCGCCATGCCAGCCCGCCACGGACGCCGACGTCTGGTTCTGGGCTCGGCAAAGCGAGCTGGCGCTGGGGCTGGAGGACGAACTCGGCCGCTTCGTCGTGTCGTGGCTGGCCGCCGCCTGGCCTTTCGCAAACATCACGCTGAACGGTCAGGTCCGTGCGCTGGGGCCTGGCTGATCTTTGCTACCCGGTGGCCCGCAGCGCCCCTCAGCCGACGCGCGGGGTCGCTACGTCCGGTTGATCGAAACCCCGCCGTCGACCAGCATCGCCGCCCCGGTCATGAACGACGACGCGTCGGAAGCCAGGAACAGCGCGCTCTGCGCCAGTTCCTCTGGGCTGGCCAGTCGTTTCAGCGCATGGAGGTCGGCGACCCAGCGCAGTTGCTCGGGTGTCGAACTCATCTGCCGCCCCATCGCGGTGTCGGTGCCGCCCGGGAGCAGAGCGTTGACGCGGATGCCGACCGGGCCGAGTTCAGCGGCCAGCGCCTGGGTCAACCCGACGATGCCCGCCTTGCTGGCGGCATAAGCGGCGACGCCCGGGAAACCGACGGTGTGGCCGACGAAGGTCGACGTGAAGACGATGCTGCCGGCGCCACGCCGCTTCATCGCGCGGATCTGGTGCTTGGCGCCGAAGAACGCGCCCGTCAGGTTGGTGTCGACGGTTTGGCGCCAGCCGTCTGCCGAGATGGTGTCGCTCGGCCCCATCTCGCCCAGCGTGCCGGCGTTGTTGAAGGCGATGTCCAGGCCGCCGAAACGCTCCTCTGCCAGGGCGACCAGGCTTGCCGCGAAGCTCTCGTCGCTGGCGTCGCCGGCGAGATACTCGGCGCGCCCGCCGCGGCTTTGGATTTCTCGTGCCAACGCGTCCAGTTCGTGGTTTCTTCGTGCGCCCAGGACGACGGCCGCCCCGGAGGACGCGAACAACAGCGCCGTCGCGCGCCCGATTCCCGAACTGGCGCCCACGACGATCGCCACTTTGCCGCTCAAGTCATGCATCGGTCTGCTCCTGCAAAAAGTGGCTTGCAGTTTGGGCGTGGGCAGACGGCGCGTCGCGCCGGAATCGGACATGCAATTCGTAGAACGGATAGACCGCGCCGTTTCGCTTCGACTCCCCACCCGGTCGCCTTCATAAAAGACCTCGCCATGGCTTACATGCACCGCCTCCTGCTCGCCGGCCTCGCCTCACTGGCGGCTGCGCACGCAGGCGCCCAGGTTCAGCCGTCTTCCACGGCGCAGCCGAGTTGCGAACAGCGCGAACTCGCGCAGCGCCTGGCCGCCAGCGCGGCCGGCTACCTGCGTGCCGTGCAAGCCGGCGACGAACTGCCCTGGCCGCTGGCCGAACGTCCACCCGCTGGCGACCTCGTCGTCCAGTCGTCCGAACCCGACCCGCTGGTTCACGACGGCTTCACGTATCACGTCGCGGCGAATAGCCGCACTGGCGAGGTCTGGGTCATCCGGACCGGCGGCTATGCGGGCGTGCGGGAGTTCTACGGGCCGGTGGGGCGCCTGGCGGTCTCCGGTGTCTGTGCCGTCTCGACGCCCGCCGCGAACGTGGCGGCGAAGCCGGGGGGGCGTTCGGTCACCTATGAACGCGAGCCGCACCGCGCCCGCGCTGCCGGTGCCGTGGTCGGCGTCGACTGCGACTAGGAGGTGCTGGGCCCGGGGCAACGGCATGCTGATGGTCTCGGCCAGCGGCACGGCGGTGGTGCTGGAGTAGCGAGCACGGCCCCGCCGCACAGGGCTTGACTTCGAGTGCACTCGAAGCCCCACGATGCGGGCATGAACCTCGAACCGCTATCCATCGGCGAGATCGCCCGCCGCAGCGGCGTGTCGGCGCACACGCTGCGTTTCTACGAAGCCGAAGGCATCCTCCAACCCGCTGGCCGCGCCGGCAACGGCCACCGCCGCTACCGCGACGAAGACCTGGCCTGGCTGGCCTTCGTGCTGCGCCTCAAGCACACCGGCATGCCGCTGGCGGAGATCCGCCGCTACGCCGTGCTGCGCGCGCAAGGCGAGGCGACGACCGGCGAGCGCCTGGCGATGCTGGAGCGCCACCGCGAGCGCCTGGCCGCGCAGATCGACGAGCTGCAGGCCAGCGCACGCGCGCTGGACGACAAGATCGGCATCTACCGCGGCTTGCTGGCCGCCACCGGGGAGCGCGCATGACGACGAGCAACACACCCGCGCCCGAAGCCTCGCGCTACGCCCGCGGCTGGGACAAGCTGCGCGAGATCGACGGCCAGGCCGGCGAGCGGGTCGTGCAGGCGCTGGCCGACATCGCGCCCGACTTCGCGCGGCTGTTGATCGAGTTCCCGTTCGGCGACGTCTACACCCGCCCGCAGCTGGACCTGAAGTCGCGCGAGATCGCCACCGTGGCCGCGCTCACCGCGATGGGCCACGCGCTGCCGCAGCTCAAGGTGCACGTGCACGGGGCGCTCAACGTCGGCTGCACGCGCGAGGAAGTCGTCGAGGTCATCATGCAGATGGCGGTCTACGCCGGCTTCCCGGCGGCGCTGAACGGCCTGTTCGCGGCCAAGGAGGTGTTCGCCGAGCGGGACCGGGAGGAGGCTGGGGCGGCCGGCGAGGTCGTGTAAAACGCAGCGGGTCGGCCGCCCGCCGGTCGCTCCGCTCGTTCCGATGCCCCTCATCCGCCCGTTGGCCGCAGCCGACTCGCTGGCCGACCTGACTTCGCTGCTGCACCGCGCCTACGCCCGCCTGGCCGCGATGGGCCTGAACTACACCGCTGCCGACCAGACGCCCGAGGTGACAGCGCAGCGCATCGCCGGAGGCCAGTGTTTCGTCGCCGAGCTGGACGGCCGCCTCGTCGGCACGGTGCTCGTGCATCCGACCTATGCGCGCAACGTCTGCGCCTGGTTCACGCGCCCCGGGGTCGCGGCGGTACACCAGTTCGCCGTCGAGCCGGCGCTGCAGGGCCGCGGCGTCGGCCGCGCGCTGCTGGCCGCCTGCGAAGCCTGGGCGCGGCGCGAGGGCTTCGCCGAGCTGGCGATGGACACTGCCGAGCCTGCCACGCATCTGGTGGCGCTCTACACCCGCCTCGGCTGGCAGCCGGTCGGCCACGTGCAGTGGCCCGGCAAGGTCTATCGCAGCGTCGTGCTCAGCAAGGCCTTGAATGCAGTGCTGCCCGCGGAGCCCGCACGATGAGCGTGCTGGAGCGCTTCCTCGCCGACACGCACGACCGCCACCCCGGCGTGACGAGCGACGCGATGGCCTGCCTGCCGGTGCGCATGGCCGGCGCCTCGCACGCCTCGACCTACGCGTTGCTGGCGGGTGCCGTGCCCGGCGGCCCCGCGCCGCTGGCGGTGCTGGATCTGGCCTGCGGCGACGGTGCGCTGTTGTCGCTGCTGGCTGCGCGCGATCAGCCGGGCCTGACGCTGCACGGCCTGGACTTCAGCGCCGGCGAGCTGGCCGCCGCGGCCCGCCGGCTGGGTGGCCGTGCGCGCCTGGTGCGCTCGCGTGCGCAGCGCCTGCCCTATGCCGAGGCGTCGTTCGACCTCGTGCTCTCGCACATGGCGCTGATGCTGATGGAAGACGTCGACCAGGTGCTGGCCGAGCTGCGCCGGGTGCTGCGGCCGGGCGGGGTCGTCGCCGCGCTGGTGGCGGCGCCTGCGCCCGCGTCGGCGGTGCAGCAGGTGTTCATCGACACGCTGCGCAGCAGCGAAGCCGGGGCCTCTTGGCCGGGCCTGCGGTTCCCGGGCCGTGCGTGGCGCGACGAGGACGGCATCCGGCGTCTGTGGGGTGGCTTTGCCGACCTGTGCATCGACGAGGTCGTCGCCGAACTGCCCTGTGACCCCGAGACGGCGTGGGCCTGGTACGGCGGCGTCTACGAGCTGCTGATGATGTCGCCGCCCGAACGCGCTCGCTTCGAGCGCCGCTTCCGCGCCGCGGTCGCGAGCCTGGCGGCCGACGGGCGGGCGGCTGCGTTGCCGCTGCACTTCCGGCGGGTGACGGCGCGGCGCGCCTGAACGGTGGTGGCCGTGCGCCAGGGCATCGCCGCGGCGACAATGAACCGCCGTTCACGCGTCCTCTGAAGGAGGCCCACGATGCAACGCTACGACCCCGACTTCGCCCCCGACCCCGCGCAGTGGCTCGATCTGGACGAAGGGCTGCGCATCGAGCTGGCCGAGCAGTACCACCGTAAGGCCGGCATCCCGCTGCCCAGCGCCCGGGCGCATGCCGTCTTCCACGCCATCGTCGAGAACCAGATCGCGCAAGGCGTGCCCACCGTCGTCGCCGCCGTCTCGCGCCTCGTCGGCCAGGGGCTGGACCGGCACGAGGCCCTGCACGCCGTCTGCTCGGCGCTGGCCGAGCACTTCTTCGAGCTGATGCAAAGCCGCGGCGGCACGCTGGCCGCGGCCTCCCAGGCGCGCTACGACGCCGCGCTGGCGCAGCTCGACGCCGAGGAGTGGCGGCGCCGGCAGGCGCTGTAGGGCGGCTGGCGCTTTCGTCGCGCGCCGCCAAAATGCCCCGATGGCCATCGAACTGAACAAGCAGGATCGCCAGCAGGCGATCGCCTCGATCGAGCGCTGGTGCCGCGAGAACCTCGACGAGCCGGTCGGCAACGTCACCGCCGCCGGGCTGCTGGGCTTCTTCCTCGACGAGATCGCGCCCTCGGTCTACAACCAGGCGGTCGCCGACGTCCAGGAGCGGCTGCAGGCGCGTGTCGCCGAACTGGACTTCGAGGTGCACGAGGCCGAGTTCGGCTACTGGAAGAAGTACGACAAGCCGCGCAAGAGCCGGCCCTGAGACGGCGCGCCGCACGATGAAGATCGAAGCCCTGGTCACGCTGCCCAACGCCGACTGGCTGCACCTGCGCCAGGCCTTGTGGCCCGACGCCGACGCGGCCGAGCACCTGCACGAGATGCAGTCGCAGCTGGCAGAACCGGAGCGCTACGCGCAGTTCCTGGCCCGTGACGACGACGGCGCCGCGCTCGGCCTGGCCGAGGCCTCGATCCGGCAGGACTACGTCAACGGCACCGACGGCAGCCCGGTCGGTTTTCTCGAAGGCCTGTACGTCGTGCCCGCGGCGCGCCGGCAAGGTGTGTCGCGTGCGCTGGTCGACGCCGTCGCCGCCTGGGCGCGCAGCCGCGGCTGCGCCGAGCTGGCGTCGGACACCGCGCTCGACAACCTCGCCGGCCAGGCGCTGCACGAGCGCCTGGGTTTCGAGGAGACCGAGCGTGTGGTCTTCTACCGGCGCTCGCTGGCCGGGCTGCCGGCGTCGGCGGCGCTGGCCGGCGAGCCGGCGCCCAACCCGCTGCACGAGGTGCAGGCCGTGTGTTTCGACTGGGGCGGCACGCTGATGTCGGAGCAGGGCCCCGCAGACACGCCGATGGGGCTGTGGCCGCAGGTGCAGGCGCTGCCCGGCGCCGCCGAGGCGCTGGCGCTGCTGGCCGGGCGGCTGCCGCTGGCCATCGCCACCAACGCCACGGTCTCGCGCCGGCCGATGATCGAGCTGGCGCTGCGCCGCGTCGGCCTCGGGCGCCACTTCGCCGACGTCTTCTGCTTCACCGAGCTCGGCCACCGCAAGAACGAGCCCGAGTTCTGGGACGCCGTCGAACGCCGCCTGGGCGTGCCACGCGAGCGCATCGCGATGGTCGGCGACTCGCTGGAGCACGACGTGCGGGCGCCACGGCGCTTCGGCGTGCAGGCGGTGTGGCTGAACCCGGCCGGTGCAGCGGCGACCGACGGCGACGAGGTGCCGGCCGTCGCCGACCTGCCGGCGTTTGCGCGCTGGGTGATCCTGGCGTCCTGAACGCGGGGACCGATCGGATGGGCATCGGCTTCTGGTTACGGCGTTTCGGGTTCGCGTTCGTCGTTGCCGGGCTGATGCTGTTTCTGGTGCGGCTCGCCAGGGGCGAGGCCGCGGCGCAGGCGGCGGTTTACGCGCTGGCCTGGGGCGCCGTCGCCGCGGCGGTCTACGCCGGCGTCATCTGGCTGCGCTGGCGGCGCAACCCGGCCTGCTTCCGGCACCCCGAGGGGCGCGGATGACGCAGCACACGCCCCCCGCGCTCGAGGTCCGCCCCGCGCGGCCCGAAGACCGCGCGCTGGTCGAGGCGATGATGGTCCCGTACCTGCGCGGCTTCGGCGCCGAGGCGCCGTATCCGGGGTTGGAGCGCTACGGGTCCGATGCGCGCTGCACGGCCTTGCTGCTCTGGCTGGACGGCGCCGCGGGCGGCTTCGCGCTGCTGGAGCAGGTGGACGCCGGGACCACCGAGCTGGTGGAGTTCTACGTCGCCGCCCAGCACCGTCACCAGGGCTGCGGGCGCCGTGCGGCCGAGGCGGTCTTCGCGCTGCGGCCGGGCCGCTGGCGTGTCGGCGTGCGGCAGGACAACGGCCCGGCGCTCGTCTTCTGGCGCGCGGTGCTGGCCGGCAAGCCGGGGCTCACAGTACGCGAACATGCGCGGCCGCCGGCGTGGATCTACGAGTTCGACGCCTCGTTCTAGCCGGACTGCCACGATGGAACTCCTCACCTCCGACCACTTCGTCCGGCTTGCCAACCCCGGCGTCGAGTCCTGGCAGCTGCTGTCCCCGCACAACTCCGCGTCGACGCGGCTGACGATCACGCGCGTCGTGCTCGCGCCCGGCGCCGAGCAGCCGCGCCATGTCCACGCGGCGTCGGAGCAGGTCTGGGTGGCCGTCGCCGGCCAGGGCACGCTGCTGCTGGCCGACGGCGCCCTGGCGGGGTTCGCGGCGGGCCAGGTCGCACGCTTTGCCGATGGCGAGGTGCATGGCCTGCGCAACACGTGCGCCGAACCGTTCGTCTACCTGTCGGTCACCTCGCCGCCGCTCGATTTTTCCGATGCCTATCGCGAACGCGCCTGAGATGAAGACGCTGCCCGAACCCTTGGCTCTCGACACCATCACGCTGCGCCCCGCCGTGCTCGCCGACGCCCCGGCCGTCTTCGACGCCCACCGCGACTCCGTGCTGCATCTCTGTGCCCGCGCCTACACGCCGGCGCAGATGGCCATCTGGTTCGACGGCCGCACGGCCGGCATCCACCACCCGGCGATCGAGGCCGGCCAGATGACGCTGGCCGAGCGCGACGGCCGTGTGCTCGGCTTCTGCGCCGCGGTGCCCGGCGAGGTGACGCTGCTCTTCGTGCGCCCCGAGGCCGCCGGCAGCGGCCTGGGCAGCCGCCTGCTGCACGTCGCCGTGGCGCATGCGCGGCGCGGCCACGACGGGCCGGTGACGGTGGTCGCGACGCGCAACTCGCAGCGCTTCTACGAGCGCCACGGTTTCGCGGCCGTCGAGCACAGCTTCTTCGTGCGCGGCGCCTCCGACACACGCTTCGAGGTCGTCGTCATGCGCGGCGCGCCGCCGGCCGCGCAGATCGTGCCGCTGGCCGAACGGCCCGATCTGGTGCCGCTGATCCGCGGCTGGTTCGAGGCCGAGTGGCCCGCCTGGTACGGCCCCGGCGGCCCCGGCAACGCGCTGCACGACCTGCAGGCTTACGCGCAGCACGACGCGCTGCCGCTGGGCCTGGTGGCACGGCTGGACAACCATCCCTGCGGCTTCATGGCGCTCAAGCGCGAGGGGCTCGCATCGCTGCCGCATCTCGGCCCCTGGGTCGGCGCCGCGCTCGTGCTGCCGGGGCTGCGCCGCCTGGGCATCGGCCGCGCGCTGCTGCTCGAGCTGGAGCGCCGCGCCGCGGCGCTGGGCGAGACGCGTCTGTACTGCGCTACCGCCACGGCCGCCTCGCTGCTGGAGCGCTGCGGCTGGCGCCGGCTGGAGCGCGTCGAGCATGGTGGCCAGACGCTGGCGCTGTACGACAAGCCGCTCGGCGGCTGATCCCCCGGTCGCGCGCCCGGCGCTTCCGCGGCGCCGGCCGTCCCGCTAGGCTGCAGGCCGACTCCGCCGGAGCGCCACGATGCCGTGCAACCGACTGCCCGAACAGCTCGAGACCGAGCGCCTGCTGATCCGCGTGCCCCGCCGGGGCGACGGGCCGGTGTTCAACGAAGCCGTGCTCGAGTCGCTGCCGCTGCTCGCGCCCTGGCTGGGCTGGGTGACGCCGCCGCCGACGCTGGAGCAGTCCGAGGCCAGTTGCCGTCGCTTCCACGCGCGCTGGCTGCTCGACGAGAGCCTGGTGGTCTTCTTCTTCCTGAAGGACTCGGGCCGCCTGGTCGGCGGCAGCGGCCTGCACGACGCCGACTGGACGCTGCGCCGCTTCGAGATCGGCTATTGGTGCCGCGCGGGCCACGAGGGCCAGGGCCTGATGACCGAAGGCGTGCGCGCGCTGGCCGAACACGCGCTCGGCGAGCTCGGCGCCAACCGCGTCTTCATCACCTGCGACGAACGCAACGTGCGCAGCTGGAAGCTGGCCGAGCGCGCCGGCTTCCGCCACGAAGGCACGCTGGTCAACGAACGGCTGGACCTGCAGGGGCGCTTGCGCACGACGAGGGTCTACGCGCGCACGCCGGCCTAGCATCGGCAGGCTCACCCGCGCAGGGGAGGCTCGGCGGCGCCGGCGGACGGTGGGGGGGCGGCGGCGCCTAAGCTGCGGGCCCATGCCGGCCGCCGTCGCCGGCCGGAGTGCGAGGGCCCGGACGCGGCCCCGCCAGCAAGAACTCGAACGGCCGCCGTGTCGGCCAGGGGGAATGAATGCTGTCGAAGAAGATCCTGCCGTGGCTGGGGGCCGCGGCCGTGGCCGGTTGTGCGTCGACCGGGGAGCCGCCGTACGCGGAGATCACCGTGGACCGCGTGCAGCGTGCCGATCCGCAGGAGGAGGCCGTCACGTTCGTCCTCCTCGACGGCGAGCGCGTCCTCTTGAACAAGGACACGCTGACGACGCCGCCGGGCGTGCACATCCTGCTCGTGGAGTCGAAGCGGCGCGGGGGGCCGGCGAACCGCAAGCCGATGAGCCTGTACCTGAACACGCTGCCCTGCCGGCGCTACGTGGTGGCGGCTCGGCACGAGAGCATGACGGCGGTCCTGCCCTGGCAGCCGGAGGTCAAGCGCATCGAGACGATCCCGGAATGCCAGACTGCGCCGTCGCCCGGCGCGCCGCCGGCCGCGCCCGCCGCATCCGCAGCCGGCGGGTGAGCTGCCGCCCCGTCATCTTGAGCGAGGCATGACATGTTCTCCCACGTCTTCCTCGGCACCGCCGACTTCGAACGGGCGCTCGCCTTCTACGAGCCGCTGATGGCCGTGCTCGGTCTGGAGCGGCGCTTCGTCGAACACGAACGCCCCTGGGCCGGGTGGCAGGCGCCGGGTGTCGCGCGGCCGCTGTTCCTGCTCGGCCGGCCCTACGACGGCCAGCCGCACGCGCCGGGCAACGGGCAGATGGTGGCTTTCCTCGCCGCCGACCGGGCGACGGTGGACCGGGCGCACGCCGTCGCGCTGGCGCACGGCGGGAGCTGCGAAGGGCCGCCGGGGCTGCGGCCCGAGTACCACGCGCACTACTGGGGCGCCTACTTCCGCGACCCCGACGGCAACAAGCTCTGCGTGGCCTGCCACGCGCCGCCGGCGCCCTGAGGCTGCCTCAGGCGCCGCGTTTGCGCGTCTTGAAGCGTTCCACCGCGTCCCAGTGGTCCGGGTGCACCCAGGCGTGCACGAAGTGGCGCTGCTCGATCTCGCGCCGCTCGCGGTAGGACTCGCCGCGGCGCAGCGCACGCGTCTGCTCGACGGCGCCGACCAGCGCGGCGCGCGTCTGGCGCAGGATCGGGGCGATGAACTCGTCGACCGCCGCCGGCATCGCCGCGGCGTCGGGCACGACGAGGTCGGCCAGGCCCCAGGCCAGCGCGGTCTGCGCCGGCACCAGCTCGCAGCGCGCCATCATGCGCAGCGCGCGTGCCGGGCCGACCAGCGAGGCCAGGTCGGGGCCGCCGCCCCAGGCCGAGGTGATGGCCAGCTTGCCGTGGATGAAACCGATGTGCGTGCCTTCGCGCATCAGGCGGAAGTCGCAGGCCACGGCCAGCTCGCTGCCGCCGCCGATGGCGTCGCCGTTGAGCACCGCGACCACCGGCACCGGGCAGTCGCGCACCGTGTCCAGCACCGTGCGGCCGCGGTCGGACATCAGCCGCGCTTCGTCGTCGCTGCGCACCGACTCGAGTTCGTGCACGTCGCCGCCGGCGGCGAAATAACGTTCACCGGCACCGGTGACGAGCACGCAGCGCAGCGCGGGGTCGTGGGCGTGGCGCAGCAGCGCTTCGCGCAGCGCGGTGAGCACCGCCATCGACAAGGGGTTGTGGCGCTCCGGCCGGTCGACGGTCAGGCGCAGGATCGCGCCGTCGCGCTCGACACGCAGCGGGGAGGGTTCGGCCATCGTGAGGGTTCTCCGGGGTGACGGCCGTCCGCACGACGGCCGGGAGCCGGGATTGTCCTCCCGCGGCCGGCGGGCTCAGCCGGCGAACGTGATCGCCGCCTGGTAGGCGCCCAGCAGCACGGCGCTGACGGCCAGGTTGGCCAGCAGGTGGCGCTCGCCCTGGCCGACGTGGATGCCGACACGCGCGCTCAGCGCGCCCCACAGCGCGACGACCAGCAGCGCGCCGGCGTCGGCCCGCTCCATCGCCATGCCGGTGGCGTGGGCCAGGCCGACGAGCAGCAGCCACAGCCCGCTGCCCATCACGGCGGCGGCGGTCACTTCGTCGAAGCTGGGCTTGCGCAGGGGGATGCCGATGAACTTCATGGGAACGCCGCGGCCGAATCGATGAAACCGTCAGCGTAGCGGCCCTGCAGCGCGGCGAGGCTTGAAATAGGTCAAGCTCGGCCGCGCTGTTCTCCGGCTCAGGTGCCGCGCAGGTAGGGGTTGTGGCGGCGTTCGTCGCCGAACGTGCTCTCCGGCCCGTGGCCGGGCACGAAGACGGTGTCCTCGCCCATCGGCCACAGGCGCTGGACAATGCTGTCGATCAGCGTCTGGTGGTCGCCGCCGGGGAAGTCGGTGCGGCCGATGCTGCCGGCGAACAGCACGTCGCCGACGAAGGCACGTTTGGCTTCGGCGTTGTGGAAGACGACGTGCCCCGGCGTGTGGCCCGGGCAGTGGCGCACCGCCAGCGTCGTGCGGCCGACGGCGACGGTGTCGCCGTCCTTCAGCCAGCGCACCGGCATGAAGGGCTCGGCCTGCGGGAAGCCGAACATCGCCGCCTGCTGCACGAGGCCGTCGATCCAGAACTTGTCGCCTTCGTGCGGGCCGACGATGGGCAGCGCCAGTTCGCGCGCCAGGCGGCCGGCGCCGCCGGCATGGTCGATGTGGGCGTGCGTCAGCAGGATCAGCCGCGGCGCGACGTCGAGTTCCTCGATCGCCGCCAGGATGCGCGGCACGTCGCCGCCCGGGTCCAGCACCGCGGCTTCGCGCGTCTCGTCGCACCAGAGGATGCTGCAGTTCTGCTGGAAGGGCGTGACGGGGACGGTTCGGTACTGGAGCATCGTGACGAGAGATCGGTTCGAGGCGGCATCTTGCCATCGGTGCACCGCCGCCAGACCCTGCGGTCTCTCGCCCCGGCCCCTCCTGCGACGTACATTCCGCCTCTGCGTTGATACCGTGGCCGGTATATTCGGCGGCTATCCCCCGTTGCCGGAGACGCCCCGATGAAGACCGCCCACGACCTCGTCGTCGCCGCCAAGGCGCGCATCCGCGAGGTCTCGCCGGATGAAGCCGAAGCCGCGATCGCGAAGGCCGACGTGCTGCTCGACGTGCGCGAGGCCGAGGAGTTCGCGGCCGGCCATCTGCCCGGGGCGCTGCACGTCTCGCGCGGCCTGCTGGAGTTCAAGCTCGGCGGCACGCCGGCGCTGGCCGACCGTGGCCTGAAGGTGGTGCTGTACTGCAAGAGCAGCGGCCGCGCCGCGCTGGCCGCGGTGGCGATGCAGGAGATGGGCTATACCGACGTCGTCTCGATCGCCGGCGGCTACGACGCCTGGCTGGCCGCCGGCAAGCCGGTCGTGCGGCCCGAGGCGCCGGCCTTCGACTGATCAGCCGGCCAGCGCCGGCACGCCGACGTTGATCGCCAGCCCGCCGACGGCCAGCCAGACCAGCAGCAGCGCCGCCAGCGCCAGCGGCCGCGCGCCGGCTCGGCGCAGCGCCGAGACGTGCGTCGTCAGCCCCAGCGCGGCCATCGCCATCGCCAGCAGCGCGCCGTCGATCGCCAGCAGCGTGTCGACCAGCGCCGGCGGCAGCGCCAGCCACGGGTGCAGCAGCACGACGGCGACGAAACCCAGCGCGAACCACGGCACGGTGATGCGGCGCGCGCCGCCGGCGTCGTCGGCATCGCCGCGTGCGTCCCAGGCCGAGAGCAGCAGCAGGAAGGGCGCGAGCAGCATCACACGCGCCAGCTTGGCCACCACCGCAGCGTCGGCCGCGCTCTCGCCCAGCGGGCGCGCCGCGGCGACGACCTGCGCCACCTCGTGCAGCGTCGAGCCGACATAAAGCCCGAAACGCGAAGCCTCCAGCCCGAGCAGCGGATAGGCCAGCGGGTAGGCGAACATCGCCAGCGTGCCGAAGACGACGACGGTGGAGACCGCCACCGCCACCTCGTCGGCGCGGCCGCGCACCACCGGCGCGCAGGCCATCACCGCGGCAGCGCCGCAGATCGAGCTGCCGGCGCCGATCAGCACCGTCGTGCGGTGGTCCAGGCCGAAGACGCGCCGGCCCAGCGCATAGGCCAGCGCGAAGGTCGTGCCGACCATCAGCAGGTCGATGACGAGGCCGGTGGCGCCCAGCGCACCCAGGTCCGCCAGCCCCAGCCGCAGCCCGTAGAGCACGATGCCAAGGCGCAGCAGGCGCTGCTTGGCGAACTCGATGCCCGGCCCGGCGGCCGCCCTGCGTGCCGCCGGCGCGTGGCCGACGGCGATGCCGAGCATGATGGCCAGCGTCAACGCACCCAGGCCGTGGGCCGCGAAGCCCGGCAGGCCGGCCGCCGCCGTGGCCGCCGCGGCGATGGCGCCGGCCAGCGCCAGCCCGGGCAGCAGCCGGCGCATCGAAGCCAGGAGGAGGGAAGGGGACACGGCGCGCATCGTGCGCTGCGCCGCGTTATTAGAAAAACGAGTTATATGCGTATGATCGATCGACCCAGTAACTCGATCGATCCATGCGTTTCACGCTGCGCCAGCTGGAAGTGCTGCTCGCGGTGGCCGATTGCGGCAGCACCGCGGCGGCCGGCGAGCGTGTGGCCTTGTCGCAGTCGGCCACCAGCGCCGCGCTGGGCGAGCTGGAGTCGCTGCTCGGCGCCCGGCTCTTCGACCGTGTCGGCCGCCGGCTGCTGCTCAACGAACGCGGCCGCGCCGTGCTGCCCGAGCTGCGCGAGGCGCTGGACCGTCTGCGCCGGCTGGAACGCCAGTTCACCGGCGGCGAGGCCGAGCCGCCGCTGGCGCTGCGCCTGGGCGCCAGCCGCACCGTCGGCAACTACCTCGTGCCGCCGCTCTTGGCGCGGCTGCTGCGCCAGCGGCCCGACGCGCAGATCGAGCTGCACATCGACAACACACGCGCCATCGCCGCCGCCGCGGCGCGGCTGGAACTCGACGTCGCGCTGGTCGAAGGCCATTGCAGCGAACCCGAGCTCGCCGTCGAGCGCTGGTCCGAGGACCGGCTGCTGCTCGTCGCCGCCGCCGACGACCAGCTGGCCGCCCCCGGCCGGCGGCTGGACTGTGCCGAGCTGCGCGACGCACGCTGGCTGCTGCGCGAGCCGGGCTCGGGCACGCGCGAAGCCGTCGAGCAGGCGCTGCTGCCGCGGCTGGACCACTTCTCGCGCACGCTGCAGTTCGACAGCAACGAAGCGCTGCTGCAGGGCGTGGCCGCCGGTCTCGGCGTCAGCTGCCTGAGCGCCTGGGTCGTCGCCGACGCGCTGGCGCTGGGTCGCATCCGGCTGCTGGACTGCGGGCTGCCGGCCATCGTGCGGCCGCTGTACCTGGTGCACCACCGGGCGCGCACGCTGTCGCCGGGGCTGCGCGAACAGCTCGCGCCGCCGGCCTGATCAGTGCGGCGCGTCGCCGCGGCGCGCGCGGGCGGCGGCCAGCGCCGCGGCCAGGCGCGCTTCGGCGTCGGCCGCGTCCGCCGGCTTGGGCGGCGGCGCCTGGCGCGCGGCGTGCCGTGCGGCGACGATCGCGCTGACGACGATGACGGCGAACAGCGCCACCGACGCCGCGTTCAGCGCCGCACCCAGCGCGCGCAGGCCGGCGTCCTCGACGCCGCCGAAGAGCCGCAGCAGCAGCGACGCGTGCAGCGCGACGATCGGCGCATAGAAACGCGCGCCGAAACGCAGCTTGACCTTGGCGACTGCCGGCAGGATCACCGGCGCGTGGCCCATCACCATGCTGAAGACGAAACCCAGGCCCAGCGCGTGCAGCGCCATGTCGCGCCCGGGGCAGCCGAGTGCGGTGCCCATCCAGGCCAGGCCGCCGATCACCAGCCAGGCGTAGCCCGACAGCAGGCACAGCGCCATGTAGCGCGGCAGCCCGGGCGCGCGCACCGTGCGCCGCGCGACGTCGTAGAGCGCGAACCAGACGCCCAGCGCCATCAGCGCCAGGCCGTAGAGCACGCCGCCGGCCGCCGGCTGCCAGGCCGACAGCAGCGCGCCCGCCAGCAGCGCCGCGACGATGCCCAGCAGCGCCGGTTCGGCGGCCGGTTTGCGCGGCGCGAAACGCGTCATCTCCAGCCGCTCGGCCCCGACCGTCAGCACGAGGAAGACGAACCACCAGACGGGCGCGTCGGCGCCGCGGCCGGCGGCGAAGAGCGCGTTGCCGGCCAGCCAGGCCAGCGCGGCGAGCGCCAGCAGCCGTGTGTGCGTCATCGCCTGGCGCTGGAGCAGCAGCGCGTGCACGGCGACGAACACCGCCGCGCCGGCCAGCGACAGCGCCGCCGCCAGCCCGGTGGCTCCGCCCAGCAGCGCCAGCGCCCCGGCGCCCGACAAGGCCGGTGCCGCGAAAGCCCAGCGCACCCGCGCCGCGACCGCACGTTCGACGGCGATCACGGTGCCGAAGAAGCCCGACAGCATCAGCGCCGCGTGGAACACCGCCGCGCGGCCGAAGACCGCCGCACCGGCGTCGCTGCCCAGCAGCGCCTCGCCGACACCCACCCGCAGCAGCCCGCCGATCACCGCCGAGACGAGCACGGTGACGACGGCGGTGGCGACCAGCGGGCGCGCGTATTTCATCGCGGCCTCACCAACCCATGAATTTGCGGGCGGCCGGACTCATGCGCTCCGGCGTCCACTCCGGCGTCCAGGTCAGCTCCAGGTCCACCGCCCAGCCGGCCGGCAGCACCTGCATCAGCTCGCTCTCGACGTCGTCGGCGATCGAGTCGGCCAGCGGGCAGGCGGCCGAGGTCGTGGTCAGCAGGATCGCGGCGATGCGATCCTGCAGCCGCACACCGTAGACCAGGCCGACGTCGACGATGGTCAGCGCGATCTCCGGGTCGACGACCCGGGCCAGCGCGTTCAGCACCGGCTCGCGCCACTCGGGCGGGCCTTCGTAGGGAATGCGGGCGAAGGCCGCGGCACGGCTCTCGTTCATGCGCAGGCCTCCAGTTCGTTCGTCTCGCGCCGGCGCTGCGCCAGCAGCGGGCGCAGGCCGACGACGCTGCCGATGACGATCAGCGCCGGCGTGCGCACCTTCTGCTGCGCCGCCAGCATCGGCAGCGTCGTCACCGTGCCGGTGAGGCAGCGTTCGTCGGGCATCGTCGCGCGCTCGACGATCGCCGCCGGCGTGTCGGCCGCCAGCCCGTGCGCGACGAGCTCGCGGCAGATGACCGGCAGCGTGCCGACGCCCATGTAGATCACCAGCGTCTGCCGCGGCCGCGCCAGCGCCTCCCAGTCCAGGTCGACGGCCTGGCGGTCGCTGCGCAGATGGCCGGTGGCGAAGACCAGCGCGCCGGCATGGTCGCGGTGCGTCAGCGGAATGCCGGCGCTGGCGCCCGCGCCCTGCGCCGCGCTCAGGCCCGGGATGACGCTGAAAGGAACGCCGGCTTCGGCCAGCGCGATCGCCTCTTCGCCGCCGCGGCCGAAGATGTAGCCGTCGCCGCCCTTGAGCCGCACCAGCGATCGGCCGCTGCGCGCCAGGCGCAGCATCAGCTCGATGATCTGCTCCTGCGGCAGCGCGTGCCGCGAAGCCTGCTTGCCGACGTACAGCCGTTCGGCCGTGGCCGGCGCCAGCGCCAGGATCTCCTCGCTCACGAGGTGATCGTAGAGAACCAGCGATGAGCGCTGCAGCGCTTTCGCGGCCTTGATCGTCAGGAGTTCGGGGTCTCCGGGGCCTGCGCCCAGCAGCGTCACATGCCCGTAGCGCGACGGGTCGGCCAAGAGGTACGGCGTCTCAGGGAAAGCGTTCATGCCGAGCTCCTTGCCGGGTGCTGTGTCGTGTGATGCCATTGTCGAAATGCGGCGGCGGGAGCGTCCTTGAACCAGTTTAAGGACGCCCCGGCAGCCGCTGCGGACCATGCCTTCCCACGGACGCGGCCTTCCCGCGCCGAGACACGTCACCGGTCTTGCGGCCGGGGCGACCTGCTGAAGAGAGAGAAGGAGAGAACATGATCCGTACGACGACGGTCGCGGGCGCCGTGGCGCTGCTGGCGACCCTGTTGGCGTCTCCCGCTGTGCTGGCGCAGGGCGCCGCCTCCGACGCCGCCGAGACCCACGGCACCATGCCGCCGGCCCAGCAGAGCTACCAGGGCGCGCCGTCGCCGCTGGCCAACGAGCCGATGTACCAGAGCGCCAACCCCAAGGCGCCGAAGATGACGCAGGCCGAGTTCGAACTCGGCCGCAAGACGTATTTCGAGCGCTGCGCCGGCTGCCACGGCGTGCTGCGCAAGGGCGCCACCGGCAAGCCGCTGACGCCGGACATCACGCTCTCCAAGGGCACCGACTACCTGAAGGTGTTCATCTCCTACGGCAGCCCCGCCGGCATGCCGAACTGGCTGACCTCGGGCGAGCTCGACGAGAAGACCGTCGACATCATGGCCCGCTACATCCAGCAGGACCCGCCGCAGCCGCCCGAGTTCGGTCTCGCGCAGATGAAGCAGACCTGGAAGGTGCTCGTCCCGCCCGAGAAGCGGCCGACGCGCAAGATGAACAAGTTCAACATCGAGAACATCTTCTCGACGACGCTGCGCGACGCCGGCGAGATCGCGCTGATCGACGGCGACAGCAAGCAGATCATCAGCGTCATCAAGACCGGCTACGCGGTGCACATCTCGCGCACCTCGGCTTCGGGCCGCTACCTGTTCGTCATCGGCCGCGACGCCAAGATCAACATGATCGACCTCTGGATGGAGCATCCGGAGACGGTGGCCGAGATCCGCGTCGGCCTGGAGGCGCGTTCGGTCGAGACCTCCAAGTACAAGGGCTACGAGGACAAGCTGGCGATCGCCGGCACCTACTGGCCGCCGCAGTTCACGATCATGGACGGCGACACGCTGGAGCCGAAGAAGATCGTGGCCACGCGCGGCATGGTCGTCGGCACGCAGGAGTACCACCCGGAGCCGCGCGTCGCGTCGATCGTCGCCTCGCACTACAAACCCGAGTTCATCGTCAACGTCAAGGAGACGGGCAAGACCTTGATGGTCGACTACTCCAACCTCGACGCGCTGAAGATGACCGAGATCGGCTCGGCGCCCTTCCTGCACGACGGCGGCTGGGACGCGACCAAGCGCTACTTCTTCGTCGCCGCCAACCAGAGCAACAAGATCACCGTCATCGACGCCAAGGAAGACAAGCTGGCGGCCATCGTCGAGGTCGGCAAGATCCCGCACCCGGGCCGCGGCGCCAACTTCGTGCACCCGAAGTTCGGCCCCGTCTGGGCCACCGGCCACCTGGGCGACGAGACGATCTCGCTGATCGGCACCGACCCGGTCAAGCACAAGCAGTACGCCTTCAAGGAAGTCGCCAAGCTCACCGGCCAGGGCGGCGGCAACCTGTTCCTGAAGAGCCATCCGAAGTCGCAGCACCTGTACGTCGACACGCCGCTGAACCCCGACCCGGCGCTGTCGCAGTCGGTCGCGGTCTACGACGTGAAGAACCTCGACAAGGGCTTCACCGTGCTGCCGATCGCGCAGTGGGCGGGCCTGGGCGACGACGGCGCCAAGCGGGTCGTGCAGCCGGAGTTCAACAAGGCCGGTGACGAGGTCTGGTTCTCGGTCTGGTCGGCCAAGAACAAGCAGAGCGCGCTGGTCGTCGTCGACGACAAGACGCTGAAGCTCAAGGCCGTCATCAAGGACCCGCGGCTGATCACGCCCACCGGCCACTTCAACATCTTCAACACGCAACACGACATCTATTGATGTCGCGCACCGGGAGCGGCACCGGCGCCGCTCCCGGCTCCCCCGCCCCGAAAGGACTCCCATGAAGAAGACCCTGCTGGTCGCGCTCGGCCTCGCGTTCGCCTGCGCCGGTGCCCTGGCCGCACCCGAGGACGCGATCACCAAGGCCGGCTGCAACGCCTGCCACACCAAGGACAAGAAGCTCGTCGGCCCCTCGTTCAAGGAGATCGCGACCAAGTACAAGGGCCAGGACGTCAGCGCCAAGCTCTTCGACAAGGTGCGCAAGGGTGGCTCGGGCAGCTTCGGCCCGATCCCGATGTCGCCGAACCCGCCCGAGAAGATCTCCGACGGCGACCTCAAGGACGTCATCGCGTGGATCCTCAAGCAGTCCTGAGGCTGCGCCGGTTGGCGGCCGTCGTGCTGACGACGGCTGCCGCCACGGCCGCGGCTGCCGAACCTGCGTCCGAGCCAGATGCCCCACGGCAGCAGCAGCTCGTGCGTTTGGTCCGGCAGGACTGCGGCTCGTGCCACGGCATGCGGCTCGGCGGCGGCCTCGGCCCCGCGCTGACGCCGCAGGCCCTGGCCGACAAACCCGTCGACGGCCTGGCCGCGACGATCTTCCACGGACGCCCCGGCACGCCGATGCCGCCCTGGCGCGCGATGCTCGACGAGGGCGAGGCGCGCTGGATCGCCGAACGGCTGCTCGCAGGCTTCCCCGAACTGCCCGCCTCCCGATGAAACGCCGCGACCTGCTCGCCGCGCTCGCGCTGCCGCCGCTGGCCGCGCTCGTGCCCGGCTGCGCCCAGACGCCCGCCCTGCGCGGCACCGGCGACCTCGGCCTCGTCGTCGAACGTGCCGCCGGTTCCGTCGTCGTCGTCGACACCAGCGCCCGCGCCGTGCTCGGCCGCGTCGGCGGGCTCGGCGACCTGTCGCACGCCTCGGCGGTGTTCTCGCGCGACGGCCGCTACGCCTACGTCTTCGGCCGCGACGGCGGCCTCACCAAGGTCGACCTGCTCGAGCGCCGCATCGCCGGCCGCGTGATGCAGGCCGGCAACTCGATCGGCGGCGCGATCAGCGCCGACGGCACCCTGGTCGCGGCGCAGAACTACACGCCCGGCGGCATCAAGGTCTTCGACGCCGCGACGCTGGCGCTGGTCGCCGACGTGCCGGCCGAAGTCGCGCCCGGCCAGCGCTCGCGTGTCGTCGGCCTCGTCGACCTGCCGGGCCGGCGTTTCGCCTACAGCCTGTTCGACGCCGACGCGATCTGGATCACCGACTGCAGCGACCCCGCGGCGCCGAAGACGACCAAGCTCGGCGGCATCGGCCGCCAGCCCTACGACGCGCTGGTCACGCCCGACGGCCGCCACTACGTCGCCGGCCTGTTCGGCGAGGACGGCCTCGCGCTCGTCGACCTCTGGGCCGAGCCGCTGCGCGCGCGCAAGGTGCTGTCGGGCTACGGCCGCGGCCAGGAGCCGCTACCGGTCTACAAGATGCCGCATCTGCGCGGCTGGGCCGTCGCCGGGCGCCGCGCCTACCTGCCGGCCATCGGCCGCCACGAGGTGCTGGTCGTCGACACCGAGAGCTGGCAGGAAGTCGGCCGCATCGCGGTCGCCGGCCAGCCGGTGTTCGTGATGGCACGGCCCGACGGCCGCCAGGTCTGGGTCAACTTCGCCGTGCCCGACTACGACCGCGTGCAGGTCATCGACACGCTGACGCAGCAGGTCGTGCAAACGTTCTCGCCGGGCAAGGCGGTGCTGCACCTGGAGTTCACGCCTCGCGGCGACGCGGTCTGGATCAGCAGCCGCGACGACCACCGCGTCAGCGTCGTCGACACCGCCAGCTTCACGACGCTGGCGACGCTGGCCGTCGATTCGCCGAGCGGCATCTTCTTCACCTCGCGCGCCAACCGGCTGGGGATGTAGGCGATGGACAGCAGCGCCGAACTGCTCAACCCCTGGCAGCAGCGTTTCCCGCTCGAACGCACGCCCTTCGCCGCCATCGCCGCGGCCACCGGCCGCCCGGCGCCCGAGCTGCTGGCGGCCTTCCGCGAGGCGCAACGCAGCGGCGCGCTGTCGCGCATCGGCGGCATCTTCGGCGCCGGTGCCGGCGGTGCCGGGCTGCTGGTCGCGATGGCCGTGCCGCCGGCGCGGCTGGACACGGTGGCGGTGCGCGTCTCGGCCGAGCCGCAGGTCAACCACAACTACGAGCGCGAGCACACGCTGAACCTGTGGTTCGTCGTCAACGCCGCCGACGCCGCGGCGGTGGAACTCGTCGTCACGCGCCTGGAACACGCCACCGGCCTCGCGGCGCTGCGCCTGCCGCTCTTGCGCCCGTACCGCATCGACCTCGGCTTCGACCTGCGCGCGCGCACCGCGCCCGAGGCGATGGCGCCGCAGCGCCGCGCGCCGGCGGTGCCCGCCGCCGACCGACCGCTGGCCGCGCTGGTCGAGCAAGGCCTGCCGCTGGTGGCGCGGCCTTACGACCTCTGGGCGCGTGAACTCGGCCGCGAGCCCGAGGCCGTGCTCGCCACGCTGGGCGGCTGGCTGATCGACGGCACCCTGAAGCGTTTCGGCGCCATCGTGCGCCACCACGAACTCGGTTTCGCCGCCAACGCGATGGCCGTGTTCGACGTGCCCGACGGCGAGGTCGACGCGCGCGGCGACACGCTGGCGCAGGTGCCCGGCGTCACGCTGGCCTACCGCCGCGCGCGCGGCGAAGGCTGGCCTTTCAACCTGTACTGCATGGTGCACGGCCGCGACCGCGACGCGGTGCATGCCGTGCTCGAGCGCGCCGCCGTGGCCGCCGGGCTGCAGCAGGTCCCGCGTTCGGTGCTGTTCTCGTGCCGGCGTTTCAAACAGACCGGTGCCTCGCGTTTCGGCGCCCCCGTCCTGGAGTCCGCGCATGCTCACGCCTGAGGACCTGCGGCTGATCGACCGCTTGCACGGCGGCCTGCCGCTCAGCGACCGGCCCTTCGCCGAGCTCGCCGCCGAACTCGGCTGCAGCGAGTACACGCTGATCGAACGTGTGCACGGCTGGCTGACGGCCGGCGTGCTGACCCGTTTCGGCCCGCTGTTCCAGATCGAACGCGCCGGCGGGCGTTTCGTGCTCGCCGCGATCGCCGTGCCCGAGGAGCGTTTCGACGCCGTCGCTGCGATCGTCAACGCGCGGCCCGAGGTGGCGCAC
This sequence comes from Rubrivivax gelatinosus IL144, assembly GCF_000284255.1. NCBI lineage: Bacteria > Pseudomonadati > Pseudomonadota > Betaproteobacteria > Burkholderiales > Sphaerotilaceae > Rubrivivax > Rubrivivax gelatinosus. The sequence continues at coordinate 680,061 of NC_017075.1, forward strand.
AACTACCGCCGCGAGCACGCGCTGAACATGTGGTTCGTCGTCGCCGCCGAGACACCGGCCGCGGCCGACGCGGCACTGGCGCGCATCGAAGCCGAGACCGGCCTGCCGGTGCTCGCCTTCCCGAAGGAGCGCGAGTTCTTCGTCGAGCTGCGCCTGCCGCTGGCCGACGCCGCCGCGGCGCTGGAGACCGAGGAGGCCGACGATGCCGCTTGACGCCTTCGACCGCGAGCTGATCGCCGCCACGCAGGGCGGGCTGCCGCTGGTGCCGCGGCCTTACGAAGCCGTCGGCGCGATGCTCGGCGTGCCGGGCGAACGTGTGCGCGAACGCCTGGCGCAGATGCTCGAGCAAGGCCTGGTGCGCCGCATCGGCGCCGTGCCCAACCACTACGCGCTGGGTTTCACCGCCAACGGCATGAGCGTCTGGGACGTCGCCGACGACCAGGTCGACGCGCTCGGCGAACGCATCGGCGCGCTGGCCGGCGTCAGCCACTGCTACCGCCGCCCGCGCCATCTGCCGGCCTGGCCCTACAACCTGTTCGCGATGCTTCACGGCCGCAGCCGCGCCGAAGTCGAGGCCCAGGCCCGCGAGGTCGAAACGCTGCTCGGCAGCGCCTGCCGCGGCCACGACATCCTCTATTCCACCGCGATCCTCAAGAAGACAGGCTTGCGCTTGTCGGGAGCCTGACCATGTTCCGCATCAGCCAGTACCTGCGTGAACTCGACGCCGCGATCCGCTCCGGCGCCTGGCCGGCGGTGCGCACGCCGCGCCCCTCGGGCCCGGTCGTCATCTGGAACCTGATCCGGCGCTGCAACCTGACCTGCAAACACTGCTACGCGCTGTCGGCCGACCACGACTACGCCGGCGAGCTCTCCAAGGCCGAGGTCGACACGGTGATGGACGACCTGAAGGCCTATCAGGTGCCGGTGCTGATCCTCTCCGGCGGCGAGCCGCTGATGCGCCCGGACCTGTTCGAGATCGCCGAGCGCGCCAAGGCCATGCGCTTCTACACCGGCCTGTCGACCAACGGCACGCTGATCGACGCCCACTGCGCCGACCGCATCGCCGCCACCGGCTTCGACTACGTCGGCATCAGCCTGGACGGGCTGAAGGCCACGCACGACAAGTTCCGCCGCCTGGACGGCGCCTTCGACCGCAGCCTGGCCGCGGTGCGCCTGCTGCGTGCACGCGGCGTCAAGGTCGGCCTGCGCTTCACGATGACGGCGCTGAACCAGCAGGACCTGCCGGCGCTGCTGGCGCTGATGCGCGAGGAGCAGGTCGACAAGTTCTATTTCTCGCACCTGAACTACGCCGGCCGCGGCAACATCCACCGCGGCAAGGACTCGCAGTTCGCCGCCACGCGCCAGGCGATGGAGCTGCTGTTCGAACGCGCCTGGCAGAGCGTGCAGGAAGGCCGCGAAGAGGACTACGTCACCGGCAACAACGACGCCGACGGTCCCTTCCTGCTGCAGTGGGTGGCGGCGCGCTGGCCCGAGTGGGCCGAGGCGCTGCGCGAGCGGCTCGTCGCCTGGGGCGGCAACTCCAGCGGCGTCAACATCGCCAACATCGACAACCTCGGCAACGTGCACCCCGACACGATGTGGTGGCACCACTCGCTGGGCAACGTGCGCGAGCGGCCGTTCTCGGCGATCTGGAGCGACACCTCCGACCCGCTGATGGCCGGCCTGAAGGCGCACCCGCGCCCGGTCGGCGGCCGCTGCGCCGGCTGCCGACACTTCGCGATCTGCGGCGGCAACACGCGCGTGCGCGCCCAGCAGCTCACCGGCGACGCCTGGGCCGAAGACCCCGGCTGCTACCTCGACGACGAGGAGATCGGCCTGGCCGCCGGTGCCGATGCGGCGCGTGTCGCGCTGGCACCCTTCGGCCGCCGGGAGAGCGAGCATGCGTAGACGCGCGCTGAAGCTGCTGCTGGCCGCGGCCGTCGTCTGGATCGGCTGGGACGTCGCGCACGCCCAGGCCGCCAGCGAGCCCGCCGCCGCGCTGGCCGCCCCGGTGCTGTACACGACGCACTGCGCCGCCTGCCACGGCGCCCAGCGCACCGGCGCCATGGGCCCGGCGCTGCTGCCCGAGAGCCTGGAGCGCCTGCGCCCGGCCGAAGCGCGCAAGGTCATCGCCCAGGGCCGGCCGGCGACGCAGATGGCAGGGTTCGCCGACAAGCTGAGCGCCGCCGAGATCGACGCGCTGGCCGCCTGGGTCTACCAGCCGGTGAACCCGGCGCCGGCCTGGAGCGAGGCCGACATCCGCGCCTCGCGCGAAGAGACGCCGGGCGCGGCCAAGCTGCCGGCCAAACCGGTGTGGCGTGCCGACCCGATGAACCTCTTCGTCGTCGTCGAAGGCGGCGACCACCATGTCTCGCTGGTCGACGGCGACCGTTTCGAAGTCATCCACCGCTTCGCCAGCCGCTACGCGCTGCACGGCGGGCCCAAGTTCACGCCCGACGGGCGCTACGTCTTCTTCGGCAGCCGCGACGGCTGGATCACCAAGTACGACCTCTGGAACCTGACGGTGGTGGCCGAGGTGCGTGCCGGGCTCAACATGCGCAACATCGCCGTCAGCGGCGACGGCCGCTGGGTGATGGCGGCCAACTACCTGCCCAAGACCGTCGCGCTGTTCGACGCCGAGCTGAAGCTGGTGAAGACGATCCCCGCCCAGACGCTGGACGGCAAACAAGCCTCACGTGTCTCGGCCGTCTACGACGCCGCGCCGCGCCACAGCTTCGTCGTCGCGATGAAGGACATTCCCGAGGTCTGGGAGATCAGCTACGACCCCAAGGCCGAGCCGATCCACGACGGCTACGTGCACGACTACAAGATGGGCGAGGCGATCGCGACGCCGGGCTTCCTGAACCCGCGCCGCACCGTGCTCGACGAGCCGCTGGACGACTTCTTCTTCGACCAGGGCTACCGCCACCTGCTCGGCGCCACGCGGCCCAAGGCCGACGGGCAGGGCGCCAGCGCGCAGGTCGTCAACCTCGACATCCGGCGCAAGGTGGCCGACCTGCCGATCGCCGGCATGCCGCACCTGGGCTCGGGCATCACCTTCGGATGGAACGGCACGACGGTGCTCGCCAGCCCCAACCTCAAGGGCGGCGCGATCGACGTCATCGACATGAAGACCTGGAAGCCGGTGAAGACGATTCCGACGCCGGGCCCGGGCTTCTTCATGCGCAGCCACGAGGCCACGCCCTACGCCTGGACCGACTCGATGATGAGCCCGACGGCCAAGGACACGCTGACGCTGATCGACAAGGCGACGCTCTCGCCGGTGGCGACGATCCGCGAGCCCGGCAAGACGCTGGCGCACGTCGAGTTCACCAAGGACGGCCGCTACGCGCTGGCCAGCGTCTGGGAGCTGGACGGCGCGCTCGTCGTCTACGACGCCAGGACGCTGAAGGAAGTGAAGCGATTGCCGATGAGCAAGCCGGTCGGCAAGTACAACGTCTGGAACAAGATCACGCGCTCGGAGGGCACTTCGCACTAAGCGCAAAGCCCGTCCGGCGGCCTGTTCTTGATCAAAGCCAAATTGACCGGACTCAATACGATAAGAGTTCCCATTTGCATCGAGCCCCGGCGACCGTCACGCCAGAGGGCCCGGAAAGGAACCGTCCAGATGATCAAGCCCCTGCTGGCCGCGCTCGGCCTCGCCGTCGTGTCCGCCTCCGCGCTCGCCGCGCCCGAGGACATCGTCAAGAAGTCCGGCTGCCTGGCCTGCCACCAGGTCGACAAGAAGGTCGTCGGCCCGTCCTACAAGGAAGTCGCGGCCAAGTACAAGGGCAAGAAGGCCGACGCCCAGCTCTTCGACAAGGTGCGCAAGGGCGGCGGCGGCGTCTGGGGCCCGATCCCGATGATTCCGCACACGCCGCAGCAGATCTCCGACGCCGACCTGAAGACCGTCATCACCTGGATCCTGGCCCAGTGAGGCCGGGGCGCCGCCACTGCGGGCGGCGCATGCAGGTTCAGATCGGCGCGTAGCCGCCCAGGCCGTCGGGCCAGGGCGTCAGCACCTCGTAGCCGTCGCGCGTGACGGCCACCATGTGCTCCCACTGCGCCGACAGCGAGCCGTCGCGCGTGACGACGGTCCAGCCGTCGCCCGCGTCGCGGATCGCGGCGCTGCCGGCGTTGAGCATCGGCTCGATCGTGAAGATCATGCCTTCGGTCAGCCGCAGCCCCTGGCCACGCTGGCCGAAGTGCGCGACGTGCGGGTCACCGTGGTAGACGGTGCCGATGCCGTGGCCGCCGTACTCGCGCACGACGCCGAAACCTTCGCGCCGCGCGACGGTCTGGATCGCGTGGCCGACGTCGCCCAGCGTCGCGCCCGGGCGCACGCGGCGGATGCCGGCGCGCATCGCCTCGTAGGTGGTGTCCACCAGCCGCCGCGCCAGCGGCGAGATCTCGCCGACGCAGTACATGCGGCTGCAGTCGCCGTACCAGCCGTCGTGGATCACGGCGACGTCGATGTTGACGATGTCGCCGTCCTTCAGCACCGTGGCCGGCGACGGGATCCCGTGGCAGACGACCTCGTTCACCGAGGCGCAGACCGTCTTCGGGAAGCCGTGGTAGCCGACGTTCGCCGGCACCGCCTTCAGCGTGCCGACGATGTAGTCGTGGCACAGCGCGTCCAGCGCCTCGGTGCTGACGCCGGCGCGAACGTGCGGCGCGATCATCGCCAGCACCGACGCGGCCATCTGCCCGGCGACACGCGCCTTGGCGATCTCGGCCGGGTTGCGGCGCGGGATCGGGCCCCTCATTGCACCCTCGCTTCGGGCGCCCCGGCCACCTTGGCCAGGTCCAGCCCGCCGGCCAGTTCGGCACGCACCAGCATCCGGCACAGCTCGCCGTGCGGCAGGTCGGGGTGCAGCTCGGCGAGCATGCCGATGCGCATCCAGTGTTCTGCCTGGGCGTTGATCGAGCGCGACAGCGCGTTGGCCGCGATGCGCAGGTTCTCGTGCATCGGCTCGGAGATTTTGACGATTCCCATGCCGGCATCGTATACGAAACGTATACGAAGCGTATCGTCAGGGGTTTCAGACGGGCGGCAACAGCCCGGGCCCGGCCGCCGGCGGCAGCCAGGCCGCGGCCGGCCAGTCGCGCTCCAGGCCGGCGTGCGGCGCCAGCCCGCAGGGCAGCGGCGCCAGCGGCAGCGCCTGCGCCAGCGCGCAGGCGGCGGCGAAGCCGGTGTCACCGTCGAAGGAGTGGGTGACGATCAGGCCGATGCCGGCCGCAGCCGCCGCGTCGGCCAGCGTCAGGCAGCGCGCCAGGCCCAGCAGCGCCGGTTTCAGCACCCAGGCCGCCGGGCGTCGATCGGCCGGCAGCGCCAGCAGCGCGGCGGCCCGCGCCGGGTCGGCCAGCGACTCGTCGGCGGCCCAGGGCAGCGGCAGCGGCGGCGGCACGCCCAGGCAGGGCTCCTCGACCAGCTCGACGCCGTGGCGCGCCAGCGCCGCCAGCCGCGCCGGCGCTTCGCCCGGCGCCAGCGCGCCGTTGGCGTCCAGCCGCAGCCGCACGCCCGGCGCCGCGGCCTGCACCGCGGCCAGCAGCGCGTCTTCGTCGGCGTCGCTGCGCCCGGGGATCGCGATCTTCAGCTTCAGCACGCGGTGGCCACGCGCCGCGGCGGCGGCGGCGACTGCCGGTGCACGTTCGTCGTCGGGCAGCAGCACGCTCACCGCCACCGGCTGCAGCGTGCGGCCGTCGGCCAGCCAGGCGGCGGCACTGCGGCCTTCGGCCTGCGCGGCGGCGTCGAGCAGCGCGCATTCGAGCGCGAAACGCGCCGAGGGTGTGCGCTCCAGCCGCGCCGCGTGCGGTGCCAGCGCCGCGTCCAGCCGCGCCGCTGGCGAGCCCTCGGCGGGCAGGTGCAGCTCCACGCCGGCCAGCGTCGTCAACGTGTCTTCGACGCCGTCGGCGTCGTCGTGGCTGAAGCCGGGCAGCGGCAGCGCCTCGCCGTGGCCGCTCACCGCGCCCGCCGCCAGGGCAATGCGCAGGGCGATCCGCGGCCGTGCCGTGCCGCGCACGACGACGGTGCCGCAATCGACACGCTCGGGCGCGCCCAGCCTCAACCGCAGCGACGCGGCGTTCATGCGCCCAGCCGCGCCAGCGCCGCGGCCACGGCCTGCGGCGCTTCGAGCAGCAGGTTGTGGCCGGCACCCGCAACGCGTTCGTGCGTCACCAGCGGTGGCCGCGCCAGGCCGGCGGCCAGCGTGTCGAAACGCGTGTCCTCGGCGCCGGTCAGCCACAGCAGGCGCTGGCCGGTCGTGGCGACCGCCGCGCGGTAGTCGGGCATCTGCGCCAGCCCAGCGACCTCGAAGGCCCAGGCCAGCGCCTCGGCGTCGTGCGCCAGCCGCGCTGCGCGTTGCGCGGCCTGCGCCGCGGGCGGCAGCGCCCGCTGGCTGGCGAACAGCGGCAGCGCTTCCCAGGCATCGACGAAAGCCGCCAGCCCGTCGCGGCGCAAGGCCGCGGCACGCGCCGCGTCCTGCGCCGCACGTTCGGCGCGTTCGGCCTCGCCGGCCAGGCCGACGTGGCCGCCGACCAGCAGTACCGCGCGCACGTGGCCGGGCCGCGCCATCGCTGCGCCCAGCGCCAGCCGCGCGCCCATCGAGTAGCCGGCGAGCAGCGCGCCGGCTGGCAGCGTGGCGGCGATGGCCTGCACCGCCTCGGCCCAGCTGCGTGGTTCGGGCGCCGCCGGTCCGTGGCCGGGCAGCCAGGGGCACCAGGCTTCGCCGTGGGCGGGCAGGGCGGCGAGCACGCCGTCCCAGGCGCCGGGGTGGCCGAGAAAACCGTGCAGCAGCACCAGCGGCGGCCCGTCGCCGCGTGCGGCGTGGCGGGTGCCGGGCGCGTTCACGCCTGCGACACCGCCGCGGCGCCGGCTTCGGCCATCGCCGACAGCAGCGCCGCGCGCGTGGCGCTGCCGCCGTCGGCGACACGCGCCTCGATCAGCATCGGCCGGTTGGCGGCCAGCGCGCAGGCCAGCGCGTCGCGCAGCGCCGCCGGCGAGGCCACCCGTTCGTAGCCCAGGTCGTAGGTGGCGGCCAGGCCTTCGAAGCCGCGGCCGTGGCCGGCGACGAACAGCGCTTCGCAGTCGTCGGCCAGCGCCGCGTCGCGCCCGATCGGCAGGCGCTCGAAGATGCGGCCGCCGTCGTTGTGCACGGCGACGATGGCCAGCGGCCCGCGCACCGCGGCCGCCGCGGCCAGGCCGCCGGCGTCGTGCAGCAGCGAGACGTCGCCCAGCAGCAGCGCCAGCGGGCCGTCGAGCACGCGCCGGGCACCTGCGGCGCCGGCCACCAGGCCGTCGATGCCGGCGGCGCCGCGCTGGTGCAGCACGGCCAGCGGCTGCGCGTCGGGGCGCAGGTCGTGGTCCAGGTCGCGCACCGGGTTGCTGTTGCCGACCATCAGCGTCGCGCCGGCCGGCAGCGCGGCGCGCAGCAGCGCCGGGATCTGGTGCTCGTGCAGCGGGCCCTCGTCGGCCGTGGCGGCGGCGTCGGCGCGCGCCGCCCAGGCGCCGGCTTCGGCGAACTGCCAGCGCTGCGCGTAGTAGGTGGCGGTCTCGCGTTCGGCGAGCAGCCGGGGTTCGGCTTCCAGGCGTTCGGCGGCGGCGTCCAGCAGCGCGGCCACCGGGCCGAGCAGCATCGCCGCGGCGCCGCCGGCCGGGTCGGCCGGGCGTTCGCCGGGCAGCACGATGCGTTCGGGCGCGTCGTGGCCGGCACACAGCGCCAGCCATTGCGCCGACACCGCCGGCGCGCCGATCTCCAGCGCCAGATCGGGCTTCAGCGAAGCGCGCACCGGGCGCGAGCGCAGCAGCGCGTCGAAAGCGCCCAGGCAGCGCGGCAGCGCCTCGTCGGGCAGGCCGAAACGCAGCTGGCTGGTGGCCTCGGCCAGCAGCACGTAGCCGCTGGCGGCGATGAAACGCGCGACCGCGCGGCGCAGCGCCGGCGCCTCGGCCGCGGGCAGCGGGCCGGCGACGACGACGCCCTTGGGCGCGGCCTTCACGCGTTCGACCAGCAGCGCCACCGCCTCGGGCGAAGGCGTCGCGGCCGGGGGCAGCAGCTGCGGCGCGCCGGCGCGCGACAGGCGCTCGACCAGCGGCCGCCAGGGCTCGCCGCCCGGGCCGGGCTGCGGCTCCAGCGGCTTGCGAAAGCGCGCGTTGACGTGCACCGCGCCGGCCAGCGGGTAGTGCGTGGCCAGCACCGCCTGCGCGGCGATGCGCGGCACGGCGCGCAGCGCCGCCGGATGCTCGTCGGGCAGGCCCAGGTCGTAGAAGGCGCGCACGTGGCGGCCGAAGAGGTGCAGCTGGTCCACCGTCTGCGAGGCCTGCGCGTCCTGCACCTCCCAGGGCCGGTCGGCGCTGAGCAGCAGCAGCGGGATGCCGGCTTCGCGCGCTTCCATCGCCGCCGGCAGCCAGTGGCCGGGCGCGGTGCCGCTGGTGGCCAGCACCACCGCCGGCCGGCCGGTGGCACGGGCCTGGCCGAGTGCGAAGAAGGCCGCCGTGCGTTCGTCGTGCAGCAGCGTGTGCGGCAGCGCGCGCGCCAGCGCCAGCGCCAGCGGCGTCGAGCGTGATCCGGGGCTGATGACGGCGTGGCCGATGCCGGCGTCGCGCAGCGCGCCGGCAAACAGCCGCGCCCAGGCGGTGTGAAGGTCGCTCATGGGCGCACCCCGCGGCCGTCCTGAGCGCTCATGCCGCGACGAAAGCGCGCCAGGCGTCGAGCACGCTGCCCTGTTTGGCGCGGGTCTCGGCCAGTTCGCGTTCGCCGTCGGAGCCGTCGACGATGCCTGCCCCGGCCGGCAGCACCGCCAGCCGGCCGGCGAGCAGCGCGCCGCGCAGGCCGACGACGGCGTGCGCCGTGCCGTCGGCCGACAGGCGCAGCACCGGGCCGGCGTACAGGCCGCGGGCTTCGCCTTCCAGCGCCGCCAAGAGCGTCGCGGCGCGATCGGCCGGCAGGCCGCAGACGGCGGGCGTCGGGTGCAGCGCGTGCACCAGCGCCAGCGCGTCGGGGGCGGCGCTCAGCGTCGCCTCGATCGGGGTGTGCAGATGCGCCAGGCCGCGCGTGCGGCGCAGGCCGGGCGCGCGTGTCGGCGGCAGCGCCTGCACCCAGGGCGCGATCGCGGCGCGCACGGCGTCGACGACGACGGCGTGTTCGTGGCGTTCCTTGGCGTCGGCGTAGAGCTCTTCGGCGCGCGACTCGGGCCGCGTGCCGGCCAGCGCCTCGGTGCGCAGCGTGCGGCCGTCCAGGCGCAGCAGCGTCTCGGGCGTCGCGCCCAGCCAGGCCTTGCCGCCGCGGCACCAGGCGTAGCGCACGGCGCCGCTCTGGTGCGCCGACAGGCGGCGCATCACCGCCGCGGCCGAGGGCACGGCGCCGAAGGCGATGCGGGCGCGCCGCGCCAGCACCACCTTGACCAGTTCGCCGGCACGGATGCGCGCCACCGCGTCGCCGACGGCGGCGGTGTAGCGCGCCGCGGTCTCGGCGTCGTCGAACTCCTCGAAGTCCGGCAGCGCCTGGCTCTCGGTCGGCGGCAGCGCCGCCAGCTCGCGGGCGACGCTGGCCAGACGGCTGCGCAGCGTGTCGGCTTCGGCGGCCGGCAGCGTCAGCCGCAGCCAGGCGCGGCCGCCGCGCTGCACGACCAGGCGCTCGGGCAGCACGACGCCGCCGGGCAGCAGGCCGGCCCAGAGTTCGTCGGGCGCCTCGTGCGGCGAGAACGGCAGCACGCCCAGCGCGGTGGGCGGCGGCGCGTCGGGGCTGACGTCGGCGACGCCGGCCCACAGCGCGTGGCCGTCGCCCGGGCGGCCGGTCAGCCAGCGCACCGCGCCGATGCCGACCCAGGACTCGCCGTTGGGCGCCATGAACGCCGCCGTCGGCTCGCCTTGCACGGCGAGCAGGCGCTCGGGCGGCAGCGGGGCGATCTCCAGCGCGGCGCTGCACAGACGCAGCGGATGGCCGGGGGGCAGGGCGAGGTTCATCGGGTTCGGAACGGACTGGCGGATCGAAGGCTCGGCGGGACGATACACGCTGCCCCGGGCCCGGCGCAGGGTTGCGGCTAGACCTAGGTCAAGAGAGCGTGACGATGAGCCGGATGTGCAGCCGCGGACGTGACGCAACCCTCACCGCCGGGCGCCCCACGCGCCGCAGTCGCGCTCGAGGCCGGCGGCGAGCGGCGGAGCCTATAGACTGGGTCGTAACAACAAGATTCGGTTCGTGAGGTGCACCGGCCGTCAGCGGTGCACCGGTCCAGGCGGCAGACCTTGCACCCCGTGTGCCGGTCCGGCCGCGCCGGGTCGGTCACAGGAGAGACGTCTGATGCGTATCGGCACGAGTCGCCGGGCCTCCGTCGCGGGGCCCTGGTGTTCCTTCCTCTTCCTGCAGGCCCTGGGCGCGACGCCGGCCCTGGCGGCGCCGCCCGATGCCGGCAGCCTGCTGCAGGACCTTCGCCCGGCTCCCGCCGCTGCGCGTCCCGGCAACGCGGGCCTTCCCACCATCGCCGAGCCCGCCGCGCGCCAGCGTGACGCCGGACCGGCGATCGCCGTCGGCGCCATCCGCATCACCGGCGCCAGCGCGCTGCCTCTGCCGGAACTGCAGGCGCTGGTGGCCGACGCCGCCGGCCGCACGCTGACGCTGGCCGAACTCGACGAGCTCGCACGCCGCATCACGCGCCGCTACCGCGAAGCCGGCTACCTGCTCGCCCGCGCCTACCTGCCGGCGCAGGAGATCCGCGACGGCGTCGTCGAGATCGCCGTGCTCGAAGGCCGCCTGGGCGCGCTGAACGTGCACAACCGCAGCGGCCTGGACGACGATCTCGTCGCCGCGCGCCTGGCCGACCTGCGCCCCGGCGAGGCGCTGGCCGGCCCGCGCCTGGAGCGCGACCTGCTGCTGCTGTCCGACCTGCCCGGCGTCGAGCTGCGTTCGACGCTGCGGCCCGGCGCCTCGGTCGGCACCACCGACCTGGACGTGCAGCTCGAGGCCGGCCGGCGCTGGGCCACCGACCTGCTGCTCGACAACCAGGGCAACCGCTACACCGGCGAGTGGCGCGCCGGCGCCAACGTCTCGGGCGGCAACCTCGCCGGCCTGGGCGATACGCTGGCGCTGCAGACCGTGGTCTCCAGCGGGCTGCGCCACGGCCGCGTGGCCTGGCAGCTGCCGGTGGGCGCCGCCGGCACGCAGCTGGGCGCCGCCTGGTCGGGCATGCGCTACCGGCTGGGCGACGACTTCTCGCCGCTGGACGCGCACGGCACGGCCGTCATCGGCAGCGCCTACCTGCTGCACCCGCTGCTGCGCAGCCGCCGCGCCGACCTGGGCCTGCAGGCGATGGTCGAGCACAAGCGGCTGCACGACGATCTGGACGCTGCCGACACGCGCTCGCGCAAGAGCATCGACCTGCTGACGCTCGGCGCCTCGGGCCAGCGCCAGGACGACTGGCTGGGCGGCGGCCGCTCTCAGGGCAGCGCCTCGCTGGCCGTCGGCCACCTGGGCCTGGACGCCGCCGCCGAAGCCGGCGACGCCGCCGGGCACCGTACCGCCGGCCGCTTCGTGCGCCTGAACCTCGCCGCCGCGCGCACGCAGGCGCTGGGCGCCGCCACCAGCCTGCGCGCCGACCTGCGCGCGCAGGCCGCCAACGGCAACCTCGACAGCGCGGAGAAGATGAGCCTGGGCGGCGCCCAGGCGGTGCGCGCCTACCCGCAGGGCGAAGCTTCGGCCGACGACGCCTGGCTGGCGACGCTGGAGCTGCGCCGGGTGCTCTGGGCCGGCTGGCAGGCCAGCGTCTTCTACGACCTCGCGCACGGCCGCACCCAGCACGACCCGATCGCCGCCGACGGCGACAACTCGCGCCGCCTGGCCGGTGGCGGCCTGGGGCTGGCCGGCAGCGTCGGCGACTTCAGCGTCCAGTTCAGCATCGCCTGGCGCGACGGCAGCGCGCCCACGTCCGACACCGACCGCCACCCGCGCGCCTGGATGCAGGCCGTCCAGCGTTTCTGAGGAGATCCGCATGAACCGTTGCCACGCCACGCGCTACAACGAATCGCTCGGCGCCTGGGTCGCCGTCTCGGAGAAGACGCGCGGCTGCGCCGGGCGCGCCACGGCGCGCACGCGGCGCCGCGCCGTCGCCGCGGCCGCCGCCGCGGCCCTGGCCGCCCCGGCTTTCGCGCTCGACGCCGGCACCTTGCCCACCGGTGGCCGCATCAGCGCTGGCGCCGGCAGCATCGGCACCGGCGGCAGCACGCTGACGGTCCAGCAGTCCGGTGGCAAGCTCGCCATCGACTGGCAGAGCTTCAGCATCGGCTCGGACGCGACGGTGCGCTTCGTGCAGCCCGACCGCTCGTCGGTCGCGCTGAACCGCGTGCTCGGCTCCGACCCGACCCAGGTCTACGGCCGCCTCGACGCCAACGGCCAGGTCTTCCTGCTCAACCCCAACGGCGTGCTGTTCGCCAAGAGCGCGCAGGTGCAGGTGGGCGGGCTGGTGGCGACGACGCTGTCGCTCGCCGACGACGACTTCCTCGCCGGGCGCTACCGCTTCGCCGGCAGCGCCGGCAGCGTCGTCAACGAAGGCAGCCTGGGCGCCGCCAGCGGCGGCTACGTCGCGCTGCTCGGCGGGCAGGTGTCCAACCGCGGCACGATCAGCGCCCGCCTGGGCACGGTGGCGCTGGCCGCCGGCCGCGACATCACGCTGGACTTCGCCGGCGACGGGCTGATCGGCGTCGTCGTCAACCAGGGCACGCTGCAGGCGCTGGCCGAGAACCGCCAGCTGATCGAAGCCGACGGCGGCACCGTGCTGATGACCGCCAAGACCGCCGACCGCCTGGTGCAGTCGGTGGTCAACAACGACGGCGTCATCGAGGCCCGCACCGTCGACGGCTCGTCCGGCACGATCAAGCTGATCGCCGACATGGACGGCGGCGTCGTCGCCGCCGGCGGCCGGCTGGACGCCTCGGCGCCCGACGGCGGCAACGGCGGCTTCATCGATACCAGCGCCGCGCAGGTGCTGCTGGCCGAGGGCCTGCAGGTGTCGACGCTCGCCGCCTCCGGCCGCACCGGCACCTGGCTGATCGATCCCTACGACATCACGATCTCGGCGTCGGGCAGCAATTCGGTGTCGGTCTCCGTCTCGGGCAACCCCTGGACCGTCTCGCCGACGGCCTCGGGCGCCAACATCAACAACAGCACGCTGAGCGCCTACCTGTCGTCCAGCAACGTCGCCCTGTCGACGGTGGGCGCCGGCAGCGACGCGGGCAACATCACCGTCAACGCGCCGGTCAGCTGGTCGGCCGCGACGACGCTGACGCTCAACGCCGACAGCAGCACCGGCGGTGTCTTCGTCAACGCCGCGATCAACGGCAGCAATGCCGGCAGCGGCCTGGTGCTGAACGCCGGCTCCGGCGGCGTGTCGCAAAGCAGCGGCGGCACCATCCGGGCGGGCACGCTGGCCGTCACCGCGGCCAGCGGCGGCTCGGTCGACCTCACGCACGCCGTCAACCAGGTGACGACGCTGGCCGCCTCCAGCGCCGCGGGCGACTTCGCCTTCGTCGGCTCCACGGCGCTGAACGTCACCGGCGCCGTGTCCAGCGGTGGCGACCTACGTCTGGCCACCACCTCCGGCAACCTACGCATCGGCGCCGCGCTCGACGGCGGGTCGAGCTCGTCGCTGTCGCTGCAGGCCGGCGCCGACCTCGTGCTCGCGCACGCGCTCGCCTGGGACGGCGACGCCGTCGTGCTGGACTTCGGCGGCAGCTTCGATCTGGCCCAGGGCGCGCGCCTGACACTGCCGCAGCGCAGCGCGACGCTGGCGGTCAACGGCACCGGCTACACCCTGGTGCACGACGTCGCCGAGCTGCAGGCCCTGGGCGCGGACACGCACTACGCGCTGGCCGAGGACATCGACGCCTCGGCCACCGCGGCCTGGAACGGCGGCGCCGGCTTCGTGCCGCTGGCCAGCTTCAGCGGCGACCTGCTCGGTCTCGGCCACGCCGTCGACCGCCTGACGATCCAGCGCCCGGGGACCGACTCGGTCGGGCTGTTCAGCCGGCTCGACGGCACGGCGAGCGACCTGACCCTGTCCAACGTGCGCATCGGCGGCCGCAGCCAGGTCGGTGCCGTCGCCGGCGAGCTGCATGGCTCGCTGCTGGGCGTCAACGTCACCGGCGAGCTGAGCGGCACCGGCAACACGGTCGGCGGCGTGGCCGGCAGCGCCGACGGCGCGACGCTGCAGCAGGTCGCGTCCACCGCCGGCGTGCAGGGCAGCACGGCCGTCGGCGGCCTGGTCGGCCGTGCCACGGGCACCGGCGTCAGCGACGCCTACGCCACCGGGGCCGTGCAGGCCGACGCCGGCAGCGCCGGCGGGCTGATCGGCGAGGTTACCGGCAGCAGCACGCTGACACGCGTCTACGCCAGTGGCCGCGTGCAGGGCAGCGCGGCCGGCGGGCTGGTGGGCACCGGCGCCGCCGACACGACGGCCGCCAACGCCTATTGGGACTCGGGCTCGACCGCCCAGTCCGCGAGCGGCGGTGATGCCGCGGTGAGCGGCGCCAGCGACATCCAGGCCCAGCACTACACTCAGGCCAGCTACGCCGGCTTCGACTTCACGAACACCTGGGTGATGCTGGCCGGCCAGACGCGGCCGATGCTGCGCAGCGAATACTCGACGGCGATCTTCACGCCGCACGCGCTGCAGCTGATGGTGCTGGACCGGTCGGCCAGCTACAGCCTCGGCACCGACCTGGACCTGAGCGCCACGCTGGGCGGCGGTGATGTCTGGGGCGCCTCGGGCTTCGTGCCGGTGGGCAGTTCCGGCGGCACGTTCAGCGGTCGCTTCGACGGCCAGGGGCACCGGATCAGCGGCCTGAACATCGAGCGCGCCGGCACCAACTACGTCGGCCTGTTCGGCTACACGCAGGGCGCGACGATCGCCGACGTGCATCTGGTCGGCGGCAGCGTCACCGGCAACGACGACGTCGGCGCGCTCGTCGGCTACATGTCCGGCGGCACGCTGACGGGCGCGTCGGCGCAGACCGACGTCGACGCCCGGAGCACCGGCGAGAGCAACGTCGGCGGCCTGGTCGGCGCCAACGACGGCGGCGCGATCACCGCGTCCTGGGCCGGTGGCGACGTCACCGGCGCCGGCTACCAGGCCGGCGGCCTGGTCGGCTACAACTTCAACGGCGGCAGCATCAGCCGTTCCTACGCCACCGGCGACGTCACCGGCACCGGCACGCTCAGCGGCATGGGCTACGTCGGCGGCCTCGTCGGGGCCAACGGCTACTTCGGCGACGGCGGCAGCATCAGCGGCTCCTACGCCACCGGCACCGTCACCGGCAGTGCCGGCCCGGTCGGCGGCTTCGTCGGCCACAACGAAGGCAGCATCACCGACTCGTATGCCACCGGCAACGTCGTCGGCCTGGGCTCGGCCAGCAACATCGGCGGCTTCGTCGGCGTCAACTTCGCCAACGGCACGATCACCGGCGCGTACTCGACCGGGCAGGTCAGCGGCACGACCAACGTCGGCGGTTTCGCCGGCTACAACAACAACACCGCCTCGGCGATCTCCAACGCCTACTGGGACACCCAGACCAGCGGCCGCGCCATTGGCATCGCCGGCGGCACGGGCGGCGCCACCGGGCGCACGACGGCGCAGCTGCGGGCCGGCCTGCCCAGCGGCTTCTCGAGCACCGACTGGCGCATCTACCAGGGCTACACCTATCCGCTGCTGCGCAGCTTCCTGACGCCCCTGACCGTCACCGCGAACAGCGGCACCCGAACCTACGACGGCACGACCACCGGCCTGGGCCTGAGTTATTCGACGGCCGTCGACAGCAGCCTGTTGCTGGGCCCGACCACCGGCACCCTCGTCAGCAAGAACGCCGGTACCCGCAGCGCGACGGCGGCCGGGCTCTACTCCGGCCAGCAGGGTTACGACATCACCGCCGTCGACGGCACCGTGATCGTGACCCAGGCCGCCGCCACCGTCACCGCCGACAGCGGCCGCGTGACCTACGACGGCAGCACGCAGAGCATCAGCGGCTTCAGCGCCACCGGCCTGGTCGGCAGCGACACCGCGGCGTCGCTGACCGGCGTCAGCGTCAGCGGCTCCGGCCGCAACGCCGGCACCTACACGACGCATGCGAGCGGCAGCGACGGCAACTACACGCTCAGCTTCGTCGATGGCACGCTGACGATCGACAAGGCGGCGGCCACCGTCACCGCCGACAGCGCCCGCGTGACCTACAACGGCGGCACGCAGGGCGTGACCGGCTTCGGCGTCAGCGGGCTGGTCGGCAGCGACACCGCGGCGTCGCTGACCGGCGTGAGCGTCAGCGGCTCCGGCCGCAACGCCGGCACCTACACGACGCATGCCAGCGGCAGCGACGGCAACTACACGCTCAGCTTCGTCGACGGCACGCTGACGATCGACAAGGCGGCGGCCACCGTCACCGCGGACAGCGCCCGCGTGACCTACAACGGCGGCACGCAGAGCGTGACCGGCTTCGGCGTCAGCGGGCTGGTCGGCAGCGACACCGCGGCGTCGCTGACCGGCGTGAGTGTCAGCGGCTCCGGCCGCAACGCCGGCACCTACACGACGCATGCCAGCGGCAGCGACGGCAACTACACGCTCAGCTTCGTCGACGGCACGCTGACCATCGACAAGGCGGCGGCCACCGTCACCGCGGACAGCGGCCGTGTGACCTACAACGGCAGCACGCAGAGCATCAGCGGCTTCAGCGCCACCGGCCTGGTCGGCAGCGACACCGCGGCGTCGCTGACCGGCGTGAGCGTCAGCGGCTCCGGCCGCAACGCCGGCACCTATGCGACGCATGCCAGCGGCAGCGACGGCAACTACACGCTCAGCTTCGTCGACGGCACGCTGACCATCGACAAGGCGGCTGCCACCGTCACCGCCGACAGCGGCCGCGTGACCTACAACGGCGGCACGCAGAGCGTCAGCGGCTTCAGCGCCACCGGCCTGGTCGGCGGCGAGACGGCCGCAGTGCTGACCGGCGTCAGCGCCGGCGGCTCCGGCCGCAACGCCGGCACCTATGCGACGCATGCCAGCGGCAGCGATGGCAACTACACGCTCAGCTTCGTCGACGGCACGCTGACCATCGACAAGGCGGCTGCCACCGTCACCGCCGACAGCGGCCGCGTGACCTACAACGGCGGCACGCAGAGCGTCAGCGGCTTCAGCGCCACCGGCCTGGTCGGCGGCGAGACGGCCGCGGTGCTGACCGGCGTCAGCGCCGGCGGCTCCGGCCGCAACGCGGGCACCTACACGACGCACGCCAGCGGCAGCGACGGCAACTACGACCTGAGCTTCGTCGACGGCACGCTGACCATCGACAAGGCGGCCCTCACCGTGACCGCGCTCGACGCCAGCAAGGCCGCCGACCTCGTCGCCTACCGCGGCGGCAACGGCGTCTCGTACACCGGCTTCGTCGGCGGCGAGGGCGCCGACGTCCTGGGCGGCACGCTGAGCTACGGCGGCAGCTCGCAGGGCGCGCTGCAGCCGGGCGTCTACACGATCAGCCCGGGCGGTCTGAGCGCCGCCAACTACACGCTGCGCTACGTCGACGGCACGCTGACGATCACCGCGGCGCCTCGGCCGGTGACGCCGGCCGACGCCGGTCTCGGCCCGGCCTACGCCGCCGTCCTGGCCTGGCTGCCCGACGGCGCGGCCCGCGTCGATGCGCAGGCCGAACGCGGCGCGGCGCCGGTCGAGGTGGTCGATGGCGGCATCCGCCTGCCGCCTGGCCTGGCCGGGTGCGACGCCGCCGGCGACTGCCGGCCCGCGGACTGACGACTCCGGGCGGCGCCCGCCGGTTCGGCCCGCGGGCCCGCCCGGCGGGTTCAACCGTGCACCCGCGGCCCCGATCGGCGGCGCGAAACCCGTACTAATCCCGCGGCGAAACCTGCGCTGCTGGGCAGAATCGGCCGTCCCCCGTCGCGACCACGTCGCCTTCTGCGAGGTTCCCCGCATGCGATGGCTTCGACAAGCGTCCTGGCTGCCGGGCACGATCCGCGGCCGGCTGCAACTGCTGGTGGTGGCCTGCGTCGTGCCGGGCTGGCTGCTGGCATTGGCCACCGCGTTCACCCACTACCAGCGTGCACACGACGCGATGGTGCGCGAGGCCGCGGCCTCGGCCACGCGGCTGGTGCGGGCGCTGGAGTCGGAGATCGACAAACACGCCGTGGCGCTGCAGATGCTCGCCACCTCGCCCTACCTGGACAGCGGCGACCTGCGCCGCTTCTACGACCAGGCGCTGCTGGCGCGCGATCAGACCGACGCGCTGACCATCGTGCTCTTCGACGCCGAGGAGAACCAGCTGCTCAACCTGCTGGTGCCCTACGGCGGCCGGCTGCCGGCGCGCCGGCCGCTGGACATGTTCCCGCCGCCGGCCGACGACGGCCGCGCGCAGGTGTCGGACCTGTTCCTCGGCGCCGTCACCGGCGTGCGGCGCGTGTCGGTGCGGGTGCCGGTGCAGCGCGACGGCCAGCGCCGCTACTGGCTGGTGATGGTGCTGTCGGTCGAGACGCTGGCCGACTTCCTGCGGCGCCAGGGGCTGCCGCCGCAGTGGATCTCCAGCGTCGTCGACCGCCAGGGCATCACCGCGGCGCGCACCCACAACGCCGAGCGTTTCGTCGGCACGCCGCTGGTGGCCGAGCTGCGCCAGCGCGTGATGACGCAAGACAGCAGCAGCGTCTTCGTCACCTCGCGCGACGGCATCGAGGTGCTGGCCAGCCACGCCCGCTCCCGGCGCTACCAGTGGTCGGTGACGATCGGCGCGCCGCGCGCCGCGCTCACCGTCGAGCTGCGGCAGAGCGTCGCCGTCTTCACCGCGGTGGCGGCGGCGCTGCTGGCCGCCGGGCTGGCGCTGGCCGCCTTGCTGGGGCGCAGCATCGCCGGCCCGATCCTGGCGCTGACCGGCCCGGCGCGGCAGATCGGCGCCGGCCGGCGCGTGCAGATCCCGCGGCCGGACATGCTGGAAGCGCGCGAGCTGGCCGACGCGCTGGCCAGCACCCAGGGCCTGCTCGACGAGCGCGAGCAGGCACGCGACCGCGCCGAGGCCGCCCTGCGCCGCAGCGAGGCCGACCTGCGCCTGGCCATCGAAGCCAGCCGCATGGGCACCTGGGACCTGGACCTGAACACCGGCGAGCTGCACCACTCGCTGCAGCACGACCGCTGCTTCGGCCACGACACCCCGATCGCCGACTGGTCGCTCGAGGCCTTGCGCGCCGTGCTGCACCCCGACGACCGCGAGCGCGTCTTCGCGGCCTCCGAAGCCGCCGCGCGCCACGGCCAGCCGCTGAGCCACGAGTTCCGCGTCCTCTGGCCCGACGGCAGCGAGCACTGGGTGGCCTCGCACAGCCTGGTGCTGCGCGACGAGTTCGGCCGCCCGCAGCGTGTGATCGGCCTGGTGGCCGACATCACCGAGCGCAAGCAGGGCGAGGCGCTGCGCCTGCGCAGCGTCGAGCTGGAGGCGCAGAACCGCGAGATCCAGGCCGCCAGCCGGCGCAAGCAGGAGTTCCTGGCCACCGTCTCGCACGAGCTGCGCACGCCGCTCAACGGCGTGATCGGCTTCGCCAACCTGCTGCTGCAGGGGCTGGTGCCGCCGGGCTCGCCGCGGCACCGGCAGTACCTGGAGCACATCGCACGCGGCGGCCAGCACCTGCTGCAGGTGGTCAACGACCTGCTGGACCTGTCGCGCATCGAAGCCGGCCGGCTGGAGTTCGCCGCCGCGGCGGTGGACCTGCCGGCGCTGGTGGACGAGGCGCTGGCCCTGGTGCGCGCCCAGGCCGAGGCCAAGCGCATCGAGCTGCACACCGAGCTGCAGCCGCTGCCCGACCTGTGGCTGGACCCGCTGCGCCTGAAGCAGGTGCTGCTGAACTTCGTCTCCAACGCCGTGAAGTTCACGCCCGAGGGCGGGCGCATCGACGTGCGCGCGCGGGCGCTGGACGCCGGGCGCTGGCGGCTGGAGGTGCAGGACACCGGCGTCGGCATCGACGAGCAGGACCAGCTGCGGCTCTTCGGCCGCTACGAGCAGGCCGCCGGCGCCGGCGAACGCGACAAGGGCACCGGCCTGGGCCTGGACGTGACGCGGCAGCTGGTGGAGCTGCAGGGCGGCCGCATCGGCGTGCACAGCGCGCCCGGCCAGGGCAGCGTCTTCTGGGCCGAGCTGCCGATGCGCAGCGAGACGGCGCGCGCCTGAGGCCGCGCCGCCCGCCCGCGCTTTACAGCCGGAAGACGCTGACCGCGCTGGCCAGCCGCGTCGACTGGTCCTTCAGGCTGCCGGCCGCCGAGGCCGCTTCTTCCACCAGCGCGGCGTTCTGCTGCGTCATCTGGTCGAGCTGCGAGACGCCGGCGTTGAGCTGGCTGATGCCGTCGCTCTGCTCGCGCGTCGCGTTGCCGATCTCGCCGATCAGCTGGTTGACGCGCTGCACGCTGGCCACCAGCTCGGTCATCGTGCTGCCGGCCTCCTGCACCATGCGCGAGCCGGTCTCGACGCTGTCGACGGCGCTGCCGATCAGGCCCTTGATCTCGCGCGCGGCCTGGGCCGAGCGCTGGGCCAGGCTGCGCACCTCGCCGGCCACGACGGCGAAGCCGCGGCCCTGTTCGCCGGCGCGGGCCGCCTCCACCGCGGCGTTGAGCGCCAGGATGTTGGTCTGGAAGGCGATGCCGTCGATGACGCCGATGATGTCGCTGATGCGGTGCGAGCTGGTGCTGATCTCGTCCATCGTCGACACCACCTGGCTCACCACCTCGCCGCCGCGCTGCGCCACGCTGGCCGCGGTGTTGGCCAGCCCGCTGGCGGTGCCGGCGGCGTCGGCCGTCTGGCGCACCGTGCTGGCCAGCTGGGTCATCGAGGCCGCGGCCTGCTGCAGGTTCGACGCCGTCTGCTCGGTGCGCGCGGACAGGTCCATGTTGCCGCTGGCGATCTCGCTGCTGGCGGTGCCGATGCTGTCGGTGGAGGCGCGCACCTCGCCGATCAGCCGGCGCAGCGAGCTCTGCATGCTCTGCAGCGAGCGCAGCAGCCGGCCGGTCTCGTCTTCGCCGCGCGGCGTGATCGGGCGGCTCAGGTCGAAGCTGGCGATCGTGTCGGCCACTTCGACGGCCTCGTTCAGCGGCACCGTGATCGAACGCGTCAGCCACAGCGCCAGCGCCGCGCCGACCACCAGCGCGCAGGTGCCGAAGACCACCAGCGCGATGCGCGCCGCGCGGTTGGCGTCGGCCGCCTTCACGGCCTCGGCGTCGAGTTCGTCGCGCTGCATCTGCACCAGCGCGCGGATCGCGTCCTGGAACTGCGCCGCCGCCGGCTGGAACTTGTTCTGGAAGATGTCGTGGGCCTTCTCGGCCTCACCGGCCTGGCGCGCCGCGTAGACCTCGTCGCGCGAGCCGAGATAGATCTTGCGGGTCGCCGCCAGTTTTTCGTAGAGCGCTTTCTCGGCCTCCGTCTTCATCATCGGCTCGAGTTTCTTCTGCAGCTCCGTCGACTGTTTCGTCGATTCCGCCGAGACGTCGGCGAAGAATTTCCCGAGATTCGCATCGCTGCTCACCGCGATCGCCGTCGTGCGGTTGACGCCGCCGCTGATGTTGCGATACCAGTCGGACGCGAGGCGCTCGGAGACGAGCGAGTCCTCCAGCATGTCCTGGTTGGCGGCGGCCGTGCGGCTGAGGGCCCAGTAGCCGAAGCCCGAGCCGACGAACGAGATCAGCAGGACCAGGGCCAGCACGGTGGAAAGGCGCCGGCCAATCGACTTGGCGCCTGAGAGAGTTTTCAACATCACACTTCCCGATGAGGAGAGGACGCCGCCTCCGTGCTGGCGGCAAATACGAGCTCGTCTTTTGTCATCGGCCGTCACTTCCCACACTTGAGCGTCATCTCCGGCGGTGCCCGAGAAATATCCCCTGGGCTCTCAAATTCACCGTCGGGGCTTCAGAGCGATATTGCCGGCCTTATCTGTCAATACTGCCAGAGATATCAATAAGACGGCTTGCTGCGCCGGCCGCCCGTCCTGCAAACTCGGCGTGCCATGCCGGCTGCCACCACCCCGCTCGACCGCCTGCTGCCCGGGGCCATCGCCCGCCACCGCCACCAGGGCGCCTACGCCGCGCTGGTGCTGGAAGGCCGCTACGTCGAAGCCGGCGAAGGCGGCCGCTGGCAGGTGGAGCCGGGCGACGTGCTGGTGCACCCGGCCTTCAGCATCCACGCCGACTGGGTGGGCCGCGGCGGCGCCCTGGTCGTCAACCTGCCGCTGCGCAGCGCCGGGCGGCTGCCGCCGGCCTTCCGCGCCCGCGACCCGCAAGCCCTGCTGGACCTGGCCGCCCGCGGCCAGGCCATTGAGCTGCCCGAGCACGCCGACGCGCTGCCGCCGCTGCAGCAGGACTGGCCCGACGCCCTGGCCGCCGCCTTGCGCGCCGACCCCGGCCTGCCGCTGAAGACCTGGAGCCGCCACGCCGGGCTGGCACCGGCCACGCTGAGCCGCGGGTTCGCCGCCGCCTACGGCGTGACGCCGGCGCGCTACCGCGCCGACCTGCGCCTGGCGCGCGCGCTGGAACGCCTGGCCGGGCCCGAGCCGCTGGCGCAGCTGGCGCTGGCGCTGGGCTATGCCGACCAGGCACACCTGAGCCGCGCCGTGCGTGCGGCCACCGGCATGACGCCGCGGCAGCTGCGCCAGTCAAATCCGTTCAAGACCCGGCCCGACGCCCAGCCCTAGCCTCCGGGCTTCGCTTCGCCCGTCGAGGGGGCCGCATGTCCAACCGTTTGCCGGGGCTCGTCGCCCTGTTCGTGGCCCTGGCGCCCGCCATCGTCGGGGCCGCCGCGCCGGCCGGCGCCACGCTGAGCGCGGCCCAGAACGCCGTGCTGCAGGCCGACGGCCCGCGGGCGCTGGCGCTGCTGGGCGCGCTGCACCCGGCCAGCGCGGCCGAGGCGCGCCAACGCGTCTGCATGGCCGCGCGGCTGCAGGACCGGCCGTCGTTCCCCGCGGCGCGAACCACCGGCCACCCGCTGCCCGACGCCGTGCTGCGCGCCTACCGCCACTACTGGCGCGAGGCGCTGGACCCGGCGCACCGGGCGGCCGCCGAGAAAGCGCTGTTCGCCGACCTGCGCCGCCTGACCGACCAGCCCGCCCAGGCCACGCGCGACGCGCTGCAGGACGCCGTGTCGGCCCGCCTGGCCGCGCTGGGCCTGCACAGCCGCCTGGGCCGCACCGCCGAGCTCTACGACCTGATGCTGTACTTCCGCGAAGACGAGCGCCGCTACCCCGTGCTGCTGCCCGACGGCCAGCGCGAGACCGTGCGCGTGTTCCTGATGCGCGACCTGGTGAGCGGCGGCTGGGCCCGGCACCTGAACTGCGGCGGCCCCGGCACCGGCGGCTTCGCCACCGACGAGGGCCTGTACGCCGTGGCCGACGCCTACGACCTGGACGACGAGTCCTTCCGCATCAACTTCCTGGCCCACGAGTCGCAGCA
The DNA here is from genome assembly GCF_000284255.1 of Rubrivivax gelatinosus IL144. Classification (NCBI taxonomy): domain Bacteria; kingdom Pseudomonadati; phylum Pseudomonadota; class Betaproteobacteria; order Burkholderiales; family Sphaerotilaceae; genus Rubrivivax; species Rubrivivax gelatinosus. The sequence continues at coordinate 703,509 of NC_017075.1, forward strand.
CTACGCCGACTACAAGCGCCTGCCCGGGCTGCAGGGCCCGGAGCTGGAATACCGCGCCAAGCTGGTGGAACTGGCGCAGGCCGAGCAGACGCTGGCCAAGACCCTGCGCGCCTTCGTCGCCAACCAGGGCGACGACCGCGCCAACCCGCACGCCTGGGCCAACCGGCGCGTGCTGGCGGCCCTGGCGCAGCGGCTGAAGCTGGCGGAGCCGGAGCGGCTGGTGGACGCGGCGGCTGATGAGGTGCGGGCGGCGGCGAGGGCGGTGCTGGTGCAGGACAACGCGGAGCGGGGTATCCCGGCGCCAGTGCAGTAGCCTGTTGGCGCGGTGCCCGGCAGCGCTTAAGCCGGAATCGCTTGCGTCGGGCGCGCGGCGAACGGTTCCAGCCAGCCCTCGTCTTGCAGGCGCTGCCATGCGGCGGCGACATGCTCGCGCTTCATCAGGCGGCGCTTGCGATCGTTCCATGCCTGCACGGCGGCCAGCGCGTCATCGGGCGACGTGACGCCATCCTCGCGCGCTAGATGGCGGTGCGGTGGGAGGCCGTCAGCGTCGGCTCATCCCCACCCGCGTGGGGAACGCCTCCGGGGACACCCATGATCGAACTCCTCAGCCGGTTCATCCCCACCCGCGTGGGGAACGCTCGCTGCGGTCGTTATCCAGCAGCGCCAGGCGCGGTTCATTCCCACCCGCGTGGGGAACGCCAGTACTTGACGAAGTAGCGCCAGCCGCCGGTCGGTTCATCCCCACCCGCGTGGGGAACGCGAGCTGGGCAAGGTCGAACACGTGCGCTACGTCGGTTCATCCCCACCCGCGTGGGGAACGCTCGCTCATCGCGCAGTGCCGCCCTCCAGTCGTCGGTTCATCCCCACCCGCGTGGGGAACGCCTCGAAGGCCCGCAGGGCATGGGGAAGTCGACCGGTTCATCCCCACCCGCGTGGGGAACGCCTCAACGAGATGACCTCGATCGTGCGCGAGGCCGGTTCATCCCCACCTGCGTGGGGAACGCGTTCGTCGGCAAGCCGGAGCCCTACCGGAAGTCGGTTCATCCCCACCCGCGTGAGGAACGCCTGGCCAAGGACGGCATCCGCGTCACGCACATCGGTTCATCCCCACCCGCGTGGGGAACGCTGGCCGGAAAGCTGCGACATCGTGGTCGACAGCGGTTCATCCCCACCCGCGTGGGGAACGCCGCCGGAGGCCGTCCTTCAGCTCCATCCAGCCCGGTTCATCCCCACCCGCGTGGGGAACGCACAGCATCGCGCAGCGCCGCGCGAAGCAGGTCCGGTTCATCCCCACCCGCGTGGGGAACGCGCCTCGGCCAGGGTCTTGGCGGTCTGCGCGCGCGGTTCATCCCCACCCGCGTGGGGAACGCGTCGTGGGTGGCACCTCGGCGCCCGACAGCTACGGTTCATCCCCACCCGCGTGGGGAACGCATCTACGATCAGGCCGACAGCCTCACGATCGACGGTTCATCCCCACCCGCGTGGGGAACGCGGCGCGTCGAGCGGGCTGCTCTTCCCCGTGTCCGGTTCATCCCCACCCGCTTGGGGAACGCATCCCCAACACCAGCGCCGGCACGCGCCCGAACGGTTCATCCCCACCCGCGTGGGGAACGCGGCGAGCTTGGCTTCAGACCAGCGGCCGTCCACCGGTTCATCCCCACCCGCGTGGGGAACGCTACCTGTGCCCGGCCGGCGTGCCGACGATCGGCGGTTCATCCCCACCCGCGTGGGGAACGCGCCACGAAGCACGGGACCACCATCGAAGGCGGCGGTTCATCCCCACCCGCGTGGGGAACGCCCAGTCGCCGCAGCACCCCCTTGGCCAGCACCGCGGTTCATCCCCACCCGCGTGGGGAACGCTGGCCGACCGTGACCGTGACGCCAAGGCGCTGCGGTTCATCCCCACCCGCGTGGGGAACGCAGCGCCGCCCCCTTGTCGCCGGCTTTGAACTTCGGTTCATCCCCACCCGCGTGGGGAACGCGTGCGCGCGAAGCGTGCGCTCGGCCTGGCCGACGGTTCATCCCCACCCGCGTGGGGAACGCAGCATCAGCAGCAGGGCCTGGCTGTCCTCCAGCGGTTCATCCCCACCCGCGTGGGGAACGCTCGGCGTTGTCGGCGGCGACCTCGGTTTCCATCGGTTCATCCCCACCCGCGTGGGGAACGCGCGATCGCGGCCGTTGATCTGGCGAGCCATGGCGGTTCATCCCCACCCGCGTGGGGAACGCTGGGCTACATGAAGGACCGCATTGACGCCGAGCGGTTCATCCCCACCCGCGTGGGGAACGCGTCTCCGCAGGCTCGACCGTCGTCGGCACGATCGGTTCATCCCCACCCGCGTGGGGAACGCTGGTGCGCTATGCGGCCGAGCGCGGGATCTCGCGGTTCATCCCCACCCGCGTGGGGAACGCCGCCGGCAAACGGCGTCCGCAGCATCTTCGATCGGTTCATCCCCACCCGCGTGGGGAACGCATCGCGTGATCGCGCTCAGTCATCTCGTGTCCCGGTTCATCCCCACCCGCGTGGGGAACGCCGCCGGCTGGCGCGCCGGCCTGGCGCACGGGGCGGTTCATCCCCACCCGCGTGGGGAACGCGCCCGCAACCCGATGCGCAGCGTCGCGCCGGTCGGTTCATCCCCACCCGCGTGGGGAACGCCTGCCGACGCGCCCAATAGGCCCGCATCCGCTCGGTTCATCCCCACCCGCGTGGGGAACGCGGCGCCATCGGCCAGCACCCACACATCGCAGCCGGTTCATCCCCACCCGCGTGGGGAACGCCTCGCGCACCAGCGGATCACGCATCGGCGACGCGGTTCATCCCCACCCGCGTGGGGAACGCCCGCCTTGCAGGGCGTGGGGCAGGTTGCGCCACGGTTCATCCCCACCCGCGTGGGGAACGCGGCGGACAGCGTCCACATCTGCGACTGCTTCACGGTTCATCCCCACCCGCGTGGGGAACGCCAGCGCGGCAAGCGCCTCTGAGTTGAGGATCACGGTTCATCCCCACCCGCGTGGGGAACGCTTCAACCCGCAGTCGCCGCACATGACGTCAAGGCGGTTCATCCCCACCCGCGTGGGGAACGCGTGTCCCGTGAACTCGATCTCTACGTAGGCGACGGTTCATCCCCACCCGCGTGGGGAACGCCGCTCTAGTCAGCGTTGATGGGGCAACGCCAACGGTTCATCCCCACCCGCGTGGGGAACGCTGCGAAATGGGTTGTTGGGCGACACGCAAAACTGCCCCCCTGGCGTCATTGAGAACTGACCCCCTTCGCTGACGAAGGAGAGGTCGATGGAGGAAGTGTTCCAAGCTCAGCCGGTCCAACGAGGCCCGGGGAGCGACACGATGCTGGCGCCACAGGAGGTGCAGAAGATGCTGGCGCTGCAGGCGCTGGGATGGGGAGCCAAGCGCATCAGCCGGGAACTGGGCTGCAGCCGCAACACGGTGCGCGAGTACCTGCGGCAAGGCGGCTGGCGGCCGATGCGCACGACGCACCGCGAGAGCGTCCTGGAGCCGCACCGGCAGTGGCTGGCCGAGCGGCTGCGGCAGCACCGCGGCAACGCCGACGTCGTGCGCCAGGACCTGCAGCGAGAGCTGGGCATCCGCGTGAGCCTGCGCACCGTCCAGCGTGCCGTCGAGCCGCTGCGTCGGGAGTTGCGGGCCGAGAGCGTGGCCACAGTGCGCTACGAGACCGCGCCCGGCCAGCAACTGCAAATCGACTTCGGCAGCACGTCAGTCATCGTGGACGGCGAGCCGCTGCGCATCCACCTGTTCGTCGCCACGCTCGGCTACAGCCGGCGCTGTCACGTCGCCGTCTTCCTGCATGAGCGCCAGTCGTCGTGGCTGCACGGCCTGGAAGGCGCCTTCCGGCGCTTCGGCGGCGTGCCGCACGAAGTCCTGCTGGACAACGCCAAGCCGCTGGTCACCGAGCACAACGCGCAGACGCGCGAGGTGCGCTTCAACGACCGCTTCCACGCGTTCTGCCGTTACTGGGACTTCACGCCGCGGGCCTGCGCGCCGTATCGCGCGCGGACCAAGGGCAAGGACGAGCGTGGCGTCGGCTACGTCAAGCGCAACGCCATCGCCGGGCACCGCTTCGCCAGCGTCGAGGAACTGCAGGCGCACCTGGAGCGCTGGGTGCGCGAAGTCGCCGACGTGCGCATCCACGGCAGCACCGGCGAGCCGCCGCTGCAGCGCTTCGAGCGGCACGAGCGCGCCGCGTTGCGGCCGCTGCCGTCCAAGGCGCCGTTCCTGCAGGTGCGCGAGGTCACGCGGCGCGTGCACACCGACGCCTGTATCGAGCTGGACACCAACCGCTACAGCGTGCCGTGGCGGCTCATCGGCGAGACGGTCACCGTCGTCGTCGCCGAGCGTCAGGTGCGAGTGCTCTACGCCGGCCAGGAAGTGGCCTGCCACGCGCAGAGCGCGCTGCGGCGCTGCAGCGTCATCGAGCGCAGCCACCTGGTGGGCATCGTCGGCGGCCAGTTGGCCGGGATGACGTGGCTACCGAAGATGCCGCCGCCGATAGCCCCGGTGCCTGGCGAGTTGCAGCGCCCGCTCGATCAGTACGAGGCCGTCGCCGGAGGAAGCTGGTGATGGCCGCGTCGAAGAAGACCGAGGAACTCGACGCGCTCGAGCCCATGCTTACGCGGCTCAAGCTCACCGCCATCCGAGACCAGCTCGACACGCTGTTGGACCAGGCCGCGCGGGCCGAGCTGAACCTGCGCGAGGCGCTGTCGATGCTGTGCGCGGCCGAGGTCGCCCGCAAGGACGAGCGGCGCATCCAGATGGGCATGTCCATCGCCAAGTTCCCCTGCGTGCGCACGCTGGAGGGCTTCGAGTACGACGCGCAGCCGTCGGTGGACCCCAAGCAGATCCGCGAGCTGGCCACCTCGCGCTGGGTTGCCAACGGCGACAGCGTGCTGCTGCTCGGGCCGCCCGGCGTCGGCAAGACGCACCTGGCTGTCGCTCTCGGGCGCGAGGCCATCGTGCGCGGCTACAGCACGCTCTTCGTGCCAGCGACGAGCCTGGTGACGCAGCTGGTGCGGGCGCACGTCGAAGGCCGGCTGGAGGAGAAGCTCGTGCACTTCGCCAAGCCCAAGCTGCTGGTCGTCGACGAACTCGGCTACCTGCCGTTCGAGGCCAACGCCGCACACCTGTTCTTCCAGCTCGTAAGCCGCCGCTACGAGCGCGGCTCGATGCTCGTGACCAGCAACCGCTCGGTGGCCGAGTGGGGCGGCGTCTTCGGCGACGCCGTCGTCGCCACCGCCATCCTCGACCGGCTGCTGCACCACAGCCACGTCCTCACCATCCGCGGCGACAGCTACCGGCTGCGGACCAAGCGCCGCTCCGGCCTGGTTAACCAGGCCGGAGCGAACCCCGCAACAACCAACTGAACCACCACCCGGGGGTCACTTCTGGATGTCGCCGGGGGGTCAGTTCTCGATGTCGCTTGACATGGGTCGCCGATGAGTATTCGGAGACGGTTCATCCCCACCCGCGTGGGGAACGCCCGCGTGGTCAACTCATGCTCACCTTTGGTGCCGGTTCATCCCCACCCGCGTGGGGAACGCTCGGCATCAGTGAAGATGCCGTGCTCAAACGCCGGTTCATCCCCACCCGCGTGGGGAACGCGCTGATCACGGCGCGCGCGCGCGACCCATTCGCGGTTCATCCCCACCCGCGTGGGGAACGCGATCGCGCCCTCTTCATCGGTTGCATTGCCGCCGGTTCATCCCCACCCGCGTGGGGAACGCTGCGACGCTGCTCAACCTGAACGCCCTGCTGCCGGTTCATCCCCACCCGCGTGGGGAACGCGACGAGTGGACCGCGCGCCAGCCCTGGGAGAGCGGTTCATCCCCACCCGCGTGGGGAACGCCGCTGCTGTTCGGCGTCGGTGTAGCGGCTGGGCGGTTCATCCCCACCCGCGTGGGGAACGCACTTCCTCCAACCCGTTGAAAACAAACAGGCTTTTGGGCGCGTCCAACGCTACCGAGCTGAGGCGCCCATTTCCAGTTTTTTAAAGAGCCCCGGTCGCCGGTACTTCCGGCAGGAAGCTGACCAACTGGACACCATCGAAGTCCGTTGGCATCCGCCTATTGCGACCCAGTGTCGTGAACTCGAACCCCGCTTCGGCGCTGCTGCGCCAAACGAGCACGGCGTTGCCGTCTTCCAGCCCCTCCTCGACCTGCGCCCAGATGTGTTCGCGCACGCGCCGGCTGTAGTTGCCGACGTAGACCCCGGCACGAACTTCCAGCAGCCACACCGCAAGCCGGCCGCGAAGGCGCGGTGGCGCATTCTCAAGAACGATGACCAGCATCGCCGATGTTCTCCTCGTTCGGCAGAGCAGGGCCCACTGCGTCTGGCGGTGCCTCGGGCGGTGCAACTTCTCCTGCCGCCAGTACGTCCTCGATGTCGGGGATGATCCGCTCGAGCAGTTTGGTCTGTCGGAAGATGTCTCGGCACCCAAGACGTACGGCCCGTTCCGGGTTGCCGGCTGGCTTCGCGGCCGCCACCTTGAATGCAACTGGGACCACCGTCTCGAACTTGTAGATGTCGGCCACGTCGTAGACGAATGACAGTGGTTTTCCCGTGTGGATGAAGCCTACGGCGGGCGCGTAGCCGGCGGCCAGCACTGCGGCTTCAGCCACGCCGTACAGACATGAGGTGGCCGCCGATAGGCAGCGGTTGGCGATGTCAGCGCTGTTCCAGTCCTCGTGGTCGTAGTCGCGTCCTGACCACTGGAGGCCGAACTGCCGCGCAATCAACTGATACGTCTTGCGTACGCGCACGCCCTCGATGCCGCGCAACTGCTCAACGCTGCGGCGCGCCGGCGGCTCTTCGCCGAAACGCAGCGCGTACATCTTGCGGACGACCTTGAGCCGCAGCGTCTCGTCCAACGCGAGCATGGCCTGGTAAAGCAATCGGTCGGACCGGGCTCCACCCGGCTGCCCAGAGGAGTACAAGCGCACGCCGGCTTCACCGACCCAGACTAGCAAGGTGCCCACGCGGGCAGCCAGCGCTGCCGCGCGGTGAGACAGGCGTGTCCCCGGTTCCAGCATGATGCAGGCGACACCGCCCACCGGGATGTGGGTGCGCACGCCGGTGACGTCAACAACCACGAACGCACCGTCGACCACGTCGATCTCACCGCGCTCGATGAAGACGACCGAGATGCGCTCACGGATCGGAATCGGTTTGAGCGGCGGCAGCGGCGTGTTGTTCATCGGGGCTCACGCGGGCCCGAGAGACAACAGGCCGAGCCCCATTGCCTTGGCCGGACCGATGCCACCCGTCAGTGCCGCTTGGAGGGCTGGCGCATCGCTGACCTCCAGCACGCCATTGAAGAGCACGGTGTCGATGGTGATGCGTGCTCCACCGCTTCGCTGCCGCGTGTCGAGCCGCGCCTTGCAGGAGCAATCCGCGCCGTTGATCCGGAAGCCGTGGCGGTCACCTTGCCGCTGCAGCCATTCCAGTTGTTCGGCACTGTCGTGAAGTCCCCAGCGGCGTCCGTTGCGCTTGACGGCGGGATTCGCGCGCAACCGGAACCGGAAGGTCCGACCGGGCTGCACCACCGACTTCAAGTCGATGTGTTTCGTCTGCACCGGTTCCAACAGGTAGCCCGCGCGGGTGTCTATCGAATCCCACTGACCTGGCACGATGGACTGCACGAGGACGCTGGGAGCGGCGAGCGCGGCGGCGTCTTCCAGCCGCCACAGGAAACGTGCGACACCGCTCCCATCTTCCGTGACGAACGCCCGCGACAAGGTGCGGTGCATCTCATAGGCGTCTGCCAGGTCGCGACGGCCGTCCGTCTTCGTCGGGTCAGGCTTGAGCAGGCTCAGGTACATGGTCGAGGACTCCGGAACTGACGAAACGGGGACCGAATTGCCGGGTCGAGAACGGTGCAATCGGCTGGTCGTGGCGAAGCGAGCCGACACCGGGGGTTTCGAGCAGCAGGCGCACCGGCTGGGCAAGGTGTTCCCGGCGCGGTGCGGCCACCCTGGCTCGCTGGGCCAACGCCTCCTCGAGTGCGGCAGGCACGACGGCCTGCGTGGCATCGGTTACCAACGGCCGCGATGGCGGGAATGCCTTGCGGCCAAGCGCCAGCGGCCAGCGGGGCCGTGTCAACGCTTCGGCGATGCGGGCCAGCAACGCGCCGTCTTCCCCTTCCAGGCCGACGAGGAAGGCCGCATCGGCGAGGTAGAAGCGCGGGCTCACGACGGTGCGTTCCCGATCGGGCTTGCCGGTGCCGGCGATCAGCACGCCTTGGGCAGTCTGGTAGTCGCGCATCAGCATCCCCTCGCGGTCCACCCTGACGCCCATGCGCAGACGCACAAGGTCGTCCACGGGCTCACCGCGGTCGCGTCCCAAGGCTGCGCAAATGAGTCCCAGCACGCCGGACTTGGATGGTTCGAGCTGGCTGTCGCGTTCGTCAAAGCGGCTCGTCGTGCCCCAGGACTGCATCGGCGCAACAAGCTCCAGCAGCAGCGTAGGCATTTCAGCCCCTGACGCCGGCAAGGTGCTGGCGGGTGGCCTGCACCACCCATTCGGCGAGCGCCCCGACCGTGGGTGCTACGGTCGCCGTGTCCTGCGGCCACTCGCCGGTGAGATCCAGCACGGCCCAACGGTCCCTCGGGTCGCCATAGGCTCCGCCAAGCTGTCGTTCCAGCGCGGCAAGCGCCCGCACCGACTTGCTGGTGATGGCCAACTGCCGTTCGGGCCAGATCGGTGTCTCGAAGGCGTTCGCCAGGTTCAGCGGGGCGGCATGGCGCAGCGCAATGCCGATGAAACTGGGAGGGTTGTGCGCCGCGAAGGTGTTCTGCTTGCCCGTCGGAATCGCACGCGCGATCGATTCGGTGAATCCGGCCACGCCGGCCAGCACCAGATCGCCATCGCCCTGAAGATTGGTGGCGAGCTTGTCCAGGTCGAGCACCGCGTAGCGGTAGAAGGTCGCGGAGTTGAACTCGACCTGCCCGATCATGCCGGCACCGGTCTCGTCTGCTGTACCGAGATCGTCGACAGCAGTGAAATAGTCGAACTCGCGCTCGACGCGGTGGGTGCTAATGGCGTGCGCGACCTGGCACGCAGCGTCCTGGTTTGCGCTCGGCAGGTCAGCGAGCATGCGCCCGAACAGCGCGACGTCAACCGCCTTGCCACCGTCCAGCACCTGGGTCACGGCCTTCTTCACGCCGTCTGGTGCTGCAGCCTTGGCCTGCTTTTTCGTCTTTGCACCCTTGCCGTCATCGGTGGGCGGGGCGAGTTCGTCCCAGTGCGTGTCGATGACCTCGGCAAGGCCGGAAATCTCGCGAACGCCGAGAAACAGAGCGTATTGGGTCGCGCCCTCGGGCGTGATCTGTAGCCCGACCGATGCCAGTGCAGTCCGGATCCTCGCTTCCGCTTCTTCCGGAGTTCTTCCGCGTGCGGCCAGTTGCTGTTGCACCTGTGCCAGCAGCTTCTTCGTGCGTACGCCGCGTGCCTGCTCATCGATGCGATCTGCGGCGGCGGCGTCGAGCCGGATCGCTCGCTTGAAGCACTGGCTGCTGACGCGGGCTCGACGGTGGCCGCCGAAGACGGCGTCCTTCGGTGCGCCGGTGTCGTCCCGGTTGAGGTTCGACGGCGCGAAGTTCTGGATCAGGTGGTACTCGACGAAGAGGGTCATGGAAGCTCCTTGGGAGGGTCAGGATTGGTCGTCAGCGGCGTCGGTGCCGGGCTCCGAGGCGTGCTCGTGTGCTGCCACGCGATAGAAGGCCCGTGCCCACCGCTGGCGTGCGCGGTCGCGGCGCTCCTCGTTCCAGGGGTCGAGCAGGTCCCGCAGGTCGGCGAGCAACAAGACGTAGTCCAAGCCCACGCCGTCGGCGGCCAGCAGCGATATGGCCTGTCGCAGGTGATCTGCCAGCGCGTCCGGATCTGCGCCGAGCAATGCGATGAAGCGCTTCTCGATGCTCGGGCTGTCGCGCCGGATCAGTGTCTCGCCCAGCCCTGTGGCCAATGCGCGGCCCGACGCGTGCGCCGGGTGGAGCGCGAACAGCCCTGCACAGAGATACAGCGCACGTCGCGCCGCTTCCCGATCCTCACCCTGTGCGGCGAAGCGCTCGACCGCCGGATAGGCTGGCGGGTAGGTTCCAGGTGCGAAAGCGAGGCTGCGCCGCAGCGCTGCGATGGCGCCGCGGTCACGCAGGGCAAGAGACTGAAGGTGCTGGACGAATGCGTTCGCGTGCTCGCTCACGATCTGGCCTCCTCGGTGGGCTGGTTGTCGGCGGTGTCGGGCAGCGCGTCGGCAATCGATGCCAGCGCTTGCTGGTACTTCGGATGCGCCAGCGCTTCGGCGCGTAGTGCGGCGGCGGAGTGACCCAGCAGTGCCCGGGCGACGGGCCATGCGGTGGCGGCCGCATTGCGCAGCGTCGCGGTCCAGTCGTCCCGTGCCCGCTCGGTATCTCCTTCTCCGACGGCTTTCAACAGCAAGCCAAGACCGCGTTCTGCCGCCGCGAAGAACGTGGCCGGGAACGCGCTCGTCTCCAGGATCGAACGTGCCCGCGCCCGCGTCTCCTTCGACTTCGAATCAGGCAGGGCGGCCGCCAGCATGCTGATGGCGGTCAGACGAAGGCGCTGGTAGAAGTCGTCTGCGCGTTTCAGTTGGTCGGCGATGACCGCGGCGACGTCGGCTTTGCACAGGCCGGCAACCGGCAAGTGAACGTGCTCGACCCGCCAGCGCACCAACTTGGCTTGATCGGAACGCAAGCCCGCTACGAGAACCGGTACATCGCTGTCCCAGTCGCCACGGATCTCTTGCAGGTCGGCTGCCCAAGCTACCGCCGCTGCCGGCTTCGAGTTCGGTCCGGCCAGTTCAGGCAGCAGCGCCGCCAGGTCGCGCCACAGCGGGCGGCCATCGGCGAACGTCATGCGCACAGGCCCCGAGGACCCGCCGCGGAATGCCGCCATCGGGTCTGGCGCGTTGACATCCTCGAGCAAGGCCAGTCCGGCACCGAAACGAAGGTGCCGGACGTGAAGGCCCGAGTCCACCGGCTCGGGCTTGAGCAGGATCGAACGACTCAACCGCGTGTAGCGGTCGCACGGGCCGGTGCTCGGCTTGGCCATGCCGGTGAGCTCTGCGACGGTCGGCGGGCTGCACTCCCATGCTGGCCGATCGCTGTCAGGCGTCTCGGGCGCCGGGTGCAAGGACAAAACGAGAGTGCGGGCGAGGCTGTTGCCGACCGGCATGATTGCGGCCGTGTTGGCGAGTGGGCCGGCGTTGTCAGCGCTGCGGAAGACCTTGACCAGCCCTCCCGGGGTGAACTGCAGAAAGCCGAGCATCGTGCGCGCGGCGTCTGCCGCCGTGATCGCGGGTGCCGAGTCATCCAGCATGTGGTCGAACACGACTGGGGTGTTGCCGCAAGCGCGTCCCAACGCGATCTGCGTCCAAGGCTTGAACTTGTCCAGCGTCTCCTCAGCCTGTGCGAGTGCCGGCACCTGCATGAATGGGCGCTCACCGCCGAGCAGCCAGAAGTTCTCCCGCCATTGCTCCAGGTAGTGCTCCACAGCGGCTTGCGGGAGGCCGTCGTCGTACCAAACGGCCCGGTCGCGGTCGTTCCAGCGCCCGAACTGTTGTGTCACCGCCCGATGCAGGATGGCCAGCAGCAGCCGGTGGATGGCCACCAGTGAGGGCGGCGACGGCTCTGCGATGGCGACGATACGCCCGGCCTCGGCGAACACCTCGCGCAAGCCAACGGCGGAGCTGCGCCCGTCGGCGTAAAGCACCGGGATCCAAGGCTCGTCCAATAGGTTGAAGGCCGGAGATGCTGGTGTTGGGCAGTGCATGTTCATGCGGCGCTTTCCTTTGCGGAAGAGGTCGCAGGGCGCTCGTAGACGATGCCCAGGACCTTGTCGAACCGGACCACGACCCGCCCGACGGTGGCGACACCGCCGCGCAAGCACAGTGGCCGGACGTCTCGTAGCCAGGGGTGCTCCTGGAACCCGGCGGGCGGGTCGCTGGCCAGCAGTTCCTTGACGATCGCCTTACTGGACAGCCTGACCTGCCGTGACAGCAGCCGTTTGGCTAGTTCCGGCATGGGTTTGAGCCCGGGATCGAACGGGGCGTCGTCTGGCGCCACCCGCCAGCCGCCGTCGTCGACATGGATCGGAACCACGGTGACCGATGCGTCGCCGAGTCGGGTCTGGTTGGTCAGGCCCAGGCCGCTGCCTTCTTCGCTACCGGGCTTGCCGCTGTAGGCGTTCGTGACGGCTGCGTCTGAGCTGACGGCAGCGTTGCGGGCGAAGCTTGATTCGATCTGCTCGCGTGCCAACTGATCACCCCAGGCATCGCCTTCGATCAGGTCGGCGGCGCCTGTGGGCAGACCGGCGGGTAGCGGGGCGTCGCCGTAGACGGTCTGCACCAGTCGGTCTATGTCCCGGGGCAGACGCCATTCAGCCTCACGCGAGGCGAAGGCCCAGGTCCGGTACAGCGGGTAAGGCCCGTACAGCGAGCCCCAGCCGGTGCGTTCCAGGTCCGGCAGTCGGTGCGCCAAGAGGCCGGCAACGATCAGGCGCGCGTCGGCATGTGCCGGTGGCCGCGCGCGTTCATGCCGGTGCAGACGCCCCGCTCGCTGCAGAAGCAGGTCGACGGGGGCGAGATCACTGATGAGAAAGTCGAAGTCGATGTCCAGGCTCTGTTCGACGACCTGTGTCGCGACGAGCAAGGCGCCGTCCGGTCGCGCGGCCATCTTGCCGAAGGCCTGCATCACGGTCTGCTCGCGAGCCGCGCGTTCATCCGCCGGAAAGCGGGCGTGGAACAGCAGCAGGCGGACGGACTCAGGCAGGCGCTGCCGCAGCAGTTCGTGCAGTTGCTGGGCGCGAGCCACGGTGTTGACGATCACGGCGCCACAACCGCCACCGCCGGCTCGGCGGGCCGCCTCGTCAGCGATGGTCTCGATGTCCTCGCCGAGCGCCTCGATGAGGATCGGTGCCTGATCGCGCGAAGCGAAGTGGCGCCCGTCGAGACCGCTGTCACTGGCCGCCAGCAGGCGGGGATATGGCAAGACAGGCGCAGCCGAGGGGCTGACGCCCCAGCGGCGCAGCAGCGCTTCCCGACGCGCCGCAGGCAATGTGGCGCTCATCAGAACGACCGAACAACCGAGGGCCTTCAACCAACCGAGCAGCTCTTCGATTAGCCCGCCGGTATAGGTGTCGTAGGCGTGCACTTCGTCTAGCACCACGACACGGTTTGCCAGGCCCCACAGGCGAACGAAGTGATGTTTGACGTTGAGCGTCGCGAACAAAGCCTGATCTACGGTGCCGACGCCGTACGGCGACAGCAGGGGCCGACGTCGCTGCGAGAACCAGACCGACGAGCGCACATCGGCGGCGCCCTCACCGTGTATGCCCCGCAGTTCGACGAGACGGTCGTCGAGCAGGGCGCCGCCATGAGCCAACTGGATGTCGAGCGACGTTTCGCGTCCGAAAGCTCGCAAGAACTGCAGCGTGCGATCGAACATCGCATTGCCGGTCGCCTGTGTCGGCAAGGCGACGTAGAGGCCACGGTGCCCAACAGCGGCCTGCAGGCGTAGATGCGCGAGGAAGGCGAGTTCGGTTTTGCCTTCGCCCATCGGCGCCTCGACGAGCAGTAGTGCTGGCCCGTGAGTGCCTGCCAGCAGTTCGTCGGCAGCCGACTGCAGCGGTCGTGCGCTGATGTCGTCACGTCCGACGATTGCGCGAATCAACTCGTCGGTGGTGCTTGCGTGCCGAAGGAGCGGGAGGTGTCGCGGCCAGCCGATGGCATCTAGCGCAACCTCCGCGCAAACCAAGGCGGCCGCATGGTGTTCCTCGAGCGTCGCACCACGTTCCCCGAGTGGGAACCACTCGATGTTCGAGCCGATCCAGTCGGCGACGCTCACCAGTCCGGCAAGCCAGGCGCAGACGGCCAGAGGCGGTTCGTCTTCGGATTCGCGACGAGCCCCGCCTTGGATCGAGAGGGCCCCCAAGTAGGCCGACAGCAGTTCTCGTCGTGCCAGTTCCCAGGCCGGTGGTTCGCCGACGCGGCGCCCGCCACGGATCTGCTGAGCGTCGAAGAAGTGCCCGTGGTGTGCGCCCAGCACTCTTGCCAACCAGCGTTCGTGGCCAGGCCAAGTCTCCGCCAGTACGCGCAGCAGTTCGAATGTGCCGACGAGATCATGTCGATCCGCCGTGAGCGTCGAGCGGGGGAACGACAGCCCCGCAGCAACCAAGGCGTTGTAGCCCGTGGGCCACTTGCACTGGAAGCCCGGTATCGCCTTGCCGTAGTCATGGAGCCCGGCCCAAGCTGCGATGGTTCGCAGCGCCTGCTTTGTGTCCAGCCCCAGCGCGGCTGCGGTTCGGTCTAGCGCTGCCGGAGGCTCGCGTTCAAGGATGCGCTGCGCGACGGCCGCGACATCCAGCATGTGTGCCAGTAAGCCATGTCCTTGCGTGTCGCCGCTCTTGGCCCATATCGCTCGAACCTGTACTGCCAGCTCATCGAACCGCACCGCGTTCCTCCCTGGAGCGCTTGTTTGCGGCGCATTCTGCGGATCGAGTGGCTCACCAGGGGAGCCTTGAATCGGGGTGTGCGCGTCGGGGCTGATATGGATCAGTCTGCGTCCCGACCGACTCATGTGGTCGGCTGTGTCGGCCTCAGTAACTCGCTCACGTCCACCCCCAGTGCGGTGGCTAGTCTCTCTACGGTGGCGACAGAGACGTTTCGCTCTCCACGTTCAACCGCCCCGACGTAGGTGCGATGAAGATCCGCCAGTTCTGCAAGGCGTTCTTGCGACAAGCCACGGAGAACTCGTAGACGGCGGACGTGTCGCGCGATACGGCTACGAGCGTCTTCGCGCATCGTCTGTCCTTGGCGGATTTCGCGCGTGCGCATATCCGCGCTGAGGTGTTGATTGGGCTTGTCTATGCAGGCTTCCCTGCCTGGACCGTATGTGGTGTCAACAACTCGGTGATGCGGTCTCTGTACTGTGGCGCATCGTCATCGAGAAGAGCATTCAGGGCAGCACGAAGCCCGCTCTTGTTCGTACAAGCGACCATTGCGTCTACGACAACGGGAAGCGCGATGGCGATGGGCGGGCGTAGTAGTGGCGGAAGATCCCGCCCGGAAGCGTGTTTTTGCGCCTCCGACGACGCGGCAAATAGATGCGCCAACTCGTGGATACCGAACAAGCGCGCGAGCGTCCGCTCGGTAATCGGCCTGTCGCCCCGAAGCATTTGGCCTACGAATGCACCGTCTTGGTATCCGAGTCGACGCCCAAGACGTGCTTTGCCCCCGAGCGCTCGCTGTGCCTGTTCAAGCAGCGCACGCCGTTCCTCTGCCGAAATGCTCCATGTAGCCATGGCAAAGACGGTAGCTACAGCTAGAGTAGCTTCGGCTACTCATATGCTGTAGCATTGGCTATCGATGTGCTTTGTGAGCACGTCGCTCGGGAGACGGCTCGTAGCCAGAGTTTCTGAGCCGCGGTGCTGCTGGGGCAACGTGACAAGGAGGCGCAGTGAACCTTGACTTAGTCCCAGCGACCATTGGCAGGCTTGCGACTCATCTTGCTGATCCTTCGCGCGCCTCAACGTGTCCGCACGCGGCACCTGGACGCTGATTCGATGCTCAAGGACTGGCACCCCGTCCTCTCCCGCGTCCGCGCGGCGTTGCTGCGCCGTGGCCGCACGGAGCACGATGCCGACGACCTGGTGCAGGAGGCCTGGATGCGGCTGGCCCACTACCAGCGCGAGCAGGCGGTGGACAACCCCGAAGGCTTCTTGATGCGCGCGGCGCTCAACCTGTCGATCGACGCGCACCGCGCCCGCGCCTGCCGGGGCGAGGAAGTGCTGCTGGACGACGAGGTGCTGGTCGACGCCACGCCCGGCGCCGAGGCGGTGCTGCTCGCCAAGGAGCGCATGGCGCGCCTCGGTGCCGGTTTGGGACGGCTGAACGACAAGACTCGCGCTATCTTGCTCGCCCATCGGGTGGACGGCCTCAGCTACCAGGACATCGCACGGCAGCACGGGCTCAGCGTCAGCACGGTGGAAAAGCACATCGCCAAGGCCACGCTGCAACTCACCCGCTGGATGGAAGGTTGGTAGACATGAACCAGCGGCCGCCCGCCGGCGACGGCGCGGCACGGGGCAAGGCGACGGTGACACCCCAGGTCGCCGCCGAGGCGGCGGTGTGGGTGGCCCGCCTGCACGGGCCCGACCGCTCGCCGCGCATGGAACGTGAATTCCTGGCCTGGCAGGCGCAGTCGGCCGCGCACCGCGAGGCTTTCGAGCGCTGCACGCAGACCTGGCAGGACGTGGCCGGCGTGTCGCTGGCCAGCGCCTACGCCGCTGGTGACCAGCAGGCTGCACAGCGCGCCGGCTGGCCGCGCCGCGCCCTGGCCGTGGGCCTGGCCGGGCTGCTGGCGGGTGCCGGGGTGCTGCTGTGGCGCGGTGCCGCAGGCGACGACTACCGCACCGTGGTGGGTGAGCAGCGCCAGGTGCAGCTGGCCGACGGCACCCGCCTGGCCTTGAACACCGACACCGAGCTGCGCGTGGCGCTGGGCGACACGCAGCGCACCGTCACCGTGGCGCGTGGTGAAGCGCTGTTCGAGGTGGCGCCTGACGCGCGCCGGCCCTTCGTGGTGCGCGCTGCCGGCCGCGAGGTGGTGGCGCTGGGCACGGTGTTCACCGTGCGCGTGGGCGATGCCGCAGCACCGGCCGGCAGCGCCGTGGCGGTCACCTTGCTGGAGGGCCAGGTGGCGCTGCGGCCGGCGGCTGGTGTTGGCGGCGACGCGGCAGCGCCGCCGCTGCTGCTGCACCCCGGTGAGCGGGCGCGTTTTGGCGCAGGGGCCGGGCAGGGCACTGCGGCGCGGGTGGACCGGCCGCGGCTGGACCAGGTGGTCGCCTGGCGGCGCGCCGAGGCGGTGTTCGACGCCACGCCGCTGGCCGACGCGGTGGCCGAGATGAACCGCTACAGCCGAACGCCCATCGTGTTGGTCGACGCGCCGGCCCTGGCCACGCTGCGTGTCAGCGGCCTGTACCGCACCGGCGACAACGCCGCTTTCGCCCAGGCGGTGGCGGCTTTGCACGGGTTGCAGCTGCGCACTGCCGAAGGACGCCTGGAACTCGCCCTGCCTCCGTAGGAAAAGCACCTGTGCGTGCGCTCTGGACAGGCTCGTCATCCCGTTGTCCGCCACACGGCAACGCTAGAAGGGCACCAGATGGGCTTGAACGCCAACGCCGCCACGGGCTCCCGTGGCGCTGACCTGATCAAGAGCGCACTGGCCGTGCTGCTGGCCGTGTGCGGCCTGGCGGCGCAGGCCGGGCCACCGGCACAGCGCCATGCCGTCGAGCAGCCGGCCCAGGCGCTGGCCGACACGCTGCACGGCATCGCCCGGCAGACGGGCGTGTCGGTGCTGTTCGATCCGGCGGCCGTGGGCGGCCGCAGCGCGCGGCCGGTGTCGGGCCGGCTGTCGGCCGCCGAGGCCGTGGCGCTGGCGTTGGAAGGCTCGGGCCTGGTGGCCGAGGTGATGGCCGACGGCGCCATCGTCGTGCGGCTGGCGCCGCCACCGGCGGCGGCCTCGGGCCTGGCGCCGCGCAGCACCCACGCGCTGCTGACGGTGGCCGACGCGTCGGTGCCGGCCGCGTGGCCGGTGGCGGGTGAGGCCGCGGCCGACGAAGCGGGCGCGCGCGCAGCGGCCGGGGCCGATGGTGCGCAGAAGATCCAGATCACCGGCTCGCGCCTCAAGCGCATCGCGGCCGAAGGGCCGGCGCCGGTGAACGTCTACACGAAGGAGGACATCGAGCGCAGCGGCCAGCCGACGCTGGAGCGCTTTCTGGCCGGGCTGAACGAGGCCTCGGTGGCGCCGGGCGAAGGCGCGCAGGGGGCGACCACGGGGCAGGGCGCGGTGCAACTGCGCGGGCTGCCGCTGGGCTCGACGCTGGTGCTGATCAACGGGCGGCGCGCGCAGGCGGTGGGCTCGTCGTCGGCCAACTTCTTCAACCTCAGCCTGATCCCGCTGGCCGCGGTGGAGCGCGTGGAGGTGCTGCCGGTGGGCTCGTCGGCGGTGTACGGCGGCGACGCGCTGGCCGGCGTGGTGAACGTGATCCTGAAGAAGTCGATCGATGGCCTGTCGCTGGCCGCGCGGGCCGGCGCCGGCCAGGGCAGCAGCGACAGCAGCCTGTCGCTGGCGGCGGGCGGGCAGACGGAGCGTGCCTCTTATCTGCTGCTGGGTTCGTACAGCCGCAATACGCCGCTGACGATGGCCGAGCGCGGCTTCTTCCGCAGCGGCGACTACCGGCGCGACGGCGGCCCCGACACGCGCACGCGCGGCTGCACGCCGGGCACGGTGTCCAGCACGACCGGCGCGGCACTGCCCGGGCTGGGTTCGCCGGTGGCCGGCATCCCGCGCGTGCCGGCGGGGCAGCCACTGGTGCCGGGCGACTTCGCCGCGCTGGACGGGCAGCCCAACCTGTGCAACAGCCTGGCCAACGGCCACGGCTACGCGCTGGTGCATGGCGACGAGACCTGGGGCCTGCATGCGGTGGGCGAGTGGCGGCTGGGCGAGACCTGGGCCGCCTTCGGCGAGCTGACCCACACCCGCGACACGCTGCGCGCCGAGCAGACCGGCCTGGCGCTGAACAACGTGCTGGTGCCGGCCGGCAGCCCGTACAACCCCTTCGGCGAGGCGGTGCGCGTGACGGGCCGCCTGGGCCTGGACAACGGCGCCGAAGGCCTGGCGCGCGACACGCGTTTCACCCGTGCGCTGCTGGGCCTGCGTGGCGAGCTGGCCGCCGGCTGGGACCTGGAAGCCACGCTGTCGACCTCGCGCGACGACGGCGAGCGCCGCCTGCTGAACGGCAGCGTGAACGCCGCCGCGCTGGCAGCGGCCCTGGGCGCGACGACGCCCGACGCCGCGCTGAACCCCTTCACCACCGGCCCGGCTGCCAGTGCCGACGTGCTGCGCGGCATCTGGCAGGACAGCGTGCGCCAGAACCACGGTCGCAAGGACATGGCGGCAGCCTTCGTGCGCGGGCCGCTGGCCCAGCTGCCGGCCGGGCCGGTGGAGGCGCTGGCGGGCGTGGAGGCCGCACGCGACTGGTACGAGACCACGCTGTCGGGCGTGACCACCCGGG
This sequence comes from Rubrivivax gelatinosus IL144, assembly GCF_000284255.1. NCBI lineage: Bacteria > Pseudomonadati > Pseudomonadota > Betaproteobacteria > Burkholderiales > Sphaerotilaceae > Rubrivivax > Rubrivivax gelatinosus. The sequence continues at coordinate 722,623 of NC_017075.1, forward strand.
ACAGCCGCAACGCCGCCGCCGTGTACGGCGAACTGCGCCTGCCGCTGCTGCGCGCCGGCGCCGAAGAAGGCCGCGGCTGGCCGCTGACGACGCTGACGCTGGCCGGCCGCCGCGACCGCTACAGCGACTTCGGCAGCGCCGGCACCTACCAGGCCGGCGTGGAGCTGCGGCCTGCGCGCAGCGTGCTGCTGCGGGCGTCGACGGCCACCTCCTTCAAGCCGCCGACGCTGCTGCAGACCAGCGTCGACGACACCAGCATCCCGGCCGAAGCCTTCGGCCTGGTGGACCCGGCGCGTGGCGGCGAGGCGATCACCGGCGCCGAGGTGCTGCGCACGTCCAACCCCGACCTGGGCCCCGAGAAGGGCCGGGCCTGGTCGCTGGGCGCGGTGTGGGAGCCCGACGGCAGCCTGGGAACCCGGCTGGCGGTGACGGCCTGGCGCGTGTCGATCGACGGCCTGATCGCGCTGCTGTGGCCGCAGGTGACGCTGGACTACGAGAGCCGCTTTCCCGGGCTGGTGACGCGCGGGCCCTCGGTCGGCGGCCAGCCGGGTGCGGTGACGCAGGTGCTGTACTCCGAAGTGAACTTCGGCCGCCTGGACACCGCCGGCGTCGACCTGGATGCGGCCTACGCCTGGCGTGCCGCCGGGGCCCGCTGGACGCTGGCCGGCAGCGCCACCCGCACCAGCCGCTACGACGTGGCCGTGGCACCCGGTGCGGCGGCCGAAGACCGCGTGAGCCGGCGCGCGCTGGACTACTGGGCCCCGCGCTGGAAGGGCCGGCTGTCCGCCGGGCTGGACACCGGCACCTGGGGCCTGGGGCTGACCGGGCGCTACCTGGGCAGCTACCGCGACACCGCCGGCGACGGCCGCCGCCTGGGCGACGACTGGCAGTTCGATCTGGCCGGCCGGGTGGACCTCAAGCGTCTCGGCTGGGCGCCGGCCAGCGCGAAAGCGGCATCGCTGGGGCTGGCCGTCACCAACCTGGGCGACCGGCAGCCCGAGTTCGTCGCCGCGGCGCCGTACTACGACGTCACCCAGGCCGACTGGCGCGGGCGCTACGCCAGCCTGCGGCTGTCGGTCGACTGGTAAGCCGGGGCGCCTTCGCCCCGACGGGCGCCCGCACGGGCGCCGCCGCCTGCTTCACACGAGGAGTCCCATGTCCCGTTCTTCCCCGGGGCGTCGCCTGCGTGCGGCGTCCCGTCGTCTGCTGCGTCTGCTGGCGCCTTTCGTCCTGCCGGTGCTCGTGTCGGCCCCCGCCCGCGCCGAGGGCTACGCGGGCGGCCCGACGGTGCAGGACGTCGTCGAGTTCACGCGCATCGTGCAGCCCTTCAACCACGACGCCGACACGCTGCGGCAGCAGGTCTCGCCCGACGGCCGCCAGGCCTTCATCGTGACGCGCCGGGCCCTGGTGGCGCGCGACGTGAACCGCTTCGAGATCCTGCTGCTGGACGTGGCGCCCGAGCGGCTGGCCGCGGCGGGGCGCGACGCGCGCCGCGACCCGCCGCGCGCGGCCTGGGTGCTGGACGCCCACGACGACGGCGACGACGCCGACCCGCCGCTGCAGGACGTGCGCTGGGCCGGCAACCGCACGTTGGTCTTCCGCGCCCGCGTTCAGGGGCAGCCGTTCCAGGCTTACGCGCTGGACGTCGGCACGCGGCGGCTGCAGCAGCTGACGTACGACGCCGACGGCGTGGCGAGCTTCGACCTGTCGGCCGACCGGCGGCGCGTGGTCTACCTGGCGCCGGTACCCACCCCGCCGCTGAAGCCCGGCGCGCACGGTGTTGTGGTCGGCAACCAGTCGTTCTGGAGCGTGATGTTCGGCCAGCACGACCGGCGTGCGCAGCAGCGGCGCTACCAGTACCGGCTGGCCGACGGCGGCGGGCCCGGGCGCGCGCTGGGCGAGCCCTTCGCCGAAAGCAGCAGCCGATATCCGCGGCCCAGCGTGTCGCCCGACGGCCGCTGGGCGCTGCTGCCGCGCTACGACGCCGAGCGCCAGCCGACCTGGGCGCTGCGCTACCCGCTGGTGGCCGACGCCGCTGCGCGCTACGGTGCCGGTGCGTTGCAGGACCCGCTGCAGTACTACTCGCGCCCGTACTCCTACGTCGCGCGACGGCTGGTGGCGGTGCGCCTGGACAACGGGCGCGAGCAGGCGGTGTTCGACGCGCCCGACGACACGCTCCCCGGCCTGAGCCAGCTGCGGCCCGACCGGCTGTGGCGTGCCGACGGTGCTTCTGTGGTGATCGCCGGCACGAACCTGCCGCCGCCGGCCGACGGCCAGCCGGCGAGCCCGGCACCGCACGTCGTCGAGTACTGGCCCGACTCGGGGCGCTGGCACGCGTTTGCCGAGCTGAAGAGCCGGCTGGTGGCGGCCTGGCCGGTGGCGGGCCGCAGCGACGTGGTCGAGCTGCTCGACGGCGCCACACGGCGGCGCTTCGCGCGCTCGCCGGACGGGCGCTGGCGCGAGCTGGACGCCGCGGCCGAAGCGGCGAGCGGCTGGACGCTGCGCATCGACGAGGCCTTGAACCAGCCGCCCGACGTCGTGGCCGTGGCGCCCGACGGCCGCACGGTGCGCCTGACCGAGCTGAACCCGCGTTACCAGCCGGTCGTGTGGGGCACGATGCGCCCGTACGCCTGGCGCGACACGAAGGGCCGGCCCTGGCAGGGCGGGCTGATGACGCCGGCCGGCCACGAACGCGGTGCGCGCCACGCGCTGGTCATCCAGACCTACGGCTTCTCGCCCGAGCGCTTCTACCTCGACGGGCCCAACCAGTTCAGCGGCTACACCAGCGGCTTCGCAGGGCGTGCCTTCCTGCGTGAGGGCCTGCTGGTGCTGGCGATGCCGTGGGCAGCGTCCAGCGGCGCGCCCGACAACGAGCACGAAGGCATCGCTGCCTTCGCCGACGGCGTGGCCGGCGCGGTGGAGCAGCTGGTGGCCGAAGGGCTGGTGGACCGCGAGCGCGTCGGCATCATCGGCTGGAGCGCGACCGGCGAACGCGTGCTGAACCTGCTGACCTTCTCCGACGCCCCGATGCGCGCGGCCAGCATCCTGGACGGCGACGCCAACACGCTGTTCTCGCTGACGGTGACCTACGCGGTGAAGGACGGCATCCTGCGCCGCAAGGAGCAGGCGAACCAGGGCGGCCCGTTCGGCGAGGCGCTGCAGCGCTGGGTGCGCAACGACCCGTCGCTGCACACCGACTGCATGCGCGCGGCGCTGCGCATCGAGAGCTACGGCCCGCTGGTGCAGAACAACTGGGACATCTACGCGCTGCTGCGCCGCCAGTACAAGCCGGCCGAGATGATCGTCATCCCCGGCGGCGCCCACGCGCTGTCGCGCCCGGCCGAACGCCTGCTGTCGCTGCAGGGGAACGTCGACTGGTTCCGCTTCTGGCTGCTGGGCGGCGAGCGCCAGGCCCCCGTGCTGCCCGGCGAGACGGCCGCCGACCTGCAGGCGCAGTACACGCGCTGGCGGCAGATGGCGGACCTCAAGCGAGCGGACGAGGCGCGGCCGCGGTGTGAGCGGGAGGGTGCTGGCGGTTAGCGCATGGCGAAGCCGACGTCCATTGCGCCAGCCAGGCCTCGATGCCCAGGTAGACGTGGAGCTGGCTCACGTGCGCGGCGAGCGTGGTGGGCCGGTCCGACAAGGCTTGTTCGAGCCGCGCACGGTCGAGCAGCCCGCGCCGCGCGAGTTCGCCGTCGAGCAGCAGCTCTTTCGCGAAGCCGAGGTTGCGCAGCAACACGGCTTGCAGAAGCTCTTCCATGCCGCCCTTGGCGCGGCGGGTGCGGATCTCGGGCGGCAGTTCGTCGGCGAAGGCGCGCCGCGCCAGGGCCCGGCCGCGGCCGCCATGTGTCAGCACCCAGGTCGGCAGGCGAAGACAGAGTTCGATCAAGGGCTGCGACAGCAGCGGGTTGACGAGCTCCGGTGCTGCCTGGCGCTGGAAGGGGTCATAGAACGGTGCGGGGTGCAGCAAGGCACGTGTCTGGACCTGTTTGCCGATGGGCAGCACTCTGCCGTCGCGCAGCGCGGGATGCAGGAACTGCTGCAGCCGCGTGCGGTCGTCCGGGACCGCCGGGCCCAGCAGTGGCGGCCGGGGATCGTCCAGGAGTCTGGTCGGCCGCAGCCGCTGCCTGAAGGCGTAGGCCATCGCGCTCCACACCGACACGCGGCCCAGCCGCGCGGCGTCCATGGCTGCCGCCGGGAAACCGAAGTCCAGGCCGCGGCAGTGCAGGTAGTCGGCGGCGGGCCAGGGACGGCCGAACTCGAAGAACAGCTGGTCGCCGCCAGCGCCGGTGAACAGTGCGCCGCTGCCGTATTCAGCGGCCAGTTCGGCATCGGCACGAGCGCTCAGTCTCCCGACGTAGTTGCCCGGTGTCGGCGTGCGTGCGATCGTCAGCAGGTCTTGAAGTCGGAAGTCCGTGTTGCGCTCGCGTTCGACCAGCGGAAAGCCGGCGCTGTTGGCGGCCAGGCGCGCATAGCGGCGTTCGTCGCCATCGGCGCCGGCCGAGTGGTAGTTCACGCAGGTCACGTGGGTGTGCGTCCGCCCCCGCGACAGGCAGCTCAGCAGGATCGATGAGTCGACGCCGCCGGACAGGCGGAACAGCACCCGGTCGTGGCACCCTGCCCAGGCGCTGGCGCAGGCCTGCACTGTTTCGCGCAGCGCGATGACGGCCATGTCCGGGCCGTGCGTGAGCGGCTGCCTGGCGAACGAGGTGGCATCCCAGAGCAACTCGCCTGCGCTTGCCGTGTGGGCGAGATCGATGGCCTCGCCCGGTGCGACCTGTTGCACGCCGAACAAGGCGGTGTCTCGTCCACCGGGTTCGCCGATCAGCAGTTGCGCAGCGACGGCGGGCCAGTTCACGGCGAAGCCGACGGTGGCGGGAAGCAGCGCCAGCGCGTCTTCGAGCCAGGAGCAGACGATCCACACCCCTTCATGCCGCAGCAGGTAGCAGGGCAGGGCGCCGCTGGGGTCGCGCAGCAGGCGCGTGCGTCCGCCTTCGGTGCAGAGGAAAGCGACGTAGCGTCCCCAGAAGTCCTGCACCAGTGCGCGGCCACCGCCATGCGCGATGCGGTCCGACTCGGCGGCGTCCAGTCCGCTGGACGGCAGCGGCGCTCCACCGCCATCGTCGCGGCGGAAGAGCGTGCCGATGACGACGCCCCGTCGTTCGCGCAGCAGGTGCACGCGCGTGTGCCCGGGGGGCGAACCCGTCACATGGACCTGCAGGCCGGGTTGCCTGTGCGCCGCCTGCCAATGCGGCGCAAGCGACTGGGCGAGTCGTGCTGCCGCATCGACCCGCGGCGGGCAGGTGGCGTCCCAGACGAATGCGACGTACCGGAACATCGTGCTGCGACGCTAGACCACGAGGATCGGACTGAACGCGCGCACGTGTTCGGCCTGGTCGTTCAGCACCAGCGAACCGCTCTGGACCCAGGAGTGCGCGGCGAACGGCCGCGTGCGCACGCCGACGACCCAGCGCGGGCAGTGACCCTCGCTGGCGAGGAAGAGCAGCAGCGCCAGCGAGTCGTAAAGGCATCGGTCCTGCGCCGCGAACGCCAGAGGCCGGAGCTTGTCGTAGCGGGCGACCGCATGGCGCAGTGCTTCGAAGTCACAGAGAGCCTTCGCGTTCGTTCCCCTGCGTGCGGTCGCGGCCTCGACGATCCAGAGCAGCGAGTGCCACCGTAGCCAGGCCGAGGCCGATCCGGCGGCGTGGATGAAGCGGCCAACGTCCTTGGTGCGCACGCTGACGATCGCGTCGTCCGTGTCGAGCGCCGAGCGAGGTTCCTCCAGCTCGACGATCGGGGCTGGCTCGACGAGATGCTCCACGAGCAGGCCGCGGGCCAGCAGCGGCCGAACCAGTGAGTAGATGGCGATCGAGGTCGGTGCCGTCTCGCCTTCCTTCCGCGTCGGGTTCGGCCATCCCGCGACCCCTCCGGCGAGAGCGGCGAGACGGTCGCCCGCAAGGCCGAGGTAGGTGCCGCTGCGCAGGTCCAGCAGGATGACTTGGCCGCCGGTCGCACAGGCGCGGACATGCGGCGCCAGGGACAGTGCGCGGGGCGAGGTTGGCGCGGGCTGAATCAAGATCGGCCTCGGGTGTAGACGGCGTGTCGTTGCCGACACGCCGCCAGACCGTGCGCGTTGTTCAGACGCGCTGCGGGAAGGCCGGGTTGTCTTCCGAGTTGATCAGGCTCGGCGCGCCCTGCGTCAGTTCCTTGGCGTCACCCAGGTCGACGATCTCCAGTTCCAGCTCTTCGTCCATGGCGAACTCCTTCATGGTTGGGACGGGAAGCCAGCGGCGATGTGCCGCCGGCTTGGAAAACTTAGACGGGGCCGTCGGCCGACGACAACGCCAACCCGCGATGTCCCGCCCTGTTCGGTCTGGTGCGGCCTAAGTGCCCGTGCTCGATGCCGAGAACGAACGCCGTCATGGTCGTTCGGTCGCCGGCGTAAAGCGGGGCACGGTTTCGCGGCCAGAGACCGAACGAGGCAGGCGTCATTCGGGTTCGTACGGTGTGGATCGTGTTTCCGGATCCGTCACGGAGTCATGGGGAGAGCCGTCTCGATCGCGGAGGCGCCCATCGCAGCGCCGGGCGCTTGCTGGCACATCTGCTGGCAGGCGGCGCTGGGGCGCAACCTCTTTCCTCACCGCAGCTTGTACGCACAAGTGCGCAATCGCCTGATCGAGGCGCACCGGACGACCGGCCGCGCCCTCGTCTATTTCCTGACGGCGCCTGCCGAGATCCATGTGGTCTCCACCGTGCGCCAGGGCGAAGTTCCGGCCTGCATTGCCCGAGCCGTCGGCAACATCGTGTCGCGTTGGGTGCGCGCCGCACATCCTGTGCGCAGCCCTGTGTTCGCCGGCCGGTATCGCGCCTTTCCGCTGGACTCGCCGCAAGCGCTGCGACAGACCATGCGCATGCTGGCCTGGCGGCCCGTGTTCCTCGGGCTGTGCAGGGCGCCGTCGCACCACGCGCAGTCCGCGTTGCGCTGCTTGCTGGGCAGGTCACGGGTTCAGGGCTTCGACGTGCATCCGGCGCTGCAGCTCTTCGCGCCGTCGCTGCCGAGTGCACGTATCGCGTTGCGGGACTGGATATCGCAACGCCCGGCAGCGCGCGAGATGGCGCGGTGGGAACTGGCGTGCGGCCTCAAGTTGGCGACTGGCGCAGTGGGGCCCGTTGCTTCAGTCGCGCGGGAGGTCCGCACGGAGGCAGCGGCGAGTCTCGTTGCTGCCGGCGGCGCCGACGGTATCGACGGTGCGCTGCGGTTGATCGAAGCCTGGGTAGCGTCACGGCTCGACCTGTCGGGCGCACTCGACCTGCATGCCGGTCGCAGCCCGTTGGCCGCCAGGGGGCGTGCGCTCGTTGCCTGTCTCGCTGTCCACTACCGCCTGTGTTCGGCGGCAGCGGTTGCGCGCCACTTCCGGCGGGCCAAGTCGACGCTGAGCGAGCAGATGGCGGCCAGCCGCGCCCGGGCGGCGGATCGCGCACTGCTGCAGACCTCCGCCCAGCGCATCGTTGACGAAGCGCTCGATTTGATGCGCACAAAAGGGGGACTGGCTGCAGCGGCCCGCACCGCGAATGGTTGACTTGCTCCTGCGTGGGTGCTTCGCCTGCCGTGCTGGCGGATCGGGGATGGCTGGACGCTGTGCTGACGCAAATCGCGCCGACGCATCGCCATCGTCGATGATGATGTGCCAATCGCACCGCGCGGCGCGTCGTGCAGAGCATCCAGCGTGCCTCGCAGAACGCCAATGAAGACCTACGACTTCCAGTCCTCCAACGCATTCGTCGAGCTCTTCGAAATACCGCCCTATCGCTCCGGCGCGCTGGAGGGCTTGTCTTTTGCGGTCAAGGACAACATCGACATCCGCGATCGATCGACCTCCTACGGCAGCAAGCCGTGGCGTGAAACGCATCCGCCGGCTGCCCATCACGCCGTGTGCGTGGAGCAGTTGCTGATGGCCGGGGCGCGCTGTGTCGGCAAGACCGTGGCCGACGAGCTGACCTACAGCCTGGATGGCGAGAACCACTTCTACGGCACGCCGGTGAACCCGCGGGCACCGGATCGGATTCCGGGGGGCTCCTCCAGTGGTTCGGCGTCGGCCGTCGCCTGCGGCCTGGTCGACTTTGCCCTGGGCACCGACTGCGGCGGGTCGATCCGGGTTCCGGCCAGCCTGTGTGGCGTCTACGGCATGCGGCCGAGCCTGCATCGCATATCCGAAGCCGGGGTTCTGCCTTTCGCGCCCAGTGTCAGCACCGTGGGGGTACTGGCGCGGACTCTCCCTGTTCTGCGCCAGGCGATGCGTGTGCTTCTTCGCAGCCAGGCGCAGGCGCTGCCGCCCGTCAGGAACATCTATTTGCTGCAGGACGCTTTCGAGATCGCCGATCCGGCCATCCGGGATGCGCTGTCGGGCTGCGTCGCGAGTTTCGACGGCCTGCCACACGTCACGGTCAAATCCATTTCGCTGCGCGAGATCACCGGATTGGACCTGAGTCTGAGGTCGTACAACGAGGACGCACTCCGGGTGCTCCAGACGGCAGAAATCGCCAACGCCCTTGGTGGCTGGATTCGGGCCAGCCAGCCGGAGCAGGGGCCCAACTTCCGGGCGGGCTATCGCAATGTCGAGAGTTTCGATCGCAGTGCGATGAGTGATGCCTTGAACTTGTGCGAGGCCCTCTTTGCACGGGTTGCGGCATTCACTCGGCCGGGCGATGTCTTCTGCTATCCGACGGTGCCCGTGCTCGCCCCGAAGAAAGGCGTGCTGACCGGCCGCAACCTGGATGCCGTGCTCGATTACTACGACCGCACCATGGCCGTCACCTCGTTTGCCGGTGTCGCGCGCCTGCCCGAGATCACCGTGCCACTGGCTCAGGTCGACGGTCTTCCGGTCGGGCTTTCGCTGGCCGCCGGGCACTATCAGGACGAGTTTCTCCTCGATGCCAGCCTGCGCTTGTGGGGTTAGCAACCAATGAAGTGAGGCTCGTGTTCTCGACTACATCGACCAGACCTGCTGATGGATATGGGTTTGCACGCCTCATGGCAGTTCGACTTTTGCAGGGCCTGGTCCAGCACCGCTTCTACTGTTGCAACCCTCAAAGGCACGAACGCGTTCGACGTGACGCGTCACCGGACCGGCGTTGCTTGCCAAGCCGTGGCGTGGCGAGTCGCCGGGAAGGCCACCAAGGCCCCGTGGAACGCTGGTCTGCGTAGGCCTGCATGACGTTGACCCCAAGCCACTTCGTTCCGGCCTCGCACTGGACATCGCACCCCGTCGAACGTGAACAAGTTACTTTCCGTCACAAGCGATTTGCGCGAAAGTATCATTTATATCAACGCGATCACTTGCCGGGCCCTCGAGCGCTCGGGCGACATCCATGAACACTCTTTCCATTGCGCGACGCTTGCTGCTGGCCTTCGGTGTGGTCGTCGTCGTCTTCCTGATCGTGGGCGCCACGTCTCTTTTCAGCAGCTTGCGTCTCGGCGAGGCCGAGAGCTGGAACCGCCATACCGTTGAGGTGATGGGGACCGGCGACCGCATGCTCGAGTCGATGATCAACATGGAGACGGGCGCGCGTGGTTTCCTGCTCTCCGGCGAGGACGCCTTCCTCGCGCCCTGGGTCCAGGGCCAGACGGCTTTCGACAAGGCCTGGAACGAGGCGCGTACCTTGACTGCCGACAACGCCGAGCAGCAGAAGCGGCTGGAGGCCATGAAGGCCGCCAGTGCCGGCTTCGCCTCCGTCGCGGCCGGCATGATCCAGATGCGTCGCGACGTGGGCGCGGGCAAGGTCGAGATGGCGCAGCTGATGCGCGAGTTCAAGGCCGGCAAGGACAAGGCGGCGATGGACAGCTTCCGTGGCCTGCAGGCGGAGTTTGTCGGCGCGGAGGAAGGCCTGCTGAAGAGCCGCGCGGAGGCGGCCGACAGCCTGCGCAGCCTCAACCGCTGGGTGATCGTCTTCGGCTCGCTGGCGGCGATCGTGATCGCGGTGGGCATGGGCGTGTGGGTCACGCGTTCGATCACGGGGCAACTCGGCGGCGAACCGCTTTACGCGGCCGGCGTTGTCCGCGAGATCGCTGCCGGCAACCTGGCGGTGGACGTTCAGGTCAGCGGCGGCAACCCGGCCAGCCTGCTGGCCGCGATGCGCGAGATGCGAGACGGCCTGGCGCAAGTGGTGGCCCGAGTGCGCCAGGGAGCGGAGTCGGTGTCGATGGCTAGCGGCGAGATCGCCGTCGGCAACACCGACCTGAGCCAGCGCACCGAAGAGCAGGCCAGCGCGTTGCAGCAGACGGCAGCCACGATGGAGCAACTGGGCGGCACGGTGCGCAACAACGCCGAGAACTCGCGCCAGGCTCACCAACTGGCGCAGGGCGCGGCCGCCATCGCGGAGCAAGGTGGCGACGTGGTGGGCCAGGTGGTCACCACCATGCAGGGCATCAGCGAAAGCAGCCGCCGCATCGGCGACATCATCGGCGTGATCGACGGCATCGCGTTCCAGACCAACATCCTGGCGCTCAACGCCGCGGTCGAGGCCGCGCGCGCCGGCGAGCAGGGCCGCGGCTTCGCGGTCGTTGCCGGCGAGGTGCGTACGCTGGCCCAGCGCAGCGCCGAAGCGGCCAAGGAGATCAAGAGCCTCATCGGACGCAACGTCGAGCAGGTCGAGCAAGGCACGGGCCTGGTCGACCGCGCAGGCAAGACCATGGGCGAACTCGTCGAGGCCGTGCGCCGGGTCAGCGGCATCATGACCGAGATCTCCGCGGCGACGAACGAGCAGACCAACGGCATCCAGCAGGTCGGCGATGCCATCGGCCAGATGGACCAGACCACGCAGCAGAACGCCGCGCTGGTGGAGCAGAGCGCCGCTGGCGCCGAGAGCCTGAAGACGCAGGCGATTCAGCTCGTCGAATCCGTCGCCGTCTTCAAGCTGACCGGGCAAGCGGCCTGAGCGCAGGAGGGGGCGCAACCATGGAAATGACCGTCGAAGCTCAGCGTATCGCTCGCCAGGAAGCACCGCGCCAGAGCGCACGCAGCGGCGAGTACCTCACGTTCCGGCTCGGCGGCGAGGAGTACGGGATCGACATCCTGCGTGTGCAGGAGATCCGCTCCTACGAACCGCCGACCCGCATCGCCAACTCGCCGCACTTCATCAAGGGCGTGGTGAACCTGCGCGGCGTGATCGTTCCGGTCGTGGACCTGAGGCTCAAGCTCGGCTGCGACAAGGCGGACTACAACGCTCTCACGGTCGTCATCGTGCTGACCGTGCGGGGTCGTGTGGTGGGGGCGGTGGTCGACTCGGTCTCCGACGTGCTGGAACTCGGGGCCGACAACCTGAGGCCGGCGCCCGAGATGGCTTCGAGCGTCGACAGTGGTTTCATCACCGGCATCGGCAGCGTGAAGAGCGCCGAGGCGGAACGCATGCTGATCCTGATGGACATCGAGGGTCTGATGTCGTCTGCCGACATGGGTTTGATGGACCTGAACTGAGTCCGCCCTGTGCGGCCGCCGGGGTGCTCCGCCCTCGGCAACATACCCGGCCTCGCGCTGGCCTGGTACCGCGCGCTGGCGCCGCCGTGGCTGCTTCCGGCCGGAGGCTGTCTCCCCGTTTCCTGCGCGCAGTGGACACCATCTGCGGTTTCCAGATACCCCAAACCCACCCCGGTATATCAAGCGTCAATCCCCCACTCCGATAAGAGACATCACAGAAACAGTCCAACAGAACATCCATCGGAGGCCCCCGTGCGCCTGAACAGATTGACCGTGCGTGCCAAGCTGAGCTTGGCCTTTGCCAGCCTGATCACCATGCTCGCGCTGGTGTCCGGTTTTGCCTTGAAGGCCCTGAACGACGAGAGCCAGCAGTTCACCGACTACGTCAGCGGCATCAATGCGCGGCTGCTGCTGTCCTACGAGGTCCGCACCAACGTCGAGGAACGCGCCATCGCCGCGCGTGACCTGGTCAACGCCAGTTCGGCGCGCGACCGCGAGGCGATCAAGAAGGACGTCGAGGGCCACCACGCCGAGGTGCAGGCCGGCGTCGAGAAGCTGGTGCGCATGGCGGCGGCGCCCGACGTCAGCACGAAGGCGCGGGAGATGATCACCAGGATCGCCGACATCGAGCAGAAGTACGCCCCGGTGGCGCTGAACATCGTCGGCCTGGCGGCACAGGGCCAGCGCGACGAGGCCGTGGCGCAGATGAACGCCGAGTGCCGCCCGCTGCTGGCCGCGCTGGTGGAGGCTTCGCATGAGTACCGCGACTACACCGACAGCCATTCCCACGAGTTGCTGGCCGCGGCGGACGCCAAGTTCCGCCACCAGCGCAGCCTGTTGATCGGCGGCTTCGTGCTCGCCGTCGTCGTGGCCATCGCCGCCGGCCTGCTGATCACGCGCAGCCTGACGCGTGCGCTGGGCGCCGAGCCCGACAGCCTGGGCGACATCGCCCGGCGCGTGGCCGCCGGCAACCTGGCCTCGGTGCCCGAGGCCGCGGGTGCCGCCCGCGGCAGCGTGCTGGCCTCGCTGGCCGAGATGCAGCAAAGCCTGGCGGGCATCGTCAGCCAGGTGCGTGCCGGCAGCGACGGCATCGCCACCGGCACGGCGCAGATCGCCACCGGCAACGCCGACCTCAGCCAACGCACGGAGGAGCAGGCCAGCAACCTGCAGCAGACGGCGGCGTCGATGGAGCAGCTGGCCGGGACCGTCAAAGCCAGCGCCGACGTCGCCCGCGAGGCCGACCGCCTGGCGTCGCAGGCGGCCGACTCGGCGCGCCAGGGCGGCGAGAAGGTGCGCCAGGTGGTGGGTGCGATGCACGACATCGCCCAGTCCTCGCGCCAGATCGCCGACATCATCGGCACGATCGACGGCATCGCCTTCCAGACCAACATCCTGGCGCTGAACGCCGCGGTCGAGGCGGCACGTGCCGGCGAGCAGGGCCGCGGCTTCGCCGTCGTGGCTGGCGAGGTGCGCACGCTGGCGCAGCGCAGCGCCGCCGCGGCGCGCGAGATCAAGACGCTGATCGCGGCCAGCAGCGAACGTGTCGAAGCCGGCACGCGCCAGGTCGACGATGCCGGCGCGGCGATCGGCGAGATCGTCGCCCAGGCGCAGCGCGTCAGCCAGATGATCAACGAGCTGACCGCCGCGGCGGCCGAGCAGTCGCAGGGCATAGGCCAGGTCGGCAGCGCGGTGCAGCAGCTCGACCAGGTGACGCAGCAGAACGCCGCGCTGGTTGAAGAGACAGCCGCCGCCGCCGACAGCCTGCGCGGGCAGGCCGAGCAGCTGAGCCGCGCGATGAGCCGCTTCCAGCTGGACGAGATGGCGTCGGCCTGACCCCGGCGTGACGCGAGAATGGCGCCATGCCGACGACCGGTGCCCTGCGCTTTACCGCCCCCGAACGCGAAGTCCTGCTCGCCACGCGCGGCGTCGGGCCCAAGGTCGTCGAGCGGCTGGAGCAGATGGGCCTGCACACCCTGGCCGCACTGGCCGATGCCGACGCACGCGACCTGCTGGAACAGGGTGCACGCCTGAGCGGCAGCAGCTGCTGGAAGAACAGCCCGCAGGCCAGGGCCGCGATCCAGGCGGCCATCGCCTCGGCACTGGCTCACGTCGACGGCACGCGCTGAGCCGGCGGCCGCCGTCCCGCGCGCCCGGCCCCCGGTTCGAGTGGCTCGCTGAACCTTTCTGCGCAAACCTGATAGCTGCTGCGCCCGGGTTGTGCGCAGTGGCCGAGGCCGGCGATATAAGCCGCGCAAACGAGCGGCGCGCCACTGCACTGGACGCGCAGCCGGTGACCAGCACGGCAGCCCCGCCCGTCGGGGTTGAATCACCACCATGCGACTGGAACCCTGCGGCCCGTGGCCATTGCCGCGTCCGTTCGACGCCCAGGCCCCGGCGCGGGCCGGGCGTCCCGTTTCATCGGTTGTCGCCGGCTGAGGTGCCTCCGGTACCTGGGCCGCGAGGATGTCTCGGGATAAACCCGATGGCACGCAGACGAGATTTCGATGAAACAGTTGCCGGTCGTCGCCGATGACGACATATCGAGAATGGCGCGGGCCGATCCGCTGGGCTCCCTGGGAAACTCGTCGGTTTGTTCCGACGACGGTCTGGAGGGGGCGAGGTGTTTCGCCGGACGCCGTCCAGTGCGATCACCATCACCGACATCAAAAAAATGCCGCGAATGAACGGCGTCGAGACCCTCCGAATGATCCGTGCGGAAACTCGGCAGCGCGCCCTGCTGGTTTTCGTGCAGTCCCGCCCGGGTTTCGACGGCAGGTGGCCGCAGGCCCGCGCTTGTGCTGCCATCGGCGGGTTGTGCCGGCCGGTTGATCCGGTGCTGCTGGAGGCCGCGCTGCGTGTCCCCGGCGAGCGCTGAGTGCCAGACGACGATGAGGTCGAACGATCCCGCCGTCTTCCGATTCGTCACCGATCATCCGGCCGTGGCTGAAGCCTTCTTCTCCGGGCCTTATGCCCCGGTCAAGGTGCTGGTGCCCGGGCGCCGGCTGCACCTGGACATCACGAGCGCGCTCGGCGCGGGGCTGGGGCTTTATCGCACGCGCAGTTCGACCGGCCTGCGCTTCCAGACCGACTCGCTGTTCGACGGCTACAACGTCGCGGTGGCGACGAGCGGCCGCCATTCGCTGATTTCCGGCGGCCGGGAGCGGCAGGCACGTGCCGACGCCGGCCTGGTGTCCGACGGCGCCGTGGTCGAGTCGGTGGACCTGGGGCCCGACCTGAACTTGCAGGGCCTGTCGATCACCTCCGACGTGCTGCACCAGTGCCTGGCCGAGCTGATCGACGCCCCGGTGCTGGCCCGCGTGCGTTTCCAGCCGGTGCTGGAGCCGGGCTCCACCACGATGCGCACGCTGCTGCTGCTGTGCGAGGCGATGAGCACCGGGCTGTCGGGCGACGCGCCGCTGCAGCAGTCGCCGGCGGCGCTGTCCAGCCTGCGCAGCACGATCGCGCATCTGGTGCTGACCGGCATCCCCAACAGCTACAGCGATCAGATCGCCGGCCGGCTGCCGCGCCAGCTGTCGCCGGCGCACGTGCGCCGCGCGATGGACTACATGCAGGCCAACGCCTCGCAGCCGCTGACGATCGCCGATGTCGCGCTGGCGGCGGGCGCTTCGGCGCGCTCGCTGCAGACGGCGTTCCGCCAGTTCCGCGGCTGCACGCCGTCGGAGTACCTGCGCCAGATCCGGCTGGAACGTGTGCGCGCCGACCTGCTCGACGGGAGCCAACCGCGCTCGGTGTCGCGCATCGCGATGCACTGGGGTTTCGCGCACATGGGCCAGTTCGCCGAGCGCTACCGCAGCGCCTACGGCGAGGCTCCCAGCGCCACGCTGGCGCGCCGCGGCCGCTGAGCTTTCTGCTGCGCCGCAGCACCGCCGCGGGCCCTCCGCTCGTGCGCCAAACCGACCACTCCGGTGCCCAAACCGCCGCTCCGAATTCGGCCCGGCGGCGCGTTTTCGCATTCCTAGACTGCCCCTCAACCGTGCTCACCTTGACCGATCACGGTGCATCGAAGAGGAGTAGCAACAATGTCCGCCACCAGCAGAATAGACGTAGGCGCCGTACGCGCCCCCGTCGCTGAATCATCCTGGACCGCTCACGATCGGACGTGGGTTTTGGGTCTGTTCGCCACGGCCATCGGCGCGGGGACCTTGTTCCTGCCGATCAACGCGGGCTTGGGCGGCATCTGGCCGTTGCTCGTGATGGCCCTGCTGGCTTTCCCGATGACGTATCTAGCGCACCGGGGGCTGATCCGCTTCATTCTCTCTTCGTCCAAACCCGGCAGCGACATCACCGAAGTCGTGACCGAGCATTTCGGCCCGCTCGCCGGCAAGCTCATCACGCTGCTCTATTTCTTCACGATCCTCCCGATCCTGCTGCTCTACGGCGTCGGTCTGACGAATACCGTCGAATCGTTCATGACGCACCAGCTGCACATGGAGGCATGGCCGCGGGTGATCCTGTCGTTCGTGCTCACCGCCGGGCTGATCGCCGTCGTCGCGCTCAGCGAGAAGATCGTCGTCAAGGTGATGGGCTGGCTCGTCTACCCGTTCATCTTCGTGCTGATGGGTCTGGCGCTGTTCCTCGTGCCCGAATGGAACGGGGCCGTGCTGCAAGGCGGCGTGCCCTCGATGGGCAAGTTCAGCGTCACGCTGTGGCTGAGCATCCCGGTGCTGGTGTTCTCGTTCAACCACTCGCCGGTGATCTCGCGCTTCGCCGTCGCGCAGCAGCAGGAATACGGCAAGGACGCCGTCGGCAAGGCCGACCAGATCGAGAAGTACGCCGCGCTGATGATGGTCGTCGTGGTGATGTTCTTCGTCTTCAGCTGCGTCTTCGCGCTGTCGCCGGCCGACCTGGCCGCCGCCAAGCAGCAGAACATCTCGATCCTGTCCTACATCGGCAACAAGTTCCAGAACCCCTGGGCCGCCGTGATCGCGCCGCTGGTCGCCTTCGTCGCGATGAGCAAGTCCTTCCTCGGCCACTACCTCGGCGCCCGTGAAGGCCTCAACGGCTTCATCACGCAGCAGATGCAGGCCCGCAACAAGGTCGCCAATCTCTCGAAGATCAACCGCGGCACGATGCTCTTCATGTTCCTGACGATCTGGGGCGTGGTGACCATCAACCCGAGCATCCTCGGCATGATCGAATCGCTGTGCGGCCCGATCATCGCGGCGCTGCTCTTCCTGATGCCGATGTACGCCATCCGCAAGGTCCCGGCGATGCGCAAGTACGCGAACAACCCGACCAACGTGATCGTGGTGTTCATCGGCGCCGTGGCGATGTCGGCGATCTTCTACTCGCTGATCGGTCTCTGACATCCGGTTTGCTGCCCGCCGGCCTCCGTCCCTGAACTTGGACGGGCGGCGGGGTCCGGCGGGCAGCGTCTTCCCAACAAGGGGAACTCACCATGATCAGCATGTTCCAGCTCTACAAGGTCGGCATCGGCCCCTCGAGCTCCCATACCCTCGGCCCGATGAACGCCGCGCGGCGTTTCGTCGACGACCTTCGCGCCCTGGGCAAGCTGGCGCAGGTCGGCTCGGTGGTGATCGACGTCTACGGCTCGCTGGCACTGACCGGCCTGGGCCACAAGACCGACGTGGCGCTGCTGCTCGGCCTGATGGGCGAGCTGCCCGACACGGTCGACGTCGGCGCGATCCCGGGCCTCGTCCAGAAGGTGCGCAGCACGCAGCGCATCCGCCTGGGAGCCGACGGCCCCGAAGTCGAGTTCGGCCGCACGGCGATGACCTTCCATCACTCCAGCCTGCCGCGCCACGAGAACGGCCTGACGATGAAGGCCTGGGCCGGCGATCGCCTGCTGCTGGAGAAGAACTACTACTCGATCGGTGGCGGCTTCGTCATCGAGGACGGCGCCGCGGCCAACGCCGACGACGCCGAGGCCGCCGCGCCGTACCCGTACAAGACCGCCGCCGAGCTGCTGGCGCACTGCCGCAGCACCGGGCTGTCGCTGTCGGGGCTGGTGCTGCAGAACGAGCTGCAGCTGCACAGCGAGCAGGAGGTCACGCGCTACTTCGCCAACATCTGGGCGCAGATGTCGCAGTGCATGGAGCGCGGCATGAAGACCGAAGGCGTGCTGCCGGGCCCGTTCCGCGTGCCGCGCCGCGCGGTGGCGCTGCACCGGCGCCTGGCCGCCGCGGGGACGCTGTCCAAGGACCCGATGAACATCATCGACTGGGTCAACATGTTCGCGCTCGCGGTGTCCGAGGAGAACGCCGCCGGCGGCCGCGTCGTCACCGCGCCGACCAACGGCGCCTGCGGCATCGTGCCGGCGGTGCTGGCCTATTACGACCACTTCATCAACCCGGTCGGCGAAGACGACTGCACGCGCTTCTTCCTCGCCTCGGCGGCGATCGGCGCGCTGTTCAAGACCAACGCGTCGATCTCCGGCGCCGAAGTCGGCTGCCAGGGCGAGGTCGGCGTGGCCTGCTCGATGGCCGCCGCCGGCCTGGCCGAGCTGCTGGGCGGCTCGCCCGAGCAGGTGTGCATCGCGGCGGAGATCGCGATGGAACACAACCTCGGCCTGACATGCGACCCGGTGGGCGGGCAGGTGCAGATCCCCTGCATCGAGCGCAACGCGATGGGCGCGGTGAAGGCGATCAACGCCGCGCGCATGGCGCTGGGCCGCACCAGCCAGCCGATCGTGCCGCTGGACAAGGTGATCGAGGTGATGTTCGAGGTCGGCAAGGACATGGACCCGAAGTACCGCGAAACGTCCTGCGGCGGGCTGGCGCTGAAGGTCTCGGCGCCGATCCCGATCGCGGTTGCCGAACCCGAGCAGGAGTGCATCCGCTGGGCGCCCTGAAAACGCCCCGCGCCGGGCCGCCCACCGCAAAATAGCGTGGTGGGCGGCCTGTCGCGTACCGACGCCCCGAGCAGTCAAGAGGTACGCAGTTGACCCTGAGTTCGATCGTCTCGCTGTCGCTGTCGTTGCTGCAGCAGATGTGCGTCTATCTGGTGGTGGCCTACGCCCTCAGCCGGACGCGTTTGTTCATCCCGCTGACGCGCGCGACGATTCGCTGGCCGCACCGCATCGCGTGCTACCTTATCTTCTCGGCCTTCTGCATCATGGGCACGCTGCTCGGGCTGCCGGTGGTGCGCGGCAACGCGATCGCCAACACGCCGGCGATCGGCGCGGTGCTCGGCGGCCTGCTGGGCGGCCCGATCGTCGGGCTGGGCGTCGGCATCACCGGCGGCCTGCACCGCTACACGCAGGGCGGCTCCTTCGGCCTGGCCGCGGGCCTGGACATCGTGATGCAGGGCCTGGCCGGCGGCCTGACCCACCGCTACCTGATCCGCCGCGGCAAGACGCGGCTGCTGTTCAGCCCGACGCTGGCCGGCGGGCTGACCTTCATCACCATCCTGATCGAGCTGGGCATCGACCTGGCGCTGTCGCGGCCCTTCGACGAGGCGCTGCAGATCGTCAAGCTGATCGCGCTGCCCGAGCTGATCGCCAACACCGGCGGCGCGGCGATCTTCGTGAAGATCCTGCTCGACCGGCGCGACAGCATCGACCGCCAGTCGCGCGCGTTCTCGGCCAAGGGCTGGACATCGCGGCGCACGTCGACGGCGTGCTGCGCGACGGCTTCGACCACGAGAACAGCATGCGCGTGGCGCGCATCATCTACGAGCAGACCGGCGTCGGCGCGGTGGCCATCACCGACCGCGAGAAGCTGCTGGCCTTCATCGGCATCGGCGACGACCACCACCTGCCGGGCACGCCGATCTCTTCGGAGCAGACCTTCCAGGCGATCCGCGGCAACGAGGTCATCTTCGCCGACGGCAACGAGGTGCCGTTCCAATGCTCGATCAGCCCGCACTGCAAGCTGGGCTCGGCGCTGGTGATCCCGCTGGTCGGCGAGGAGCGCCAGGTGATCGGCACGATCAAGCTCTACGAGCCCAAGACGCGCATCTTCTCGACGATCAACCGCACGCTGGGCGAAGGCATCGCCAAGCTGCTGTCCAGCCAGATCCTCGACGGCCGCTACGAGCGCCAGAAGAGCCTGCTGCTCGAAGCCGAGCTGAAGCTGCTGCACGCGCAGGTCAACCCGCACTTCCTGTTCAACACGCTCAACACGATCATCGCCATCACCCACGACGACCCGGCCAAGGCGCGTTCGGTGCTCACCGACCTGGCGGTGTTCCTGCGCAAGAACCTCAAGCGCCCGACCGAGGACGTCGTGCTGTCCGAGGAGATCGCGCACATCAAGGCCTACCTGGGCATCCAGCTGACGCGCTTCGAGGACCGGCTGTCGGTGGAGATCGACATCCCCGATCAGCTGATGGCGCTGCGCGTGCCGGCGTTCACGCTGCAGCCGCTGGTCGAGAACGCGATCAAGCACGGCACGGCGCAGATCATCGGCGTCGGGCGCGTGTCGATCCGCGCGCACCTGGACGGGCAGGCGGTTTGTCTGGTGGTCGAGGACAACGCCGGTCGCTACGATCCGAAGCCCGGTGGCGGCGGCCTCGGCATGAACATCGTCGACCGTCGCCTGAAGAACCGCTACGGCGAGGCCTACGGCGTCACGATGAGCTGCGAGCGCCAGGTGTCCACACGCGCGACCGTCCGCATCCCCCTGGAGGCCTTGAGCTGATGATCACCGCCCTCATCGTCGACGACGAGCCGTTCGCGCGCCGCGACCTGCGCCGCGCGCTGGAGCCGGCCAAGGACATCCAGATCCTGGGCGAATGCGGCAACGCGATCGACGCGCTGACGCGCATCCACATCGACAAGCCCGACGTCGTGTTCCTGGACATCCAGATGCCGCAGATCACCGGCATCGAGATGATCGGCATGCTCGACCCGGAAACGATGCCGCACATCGTCTTCCTCACCGCCTACGACGAGTACGCGGTGCGCGCGTTCGAGAAGAACGCCTTCGACTACATGCTCAAGCCCGTGACGGCCGACCGCCTGGAGCTGACGCTGGAACGGCTGCGCAACAGCTTCTTCAAGCACGACTTCAGCGTGCTGCCGGAGGTGAACCACCTGCGCCAGATCCCGTGCTACGGGCAGCACAGCGTGGTCTTCGTGCAGGCCACCGACGTCGAGTTCGTCGAGGCGCGCACCACCGGCATCTACGTCAGCGACCTCGACGGCCAGGAGCACCCGACGGCGCTGCGGCTGAACATCCTGCAGCAGCGCACCAACCTGCTGCGCTGCCACCGCCAGTACCTGGTCAACGTCGACCTCGTGCACAAGCTGCAGTACCTGGAAAGCGGCCTGGCCGAGTTCGTCACCCGCCGCGGCCGCGTGATCCCGATCAGCCGCCGGCTGCTGCCGGAGATCAAGGAGCGGCTGGGGATCAGCTGAGGGCGGGGCGGCCGTTCAGATCAGCTCGATCGCGCGCTGCAGCCGGGTGCTCGTCGCCACGAGGCCGCTGCGCACGAAGCGCTCGACGAAGACTTCGGCCGTCAGCGCCGGGTTGCGCATGCGGCGCCGCATGTCCTTCAGCGCGCTCAGCACTGCCAGTTCGTCGAGGTCCATCTGGGCGACGAGAAAGTCGTCCGGATGCACGGCCTCGAGGCCGTGGGGCGCCAGAGCGGTCGCCGGGAAGTCCTTCAGGTTGCACGTCACGATGCAGTCGGCATGTCCCGCGATGGCCGCCGCGAGCACGTGCACGTCTCCGCTGTCGGGCAGGCGCAGCGCCGGTTCCAGCCGGGCACAGGCACCGGCATCGACTTCCCAGTCCGGCGTCGCCTGGCGCATCAGGTCGCGCCGGCGTTCGAAGCTGCCCGGCGGCCGGCCTCGGTCCCGTTCCAGACTGCGCATCCATTCGGCTTCGATGGCCGACGTCCACTTGGCGGCGAACAGGCCGGCGACGGAGACGCTGATCAGCGCGTCGCAGACGACGATCGGATAGAGCACGCAGGCGTCCAGGAGGGCGGTGTAGCGTGCGTGTCCGGCCATGGCCTCTGCCCGGTGCTGCGGCGCTGCTCGTCAGTAGTTGAGCCCTTGCTCGCGCAGGTCGTCGGCCATCGCCTGCAAGGCTTGATGGCGTTGCGCCATCGTCTTCTCGCGGTAGCGCTGCAGGTCCTCGAACGCGATGCGCCGATGCGTGCCCACCATGCGGTGCGGCAGGCGGCCGGCTTCGATCTCCTTGATCAGGAAGGGCCGACTCACGTTCAGCAGGTTGGCGGCTTCGACGGTCGTCAGCTCCTGCCGGGCCGGCATCAGCGCAACCGGCTTGCCTTCGCTCAGGGCGCCGAGCAGGTCGGCGATCAGGCGCAGTGCCGCCGGCGGCACGCTGATCGCAGGTGTCACACCGTCGTCGCTCTCGACGGTGATCGCCGCGGCGCGGGAGTGGTCCAGCGTCGCCATCAGGCAGCGCTGCGCCGCCCGCGCCAACTCGGCCTCGGCGGGCGTCAGCGGGCGATGCAGCAGGCGCTCCTTGTCGAGGGTGGCGTTGGACATGGCGGCTCTCCTGCGGGAACGATGGTGATGCCGCCGACTGTACCGAATAAATGAAATAAGTGAATCGAATGCAATCAATGAAGCGACGGATTTGTCGCTCGCCGCGCTGGAACGCGGTCTGCCCTACTGCAGGTTGTGCCCCGCCAGCCGCTTCGGGTCGGGGATGCGGATCTCGCGCTTGTCGATGACGATCAGCCCGGCGGCTTCCAGCTCGTGCAGCACGCGCGAGAAGTACTCGGGCGTCAGCGACAGCCGCGAGGCGATCGTCGCCTTGCTGACCGGCAGGCTGACACGCAGGTCGCGGCGCTGGGCCTGGGCGGCCGGGGTGACGCCGGCGTCGGCCAGCGAGAAGGCCGCGGCGTCCTCGGCCTCTTCGGGCAGGGCGCGCAGCAGGTAGCCGATGACACGCTGCATGCCGCTGTGCAGCGAGTAGGCCTGCACGTCGTGCACCAGCCCGTGCAGCCGGCGCGAGATGCCCGCCAGCATGCGCAGCGCGAAACGCGAGTCGCGGTCGATCTCGGCCAGCACCGCGGCCTTGCCGACGCTCAGCACCAGCGTGTCGGTCAGCGCCTGGGCGTTGATGATGTAGGGCTTGCCGGTGAACATCAGCGCCTCGGCGAAGGTGTTGCCCGGGCCGACCAGCTCGATGACCTTCTCCTGCCCGGCCGGCGAGATGGCGAACAGCTTGACCTGTCCCATCACGGTGACGTGCAGCTCCTCGCAGGGTTCGCCGACGCGGAACACCGTGTCGCCGCGCGAGTGGCGCCGCAGCCGGCAGCCTTCGGCCAGGCGCTGCAGCTCCTCGGGGCTCATCTCCTGGAACAGCGGCAGCACCGCCAGGTAGCGCGGGATGTCGAAGCTCCTCGTCTCCATTCGTTCTCCTGAGGCCGGCAGGCGCGCCGGCGGCGCGGGGTCGGAACCGAGGATGCGCCCGATTCCGATGCGGGCCAACTATTGATTGACGTCAATTCTGGCAGTCGGGGCTCCCGCGCTCAACCACGGGTCATGCGTGCGTAGACGGCGGCCAGGCGCTGCACCAGGTCCTGCGGGCGGTGCACCAGCGCCCAGCCGTGCTGGCCGAAGAGCATCGGCAGGTAGTCGTGCGCGCTCTCGTCGATGGTGACGCAGAAAGGTTGCAGCCCGGCGTCGCGCGCCACCTGCACCGCGTGGCGCGTGTCCTCCAGGCCGTAGCGGCCTTCGTAGACGTCCAGGTCGTTGGGTTTGCCGTCGGTCAGGATCAGTAGCAGCCGCTGGCGCTCGGGGCGGGCGGCCAGGCGCTGCGTCGCCAGGCGCAGCGCGGCGCCCATGCGCGTGTAGTAGCCGGGCTTGATGGCGCCGATGCGCGCGCGTGCCGCGCCGTCCCAGGGTTCGCCGAAGCCTTTCAGGTGCTGGATGCGCACGTTCTGGCGCCGCACCGACGAGAAGCCCAGCATCTCGAAGGCGTCGCCGCTGGCCGCCAGCGCCTCGCCGAAGACCCAGAGCGCGTCGCGGATCACGTCGACGATGCGTGCGTCGTGGCCGGCCCAGGCGTCGGTGGACAGCGACAGGTCGGCCAGCAGCAGCGTCGCCAGGCTGCGCTCGCCGCGCACGCGGCGCTGCCAGACGGCGGGCTGCTCGTCGACGCTGCCGGCGTCGGCCAACACGCGGTGGCGCAGCCAGGCGTCGAGGTCGAGCTCGTCGCCGTCGGCCTGGGCACGTGCGCGCACCGGCGCGGCGCGCAGCACCTCCATGCGCCGGCGCACGCGGCGCGCCACCGCGCGCAGCGCCGGCGGCGGCTGCCAGGGCGGCGGCGCGGCGGCGACCAGCACCTGGGCGGCGCAGTGATCCGGGATCAGCAGCTGCTTGCGCCAGTCCCATTCGGGCAGGCGCACGCCGGGGCCCAGCGGGCGGTCGTCGGCGGCGGCACTGGGCAGGTCGAGGTCGAAGCGCACGCGCGACGCGGCGCGGCTGCCGTCGGGCGCGATGGCCAGCGTGTCCATGTCGTCGGCGGCGGCCAGCGCGTTGCCGTCGTCGTCATCGTCGCTGGCACGGTCGACACGCACGAACTCGCCCCAGGACAGGATCGACTCGGCGCGGAAGAACATCATCAGCGGCGCCTTGCCGCGTTCGTCCTGCACACGTTCGGCGTGGCGGCGGCGGTCGCTGGTGGTCGGCTTGGCGCGGGCGGCTTCGTCGTCGCCCGCTGGGGCCGGGTCCTGGCGCGCGGCGGCGACGGCGGCTTCGGCGGCGTCCAGCCACAGCCAGACCGGCGCGGCGTCGGTGGGTTTCAGCCCGGCGGGCAGGGCGAGCGGCTCGCCGCGCAGCGCGCGCTGCACGCTGGTTTCGGCCACCGCGGCGGCGCCCCGCAAGCTGCCCGGCGCCGGGCGCAGCGCCAGTTGCGCGGCGACCAGCTCGGCGTGCGTGGCACCCAGCCCGGGGAACTGCGCCAGCGCGGCGGCGGTGGCGTGCAGGTTGTCGGCCAGCCAGTCGCCGTTCGGCGTGTAGTGCGCGGCGAGCGCTGCCAGCCACAGGTACAGGCGGCGGTTGAGCGCGGCGTCGGCGAACACCGACACCTCGGGCGGCAACGACAGCGCCTCGGCGTCCAGGCGTGCGGTGGCGGCGTGCGTGCCGCTGCCGGCCACCCGCTGCAGCCAGCCGCGCGGGCCGCCGGCGCGTGTGGCCGCAGCCGACGCGAAACGCAGCCCGGGCGCGCCGCCGCCGGCGCGGAACATCAGCGTGATCGTGCGCTGCACCTCGGGCAGCGTGACGGCGGCGTCGGCGTGGCGGCGCTCGGCCGCGCGGCTGATGAAACGGTGCCAGTGCTGGCCCACCCACTCTTCCATCTCAGACCACCTCTTCGGGTTGGGGCGCGGGGCGCTCGGCGCGCAGTTCGGCGGCGCGCAGGCGCAGCGTCTCGCGCAGCGCGTCGGCGCCGGTGCGCCATTCGAGCAGCGGCTCGCGCGCCTGGGCGGCTTGCGACTGCTCGCACTGGTCCAGGCAGCGGCCGCACTGCACGCAGGAGAACATGCGGCGCTTGATGTCGCGCGGCTTCAGCCGCATCGGGCAGACGGTGTCGCAGGCGCTGCCGCCGGGGGCGGCTGCGGTGCTGCAGCTGCGGCAGTCGCGTGCACGGGCACGGTCGTAGGCGACGACCATCGCGCGCGGGTTGGCCATCCAGGCCAGGCTCTGGAACAGCCCGACGGCGCAGCCGAAGCGGCAGAACAGGTGGCGCGCGAAGACGAACTCGGCGGTGAACGCCGCCGTCGCGACGGCGAGGAAACGCGCCTGGTTGGGCGTGGACTCGCCGGCCAGCAGCCGGCCCCAGACCTCGGCCGGCGGCAGCAGGTACGACAGCAGCGTCACCGCCCACAGGAAGCCGAGCCCGGCGGCGAGCAGCACGAACGGCGGCCACCAGCGCCAGTCGCCGCGTGCGGCGGGCGGGGCGGCGTCCCACAGGCTCGCGCGGCCCAGCGCGCGGTGCATCAGCCGGTCCAGCGTCTCGACGGCGCTGAAGTGCGGGCACAGCCAGCCGCAGTACAGCCGGCCCCAGCGCCAGGCGACATAGAGGAAACCGACGGCCAGCACGATGGCCGGCACGAAGGCGCGCAGCAGGATGGCGAGCGCGACCTCGGTGGCGCCAATGCGCCCGGCCGTGAAGTCGGCGATGCCCAGCGTCCACGGCCGGCCCAGCAGCCAGAGCTGGGCCTCGTGCAGGTCCCAGCGCAGCAGGTCCAGCGCCGGCGCGCTGACGAACAGCGCCAGGAAAGCGGCCTGGAAGAGCCGGCGGCGGCGTTGCAGGGCGGCGGACACGGGGCGGGGCGCAATGGAGGCGGCCGCACCGAGGCGGCCGCGGGTTTCAGGTGCCGAGCACCGCGCCGACGACCTCGTCGAGCGCGGCAGCGGTGTCGGCGTCGTCGGTCAGCGCGTCGACGATCGCGGCGCGGCAGGCCGCGCGCAGCGGCACGCCGCCGGCGGCCAGGCGGGCGGCCATCACCAGCAGCCGGGTGCTGGCCGTCTCGTCGAGGTCGTGCTCGGTCAGGCGGCGCAGCGCCTGCGCCAGGCGCACCAGGCGCGCGGCCAGGTCCGGCGCGACGCCGGACTCCATCTCGACGATGCGCGTCTCCAGCACCGGCTCGGGGTAGCCCAGCGTCAGCGCGACGAAACGCTGGCGCGTGCTGGGCTTCAGGCTCTTCAGCAGGTTCTGGTAGCCCGGGTTGTACGAGACGACGAGCATGAATCCCGGCGGCGCGGCGAGCAGCTCGCCGGTGCGTTCGATCGGCAGCACGCGGCGGTCGTCGGCCAGCGGGTGCAGCACGACGGTGGTGTCCTTGCGCGCCTCGACGACCTCGTCGAGGTAGCAGATCGCGCCCTGGCGCACGGCGCGCGTCAGCGGGCC
Organism: Rubrivivax gelatinosus IL144; assembly: GCF_000284255.1. Lineage (NCBI taxonomy): Bacteria > Pseudomonadati > Pseudomonadota > Betaproteobacteria > Burkholderiales > Sphaerotilaceae > Rubrivivax > Rubrivivax gelatinosus. The sequence goes on from NC_017075.1 coordinate 748,913, forward strand.
GTCGGCCCAGACAGTGCCCTGCGCGCCGATCAGGTGGCGGCCCACCAGGTCGGCGGCGGACAGGTCGTCGTGGCAGCTGACGGTGACCAGCGGGCGGCCCAGGCGGGCCGCCATGTGCTCGACGAAACGGGTCTTGCCGCAGCCGGTGGGGCCCTTCAGCAGCAGCGGCAGCCGCTGCCGCCAGGCCTGCTCGAACAGCGCCGCCTCGCCCGCCTGCTCGGCGTAGAAGGGCAGCGCAGCCCCGCCGGTGCGGCCGGCGTCGGGCTGGAACAGGTCCAGCCCGAGGGCGCCGCGTTCGCTCATGTCCATGGCAGCGGCTCCTTCAGCTCAGGCTTGCGCCAGCTTGGCCGACGGCACCGTGTCGGCCTTCACCGGCTCGCCACCGACGAAGAAGCTGGAGAAGTAGGTGAACTGGCCGAGCAGGAAGGTCACGCCGCCGGCGATGCGCACCCAGTAGAAGAAGCGCAGCTGGTCCTGGGTGGACATGAAGCTCATCGCGCCTTCGGTGGGCATGCGTTGCAGCCAGATCTGCAGGATGCCGGCGCCGGTGAGCGCCAGCACCATCACGCCCATGCCGATCGACATGATCCAGAAGCTCCACATCTCGACGGCCTGGGCGCGCTGGCTGTTGGCGATGCGCCCGCGCAGCGTCGGCATCGCGTAGCTGATCAGCGTGATGACCACCAGCACGTAGGCGCCGTAGAAGGCCAGGTGGCCGTGGGCGGCGGTGACCTGCGAGCCGTGGGTGTAGTAGTTCACCGGGCTCAGCGTGTGGATGAAGCCCCAGAGGCCGGCGCCCAGGAAGCCCATCACCGCGGTGCCCAGCGCCCACAGCACGGCGGCCTGGTTCGGGTGCTCGCGGCGGCGGCGCTGCACCATGTTGAACGCGAACACCGTCATCATGAAGAACGGGATCGGTTCCATCGCGCTGAACACGCTGCCGATCCACTGCCAGTAACCCGGCAGGCCGATGAAGTAGAAGTGGTGGCCGGTGCCCAGGATGCCGGTCATCAGCGCGAAGGCGATGATCACGTACAGCCACTTGTCGATGACCTCGCGGTCGACGCCGGTCGTCTTGACGAGCACGTAGGCCAGCAGCGAGCCGAGGATCAGCTCCCAGACGCCTTCGACCCACAGGTGGACGACGAACCACCAGTACATCTTGTCGCGCACCAGGTTGTGCGGGTTCACGAAGCTGAACAGGAAGAACACCGCCAGCCCGGCCAGGCCCAGCAGCAGCACCAGCGTGATGCTGGTCTTGCGGCCCCTCAGCACCGTCATGCCGATGTTGAACAGGAAGCCGAGCGCGACGACGACGATGCCGACCTTGGTCGGCAGCGGCTGCTCGAGGAACTCGCGGCCCATGGTCTGCAGCAGGTCGTTGCCCGTCAGCTCGGCGAGCTTGGCGTAGGGCACGGCGAGGTAGCCGACGATGGTCAGCGCGCCGGCGACGAGGAAGATCCAGAACAGCGCCAGCGCCAGCTTCGGGCTCCAGAGCTCGGTCTCCGACTCCTCGGGCACGATGTAGTAGGCCGCGCCCATGAAGCCGAACAGCAGCCACACGATCAGCAGGTTCGTGTGGACCATGCGGGCCTGGTTGAACGGGATGTAGGGGAACAGGAAGTCGCCGATGACGTACTGCAGCCCGAGGCCGATGCCGAACAGGATCTGCCCGGCGAACAGCAGCATCGCGGCGATGAAGTACGGCTTCGCGACGGCCTGCGAGCGGTACTTGAGGACTTGGTGGGTGTTCATGGAGGGTGCTCCGGCGCTCAGCCTTCGATGTTGGGAGGCCACTTCTCGGTGTTGATCTCGCCGGTCCACTTCAGGAACTGCACGAGATCGTCGAGTTGCTGCTCGTTGAGGTCGAACTGCGGCATCTGCCGGCGGCCGGGGATGTGCGTCGGCTGGGCCTTGATCCAGGCCTTGATGAACTCGCCGCCGCGGCGCTGGTAGACGTTGCCCAGCTCCGGCGCGAAATACGCGCCTTCGCCCAGCAGCGTGTGGCAGCCGATGCAGTTGCGGGTCTCCCAGATCTTCTTGCCGGCGATGACCTGAGGCGTGATCGCGCTGGCGTTGGAGCGTTGCGGGATGCGCTGCTCCGTGTGGAAGACGAGTGCGGCGAACAGCAGTGCGAAGAACACTGCGCCGCCGTAGAACATGTTGCGGGCCATCTGCTTGGTGAACCCGCCCCGGACTTGGCTCATGGAAAGCGCCTCCTTGACTTCGGTGCGCTTATCCTCCTTTTTTGCTCGGGTACTTTCCTTGAACCGGTTCAAGGATTCGACCGGAGGGCCCGGGGGAGCATCCCGACATGGCCCGCGAGCGGCGGGCTGCCCTGTCCCACGCCGAGAGAATCCGACGATGAGCTCTTCCGACAAGGTCCCGCACGCGGTGGCCGACCTGATCGCCTACATCCTGGTGCGCTTCCACGAGACGCACCGCAGCGAAGTCCCCGAGCTGGTCGCGCAGGCGCGCGTGCTGGCCGACGCCGGCGTGCTGCCCGAGCTGGCCGACCATCTGGAGCTGATGGGCGAGGCGCTCGAGGAGCACATGTTCAAGGAGGAGATGCGGCTGTTCCCGATGATGGAGCAGGGCGGCGGCACGCTGATCGACCTGCTGCTCGACGACCTGGAACGCGAGCACCGCGCGCACGAGGTCTCGATCGCGCGGCTCGAGGAGCTGCTGGCCCAGCTGCCGGCCACGCCCGGGGCCGCGCTGCTGGCGGCCGGCTGCCGCAAGTTCGTCGACGACCTGCTGCAGCACGTGGCGGCCGAGGACGGCGACCTGTTCCTGCGCTTCGGGCCGCGGCGCACGACGGCGGTGGGGCGCGTCGTGCAGCCCTGATCGGGGCAGGGTGGCCGCAAGTCCCCTGGCATTCGGCGCGGCGGCTGCTATTCTTATCTGTACATCTTGTACAGAATGCCTGTCATGCCCACGCAAGTCCCACACGACACGCTGCCGCCCGACCCGGTGTCGATCGCCGTCGAGACCGATGTGCAGGTGCTCACGTTCGAGATCGCCGGCGGCGAGATGACGCTGGACGTCGAGCCGGTGGCCGTGGCGTCGGCACGCGCCGACATGCCGGCGCTGATGCGGCGCTCGGCCGAAACCGGGCGCGGATTCCTGATCCGCAACGCACGCAACCCGGCGGCGGCGTCGGCGCTGCTGATCGATCCCGAGGTGCTCAAGCGCCGCATCGCCGAGGCGCGGCCGCCGCGCACGCTGGGCCAGCTGGTCGAAGGCCTGCCGTTCCGCGGCCTCGGCGCCAACCCGCTGCTGGACGTGCCGGCGCTGCCGGATGACGTCCTGCCCGAACTCGAGATCCCGGTGCGATGAACTGGCTGCTGCCCGCCCCGACGCTGGCGCAGCTCGTCGCCTCGGTGCCGACGGCGGCCCAGCGATGGGCGCACGGCGTCGATGCCCGCGCGCTGCGCGTCAGCGTGATCTCCGTGGCCCAGCTGCGCACCCGCATCCAGCTCGAACCGGCGCCGGCCACGCGGGCCCGGCTGGACGTCGACCTGACGACGCTGCTGGCGCAGATCGAGGCCGACTCGGGCATCGCGCCGCTGGCCTTCAGCGCCGAGCACGCGCTGCTCTGGAGCCATCTGTGCCTGGAGCCGACGCTGGCCGGCCTGGCGCAGACCGAGCGCCAGATCTACGCCACGGCGATGTACGAAGGCCTCACCGTCGTCGAGCCGGCGCGGCCGCAGCACGCGGCGCTGCAGGCGCTGGGTGTTCGCCTGCATGCACTCTGACCCCGAGACGTCGCAAGGCGAGGGCCTGGAACTGCCGGCGCCGCGCAGCAACGCCGCCGACGCCTACGCGCCGCTGCGCGTGCTGTCGCTGACCGGTGGCGGCTTCCGCGGCCTGTTCACGGCGCGCACGCTGGTCACGCTGTGCCGCCAGGCGCGCCGCGAGGGCCCGCTCGACGGCTGTTTCGACGTCTTCGCCGGCACCTCGATCGGTGGCCTGATGGCCTGTGCGCTGGCGGTCGGTGTGCCGCCGATGCGGGTGCTCGACGCCATCGACGCCCATGGCCCGCGCGTGTTCCGCAAGCCGGCCGGGGCTTCGATCCGGCGGCTCTTCTTCGGTGCGCTGTACGACGCCGACAACCTCGCCAAGGCGATCCGCGACTGCCTCGGCGCGCATGCGAACACCCGCCTGTCGGCACTGGAACGCGGCCTGCTGGTGCCGGCGGTCGACTGGCTTGCGGGCGAACTGCAGGTCTTCCGCAGCGCCTGGTTCGGCCGCGCCCGGACGTCGGACGCGACGCTGCTCGAGGTCTGCCTGGCGACGTCGGCGGCGCCGACCTACTTCGACGCCGCGCAGATCGACGGCAAGCCGATGCTCGACGGCGGCCTGGCCGCCAACAACCCCGACGCGCTGGCTCTGCTGGAGATCCTGCGCCGCTTCCCGGCTGCGGCGGCCAGGATCGAGATGCTGAGCCTGGGCACCGCGGGCTTCGCCGCCACGCGCCAGGCCTCGCAGGCGCGGCGGTCGGCGCTGGGCTGGGCGCCCGACCTGCCGAACTGCATGATCGACCTGCAGGAACGCAGCGCCGCCCGCCAGGCGCAGGCGCTGCTGGGCACTCGCTACCGCCGCATCAACCACCCGGGTGACGCGAGCGAGGCCTTCACGACGCTGGACACGGCCGACGCCGGCGCCCGCGACCGCCTGCTGCGTGCCGCCGACGAGGCGGCCGCCGCCGCGTACCGCCAGGACGGTGTCTTCGTCGACCGGATGCTGAGCGCCTCGCGCGCCTGAGGCGCGGCCATGAAAAAAGCGCCCCGCGGGGCGCTTTCGTCTGAGCGGGCCGCCTCAGCGGCGCAGCACGGCCATCGGGTCGCCCGGCAGGCGCGCGTGGCTGCGCAGGTCGGCGAGTTCGGTCGCCGACAGGCGCTCGGCGCCTTGCGGCACGTCGGGGCGGTGCAGCGCGAGTTCACGCATGCGCGTGGCCAGCGTCAGCGCGAAGGCGCGGGCGAAGACCTCGTCGCTGTCGCAGGCCTCGAACAGCGATTCCAGCGGCAGCGCGAGCAGTTCGATCGGCTCGCGGATCACCGCGGCTTCGGCCCAGCCGCCCGGCAGGTCGAGTGCGCCGGTGACGTCGAACCATTCGCCGGGGCCGATCAGGCGGCGCTCGATGAAGCCGCCGTCGGCGCCCAGGCGGCCCAGGCTGGCGCAGCCGTGGCGCACCAGCCACCACGACGGCTCCGGCCGGCGCGGCGAGCCGAGCGTGAAGCGCCCGGCCGGGCAACAGATCATGCGCGAGGCGTCGCTCAGGCGCACCAGCGTCGAGTCCGGCACCGGCATCGGCGCGAAGGCGATGCGCAGCAGGGCGACGTCGTCTTCGAATGTGCCCGTGACGAAGCTCGCGTGGGTGGGCTGCGACGCCGAATCCGCGTCCTGACCTGTCGTGTCGGTCGAACACTTCATCATGTTGGTCTCCTGCATCGTGAAACGCTGCACCGGGTGGTGGCGTGTAGGGACTCTGGCGACGCCGAGGCGTCAGGGATTTGTCCCAGCACAACCCGCCGCGAACCAGGACCCCGGGGTATCCCTCGATCAGCGTTTTTTGCGGATTCGAACAGTTTACCCATGATGCCGTTGCGGGCAAACGGCATGCCGGCGCTTGGTCTTTGCGGATCGTGGGAGCGGCCGCGGCGGGCCGAAGCGGCGCCTCAGCGGGCGCCGAGACCGGTGACGTAGATGCGCGCCGAACGCTCGACCAGGCGGTCGATGTCGAGCGCCACGTCGACCGCGGGATCGGTCTCCAGACGGCCGTCGACCAGCAGTTGCGCCAGCCCGTGCGCGAAGCCCCAGGCGGCCATCGCTTCGTCGGTCGCAGGGGCCGGCACGCCGAGCGCGACGAGCGCGCGGCGCAGCGTGTCGAGCACGCGGTGGCCGGCTTCGGCCAGCACCGGATGGTCGGCCTTGCGCACCTCCGGCCCCAGCATCAGCCGGTACACCGCCGGATGGGCGAGGGCGAAAGCGACGTAGGCGCGCGCCATCGCGACGAAGCCGGCCGCCGGATCGGCCGGCGCGGGCAGCGCGGCGAAGACCGCGCGCAGGCGGTCGAAGCCGCCGGCGGCGATGTCGGCCAGCAGCGCCTCGCGGCTGGCGTAGTGGCGGTAGGGCGCGGCGTGCGACACGCCGACGGCGCGCGCCACTTCGCGCAGGCTGACCTCGGCCGCGCCGCGTTCGACCAGCACGCGTTCGGCCGCCTCGCGCAGCGCTGCGCGCAGGTCGCCGTGGTGGTAGGCGCGGCGCGGCGGCTCGTCGGTCGGGGTGGCGGAGCGGTCCATGCCTCAGTATAAGTCCATGTTGACAGCGTAAACATCGCTGGATATGGTGAACCCAGGGTGCTCGCCGTCGGGCGCCGCCTTGTCCAGGATTTGTCCATCCGCCCCCCCCGCTGCACCAGGAGCCGCGCATGAGCGTCATCTCGCCCGTTCCGCCGACCACGCCCGCCGAAGCGCTGCCGGGACTGCTCGAACGCCTGCAGCGCGCGCAGCGTGCCGACATGCTGCCTTCGCGCGCCGTGCGGCTGGACCGCCTGCGCCGGCTGGAACAGCTGATCGACCGCCACGCCGACGCCTTCGCCGCGGCGATCGGCGACGACTTCGGCAACCGCTCGCCGATCGAGATCCGCATCACCGAGACGATGCTGCTGAAGGCCGGGCTGCGCCAGGCGCGCCGCCACCTCGCGCGCTGGATGAAGCCGCGCCGCGTCGGCACCTCGCCGGCCTTCTGGCCCGGGCGCTCCTGGCTGCTGCCGCAGCCGCTGGGCGTGGTCGGCATCGTCAGCCCCTGGAACTACCCGCTGCAGCTGGCGCTGGCGCCGCTGGTCGGCGCGCTGGCCGCCGGCAACCGGGCGATGATCAAGCCGTCGGAGCTGACGCCGCGCTTCTCGGCGGCGCTGCAGGCCGCGTTGGCCGAGCACTTCGAGCCCGACGAGGTGACGGTGGTCACCGGCGACGCGGCGATCGGCCGCGCCTTCGTCTCGCTGCCCTTCGACCACCTCGTCTTCACCGGCTCGACGGCCGTCGGCCGCGAGGTCGCGCAGGCCGCGGCGAAGAACCTGACGCCGGTGACGCTGGAGCTGGGCGGCAAGTCGCCGGCGATCGTCGACGCCTCGGCCAGGATCGCGCGTGCGGCCGAACGCATCGCCTTCGGCAAGCTGGTCAACGCCGGCCAGACCTGCATCGCGCCCGACTACGTGCTGGTGCCCAACGCCCAGCGCGAGCGCTTCGTCGCCGCGTTGCGTGCCGCGATGGCCCGGCTGTACCCGAGCTTTCGCGCCAACCCCGACTACACCAGCGTCGTCAGCGAGCGCCATTTCCGCCGCCTGCGCGAGCTAGTCGACGAGGCGCGCGAGCGCGGCGCCACGGTCATCGAGCTGGAGGCGCCGGGCGAAGGCATCGGCCGCGCCAGCCGCCAGCTGCCGCCGACGCTGCTGCTGGACGTCGACCCGGCGATGCGCGTGATGCAGGAGGAGATCTTCGGCCCGGTGCTGCCGATCGTCGGCTACGACACGCTCGACGAGGCCATCGCCTTCGTCAACGAGCGCGACCGGCCGCTGGCGCTGTACTGGTTCGGCAGCGACGCGGCCGCGCGGCGCAAGGTGCTCTCGCAGACGATCTCCGGCGGCGTGTCGCTCAACGAGACGCTGCTGCACGTCGCCCAGGAAGGGCTGCCCTTCGGCGGCGTCGGCGCCTCGGGCATGGGTGCGTACCACGGCGAAGCGGGCTTCCGCCAGTTCACCAAGGACAAGCCGGTGTTCGAGCAGTCGGCGTTGGCGGCCACCGGGCTGATCGCGCCGCCGTACAAGCCCTCGATCGGCCGGCTGCTCGACTGGATCGGCCGCATCGCCTGAAAGCGCCGAGCCCGGCGCAAGGCCGGGCTCGTGGCGTGGGCTGCGGCGCCGTTCAGGCGGCGACCGGGATCATCGGCGTGAACGGGTCCAGCTCATCCAGGGCCAGCTTGCAGGCGCGGCCGATCAGCACCGCGGCGGCGGCGTAGTAGCCGGTCGCGGCCTTGGCGGCGAGCTGCTCGCAGTGCGCCGGCACCCAGGCCAGCACGTGGCGCGACAGGAAGCGCAACTGCTGCGCTCGCCAGCGCTGCGCCGCGGCGGCGTCGCCGGCCGCCAGCGCCTCGCCTTCCAGGCGGCACAGATGGGCGACGAAACGCAGCTCGTTGCCGAGGTGGTCCGGCGCGCCGAGCGCGGCCATCGCCTCGTAGCCGGCTTCCCGGTACGAGCGCAGCACGTCGAGCACGCGGTCGCCGCCGGGCGCGGCGCCCAGTGCCGCCGATTCGCAGGGCGGGCTGAGCGTCTCGCCGTGCATCACCATCGACAGCAAGCGCGTGCGGTCGACCGCGAGCACCGTGGCGCCGCCCGGGTGGCGGCGCGACTTTCGCAGCGCCACCAGCAGGCCGCTCAGTTGCGGCGCCAGGGGGCGCCCGGCTTCGACGGTGGCCAACTCGGTGTCCAGTTCGTCCAGCCATTGCGGCGTCGGCCGCTCGATCACGACCCGCGCCAGCAGGGCCCACAGGGCCGCCCGCGTCGGGGCCTCGTCTCCGTTATGTACTTGCATCTCGCTCATGTCGCTTTCACCGTGGCGTGAAGGGAGGGCATCGGGCGTCGAGCAAGGGACGGCCCCGGACTCGCCTCGCGGCTGGAGCGAGGAAAGAGGGGCCGTGACCTTGATGGAGCGCAGAGTCATTGAATCGCGTTTCCCGGCGGTTGCGGGGGCGTCGACATGAGCCAGATCAAGCGGTGGCGACAGATCATCACCCGGGCCGACCGCTGTGCCTTGCGGCACTGCCGAGTCTGTCCCCCTGTCGCCTTGCCGCTGCTGGCCCGTGCCGCCCGCCGGTGCACCACCGGAGTGAATGATCGTGGCGGACAGCCCACCATGTGGGATGTCACCCCCTAGTAAATAGGGGGTTGCGCCCACGAACACCCTCAGGGTTCGCCCCAGGTGAACACCGCGTCGGCGCCGTGGCGCGCGGCGGCGATGCGGCGGGCGTTGGGCTCGTCGGTCTGCTCGACCCAGGCGGCGGCGGCTTCGGCGCTGCGGCCGAAGTGCCGATGGCGTGCCGCCAGGCGTTCGCGGCGCAGGCCGTCGTCGACCTGGACGTACCAGACCTCGTCGAGCAGCGGCCGCACGCCGGCCCAGGCGCCGTCGAGCAGCAGGTAGTTGCCTTCGGTGATCACCAGCGGCACGTCGGCCGCGACGGCGATCGCACCGGCGACCGGCTCGCCGATCTCGCGGCGGAACTCGGGCGCCCAGACCGTGGTGTCGGCCTCGCGCAGCCGCGCCAGCAGCGCGACGTAGCCGGCGGCGTCGAAGGTGTCGGGCGCACCTTTGCGGCCGCGGCGGCCCAGGCGCTCCAGTTCGGCGTTGGCGAGGTGGAAGCCGTCCATCGGCACGACGGCCGCCAGCGGCCCGAGCGCGGCGGCCAGCGCCGCCGCCAGCGTCGACTTGCCGGCGCCGGGCGGCCCGGTCAGCCCCAGCAGGCGGCGGCCGCCGCGAGCGGCGAGTGCGCGGGCGCGCGCGATCCAGGCTTCGGGCACGGCGGGATGGTCCACCGTGCGAGCTTAACGGCCGTTGCCGCGCTCAGACGGCGCGCATGCTGTAGCCGTTCTCGCACTCGGCGGTGATCGTGAAGCCCAGGCGCTCGTAGAGGCTCAACGCCGGGTTGGTCTTCAGCACCGACAGGCTGACGCGCGCGCCGTCGCGGCGGGCCTCGGCCAGCACCTCGGCGATCAGCCGGCTGCCGATGCCGGCGCGGCGGTACTGCGGCAGCAGCTGCACCTGCTGGATCGCCCAGTCGCGGCTGCCGCGGTGCACGCGCAGCAGGCCGCCGGGCAGGCCGTCGACCAGCACGATGGCGCCACCGTCGAGCAGGACGCGCAGCGCGGCCAGCGCCTCGCCGTCGGGTGGGGCGGCGTCCGGCCCGTGGCGCAGCAGCGCGAGCCAGGGCAGGTCCTGCTCGGTGGCCGGGCGGGTGGCGAGGAGCGGGGCACGATCGGGCATGGCGGAGCCGATTCTGGCGGCTGCGGGTTATCCCTCCGCTTGTGGAGACCGCGTAGTCGCCGGCAGCTGTCCGCTGCGTGACATCCTCGCTCTCCGACCCCCGGGCCGCGGGCTTACAGTGGCCGCATGGCCACCCGTCACCCGCACCGCGGCCGCCCCCGGCTGCTGCATTCGGCGCTGGAGGCGCGTGTGCTCGCCGAACTGGCCGTGCTGCCCTGGACGCTGCCGGCGCTGTCGCTGGCCGCGCCGCGCGGCGACGGCCACCCGGTGCTGCTGCTGCCGGGCTTCATGGGCAGCGAGTTCTCGCTGATCGGCCTGGAGCGGTTCCTGCGCCACCGCGGCTACGCCGTCGAGACCTGGGGCCTGGGGCGCAACGTCGGCTTCAACCCGCGGCATGCGACCGCGCTGGAACAGAAGATCCGCCACATGGCGCACCGCGCCGGGCGCCCGGTCAGCCTGGTCGGCTGGAGCCTGGGCGGCGTGTTCTCGGTCTACGGCGCGCACCAGGCGCCGGAGTGCGTGCGCCAGGTCATCACGCTGGGCAGCCCGGTCAGCGTCGATGCCGGGGGCAGCGCCTCGCCGCCGCTGGTCAAGGCGATGTACCGCCTGATCGCCCACCCGCACGGGCCCACCGCGCACACGATGCAGCCGCGGGCCAAGAAGCTGCGCGAGCGCGCGCCGCTGGCGGTGCCGGTGTCCTGCCTGTATTCGCTCAGCGACGGCGTCGTGCCGCCGCAGGAGGCGACGGTCGAGGGCGACCCGGCGCGGCACGAGAACATCCGCGTGCCGGGCAGCCACCTCGGGCTGGGTTTCAACCCGGTGGTGCTGTGGATCGTCGCGGACCGCCTCGCGCAGCCGGACGGCCAGTGGCGGCCGTTCGTGCCGCACGGGGCCTGGGGCCAGGCCTACCGGCTGCTGACGCACCGCGTGCTGCCGGTCTGAGCGCCACCGGCTCGGCCGCGGCCAGCGCCAGGTACTCCTGGAAGCTGTCGCGCACCGCCTGGGTGAAGGTCTCGGGGTCGGGTACGAGCTCGCGGCAGGAGGTCGGCGAGACGACGATGCGGCCGTCGTACTCGGTGATCGCGAACACCAGCCCCATGCCGTCGGCGATCGGCAGGATGGCCGAGAAGTAGGTCATGCGCGCGCCGCACAGGTACAGCGGCTGGCGCGGGCTGCCGACCGCGGTGACGGTGCAGCAGGCCGCCGGCCGGCGCAGTTCGTTGGGGCGCAGGCCGAGCCAGCGCGAGGCGAGCTTCATCGTCGCCGCGGGCACGTGTTCGGCGAGCTCGGTCAAGCCGCGTGCCGCCTGCGAGCGCAGCCCGGCGCGCGCGCTCGCCGTCTGGCGCTGGATGTGGCGCAGGCGGGCGACCGGGTCCTCGATCGTCGTGCCCAGGTTCACCAGCTGCCATGGCGGCTCCACCCCCGGCTCGGGTGCGGCGCCGGCGATCGGCGCGATCGCTTCCAGGTCGGCTTCGGGCAGCTCGCCGTTGGCGTCCAGGTAACGCCGCAGGCCGCCGGCGCAGACCGCCAGCACCGCGTCGGTGACGGTGGCGCGCGGCAGCAGCGTGCGGATGCGCTCGAACTCGGCGACCATGAAGCGGCGCGTGTCGAAGACGCGGTGCGGCGAGACCACCGAGTTGAAGCGTGTCGCGTGGTGCTGCTCGGGCGCGACGACGTCGGCGGCGAAGGTCCAGGCCACCGGCGCCAGCCGCAGCAGCGGCGCGGCCAGCGACAGCGGCGACAGCGCGGTGTGCAGCGCGCCGCGCGCCAGCAGCTTCAGCGCGCCGGGCGCACGTTCGGGGAACCAGGGCTCGGGCGGCTCGGCACGCGGCGGTTCGGCGACGAGGTCGTGCAGCGCCTCGACGATCTCGTGGCGCCCGGCGACGTCGACCGCGGCGTGGTGGATCTTGGTCAGCACCGCGAAGCTGCCGGCCGGCAGGTCGACGAAGCTGTCCAGGCCCTCGATGACGTAGAGCTCCCACAGCGGCCGGTTCAAGTCCAGCGCGCGGGCGTGGATGCGCGAGGCCTGGATGCAGAACTGGCGCCAGTCGCCCGGCTTGGGCAGCGCGATGTGGCGCACGTGGTACTCGAGGTCGAAGTGCTCGTCCTCCACCCAGTACGGGTAGTCCAGCTCCAGCGGCACGCGCAGCAGGCGCTGGCGGAACACCGGCGAGCGCTGCAGCCGCCCGGCGACGTGCGCCAGGATGCTCTTGAAGCGCACCGTGCCGCCCGGCGCGGTGCTCTGGTCGTAGATCTGGACGAAGGTGACGTTCGCGTTGGCGTGCGTCGTGTCGGCGTAGAGGAAGCTGGCTTCGTGACCGCTCAACTGGCGCATGGACCCTCCGCGAAAGATCAGGACACCGGCAGGGCGCGTGCCGCCGTGCCGGTCCGTTTGCGCGGCGGCTTCGGGCGGCTGGCGGCGACCAGCTCGTCCAGCGACTCCAGCAGCGCCGCCCTCAGTTCGCCGGCGTCGGCCACCGCGGCCTGCGCGGCGGTGAAGCCGAAGCCCAGTTCGCCGGCATAGCTCATCACCGTGATGTTCAGGCCGATGCCGTGCTCGACGATGGACAGCGGCCAGTAGCTCGTCATGCGCGCGCCGGCCAGGTACAGCGGCTCGCGCGGGCCGGGCACGTTCGAGATGACGACGTTGGCCAGCGGCGGCAGCGTGCCGGCCAGGCCCGAGGCGCCGTACAGCGAGGCCAGGCCCTGCAGCAGCCAGGGCGCGCCGAGCGAGGGGAAGTCGGTCGGGATCACGCCTCGTGCGCGTTTGGCGACCGACTTCACCGCCCCGGCGGCGTCGCGGATCGCCAGCAGGCGCTTGAGCGGGTTCGCGATATCGGTGTGCAGGTTGACGAGCGACAGCGTGGCCTTGGTCGTGAACTCCTGGTCGCCGCTGGCGCGCAGCGAGATCGGCATCGAGGCCAGCAGCGGCTTCTTCGGCACGCCGCCGTGCGCCGCCAGCCAGCGCCTGAGCATGCCGCTGCACAGCGCGAGCACGATGTCGTTGAGCTTGGCCTCGTGCGCCGCAGCCAGCGCCTTCAGCGTGTCCATCGGCAGCGACACCGCGGCGAAGCTGCGTTCGGCGCCGATCGGCACGTTGAGCGCCGTCTTCGGGCCGAAGCCCAGGTTCTCGCGCAGATGGCCGTTGGCCTTGCCGGCGCCGCCCTGCGCCTTGCCCGGGCTGCCGAACAGCGTGCCGATCAGCTGCAGCGCCTGCGGCAGCTGGCGCGCGAGCTTGACGTAGAGCCCGGCGTCGCGCGCCAGCGCCGTGGCGGCGAGTGCCAGCGTGCCGGGGTTCTCGGCGAGGCGCGCCTTGCCGCGCGGCCGCGGCGGCGGTTCAGGCGACGGATCGAACAGCGTCTGCGCCAGCAGCACGCCGGCCTTGCCGTCGAGCAGCGCGTGGTGCACCTGCACGTAGTAGCCGACTTCGCCCGAGGCCAGCCCTTCGAGCACCCAGATGCGCCACAGCGGCCGCTCGCGGTCCAGGCGCTCGGCGTGCAGCCGGGCGACCGCGGCTTCCAGCTCGGCCTGCGTGCCGGGCGCCGGCACGGCGACACGCTGCACGTGCCAGTCCAGGTCGACCGTGCCGTCTTCGACCCACACCGGGTTGGCGAACTGCAGCGGCATCGTCGCCAGCCGGCGCGTCAGCACCGGCGCCAGGTGCAGGCGCTGCTTCATCAGCCGCCGCACCGCGGTGGCGAAGTCGCCGCGCGCGCCCGGTGGCCGCACGAACAGGTGCAAGGAGCCGACGTGCATCGGCGTCTGCGTCGTCTCCAGGTGGAGGAAGGCCCCGTCCACCCCGCTCAAGGCTTGCATGCCCTTTTCTCGCTTTCGCGCCGTGGGGGCCGTGGGCGGCCCGGCGTCGCGCCAACGTAAGCGGGCGGGCGCGCACGCGACGCGCATCCAGATCAAGCTTTCGTCAAGTCGGACACGGATTCCGGGTGCGCGGTGCGGCAGCCCCCGCGATCGCGGGACCCCCGCTGCGCGGCCGGCTTCGGACAATCGCGAAATGTCACGAGATGTACGTCCGGTCGGAGTACGCCGGTTCCAGGGCGTGACCGTCTTCGACAACGGAGCGGACCGCCCCAGCGAGTTCGGCGACCCGAGCACGCGTCCCAGCCTCTGGGACGAGCCCTCGCGCCTGCCCGAGTCGGAGCAGGAGCCGCGCCGCCGTTCGCGCGCCAAACGTCGCGCCGGTGGCAGCCTGTGGCCGGTGATGCTTGTGGTCGTCGGCCTCGGCGTCGCCGGCGTCGCGCTGCTGGCGAAGTTCTTCAACCGCTGACGGCAGCGGTCTCGGCTTCGGCGGCGGCCGCCGCCGGCAGCACGATCGGCAGCGCGAGCGTGAAACGCGCACCGTGGCCGTGTTCCGACTCGACGCGCAGCGAGCCGCGCATCAGCTGCGCCAGCGCTCGCGACAGCGCCAGGCCCAGGCCGGTGCCGCCGTGTTCGTAGCTCACGCGTGCGCTGCCCTGGCGGAAACGTTCGAAGATCGTCTCGTGCAGCTCGGGCGCGATGCCCGGGCCGGTGTCCTCGACGTGCATCAGCACTTGGTCGCCGACGCGCTCGACCATCACGTCCACGCGCCCGGCCGGGGTGAACTTGAGGGCGTTGGACAGCAGGTTGTTGAGGATCTGCTTGACGCGCAGCCCGTCGGCGACGATGACCGGCGGCGCCTCGGGGTCGATCTCGACGGCCAGCGTCAGCCCCTTGCCGGCGGCCGTCAGCGCGTAGAAGTCGGCCGTGCCCTGGACCAGCGCACGCAGGTTCACCGGCTCCGGCGACAGCGTCATCGAGCCGGCCTCGACCTTGGCCAGGTCGAGGATCTCGCCGAGCAGCTGGTTGAGGTACTCGGCGCCCTTACGGATCAGCCCGGCCTGCTCGCGGAACTTCGGATTGTCCAGGCGGTGCTCCATCAGCTCGGCGAAGCCGCGGATGCTGGTCAGCGGCGTGCGCAGCTCGTGCGAGATCGCCGCCAGGAACTCGCTCTTGGCGTTGTTGGCGGCGTTGGCCTGGGCCTCGCTGGCGCGCAGCGCGGCGTTGTTGGCCTCCAACCGGCGCAGGCCGGCGACGAAGACCACCGCGCCGGCGGCGACGGCGCCGCTGAGCAGCAGCGTCAGCACGACGGCGATGTCGCGCGTGGTGCGCCAGCCGGTCAGCGCTTCCTCGCTGGCGGTGGCCACCAGCACGTACAGCGGGTAGTCGGCGATGCGGTGGTAGGCGGTGTAGCGCTCCAGGCCGTCGAGCGTGCTGACGCCGCTGAACGTGCCTTCGCGCTGCAGCTGCTGCTGGGCGAAGACGCCGTTGCGCTTGAGCGTCTGGCCGATCTGGTTGGCGCTGTCGCCGCCGATGACCCGGGCGCGGATGCTCAGGTCCTGGCCGACCAGCGTCACCGTGCCCAGCGACCCGATCGCCGCGCGCTGGTAGACGTCCTCGAAATAGCCCGGGTCCAGCGAGGCGACGACGACGCCGAGGATGTGGCCGTCGGCGGCGGTGATGCGGCGCGAGATCTGGATCGTCCAGCGCTTGGAGACCTTGCCCAGCACCGGCTTGCCGATCCACAGTGCGTCGGGGCTGGCCAGGCCGCTGCCGGGCGCCAGCGTCGTCGGCGCCAGGTGCACGCGCACGTGCTCGCGCTCGGACAGGTCGACGTGGCCGGTCTTGCTGCCGTCGGGGTCGAGGTTGCTGCCGATGAAGCGCCCGTCGGCGCCGACCAGCGACAGCTGCACGAGGATGTTGGGCACCAGCCCGGTCTCGTTGGCGTAGCGGCCCAGGTCCAGCGAGGCGCCGCCGCGGCGCGCGTAGTCGTCGCGCGCACGCACCGTCGCCTGGTCGACCGCGGCCAGCACACGCAGCGTCTGCTCCTCGAAGGCGCGGGCCAGGTTGGTGTTCTGGCGCAGTTCGCCGACGACGGCGTCGTTCCAGCGAATCCACAGCACCAGCACCACCGTGGCCCAGGCCAGCAGGATCAGCACCGCAGCGGCGCTGATCGCCAGCTTGCGCAGGCGCTGCTCGGCGCCGGGAGCCGCGGAGGCGGCGAAACGCTGCAGAGCGGTGGAGAGGGGCGACATGGGGGGTGGCTTGTCGAGTCGAGCAAATCTAGCATTTCTATCGCTATTCGCCCCGCCAATACGTCACGCCTGCGGCCGGAAACGACGACGGCCGCCCCGCGGGCGGCCGTCGTGACGCGAGCCAGCTTCAGCCGATGCGGATCGGCACGAAGATCGTCTCGCCGTCACGCTGCACCAGCAGCGCGACGTGGCGGGGCTTGCTCTTGAGCACCGCCTGCACCTGCTCGATCGACTGTACCGGCTGGCCGTTGATCGCCAGCAGCACGTCGCCGCGTTCGACGCCGGCACGAGCCGCCGGGCCGTCGACGTCCTGCACCAGCAGGCCGCCGTCGACGTGCACCTGCCGCTGCTCGTCGCGCGTCAGCGGACGCAGCGCCAGGCCGAGCTGCATGCCTTCGGGGCGCGACGGGTCGTCGGCGCTGGCCGTCGTCGCTTCGGCGCTGCCGAGCTTGACCTCCAGCTCGCGCCAGCTCTTATCGCGCCAGACCTTGAGCTTCACGCGTTCGCCCGGCGCCGACATGCCGATCAGCGTCGACAGGCTGCCGCTGCGTTCGACCGCCTGGCCGTTGACCTCGGTGATCACGTCGCCAGGCTTCAGCCCGCCCTTGGCCGCGGCGCTGCCGGGCTGGACCGCGGCGACCAGCGCGCCGTCGGGCCGCTCCAGGCCGAAGGACTCGGCCAGGCCCTGGTTCAGGTCCTGGATCGAGACCCCCAGCCGGGCGTGCTGGGCGCGGCCGGTGGCGACGATCTGGTCCTTGACCTTCAGCGCGACGTCGATCGGGATCGAGAACGACAGGCCCTGGAAGCCGCCGCTCTGCGAATAGATCTGCGCGTTGATGCCGACGACGGCGCCGCCGCCGTCGAGCAGCGGGCCGCCCGAGTTGCCGGGGTTGACCGCGGCGTCGGTCTGGATGAACGGCACGACGGCGTCGCCGGGCAGCGAGCGGCCCTTGGCGCTGACGATGCCGGTGGTCGCCGTCTGCTCGAAGCCGTAGGGCGCGCCGATGGCCATCACCGGGTCGCCGACTTCCAGCCGGCGCGGGTCGCCCAGACGCACCGTCGGCAGGCCCTTGGCATCGATGCGCAGCACGGCGATGTCGGTCACCGGGTCGCTGCCCAGCACCTTGGCCGAGAACTCGCGCCGGTCGCCGAGCTTGACGGTCACTTCCTTGGCTTCGCGCACGACGTGGGCGTTGGTCAGGATCAGGCCGTCGGCGGCGACGATGAAACCCGATCCCTGGCCGCGGAACGGCACCGAGGGGTTGGCGCCGCGGCCGCGCTGGCCGAAGCCCGGCATGCCGCGGAAGAACTGGAAGAACGGGTCGTTCTCCAGCCCTTCGGGCAGGCCCTGCTCCTCGGCGCTGGCCTTGTGCATGCCCTCGACGGTGATGCCGACGACGGCCGGGCCGGCCTGCTTGAAGATCGCCCGGTAGTCGGGCACCGTGCCCTGGGCCGGGATCGGGGCGACCGGCGCGGCCGTGGCGGCGGTGGTGGCCGCCGCGGCACCGGCCGTCGCGGCGGCGGTGCTGGAGCGGTCCAGACGCAGCCACGGGGGCAGGTCGAAAGCGCTGGCCGCACTCGCGCCGAGCACGCCACCGGCCAGCAGGGCGGCGGCCAAAGGCTTCATCTTCATCGTGTCCATGTCCTTTTCGCGGAGAACGGGCCCTGGTCGAAGCCCGATGGACGCCAGCTTGGGACCGGACGATGAGTGCAGCGTTAGCGCTGCGTGAAGCGAGGATTAAGCGGCCGCCGGGAAACGCACGCTGGCGCGCAGCCCGCCCTGCGGCGAGTCGCCCAGCGTGACCGTGGCGCCGTGGCGTGCGGCGATCGTGCGCACGATCGCCAGCCCCAGGCCGCTGCCTTCGCCGGCGCCGGGGTCGCGGCGGTAGAAGCGGTCGAAGACGCGCTCGCGTTCGGCCTCCGGGATGCCCGGGCCGGCGTCGTCGACGACGAGCAGCGGCGCGCCGGCGTCCAGCACCGCGCGCACCTCGACCCGTGCGCCGGGCGGCGAGTGGCGCACCGCGTTGTCGACGAGGTTGCGCACCAGCACCGCCAGCGAGCCGGCGTCGCCCTGCAGCGGCACCGGTTCGTCGGCCTGCAGCGCCAGTTCGCTGCCGCGCGACACGGCCAGCGGCACGGTCGCGGCCAGCGCGCTGCGCGCGGCTTCGGCGAGGTCGACACGCGCCGTCGGCAGCGGCGGCGCGCCGGGTTCGTTGCGCGCCAGCACGAGCAGCTGCTCGACCAGCCAGGCGCTGCGCTCGACACCTTCGGCCAGCGCACGCACGGCCTCGGCGCGCGTGGCCTCGTCCTCGGCGCGTTCGAGCAGGCGGATCTGCAGCTTCAGCGCCTGCAGCGGCGAGCGCAGCTCGTGCGCGGCGTCGGCGACAAAGGCGCGCTGGGTGTCCATCGCCTGCGCGAGCTGGCCGAGCAGGCCGTTGAGCGCGGCGACCAGCGGCGACAGCTCGTCGGGCAGCTTGGCGGTCGGCAGCGGCGAGAGCGACTGCGGCTCGCGTTCGCGCACCGCGCGCGCGACGCTGCGCAGCGGCCGCAGCACGCGCGTCGCCGCGGCCCAGGTCAAGAGCGCGATCAGCGGCGCGATGCCGACCAGCGGCGCGACGCTGCGCAGCGCCGCGCCGGCAGCCAGGCGCTGGCGGATCTGGCGCGGCTGGGCGACCTGGATCACGCGCTGGCCGCGCAGCACGGTGAAGGTGCGCCAGGTCTGCTTGCCGGCCGAGACGTCGGCGAAACCGAGCAGCGCCCGCGCCGGCAGCTCGTCGTGCGGGCGCGAGGCGTAGATCGTCTGGCCGTCGGCGCTCCAGATCTGGATCACGAAGTCCAGCTCGCGGTCGGCCAGCGCGCCGGCCTGGTCGGGCGCGATCTCGCCCTGGTCGCGCAGCGACAGCGCCATCTGGCGCAGCTGGTAGTCGAACAGCGCCTCTGTCTCGGCGAGCACGTTGTGATAGGTCACCGTGCCCATCACTCCCGCGGCGAAGGCGAGCATCGCCAGCAGCAGCGCGAGCACGCGCGCGCGGATCGAGTTCACAGGAAGTAGCCGACGCCGCGCATGTTGCGGATGAAGTCGGCGCCCAGCTTGCGCCGCAGCTGGTGGATGTAGACCGAGACGGCGTTGCTCTCGACCGCGTCGCCCCAGCCGTAGAGCCGGTCCTCGAGCTGGGCGCGCGAGAGCACCGCGCCGGGGCGCTGCATCAGCGCTTCCAGCACCGCGAACTCGCGCGCCGACAGCAGCACCGGCTCGCCGTTGAGCGTCACCTGGCGCGTCGCCGGGTCCAGCGTGACGCCGCCGTGCGTCAGCAGCGGGCCGGCACGGCCGCCGTGGCGGCGCGTGACGGCGCGGATGCGCGCCGTCAGCTCGTCGAACTCGAAGGGCTTGACGAGGTAGTCGTCGGCGCCGCCGTCCAGGCCGCGCACGCGGTCGCCGCTGGCGTCGCGTGCGGTCAGCACGATGACCGGCGTGGTGTCGGCGCGGCCGCGCAGTTCGCGCAGCACGTCCAGGCCGTCGGCCGGCGGTGCGCCGGGCGGGCCGCCGGGCGGCAGGCCCAGGTCCAGCAGCACGCAGTCGAAACGTTCGCTGGCCAGCGAGGCGCGCGCGGCGGCGACGTCGCGCACCCAGTCCACGGCATGGCCTTCGAGCCTGAGCGCGGCGCGCAGGCTCTCGCCGATCATCCGGTCATCTTCGACGAGCAGCAGTCGCATGCGCCGAGCATACGGCGCCGCGCGCGGCCCGCCGCTCAGCGCACGGTGACCGGCGCCGCCGCGGGCTCGGTGTCGGGGTCGGCCCAGATCCAGGCGCTGACGACCGCCAGCACGATCGTGGCGACGGTCAGCCAGCCGTCCCAGTGCGGACGAGATCCTTTGCGGTTCATCGGCGGCCTCCTTTCGGTGGCATGACTCGATGCGGGCGGGGGCCGCGGACCCGTTCGCGGCCACGGGCCCGACGACGACGATCTTGCATGCCTTGGCGATCAGGTGGGGACGATCCCCCCAGAGCAAAGCTCGTGCCGCCAGCGCCGTGCCGTGAACAAGGCCGCGGCGACCGTCTTCTTCGGCGCTTTCGGCGGCCGCCCGGCCGGGAGAATCGGCCACGATGGAGCCCGAACGCCGCGACGAATGGGCCGCCCGCGTGGTGGCCTGGCATCACCGCGACCCGCTGGCGCTGCGCGTGACGCCGCAGCAGGTGGGCGAGTTCGGCTGGGTGGACCTGCCGTTCGCCGGCGGTGCACGCCGTGCGCGCTGGCGCCCGGTGTTCACCGAGAAGGTGCTGGAGGCCGTCTCGGCGCGCCGCCTGGCCGCCTGGGCCCGCCGCCACGGCCAGGAATCCCGCCCGGAGGCCGACGGCCTGCCGCTGCACCAGGTGGCGATCGACCGCGCCCTGGTGCCCGAAGACGGCGTCGCCGTCGTGCTCTGGCTCGGCCAGGCGACGCTGCAGACGCCGGCCGGGCCGGTGCAGGTGCTGCTGGACAGCCGTCCCGGCGGCGCGGTGCTGGGACGCCGCCGTCGCAGCCGGCGCCGCGTCGCGGTGGCCGTGATCGCCCTGGCCGCCGTCGCCGCGCTGGCCGGCGCCTTCGCCTGGGTGGTGCAGCGTGGGCGTGGCGACGAGTTCGCGGCGCCGCCGGTGGCCGCCGCGTCGGCACCGGTGGCGGCGTCTGCTGCTTCGGGGGCGGCGTCGTCGGCTTCGGCGCCGGCGGCCGCTTCGGCCCCTGCGTCGGCCGCCGCTTCGGCAGCGTCCGCGCCGACCACGGCCTCGTCGGCCGCGGCTGCCTCTGCGGCGTCTTCCGCCTCCCCGGCCTCGGCCGCTGCGGCGGCTTCGTCGCCGCTCCCCAAGCTCTCGGTGGCTCCGCCGACGCCGATCATCACGCCGCGTGCGCTCGACGCCGACGGCCACCGGCTGCGCGAGCCGCCGGCCTTCCTGCTCGGCGACGACGAACGCCGCGCGGCGCGCCGCGCCGGCGAGGCCGCACGGGCCGCGTCGGCGGCGCGCCGCGCCGACCGCCACGAGATCGTCTACGCGCTCGTCACGCGTGCGTCGCGCACGCCGGCCGAGTCGCGCCTGCTCGGCCGAGACCTGGAGGCCGCGCTCGGTGCGCTCAAGGGCACGCCGCGCTGCCCGCGTGTCGAGGTCCTGCCGGCGGGCGACGACTGGCGCGCGGTGTGCTGGCCGCTGCTCAAGCGCGACGAGGCCCAGCGCCTGCGCGATCTGCTCGTCGAGCGCGGCCAGCGCGTCGAGATGATCGAGTTCTGAGCGCCTCCGCCGCAGCCTTCGCGCACGCGTACACGGATCCGCGCCCGGAATCCGTTACGCTACGGGGTGCCGATCTGACTGAAGTCAAGGCCGCCCGCTGCCGGGCGCGATGCAATGCCGCACGCCGGACGCCCGTCCCGCGTGCCTGACCGCGAGAACCCACGATGTTGATGCCCACCTCGGTCGACCAGACCGTCGAAATCCTGCGCGACAAGCTCGAGCGCAGCGTGCTGCGCCCGCTGAAGCTGGCCGGCCGCGAACTGCTGCCGATCGTGCAAGGCGGCATGGGCGTCGGCATCTCGGCGCACCGCCTGGCCGGCAGCGTGGCCTCGCTCGGCGCCGTCGGCACGCTCTCCTCGGTCGACCTGCGCCGCCATCACCCCGACCTGATGGAGCGCACCCAGCACTGCCACAAGGGGCTGAACGGCGAGGCCGACAAGAAGGCGATCAACGACGCCAACCTCGAGGCCATCGACCGCGAGATCCGTGCCGCGCGCGAGATCTCCCAGGGCCGCGGCCTGCTGGCGATCAACGTCATGCGCGCCGTCGGCGAATACGCGCCGTCGGTGGTGCGCGCGCTGCGCTCGGGCATCGACGCGGTCGTCGTCGGCGCCGGCCTGCCGCTGGACCTGCCGGACCTGGCCAAGGAACACCCGAAGACCGCGCTGATCCCGATCCTGTCGGACGCGCGCGGCGTGCAGCTGATCGTCAAGAAGTGGGAGCGCAAGCAGCGCCGCCCCGACGCCATCGTCATCGAGCACCCGCGGCTGGCCGCCGGCCACCTGGGCGCGGCGCGTGTCGAGGACCTGAACGACCCGCGCTTCGAGTTCGAGAACGTGATCCCGGCGACGCGCGAGTTCCTGCGCACCGCCGGCATGGAAGACGTGCCGGTGATCGCCGCCGGCGGCATCCGCACGCACGAGGACATCGCCCGCCTGCAGAACCTGGGCGCCGCCGCGGTGCAGCTGGGCACGCCCTTCGTCGCCACCGAGGAATGCGACGCCCACCCGGCGTTCAAGAAGGTGCTGGCCGAAGCGCGCGACGAAGACCTGGTCGAGTTCACCAGCGTCGCCGGCCTGCCGGCGCGTGCGGTCAAGACGCACTGGCTGAAGAACTACCTCAACGCCGAGCCCAAGCTGCAGGAGATCGCGCACAAGAAGCCGCGCTGCGTCGTGACCTTCGACTGCCTGGCCCAGTGCGGGCTGCGCGACGGCTTCAAGGGCTGGGGCCAGTTCTGCATCGACACCCAGCTCGCCGCCGCGGTGCGTGGCGACGTCATGAAGGGCCTGTTCTTCCGCGGCGTCGGCCAGATGCCGTTCGGCAACCGCATCGTCCAGGTGCGCGAGCTGCTGGAGAAGCTGCTGACGCCGGTGCAGATGCCGGTGCACGTCGGCGCCCACGCCGCCGCCTGAGGCTGCGTCGCCGGCGGGCGCGGGCCTTGCCGGCACCGACCCGATGTCCCTGGCCGCCGCCTACGCCGAGATCAAGCTGGCGCACCTCGCGCTCGTCGCGGCCAGCGGTTTGCTGTTCGCCGTGCGCGGCGCGGCGGTGCTCGCCGGCCAGCGCTGGGCGATGGTCAAGCCGCTGCGCGTGGCCAGCTATGTCATCGACACGCTGCTGCTGGCCGCCGGCGCCACCTTGTGGACGCTTCTTGCGCTGCAGCCGTTGCGCGACGCCTGGCTCGGGACCAAGCTCGTGCTGCTCGTCGTCTACGTCGTGCTCGGCTCGATCGCGCTCAAGCGGGGCCGCACGCCGGCGGCGCGGGCCGCCGCCTATGCCGCCGCGCTGACGGTGTTCCTCTACATGGTGTCGGTGGCGCGGGCGCACCATCCGCTGGGCGTGTTCGCCGCCTGGTGGAGCTGATCCGGGAGGCGCGATGGCCACGTTCCCGCTGCACGACGGCCCGAGTGCCGGTTTCGACGCTCCGTTCGAGATGCTCGAAGCCTGCCACGACCGCGTCGAACGCATGCTGTCGCTGCTGGAGCGCCTGCGTGCGCACCTCGAGCAGCGCGGCGGCGCCGTCGACGACCAGGCGCGCCACGCCGCACGCGACGTGATGCGCTACTTCGACCTCGCCGCGCCCAACCACCACGAGGACGAGGAACGCCACGTCTTCCCGGCGCTGCGCGAGCAGGGCGAGGCCGCGCTGGCCGACCGCCTGCAGGCCGAGCACGCCCAGATGGCGACCGCCTGGTACGCGCTAAAGCCGACGCTGGCCGCGGTCGCCGACGGCCACTGGGACGCGGCCGTCGTGCCGCAGTGGGAGGCCTTCGTCGCGATGTACCGGCGCCACGTCGCCGACGAAGACGAGCGCGCCTACCCGGCCGCCGCCGCGGCGATCGACGACCGCTGCCTGGTGCGCATGGCCGAGGAGATGGCGCACCGCCGCGGCCTGCGCTGACCCCCCAACGCAACGTGGCGTCACAACCCGTTTCCTGACCTGGGCCGGATGCGCGGCCCGGGGCCGGGCGCACAATGCCCGCAGGAGGTCGACGGCATGTCGTCAGGCAAGATTCTCGTGGCCCAGGGTGGGGGGCCGACCGCAGTCATCAACCAGTCGCTCGTCGGCGTCGTGCTCGAGGCGCGGCGCTTTCGCGACGTGCGCCTGGTCTACGGCGCGCGCCACGGCGTGCGCGGCATCGTCGACGAGGACTTCGTCGACCTGACGCAGGAAACCAGCCACAACCTCGAGCAGGTCGCCAACACGCCGTCGTCGGCGCTGGGCTCGACGCGCGACAAGCCCGACCTGAAGTACTGCCAGGAGATCTTCAAGGTCCTGCAGGCGCACGAGATCGAGCACTTCTTCTACATCGGCGGCAACGACTCGTCGGACACGGTGCGCATCGTCAGCGAGCAGGCGATCAAGGCCGGCTACCCGCTGCGCGCGATCCACATCCCGAAGACGATCGACAACGACCTCGTCGGCAGCGACCACACGCCCGGCTTCCCGAGCGCGGCGCGTTTCGTCGCCCAGGCCTTCGCCGGCGCCAACCTCGACAACGCGGCGCTGCCGGGCGTCTACGTCGGCGTCGTGATGGGCCGCCACGCCGGCTTCCTGACCGCCGCCAGCGCGCTGGGCAAGAAGTTCCCCGACGACGGCCCGCACCTGATCTACCTGCCCGAGCGTGTCTTCGACATCGGCCAGTTCCTGCGCGACGTGAAGACGATGTACGAGCGCCACGGCCGCTGCGTCATCGCCGTCAGCGAAGGCATCCACGACGCCTCGGGCACGCCGATCGTCGTGCAGCTGGCCAAGGCCGTCGAGCACGACGCGCACGGCAACGTGCAGCTCTCGGGCAACGGCGCGCTGGCCGACCTGCTGTGCGAGGAGATCAAGTCCAAGCTGAAGATCAAGCGCGTGCGCGGCGACACCTTCGGCTACCTGCAGAGGAGCTTCATCGGCTGCGTCAGCGACGTCGACCAGCGCGAGGCGCGCGAAGTCGGCGAGAAGGCCGTGCAGTTCGCGATGTGGGGCAAGAGCGACGGCTCGGTGGCGATCAAGCGCACCGGCTTCTACTCGGTCGACTACGAGCTGCTGCCGCTGGCCGCGGTGGCCGGCAAGACGCGCACGATGGACGACGAGTTCATCACCGCCGAAGGCACCGACGTCACCGACGCCTTCCGCATGTATCTGCGGCCGCTGCTGGGCTCGCGCATGCCCGATGCCTACCGGCTGCGGCCGGCTCCCGTTCCCAAGGTGCTGAGGACCCCATGAACGCGGCACTCGACCCGGTGCTGGCCCGGCAGAGCCAGCCTCTCGGTCCGGCGCTGCCGGGCGATCGTCTGGCTTTTCCCGGCGGCCTGGTCTGCTACACGATGGGCAGCGGCGCGCCGCTGCTGCTCGTGCACAGCGTCAACGCCGCGGCCTCGGCCGCCGAGCTGCGGCCGGTCTACGAGCACTACGCCACCTGGCGCACGGTGTTCGCGCTCGACCTGCCGGGTTTCGGCCTGTCCGAGCGCAGCGACCGCGAGTACACGCCGCGGCTGATGACCGACGCGCTGCACGAGGCGGCGGCGCAGATCCGCCAGCGCTGCGGCCCCGGGCCGCTGGACGCGGTCGGGCTGTCGCTGGGCTGCGAGTTCCTGGCGCGTGCGGCCTGCGAGCGGCCGCGCAACTGGGGCCGGCTGGCCCTGGTCAGCCCGACGGGCTTCCGCGGCAGCAAGCCGCTGCGCGGCGCGCCGGGCTCGACGCGTGCGATCCCCGGCCTGCACGCCGTGCTGTCGGTGCCGCTGTGGGCGCCGTTCCTGTTCGACAACCTGACGCGGCCCAAGGTCGTGCGCTACTTCCTCGAGAAGACCTGGGGCGGCCGTCAGATCGACGAGCAGGCCTGGGCCTACGCGGTGGAGACCGCGCGCGCGCCCGGTGCGCGGCACGCACCGCTGGCCTTCCTGTCGGGCGGGCTGTTCAGCGCCGACATCCTCGACGTCTACGACAAGCTGCGCCAGCCGGTGTGGATGTGCCACGGCGTGCGCGGCGACTTCACCGACTACCGCGCGAAGAAGGAAGTCGAGAAGAAGCCCAACTGGCGCTTCAACGTCTTCCAGACCGGCGCGCTGCCGTACTTCGAGCGGCCGCAGGAGTTCTTCGCCGTCTGCGACCGCTTCCTCACGCGCTGAGCCCCGGCGGCGGCCACGCGCCGCCGGCCGGGCGTCACCGCGTCACAGGGTCTTGGCCGCCATCTTGAAGTCGGGGTCCTCGGGGAAGGGCGAGATCGTGAAGCCGAGGCTTCGCATCAGCCTGAGCATGTTGGCGTTGTTGGCCAGGATCAGGCCCTCGATCTCGGCCAGCCCCTTGGCGCGCGCGAAGTCGACGATCGACAGCATCAGCCGCGAACCCAGCCCCTGGCCCTTGAACTCGTCGGCCACCGCCAGCGAGAACTCGCAGGTCGTCTGGTCGGGGTTGGTGATGTAGCGCGAGACGCCGATGATGCGTTCGCTCTCGTGGAAGCTGCCGTCCTCGGCGACGTGGCGCTCGTGCAGCACGGCGACCAGCGCCATCTCGCGGTCGTAGTCGATCAGCGTGTAGCGCGCCAGCATGCGCGCCGGCAGCTCGGGCATCGTGCTGGCGAAGCGGAAGTAGCGGCTCTCCTCGGACAGCCCGCGCACGAAGGACTGCAGCATGTCGGCGTCGTCCGGGCGGATCGGGCGGATCGTGTACAGCCCGCCGCCCTTCATCGGCCACTCGCGTTCCTGGCTCGACGGGTAGGGCAGGATCGCCAGGTGGTTGTAGCTGTGCGGCGCCGCCGCCGAGTGGTCGATGACGATGCGCGCGTCGACCGCGACCGCGCCGTTCTCGTCGACGATGATCGGGTTGATGTCCATCTCGCGCAGCTGCGGCAGCTCGCAGACCATCTCCGAGACGCGCAGCAGCACCTGCTCGAGCGCCTGGATGTCCGCCGGCAGCGCGCCGCGCCATTCGCCGAGCGACTCGGCGACGCGCGCCCGTTCGATCAGCCGGTGGGCCAGGAACTGGTTCAGCGGCGGCAGCTCCATCGTGCGGTCGGCGATCAGCTCGATCATCGTGCCGCCGGCGCCGAAGGTGATGACCGGGCCGAACGGGTCGTCGGTGGTCAGGCCGACGTAGACCTCGCGCGTCTTGCCGCGCGAGTTGCGCCCGGCCATCGGCTGCACCGTGATGCCGTTGATGCGCGCGCTGGGCATCGCCCGGCGCACCGCGTCCATCATGTCGTTGAAGCGGTCGCGCACCTGGGCGGCGCTGTGCACGTCCAGCGCCACGCCCTTGACGTCGCTCTTGTGCGAGATGTCGGGCGAGTCGATCTTCAGCGCCACCGGGTAGCCCAGCTGGCTGGCGATCAGCATCGCCTCGTTGGGCGTGCGCGCGAGCATCGTGCGCGTCACCGGGATGTGGAAGGCCGCCAGCAGCGCCTTGCTCTCCATCTCGGTCAGCACGCGGCGGCGCTCGGTCAGCACGCCTTCGATCAGCAGCCGCGCGCCTTCGGTGTCGGGGTCGGCCAGGTGCGACAGCGAGGCCGGTGTCTGCTGCAGCAGCTGCTGGTTGCGGTAGAAGCTCGCGATGCTGTGGAAGGCGTCGACCGCGGCTTCCGGCGTGCGGAAGGTCGGGATCAGCCGTCCGGCCAGGTACTCGCGCGCCGGGCGCACGACGGTGTCGCCCATCCAGCACGACAGCACCGGCTTGCCGCTGGGCGAGTAGGCCTCGCCGACGCCGTGGGCGATGGCCAGCGGGTCCTCGCCGGCCTTGGGCGAGTAGATCAGCAGGATGCCGTCGGCGCCGCGATCGGCCAGCGCCTGCTGCAGCGCTTCGCGGTAGCGCGCGCCGTCGGCGTCTTCACCCAGGTCGGCGACGCCGGTGACGTCCAGGCCGATCTCGTCGGCCCAGTCGGCGGCCAGCACGCCCGGGCCGCCGCCGTTGGTGATGATCGCCAGCCGCTTGCCCACCGGGCGGAAGCGCGAGGCCAGGCACTTGGCGGCCGAGAACAGCTGCACGAAGGTGCGCACGCGCACGACGCCGGCGCGGCGCAGCGCGGCGTCGAAGACGTCGTCGGCGCCGACGATCGAGGCCGAGTGCGTCAGCGCGGCGTGCGAGCCGGCCGGCTTGCGCCCGGCCTTCATCACGACCACCGGCTTGGCGTAGGCCGCCGCGCGCAGCGCGCTCATGAAGCGGCGTGCGTGGCGGATGCCTTCCATGTAGACCAGGATGCTCTGCGTCTGGCCGTCGTTGGCCAGGAAGTCCAGCGCCTGCGGCAGGTCGACGGCGGTGTTCGGGCCCAGCGAGATGACGTTGGAAAAGCCGATGCCGTTGTGCTGCGCCCAGTCGAGGATCGAGGCCGTCAGCGCGCCCGACTGCGAAATCAGCCCCAGCGGGCCGGGCGCGGCCAGCGGCCCCAGCGCGCTGGCGTTGAGCTTGAGCGCCGGGCGCTGGAAGCCCAGGCTGTTGGGGCCCAGCAGGTGCACGCCGTAGCGCCGCGCGACCTGGTGCAGCTCGGCGCAGGTTTCCAGCGGCAGGCCGCTGGAGACGATCAGCGCGGCGCGGCAGCGGATGCGGCCGACGATCTCCATCGCCGCCGGGATCTGCTCGGGCGGCAGCGCGATCAGCGCCAAGTCGGCGCGAGAGGCCGCCAGGTCGGCCAGCGTGCCGGTCATCGAGATGTCCAGCCAGGTGATCGGGCCGGCGTAGCCGCCGTCGATCAGCGAACGGCGCAGCGTGCGCGCCAGCGGCGTCGGGGCCTCGTCGCTGTCCGGGTCGCCGGCGAAGACGACGATCGATTTCGGCGCGAAGAGCGAGCTGAGGATGTGACGGTCCACGATGGAGCTTTCGTCGTCTTGGGTTAACCGCGGAGGATAGGCGAGGGGCTCGTTTCGCGGTCGTGCGCTCTACACGGTCGCGGTGGGCGTGTTGATCTTGCGCAAGCGCCGCGTGGCGCCGGCGTCAGGGCTCCAGCGTGCCGCGTGCGGCCTCGACGACGCAGTCGGTCAGGCGCTGCAGCGCCGGCAGTGCGATGCGCGTGTGCTGCCAGGCCAGCGGCACGTCGAGCGCGCTGCCGGGCACCAGTTCGACCAGGGTGCCGGCGGCCAGCAGCGCGCGCACCAGCGGCTCCGGATTCATGCCCCAGCCCAGGCCGGCGAGCGTCGCGTCGACGAAACCCTGGCTCGACGGCAGCCAGTGGCGCGGCATCTCGACGGCCTGACCGGCGGCGCGCTGCGCCCAGCGCTGCTGCAGCCGGTCCTTGCGGTCGAAGACCAGCGCCGGCGCGCGCGCCAGCGTCGCGGCGTCGACGCCGTCGGCGAAATGGCGCGCGACGTAGGCCGGGCTGGCCGTGGCGACGTAGCGCAGCCGGCCCAGCGGCACGCGCCGGCAGCCGGGCGCCGGCTGCTCGTCGGCGCTGACGGCGGCCAGCACCTCGCCGGCGTGCAGGCGCTCTGCGGTGTGGTCCTGGTCGTCGACGCCCAGGTCCAGCAGCACGCGCGGTTCGGCCTGCGCGAAAGCCGCCGCGGCGCCGACGAACCAGGTCGCCAGGCTGTCGGCGTTGACGGCCACCGGCAGCGTCGCCCAGCCGGCGTCGCTCTGCAGCGCCGGCAGCTCGGCGCGCAGCGCGCCTTCGAGCAGCGCCACCTGCTCGGCGTGGCGGCACAGCAGCCGGCCGGCCGCGGTGGCGCTGCAGGGCTGGCCGCGCACGACCAGCACCTGGCCCAGGCGCTCCTCGAGCAGGCGCACGCGCTGCGAGACCGCCGAGGCAGTGACGTGCAGCGTTCGCGCAGCGCGTTCGAAGCTGCCTTCGCGCACGACGGCGGCCAGGGCTTCGAGCAGGGCGTAATCGAGCATGAATGAAGCAACGCTAATGACGGTGCAGGACGTTTTAGCACCGCTTCGGCCCGGACGCGGCATGCTGGCGCATGTCTTCCGCCTGGATCACCGGTTTCTCCCTCAGCATGGCGCTGATCGTCGCGATCGGCGCGCAGAACGCCTTCGTGCTGCGCCAGGGCCTGCGCCGCGAGCACGTCGGGCCGGTCGTGCTGTTCTGCGCCGCGATGGACGCGCTGCTGATCGCCGCCGGCGTCGCCGGGCTGGGCGGCGTCGTCGGCGCCGCACCGACGCTGACGACGCTGCTCTCCTGGGGCGGCGCGGCTTTCCTCACGGTCTACGGGCTGCGCGCCTTGTGGCGGGCCCGCCGGCCGGGCGCGCTGGCCGCGGCCGCCGGCGAGGGCTTGAGCCGGCGCCAGGCGCTGGCCCAGGTGGCGGCCTTCACGCTGCTCAACCCGCACGTCTATCTGGACACGGTGCTGCTGGTCGGCTCGGTCGGCGCGCAGCAGGCGGCGGCCCTGCGCCCGGCTTTCGTCGTCGGTGCGGCGTCGGCCAGCGCGCTGTGGTTCTCGGGCCTGGGCTACGGCGCGCGGCTGCTGGCGCCGGTGTTCGCGCGGCCGGGCGCCTGGCAGGTGCTGGACCTCGTGATCGGCGTCACGATGCTGGCGCTGGCGGCGGCCCTGCTGCGCTGAGCAGGAAATCGTCTGCCGCCGCACAATGCGCCGACCCAACCGCAAGGAGGAGCGGCCATGAAAGGCGACGCCGTCGTACTCGAGCACCTGAACCGCCAGCTCAAGAACGAGCTCACCGCGATCAACCAGTACTTCCTGCACTACCGCATGCTGAAGAACTGGGGCTTCGTGCGCATGGCCAAACACGAGTACGAAGAGTCGATCGAGGAGATGAAGCACGCCGACAAGATCGTCGACCGCATCCTCGTGCTCGAAGGCCTGCCCAATCTGCAGGACCTGGGCAAGCTGCTGATCGGCGAGACCGTCGTCGAGATCGTCGAATGCGACCTGAAGCTCGAACTGGGCTCGCAGGCGCAGCTGAAGGAGGCGATCGCGCACTGCGAGTCGGTGCGCGACTACGTCAGCCGCGAGCTGCTCGAAGAACTGCTGGAAGACACCGAGGAGCACATCGACCACCTCGAGACCCAGCTCGAACTGGTCGGCAAGGTCGGCGAGCCGAACTACCTGCAGTCGCAGATGGGCGAAGCCTCCTGAGGGCGGCGACGCCGGCCGCTACACCCTGTTGCTCGCCCAAGTATTGAGATGGATTCGCATTTAGCTTACGATCCGGCGCATTCCGACTGGAGCGCGCCCATGATCGTCTGCCTCTGCCACCGCGTCTCGGACCGCGACATCGCCGCGGCCGTCGAGTCGGGCACGCGCTGCTTCGACGTGCTGCAGGACGATTTGCGCGTCGCCTCCTCCTGCGGCTGCTGCCACGACTGCGCCCGCGAGGTCTTCGACACCGCGCTCGCGCGCCACGCCGGCGCGACGTCGTCCGGGGCCGCCCAGGCTGCCTGACGCGGCGGCGGGTACGCCGCTTGCCCTCGCGCTCCGCCACGGCCGTCCGTGCCGTACTCAGGAGCGACGATGCAAACGAAGAACACGTCCCGGTTCACGATGACGGCCGCGAGCTTCGCGGCCGTCTGCTTTTTGGCGGCCTGCGGCGGCAGCGGCGGCGGTGATGATGACTCGCCGAGCAGCGCCGGCATCTCCAACGAAGTCGCCGAAGGCTATGCCGCCGACTCCGCTTCGATGCCGGTCGTCGCCGCCGACGGTGTCGACCTGGCGGTCGAGACCGTCGAAGCCGGGCTGAGTGGCGCGGCCGGTGTTGGCCAGGTGACGGCGCAGTCGGTCGACGGCAGCCGGGCCTGCGCCGGCGGCGGCACCGTGAGCTGGACCGTGACCTCGGCCAACCCTTCGGACGAAGGCAACGGCCAGCTCGACGCCGGCGAGGTGGTCGACGTCGACTATGCCGGGTGCATCGCCGCCGACGGCACGACGACGCTGGACGGCTCGCTGAAGCTGACCGTCGTCGCGCGCGACGCCACCTCCAGCGACCTGACGCTGCTGGTCAGCGGCCTGAAGCTGACCAAGCCGGCCGGCAGCTTCACCGTCGGCGGCGGCCTGCGCCTGCAGCGCGAGACGGTGGCCGTGGACGGCGGCGGCAGCGAGCGCCACCGCACGCTCAGCGCCGAGTCGATCGCGATGGTCACGATGATCGGCCAGCGCGAGTCGAACTACCGGCTGCGCGACGTCGACTGGACCATCGTCAAGACCTACGACGCCGGCGGCGCCTTCGTCTCGCGCACCCACGACGGCGAGCTGACGCTGGAAGCCGACAACCCGCGCCGGCCCGACGCCCAGCTCGCGATCGCCACCGACGGCGCGCTGACCGTCGGCAGCGACGGTTACGTCGCCGCCGGCCGTCTCGTCGCCACCAGCCTCGACAACCAGCTCACCGCGACTTGGGCCGACGCCAGCGTGACGATCACGCTGGACCTGGGCCGCGACGGCAGCATCGACCGGACCTGGACGATCACGCGCGATACCTGGCTCGGCCGCGTCGGCTGAAGCCCGCAGACCGCAGGTGGCGCAAAGCGCGCCGCCGGCCCGCGCGCCAGAATGGTGGCAGTGCGTCGACGGAGGAGACCCGGATGAAGACGTCCCTGCTGCTGCTGCCCGGCCTGCTGTGCGATGCCGAGCTCTGGCAGCCCCAGGTCGCTGCCTTGCCGGCGGCCTGCAGCGTCGCCGAGTACGGCGACGCGCGTTCGATCGCCGCGATGGCCGAAGCCGCGCTCGCCGCCGCGCCGCCCGGGCCGCTGGCCGTCGCCGGCCACTCGATGGGCGGGCGCGTCGCGCTGGAGATCTGCCGCCGCGCGCCGGAGCGCGTGCAGCGCCTGGCGCTGCTCAACACCGGCTGCCTGCCGCTGCCCGAAGGCGAGGCGGGAGCCGCCGAACGCGCCGGCCGCCTGCGTTTCCTCGAACTGGCGCGCCGCGACGGCATGCGCGCGATGGCGCTGGACTGGGTGCAGGGCACGGTGCACGAGAGCCGCCGCCCCGGCCCGGTGGTCGACACCGTCGTCGAGATGTTCGCGCGGCGCACGCCGGCGGTCTTCGAGGCCCAGATCGAGGCCCTGCTGACGCGCCCCGACTACTCGCCGCTGCTGCCGCAGCTGCGCTGCACGACGCTGCTGCTGACCGGCAGCGACGACCGCCTGACGCCGCCGGAGACGCACGCCGAGATGCGCAAGCGCATCCCGGGCGCCTCGCACGTCGTCATCGGCCGCTGCGGCCACATGGCGCCGCTGGAGTCGCCGGCGGCCGTCAACGCCGCGCTGGGCGCCTGGCTGGCGGCCTGATCCCCCGCAGGGCGCCCCCGCGAGCGCACGGGCGACAATCCCGCCCCTCTTGAAGGGCGCCGCGGCGCCCCCACTGTGCATCGCCGTGCCCGGCCTCGCCGGGCGGAGCCACTCTTTCGCCGCCAACACCATGGACAAGCAAACCCTGTCGTTCCAGGCCGAGGTCAAGCAGATCCTGCACCTCGTGACGCATTCGCTGTACTCGAACAAGGAGATCTTCCTGCGCGAGCTCGTGTCCAACGCGTCGGACGCCTGCGACAAGCTGCGCTTCGAGGCGCTGGACAAGGCCGAGCTGTACGAGGACGACCCCGACCTGGAGATCCGCGTCAGCTTCGATGCCGAGAAGAAGACGATCACCATCCACGACAACGGCATCGGCATGAGCGCCGACGAGGCCGTGCAGCACCTGGGCACGATCGCCAAGAGCGGCACGCGCGAGTTCATGGCCGCGCTCGAAGGCGAGCAGAAGAAGGACGCCAACCTGATCGGCCAGTTCGGCGTCGGCTTCTATTCGGGCTTCATCGTCGCCGACCGCATCACCGTCG
Organism: Rubrivivax gelatinosus IL144; assembly: GCF_000284255.1. Taxonomy (NCBI): domain Bacteria; kingdom Pseudomonadati; phylum Pseudomonadota; class Betaproteobacteria; order Burkholderiales; family Sphaerotilaceae; genus Rubrivivax; species Rubrivivax gelatinosus. Next base: position 782,480 of record NC_017075.1, read on the forward strand.
AGACCCGCCGCGCCGGGCTGCCGGCCGAGCAGGGCGTGCGCTGGTCCAGCGAAGGCACCGGCGAGTTCGAGGTCGAGACCATCCACCGCCCCGAACGCGGCACCGATGTCATCCTGCACCTGCGCGACGGCGAGGACGAGTTCCTCGCGGCCTGGAAGCTGCGCAGCATCATCAGCAAGTACAGCGACCACATCTCGCTGCCGGTGCTGATGCCCAAGCAGCGCTGGGACGACGAGAAGAAGGAGCAGGTCACCACCGACGAGTGGGAGGCCGTCAACAAGGCCGCCGCGCTGTGGGCGCGCTCCAAGAGCGACGTCACCGACGCCGAGTACCAGGAGTTCTACAAGCAGATCTCCTACGACAGCGAGGCGCCGCTGGCGTACACGCACAACCGCGTCGAGGGCCGCACCGAGTACACGCAGCTGCTGTACGTGCCGGCCAAGGCGCCGTTCGACCTGTGGAACCGCGACAAGCGCGGCGGCGTGAAGCTCTACGTCAAGCGCGTCTTCATCATGGACGACGCCGAGGCGCTGATGCCGGTGTACCTGCGCTTCGTCAAGGGCGTGATCGACTCGGCCGATCTGCCGCTGAACGTCAGCCGTGAGCTGCTGCAGGAAAGCCGCGACGTCAAGGCGATCCGCGAAGGTAGCACCAAGCGCGTGCTGGCGATGCTGGAGGACGTGGCCGAGAACCAGAAGGACAAGTACGCCGAGTTCTGGGAGCAGTTCGGCGCCGTGCTGAAGGAAGGCATCGGCGAGGACCACGTCAACCAGGAGCGTCTGGCCAAGCTGCTGCGCTTCGCCTCGACGCAGGCCGATTCGGGCGTCGGCTTCGCCGACTACGTGGCGCGCATGAAGGAAGGCCAGGAGGCCATCTACTACATCACCGCCGAGACGCTGGCCGCCGCCAAGAGCAGCCCGCAGCTGGAGATCTTCCGCAAGAAGGGCATCGAGGTCCTGCTGCTGACCGACCGCGTCGACGAGTGGATGCTCTCGCACCTCTACGAGTTCGACGGCAAGCCGCTGCAGAGCGTCGCCAAGGGCGGCGTCGACCTGGGCAAGCTGCAGGACGAGGAAGAGAAGAAGGCGGCCGAAGCCACCGCCGAAGCGCTCAAGCCGGTGCTCGAGCGCCTGAAGGAGGCGCTGAAGGAGCGCGCCAAGGACGTGCGCACGACGACCCGCCTCGTCGACTCGCCGGCCTGCATCGTCGCCGACGACGGCGACATGAGCGCGCACCTGGCGCGCCTGCTCAAGCAGGCCGGCCAGACGGCGCCGAAGTCGCTGCCGATCCTGGAGATCAACGCCGAGCACCCACTGGTCAAGCGGCTGGACGGCGACGCGCGTTTCGACGATCTGGCGCAGATCCTCTTCGACCAGGCCCTTCTGGCCGAAGGCGGCCAGCTGGAAGACCCGGCGGCCTACGTGCAGCGCGTCAACCGCATGCTCGTCGCCTGAGCCTCCTGCCGCGCCCCGCACGGCCCGGTCAAGGCCAGGGCCTTGCCGTTGGCGCGGCTGCAACGTCCTCTCTGACCGAGTGTGACGGGCCGGCCCGGCCGGCCTAGCATCGTCGGCGGCCGGAACGGTGCACAGGCACGAATCCGGCGCCAATGGTCCGGGCCCAGCCCGGCAGGAGGAACAGAGATGACGACGAAGACGGTCGGGCGCGACGCCCGGGCCGCGGGGTTCGCCTGGCGTTTCGCGGGCGCGGCCCTGGTCACGGGTTCGCTGGCGGCCTGCGGCGGCGGCGGTGGTGGCGGTTCGCCCTACGGTGACGACGTGAAGGCGCCGCCGACGGCGGCCGCGACGTTCACCGCCACGTCCGGCAGCGCCATCGGCGGCGTGCAGTCGGCCGTGGCTGCGTCCGACCGTGCGATCGACTCCCAGGCGTCCCTGGTGGGGCTGGACGTGCTGCTCGGCGACGCCGGTGCCTCCGGCAAGGTCAGTGCGAAAAGCGCGGGCACGGTGCACGCGCAGGCTTCGGACACGGCCTCCTGCTACGAACTGTTCCAGGTCACGCCTTGCGCCGGCCAGGTGGTGGTCAGCACCAATGCCGACGCGAACAGCAACGTCATCGCCGCTGGCAAGTACATCGCGTTCGACTTCCAGCAGATCGCGTTCGGCAGCGGCAACGCAGCCGTGGCGATCGACGGCGGTCTGCGTGTCGACTTCGAGACGGCCGTGAACTTCGACGTCGGCTTGCGCCCCGGCGACTCGCTGCGCATCGCCTTCGACGGGCTTCGCGGCAACTCCGGCGGCGTCGCCTTCGGCCCGGTCGACTTCAGTGCCCGTCTGCAGTATTCGACGGCCGGTTTCCAGCTGACGGCCGACGGCGTGCGCTACACCGCCCTGGACATCGGCAGTTCCGGTGGCGCGTCGGTCATCAGCAGCGGCGCAGCGCGCCTCGAGCATCCGGCCCAGCCCGGCACCTACGTCGACGTCGACTTCGCCAACTGGCAGCGCCTGAACGGCCGGCCGGTGAGCGGCAGCAGTGCGACGGTGTCCGCCGGCGTCTGGACGGTTCAGGTCACGGTCACCGCCACGACGACGACGACGGTCACCTACCGTGCCGTCGTCAGCGAATCGGGCGCGACGCGTGGCACCTACCTGATTCGCGCCACCTACCAGTCGACGACGGGCGGCACGCCGAGCTACGCCGAACTGCCTCCGACCTGAGCGGCCGCGGCCGAGCCAGCGGCCACGCGCCGCGGGTTGGGCCGGCGAGCCGGCTCAGCCCATCGCCTCGAGCTGCTCGCGCAACTGCGTCGTCTGCTGCGACCAGTAGGCCGAGCTGCCGAAGTAGGGGAAGTTGATCGGGAAGCTGGGGTCGCTCCAGCGCTCGGCCAGCCAGGCCGCGTGGCGCACCATGCGCAGCGTGCGCAGCGGCTCGATCAGCACCCGTTCGCGGTCGTCGAACTCGCTGAACTCCTCGTAACCTGCGATCAGCGTGTCGAGCTGGCGGGCGATCGTCGAGCGGTCGCCCGAGACCAGCATCCACAAGTCCTGCACCGCCGGGCCCTGCATCGCGTCGTCGAGGTCGACGACGTGCGGGCTGCCGTCGCGCCAGAGCACGTTGCCCGGGTGGCAGTCGCCGTGCAGGCGCAGCGTGGCCAGCGGCTGCGCAGCGTCGAAGGCGGCCTCGACGGCCGCGAGCGCCTGCTCGCAGCTGGCCTGCCAGGCGGGCAACTGGTCGGCGGGCACGAAGCCGCCCTCGACCAGCAGCGCCAGCGCCCGCCGGCCGTCGGCGCGTGCGTCCAGCCGGTGGCGGTGTTCGAACGGGCAGCGGCGGCCGACGGCATGCAGCCGGCCGATGAACCGCCCGATGCGGCGCAGCGTCTCGGGGTCGTCGAGCTCGGGCTCGCGCCCGGCGCAGCGCGCCGACACCGACCAGCGGTGCGCGCCCTGCAGCGCCAGCGTCGGCGGCGTGCCGGCCAGCGCCACGCCGTCCTCGGCGCCGGTCAGCACCAGCGGCGGCACGACCGGCACTTCGGCGGCCGCGAGTTCGAGCGCGAAGGCGTGTTCCTCGAGTATCTGCGCGTCGCTCCAGCGCCCCGGGCGGTAGAACTTGGCGACGACCGCGCTGCCGTCTTCCAGGAAGAGCTGGTAGACGCGGTTCTCGTAGGAGTTGAGCTGCAGGATGCGGCCGTCGCCGCGCAGGCCGACGGCGTCCAGCGCGTCGAGGACCTGCTGCGGCGTCAGGTCGGCATATCCGGGGCGTGGGTTCATCAGTGGCGCCGCGGTGGCGTGCCGCGGCCGCGCAGGTCGGACGCACGGCGCGTCGGCGTCACCCAGGGCGGCACCGGCGGTGACGGGGCGACCGCGGCCGGCTCGGGTTCGGTCGGCAGCTCGCCGACCCAGGAGTTCTCGACCAGCGGCGCCGGTGCGGTCTCGACCCAGACGTGACGCTCGCGCCGGCGCGACGGCGGTGGCGGGAGCTCCGCGGCGCGTTCGCGTGCCGCCGGCGTGGCGTCGAGCAGGCGCATCAGTTCCTCGGCATCGGGCATCGCGTCGGGGCTGCAGCGCAGGTAGCGCACGCGGCAGCCGGCCAGCACCTCGGCCTTGAAGCGGCGCTGCTCGGCGACGGCCGGGTCTTCGCTGCGTTCGAGGTCGATCGCACCGAGCACGCGGCCGCTCGGGCTGCAGACGAGGAAGGCGACGTCCAAGGTCGCCAGGCGTGACAGGAAAGGCCGGGCGCGCTCGTTGTCCAGGGCGCGGCAGAAACGCCGCAGCGGCACGCGTGCCAGCACCAGCAGTTCGGGCAGCGCGGCACGCAGCTCGCGGTGCACGCGCCGTTCGACGGCGTCGAACACCGGGCGGGCGGCGAACACCCCTTCGGGCGTCGGCGCGGGTTCGGGCCGCGTGCGCCTGTGAACGAACCACAGCGCCGCCGCGCCACCGAGCAGGGCGAAGGCGATGGAGCTGAGGATCCAGGGCAGGGCGGGCGGCATCTCGGAGGGCACCGCCGGACCGCGGCCGATGCGCCGGCGATCTTAAACCGGGGGCATGGTCCCGCGGTCGCGTGCACCCGCGGCGCGCGAGGCATGCGACACGGCCGCGTCGCCCAGGTCGGGCAGCGTGCCGACGCCGCCCCACAGGTTGAGCCAGCGGTCGAAGCGGCGGGCGTGGCGCTTGAGGCCGTAGTCGAAGTCGGCGACCTGCTGCTCGACCACCGCCTCGACCTGCGAAGCGAGGTCCTGCGGCGGCAGGTAGACGCGGGCCACCGCGTCCGGGCCGTCGAAGCCGACCTCGGCGCAGGCGTTGCGCGCGATGCGCAGCATCGCGGTGTTCTCGGCCAGCGCGTGGATCAGCAGCGTGTAGACGCCGCGGTTGCGCGCGTGGACCATGCAGAGCCCGAACAGGCGCGAGCCCCAGCCGCGGCCGCGCGCGCGGGCCGACACCGAGACGCCGAACTCGGCCTCGGCACCGGGCAGGCCGTCTTCGCACAGGTAGGCGAGGTGGGCCATCGCGACCAGTTCGAGGCGGCGGTTGAAGATGCCGAAGATCTCGTCGCGATCGAAGTCGAGGTGGGCGACGTACTGCTCGATCTGGTGGTTGCCGGCGGCATAGCCGAAACGCAGGTAGCGGTCACGCGGCTCCAGCCCCAGCAGGTGCTGCAGCACGCGCGGGCGGTGGCGCTCGGCGAGCTTGCGGATCGGGACCCACTGCTGCGCCGCCGCGGCTGCGGCGGCGGGTTCGTGCCCTGGAACTTCGGACTCGGACGTCATGGTGATCCCTAGCGACTGCTGTTGTGGGCGCATCCTATCCGAAGCCCTAGGGTTAACCCTTGACCCGTCTCCCCAGTTTGCCGTTCTAAACGGCGATAGTTGGCACGGCAGAACTGTGTATACTCGCGGGCTTTCCCGATTTCGGCTGGGAAAAGCACGTCCAGGTCGGGCGCCTTCGCGGGCGCTGCGGCCAGCCCCGAGAGGCCGCCCCAGACAAGCGGTGCCGAGGGGATGGCGGGAAGTTCAAGCCGATCCCACGCGTGCCGCGTTCGCGGTGCGCTCATTGTGAAGACCCCCTCATGAAGACCTTCAGCGCCAAGCCGGCCGAGGTGAAGCACGAGTGGTACGTGATTGACGCCACCGATAAGGTGCTCGGACGTGTCGCCAGCGAAGTGGCACTCCGTTTGCGCGGCAAGCACAAGGCCATCTACACGCCTCACGTCGACACCGGTGATTTCATCATCGTCGTCAACGCCGACAAGATCCGCGTCACCGGCACCAAGGCCACCGACAAGATCTATTACCGTCACTCGGGCTTCCCGGGCGGCATCTATGCCACCGCCTTCAAGGACATGCAGGCCAAGCACCCCGGCCGCGCGCTGGAGAAGGCCGTCAAGGGCATGCTGCCGAAGGGCCCGCTGGGCTACGCGATGATCAAGAAGCTGAAGGTGTACGCTGGTGACACGCACCCGCACACCGCCCAGCAACCCAAGCCGCTGGCGATCTGAGGACTGCGATGATCGGACAATGGAACTACGGCACCGGCCGCCGCAAGAGCTCGGTGGCCCGCGTCTTCATCAAGAAGGGCACCGGCCAGATCGTCATCAACGGCAAGCCGATCGAAGCCTACTTCGGTCGTCAGACGTCGATCATGATCGTCAAGCAGCCGCTGCTGCTGACGGCCAATGACGCGGCCTTCGACATCCAGGTCAACGTGCACGGCGGCGGTGAATCCGGCCAGGCCGGCGCGGTGCGCCACGGCATCACCCGTGCGCTGATCGACTACGACGCGGCGCTCAAGCCCGACCTGAGCCGTGCCGGCTTCGTGACGCGTGACGCGCGCGAAGTCGAGCGCAAGAAGGTCGGCCTGCACGGCGCTCGCCGTCGCAAGCAGTTCAGCAAGCGCTGATCGGGCGGGCCGGCTCCGCCGGCCTTCCTGCTGTACGACGCCGCGCGGCCTTTCCGGCCGGCGCGGCGTTTTGCCGTCCGTGCCGGGCGGTGCAAAGACCGCGTCGCCGTCGCGGTCGTCTTCCTGGTGTCCCGGGCTGCGAGGCCGTGGCGCCACAATTCCATCACCGGCGTTCCGCCGGCGGCGTGCCGTCACGCCCGAACTGGAGAACTCATGAACGCGATCGCCGATCTGGCCCCCACCGCCACCGAGGAAATGCCCGCGCCGCTGATCTTCACCGACAGCGCCGCCGCCAAGGTGAAGGAACTCGTCGACGAGGAAGGCAATCCGGACCTGAAGCTGCGCGTCTTCGTGCAGGGCGGCGGCTGCTCGGGCTTCCAGTACGGCTTCACCTTCGACGAAGAGATCAACGAGGACGACACGCAGATGACGAAGAACGGCGTCACGCTGCTGATCGACGCGATGAGCCTGCAGTACCTCGTCGGCGCCGAGATCGACTACAAGGACGATCTCCAGGGCGCGCAGTTCGTGATCCGCAATCCGAACGCCACGACGACCTGCGGCTGCGGGTCCTCGTTCTCGGTCTGAGTCCTGCGGGGCGGCTTCGGCCGCCTCGTTGCCACGGCACGCCGGCGTCCGCCCGCGTGCCGTTGTCGTTTCAGGCGGGGTAGAGCGCGCCGAGCACACGCTCGCCGCGTGCGCCGGTGACGGCGACACGGTTGCCGGCCTGACGCTCACGATGGGCGCGCGCCAGCCAGGCGAAGGCGATGGCCTCGACCTGGTCGGGCGGTACGCCGAGCGCGGCGCTGGAGATCACCCGCGCCCGCGGCAGCAGCGCCGCCAGCCGCGCCATCAGGTGGCCGTTGAACGCGCCGCCGCCGCAGACCACGAGCCGTGCCGTCGCCGGCGCATGGCGGGCCAGCGCGTCGGCGGCGCCGCGTGCCGTCAGCTCGGCCAGCGTGGCCATCACGTCCTGCGGCGCGACGCCGGCGATCGGCATCGCCGCCAGCCAGGCTTCGTTGAACAGGTCGCGCCCGGTGCTCTTGGGCGGTGTGCGCGCGAAGAAGGGTTCGGCCAGCAGTGCGGCCAGCAGCGCCGCATCGACGCGGCCGCCGGCGGCCCAGGCGCCGTCGGCGTCGTAGGCGCGGCCCAGGTGGCGCCGGGCCCAGTGGTCGAGCAGCGCGTTCGCCGGCCCGCAGTCGAAGCCGGCGACGCCGCCGGCTGCCGGCAGCAGGGTCAGGTTGGCGATGCCGCCGAGGTTCAGCACGGCGACGTCCTTGCCCGGCGCGCCGAAGATCTCGGCATGGAAGGCCGGCACCAGCGGTGCGCCTTCGCCGCCGGCGGCGACGTCGCGGCTGCGGAAGTCGCAGACGACGTCGATGCCGCTCAGTTCGGCGAGCAGCGCGCCGTTGAGCAGCTGCACGGTGTAGCCGGTGCCATCGAACTCGCGCGGCCGGTGGCGCACGGTCTGGCCGTGGGCGCCGATCGTGCGCACCGCCTGCACCGTGAGGCCTGCGGCCGCCAGCAGGGCCGCCGCGGTGGCGGCATAGGCGCGCGCGACGCCGTTGGCGGCGAGCGCGGCGCGGTGCAGTTCGTCGGGGCCGGAGCGGTTCAGTGCCAGCAGTTCGGCCTGCAGCGCGGCATCGAACGGGCGGTGCGCGTGCGCCAGCACACGCGGGGAGGGGGCGTCGAACTCGACCGCGACGGCGTCGATGCCGTCGAGCGAGGTGCCCGACATCAGCCCCAGCTCGATCGCCACGGCGGGCGCTCCTGGCGGTCTATTCGAAGCTCGGGCGTGCGGCGCGTGCCTCGGCGAGCGCCAGCTGCGAGCGCAGCCCCTGGGCGACCTGTGCCAGCCGCGCGCGGGCGGCGGCGTCCAGCGTCACCTGCTCGGCGCTGCGCGCCACGCGCAGCGGATCCTGCTGCGCGCCGTTGAGCTTGAACTCGAAATGCAGGTGCGGCCCGGTGGCCCAGCCGGTGGAGCCGACCGCGCCGATGCGCTGGCCCTGCTCGACGCGCTGGCCCTTCTTGACGTCGATGCGGCTCAGGTGCGCGTAAAGCGTCGCGCGGCCGTTGCCGTGCTGGATCTGGATGACGTTGCCGTAGCCGTTCTGGCGCCCGGCGAGGTCGACGATGCCTTCGGCGACGGTGCGCACCGGCGTGCCGGTCGGCGCGCCGTAGTCCACGCCCTTGTGCTGGCGCCAGGTGTTCAGGATCGGATGCAGGCGCATCGCGAAGCCCGAGGTCACGCGCGAGAACTCCATCGGGCTGGCCAGGAAGCTGCGCCGCAGGCTGCGGCCCTGCATGTCGTAATAGCCGCCCTTGCTGCCCGGGTTGAACCACACGGCCTGGTAGGCGCGGCCGCGGTTGACGAACTCGGCGGCGAGCACGCGGCCGACGCCTTCGTTCCAGGGCACGACCTCGCCGTCGGCGGTCAGCGCCTCGTAGACGACACTGAAGGTGTCGCCCTTGCGCAGTTCGCGGTGGAAGTCGATCTCGGCGCCGAACACGTCGGCGATCTGGATCGCCACCGCGTCGGGCAGCAGTGCGGCGTCGGTGGCGGCGAACAGCGAGCTCTGGATCGTGCCGCTGCCCAGGCGGGTCTGCACGGCCAGCGGCGCGGTCTCGAGGTGGCTGGTGAAGCCCGTGCCCTTGCGCTCGATCGTCAGGCGGGTGAAGTGCGTGCGCGCCTGGTCCGCGTTCTCGGCCGGGTAGCGCACGACGAGGCGGTCGAGTTCGCCGGAGTCGGTGGCGCGTGCCTGCACCATCTTGCCGCCGCGGCCGCCGACGACCTTGCGTGCGAGCGTGTCGTTGCGCAGGAATCGTGCGGCGGCTTCATCGGTGACGCCCAGTCGCGCCAGCAGGCTTTGCGGCGTGTCGGTGCCGCGCGTGATCTCGGTGCGGTCGAGCTTGAGCGAGTGGTCGGCCAAGGCGTCGGCCTGGGCCTGCACGTCTTCGGGCGTGACGGCTTCGGTGATCAGGCGTTGCGGCAGCAGCGCGGCATCGGGGGCCAGCGGTGCGATACCGAAGGCGGTGACGCCGAAGCCGCCGAGTGCGACGACGACCGACGCGATGACGCCGCGGCGATGGCGCTCCGTGAACGCCTGCGCCTGCTTGATCAGGCGCTCCGGGGAGATGCTCGGTCCCAACGTGTGATCCGGTCTCGTTGTAGGCCGTCTGGACGGTGTCGGCCTCGTGTCGTCCTCTAGAATCTTTCGCCCAGTCCTACAACGGGCCGCGCGAGTATAGCCAAGCCCCCCGCGAGCAAGGGGCCCGCCCGCATCAAAAAACTGCCATGTCCGAATCCTCTGCTGCCCCGTTGACGCCGATCACAGACCGCGTCAAGGAGGCGATGCGCGTTTCCCTTCGCGGCTGCGACGAACTGCTCCCCGAAGCCGACTGGCTGAAGAAGCTGGCCCGTGCCGAGGCCACCGGCACGCCGCTGCGCATCAAGCTGGGGCTGGATCCGACGGCGCCCGACATCCACATCGGCCACACCGTCGTGCTCAACAAGATGCGCCAGCTCCAGGATCTGGGGCATACGGTGATCTTCCTGATCGGCGACTTCACGTCGACGATCGGCGACCCCTCCGGCCGCAACACGACGCGCCCGCCGCTCACGCGCGAGCAGATCGAGACCAACGCCCAGACCTACTACAAGCAGGCCAGCCTGGTGCTGGACCCGGCGCGCACCGAGATCCGCTACAACAGCGAGTGGTGCGACGCGCTCGGCGCACGCGGCATGATCCAGCTGGCGGCGCGCTACACGGTGGCGCGCATGATGGAGCGCGACGACTTCAAGAAGCGCTTCGAGTCGAACACGCCGATCAGCGTGCACGAGTTCCTCTACCCGCTGATGCAGGGCTACGACTCGGTGGCGCTGAAGAGCGACCTCGAGCTCGGCGGCACCGACCAGAAGTTCAACCTGCTCGTCGGCCGCGCGCTGCAGGCCGAGTACGGCCAGGAGCCGCAGTGCATCCTGACGATGCCGCTGCTCGAAGGCCTGGACGGCGTCGAGAAGATGTCCAAGAGCAAGGGCAACTACGTCGGCATCACCGAGCCGGCGAACGACATGTTCGCCAAGATCCTGTCGATCAGCGACACGCTGATGTGGCGCTGGTTCACGCTGCTGTCCTTCCGCAGCGAGGACGAGATCGCCGCGCTCAAGCGCGAGGTCGAAGCCGGGCGCAACCCGAAGGACGCGAAGGTGATGCTCGCCAAGGAGATCACGACGCGCTTTCACAGCGCCGCGGCGGCCGAGGCCGCGCACGAGGACTTCCAGCGCCGCGCTGCGGGCGGTGTCCCGGACGAGATCCCCGAGTGCACGCTGTCCGGCGCGCCGCTGGGCATCGCCGCGCTGCTCAAGCAGGCCGGCCTGGTGCCCTCGACCAGCGAGGCGATGCGCCTCGTCGAGCAGAGCGGCGTGCGTGTCGACGGCGGCGTCGTCTCGGACAAGGGGCTCAAGCTCGCGGCCGGCACCTACGTCGTGCAGGTCGGCAAGCGCAAGTTCGCACGCGTGACGCTGGGCGCCTGAGCGCCCCGCCCGCCGCGTCCGCCCCGCGATGCAGGTCAGCAGCTACCTGAAGATCTCGATCGCGGTCGCCATCGCGACGATCGCGCTGAAGACCGGCGCCTGGTGGGTCAGCGGCAGCGTCAGCCTGCTGTCCGACGCGATGGAGTCGCTGGTCAACCTGGCCGGCGCCACCTTCGCGCTGGCGATGGTGACGATCGCCGCGCGCCCGGCCGACGAGGAGCACCCTTACGGCCACCACAAGGCCGAGTACTTCTCCAGCGGCTTCGAAGGCGTGCTGATCTTCGTCGCCGCGCTGGGCATCATCTGGGCGGCCGTCGAGCGTTTCCTGCACCCGCAGCCGCTGGAACAGCTGGGCCTGGGCCTGGCGCTGTCGATCGCCAGCTCGGTGCTCAACGGCGTGCTCGCGTGGTCGATGCTGAGCAAGGCGCGTGCGGTCGGCTCGATGGCGCTGGAAGGCGACGCTCGCCACCTGTTCACCGACGTCTGGACCTCGGCCGGCGTCGTCATCGGGCTGGCGCTGGTGCACTTCACGCACTGGCTCTGGCTGGACCCGGTGCTGGCGATCATCGTCGCGCTGAACATCCTGCGCGAAGGCGCGTCGCTGATCTGGCGTTCGGCCAGCGGCCTGATGGACGAGGCGCTGGAGCCCGCGGTCATCGCCAAGGTCGACGCCGCGCTGGCCGGTTTCGCCGCGCAGCCGATCCGCTTCGACCACGTCGTCACGCGCCGCGCCGGGCAGCGCCGCTTCGTCGACCTGCACCTGCACGTGCCGGGCGCCTGGACGCTGTCCCATGCCGCGCAGGTGCGCACCGAGGTCGAGGCGGCGCTGATGGCCGCGGTGCCCGGGCTGCGCGCCAGCATCCAGTTGCTGCCGGCCGACGCCGAGGCGATCGCGCTGCCGGGCGCGGAGGATCCCCACCCATGATCGCGCTGATCCAGCGCGCCGCCGGCGCGCGTGTCGAAGTCGCCGGCCGCGTCGTCGGCGAGATCGCGCAGGGCCTGCTGGTGCTGGTCTGCGCCGAGCCGGCGGACACGCCGGCGCAGGCCGCCAAGCTGGTCGACAAGCTGTTGAAGCTGCGCATCTTCAGCGACGAGGCCGGGCGCATGAACCGCAGCGTGCAGGACGTCGGCGGCGGGCTGCTGATCGTCTCGCAGTTCACGCTAGCCGCCGACACCGCCAGCGGCAACCGCCCGAGCTTCACCGGCGCCGCGCCGGCCGAACTGGGGCGTGCGCTCTACGAGGAGCTGCTGCGTCTGGCGCGCGAGCGCCACCCGGTCGTTGCCGCCGGCGAGTTCGGCGCCCACATGCAGGTGCACCTGGTCAACGACGGGCCGGTGACGATCCCGATGCGCGTCGCATAGAAACGAAAACGCCGCGCGGGGCGCGGCGTTGCGGTGGCGGACAGCCGCCTCAATCAGTCCGCCTTGCAGGCCGCGTCCTCGCAGAGCTCGGACCCTGACTGCAGCGTGTGACCGTGCGCAGGCACGGTCACACGTCCTCAGTCAGCGTACTGCCCGGCGGCCTTGATGATCGGGCCCCACTTGTTGATCTCGGCCTCGACGAACTTCTTGTGGTCGGCCGGGTTGTTGCGCGCGTCGTGCACGACGACGGCACCCAGCGCTTCTTCGCGCTTGATGAAGTCCGGGTCCTTCAGCGCCTTGCGCAGCGCGGCGTTCAGCGTCTCCAGCACCGGCTTGGGCGTGCCGCGCGGCGCGTAGACGCCGTGCCAGATCGTCACGTTGAAGCCCTTGACGCCCGACTCGTCCAGCGTCGGCAGCTTGGCCAGCGCCGGCGCCGTCAGGCGCTTGGTCGTCGTCACGGCGTAGGCCTTGACCTTGCCGCTCTCGATCTGGCCGGTGGTGTTGGTCGTCTGGTCGCACATGATGTCGACCTGACCGCCGAGCAGGTCGGTCATCGCCGGCGCGGTGCCCTTGTACGGCACGGTCGTCATGTCGATGCCCAGGCTCTGCTGGAACAGCACGCCGCACAGGTGCGAGGCGGCGCCCAGGCCGGCGTTGGCCAGGTTGATGCGGCCCTTGTTGGCCTCCAGCCACTTGCGCAGTTCGGCGAAGTTGTTGGCCGGCAGGTCGGGGCGGCCGATCAGCGTCATCGGCACCTCGTTGACCAGGCCGACGTACTCGAAGTCGTCCAGGGTCTTGTACGGCAGGTTGCGGTACAGCGCAGGCGAGGTCGCCATGCCGATGTGGTGCACCAGCAGCGTGTAGCCGTCCGGCGCCGCCTTGGCGACCTTGGCCGCGCCCAGCGTGCCACCGGCGCCGCCGACGTTCTCGATGACGATGGTCGTGTTGTTGAGCTGCTTGCGCAGGGCTTCTGCGAGGTCGCGCGCCACCTTGTCGGTCGGCCCGCCGGCGGCGAAGGGCACTACGACCGTGATCGGCTTGTCGGGGTAGGCGGCCGACGCGGCGGCGGCGATCGTGGCGGCGGCCACGGCGAACAGCATCTTCTTCATGAGAGCCTTGTCTCCTTCTGTGGTGGGCGGGTGCCTGAACCCGCGCATCCTAGGGCGCGCGCCTCGGCGCTGGCGTCGGGAAATACGTACTCTGGGGCATCGCCGTGACGGGTTTGACGCCGGTCAGGCGACGCAGGGCCGCGCGCCGTGACGGATGGCCGCTCGCCGCGAGCGCGTGGTGCGGCGTAGCGCAGGGGGCACCGGAGAATCCCTCGGGTCTGCACGCCATTGCCTTGCATCGACCGATGAAGCTTCCGATCCCGCGCCGTACCCTGCTGGCCGCCGCCGCGACCTTCGCGCTGCCGCCGGTATTCGCCCAGGGCCGTGCCCTGCGTTTCGTCATCGGCTTTCCGGCCGGCGGCTCCAGCGACGCGATGGGCCGGGCGCTGGCCGAGCGCCTGGCGCCGGCGCTGAAGCAGCCGCTGGTCGTCGAGAACCGCGACGGCGGCGGCGGCACGACGGCTGCGGCGATGGTCGCCAAGGCCCCGGCCGACGGCTCGACGCTGATGCTGGCGTCCTCGCACCACCTCGTCGCGCAGCAGGTGCAGCGTGGCCTGCCCTACGACTTCGCCACCGCCTTCGAGCCGGTCGCGGCGATGGCCGCGGTGCCTTCGGTGCTCGTCGTCTCGGCGCGTTCGAAGCTCGCCAGCGTCAAGGACCTGATCGCCGCCGCCGGCGCCACGCGCCTGCGCTACGGCTCGGTCGGCGCCGGCTCGACGCAGCAGGCGACGGCCGAACTGTTCCGCATCCGCGCCGGCATCAAGCTCGACGGCGTCGCCTTCGCCGGCGGCAACGCGATGATGAACGGGCTGGCCAACGGCGAGATCGATCTCGCCTTCGAGACCATCCCCTCGGCGCTGGCCCAGCTGCGCGCCGGGCGCGTCAAGGCGCTGGCGGTGTCGACGGCCAAACGCTCGTTCGCGCTGCCCGAGCTGCCGACGCTGGCCGAGGCCGGCCTGTCCAACTTCGACGCCCCGGTCTGGTACGGCGTCGTCGCCCCGGCCGGCACGCCGCGCGCGACGGTCGAGCGCCTGAACGAGACGATCAACCGGCTGCTCGACAGCGGCGAGTTCAAGGCCCAGCTGCTGCAGCTGGGCGCGACGCCGGTGACGATGTCGCCGCTGGAATGGGCCGGCGCCATCCGCCTGGACCTCAAACGCTGGGAGCGCCTGGCGCGCCAGGCCAACCTGGTGGCCTGAGCGCCTTCAGCCGACGCGGCGCAGGTCCTCGATGACCTTGCCGTCGTTGGGCAGCTGGCCCGGGTCGCAGAGCTCGACCTCGGCGCGCAGCTTGGTCACGTCGCGTACCGTCTGCACGATCGCCGCTGCCAGGCCCTCGGGCCGGCGCGCGCATTCGACCATCAGCGTCATGCGGTCGTCGGCCATCTCGCCTTCGACGACCAGGCGCGCGCGGCCCAGCTCCGGGTGCCGGCGCAGCACCTCGGCGACCTGCGCCGGGTGCACGAACATGCCGCGCACCTTGGCGGTCTGGTCGGCGCGGCCCAGCCAGCCGCGGATGCGTGCGTTGCTGCGGCCGGTAGGGCAGGCGCCGGGCAGGATGGCCGACAGGTCGCCGGTGCCGAAACGGATCAGCGGGTAGTCCGGGTTCAAAACCGTGACGACGACCTCGCCGACCTCGCCATCGGGCAGCGGCTCGCCGGTGCCCGGGCGCACGATCTCGACGATCACCGCCTCGTCGAGCACCAGCCCTTCGCGGGCTTCGGTCTCGTAGGCGACGAGGCCCAGGTCGGCGGTGGCGTAGCTCTGGAAGGCCTCGATGCCGCGCGCGCGAAAGGCGTCGCGCAGCGCCGGCGGGAAGGCCTCGCCGCTGACCGCGGCCTTGCGCAACGAGGGCAGGCGCAGCCCGGCGATGTCGGCCTTCTCCAGCAGGATGCGCAGGAAGCTCGGCGTGCCGGCGTAGGCGTCGGAGCGCAGCTCGGCCAGGGCCTGCAGCTGCAGCTCGGTGTTGCCGACGCCGCCGGGGAAGACCGCGCAGCCCAGCGCCAGCGCGCCGCCTTCCATCATCGAGCCGGCCGGCGTCAGGTGGTAGCTGAAGCTGTTGTGCACCAGGTCGCCGGCGCGGAAGCCGGCCGCGCGCAGCGCGCGGCCGAAGCGCCAGTAGTCGGCGGCCGCGCCCTCGGGTTCGTAGATCGGCCCCGGCGACTGGAAGACGCGCCGCGCGATGCGCACCGCGCCGACGCCGCGCCAGCCGATCGCCGCGAAACCGCCGAAGGGGTCGCCGCCGGCGGCCCGTTCGGCGGCCTGGCGTTCGAGCAGCTCGTGCTTGCGCGTCACCGGCAGCGCGGCGAGCGCGGCGCGGCTCGTCACCGCGGCCGGCTCGACGCCTTGCAGGCGTTCAGCGAATGCCGGCGTGCACAGCGCCGCGGCCACCTGGGCCGGCAGCGCCGCCATCAGCGCCGCCTCGCGTGCGGCGGGGTCGCGGGTCTCCAGCGGGTCCAGGGCGGTGTCGCTCATCGTCGAGGGCTCCTAGTCATCGCGGTCGCTCCAGGCGGCGAGCCGCTTCTTCAGGTCGGCGACGAAGTCGCGCGCGTCGGCGCTCGAGCGCAGCGTCTTCGATTGCCATTCCGGGCTGCTGCGCGACGGCCGCTTCACCGTCTGCGCCTTCAGCACCGTGTCGTCCAGATCCACCCGCGCGATCGCGCAGCCGCGGCGTTCGAACACCCCGGCGCGCTCCGCGAGCCCCAGCTCGCGCAAGTCGCGCCGCAGCCTCTGCAGCGCCTCGGCCGGGTTGAATGCCGGCGGGGCGAACCCCAGGAAGTCGTCGTCGTTCATGGCGGTGTCGTAGAGATCGAGGATCTGCGAATTTTCGGGCCGCGGTCAGCGAGCCCGCGACACCAGCACGGCGCTCGCCATCAAGCCATAGCCGCGGATCCGGCTCCGCCGGTCCGCCGGCGAGCGGCCCCCCTGGGGGGTAGCGAGCGATAGCGAGCTCGGGGGCTCAACTTAACCAGCGCTTGCGCCGCTTGTAGCTCTTCACGTCCCGAAAACTCTTGCGATCCCCGCCGCCCATGCCGAGGTAGAACTCCTTGACGTCCTCGTTCTCGCGCAGCGCCTCGGCGCTGCCGTCCATCACGACGCGGCCGTTCTCCAGGATGTAGCCGTAGTCGGCGTACTTCAGCGCGATGCTGGTGTTCTGTTCGGCGAGCAGGAAGGTCACGCCTTCGCGCGTGTTCAGGTCCTTCACGATCTCGAAGACTTCCTCGACGATCTGCGGCGCCAGGCCCATCGAGGGTTCGTCGAGCAGCACCATCTTCGGATTGGCCATCAGCGCGCGGCCGATGGCGCACATCTGCTGCTCGCCGCCCGAGGTGTAGGCCGCCTGGCTGGTGCGCCGCGTCTTCAGGCGGGGGAAGTAGGTGTAGACCTTGTCCAGCGTCTCGGCGACCGCGGCGCGCCCGTCGCGGCGCGTGTAGGCGCCGGTCATCAGGTTCTCCTCGATCGTCAGGTGGGCGAAGCAGTGCCGGCCTTCCATCACCTGCACGACCCCACGTTCGACCATCTGCGCCGTCGACAGCTTCTCGATGCGCTCGCCGCGCAGCTCGATCGCACCCTTGGTCACCTCGCCGCGTTCGCCCGCCAGCAGGTTGCTCACCGCACGCAGCGTGGTCGTCTTGCCCGCCCCGTTGCCGCCCAGCAGTGCCACCACGCCGCCCTCCGGCACGCGCAGCGACACCCCCTTCAGCACCAGGATCACGTGGTTGTAGATGACCTCGATGCCGTTGACGTTCAGCAGCACATCGCCCATGCCGTCCTCCAACTAGAGATAGGGGCCGCGCGCAGCGCGCCCCGCCCCTCAAGCGGCCGCCGCGGATCCGGCTTTGCCGGGCCGCCGGCGGCGCCCCCCTGGGGGGGAGCGGCGAAGCCGCTACGGGGGGGATCAACTCTGACAATCGGCAGGCGAGCGCCGCGTCAGCTTCTTCTCACCCGCATACCGGTCGGCCGCGCTCTTGATCAGCGGCTTCAGGATCTGCTCGTCGGCCTGGTACCAGTCGGAGCTGAAGCTCCACTTCGCGCCGTCCCAGGTCTGCACGCGTGCCCAGGTCGAGCCCTGGTGGTCCATGCACGAGGTGCTGATCGGACGGATCACGCCGGTCAGGCCCAGCTGCGCGAGCTTCTTGTCGTCCAGCGCCAGGTTCTCCAGGCCCCAGCGCACCTGCTCGCCGGTCATCACCTTGCCCTTGCCGAAACGCTCCTGCGCGCGGCGCACGGCCTCGACGCCCAGCGCCTGGATGATCACGCCGCGCGTGTACAGCACCGAGCCGACCTCGTCCTTCGGCCCCGTGCCCTGGCCCTTGTCGTGCACGTACTTCAGGATGTCCTGGATGACCTTGGGGCTGGTGCCCGAGGTGTTCAGCGCCAGCGCGTTGTAGCCCTTGGCACCCATGCCGACGTCCTTGACGTCGGGTTCGGCACCGGCCCACCAGACGCCGTACATCTTCTCGCGCGGGAAGCCGGTGGCCTGGGCCTCCTTCAGCGCGGTCGAGTTCATCACGCCCCAGCCCCAGAGCAGCACGTAGTCGGGGCGCTGCTGGCGAACCTGCAGCCAGGCCGACTTCTGCTCGACGCCCGGTGCCGTCACCGGGATCTTCACCAGCTCGAAGCCGTGCATCTTCTGGCGCTCGTCGAGCAGCGGGATCGGCTCCTTGCCGAAGGGGCTGTCGTGATAGACGAGCGCGATCTTCTTGCCCTTGAGCTTGTCGAAGCCGCCTTCCTTCTTCGCCAGGTGCTGGATCAGGATGTCGGCGGCAGTCCAGTAGCTGCCCATCAGCGGGAAGTTCCACTTGAAGACGCCGCCGTCGGCCGAGGACGACAGGCCGTAGCCCAGCGTCATCAGCGGCACCTTGTCGGCCGGCGCCTTGTCGGTCAGCGCGAAGGTGATGCCGGTGGCCTGCGGGTCGAAGAGCGACGCGCCCTTGCCCTTCAGGCGCTCGTAGCACTCGACGCCCTTGTCGGTGGCGTAGCCGGTCTCGCACTCCTCGAAGCTCAGCTTGACGCCGTTCACGCCGCCGTCGCGCGCGTTGATCATCTTCAGGTAGTCCTGCTTGCCGTTCGCCCACGGCGTGCCGTTGGGCGCGTACGGGCCGGTGCGGTAGACCAGCAGCGGGAAGAACTGCTCCTTGGCCTGGGCGAAGGCGCCCGTGGCGGCGAGCAGCGCCGCGGCGGCCAGGGTGTACGAGGCAAGCTTCATCGTGTCTCCGTGTGTGCTGTTGTCGTGAGGGCTGCGGGGGGGCTAGTGCGGGAAGGGCCAGAGGCGCAGCTTTTCCTTGGCCGTGGACCAAAGCCGCGCGATCCCATGCGGCTCGACGATCAGGAAGAAGACGATCAGCGCGCCGAAGATCATGAAGGTCAGGTGCGAGGCCAGCGCGGTGTCGATGGGGATGCCGAACCAGTACGGCAGGCTGTCGAGCACGATCGGCAGCACGACGATGAACGCAGCGCCGAAGAAGCTGCCCATGATCGACCCCAGGCCGCCGATGATCACCATGAACAGCAGGTCGAACGAGCGGTTGACGCCGAAGGCCGCCGGCTCCCAGGAGCCCAGGTGCACGAAGCCCCACAGCGCGCCGGCGACGCCGACGATGAACGAGCTGACCGCGAACGCGCTCAGCTTGGCGTAGACCGGGCGGATGCCGATCACCGCCGCGGCGACGTCCATGTCGCGGATCGCCATCCACTCGCGGCCGATGTGGCCGCGCACCAGGTTCTTGGCCAGCGTCGCGAACACGAGCACGAAGGCCAGGCAGAACAGGTACTTCTGCACCGGCGAGTCGATCGGAATGCCCAGGATCTGCAGCCCGGCGACGCTGACCGAGCCCGAGGACGAGCCGTTGGTCACGAACTTCAGCCGCAGCGCCGCCCAGTCGACGAAGAACTGCGCCGCCAGCGTCGCCACCGCCAGGTACAGGCCCTTGATGCGCAGCGAGGGCAGGCCGAAGAGCACGCCGACCGCGGTCGAGCACAGCCCGCCGAGCAGGATGGAGGCGACGACCGGCATGCCGTCGAAACGCACCTGGAAGTTGTAGGCCGCGTACGCACCGACCGCCATGAAGGCCCCGGTGCCCAGCGAGATCTGGCCGCAGTAGCCGACGAGGATGTTCAGCCCCAGCGCCGCCAGCGACAGGATCAGGAAGGGGATCAGGATCGCGCGGAACAGGTACTCCGGCGCCACCAGCGGCACGACGACGATCGCCAGCGCCAGCAGCAGCGCGATCGCGACGCGGTCCTGGCGGATCGGGAAGACCTGCAGGTCGGCGCGGTAGGACGTCTTGAACTGGCCGTTTTCTCTGTAGAGCATGCTGCGGCTCCGATCAGACGCGGTCGATGATCTTTTCCCCGAACAGCCCCTGCGGCCGCACGAAGAGGAAGACCAGCGCCAGCACGTAGGCGAACCAGATCTCGATGCCGCCGCCGAGCATCGGCCCGACGTAGACCTCGGACAGCTTTTCGCCGACGCCGATCAGCAGGCCGCCGACGATCGCGCCGGGCACCGAGGTCAGCCCGCCGAGGATGACCACCGGCAGCGCCTTCAGCGCCACCAGCGACAGCGAGAACTGCACGCCGAGCTTGCTGCCCCAGATGATCCCGGCGACCAGCGCGACGAAGCCGGCGACGCTCCAGACGATGACCCAGATGCGGTTCAGCGGGATGCCGATCGACTGCGCCGCCTGGTGGTCGTCGGCCACCGCGCGCAGCGCGCGGCCGGTGGCGGTCTTCTGGAAGAACAGGCTCAGCGCCGCGACTAGCGCGGCGGCGATCAGCGCGGCGTACAGGTCCTCCTTGTTGACCAGGATGCCGCCCTCGAAGGTGTTCTCCAGCAGGAACACCGGGTCCTTGGGCAGGCCGACGTCGATCGGATAGATGTCGTTGCCGAAGATCGTCTGGCCCAGGCCTTCGAGGAAGTAGGCGATGCCCAGCGTGGCCATCAACAGCGTCACGCCTTCCTGGTTGACCAGCTTGCCCAGCACCCAGCGTTCGATGCACCAGGCGACGGCGATCATCACCGCCATCGCCGCGACGATGGCCAGCAGGTTGGCCAGCAGCTGGCTCTCGAAGCCGAACCAGGCCGGAAACCAGGCCGAGAAGCGCGCCATCGCCAGCGCCGCGAACAGCACCATCGCGCCCTGGGCGAAGTTGAAGACGCCGCTCGCCTTGAAGATCAGCACGAAGCCGAGCGCGACCAGCGCGTACAGCATGCCGGTCATCAGGCCGCCGATCAGGGTTTCGAGGAAGAAAGCCATGCGATGCCGCTTTCGTTTCAGTTGTCGATGGCGCTGGCTGCCACCCGCGGATCACGAAGACACGAGGCCCGATCAAGCTTCCCGCCGCGGAACCGGCTCTGCCGGGCCGCTGGCGGACGGCCCCCTTGGGGGGTACCGAGCGAAGGCGAGGTCGGGGGCTTCACGTCAGTGGCCGGCGCCGAGGTAGGCGCGGATGACGTCGGGATTGCTGCGCACCTCGTCGGGCGTGCCGTCGCCGATCTTCTTGCCGTAGTCGAGCACGACGACGCGGTCGCTGATGTCCATCACCACGCCCATGTCGTGCTCGATCAGCACGATGGTCGTGCCGTACTCGTCGTTGACGTCGAGGATGAAGCGGCTCATGTCCTGCTTCTCCTCGACGTTCATGCCGGCCATCGGCTCGTCGAGCAGCAGCACCTGCGGCTCCATCGCCAGCGCGCGGCCGAGGTCGACACGCTTCTGCAGGCCGTAGGGCAGGCGCCCGACCGGCGTCTTGCGCCAGGCCTGGATCTCGAGGAAGTCGATGATCTTCTCGACCGCCTCGCGGTGCCGGCTCTCCTCGCGCTCGGCCGCGCCCCAGCGGATGGCCTGCTGGAAGATGTTGGTCTTCATCTTCAGGTTGCGGCCCGACATGATGTTGTCGAGCACGCTCATGCCCTTGAACAGCGCCAGGTTCTGGAAGGTGCGCGCGATGCCCATCTCGGCGACCTGGCGGCTGTTCATGTGCGCGAAGGTCTTGCCGCGGAAGCTGATCGAGCCCTCCTGCGGCGAGTAGACGCCGTTGATGCAGTTGAGCATCGAGCTCTTGCCCGCGCCGTTGGGGCCGATGATCGAGCGCACCTCGTGCTCGCGCACGTCGAAGCTGATGTCGGTCAGCGCCTTGACGCCGCCGAAACGCAGCGAGATGTTGCGCACGTCGAGGATCACCTCGCCGCTGCGGCGGCCGGTGGCCGCGGGCGGCGCCTCGGCGGCGTCCGCGTTCTGGGGTCGTTCGAGCACTGCTGCCACCTCAAGCCGCCTTTCGGGTCGCCGGGAAGACCTTGCTGTCGAGGATCGCCAGCGTCGCCGAGACGCTGCCGCTGCGCCCGTCCTCGAACTTCACCGCGGTCTCGATGTACTGCTCGCTGCGGCCCCCGTAGAGCGCGTCGACCAGCACCGCGTACTTCTCGGCGATGAAGCCGCGCCGCACCTTGCGCGTGCGCGTCAGCTCGCCGTCGTCGGCGTCGAGCTCCTTGTGCAGCACGAGGAAACGGTGGATCTGGCTGCCCGCCAGCAGCGCGTCGGCGGCGAGGTCGGCGTTGACCTGCTCGACGCACTCGCGCACCAGCTCCAGCACCTGCGGCTTGGCCGCCAGGTCGGTGTAGCCGGCATAGGGCAGGTTGCGGCGTTCGGCCCAGTTGCCCACCGCCTCGAAGTCGATGTTGACGAAGGCGCAGACCTTCTCGCGCCCGTCGCCGAAGGCCACCGCCTCCTTGACGAAGGGGAAGAACTTCAGCTTGTTCTCGACGTACTTGGGCGCGAACATCGCGCCGTCGTTGGCGCCGCCGGCCAGCCGGCCGACGTCCTTGGCGCGGTCGATGATCTTCAGATGGCCGTGGGCGTCGAGGAAGCCGGCGTCGCCGGTGCGGTACCAGCCTTCGGCGTCCAGCACCTCGGCGGTGGCCGCCGGGTTCTTGTAGTACTCCTTCAGCAGCCCGGGGCTCTTCACCAGGATCTCGCCGTTGCCGGCGACGCGGATCTCGACGCCGGCGATCGGCACGCCCACGGTGTCGGCGCGCACCTCGTGGTCGGGCTGCAGGCAGACGAAGACCGCGGTCTCGGTCGAGCCGTAGAGCTGCTTCAGGTTGATGCCGATCGAGCGGTAGAAGCTGAACAGGTCCGGCCCGATCGCCTCGCCGGCGGTGTAGGCCACTCGCACGCGCGAGAAGCCCAGCGTGTTGCGCAGCGGGCCGTAGACGAAGAGATTGCCCAGCGCGTAGGCGATGCGGTCGCCCAGGCCGATCGCCTTGCCGTCCATCCGCTGCGGGCCGACACGGCGTGCCACCGCCATCGCGCGCCGGTACATCCAGCGCTTGGGCGCCGAGGCGTCTTCCATCCGGATCGTCACGCTGGTCAGCAGCGCCTCGAAGACACGCGGCGGCGCGAAGTAGTAGGTCGGGCCGATCTCCTTCAGGTCGATCGTCACCGTGGCCTGCGACTCCGGGCAGTTGACCACGTAGCCGCAGGCCAGCCACTGGGCGTAGCTGAAGATGTTCTGGCCGATCCAGGCCGGCGGCAGGTAGGCCAGCACTTCCTCGTGTTCGCTCAGGCGGTCGAAGTCGCGGCCGGCGCCGGCGCGGTCGAGCAGCGAGAAGTGGGTGTGCACCACGCCCTTCGGGTTGCCGGTCGTGCCCGAGGTGAAGAACATCGCCGCGACGTCTTCCGGCGTGCCGGCTTCGACCGCGGCATCGAAGGCGCCGGGGTTCGCGGCGTCGTGCGCGCGGCCGGCTTCGATCAGCGTGTCCAGCGACTCCAGGCCGCGTTCGGCGTACTTGCGCAGGCCGCGCGGGTCGTCGTACCAGAGGCGCTCCAGCCGCGGGCAGGTCTCGCGCAGCTCGAGCAGCTTGTCGACCTGCTCCTGGTCCTCGACGACGGCGCAGCGCACGTCGGCGTTGGTGATCGGGAAGGCGTATTCGGGCGAGGCCGCGTCCTGGTACAGCGGCACCGGCACCGCGCCGATGGACTGCAGCGCGAGCATCGAGGCATACAGCCGCGGCCGGTTCTCGCCGACGACGACGACGTGCTCGCCGCGTGCGATGCCCGCCGCCGCGAAACCGCCGGCCAGCGCCCGCACCAGCGCCAGCAGCTCGCTCCAGGTGAGCGTCTGCCAGATGCCGTAGACCTTCTCGCGCAGCGCCGGGGCCTGCGGGCGGCGCTTCGCATGCTCCAGCAACAGACGCGGAAAAGTCGTCGGCATGGCGGGCTCCTGGCAGGGGTTGAAACCATTGTGCGAAGTGCTTTGACGTCCAGTTGTCGTTCTGACGACAATCTTCGGGAACGTCCCACCGGGTCTTTCCCGCACGCATGACGCCCACACCGCCGTCGCCGGGCTCCGCCGCACTCGCTTCGCGCTCGCGCGCGGCGACCTCCGAAGAACTCGCCGGCATTCCCTGGCTGGGCTGCCTGGACGATGTCGAACGCGAGCGTGTGCTCGCCGACCTGCGGGTGGTGCAGGTCGAGGCCGGCGAGTACGTCTGCCGCATCGGACGACCGGTGAGCTACTGGTTCGGGCTCATCGACGGCCTGCTGAAGATGAGCAACGACTCGGCGCTGGGCATGCCGATCACCTTCACCGGCGTGCCGCCCGGCGGCTGGTTCGGCGAAGGCACGGTGCTCAAGCGCGAGCCCTACCGCTACAACATCGAGGCGCTGCGGCGCAGCCACGTCGCCGGCATCGGCGCCGACAGCTTCCACTGGCTGCTGGGCCGCAGCATCGGCTTCAACCGCTTCGTGATGCTGCAGTTGAACGAGCGCCTCGGGCAGTTCATCGGCGCACGCGAGATCGACCGCCTGATCGACCCCGACGAACGGGTCGCGCGCAGCCTGGCCTCGCTGTTCCACCCGACGCTGTACCCCGGCGTCGGCGAGGTGCTGCACATCACGCAGCAGGAGCTGGGCTACCTCGTCGGCCTGTCGCGCCAGCGCGTGAACGAGGCGCTGCGCGCGCTGCAGGCGCGCGGGCTGATCCGCGTCGAGTACGGCGGCGTGCGCGTGCTGGCGCTGGAGGCGCTGCGCGGTTTTCGCGCCGGGAGCTGAGGCCCGGCCCCTGCAGCGCCAGTGGCCTGCGGGCGCAGGCCTACACTCGCCCGCTTCGTCCTAGCCTGTCCTTGCTGAAGATGATCAGAGCCTGGTTGAGTGCCGCGGCCTTCGCGCTGTCGGCGTCCTTCGTTCACGCCGCGCCGCCGCCCAAGGCCGCGCTTCCCGCCGGCGTCGCCGCCGTCACCAACGTCGAGGGCATCGCCGAGTACCGGCTGCCCAACGGCCTGCAGATCCTGCTGGTGCCCGACGAGTCCAAGCCGACGACGACGGTCAACGTCACCTACCGCGTCGGTTCGCGCCACGAGAGCTACGGCGAGACCGGCATGGCGCACCTGCTGGAGCACCTGCTGTTCAAGGGCACGCCGACGACGCGCAACGTGATGGCCGAGTTCAGCCGCCGCGGCCTGCGCGCCAACGGCACGACCTGGTTCGACCGCACCAACTACTTCGCCAGCTTCGCCGCCAACGAGGACAACCTGCGCTGGTACCTGTCCTGGCAGGCCGACGCGATGGTCAACAGCCTGATCGCCCGCCGCGACCTGGACAGCGAGATGACCGTCGTGCGCAACGAGATGGAGATGGGCGAGAACAGCCCCAGCGGCATCCTGCTGCAGAAGACGATGGCCGTCATGTACGACTGGCACGCCTACGGCAAGGACACGATCGGCGCGCGCGCCGACGTCGAGAACGTCGACATCCCGCGCCTGCAGGCCTTCTACCGCCGCTACTACCAGCCCGACAACGCGACGCTGATCGTCAGCGGCCGCTTCGACGTCGCCAAGACGCTGGGCTGGATCGCCCAGAGCTTCGGCAAGATCCCGCGTCCCAAGCGTGTGCTCGAGCCGACCTACACGCTGGACCCGGCGCAGGACGGTGAACGCACCGTCACGCTGCGCCGCAGCGGCGGCGCGCCGATGGTCTTCGCCGGCTACCACGTGTCCGCCGGCGCCAGCGCCGACTTCGCCGCCGCCTCGCTGCTGACCGGCATCCTCGGCGACTCGCCGGCCGGCCGGCTGCACAAGCGCCTGGTCGAAGGCAAGCTCGTCGCCTCCAGCTTCGGCGCCGCCTTCGGCCTCGCCGAGCCGGGCGTGATCTTCCTCGGCGTCGAACTGGCCCCGGGCCAGGACGTCGAGGCCGCGCGCAAGGCCATGCTGGACACGCTGGACGCGGTCGCCGCCGAGCCGATCACCGCCGAGGAGCTGGACCGCGCCCGCGTGAAGTGGCTCAACGGCTGGGAGAAGGGCTTCAGCGACCCGCAGGCCGTCGGCATCGAGCTGTCCGACGCGATCGCACGCGGCGACTGGCGCCTGTTCTTCGTCGAACGCGACCAGATCGAGAAGCTGACCGTCGAGGACTTGAACCGCGTCGCGCGCCAGGTGCTGCTGCGCGACAACCGCACCGTCGGCACCTACCTGCCGACCGAAGCCCCGCAGCGCGCGCCGGCGCCGGCGCGCGTCGACGTCGCCGCGCTGGTCAAGGACTACCGCGGCCGCCAGCAGCTCGCCCAGGCCGAGGCCTTCGAGGCGACGCCGGCCAACCTCGACCGCCGCACCCAGGTCTCGACGCTGCAGAGCGGGCTGAAGGTCGCGCTGCTGCCCAAGAGCACGCGCGGCAACGCCGTGCAGGCGCGGCTGCGGCTGCACTTCGGCACCGGCAAGGCGCTCGAAGGCCAGGAGACCGTCGCCAGCGTCGTCGCCGAGATGCTCGACAAGGGCGGCGCCGGTCTGACGCGCCAGCAGATCGCCGACCGCTTCGACGCGCTGCGCGCCCAGGTCGGCTTCAACGCCAACGGGCAGGACCTCGACGTCTTCGTCGTCACGGTGCGCGAGCACCTGCCGGCCACCGTCGCGCTGATCGGCCGATTGCTGCGCGAGCCGGCCTTCCCGGCCGAGGTGCTCGACGAGGTCAAGCGCCAGTGGGCGACGGCGATCGAGAACCAGAAGCACGAGCCCGAGGCGCTGGTCGCCAACGAGCTGATGCGCCACGGCAACCCCTACCCGCGCGGCGACCTGCGCTACGTGCCGACCTTCGACGAGATCGCCCAGGACATCGGCGCGGTCGACGCCGCCCAACTGGCCGCCTTCCACCGCCGCTTCTACAGCGCCGCGGCCGGCGAGTTCAGCGCCGTCGGCGACTTCGACGCCGAGGCCGTGCAGCGCGCGCTGGTCGTCGCCTTCGCCGACTGGCGTGCGCCGGCAGCTGGGCCGCAGGCCTACGAGCGCCTGCCCAACCCGCGCGTCGAGGTCGCGCCGGCGGCCTTCAAGCTGAAGACGCCGGACAAGCAGAACGCCAACCTGCGCACCACGCTGGCACTGCCGGTGTCCGACCGCGATGCCGACTACCCGGCGCTGCTGATGGCCAACTACCTGTTCGGCGGCAGCACCTCGTCGCGGCTGTGGACGCGTGTGCGCGAGACCGAGGGCCTGAGCTACGACGTGCGGTCCTCGATCGACTGGAACCGCATCGAGCAGAACTCGAACTGGGCGGTGAGCGCGATCTTCGCGCCGCAGAACCGCGCCAAGGTCGAGGCCGCGGTGATGGCCGAGCTCGACAAGGCGCGCCGCGAAGGCTTCAACCAGGCCGAGTTCGAAGCCGGCCGCAAGGGCCTGCTGAACACGCTGCGCCTGCAGCGGGCGCAGGACCCGGTGGTCGCCGCGCAGCTGACGTCCAACCTCTACCTGGGCCGCAGCTTCGCGTTCTCGCAGCAGGTCGACGACAAGATCTCGGCGCTGACGCTGGAGCAGGTGAACGCCGCGCTGCGCAAGTACCTGGACCCGTCGCGCTGGAGCATCGCCTGGGGCGGTGACTTCAAGGAAGGCAACTGAGAACCGCCGGGCCGCGTGCCCGGCATGTCCAGCGAACGGCCCGTCGACGACGGGCCGTTTTTCGTTTCAGCCGGCGATGAAGGCGCGCAGCCGCGCCAGCGCTTCGTCGGGCCGGTCGCGCCAGGTGCCGTGGCCGGCGCCTTCGATGACCGTGTACTGTACGAGCGCCGGCGGCAGCGCCGCGGCGATGTCCTCGGCGTCGGCCACCGGGCACACCGGGTCCTCGGCGCCGGCGAGCACCAGCACCGGGCAGCGCGCGGCGGCCAGGCCGGCGCGCAGGTCCATCGCCGCGTGCTCGGCCTCGTTCCAGCCGAACAGGATCTCGGGTCGGAACAGGCCGCGTTTGCCGGCGTCCGGGTCGGCCGGCCGTGTGGTGTTGTAGAGGTGGCGGCAGTGCTGTTCGTAGGCCGCCCAGGTGGCGGCGTCGGGCCGGGTCCAGAAGGCTTCGGCGGCGTCGCGCGCCGCGGCGCCGCCCAGGCGCTCGAACATCGCCAGCTTGCGCGCCAGCTCGAAACGCGGCGCGGTGCTCGACAGGATCACCTTGGCCGCGTGGCCCGGGTGGCGCGCGATGTAGCGCTGGGCGACGAAGCCGCCGAAGGACTGGCCGAGCACGATCGGGCGCTCGACGCCGAGCGCGTCGCACAGGCGCACGACGTCGTCGGCGAAGGTGTCCAGCGTCCATTCTTCGGCCGGGCGCGGGTCGCTGCGGCCGTGGCCGCGGTGGTCGACGTAGACGATCTGCGCCAGGTCCGCCAGGCGCGAGAACAGCGGCTTGAAGCTCGCGTGGTCGAAGCCGGGGCCGCCGTGCAGCAGCAGCAGCGTCGGCTTCTCGCGCAGCGTGGGGCCGTCGGGCACCAAGCCCGGGCCTTCGACGTCGACGAACAGGCGCACGCCGGGCTGGATCTCGATTCGCATCTCGGTAGGGAAGGGGAGAGGGCGGCGTCAGCGCGCCGCGTTGCTGATGCCGGCGGCGACGTGGCCCGCAGGCACGTGGCCGGCCGCGTGTTCGACGTGCCGGGTCTGGTCGTCGAAGAAGAAGTCGGGTTCGAACTGGCGCAGGAACTCGCCCTTGGGCAGGCCGCCGAGGAACATCGCCTCGTCGACCTCCAGCTGCCAGGCCATCAGCGTGCGGATCGCACGCTCGTGCGCCGGCGCGCTGCGCGCGGTGACCAGCGCCGTGCGCACGCGCATGCCGCTGGCCGCGGCCCGTTGCAGCCGGTGCAGCGCTTCGAGCAGCGGCTTGAACGGCCCCGGCGGCAGCGGCGTCGTGCTGCGCGCCACCTCGTGGGCCTGGAATGCGGCCAGGCCGCCTTCCTGCTGGTAGACGCGTTCGGCCTCGTCGGAGAACAGCACCGCGTCGCCGTCGAAGGCGATGCGCAGCTCGTCGGGGTGGGTCTCGGCGGCGTGCCGGCTGTGCGTGGCCACACGCGCCGCGGCGACGCCGGCGTCCAGCGCCGCGCGCACGTCGTCCTCGTTGGTCGACAGGAACAGGTTGGCCTTCAGCGGCCCGAGGTAGCGCCAGGGCGGGCTGCCACGCGAGAACATGCCGCGTTCGATCGGCAGGCCGTAGTGCTGGGCCGAGCGGAAGACGCGCATGCCCGACACCGGGTCGTTGCGCGAGAGCACGACGACGTCGACGCGCGGCGCGCCGGCGTTGAAGGCGAGCAGCTTGCGCACCAGCGAGAACGCGACGCCGGGGCGTGCCGGCACGTCCAGGCGCTCCAGCTGCAGCCGCATGTAGTCGCGGTCGTCGCCGCCGGCTTCGAAGACGCGGTTCTCCTCCTCGAAGTCGAACAGCGCGCGCGAGGAGATCGCGACGACGAGGCGGGCGTCGGCGGCGGCCGGCGCGAGGGCGGCGGTTTCGTCCATCGCGGGCGATGATACGGACGTATCTTCACAAGGCCTCGGCACAATGCGCCGCGTCTGCAGCCCACGCTGCGCCCGCCCCCGTCCGCGATGAAGCTCCCGTTCCTTGGCGCCTGCCTCGTGTCCCTGTTCGCCGCGTCGGCGGCCGTCGCGGCGCCGCCGCACGAACACGGCGTCGCCCGGCTCGACGTCGCCGTCGAAGCCGGCCGCATCACGCTGATGCTGGAGATGCCGCTCGATTCGCTGGTCGGCTTCGAGCGCGCGCCGCGCGACGAGGCCGAACGCGAGGCGGCCAAGGTCGCCGTCGCGCGCCTGCGCGACGCCGCGCGGCTGTTCCGCGCCGACCCGGCGGCGCAGTGCAAACCCGCCGTCGCCGAGATCGACGGCGGCCCCTTGACCGGCGGCGCTTCGCACGACGGCCATGCCGACGCCGACGCCAGCTACACGCTGGAGTGCGCGGCCGCCGAACGTGCGGCCTTCGTCGACACCGGGCTGCTGGAGAGCTTCCCGCGGCTGCGCATCGTCAACGTGCAGGTCGCCACGCCCAAGGGCCAGTGGAAGGCGATGCTGAGCCGGCCGATGACGCGCCTGCCGCTGGTGCGGTGAGCCCGGCGATCTCGATCCGCGGCCTGCGCTACCGCTGGCCGCGTGCCGCCAAGCCGACGCTGGCGATCGAGGCCTGGGACGTCGCCGCCGGCGAAGCCGTCTTCCTGCACGGCCCCAGCGGCGGCGGCAAGAGCACGCTGCTCGGCCTGCTGGCCGGCGTGCTGCTGCCCGGCGACGGCCGCGTCGAGGTCCTGGGCCAGGACTGGGCGGCGCTGGCCGCCGGCCGCCGCGACGCCTTCCGCGCCGACCACGTCGGCTACGTCTTCCAGCAGTTCAATCTGCTGCCGTACCTGAGCGTGCTGGACAACGTGCGCCTGCCGTGCCGCTTCTCGGCGCGGCGCCTCGAACGCACGGCCCCCGGCGACGCCGAGGCGCTGCTCGAACGCGTCGGCCTGCTGCGCGAGGCCTGGGCACGGCCGGCGGCCGAGCTGTCGGTCGGCCAGCAGCAGCGGGTCGCCGCGGCGCGTGCGCTGATCGGCCGCCCGGAACTCGTCATCTGCGACGAGCCGACCTCGGCGCTGGACGCGCCGCTGCGCGACGCCTTTCTCGACCTGCTGCTGGCGGCGGTGCACGAGGCCGGCGCGACGCTGGTCTTCGTCAGCCACGACGAACGCCTGGCCGGGCGTTTCGACCGCCGCGTCGCGCTGGCCGAACTCAACGGAGGCGCCCGATGACGCCGCTCGTCGGCCTGGCCGCACGCAGCGCCTGGGCGCGGCGCGGCACGCTCGTGCTCGTCGCGCTGTCAATCGCGCTGTCGACGGCGCTGCTGCTGACGCTGGAGCGGCTGCGCGAGGACGTGCGCGCCAGCTTCTCGCAGGCCGTCAGCGGCACCGACCTCGTCGTCGGCGCGCGTACCGGGCCGGTGCAGCTGATGCTGTACGCCGTGTTCCGCCTCGGCGGCGCGACCAACGACATCTCGATGGCCAGCGTCGACGCGATCGTGCGCCACCCGGCGGTGGCCTGGGTCGTGCCGATCGCGCTCGGCGACTCGCACCGCGGTTTCCCGGTGGTCGGCACCAGCACCGGCTACTTCGAGCACTTCCGCTACGGCGACGGCCAGGCGCTGGCGCTGGACCAGGGCCGGGCCTTCAGCGGCACGCTCGACGGGCTCTACGAAGCGGTGCTCGGCGCCGAGGTCGCGTCCCGCCTGGGTTACCGCGTCGGCCAGCGCATCGTGCTGGCGCACGGCGCCGGCGGTGAACTCGGCGCCGAGCATGCCGACAAGCCTTTCACCGTCGTCGGCATCCTGGCGCCCACCGGCACCCCGGTGGACCGCAGCGTGCACGTCGGCCTGCCCGCCATCGAGGCCATCCACCTCGACTGGGCCGGCGGCGCGCCGATGCCGGGCGTGCACATCGCCGCCGACCAGGCGCGCAAGTTCGACCTCGCGCCCAAGCGCGCGACGGCGGCCTTCGTCGGGCTGAAGAACCGCGTCGCCGTGTTCCGCGTGCAGCGCTGGGTCGCCGACTACGAAGCCGAGCCGCTGCTGGCGGTGCTGCCCGGTGTCGCGCTCGACGAACTCTGGGAGGTGGTCGGCGTCGGCGAACGTTCGCTGCTGGCGGTGTCGGCGCTGGTCGCCGTCGTCAGCCTGGCCGGGCTGGTGGCGGTGGTGCTGGCCGGGCTGGCCGAACGCCGGCGCGAGCTGGCGGTGCTGCGCGCCGTCGGCGCCGGGCCGCGCCACGTGCTGGCGCTGCTGGCCGCCGAAGCGGCGCTGGTGACGCTGGCCGGCGCCGCCGCCGGCGTGCTGGTGGCCGCCGCCGCGGTGGTGCTGGCCGGGCCCTGGGCGCAGCAGCATCTGGGCGTGGCGCTGTCGCACGGCGCGCCGACGCTGACGCAATGGGCCTGGCTGGGCGCGGTGCTCCTCGCCGGTATGCTCGCCGGGCTGGTGCCCGGCTGGCGCGCCTACCGGATGTCGCTGGCCGACGGGCTGAGCCCGCGCTGACCTCGAAGGACACGATATGCACAGACTCCTGGCCGCCGCGGCGACCGCGGCCCTGATCGGCTCGGCCGGCGCCCAGCCGGCCGCGGGCGTGCCGGCCTCGCAGCCGGCGCTGGCCGGCGCCGCGCCGGCCAAGGCCGCGCCCGGCGCGCCGCGCACCATCCGCTGGGAAGAGCTGGTGCCCAAGGACTGGGACCCGATGAAGGAGTTCAAGGACCTGAACCTCGCCGGCCTCGCCGACGGCGACCCGCGCGCCAACAAGCTGCTGCAGCGCATGCGCGAGGTCTGGGACGCGGCGCCGGCCAACCCGGCGATCGTCGGCCAGGCGGTGCGCCTGCCGGGCTTCGTCGTGCCGCTGGAGGAGTCCAAGCAGGGCCTGAAGGAGTTCCTGCTGGTGCCGTACTTCGGCGCCTGCATCCACAGCCCGCCGCCGCCGGCCAACCAGATCGTGCACGTGCTGCCGGCGCATCCGGCGGCCTTCAAGTCCATGGACACGGTCTGGGTCAGCGGCACGCTGGCCACCGTGCGCGGCGACAGCTACATGGGCGCCAGCAGCTACCGCATCGACGGCGCCGGCGTCGAGCGCTACACGGAGAAGGCGCGTTGAAGACCGCCGACGTCACCCGCACCAGCTTCGCGGTGCTGTTCCTGGCCGCGCTGGTCGGCGGCTCGCTGTGGATCCTCAAGCCCTTCGTCGGACCGACGATCTGGGCGACGATGGTCGTCGTCGCGACCTGGCCGGTGATGCTGCGTGTGCAGGCCGCGTTCGGCGGCCGGCGCGGCGCGGCGGTGGCGGTGATGACGCTGCTGCTGGTGCTGCTGTTCGCGGTGCCGCTGGCGCTGTCGATCGCGACGCTGGTCGAGAATGCCGACCGCATCGTGCAGACCGCGCGCGAGCTCGCCACCTGGCGGCCCTCGCGCGAGGCGCCGGGCTGGCTGCTGACGCTGCCGGTGGTCGGCGGCAAGCTGGCCGTGGCCTGGGAGCAGGCGGTGGCCGCCGGGCTCGAAGGCCTGATCGCGCGCGTCCAGCCGTATGCCGGCGGCTTCACGCGCTGGTTCGTCGGCGAGATCGGCGACTTCGGCAGCGTCGCGCTGCAGTTCATGCTGACCATCGTCATCGCCGCGGTGATGTACGCGCGCGGCGAGGTCTTCGGCGGCGCGGTGCGCGCCTTCGCCGGCCGGCTGGCCGGCGCGCGCGGCGAAGGCGCGGTGACGCTGGCCGCCGACGCGATCCGCGGCGTCGCGCTGGGCGTCGGCGTCACGGCCATCGTGCAGGCGGTGCTCGGCGGCATCGGCCTGGCGCTGGCCGGCGTGCCGCTGGCCGGGCTGCTGACGGCGCTGATGTTCATGCTCTGCATCGCCCAGATCGGCGCCTTGCCGGTGCTGCTGCCGGCCGCCGGCTGGGTGCTCTACGGCGGCGACGTCGGCTGGGGCGTGTTCCTGCTCGTCTGGTCGGCGGTCGTCGGCACGCTGGACAACTTCCTGCGCCCGGTGCTGATCCGCCTGGGCGCCGACCTGCCGCTGCTGCTGATCTTCGCCGGCGTCATCGGCGGCCTGCTGGCTTTCGGCCTCGTGGGCATCTTCGTCGGCCCGGTGGTGCTGGCCGTCGCGTTCACGCTGCTGGAGAGCTGGATCGAGGAAGGCGGCCCGCCGGCGGCGCCTTAAGGCGTGCCGATGAACAGGTAGGCGTTGGACGCGCCGTCGCGGCTGCGGCCGACGCCGACGTAGACCGCGCCGATCGGCGTGTCGCCGCCGAGGTAGGCGGTGGCCGAGTCCAGCCAGCCGGTGCGCTGGGTCTCGGTGTAGAGCAGCCCCAGGCGCGCACGCTCCCAGGCCATGCCGAAGCGCATGTCGCCGCGCAGCCCCAGCGGCAGGCGGCCGACGATGCGTTCGGCGCGCAGCTGGCCGTAGCGCAGGTCGTCGCCGCGCAGCTGGCCCGAGGCGTAGGCCGACAGGTTGAGGAAGCCGCCCAGCGTCGCCGAGTCCCAGACCGGCAGCGTGCCGCGCGTCGAGCCGGTCCAGGCGGCGCGCGTGCCCAGCACCCAGTCGCCGTAGGACCAGGCCAAACGCGCGTCGGCGTCCAGCCGCGTGTAGCCGCGGTCTGAGGACGAGAACCAGGCCAGGCGCGCCGCCCAGCCCGAGGTCGGGAAGTGCAGCTGGTCGAGCTGGTCGAGGTCCAGCGTCGCTTCCCAGCCGTCCAGCGGCTCGCGGAAGCTCGACAGCGAGGCGTCGCCGGTGTCAACGCGCGGGCGCAGTTCGCCGTTGCGGCGGCCGATGCTGGCCTGGCCGTAGAGGCCGAGGTTGAGCCCCAGGCGCAGCTCCAGCGTGTCGCGCGAGACCAGGTACTCGGCGGTGCGGCGGTCGTTCTGGAAGACGTCGGCACGTTCGCGCCGGTAGCCGGCGTTGGCCTGCACGAACCAGGTCTGGCTGGACTCCAGCGGCTGGTAGAGCTCCAGGCTGGCGGCGCTGACGTTGCCGACCTCCGCCTCCAGCAGCGCCTCGGCGCCCAGCGTGTTCAGCCAGGTCTTCTGGTAGCCGGCGCGCAGCGAGTAGGTCGAGCCCTGGCTGACGTTGGAGTCGAAGTTCAGGCCGAAGCGCAGGTAGTCCGGGCCCCAGGGCTTCTCGATCGGCGTGATGCGCAGCACGCGCTTGTCGTGCACCGTCAGCAGCGTGTAGTCCACGCCCTGGTAGTAGCCGTCGCCGTAGGCGCGCACGAGGTCGCGGTTCAGCGTCTCGGTGTCCAGCGGCTCGCCGACCCGCTGCTGCACGTGGCGCAGCAGCGCCTCGGGGTTGACGCGGTTCAGCCCGGCGACCTCGATCGCGTCGACGCGATCGACGTCGGGGCGGTGGTCTTCCAGCCGCCGCCGCCAGGCCGCGTACTGGGCCTCGGGCACGGCCAGCCGGGCCAGCGCCGGCGCCAGTGCCTCGGCGGCGGCACGGCCGCGGTCGGCAGCCTCGGCGCTGCGGTCGAAGTCGGCCGCGGTGATGCCGCTCAGGTCGGGCTTGATGTAGACGTCGCCCTCCTTCAGCGTCGCCAGCGACTGGGCGACGTTCTGCTCGGTCAGGATGGCCACCATCTGCGCCGTCAGCGACAGCACGCCGGTCACCTCCTCGGCGCGCAGCAAGGGCGAGCCGACGTTGACGGCGATGACGACCTCGGCACCGCAGCGCGCGCGCACCTCGCCGATCGGCAGGTTGTCGACGATGCCGCCGTCGACGAGGCGGCGGCCCTCCAGGTCCAGCGGCAGCAGCAGCCCGGGCACCGCCATCGAGGCGCGCATGGCCTGCGTCAGGCTGCCCGAGCGCAGCACGACGCGCTCGCCGGTGCCGATGTCGGTGGCGACCATCGACAGCGGCAAGGGCAGCTTGCCCAGGTCGCGCTCGCCGGCCTGGGCGCGCACGATCTGGTTGAAGAACAGCTTGATCTTCTGCCCGGTGACGACGCCCTGCGCGCCGATCAGCCCGGCGGTGCCGACGCCGCTCTCGGTGCCCGGCAGGAAGCGGCGCTCGATCTGCTTGTTGCGCACGTTCAGCTCGACGTAGTCCGGGTTGTCCTGGAACATGTCGTTCCAGTTGGCCTTGCCGAGCTCCTCGCGCATCGTCTGCGGCGGCACGCCGGCCACCCAGGCGCCGGCGACGAGCGCGCCCATGCTGGTGCCGGCGACGCAGTCCACCGGCACGTGCAGCCGGTCCAGCACCTCGAGCACGCCGACGTGCGCCGCGCCGCGCGCGCCGCCGCCGCTGAGCACCAGGCCGACCTTCGGGCGGGGTGGGATGTCGGCGGCCTGCAGCGTGGGCGGCAGGGCGAGCAGCAGGCCCGCGAGGGCGGCGAGGCGGCGCGAAGTCGGCGTCATGCGCGACATTCTCCCGTTCGCCGGCCGGTCTCCGGCCCGCGGCGTTCAAGCCGGAGTGCGGTGTTCCCGAAAAGCAGGCGCACATGTCCGGCCGTTCGTCCGCCATCACCGCCGTTTTCCGTCGGCTGCCGCCGCCGGTGGCGTGGGTTGCGGCGTGCCGGCGCGGGCTGCTGGCTGGGCTGCTGACCTGGCTGCTGATGGCCGCCGCCAGCGCGGCAGCGGCGCAGCCCTGGCTGGTGCTGAGCCCGGACCGCCAGGAGATCGACGCCTGGCCGCGCATGACGATGCTCGCCGATCCCGGCGGCCGGCTCGGCGTCGACGAGGTGCTGGTGCGCCGCGCCGAGTTCGTGCCTATGGCCGGGCGGCGCGCCAACCTGGGGCTGCGCGAGGGCGCCGTCTGGCTGCGGCTGCAGCTGGCGGTGCCGCTGGACGACGACGGCCGCTGGCTGCTGGACCTGGACTACCCGCCGCTGGACCGCATCGACGCCTACGTCGTTTCCGACGGCCTGGTCGTGCGCCATGCGCAGATGGGCGATGCGCTGCCCTTCGTGCAGCGGCCGCTGCAGACGCGCCCGCACGCGATGCTGCTGATCCTGGAGCGCGGGCTCGAGCACGAGATCCTGCTGCGCGTGCAGACGACGAGCACGATGCTGCTGCCGCTGCGGCTGATGAAGCCCGCCGCCTTCTACGCCGAGGAGGCGCGGCTGCAGATGCTGCAGGGGCTGGCGGCCGGCATCAGCGTCTGCCTCGTCACCTTCGCGCTGGTGCGCGCCATCGGCCGGCGCGAGCCGGTGTACCTGCACTACGCGCTGTCGACCGTCGGCTCGGGGCTGTTCCTGTTCTCGTTCGCCGGGCTGGGCGCACAGCACCTGTGGTCGAACAGCGCCTGGTTCGCCGACCTGGCGCCGCTGCTGTCGGTGCTGGTCGGGCTGGCCGGCGGGCTGTGGCTGGTCGACGGCCTGTTCGGCGCCCGCGTGCTGTCGCCGCGGCTGGCGCGCGCGACCCGCCTGGCCGGCGGCGTCGCGGCGCTGGCGGCGCTGCTGCTGGTGGCCGGGGTGCTCGACTACCGCCAGGCCCAGCTCGTCGCCAGCGTGCTCGGGCCGCTGCCGATGCTCGTCGCCTTGCCGATGGCCTGGCGGCGCTGGCATGCCGGCGACCACGCCGCGTCCTACGTCATCCTGGGCTGGGGCGCCAGCGCCGTCGGCGCCACCGTGCTGGCGCTGCTGCTGCACGGCTGGCTGGATCTGGACGTCTGGACGCACAACGCCTACCAGCTCGGCGCGCTGCTGCAGGCCCTGGCCTGGCTGCGCGTGCTGGACCTGCGCGACGTCGAGCAGCGCGAACGCGCCGAACACGCCGACCGCGAACGCCAGCGGCTGCAGGCGCTCGCCCACAGCGACGCCCTGACCGGGCTGCCCAACCGGCGAGGCCTCGAGCAGGCGCTCGACGCGGCGCTGGCGGGCGTCGACGAGACGCGGCCGCTGGCCGTCTTCCTCGCCGACCTCGACGGCTTCAAGGCCGTCAACGACGAACACGGCCACGAAGCCGGCGACGCCTTGCTGGCACTGGTCGCGCAGCGGCTGCGCGCCGCGCTGCGCCAGGGCGACCTCGTCGCCCGCCTGGGCGGCGACGAGTTCGTCGTGCTCGCCGAAGGGCTGGGCGACGGCGAGGCAGCGCGTGCCTTCGGCGAGCGTCTGGTGCAGGCCTTCGCCGCGCCGTTCGAGCTCGGGGCACTGCGCTGCACGATCGGTCTGACGGTCGGCGTCGCGCTGGCGCCGCAGGAAGGCCGCGACGCCGTCGTGCTGCTGCGCCGGGCCGACGCGGCGATGTACGCCGGCAAGCAGGCCGGCAAGGGCACGGTGCGGTGCGTCCCGTCGCCGGGGCTGGCCGCCTGAGCTACTGCAGGAAGCCGATGCCGCTGCGGCGTGCGCCGGCGCCCGGCAGGTCGGCGAGTTCGATCGTGTCGCGCCCGGCGAGCCGGGCGTTGCCGAAGCCGGTCATCCAGGCGCGGCGCATCTCGCGCGGCGCCATCTGCGCCATGCGCTCGAGCACCGCCTCGCCCGGCGTGTCCTCGAAGCGCTGGCCCCAGTCGTGGCGCGCGCGCAGGCTGCGGTACAGCCGCAAGGCGATCGAGCGCGCGGCGTCGGCGTCGGGCGCCTGGACCTCGAAGACGTTCATCCGGTTGAGGATGGGCTCGGGAATCGCGCGTTCGTCGTTGGCGGTGGCCACCCAGATCACCTGGCTGGCGTCGATCGCGACCTCGGCGAACTCGTCGGTGAAGTGGCAGGCCGTGTCGTGCTCGAGCAGGCTGTAGAGCGCGCCCAGCGGGTCGTAGGCGTGTTCGCCGCGCGCCTTGTCGATCTCGTCGACGACCATCACCGGGTTGGCGTACTGGCCCTCGACCAGGGTCTCGAAGACCTTGCCCGGGCGCGCGCCCTTCCACTGGCTGGACGCGCCCGACAGCACCCAGCCGGCGGTCAGCGAACTCATCGACACGAAGCCCAGCCCGGTGCCCAGCAGCTGCGCGACCTCGCGCGCGAAGTGCGTCTTGCCGATCCCGGGCGGCCCGAGCAGCAGCATCGGCGTGATCTCCAGCGCGTCGCGGCTGTCGTGGCACAGCGCGAGCTGGCGCCGCACGTCGTCGAGCACCTCGCCGAAATTGGGCAGCTCCTCGTACAGGTGCTCCATCGCCGGCAGGCCCGAGGGCTTGACCTGGAAGCGCTCGCCGCCCTTCTCGATCATGCGTTCGTAGGTGCTGCGCAGCGTCTCGTGCTCGCGCGGGGGCAGCTGGGTCAGGCGTTTCTCGACCTCGTCGGGCCGGTAGACGCTGCGCAGCTGCGCGATCGGGATCCGGCCGCGGCCGGCGGACACCGGGACGAGATCGTGCGATTCCGACATGCATACCTCCTGGGGCGAGGACAGGCTCGACATCATTCAAGCATGGTCGACCGCGCGGCAAGCCCGGAACCGTGCGGCAAAACCCGGCTTGTTTTGAAGGC
This sequence comes from Rubrivivax gelatinosus IL144, assembly GCF_000284255.1. Classification (NCBI taxonomy): domain Bacteria; kingdom Pseudomonadati; phylum Pseudomonadota; class Betaproteobacteria; order Burkholderiales; family Sphaerotilaceae; genus Rubrivivax; species Rubrivivax gelatinosus. Next base: position 820,980 of record NC_017075.1, read on the forward strand.
GTCAGCAAGACACGCGCCCGCCGGCACCGTCACGCGGCGGACATCGTCGCGTCAAGACGCTGAAATCCCCATCGCCGACGATCTCGTCACGGCCCGCCGACGGGCCACGGAGACGACGATGCACGCTGCCACCGCCGCCACCCACGGTTGGATGCCCACCGAGGACCGCGCCCGCCCCGAGGCGCCGGCGCTGGACGTCTGCCGCCGCAGCGAGGCCTTCGCCGAGGATCTGCGCGAGCCGCCGCTGCCGCGCAGCCCGGTGCGCCGGGGCTGGCGTGCGCTCGGTCACGCTTCTGGATTTCAGCCAGGCTCGCGCGCGGTCGACTAAGCCTTCGTGACGCCCCCGATTCCGGCGGGGCGCACGCTGGAGGACCTTCGCATGCTGCAACGCCTTTCGATCGGCCGCCGGATGGCCGTCGTGCTCGCCGCCATCCTGACGCTGTCGCTCGTCTCGGCCGTCGCCTCGGTTCTGATGTTGCGGTCGCTTCAGGCCGAACTGGACACGATGCTGAACCGCCGTCTGGTCGTCGAACGCGCCAGCGCCGCCTGGCTGCTGCGCATCAACGCCGGCGCGCAGCGCGCCGCGGCCATCGCCAAGAGCCGCGACCCCAGCCTGGTCGAGTACTTCGCCGCCGTGTCGACGCAGTCGAGCAAGGAAAGCGGCGAGCTGCAGAAGAAGATCGGCGACTCGCTGGACAGCGACGAGGAGCGCGCGCTGTTCGAGCGCATCGGCGAGGTGCGCAAGCAGTACCTGGCGGCGCGCGACGAGGTCAGCGCGCTGAAGAAGTCCGGCGACGAAGCCGGCGCCGCACGCGCCTTCGCCGAACGTTTCGAGCCGGTGACGGCGAGCTTCATCGCCACCGTGCAGAAGCTGCTGGAACTGCAGGAGGCCAACCTGGACGCCGCGGCCGCGCGCGTCGAGGCGCTGCGCACGCGCACCGTGCAGGCGCTGGTCGGCTCCAGCCTGGTCGGCCTGCTGCTCGGCATCTTCCTGTCGTGGCGGCTGACGCTGAGCATCGTGCGCCCGGTCGTCGAGGCCGAGAAGGCCGCCGAGGCCATCGCCGCGATGGACCTGTCGGGCACGGCGCGCAGCCACTACCCGAACGACGAGACCGGCCGTCTGCTGCGCGCCGTCGATTCGATGCGCGAGGCGCTGCGGCGTACCGTGCAGCAGGTGCGCGGCGCCGCCGACGGCATCGCCACCGCCAGCTCGCAGATCGCCACCGGCAACCAGGACCTGAGCCAGCGCACCGAGCACACGGCGTCCAACCTGCAGCAGACGGCCAGCGCGATGGAAGAGCTGACCGGCACCGTCAAGTCCAGCGCCGACGCCGCCGCCCAGGCCAACCAGCTGGCCGGCTCGGCGGCCGACGTCGCGCGCCGCGGCGGCCAGGTCGTCGGCCAGGTCGTCGCGACGATGGGCGAGATCAGCGCCAGCTCGCACCGCATCGCCGACATCATCGGCACGATCGACGGCATCGCCTTCCAGACCAACATCCTGGCGCTCAACGCCGCGGTCGAGGCGGCGCGGGCCGGCGAACAGGGCCGCGGCTTCGCCGTGGTGGCCGGCGAGGTGCGCACGCTGGCCCAACGCAGCGCCGAGGCGGCGCGCGAGATCAAGGGGCTGATCGGCACCAGCGTCGACCGTGTCGAGTCGGGTGCGCGCCTGGTCGCCGAGGCCGGCAGCACGATGAGCGAGATCGTCGCCAGCGTGCAGCGCGTGACCGACATCATCGGCGAGATCAGCGCCGCCTCGCACGAGCAGAGCCAGGGCATCAACCAGGTCAACGGCTCGGTCACCGAGCTCGACCGCATGACGCAGCAGAACGCCGCGCTGGTCGAAGAGGCGACGGCCGCCGCCGGCAGCCTGCGCCAGCAGGCCGGGCAGCTGGCCGAGCTGGTGTCGACCTTCCGCCTGGGCCGCGAGTCGCACCTGGTGGCGTGACGGAAGTCGCGGATCGGGGCCGAGTCGTGACATAGATCACGACTCGCCGCTTTGCCGCGTGGTGGCGCTCAACTCTGGTGCGTCATGTGACGACTGAAGGGAACGAGCCCGGCGCCTGACCGGGCAGGATCCCCGCCGTCACATGTTCCATAGTCTCTCGATCGGCCGCCGCATGACGGCCGTGCTGGCCGCCATCCTGGCGCTGTCCCTTGTTTCGGCGGTCGTCTCCGTCCTGATGCTGCGCACGCTGCAAGGCGAGCTGCAGGACATGTTGGGCCACCGGCTGCAGGTCGAGCGCATGAGCGCCGAGTGGCTGCAGCGGCTGAACGTCGGCGTGCAGCGCGCCGCGGCGATCGCCAAGAGCAGCGACCCGACGCTGGCCGACTACTTCGCGCCGATCAACGCCGAGACGTCCAAGGGTTCGGCCGAGCTGCAAAAGCGTGTCGACCAGGCGCTGACGCTGCCCGAGGAGCGCGCGGTGTTCGAGCGCATCGGCACGGCGCGCAAGAACTACCTCACCGCGCGCGACGCGGTCAGCGAAGCCAAGAAGTCGGGCGACCCGGCCGCCGCCGAGCGCGCCTACGCCGAGCAGTTCGAGCCCGCGTCCAAGGCCTACGTCGCCGCGGTGCAGGCGCTGGTGGACCTGCAGCAGTCCAGCCTCAACGAGGCCGCCCAGCGCGCCGAGGCGCTGCGCGCGCGCACGGTGCAGGTGCAGATCGCCGCCAGCCTCTTCGGCCTGCTGATCGGCGCGCTGCTCGCCTGGCGGCTGACGCTGAGCATCGTGCGCCCGGTGGTCGAAGCCGAACTCGCCGCCGAAGCCGTCGCCGCGATGGACCTCTCGGGCCAGGCCCGCGCCCGCTACCCGCGCGACGAACTCGGCCGCCTGCTGCGCGCCATCGACACGATGCGCGAGGCGCTGCGCAGCACGGTGCAGCAGGTGCGCGGCGCGGCCGACGGCATCGCCACCGCCAGCGCCCAGATCGCCACCGGCAACCAGGACCTGAGCCAGCGCACCGAACACACCGCGTCCAACCTGCAGCAGACCGCGGCGGCGATGGAAGAGCTGACCGGCACCGTCAAGTCCAGCGCCGACGCCGCCACCCAGGCCAACCAGCTGGCGGTGGCCGCCGCCGACGTCGCGCGCCGCGGCGGCGAGGTCGTCGGCCAGGTGGTGACGACGATGGACGAGATCAGCGCCAGCTCGCGCCGCATCGCCGACATCATCGGCGTCATCGACGGGATCGCGTTCCAGACCAACATCCTGGCGCTCAACGCGGCGGTCGAAGCCGCCCGTGCGGGCGAGCAGGGGCGCGGCTTCGCGGTCGTGGCCGGCGAGGTCCGCCTGCTGGCCCAGCGCAGCGCCGAGGCGGCGCGCGAGATCAAGTCGCTGATCGGTGCCAGCGTCGACAAGGTCGAGTCGGGCACGCGCCTGGTGGCCGACGCCGGCGAAACGATGGGCGAGATCGTCGCCAACGCGCGCCGGGTGACGGACATCATTGCCGAGATCAGCGCCGCCGCGATCGAGCAGAGCCAGGGCATCGCCCAGGTCAACGGCTCGGTCGGCGAGCTCGACCAGATGACGCAGCAGAACGCCGCGCTGGTGGAGGAAGCGACGGCCGCCGCCGGCAGCCTGCGCCAGCAGGCCGGGCAACTGGCCGAGCTGGTGTCGACCTTCAGGCTGGGGAACGAAACACGGGCCGCCCTGACGTGATCTGAGTCCCGGACCACGGAATTGCGCAGGGCCAGCGCACCACTCCACAGGCCCGGATCGAGGTGGAGGACATCAGCCCGGCGTTTGCCCGGGCAAGTCCAAGACCATCGAATGCTCTCAAGTCTGTCGATCGGCCGTCGCATGACCGCCGTTCTCGCCGTCATCCTGACGCTGTCGCTCTTCTCCGCCGCGGCCTCCGTGCTGATGCTGCGCACGCTGCAGGGCGAGCTGGACGACATGCTCGCCCACCGCCTGCGCGTCGAGCGTGCGAGCGCCTCCTGGCTGCTGCTGATCAACGCCGCCGTGCAGCGCTCGGCGGCCATCGCCAAGAGCAGCGACGCCGGCCTGGTGAGCTACTTCGCCGCGACGTCGGCGCGCTCGACCCAGGAGGCCTCGGCGCTGCAGAAGTCCGTCGGCGAGGCGCTGCAGACGCCCGAGGAGCGCGCGCTTTACGAGGAGATCGGTGGCGCGCGCAAGGCCTATCTCGCGGCGCGCGAAGAGATCTCCGCGCTGAAGAAGGCCGGTGACGCCGAGGGTGCCGCCCGGGCCTTCGGCGAGCGCTTCGAGGCTGCCGCCGGGACGTACGTGGCCAAGGTCCAGGCGCTGCTCGCGCTGCAGCAGACTCAGCTGGACTCCGCCGCCGCGCGCGTCGAGGCGCTGCGCGCACGCACGGTGCAGGCGCTCGTCGGCTCCAGCGTCTTCGCCCTGCTGCTCGGCGTCTTCCTGGCCCGGCAGCTGACGCTGAGCATCGTGCGTCCGGTCGTCGAGGCCGAGAAAGCCGCCGAGGCGATCGCCGCGATGGACCTCTCGGGCCGGCCCCGCGCCGACTACCCGCGCGACGAGTTCGGCCGCCTGCTGCGCGCCATCGACACGATGCGCGAGGCGCTGCGCAACACGGTGCAGCAGGTGCGCGGCGCGGCCGACGGCATCGCCACGGCCAGCGCCCAGATCGCCACCGGCAACCAGGACCTGAGCCAGCGCACCGAACACACCGCGTCCAACCTGCAGCAGACCGCCGCGGCGATGGAAGAGCTGACCGGCACCGTCAAGTCCAGCGCCGACGCCGCCACCCAGGCCAACCAGCTGGCGGTGGCCGCCGCCGACGTCGCGCGCCGCGGCGGCGAGGTCGTCGGCCAGGTGGTGACGACGATGGACGAGATCAGCGCCAGTTCGCGCCGCATCGCCGACATCATCGGCACCATCGACGGCATCGCGTTCCAGACCAACATCCTGGCGCTCAACGCGGCGGTCGAAGCCGCCCGTGCGGGCGAGCAGGGGCGTGGCTTCGCGGTCGTGGCCGGCGAGGTGCGTTCCCTGGCTCAGCGCAGCGCCGAGGCGGCGCGCGAGATCAAGGCGCTGATCGGTGCCAGCGTCGACAAGGTCGAGTCGGGCACGCGGCTGGTGGCCGACGCCGGCCAGACCATGGGCGACATCGTCGCCAACGCGCGCCGGGTGACGGACATCATCGCCGAGATCAGCGCCGCGGCGGTCGAGCAGAGCCAGGGCATCCATCAGGTCAACGGCGCGGTCGGCGAGCTCGACCAGATGACGCAGCAGAACGCCGCGCTGGTCGAGGAAGCGACGGCCGCCGCCGGCAGCCTGCGCCAGCAGGCCGGGCAGCTGGCCGAGCTGGTGTCGACCTTCAGGCTGGGCCAGGAGGCCCGCGGGATCAGCGCACCCAGCTGTTGAGCTGGATGATCGGCAGCATCACCGCCAGCACGATCATCATCACCACGCCGCCCATCGCGACGATCAGCAGCGGCTCGAGCACGGTGGCCACGGCCATCGCGCGGCGCTGGACCTCGGCGCCGAGCTGGGTGGCGGCGCGCTGCAGCATCACCGGCAGCTGGCCGGTCTGCTCGCCCAGGCGGGCGAACATCGCCAGCAGGCCGGGGAAACGCTTCTTCGCGGCCAGCGCCGCGGCCAGCGGCGCGCCTTCGCGCACCTGCACCAGCGCGTCGAGTGCGTCGGCGCGCATCGCGCGGTTGCCCAGCGTCTCGGCCGCGGCCTGCAGCGCCTTCAGGATCGGCACGCCGGCGCCGGCCAGCATCGCCAGCGTGCCGGCGAAACGCGCCGCGTTGTAGCCGCGCGCCAGCCGGCCGACCAGCGGCAGGCGCAGGAAGGCGGCATCGCTGCGTTCGCGGAAACCGTCGTTGCGGCGCGCGAAGACGAAGGCCGAGACGGCCGCGACGACGCCCAGCGCGACGGCCCAGCCCCAGTGGCGCACGAAGTCGCTGATGGCCATCATCAGCACCGTCAGCAGCGGCAGCGACTGCTTGGTGTTGCTGAACACCGTCGCCACCTGCGGCACGACGTAGGTGACGAGGAAGGTCACGATGACCAGCGCGATCAGCGAGACGATGGCCGGGTAGAGCATCGCGCCGAGCAGCTTGCCGCGCAGCGCCTGGCGGTCTTCCAGGTCCTGCGCCAGACGTTCGAGCACCGCGCCCAGCGCGCCGCTCTGCTCGCCGGCGGCGACCACCGCGCGGTAGACCTCGTCGAACTCGCGCGGCGCGGTGCCCAGCGCGCGCGCGAACGGGCTGCCGGCGTTGACCTCGCTTCTCAGGTGCACCAGCAGCTCGCGCTGGCGCAGGTCCTCGGCTTCGTCGGCCAGCGCGGTCAGCGCACGTTCCAGCGGCAGCCCCGAGCCGACCAGCCCGGCGAGCTGGCGTGTCCAGACCGCCAGCCCGGTGGCGTTGAACACCCGGCGCGAGAAACGCGCCGCGTTCGTGCCTTCGGCGGCCGGCGCGCCGACCGGCGCCACCGACAGCGGCACCAGGTTGCGGGCGCGGATCTGGGCACGTGCGGCGCGTGCGTTGTCGGCGTCGAGCAGGCCGCTCTGGGCCTTGCCGGCGGCGTCCAGCGCCTCGAAGCGGTAGGCCGGCATCAGTCTCTCGTCACGCGGATGACTTCCTCGGCCGAGGTCAGGCCGGCGGCGATCAGGCGCTCGCCGTCCTCGCGCATCGAGCTGAGGCCGTTGGCGCGCGCGGCGGCGGCCAGGTCCTGCTCCGAGCCGCGTTCGTGGATCAGCGTCTGCACCTTCTCGTCGACGACCATCAGCTCGTAGACGCCGGTGCGGCCCTTGTAGCCGGTGTGGCTGCAGGCCGGGCAGCCGACCGGGTGCCAGCGGCCTTCGCCGTCCTGGCGCTTGCAGGCCGGGCAGAGCTTGCGCACCAGGCGCTGGGCCAGCGCGCCGAGCAGGCTGGAGGACAGCAGATAGGGCTCGACGCCCATGTCGATCAGCCGCGTGACCGAGGACGGCGCGTCGTTGGTGTGGATCGTCGCCAGCACCAGGTGGCCGGTCAGCGAGGCCTGGATCGCGATCTGCGCGGTCTCGTAGTCGCGGATCTCGCCGATCATGATGACGTCCGGGTCCTGGCGCAGGATGGCGCGCAGCGCCTTGGCGAACGTGAGGTCGATCTTCGGATTCACCTGCGTCTGGCCGATGCCGGGCAGCTCGTATTCGACCGGGTCTTCGACGGTCAGCACGTTGGTCGTCGCGGTGTCGACCCGGCCCAGCGAGGCGTACAGCGTCGTCGTCTTGCCGCTGCCGGTGGGGCCGGTGACGAGCACGATGCCGTGCGGCTGCTGGATCAGGCGCTCGAAGCGCTGCAGCACCTCGCCGTCCATGCCCAGGCCTTCGAGCGTGAACTTCGACTCGGCCTTGTCCAGCAGGCGCAGCACCGCGCGTTCGCCGTGCGCCGAGGGCAGCGTCGAGACGCGCACGTCGATCGCGCGGCCGCCGATGCGCAAGCTGATTCGGCCGTCCTGCGGCAGGCGTTTCTCGGAGATGTCGAGCTCGGCCATGATCTTCAGCCGGCTGATCAGCGCCGCGTGCAGCGCCTTGTTCGGCTGCACGACTTCACGCAGCGTGCCGTCGACGCGGAAACGCACGCTGGAACTGCGTTCGTAGGGCTCGATGTGGATGTCGCTCGCGCCGTCCTTGGCGGCCTGCGTCAGCAGCGCGTTGAGCATGCGGATGATCGGCGCGTCGTCGGCGGCTTCGAGCAGGTCCTCGACCGCCGGCAGCTCCTGCATCATGCGCGACAGGTCGACGCCGCTTTCGACCTCGCCGATGACGGCCGCGGCGCTGCTCTCGCCGCCGGCGTAGGCCGCGGCGATGCGCTGCGCGAGCGTCGCGCTCGGCTCGTGCTCGAAGGCCGAGACCTCGAACAGCCGCGTGACCTCGGCCAGCGCTGCCGGCGGCGTCGTCTCGCCGGCCCACAGCACGAGCTGGCCGTCGTCTTCCAGCAGCAGCGTGTTCGCCTTGGCGAACGCGTAGGGCAGCGGGTGTCGCGTGGCCATCGGCTTACTTCTCGCCGTTGGCCGGCGGCGTGACGTCGTTGGGCGCCGGTGCGACCGGCGTGACCATCGGCGCCTTGGCCGGGTTGGCGGGCTGCGGCGCGGCGTTGGGCAGCGGCGGCAGCACCGGTGCCTCGTTGATCGGCAGGATGCTGCTGGGCACCGGCTGCGAGTCTTCCTGGCGGGCGCGGATCTGGTCGTAGCGGTCCAGCGAGAGCTTGGCACTGCTGTCGGCGTCGCGCATCACGACCGGGCGCAGGAAGACCATCAGGTTGGTGCGCTTCTTGGTGCGGCTCTCGCTGCGGAACAGCGCGCCGATGACCGGGATGTCGCCCAGCAGCGGCACCTTGGACTTGTCCTCGACGAAGCTGTCCTGCACCAGGCCGCCGAGCACGATGATCTGGCCGTCCTCGACGACGACCTGCGACTCGATCGAACGTTTGGTCGTCGACGGGCCGGCGTTGGTCGTGCCGACGGTGGCCGTCGTCAGCACGCTGGACTGCTCCTGGTAGATCGTCATGCGCACCGTGCCGCTCTCGCCGATCTGCGGCCGGATGCGCAGCGTGATGCCGACGTCCTTGCGCTCGATGGTCTGGAACGGGCTGGTCGTCGAGTTGCCGGTGTTGGTGTACTGGCCGGTGATGAAGGGCACGTTCTCGCCGACGACGATCTTCGCTTCCTCGTTGTCCAGCGTGATCAGGTTCGGCGTCGAGACGATGTTCGTCTTGGTCTGGCTCTGCAGCAGATTGGCCAGCGCGCCCAGCGCGTAGGTGCCGCCGTAGCGCTTGAGCAGGCCGATGTTCAGACCCTCGCCGACCGAGAGGCCGGTGGTGCTGCCGGAGGCCGCGGCGGTGGTGATCGTCAGGATGTTGCCGTTGCCGGCAGCGTTGTTGTAGTTGGTGCCGGCGAACAGCCCGGTCGAGTCGCCGTTCTTGCCCAGCAGCCCCTGCCACTGGAAGCCGAACTCGGCGGCGTTGTCGCCGGCGACCTCGACGATCAGGCTCTCGATGTAGACCTGGGCGCGGCGCGAGTCGAGCTGGTCGATCATCGCGCGCACCTGGCGGTACAGCGGTTCGGGCGCGGTGATGATCAGCGAGTTGGTCGCCGGGTCGGCCTGGATGAAGCCGCCGGTCGTCGGCTGGCCCGACGGCGTGACCGGCGAGGTGGACTGCGTCGAGGCGCCGCTGGAGCCCAGGCCGGTGCCGGTGTTCGGCGCGGACGGGTTGGCGGGCGTCGTCGGCGTGCCGGTCGTGCCCAGGCCGGTCGGCGTCGTCGAGCCGCTGCCCGAGCCGCCGCTGTTGCCGAAAGCCGCGCGCAGCACGGTCGCCAGCTTCACCGCGTCGGCGTTCTTCAGGTGCACGACCCACAGGCCGCCGCTGGGGCCCAGGCCGCTGGCCGGGCGGTCGAGCTTGTCGATCGCGGCGCGCACCGCGGCCAGGCGCGCGGCGTTGGGGGCGCGGATGATCAGCGAGTTGCTGCGCGAGTCGGCGACCACCGTCGTGCCGCTGGCGCCGGCGGCGGCGCCGGGCGCGGTCACGGTGCTGCCGGTCTCGGCCAGGCGCTGCACCAGCGGCGCCAGGTCGGCGGCCACCGCGTGCTGCAGCGGCACGACCTCCAGGTCGGTCACGGTCGGCTGGTCGAGCGCGGCGATGATGCGGCCGATGCGCTGCAGGTTGTCGGCGTAGTCGGTGATGACCAGCGAGCTCGAGCCGGGGTTGGAGTTGATCGTGTTGTTGGCGCTGATCAGCGGCCGCAGCACGGCGACCAGGTTGTTCGGGTTCTCGTAGCGCAGGCGGAAGATCTGCGTGATGACCTGGTCGCCGCGCACCGGGACGTTGTCGACCGAGACCGTGCCGGTCTGCAGCTTGGCGTCGGCCTCGGGCACCACCTTCAGCAGCCCGCCGCTCTCGACGACCGCGAAGCCCAGCCCGCGCAGCGCCGACTGGAAGCTCTGATAGGCCTCCTGCACGCTCTGCGGCTGCTCGCTGTAGACGGTGATCTGGCCTTTGACGCGCGGGTCGACGACGATCTGGCGGTCGATCATCGCCGCGAAGGCGCGCGCCACGGCGTCGATGTCGGCGTTGACGAAGTTCACCGTGACCGGCGCACGCGGGCGCTGTGCTGCCGCCGGCAGCGGCGCCATCTGGGCGGCGGCGGCCATGCACAGCGCGACGGTGAGGAGGCGCGAGAATTTCATGCTCATCCGATCGAAATGACGGCCTTGGTGCCTTGGCGGCGGCCGATGATGTTCAGCAGGTTGTTCAGTACGGCTTCGGAGCCCGGCGCCGCGGCGGCTTCGCCGCGGAAACGCAGTCCGTGCGTGGACCACTGGCCGTCGCCTGACAGCATCAGCGGCCCCTGTTGCGTGGCCAGCGTCAGCCGCGGCACGTCGCCGCCGGACAGCGTCAGGCGGTAGCTGCCCAGGCGGTCCAGCGTCGAGACGCGCGAGGACATGTCGTCCAGCAACAGCGTCGCGCCGCCGGACAGGCTCCAGCGCCCGGCCGCCGACTCGGCCACCAGGCCCTGGCTGGCCAGCGCGACCGAGCCGCCCAGGCCCAGCGTGTTGAACGGCGTGCCCAGCCCGGCCAGCCAGGCGGCCGGCCAGCGGCCCACCGGGCCGGCCGGCAGCGTGACCTTCCAGCGCCCGAGGCCGAGGTCCACACGCAGCGCCAGTTCGCCGTCGATGCAGCAGGCCTGGCGCGCGCGCAGCACGACGCCGGTGGCGGCCGGGCGCAGCGTCCAGTGCAGCCGGCCGGGCAGGGCGGCGGCGTCGCGTGCGCCGGGGCCGCCGGTCAGCACCGGGACGGCACTGCCGTTCCAGATGCTGCCCTGGGCGTCGGCGAGCAGCAGGCGTTCGCCGCTGGCGCGGGCCAGCGCGCCGGTCAGCCAGGCGGCCGGCGCGAACGCGACCAGCGCCGCCGCGGCGCCCAGCGCGGCGCCGCCGACGGCCCAGCGCCGTCCGCCGCGCAGACGGCGAGACCAGTCGTTGGGCAGCGGGCTCAAACAGCGCCCCCCAGCGCGACGACGATCGTGCCGCTGTAGCCGGTCGCGCCGCGGGTCAGCGTCGCCTCGACCGGGCGCGCGCGGGCGCCCGAGCGCACCTCGGCCAGCCAGGCCTGCAGCTCGGCGGTGCCGGCGTTGTCCAGCGTCAGCACGGCGCGCTCGCCCTGCAGCGAGAGCTTGCCCTGCGGCCCCAGGCGCTCGCTGGCGGCGCGCAGCGCGGCGGCGGCCTGCTCGGCGTTGACCGGCGGCGCGGCGCGCAGCTCGCGCGCTTCGGCGGCCAGCCGGCCCATGGCCTGCAGCTCGGTGTCCAGCGCCTCCAGCTTGGCCGGCGCCGCGTTCAGCGTGCGCCAGGCCGGCTGCACCGCGACGGCGAAGACGAGGTAGAGCAGGACGACGGTGGTGGCGGCGGCGACGAGCACACGCTCGCGCGGCGCCAGCCGCGCCCACCAGACCTTCAGCGGTGCCAGGCGTGCGGCGTTCATGCGGCAGCTCCGGTGCGGCGCGACAGCGTGATGCGGCCTTCGGCGAGTTCGACGGCGTAGCCGGCCGGCCCGAGCCGGGCGCGGAAGCCGGCGATCTCGGGTTCGCTCCAGCCGGTGGCGGCCAGCGTCAGCCGGCCGGACTCGTAGCGCAGCGTCTGCACCGGGCCCTGGCCTTCGGGCCAGGCCGCGGCGGCGGCGCCGAGCAGCACCTCCAGGTCGCCGTCGCCGGCGCGTCCGGCGGCGGCGCGCAGGCGCTCGGCTTCGCGGCGCATCTGCAGCGGCGCGTCGACCACGGCGCGCACGCCGGGGAAGCTCTGCTGCAGCAGCGTCGTCATCGCCGCCTGGCGCTCGGCGATCGCGCGGCGCTGCTGCCAGGCCATGACGTTCAGGCCGACGATCTGCACGACGATCAGGGCGACCGCGCCCCAGCGCACCGGGCGCCATTCGGGGCTCATCAGCCGATGCGCCAGCTCGCGCAGCACGCGCAGGCCGCGGCGGCGCGGCGCCAGATCGAACTGGCGCAGGTTCCACGGCGAGCGCGCCGCGTCGAGCGCGCGCTCGGCCTCGGTGCGCACCGCGACCGGCTGGCCGACGAAACGTTCGGCGGCGGCGGCGGCGGCCGGCGTGGCCGTCCAGCGCGGCGACGCGGCCTCGGGCGGCAGCATCGCGCGTGCCAGCGAGCCTTCGGTGCGCAGCCGGGCGACGCCGTCCTCGCGCACCAGCGTCAGCCAGGGCGCGGCATCGGCGGCGGCGTCTTCGGGCAGCGAGAAGTGACCGCCCGGCGTGCCGGGCACGACCGCCGGCACGACGCGGTCGACGACGACGGCGGCGGCTTCGAGTTCGGCGACGACGCCGGCCAGCCAGCCGCGGTGCACGACGGCGACCCAGGTCTCGCCGCCGGCCGCGGCCTGCGGCGGCAGCGCGAAGTGCAGCGCGTCCTCGTCGTCGAGCAGCGCTTCTTCGAGCATGCCGGCCAGCGCCGCGCGCAGCCGCGCCGGCGGTGCCTTGGGCAGCACCAGGCGCTGCCAGGCGACGTCGGCATCGGCGAGCACGGCGACGACGCTGTCGGCGCGTGGCAGCAGCGCCGGCGCGGCGCGGCCCGACGAGCCGACGGCCAGGCCGTCGGGGCTGAAGACGTAATCGACCTCGCCGAGTGCGCGCGCGGGCGCCGGCTCGTCCGCCGTGCGCGAGCCTAGGCGCTGGCGGGGAGGGATCTGGAGCACGAGAACGGCCATGAGGTCCTATTGTGGCGGGCTCACTGTTGCGGAACGTAGAGGGGATGCCGCTCGCGGCGCAGCGTGACGACATCGCGGCCCTTGTCGGCGCCGCGGCGCTCGACCAGCGACTCTTCCTCGACGATGCGCTCTTCGAGCCGCAAGCGGCCGTGCACCTCGAAGTAGCTGCTGCTGACCGACAGCCGGCTGGCCACCGGTGCGACGACGCCTTGCGGCAGCAGCGCCTTCACCGCCTCCAGGCTGTCGAAGGGGCTGCGCTGGCGCGTCTGCACCAGGCGCTCGGCGCTGCCCAGGTCCAGGCCGTCGATCGCCGCGATCAGCACCTCGCGCGGCGCGGTGTTGGCGTTGACCGGCGTCGAGGTCGGCAGCAGCGTGACGAAGGGCGCGAGGCGGGCGACGGTGGCCGGGTCCAGGCCCAGCCAGGCGAGATCGGCGACCCGCTTGGGCGCCAGCGGCACGTCGCTGCGCTCGTCGCCGCTCTCGCCGGCCCAGGCCAGCGCCAGGCCCTGCGCCAGCCGCGCCGGCGTGTCGGTGGGCACGCCCGCGGCTTCGCACAGGCGCTGCAGTGCCTTGAGCTCCACCTGCGAGATCTTGCCGTTCGAGTCGATGAGGTTGCGCAGGTTGTACTTCGCCTGCGCGTCGCTGATGGCCCCCGAGATGAAGGCCTCGGGCCCGCCGGAGTCGGTGTTGTCGCGGTCGGCGGCGAGAAAACTCGACAGCCGCGCCTCGGCCAGCGGCGTCGCCCAGGGCTCGCCCAGATGGTCGATGCTGCCGGTGCGGCCGTCCTCGCGCAGGATCAGCCGCGCCCAGTCGAGCGAGGCGTCGAGAATCCACTGCGCCTGGACCGAGGCGCGTTCGGCGGCCTCGATCTGCACGGCGCGCGTCTGCTGCCAGGCCATGCCGGCGGCCAGCGTCGCCACCAGCGTCAGGATCAGCATCGCCAGCAGCAGGGCCGCGCCGCGCTGGCGCCCGCGCGCGCGGCTCACGTGCCGCCTCCGAGCATCAGGTCGCGCGTCAGGCGGCCGGTGGCGGTGTCGATCACCAGGCGCACGGCGTCGGGCAGGTCCGTGCCGGTCGGGGTGTTGGCCGTGCCGGCGCTGGACTGGGCGTTGGACCAGGCGTTGCCGCGGTAGTAGTAGAGCTGCCAGTCGCTGATGCCGTCGAGCAGCCGCACCTGCTGCGGCTCGGTGCCCAGCAGCTGCTGGCTGCGCAGCCAGGCCTGCTGCAGCGCCTGCATGTGCGTCGTCGGCGGGCTCGCCCAGCGCTGCCAGACGCCGTCGGCCAGCGTCCAGACGACGACCGCGATGCCGCCTTCGGCGCGCCGCGTCATGCGCAGGTGGCGGCCGTCGAACTGCAGCGCCGGTGCCGCGCCGGTGTCCTGCACCGACTCCAGGTCCTGCTGCCATTGCGACAGGATGGTGTTCAGGCGCGCGGCGCGGTCGACGGCCTGGGTCGTCGCCTCGCGGGCGCGCACCAGGCCGTCGATGCCGCGCCAGGCCAGGCCGGCGAGCACGGCCATGATCGCCAGCGCGACCAGCACCTCGACGAGCGTGAAGCCGCGTGGGCGGCGCGGGGCGCGGGCCATCGTCAGTAGCGCGAGACGACCGTCGACAGCGTCAGCAGCGGCCGCCCTTCGGGGTCGCTGACGCGGGCGTCGACGCGGCGGAAGTTCGGGTTCGGCGTCGGCCGGATCTGGACCACGCCCCGGTACTGGCGGCCGAGCTGCTCGCACTCGAAGTCGTTGTCGCCGATGCCGGGCAGCTGGTGCGCCAGGCGCAGCGCGACGAGCCGGTTCTCGGCGCACCACTGCGCGGCGCTGACGTCGGCCAGGCGCTGGGCGTTGTCGGTCAGCGCCCCGCCGGCACGCAGGCCGGCGGCCAGCGCGATGGCGACGATGGCCACCGCGACCAGCACCTCGATCAGCGTGAAGCCGCGGGCGTGTCTCATGGCGCCTCGGCCGGCGGCACGACGGCGAAGGCCGACAGGCCGTCGCTGGCGACCTCGAGCCGGCGGTCGTCCAGGCGCAGCACGATGCGCTGCGGCGGCAGGATGGCCTCGGGGCCGAGCACCACCCGGTTGGCGCCGACGATCTGGGCGCTGACCTCGGCGTCGAGCCAGCGCGTGGGCAGCGCCTGGCCGGGCGGCAGGCCGGCGAAGACGAAGGGGTCGCGCTGCGGGTCGTTCGTCGGGATCCAGGCCACCGCCAGGCGGCCGGTGCGCGCCTCGGTGCGCGCGGTCTCCAGCAGCGTGGCCAGGCGTGCGGCGTCGAGTTCGAGCCGGGTGCCGGCCGGGTCGCGGATGGCGAGTGTCGCCAGGCCGATGCCGATCGCGACGATGGCCATCACGACCATCACCTCGATCAGCGTGAAGCCGCGCGGGCGACGGGGCGTGCGCAGGCTACTGCCAGGAGCCCAGGTCGGCATCGTTGCCTTCGCCGCCGGCCTGTCCGTCCGCACCGTAGCTGAAGACGTCGATCTCGCCCTTCACGCCCGGGTTCAGGTACTGGTACGCGTGGCCCCAGGGGTCGTTGGGCAGCTTGTCGAGGTAGGGCTTCCAGTTCGGCGGCTGCGGCGCGGCGGTCGGCTTGTGCACCAGCGCGTCCAGGCCCTGCTCGGTCGTCGGGAAGCGCTGGTTGTCCAGCTTGTAGAGCTTCAGCGCCTGCATCAGGTTGTGGATGTCGGTGCGGGCTGCGGTCACGCGGGCGTCATCGGCACGGTTGAGAACGTTGGGCACGATGAGCGCCGCCAGCACGCCGAGGATCACCAGCACGACCATCAGCTCGATCAGCGTGAAACCGCGGCGGCGCGAACGGGAAGGGGAGATCATGGGAGGCGGAAGGCGGGGCCTTGCAGAGGGTTCGGTCAATCATAATCGGCGCATGACGACACGTTGGTGGGCGTTCGGTGTCTGGGCGGTGGTCGCCGCCAGCGCCGTCTACTGGGCCCTGAGGCTCGTGAAGCCGGCTCCCGCGCCGCAGGCGACGGTGGTCGCGGCCGCGGCCGCGCTGCGCGGCGACCTGTCGCGCGTGCTCGGCGCCGCGCCGCAGGACGCGGGGCCGGTGGAGTCGCCCGAGAGTTCGCGTTTCGCGCTGCTGGGCGTCGTCGCCTCGCGCAGCGCCGAGAGCGACGGCGTGGCGCTGATCGCCGTCGACGGCAAGTCGCCCAAGGCCTACCGCGTCGGCACCGCCGTCGACGGCGACACCGTCGTGCAGTCGGTGCGCCAGCGCGAGGTGCTGCTGGGCCCGCGCGGCGGCGAAGCCACCGTGTCGCTGGACCTGTCGACGCCGCCGCCGGCGAGCACCGGCCGCCTGCCCGCGCCGGGCGCGGCCGCGCAGCCGCCGGCCCGGGCGCTCGCGCTGCCGGGCGGCGCCCTGCCTCAGGGCGGGCTGCGTCCGGGCATGCCGGGCCGCGTGCCGATGGCCGGCCAGCCCGGCAACGCCGACGAATCCGCCGAGCCGGAAGTCCAGTCCGAATAGACGCCCCCTCGGGCGCGGGGTTCAGTACCCCAGGGTCGAGGGGAAGCCTTCGTCGCCGTCGTCGAACGGCCCCGGGCGCGTCGGACCCGCTTCCTCGCCTTCGGCGACTTCGGTCAGCAGCGCCGCGGCGCTGCGCACCAGCGGCCAGCCGAGTACGGCGCCGGTGCCGTCCAGGCCGTCCAGGCCCAGATCGGGCAGGACCGCGGCGCGGAAGTGCTTGTGCACCAGGTCCAGGCCGCGGTGCTCGCGGCTGCGGCTGAAGACGCAGTAGTCCAGCACCGGCGGCGCGATGCGTGTGGCCATCGCCAGCGCGGCACAGGCCGCCAGGCCGTCGATCATCAGCAGCTGGCGCTTGCTGGCGGCCATCAGCATCACGCCGACCATCACCGCGACCTCGAAGCCGCCCAGCGCGGCCAGCAGCTCCACCGGCTCGGCGACCTCGCGGTGGCGGGCGAGCGCCGCCTGCGAGACGGCGAGCTGGTGGGCGAGCTCCTCGGGCGACATCAGCGGCCCGGTCTCGAGCAGCGCCCGCAGCGGCAGCTCGGTGATGCGCGACAGCAGCAGCGCCGCGCTCTCCTGCGAGCCGACGCCCAGGCCGGCGCAGACCGTCAGGTTGCCGCGCAGCTGGTCGCCGATCTCCATGCCGGCGCGCATCGCGGCGTGGGCCTGCGGCACCGACATCGCCGCGGCGACACGCGGGTTGCGCGTGCCGTGCGCGATCTTGCGCGCCAGCAGGCGCTCGTGGGCCGGCAGCGTGTCGGCGACGCCGCAGTCGACGACGGTCAGCGCCAGGTCGCCGGCGCGCGCGAACACCGCCAACGGCAGCCGCCCGGCGAGCAGGCGGCGCACGAGTTCGTCGGTGGTGTAGCGCAGCGCGCCGTGCAGGCCGTCGACCGCGAGGCCGTGGTCGGCGGCGAAGATCAGCAGCTGCGGCTCGTGGAAACGCGGCTTCAGCGAGCCCTGCATCAGGCCGATGCGCAGCGCCAGCGGCTCGAGCTCGCCGAGGCTGCCGCTGTCGTCGTTGCGGCGCGCGAGCTTGTCGCGCAGCGCGCGTTCCAGCGGCGGATCGGCGGTCGGCGCGACGAGCGAACGGCTGTGGTCCATGGCGCCTTCAGTGTAGGCGCCGGGCTGTCAGCGCAGGAACAGCCGATAGACGGGGTTGTCGCTTTCCTCGACGCAGGGGTAGGCGAGTGTCTGCAGGAAGCGGCCGAACTCCGCGTCCTCGCCGGCCGGCACCTGCATGCCGACCAGGATGCGGCCGTAGTCGGCGCCCTGGTTGCGGTAGTGGAACAGGCTGATGTTCCAGTCCGGGTGCAGCGCGTCGAGGAAACGCATCAGCGCGCCCGGGCGCTCGGGGAAGACGAAGCGGAACAGGCGCTCGTCGCGCGCCAGCTCGCTGCGCCCGCCGACCATGTGGCGCACGTGCTCCTTGGCGAGCTCGTCGTCGGTCAGGTCGACGGTGGGGAAGCCGTGGCGCTCGAAGTTGGCGGCGATGCGCGCGGCCTCGTCGTGGCGTGCGATCGCGACGCCGACGAAGACGTGGGCCTGGCGCTCGTCGCTGATGCGGTAGTTGAACTCGGTCACCGCACGCGGGCCGATCAGGCTGCAGAAGCGGCGGAACGAGCCGCGCTCCTCGGGGATCGTGACCGCGAACAGCGCCTCGCGCTGCTCGCCGAGCTCGGCCCGCTCGGCGACGAAGCGCAGGCGGTCGAAGTTCATGTTCGCGCCGCAGGTGATCGAGACGAAGGTCTGGCCCTTCAGCTTGTGCTCGTGCACGTACTGCTTGATCGCCGCCACGCCCAGCGCGCCGGCCGGCTCGACGATGCTGCGCGTGTCCTGGAAGACGTCCTTGATCGCCGCGCAGACGGCGTCGGTGTCGACGACGACGTAGTCGTCGACCAGCGCGCTGGCGACGCGGAAGGTCTCCTCGCCGACGAGCTTGACCGCGGTGCCGTCGGAGAAGAGGCCGACGTCGTCGAGCGTCACGCGGTGGCCGGCGCGCACCGAGCGCAGCATCGCGTCGCTGTCGGCGGTTTGCACGCCGATGACCTTGATCTCCGGACGCACCGCCTTCAGGTAGGCGGCCACGCCCGAGATCAGGCCGCCGCCGCCGATGGCGACGAAGACGGCGTCGATCGGGCCCTGGTGCTGGCGCAGGATCTCCATCGCGATCGTGCCCTGGCCGGCGATGACGTCGGGGTCGTCGAAGGGGTGCACGAAGCTCAGGCCCTGAGCGGCCTGCAGCTCGACGGCGTGGGCGTAGGCGTCGGAATAGCTGTCGCCGTGCAGCACGACCTCGCCGCCGAGCGCGGCCACCGCATCGACCTTGAGCCGCGGCGTCGTCACCGGCATCACGACGACGGCGCGGCAGCCCAGCTTGCGCGCCGACAGCGCCACACCCTGGGCGTGGTTGCCGGCCGAGGCGCAGATGACGCCGCGCGCCAGCGCCTCGGGCGAGAGCTGCGCCATCTTGTTGTAGGCGCCGCGCAGCTTGAAGCTGAACACCGGCTGGCGGTCCTCGCGCTTCAGCAGCACCGTGTTGGCCAGGCGGCGCGACAGGCTCTTGGCCGGCGTCAGCGGGGACTCGACGGCGACGTCGTAGACGCGGGCGGTGAGGATCTTCTTCAGGTAGCCGGCCGCGATGCTCGCGACGTCGGTTTCGGGAGCGGACATCGGGACGGCGGGCAGACGGGGTGCACGCATAGCCGGGACAGGGGCCAGCATCATACGACGCGGCCGGACGGCGGCTCCCGGAAGAAAAGAAGCCCGGGACCTTGCGGCCCCGGGCCTGAATCCACCATTGGAGGAGGTGGAGGAGACAACCGGTGGGTCGGAGGCTGGAAGCCGTCAACGACCGATGGGCGGCAGTCTACCACCGCCTTGCTGCGGTGCAATATCCCGACTGGACTGCATGCCGACCTGACGCAAGCTTCGGCGACGCCCGCGCCGGACCTGCGCACAATGCACGCCTTTTCGCGCCGCGCACGGAGTTTCAAGCCATGGAATGCACGATCAACTGGATCCCGGCCTCGGGCATGGGCTTCGTCGCCGAGACCGGCAGCGGCCATCTGCTGACCATGGACGGTGCGCCCGACGGCGGCGGCCGCAACCTGGCCCCGCGGCCGATGGAAACGCTGCTCGCCGGTGCCGGCGGCTGCACCGCCTACGACGTCGTGCTGATCTTGAAGCGCGGCCGCCACGACGTGCGCGGCTGCCAGGTCAAGCTGCAGGCCGAACGTGCGGCCACCGAGCCGAAGGTGTTCACCAAGATCCACCTGCACTTCGTCGTCACCGGCCGCGGCCTGCCGGCGCAGGCGGTGGAGCGCGCGATCGCGCTGTCGCACGAGAAGTACTGCTCGGCGACGATCATGCTCGGCCGCACGGCCGAGATCACGACCGGCTTCGAGATCGTCGAGGGCTGATCAGACGCGGTGCGCGGTGACGGTCATCACCTTGGCCGCCGCGCGCATCGCCAGCCGCACCGGCATCGGCAGCGGGATGCCGCCGGCGTCCTCGGCGCCGTCGGCGTGGCGGCGCTCGTCGTCCTTCATCTGCTCGACGATGGCGCGCGAACGTTCGTCGCCCGCCGGCAGCCGGTCGAGGTGGCCGGCGAGGTGCTGCTCGACCTGACGCTCGGTTTCGACGACGAAGCCCAGGCTGACGCGGTCGCCCAGCCGGCCGGCGGCCAGACCGATGGCGAAGGCGCCGGCGTACCACAGCGGGTTCAGCAGGCTGGGCCGGTCGCCGAGCTCGTCCAGGCGCTGCTGGGTCCAGGCGAGGTGGTCGCTTTCCTCGCGTGCCGCGGCCGCCATCTGCTCGCGCAGCTCGGGGCTGCGCGCGGTCAGCGCCTGGGCCTGGTACAGCGCCTGGGCGCAGACCTCGCCGACGTGGTTCACGCGCATCAGCGCGGCCGACAGCCGGCGCTCGTCCTCGGCCGGCGGTTCGGCGTCGGTGCGCGGGCCGGCGGGGTTGGCACGGCCGGCGTGCACGGCGCCGGACAGGGTGCGCAGCGCGTTGTCGGCGCTGACGAGAAGGCGGTCGACGGTGCTCATGCAGCGCAGCATAGCGCCGCGGCCGGGGCGCCGCAGACCACCCGGCCCCGGGGGGCGCGCAGGTCGACATGAGGTCTTTACGCTTTGCCCGGGCACGGCTTTTGCGCATCATCGCCAGCTTTTGCCGCGCGCACCCCGCCGCCCTCGATGCTCGTCTTCGTCCTCCGCCGGCTCGCCCAGGCTCTCGTCGTGATGCTGGCGGTGGCGTTCATCGCCTTCATGCTGTTCCAGTACGTCGGCGACCCGGTGCTCAACCTGGTGGGCCAGGACGCGACGCAGGAGCAGCGGGCCCAACTGCGCCGCGACCTCGGGCTGGACCAGAGCTTCGTCGTGCAGTTCGCGCACTTCGTCGCCAACGCCGTGCAGGGCGAGTTCGGCCTCAGCCTGCGCCAGGGGCGACAGGTCTCGGCGCTGATCGCCGAACGGTTCCCGGCGACGCTGGAGCTGTCGCTGGTGGCGGCCGTGCTGGCGCTGGCGCTGGGCATCCCGCTGGGCGTCTACGCCGCGCTGCGCCGCGGCAGCGCCGGCGCGCAGCTGGTGATGACGCTGTCGCTGCTGGGCGTGTCGCTGCCGACCTTCCTCATCGGCATCCTGCTGATCCTGGTCTTCGCGGTGCAGCTGCACTGGTTCCCCAGCTTCGGCCGTGGCGAGGTCGTCGCGCTGGGCGGCTGGAGCACCGGGCTGCTGACGGTCGACGGCCTGAAGCACCTGGTGCTGCCGGCGGTGACGCTGTCGGTGTTCCAGCTGGCGCTGATCCTGCGCCTGGTGCGCGCCGAGATGCTGGAGGTGCTGCGCAGCGACTACATCAAGTTCGCGCGCGCCCGCGGCCTCAGCGACCGCGCCGTGCACTTCGGCCATGCGCTGAAGAACACCCTGGTGCCGGTGATCACGATCACCGGGCTGCAGCTGGGCTCGCTGATCGCCTTCGCGATCATCACCGAGACCGTCTTCCAGTGGCCCGGCATGGGGCTGCTGTTCATCCAGGCGGTGCAGTTCGCCGACATCCCGGTGATGGCGGCCTACCTCTGCCTGATCGCGCTGATCTTCGTGCTGATCAACCTCGTCGTCGACCTGCTGTACTTCGTCGTCGACCCGCGGCTGCGCATCGAGCGCGCCGCCGCCGCCCACTGAACCCGCGATGGCGCCCGTTCCCGACACCTCCCTGCCCAAGCCGCCCGGCCGCCTCGCGCGTTTCCTCGACGGCGACGTCTGGCACAGCTTCAAGCGCTCGCCGACGGCGATCCTCGCGGCGCTCATCGCCGCGGCCTGCGTCTTCTGCGCGCTGTTCGCCGGCTGGGTCTCGCCGCAGGACCCCTTCGACCTGACGACGCTGGACCTGATGGACTCGCGCCTGCCGCCGGCCTGGATCGACGGCGGCAGCACCAAGTACCTGCTGGGCACCGACGACCAGGGTCGCGACATCCTGTCGGCGCTGATGTACGGCGCGCGCATCTCGCTGCTCGTCGGCCTGGCCTCGGTGCTGCTGTCGCTGGTGCTGGGCGTGGGCCTGGGTCTGCTGGCCGGCTTCGTCGGCGGCCGCACCGACGCCTTCATCATGCGCGTCTGCGACGTGATGCTGTCGTTCCCGGCGATCCTCGTCGCGCTCTTGATCGACGGCGTCGGCCGGGCGCTGTTCCCGCAGGCCCACGAGACGCTGGCTTTCGGCGTGCTGATCCTGGCGATCGCGCTGACCGACTGGGTGCGATACGCACGCACGGTGCGCGGCTCGACGATGGTCGAGCGCCAGAAGGAGTACGTGCAGGCGGCGCGCATCATCGGCGTGCCCTCGCTGCGCATCATGCGCCGCCACGTGCTGCCCAACGTGATGGGGCCGGTGCTGGTGCTGGCGACGATCCAGGTCGCCACCGCCATCCTCACCGAGGCGACGCTGTCCTTCCTTGGCGTCGGCGTGCCGCCGACCTCGCCGTCGCTGGGCACGCTGATCCGCGTCGGCAACGACTTCCTGTTCTCGGGCGAATGGTGGATCACGATCTTCCCGGGCCTGATGCTGGTGCTGATCGCGCTGTCGGTGAACCTGCTCGGCGACTGGCTGCGTGACGCGCTGAACCCGAGGCTGCGCTGATGGACGCCCCGCTGCTCGAAGTCCGGCGCTTGAGCGTCGAGTTCCCGACGCGCCGCGGCACGCTGCTGGCGCTGGACGACATCTCCTTCGACATCCGCGCCGGCGAGATCCTCGGCGTCGTCGGCGAGTCCGGTGCCGGCAAGTCGCTGACCGGCGCGGCCATCATCGGTCTGCTGGAGCCGCCGGGGCGCGTCGCCGGCGGTGAGATCCGCCTCGAAGGACGGCGCATCGACAACCTGCCGCACGAGGCGATGCGCCGGCTGCGCGGGCGCTCGATCGGCGCCGTCTTCCAGGACCCGCTGACCTCGCTGAACCCGCTGTACACGGTGGGTCGGCAACTCGTCGAGACGATCCGCACCCATCTGCCGGTGTCGGCCGAGGAGGCGAGGGCGCGTGCGATCCGGCTGCTGGAGGAGACCGGCATCCCGGCGGCGCGCGAACGTTTCGAGCACTACCCGCACCAGTTCTCCGGCGGCATGCGCCAGCGGGTCGTCATCGCGCTGGCGCTGGCCGCCGAGCCCAAGCTGATCGTCGCCGACGAGCCGACGACGGCGCTGGACGTCTCGATCCAGGCCCAGATCATCACGCTGCTCAAACGCGTCTGCCGCGAACACGGCGCGGCGGTGATGCTGGTCACGCACGACATGGGCGTCATCGCCGAGACCTGCGACCGCGTCGCCGTGATGTACGCCGGCCGCATCGCCGAGATCGGCCCGGTGGCCGAGGTCATCCACCGCGCCCGCCATCCGTACACGGTCGGGCTGATGGGCTCGATCCCGGCGATGGACGTCGAGCGCGAGCGCCTGGCGCAGATCGACGGCGCGATGCCGCGGCTGGGGGCGATCCCCGCCGGCTGCGCCTTCCACCCGCGCTGCGAACACACGTTCGCACGCTGCCGCAGCGAACGGCCCGAGTTGATGGCGGCGGGCACGACCCGCGCCGCCTGCTGGCTGGTCGCCGCTGACGAGGAGGCGGCATGACGGCGCTGGTGCAGGTGCGCGAGCTGGCCAAACGTTTCGACGTCTCGCCGCCCTGGCTGGAGCGCGTCGTCGGCGGCAAGCCGCGCCAGGTGGTGCACGCCGTCGACGGCGTGTCCTTCGACATCGAACGCGGCACGACGCTGGCGCTGGTCGGCGAGTCGGGCTGCGGCAAGAGCACGGTGGCGCGGCTGCTGGTCGGGCTGTACGAGCCCAGCGCCGGCACGCTGCAGTTCGACGGCCGGCCGCTGGACGCGGCGGCGCGGCAGCGGCTGCAGATGATCTTCCAGGACCCCTACGCCAGCCTCAACCCGCGCTGGACGGTGCAGGACATCGTCGCCGAGCCGCTGGTCGAGCGCCGGCTGGCGCGCGGCGCCGAGCTGCAGGCGCGTGTCGCCGCGCTGCTGCAGTCGGTCGGCCTGGCGGCGGCCGACGCCGCCAAGTACCCGCACCAGTTCTCCGGCGGCCAGCGCCAGCGCATCTCGATCGCGCGCGCGCTGGCCACCGAGCCCGAGTTCCTGGTCTGCGACGAGCCGACCTCGGCCCTCGACGTCTCGGTGCAGGCCCAGGTGCTGAACCTGATGAAGGACCTGCAGCGCGAGCGCGGGCTCTCCTATCTCTTCATCTCGCACAACCTGGCCGTCGTGCGCCACGTCGCCGATGCCGTCGGCGTGATGTACCTGGGGCGGCTGGTCGAGCAGGCGCCCAAGCGTGCGCTGTTCGCCGCGCCGCGCCACCCGTACACGCGGCTGCTGCTCGACGCGATCCCCGACGTTTCCATGAGCGGCCGCGCGCGCACGCCGGTGCGCGGCGAAGTGCCCAACCCGCTGGCGCCGCCGACCGGCTGCGCCTTCCACCCGCGCTGCCCGCACGCCGCGTCGCGCTGCGCTGTCGAGCGCCCGCTGCTGCGCGACGACGGCAGCGGCGGCCGCACGGCCTGCCACGCCGTCGAGGAAGGGCGGATCTAGTCGAGCAGGCGTTCCAGCGCGAACAGCGCCCGGGCGTCCTCGCGCTCGCGCACGACGTGCACGGCGTCGCCGTCGAGCATGATCTCGGCGGCGCGCGGCCGGCTGTTGTAGTTGCCGGCCATCGCCATGCCGTAGGCGCCGGCGGACAGCACGGCGACGATGTCGCCCGGCGCCACGGCCAGCCTGCGGTCGCGGCCCAGCCAGTCGCCCGATTCGCAGACCGGGCCGACGACGTCCCAGGTGGCCGCCGCGGTGCCGGCGCTCGGCCGGCAGGGCTCGATCGCCATCCAGGCCTCGTACATCGCCGGGCGCACCAGGTCGTTCATCGCCGCGTCGACGATGCAGAAGTTCTTCGTCTCGCCGGGCTTCAGGTACTGCACCTCGGCCAGCAGCACGCCGGCGTTGCCGACCAGCGAGCGCCCGGGCTCGACGATCAGCTCGCGGTGGCCGTGGCCGCGCGCGCGCATCAGCTCGGCCAGGGCGCGCACCAGCGTCTCGGGCGCGGGCGGGGCCTCGTCGGTGTAGGTGATGCCCAGGCCGCCGCCGACGTCGACGTGGGCCAGCGCGATGCCCTCGGCCTCCACCGCCTCGACCAGGTCGAGCAAGCGGCCGAGCGCGTCGAGATAGGGCTCGAGCTGCGTGATCTGCGAGCCGATGTGGCAGTCGATGCCGATGACCTGCAGCGAGGGCAGCGCGGCGGCGCGCCGGTAGGCGGCCAGCGCTTCGTCGTGCGGGATGCCGAACTTGTTGTCCTTCAGCCCGGTCGAGATGTAGGGGTGGGTGCCGGCGTCGACGTCGGGGTTGACGCGCAGGCTGACCGGCGCGCGCCGGCCCATCGCTGCGGCGACCTCGGCCAGCCGTTCGAGTTCGCCCAGGCTCTCGACGTTGAAGCAGTGCACGCCGACCTCGAGCGCGCGGCGCATCTCGGCGGCGGTCTTGCCGACACCGGAGAACACGATCTTTGAAGGCTCGGCTCCGGCGGCCAGCACACGTTCCAGCTCGCCGCCGGAGACGATGTCGAAGCCGCAGCCGGCGCGTGCGAAGGTCTGCAGCACGGCGAGGTTGGAGTTCGCCTTCATCGCGTAGCAGATCAGGTGCGGCAGGCCTTCGAGCGCACGCTGGTAACCCGCCAGCGCGTCGAGCATCGCCGCGCGCGAGTAGACGTACAGCGGCGTGCCGTGGCGGCGCGCCAGGTCGGCGAGCGAATGGCCTTCCAGCCGCAGCTCGCCCTGGGCGTCGCGCGCCAGGTGGGGGTGGCCGGGCAGCGTCACTTCGCCGCTCCCGAGGCCGCGCCGGCCGGCGCCGGCAGCTTCAGCGGGCCCTTCTGGCCACATCCGGCCGTCAGGGTCAGGGCGAGGGCCGCCACGAGCGCCGCGGCGCCGCGCACTACACTGTTCCGAGAGGTTTGACGCATTTCGGGAAGATTCTATGAGCACGGTCCTGACCGACGCCGAGTACCACCGCCTGGCCCAGGAGGCGCTGGCGCGCATCGAGGCCACCGCCGACCGCCTGCTGCAGCAGGACGTCGTCGACATCGACACCACGCGCACCGGCGGCCTGCTGGAGCTGTCCTTCCCCAACGGCAGCAAGATCGTCGTCAACACCCAGCCGCCGCTGCAGGAGCTTTGGCTGGCGGCGCGTGGCGGCGGCTTCCACTACCGCTGGGTCGACGGCCGCTGGGCCGACACGCGCGACGGCAGCGAGTTCTTCGCCGCACTGAGCGAGCACGCCAGCACCCAGGCCGGCAAGCCCGTCGTTTTCTGAGCCGCCCGCCGGGCGCGGCCGGCGCTCAGCGGTTGAACAGGTCGAGGATCGTCTTGCGTTCCTCGCTGGTCGGCGCCTGAGGCACGGCGTCGCCCAGGCCGACGCTGGAAACGCCGGCGCCGTTGCGGTTCTCCTCGTACATCCAGACGCCTTCGGCCTGCACCACGCCCGGCGGCGCCAGCGGCTCGAACACCGGCACGCCGCGCAGCGCGGTCTGCATGTATTCGATCCACACCGGCAGCGCGCGGCCGCCGCCGGTCTCGCGGTCGCCGAGCTTCTTCGGCGTGTCGTAGCCGATCCAGACCACCGCCACCAGCGTCGGCTGGTAGCCGGCGAACCAGGCGTCCATCGAGTCGTTGGTCGTGCCGGTCTTGCCGAACAGGTCGGGGCGCTTCAGGGTCGCCTGGGCGCGCGCGGCGGTGCCGGCGCGCGCGACGTTCTGCAGCAGCGTGCCCATCACGAAGGCGTTGCGCTCGTCGAGCACGCGCATCGACTCGTCGCGCGGCTTCAGATGCGTTTCCTGTAGCACGCGGCCCTTGACGTCGGTGATGCGCGTGACGAGCACCGGCGTGACGCGGTAGCCGCCGTTGGCGAAGACGCCGTAGGCGGTGGCCATCTGCAGCGGCGTTACCGAACCGGCGCCCAGGGCCATCGTCAGGTAGGCCGGGTGGCGCTCGGCCTCGAAGCCGAAGCGTGTCGCCCACTGCTGGGCGTAGGGCGCGCCGATCGACTGCAGGATGCGGATCGAGACCATGTTCTTGGACTTGGCCAGCGCCGTCTGCAGCGTCATCGGGCCTTCGAACTTGCCGTCGTAGTTCTTCGGCTCCCAGGGCTGGCTGCCGGTGACGCTGGCGTCGAAGAACAGCGGCGCGTCGTTGACGACGGTGGCCGGCGTGAAGCCCTTCTCCAGCGCCGCCGAGTAGATGAAGGGCTTGAACGACGAACCCGGCTGGCGCCAGGCCTGGGTCACGTGGTTGAACTTGTTCTTGCCGAAGTCGAAACCGCCGACCATCGCGCGCAGCGCGCCGGTGCGCGGGTCGACGGCGACCAGCGCACCCTCGACCTCGGGCAGCTGGGTCAGCGCCCAGTTGCCCTTGGCGTCCTGCAGCGCACGCACGACGGCGCCGCGGCGGATCTCGGTCTTCGGGCCTGCCTTGTCCGACAGGCCCGAGGTCACCGGCTTCAGCCCGTCGCCGGTGACGGTGATCGTGTCGCCCGACTGCAGCATCGCCACGACCTTGCGCGGCGCGGCTTCGAGCACGACGGCGCTGCGCAGGTCGTCGTTGTCCGGATGGTCCGACAGTGCCTCGGCCACCCGTGCGTCGACCAGCGCCGGGTCGGCCGGCAGGTCGATGTAGGCCTCGGGGCCGCGGTAGACGCGCTTGAGCTCGTAGTCCATCAGGCCGCGGCGCAGCGCGCGGTAGGCTGCCATCTGCTGGGCCGAGTCGATCGTCACCCAGGCGTTGAGGCCGCGGGTGTAGGTCTCCTCGCCGTACTGGGCGAAGACCAGCTGGCGCACCTGCTCGGCGACGTATTCGGCATGCACCGCGACGTCGCTGGGCGTGCGGTAGTGCAGCTTCTGCTCGAGCGCGGCGTCGTGTTCGGCCTCGGTGATGAAGCCGTTCTCGAACATGCGCTCGATGATGTAGCGCTGGCGCAGCGTCGCGCGCTTGGGGTTGGCGATCGGGTTGTAGGCCGACGGCGCCTTGGGCAGGCCGGCGAGCATCGCCGCCTCGGCGATGTTGACGTCCGCGAGCTTCTTGCCGAAATAGATCTCCGAGGCCGCGGCGAAGCCGTTCGCGCGCTGGCCCAGGTAGATCTGGTTCATGTAGGCCTCGAGGATCTGGTCCTTCGAGAGCTGGCGCTCGATCTTCAGCGCCAGCAGGATCTCGTAGATCTTGCGCGTGAAGGTCTTCTCGGTCGACAGGTAGAAGTTGCGCGCCACCTGCATCGTGATCGTCGAGGCGCCCTGGCTGCGCGCGTCGCGCAGGTTCTCGATGGCCGCGCGGGCCACGCCCTTGTAGTCGACGCCGCCGTGTTCATAGAAGCGTGCGTCCTCGGCGGCGAGCACGGCGTTCTTCATCACCTGCGGGATCTGGGCGATCGGCGTGAAGTTGCGGCGCTCCTCGCCGAACTCGCCGAGCAGCACGCCGTCGCTGGAGAACACGCGCAGCGGCAGCTTGGGGCGGTAGTCGGTGAGGCTGGCGATCTCGGGCAGCTGCGGGTAGGCGACGGCCAGCGCGACGCCGGCGACGAGCACGACGCCGACGACGGCCGCCGCCGCCAGGCCGGCCAGCCAGGCCAGCATCAACAGCAGCAGGCTGCCGAAGGAGCGACGGGAGCGGGGGGTGGATGCGCCACCGGAAGGCGCCGGCGCGCGCTCGGGCGCGGGATCAGAAGAGGACATGGGGATCCCGAGGACAGGTCGGTCCGATTATAGGAAGGGGCGCCCGGCGGCGATTCCCGGGTCGCCGCCCGTGACATTCCTCACGGGCGGGCACGGGCCCTCGCGATCGCGGTGTTGCGGAGCCGCAAAGCGGCGCCGGTCATTCGTCGCCGTCCGTGCAGTAGTTGCGCCCGTTTCTCTGCGATTTACAAAGGCTTTACTGCTAGCATTCAAGTAACTCTTTAACAAGCTCGGGTTGGATCCCGCCTGCCTGGGGAGCGTGAGCTTTGAGCTTTCTCGACAATCTTCTGGGCCGCAAGCACCCACCCATGATCGGGCTGGACATCAGTTCCTCGAGCGTCAAGCTCGTCGAGCTGGGGCGTGCGCCGTCCGGCGAGTTCGTGCTCGAGCGCTTCGCCAGCGAACCGTTCGAGAAGGGCTGGATCACCGACGGCCAGATCGAGAAGTTCGACGAGGTCGCCGAAGCCGTTCGCCGCGTCGTCGCCAAGAGCGGCACGCGCAGCAAGAACGTCGTCATGGCGATGCCGCAGTCGGCCGTCATCACGAAGAAGATCATGCTGCCGGCCGGCCTGCGCGACGAGGAGATGGAGCTGCAGGTCGAGTCCGAGGCCAACCAGTACATCCCGTTCTCGCTCGACGAGGTGAGCCTCGACTTCTGCGTCATCGGCCCGAGCGCCACCTCCGCCGGTGACGTCGAGGTGCTGATCGCCGCCAGCCGCAAGGACCGCGTCCAGGACCGCCAGGGCCTGGCCGAAGCCGCCGGGCTGAAGCCGGTGGTGCTGGACATCGAGTCGCACGCCTCGCGCCTGGCGATGAGCCGGGTCGTCGCCGCGCTGCCCAACGAGGGCCGCGACGCGCTGGTGGCGTTGTTCGAGATCGGCGCCGACACCACCAGCCTCAAGGTGCTGCGCGACGACGACATGCTCTACGACCGCGACCAGGCCTTCGGCGGCTCGCAGCTCACGCAGCTCATCAGCCGCCAGTACGGCTTCTCGTTCGAGGAGGCCGAGGCCAAGAAGCTCACCGGCGACCTGCCCGAGGACTACGAGAGCGCGATCCTCGCGCCCTTCGTCGACAGCCTGTCGCAGGAGATCGGCCGCGCGCTGCAGTACTTCTTCACCAGCACGCCGCACCACAAGGTGCACTACGTGATGCTGGCCGGCGGCACCGCGACGCTGCCCGGGCTGAAGGACCGCGTCACCGAACTCACCGGCTTCGCCTCGCAGGTCGTGAACCCGTTCGACAACATGCAACTCGGCTCGGCCGTGCGCGAGAGCCGCGTGCGCCGCGAAGCGCCGTCGTACCTGACGGCCTGCGGCCTGGCGATGCGGAGGTTCATGCAGTGATCCTCATCAACCTGCTGCCGCATCGCGAGGAGAAGCGGCGCCAGCGCAAGCGGGCCTTCATCGCCACGCTCGGGCTGTCGGCGCTGGCCGGCGTCGGCATCGTCGGCGTCTGGTACACCGCGCTGCAGCAGATGACCTCGTCGCAGATCGAGCGCAACGAGTTCCTGAAAGCCAAGATCGGCCGTCCTCGACAAGGAGATCAAGGACATCGCGACGCTGCGCTCGGACATCGAGGCGCTGAAGGCGCGCCAGAAGGCGGTCGAAGACCTGCAGACCGACCGCAACACCCCGGTCTACCTGCTCAACGAGCTGGTCAAGCAGACGCCCGAGGGCATCTACCTGACGAGCATCCGCCAGACCGGCGAGACGGTGGCGATCTCGGGCGTGGCCCAGACCAACGAGCGGGTTTCGGAGTTCCTGCGCAACACGCTGTACAACTCGCCCTGGCTGGACCGCCCCGAGCTCATCGAGATCAAGGCGCGCACGCCGGCGTCGAACAGCCGCGATCCCGCGCGCCTCTTCGACTTCTCGATGCGCGTGACGCTCAAGCGCCCGCAAGCTCCGGCCGCAGCCGCATCCGCGCCCGCCAAGGCGGCGTCGGCGGCCGCCGTGGCCAAGTCTTCCTGAGGCGAGCATGGCCCGAAACGTCAACATCGACATCGGCAGCCTCTTCGAGCAGGCGGCCTCCCAGTTCCGCGGCCTGAACCGCAACGAGCCCGGCCAGTGGCCCTTGCTGCCCAAGCTGACGGCCTGGGCGGCGGCGGCGCTCGCGGTGGTGATCGTCGGCTGGTTCCTGCTGCTGTCGGCGGCCAACGATGACCTGCAGGCCGAACGCGACCGCGAGCCGGTGCTCAAGACCGAGTACCGCAACAAGCTCGGTCAGGCGGTCAACCTGCCCGAGCTGACCAAGCAGAAGGAGCAGGTGCAGGAGTACGTCACCCAGCTCGAGCGCCAGCTCCCGGGCAAGGCCGAGATGGACGCGCTGCTGTCGGACATCAACCAGGCCGGCCTCGGCCGCGGGTTGCAGTTCGAGCTGTTCCGCCCGGGCCAGGTCGAGGTCAAGGACTACTACGCCGAGCTGCCGATCGCGATCAAGGTCTCCGGCCGCTATCACGACATCGGGGCCTTCGCCGCCGACGTCGCCAACCTGTCGCGCATCGTGACGCTGCAGAACCTGACGATCACGCAGCTGCCCAAGGAAGCCAACGGCCTGCTGCAGATGGAAGCCACGGCGCGCACCTACCGCTACCTCGATTCGTCCGAGGTCGAGGCGCGGCGCAAGGAGAACCAGGCGCAGCAGAAGAAGGGGGGCCAGAAGTGAACGCCTCCCGGACCCTGATCGCCGCGACCGTCGGCGGCCTGCTGCTGGCCGGCTGCGGCAGCCAGAACGACGAACTCGAGGCCTGGATGAACCAGCAGCGGCAGGAGGTCAAGCCGACCGTGCAGCCGCTGCAGCCGCCCAAGCGTTTCAACCCCGAGGCCTATTCGCAGGGCCAGGGCGTCGAGCCGTTCAGCAGCCAGAAGCTGTCGGTCGCCCTCAAGCAGGAGGCGCGGCAGCCGAATTCCCTGCTTGCGGCCGAGATGAACCGGCGGCGCGAGCCGCTGGAGGCCTATCCGCTGGACAGCATGGCCATGGTCGGCAGCGTCGTGCGCAACGGCCAGCAGTTCGCGCTGCTGCGGGTGGACAACCTGCTGTACCAGGTGAAGGTGGGCGACTACCTGGGTCAGAACTACGGCCGGGTCACGCGCATCGCGGAGACCGAGGTCGCGCTGCGCGAGATCGTGCAGGACGCCGCCGGCGAGTGGGTCGAGCGCCCGGCCGTGCTGCAGCTGCAGGAGAGGGCGCGATGACGGCGTTGAAGAGCACCGAGGAGATTCGAACGATGTTCAACTGGCGTGCCGTGTTTGCGGCCTTCGCGACCAGCGGTCTGCTGCTTGCCCCGGCCGCCTGGGCCGAACCGGCGATCCAGTCGATCAGCAGCACCCAGCAGGCCGGGGGCGAGGTGGTGCGCATCGAGCTCAGCGAGCCGCTGGCTGCCGTGCCCAACGGCTTCGCGGTGCAGAACCCGCCGCGCATCGCCGTCGACCTGCCCGGCGTCGGCAACGCGATGGGCCGCAACAACGTCGAGGTCAACCAGGGCAACCTGCGTTCGGTCAGCGTCGCCCAGGCCGGCGAGCGCACGCGTCTGGTGCTCAACCTGAAGCAGGCGACGAACTACCAGGCGCAGATCCAGGGCAACGCGCTGCTGCTGGTGCTCAACAGCGTCTCGCCGCAGGTCGCTGCGGCCGAGCAGCCGGTGCACTTCGCGCCGTCGCAGAACGTCGAGACGCTCGGCATCCGCGGCATCGACTTCCGCCGCGGCGCCGACGGCGCCGGCCGCGTCGTCGTCAGCCTGCCCAGCGCCCAGATGGGCGTGGACCTGCGCCAGCAGGGCCAGAACCTGGTCGTCGAGTTCCCGCGTGCGTCGCTGCCCGATGCGCTGCGCCGCCGCCTGGACGTCACCGACTTCGGCACGCCGGTGCGCATGATCTCCACGGTGCAGGCCGGTGACCGCGTGCGCATGGTCGTCGAGCCGACCGGCGCCTGGGAGCACAGCGCCTACCAGACCGACGAGCAGTTCGTGCTCGAGGTCCGGCCGCTGAAGATGGACCCGAACAAGCTGACGCAAGGCCCCGGCTACCAGGGCGAGAAGCTGTCGCTGAACTTCCAGAACATCGAGGTCCGGGCGCTGCTGCAGGTCATCGCCGACTTCACGAACTTCAACGTCGTGACCAGCGACACCGTCACCGGCACCGTCACGCTGCGGCTGAAGGACGTGCCCTGGGACCAGGCGCTGGACATCATCATGCAGAGCAAGGGCCTGGGCGTGAAGAAGTCCGGCAACGTGCTCTGGATCGCGCCGAAGGAAGAGCTGGCGACCAAGGAGCAGATCGACCTGGAGGCCAGGAAGAAGGTCGCCGAGCTCGAGCCGCTGCGCACCCAGTCCTTCCAGCTGAACTACACCAAGGCCGAGGTCGTCGCCAAGGGCCTGCTCGGGCAGAACCAGGGCCAGGGCGGCACGTCCGGCACCTCGCAGACGACGCGCATCCTGTCGCCGCGCGGCAGCGTGATCTACGAGACCCGCACCAACCAGCTCTTCGTCTCCGACATCCCAGGCAAGCTCGAGGAGATCACCCAGCTGATCGCCAAGATCGACATCCCGGTACGCCAGGTGATGATCGAGGCGCGCATCGTCGAAGCCGACGACACCTTCGGCCGCGCGCTGGGCGTCAAGCTCGGGGCCACCGACATGCGCAGCAGCTTCGGCGACAAGGGCGGCGTCAGCATCGGCGGCAACTACAACGCCGTCGGCTACCAGACCGGCCAGGTCACCGACAAGATCGACTTCACGAACACGCAGTTCGTCAACCTGCCGGCCAACGTGTCGTCGTCCAACTTCGGCGGCGCCACCTCTGCGCCGACCTTCGCCGTCTCGCTGTTCAATTCCGGGCTGACGCGGTTCCTGAACCTGGAGCTCTCCGCGCTCGAGGCCGACGGCAAGGGCAAGATCGTTTCCAGTCCGCGTGTCATCACCGCCGACCAGGAGAAGGCGCTGATCGAGCAGGGCGAAGAACTGCCGTACCAGGAGAGCACCTCCAGCGGCGCGACCTCCATCAGCTTCCGCAAGGCCAGCCTCAAGCTGGAGGTGACGCCGCAGATCACGCCCGAGGGCAACGTGATCCTGGACGTCGACGTCAACAAGGACAGCGTCGGCCGAACCACGACCGCGGGTTTCGCGATCGACACCAAGCACGTGAAGACCAAGGTGCTCGTCGAGAACGGCGGCACGGTGGTCATCGGCGGCATCTACACGCAGAGCGACAAGAACGACGTCAGCAAGGTGCCGCTGCTCGGCGACATCCCGGTGCTGGGCGTGCTGTTCCGCAGTACGACTCGCACCTCCAGCAAGACCGAGCTGCTGGTGTTCCTGACGCCCAAGATCGTGACTGACCGCGCCGCGGTGCGCTGACCCGTCAGACGGAGATCCAATAGATGACGATGCTGAAGAGACTGTTCGCCGTCCTGGCGGTGGTGATGCTGGCGAGTTGCGGCGGTGGCAGCAGCAACTCCAAGGCGCCCGGCAACGACACCGATGGGGCCGCGTCGATCACGCTGTCGCTGTCGTCGAGCACGGTGACCGCGGCTTCTCCGGCCACCGTGAGCGCCAAGCTCAAGACCGCGACCGGCGCCTCGGCTTCCGGTGTCGTCGTCAGCTTCTCGACGACCAACGGCAACGGCAGCCTGAGCGCCGCGACCGCACTCTCCGACTCGGACGGCGTGGCGACGGTGACGCTGTCGCCGGCCTCCACGACCACCGCCGGCGCCGACACCGTCGTCGCCACCGCGGTGATCGGCAAGGAGACGGTGACCACCTCGAAGGGCTTCAGCCTCGTCGCCACCAACTCCAGCATCACCGGCTTCACGGCCGACAGCGGCACCAGCAGCAGCGTGCCGGTCAGCGCCTACGGTCAGACGGTGCTGAGCGTCGCGCTGAGCGGCGTCAGCACCACGGCCCCGGCGACGGTGTCGATCAACTCCACCTGCGTCGCCGCCGGCAAGGCGACGATCTCGCCGGCGAGCGCGACGACGACCACCAGCCCGGTCCTCTTCACCTACAAGGACAACGGCTGCGGCGCCACGCTGAGCACCGACACCGTGACGGCGTCGATCTCCGGCACCACGATCTCGTCCACGCTGGCGCTGTTCATCAACTCGCCCGAGGCCAACAACATCGTCTTCGTCAGCGCTTCGCCCGAGACGATCTACCTCCAGGGCTCGGGCCTGACGACCTCGTCGAACGTCGTCTTCCAGGTCAACGACCGCAACAACAGCCCGCTGCCCAACCAGTCGGTGACCTTGTCGCTGACGACCTTCACCGGCGGCCTGACCATCCAGGGCGGCCAGAGTGCGGTCACCCGCACGACCGACGGTAGCGGGCGTGTCAGTGTTCTCGTGAACTCGGGTACCGTGCCCACCCCGGTGCGCGTGACCGCCGCGCTGGCCAGTGGCGTGTCCACCGTGTCCAGCAACCTTGCCGTCGCCGTCGGCCTGCCGTCGCAGCTCAACTTCTCGCTGTCGCAGGGCACGATGAACATCGAGGGCTACAACATCGACGGCACGACGAACAGCTACACGATCTACGCCGCCGACCGCAGCGGCAACCCGGTGCCCGCCGGCACGACGATCAGCTTCTGGGCCGAAGGCGGCCAGATCTCCTCGAGTTCGCAGACCAAGCTCAACAACGCCATCGCCTCGACGACGGTGAGCTTCGTCTCCCAGGCGCCGCGGCCTGCCGACGGCCGGGTGACCGTGCTCGCTTACGCGATCGGCGAGGAGTCGTTCATCGACCTGAACGGCAACAACGTCTGGGACAGCGGCGAGCCGTTCCAGGACCTGGGCGACGTCACCAAGGACAAGCTGTTCGACGGCATCTTCGATCCGTCTTTCGACGAGTTCGTCTCGCTCAGCGGCACCGACAGCAGTGCCTGCGTCGACAACAGCGCCGCCTACCCGATCCTGAAGCTGATCCCGGCCGGTGCCGACGCCTGGATTCCGAGCCGTCCGTCCACCTGCGACGGTGCCTGGACCCAGCGGACCTACGTCCGCCGCGCCGTCGAGACGGTGCTGTCGACCTCCGAGGCCGGCGCCGTCTGGCTCGACACGAGGGCGCTGACCAGCGCCTCGTGCAGCGCCGCGGCCCACTTGGTCACCAAGAACAACGGCCCGACGCTGACGTCGCCGGCCACCTCGGTGACCA
Source organism: Rubrivivax gelatinosus IL144 (assembly GCF_000284255.1). Lineage (NCBI taxonomy): Bacteria > Pseudomonadati > Pseudomonadota > Betaproteobacteria > Burkholderiales > Sphaerotilaceae > Rubrivivax > Rubrivivax gelatinosus. Next base: position 856,528 of record NC_017075.1, read on the forward strand.
AGGTCGCCGTGGCTTCGGGTGACGTCGCCTACACCGGGTCGGCGGCGGGCAGCCTGTATTTCGCGGCCACCGACAACAACGCCTACCGCTTCAACCCGATGGCCGCGGGCACGGTCGTGACGGCCAGCGCCCAGACCACCGGCCTGACCACCAAGGTGGCGGGTGGTTCGCCGGTCATCAGCACCACGGCGCCGTTCCCGGGGCTCGGGGTGGCCTACGAGTTCAGCGACGACGCGACCATCCCGGGGGTGTTCACGCTGTCGTTCAAGTCGCCCAGCGGACTGACGACCAGCTACAACATCACCATCGAACCCCGGTCCGTCCCGACGACCCCTTGCACGATCCAGTGATCGTCTCCCTCGTCGGCATGCCCGGCAGTGGCAAGTCCACTGTCGGGCGCCATCTGGCCCGGCAACTCGGCCTGCGCTTCGTCGACAGCGACGCCGAGATCGAGCGCCAGCTGGGAACCAGCATCCGCGACTACTTCGCCGCACACGGCGAGGACGCGTTCCGCGATCTGGAACAGCGCATGATCGACGAGCTGACGCGCCAGCCGGGCTGCGTGCTGGCCACCGGCGGCGGCGCGGTGCTGCGGCCGGCCAACCGCGAGGCGCTGCACGCGCGCAGCCAGGTCTTCTATCTGCGTTCGACGCCGGAAGAGCTGTTCCGGCGCCTGCGCCACGACACGACGCGGCCGCTGCTGCAGGTGGGCGACCCGCAGCGCCGGCTGCGCGAGCTGTTCCGCGACCGTGATCCGCTGTACCGCCGCTGCGCGCATTTCGTCGTCGAGACGACCCGGCCTTCGGTGCCGGCGCTGATCGGCATGGTGCTGATGCAGCTCGAGCTGGCCGGCATCATCGACCCCGATCGCGTGCCGTCGCCGATCGACCATCCACCGGTCGAGCCGCCCGCGGCGCGGCACTGAATCGGTCACGGACCGGGCCGTACACTGGCGCCATGTCCGAGCCCGTCACCGTCTCCGTCGCCACTCCCGACTCGCGCTACGACATCCTGATTGGCGGCGGCCTGCTGGCCCGGGCCGATTCCTGGGCCGGCCTGCCGCGCTCGGCGTCGGCGGTCATCGTCACCAACACCACGGTCGACCCGCTGCACGGCGATGCGCTGCGCCGCGCGCTGGCGCCGCTGCACCGCGACGTCATCACCGTCGTGCTGCCCGACGGCGAAGCGCACAAGACCTGGCAGACGCTGAACCTGATCTTCGACCACCTGCTGGAGCGTGGCTGCGACCGCAAGACGGTGCTCTACGCGCTCGGCGGCGGCGTCGTCGGCGACATCACCGGCTTCGCGGCCGCCAGCTACATGCGCGGCGTGCCCTTCGTCCAGGTGCCGACGACGCTGCTGGCGCAGGTCGACTCCTCGGTGGGCGGCAAGACCGCGATCAACCATCCTCTGGGCAAGAACATGATCGGCGCGTTCTACCAGCCGCGCCGGGTGATCTGCGACCTCGACACACTGGACACGCTGCCGGCACGCGAGGTCAGCGCCGGTCTCGCCGAGATCATCAAGTACGGCCCGATCGCCGACGCCGGCTTTCTCGACTGGATCGAGGCCAACGTCGACGCCCTGCGCGCGCGCGATCGCGCCGCGCTGGCGTACGCCGTGCGGCGCTCCTGCGAGATCAAGGCCGAGGTCGTCGGCCAGGACGAACGCGAGGCCGGGCTGCGCGCGATCCTCAACTTCGGCCACACCTTCGGCCACGCGATCGAGGCCGGCCTGGGCTACGGCGAATGGCTGCACGGCGAGGGCGTCGGCTGCGGCATGGTGATGGCCGCCGAGCTGTCGGCGCTGCTGGGCCTGGTGCCGGCGGCTTTCGTCGAGCGCCTGCAGCGGCTGTGCGAACGCGCCGGCCTGCCGGTGCGCGGGCCGCGGCTGGGCATCGAGCGCTATCTCGAGCTGATGCGCGTCGACAAGAAGGCCGAAGGCGGCGAGATCCGCTTCGTGCTGATCGAGGCTCCCGGCCGCGCCGTCGTGCGCCCGGCCCCGGACGCGCTGGTCGCCCAGGCGATCGAGCGCCACCTGGCGGCGTGAACCCCACCGGCCTGGCCCCGTGGGCCGTCGACCCGTGGCGCAGCCGCGGGCGGCGCATCGACGAAGGTCCGGCGGCGCCGCGCACCGAGCACCAGCGCGACCGCGACCGCATCGTGCACAGCACGGCCTTCCGGCGCCTGGTCTACAAGACCCAGGTCTTCGTCAACCATGAAGGCGACCTGTTCCGCACCCGGCTGACGCATTCGCTGGAGGTCGCGCAGCTCGGGCGTTCGATCGCACGCCAGCTGCGCCTGAACGAAGAGCTGATCGAGGCGCTGGCGCTGGCCCACGACCTCGGCCACACACCGTTCGGCCACGCCGGCCAGGACGTGCTGAACCAGTGCATGGCCGATCACGGCGGCTTCGAACACAACCTGCAGAGCCTGCGTGTCGTCGACAAGCTGGAGCAGCGTTATCCGGAGTTCGACGGCCTGAACCTGAGCTTCGAGACGCGCGAGGGCATCCTCAAGCACTGCTCGCGCCACAACGCCGAGCTGATGTGCGCCGCCGAGCCCGACGGCCCGGCGCGGCGTTTCCTCGACGGCACCCAACCTTCGCTGGAGGCGCAGATCGTCAACCTCGCCGACGAGGTGGCCTACAACGCCCACGACGTCGACGACGGCGTGCGTTCCGGGCTGATCACGATGGAGCAGCTCGACGGCCTGGCGCTGTATGCACGCTTCCGCGACGAGGCGCTGGCCGCGCACCCCAAGCTGCTGGCGATGCCGCCGCGGCGCCTGCTCTTCGAGACGCTGCGGCGAATGCTGTCGGCGCTGGTCTACGACCTGATCGACGAGACCAACCGCCAGCTCGCGAAGCACCGGCCCGAGGACGCGGACGCCTTGCGACAGCTCCCGCGCATTGCCGCGTTCAGCGACGCGGTGCGCGAGCCCTTGTCGGAGCTGAAACGTTTCCTCTTCAAGGAGCTGTACCGGCACCCGCAGGTCGTCGACGTGACGGCGCGGGCACGCACCGTCGTCGCCGAACTGTTCGCCGCCTACGTCGCGGCGCCGCAGGAGATGCCGGCCGACTTCGCCGGCGCCAGCGACTTCCACCGTGCGGTCGCCGACTACATCGCCGGCATGACCGACCGCTTCGCGCTGCGCGAGCACCAGCGGCTGACCGGCCGCGACCTGTTCGCGCTCTGAACGATGGCCCGCCTGCCGCGCCTCGTGCTGCCCGGCTGCGGGCATCTGGTGGTGCAGCGCGGCCACGACGGCCGCAGCGTCTTCGCCGACGACGAGGACCGCAGCGTCTTCCTCGCCGCGCTGCGCGAAGCCGCCGCGGCGCAACGCGTCGCGATCCATGCCTACGCGCTGCCCGACACCGAGGTGCAGATCCTGGCGACGCCGCGGGCCGAGGACGCGCTTGGCCGCATGATGCAGTCGCTGGGGCGGCGCTACGTCGCCGCCTACCGCCAGCGCCACGGCGGGCGCGGCACGCTCTGGGACGGGCGTTATCGCTGCGCGCCGGTGGAGCCGGGCGACTGGCTGCTGGCCGCGCTGCGGCTGGTCGATGCCGCGGCGCCGTGTTCCAGCGCGGCGCACCGCACCGGCGGGCGCGACCCGCAGGTCACCGATCCGCCCGAGCTCTGGCAGCTCGGCAACACGCCGTTCGAGCGCGAAGCGGCCTACCGGCGCCTGCTCGAGGCGGGCGTCCCGCCCGCCCAGGCCGCTGCGCTGCGCGAGGCGGCGCTGGGCGGCTGGGCCGTCGGCGGGCCGGCCTTCCTGGCCCGGCTGGGCGAGCAGACCGCCCGACCCTTGCGCCCGCGCCCACGCGGACGCCCCGCGCGCCCGGTGCCTGGCGGTCGTTCGCCGGGCTGAACGCCGCATCGGCCGCGTCGTCGCGGCCCGTTCGGGCCTCCGGACTTTCCCGAAGTCCCGCCAGGGAGCTTGCGAGCTCCGGCATCGATCCTGGTGCGTGCCTGCTTTCGGCGACGCACCAGAGCAAGTCGACGCGGGTCCCGGCGACTCGCCGAAGTCCTTGCTCCGGGCCGTCATGCACCGGCCTGCGACGTCTCGCACCGTCCCGGATCATTACTCTGTCCCCAATAAATCCGATGTGGCCGCGACTTGCTCTGTTTGTTGGAGTCTGACCCTATTTATTCGTACTTGCCCTTATAAGGGTCGTGGGTTAGGCTCGCGCTCCCCCCTTGTCTGCCCGGAGATCGCCATGCGCGACGCAGCCCCCGCCACGCCCGCGACCGTCGACGAAGTCCAGCAACTCGCCGAAGGCGGCCTGTACGACCCGCGCAACGAACACGACGCCTGCGGTGTCGGTTTCGTCGCCCACATCAAGGGGCAGAAGGCGCACTCCATCATCGAGCAGGGCCTGAAGATCCTCGAGAACCTGGACCACCGCGGCGCCGTCGGTGCCGACGCGCTGATGGGCGACGGCGCGGGCATCCTGATCCAGATCCCCGACGACCTGTACCGCGCCGAGATGGCTGCGCAAGGCGTCGAACTGCCGCCGCCGGGCGAGTACGGCGTCGGCATGATCTTCCTGCCGAAGGAGCACGCCTCGCGCCTGGCCTGCGAGCAGGAGATGGAGCGTGCGATCAAGGCCGAGGGCCAGGTGCTGCTCGGCTGGCGCGACGTGCCGGTCGACCGCGAGATGCCGATGTCGCCGACGGTGCGCAAGAAGGAGCCGGTGATCCGCCAGGTCTTCATCGGCCGCGGCCACGACGTCATCGTGCCCGACGCGCTGGAGCGCAAGCTCTACGTGATCCGCAAGACGGCTTCGGCCGCCATCCAGCGCCTGAAGCTGACGCACAGCCGCGAGTACTACGTGCCCAGCATGAGCTGCCGCACGGTGATCTACAAGGGCCTGCTGCTCGCCGACCAGGTTGGCCTGTACTACCGCGACCTCGCCGACCCGCGCGCGACCTCGGCGCTGGCGCTGGTGCACCAGCGCTTCTCGACCAACACCTTCCCGGAATGGCCGCTGGCGCACCCGTACCGCATGGTCGCGCACAACGGCGAGATCAACACCGTCAAGGGCAACTTCAACTGGATGCGCGCCCGTGAAGGCGTGATGAAGTCGCCGGTGCTCGGCGACGACCTGAAGAAGCTATACCCGATCAGCTTCGAGCACCAGAGCGACACCGCGACCTTCGACAACACGCTCGAGCTCCTGACGATGTCGGGCTACCCGCTCGCGCACGCGGCGATGATGATGATCCCGGAAGCCTGGGAGAACCACGAGCTGATGGACGCGCGCCGCCGCGCCTTCTACGAGTACCACGCGGCGATGCTCGAGCCCTGGGACGGCCCGGCGGCGATGGTCTTCACCGACGGCCGCCAGATCGGCGCCACGCTCGACCGCAACGGCCTGCGCCCGGCGCGCTACATCGTCACCGACGACGACCTCGTCGTGATGGCCTCGGAGTCGGGCGTGCTGCCGATCCCCGAGAACCGGATCGTCAAGAAGTGGCGCCTGCAGCCGGGCAAGATGTTCCTGATCGACCTGGAGCAGGGCCGCATCGTCGACGACGAGGAACTGAAGAACCAGTTCGCCAACGCGCGCCCGTACCGGCAGTGGATCGACAACGTGCGCGTGCGCCTGGACGACGTGCAGGTCGGCGCCGAGCCGGCCTCGTTCGGCGAGACCCTGCTCGACCGCCAGCAGGCCTTCGGCTACACGCAGGAGGACATCAAGTTCCTGCTCGCGCCGATGGCCGCCAACGGCGAGGAAGCGATCGGCTCGATGGGCAACGACAGCCCGCTGGCCGTGCTGTCGGACAAGAACAAGCCGCTGTACAGCTACTTCAAGCAGCTGTTCGCCCAGGTGACGAACCCGCCGATCGACCCGATCCGCGAGGCCATCGTCATGTCGCTGAACAGCTTCATCGGCCCGAAGCCCAACCTGCTGGACATCAACGCGGTGAACCCGCCGATGCGCCTGGAGGTCACGCAGCCGGTGCTGGACTTCGACGACATGGCGCGCCTGCGCTCGATCGAGAAGCACACGCACGGCAAGTTCCGCTGCTACGAGCTGGACATCACCTACCCGCTGGCCTGGGGCCGTGAAGGCGTCGAGGCCAAACTGGCCTCGCTGTGCGCCGAAGCGGTGGATGCGCTGAAGAGCGACCACAACATCCTGATCATCACCGACCGCCGCATGGCGCGCGGCCAGGTGGCGATCCCGGCGCTGCTGGCGCTGTCGGCGATCCACCACCACCTGGTGCGCGAGGGCCTGCGCACGACGGCCGGCCTGGTCGTCGAGACCGGCTCGGCGCGCGAGGTGCACCACTTCGCCGTGCTCGCCGGCTACGGCGCCGAGGCCGTGCACCCGTACCTGGCGCTGGAAACGCTGGCGGCGATGCACGCTGATCTGCCCGGCGCGCTGTCGGCCGAGAAGGCGATCTACAACTACATCAAGGCCGTCGGCAAGGGTCTCTCGAAGATCATGTCGAAGATGGGCATCAGCACCTACATGTCGTATTGCGGTGCCCAGATCTTCGAGGCCATCGGCCTTCAGCGCGACTTCGTCGAGAAGTACTTCCGCGGCACCGCCAGCCAGGTCGGCGGCATCGGCGTCTTCGAGGTCGCCGAGGAAGCGGTGCGCATGCACCTGGCCGCCTTCGGCGACGACCCGGTGCTGGCCTCGATGCTCGACGCCGGCGGCGAATACGCCTGGCGCACGCGCGGCGAAGAGCACATGTGGACGCCCGACGCGATCGCCAAGCTGCAGCACGCGACGCGCGGCAACCGCTGGGAGACGTACAAGGAGTACGCCCAGATCATCAACGACCAGAACCGCCGCCACATGACGCTGCGCGGGCTGTTCGAGTTCAAGGTCGACCCGAGCAAGGCGATCTCCCTCGACGAGGTCGAGCCGGCTGCCGAGATCGTCAAGCGTTTCGCCACCGGCGCGATGTCGCTGGGCTCGATCAGCACCGAGGCGCATTCGACGCTGGCCCTGGCGATGAACCGCATCGGCGCCAAGAGCAACACCGGCGAAGGCGGCGAGGATCCGGCGCGCTACCGCAACGAGCTGAAGGGCATCCGAATCGCCGCCGGCACCAAGGTGTCGGACGTCGTTGGCAGCAAGGTCATCGAAGCCGATTACGTGATGCAGGAAGGCGACAGCCTGCGCTCGAAGATCAAGCAGGTGGCGTCGGGCCGCTTCGGCGTCACGACCGAGTACCTGGTGTCGGCCGATCAGATCCAGATCAAGATGGCCCAGGGCGCCAAGCCCGGCGAAGGCGGCCAGCTGCCGGGCGGCAAGGTCTCCGAGTACATCGGCTTCCTGCGCTACTCGGTGCCGGGCGTCGGCCTGATCAGCCCGCCGCCGCACCACGACATCTATTCGATCGAGGATCTGGCGCAGCTGATCCACGACCTGAAGAACGCCAACCCGCGCGCCTCGATCAGCGTCAAGCTGGTGTCCGAGGTCGGCGTCGGCACCGTCGCCGCCGGCGTCACCAAGTGCAAGGCCGACCACGTCGTCATCAGCGGCTACGACGGCGGCACCGGCGCGTCGCCGTGGAGCTCGATCAAGCACTGCGGCACGCCCTGGGAGCTGGGTCTGGCCGAGACCCAGCAGACGCTGGTGCTCAACCGCCTGCGCGGCCGCATCCGCGTGCAGGCCGACGGCCAGATGAAGACCGGCCGCGACGTCGTCGTCGCCGCGCTGCTGGGCGCCGACGAGTTCGGCTTCGCGACCGCGCCGCTGGTCGTCGAAGGCTGCATCATGATGCGCAAGTGCCACCTCAACACCTGCCCGGTGGGCGTGGCCACGCAGGACCCGGTGCTGCGCCGCAAGTTCGCCGGCAAGCCCGAGCACGTCGTCAACTACTTCTTCTTCGTCGCCGAGGAAGCGCGCCAGATCATGGCGCAGCTGGGCCTCCGCAAGTTCGACGAGCTGATCGGCCGCGCCGACCTGCTCGACATGAAGAAGGGCATCGAGCACTGGAAGGCCTGCGGCCTGGACTTCAGCCGCGTGCTGCACCAGCCCGACGCGCCGGCCGACGTGCCGCGCCTGCACTGCGAGCAGCAGGACCACGGCCTGGAGAAGTCGCTGGACCTGAAGCTGATCGAACGCTGCCGTCCGGCGATCGAACGCGGCGAGAAGGTGCAGTTCATGGAGGATGCGCGCAACCGCAACCGCAGCGTCGGCGCGATGCTGTCGGGCGAACTGGTGCGTCACCGCCCCGAAGGTCTGCCCGACCACACGATCTTCATGCAGATGGAAGGCACCGGCGGCCAGAGCTTCGGCGCCTTCCTCGCGCCGGGCATCACGCTGTACCTGATCGGCGACGCCAACGACTACACCGGCAAGGGCCTGTCGGGCGGCCGCGTCGTCGTGCGCCCGTCGATCGAGTTCCGCGGCGACGCGACGAAGAACATCATCATCGGCAACACCGCGCTGTACGGCGCGACCAGCGGCGAGGCCTTCTTCCGCGGCGTCGCCGGCGAACGTTTCGCGGTGCGGCTGTCGGGCGCCTCGACCGTCGTCGAAGGCACCGGCGACCACGGCTGCGAGTACATGACCGGCGGCACCGTCGTCGTGCTCGGCAAGACCGGCCGCAACTTCGCCGCCGGCATGTCCGGCGGCGTGGCCTACGTCTTCGACGAGGACGGCGAGTTCGCGCGTCGCTGCAACACCAGCATGGTCACGCTGGAGAAGGTGCTGCCGCGCGACGAGCAGCCCGGCGAGGCCGGTTCCTGGCATCGCGGCATGGCCGACGAGGCCCTGCTGAAGAAGCTGATCGAGGACCACCACCGCTGGACCGGCTCGCTGCGCTCGCGCGAGATCCTCGACGCCTGGGCCGCTTCGCGCGCCAAGTTCGTCAAGGTCTTCCCGAACGAATACAAGCGGGCGCTGACCGAACGCGCCGCCAAGGCCCAGGCCGAAGCCGCCACCGGCAAGGCCAAGGCCTCCGCCGCCGCCGTCGCCGCCAAGTAACCCGAACAGGACGAGAACCATCATGGGCAAGGTCACCGGCTTCCTCGAGTACGAGCGCCAGGAGGAGGGCTACGCGCCCGTCGCCGAGCGCCTGAAGACCTGGAAGGAGTTCGTCATCGGCCTGGACGAGCCGAAGGCGAAGATCCAGGGCGCACGCTGCATGGACTGCGGCACGCCGTTCTGCAACAACGGCTGTCCGGTCAACAACGTCATCCCGGACTGGAACGATCTGGTCTACCGCGGCGACTGGAAGAACGCGATCGCGGTGCTGCACTCGACGAACAACTTCCCCGAGTTCACCGGCCGCATCTGCCCGGCGCCCTGCGAGGCGGCGTGCACGCTCAACGTCAACGGCGACGCCGTCGGCATCAAGAGCCTGGAGCATGCGATCGTCGACCGCGCCTGGGCCGAAGGCTGGATCCAGCCGCAGCCGCCCAAGGCCAAGACCGGCAAGAAGGTCGCGGTCGTCGGCTCCGGCCCGGCCGGGCTGGCCGCGGCGCAGCAGCTCGCGCGTGCCGGCCACGAGGTGACGGTGTTCGAGAAGAACCACCGCGTCGGCGGTCTGCTGCGCTACGGCATCCCCGACTTCAAGTTCGAGAAGTCGCACATCGACCGCCGCGTCGAGCAGATGAAGGCCGAAGGTGTGGTCTTCCGCACCGGCGTGCTCGTCGGCGCGCTGCCCAAGGGCAGCAAGGTCACGAACGACGCCAAGGAGACGGTGTCGGCCGAGCAGCTGCAGGCCGAGTTCGACGCCGTCGTGCTGGCCGGCGGTGCCGAGCAGTCGCGCGACCTGCCGGTGCCGGGGCGCGACCTCGACGGCGTGCACTTCGCGATGGAGTTCCTGCCGCAGCAGAACAAGGTCGTCGCCGGCGACAAGGTCAAGGGCCAGATCCGGGCCGACGGCAAGCACGTCATCGTCATCGGCGGTGGCGACACCGGCAGCGACTGCGTCGGCACCAGCAACCGCCACGGCGCGGCCAGCGTCACGCAGTTCGAGCTGATGCCGATGCCGCCCGAGCAGGAAGACCGGCCGATGACCTGGCCGTACTGGCCGACCAAGCTGCGCACCAGCTCCAGCCACGAGGAAGGCTGCGTGCGCGAGTTCGCGATCGCGACCAAGGAGTTCGTCGGCGCCAAGGGCAAGCTCACCGGCCTGAAGACGGTGAACGTGCAGTGGCAGGGCGGCAAGATGGTCGAGGTGCCGGGCAGCGAGCGCGAATGGAAGGCCGATCTGGTTCTGCTGGCGATGGGCTTCACCAATCCCGTGGCCAGCGTGCTGGAAGCTTTCGGCGTCGCCAAGGACGCACGCGGCAACGCCGCGGCGACGACCGAGGCCGCCGGCGGCTACCGCACCAGCGTGGCCAAGGTCTTCGCCGCCGGCGACATGCGCCGCGGCCAGTCGCTCGTCGTCTGGGCGATCCGCGAAGGCCGCCAGTGCGCGCGCGCCGTCGACGAGTTCCTGACCGGCTCGTCGCTGCTGCCGCGCTGAACCGGCGCGCGTACTTCGCGCCGGCGTGTCGCCGTTCACAAGGCTTTACCGGGGGTTGAATTCGGGGGAACCCGCAGCCTCCGGAGCCTCGTGCGAAAATTACCGACCCACGATTCGTTAGGTCGGGGCCGCGAGGCCACGACAGGCCCCGCTTGAAGTCCGACACGCTCATCGAGATCGACCACGTCACGTTCGGCTACGACGCCGCACGGACGATCCTGCGCGGCGTCTCGATGACTTTCCGCCGCGGCCAGGTCACGGCCATTCTGGGCGGCTCCGGTTGCGGCAAGACGACATTGCTGCGACTGATCGGCGGCGTCTACCCGCCGAACCAGGGCCGCGTCGTTTTCGACGGCGAACTCGTCGACACGCGCGACAAGGAGCTGCTGTACCGCGTGCGCCGCCGGCTCGGCATGCTGTTCCAGTTCGGCGCGCTGTTCACCGACCTGACGGTGTTCGAGAACGTCGCCTTCCCGCTGCGCGAGCACACCGAGCTGCCCGAGTCGATGATCCGCGACATCGTGCTGATGAAGCTCAACGCCGTCGGCCTGCGCGGCGCGGCCTCGCTGCGCATCTCGCAGGTCTCCGGCGGCATGGCGCGGCGCATCGCGCTGGCGCGGGCTATCTCGCTGGACCCCGAGCTGATCATGTACGACGAGCCCTTCGCCGGGCTGGACCCGATCTCGATGGGCGTCACCGCCAACCTGATCCGCAAGCTCAACGACGCCACCGGCTCGACCTCGCTCGTCGTCTCGCACGACGTGCAGGAGTGTTTCCAGATCGTCGACTACGCCTACCTGATGGCGCCCGGCGGCCGCCTGGTCGCCCAGGGCACGCCGGCCGAACTCTCGCGCTCGGACGACCCCGAGGTGCGCCAGTTCATCCGCGGCGAGCCCGACGGCCCGGTCAAGTTCCACTACCCGGCGCCGCCGCTGGCGCAGGACCTGGGGATCCCGACATGACGGCCGCGCTGCAGTTCATCGGCCGTGTCACGCTCGAATGGCTTCGGGCGCTCGGCCACGCCGCCTACTTCTTCGCCGACCTGCTGCGCCACTCGCCGGCGGCGCTGCGCCGCTTCTCGCTCGTCGTCGCGCAGATCCACGCCATCGGCAACCGCTCGCTGGTCATCATCCTGGCCTCGGGCATGGCGGTGGGTTTCGTGCTCGCGCTGCAGATGTACTACGCGCTGGTGACCTACGGCGCTGCCGAGAGCCTGGGGCTGGTGGTCAACCTGTCGCTGGTGCGCGAGCTCGGCCCGGTGGTCGCCGCGCTGCTCTTCGCCGGCCGCGCCGGCACCTCGCTGACCGCCGAGATCGGCCTGATGAAGGCGGGCGAGCAGCTTGCCGCTATGGAGCTGATGGCGATCGACCCGCGCAGCCGCGTGCTCGCGCCGCGATTCCTGGGCGGCGTCATCTCGATGCCCCTGCTGGCCGCCCTGTTTTCGGCGATCGGCATTCTGGGGGCGTGGGTGGTCGCGGTGTTGCTGATCGGCGTCGACGCCGGCAACTTCTGGTCGATCATGCAATCCAGCGTCGACGTCTGGCGCGACGTCGGCAACGGCATCGTCAAGAGCTTCGTCTTCGGCGTCATCTGCACGTCGGTGGCGCTGTACCAGGGTTACGAGACGCAAGCCACGCCCGAAGGCGTGGCCCACGCGACGACACGCACCGTCGTCATCGCATCGCTGTCTGTGCTGGCAACGGACTTCCTGTTGACCGCGCTGATGTTCTCGACGCCGTGATCCGGCGCCGCTGAGGAAAAGAATGGGAAAGAAGGGTATCGAGACGCTCGTCGGGTTGTTCGTCCTGCTGGGCCTGTGCGGGTTCGTGTTCCTGGCGCTGAAGGCGGCCAACCTGGGCAGCTTCAGCAGCCACGGCACCACCTACTCGCTGACGGCGCGCTTCGACAACATCGGCGGGCTGAAGGTGCGTGCGCCGGTGCGCAGCGCCGGCGTCGTTGTCGGCCGCGTCAAGGCGATTTCGCTGGACCCCAAGACCTTCCAGGGCGTGGTCGAGCTCGACGTCGACCAGCGCTTCCAGTTCCCCAAGGACTCGTCGGCCAAGATCCTGACCTCCGGCCTGCTGGGTGACCAGTACATCGGCCTGGAGCCCGGCGGCGACGATCAGAACCTGAAGTCCGGTGACGTCGTCGCCCAGACCCAGTCGGCCGTGGTGCTGGAGAACCTGATCGGCCAGTTCATGACCGGCAAGGCCGCCGACGCCGGCAACGGCGCCGCGGGGACGGCACCGTGAAGCGCCTGTCCGTCGCGCTGGCCGTCGCCGCGCTCGCCGCGGGTTGTGCCACGACACCGGCGCCGTCCGCCGATGGCGCCTCGGCGCCGGTGCAGGCCGCGTCGCCGGTCGACCCGTGGGAGAACTGGAACCGCAAGGTCTTCGCGTTCAACGACAAGGTCGACGATGCCGTCGTGCGTCCGGTCGCGCAGGCGTACCGCGACAACGTGCCCGAGCTGGTGCGCACCGGCGTCGGCAACGTGCTGCGCAACATCTACGACGTCTGGTCGACGGTCAACCAGTTCCTCCAGGGCAAGCCCAAGGAAGGCCTGGAGATGGGCGCGCGGGTCGTCACCAACACGACGATCGGCCTGTTCGGCCTCGTCGACTGGGGCACCCAGGTCGGCCTGACGCGCAAGACCGAGGACTTCGGCCAGACGCTGGGCGTCTGGGGCTTCGGCCCGGGGCCCTACGTCGTGCTGCCTTTCCTCGGCCCGTCGACGCTGCGCGACACGATCGCGCTGCCGGCCGACCGGCTGTACTCGCCGTCGTCGCTGCCGGAAACCGACGCCGGCCAGTATTCGGTGCTCGCGCTGGAACTGTTGAACGCCCGCAGCGATCTGTTGGACACCACCAAGCTGCTCGACCAGGTCGCGCTCGACCGCTACTCCTTCGTGCGCGACGCCTATCTGTCGCGGCGGCTTGACCAGGTCTGGGACGGCGCTCCGCCGCTCCAGGACTACGACGACGGCGACGACGGGGCCGCGCCGGCGCAGTGAACCGCCGTCGCGGTTCGTGCGTTGAAGCGGCATCGCCTCATGGCGCCGTCGCAACCGAAAGGCAAACGATGTTCAAGAAGTTCCTCTCCGGCCTGGCCCTGCTGGGCTTCCTCGTCGCCGGCGCCCACGCCGAGCCGGGCGCGCCCGACGCGTTCGTGCGCACGATCTCCAACGACGTCATCAACACCGCCAAGACCGACAAGGCGATCCAGTCCGGCGACATCAACGCCGTCGTCGCGCTGGTCGACAAGAAGGTGATGCCTGCGGTGGCCTTCGAGGTCGTCACGCGTTCGGCGGTCGGCCCGCAGTGGCGCAGTGCCACACCCGACCAGCGCGCCAAGCTGCAGGCCGAGTTCAAGACGCTGCTGGTGAAGGTCTACGCCGGCGCGCTGACGCAGCTGAAGGACCAGACCGTCGAGATCACCAAGACCCAGCCGGTGCCCGGCGGCACCCAGGTCGTCGTGCAGTCCGAGGTGCGCGGCAAGGGCGAGCCGATCAAGCTCGACTACCGCCTCGACCAGCAGCAAGGCGCCTGGAAGATCATCGACGTCAACGTCGGCGGCATCTGGCTGGTGCAGAGCTACCGCTCGCAGTTCGCCCAGGAGATCAGCGCCGGCGGCATCGACGGCCTGATCGCCAAGCTGGTGGAGCGCAACAAGGCGCCCGCGCAGCCGGCCAAGAAGGGCTGAGATGAAGCTGCCCGCGACCGCCACGCTGGCCCAGGCCAACGAGCTGCTGCGTCAGCTCGGTGAGGACACCGAAGTCGTCGACGCCAGCGAACTCGCCGATTTCGACAGCTCGGCGGTCGCGCTGCTGCTCGAAGCCCGCCGCCGCGCCGCGGCCCGCGGGCGCACGCTGCGCATCGACGGCGCCCAGGCCCAGCTCGTCGAGCTGGCGCGCCTGTATGGCGTCGACGAGCTGCTGGGCCTGCCGGCCGCCGAAGCGGCCTGAGCCGGCTCAGCCGTCGGCGTCCTCGGCCAGCCGCTGGCCGTCGGAATAACGCCGGTTGCGCAGGTTCTTCTTGATCTCCGAGAGCGTCGGCCGCAGCGCGGCCGAGCCCAGGCGCAGCGCGACGCCGGTGGCCAGGATGTCGACGATCGTCAGGTGCAGCAGCCGCGAGACCATCGGGCTGTAGCGGTCGGCGTCTTCCGGATGGTCGGCGGCCAGCAGGATGTGGCCCGGCGAGCCCAGCGCCAGCGTCGCCAGCGGCGAGCCGCTGGCGGTGATGACGATCACCGTCGCGCCCTTGCGGCGCGCGATCTCGGCGACGTCCAGGATGTCGCGGCTGCGCCCCGAGTTGCTGATGACGACGGCGCAATCGCCTTCGGAGAGCATGGTCGCGCTCATCACCTGCACGTGGCCGTCGCTGATGGCCATCGAGTTGACGCCCAGGCGGAAGAACTTGTGCTGCGCGTCCAGCGCCACGATGCCGGAGTTGCCGACACCGTAGAACTCGATGCGCCGGCTGTGGCGGCCGGCTTCGGTGAGCGCGCCGATCGCGTCCTCGATCGCCTGGCTGGCGGCGGCGTTGCGGTAGCGCAGCAGCGCGGCGACGGCGTTGTCGACGACCTTGATGACCAGGTCGCCGGCCTTGTCGTCCTCCTCGACGGCGCGGTGCACGAAGGGTACGCCTTCGTTGACGCTGCCGGCGAGCTTGATCTTGAAGTCCGCCAGGCCGTCGTAGCCGACGCTGCGGCAAAAGCGCACGACGGTGGGCTTGCTGACGCGGGCGCGCTCGGCGAGTTCGCCGACCGGCAGGCTGGCGAAGCCGCGTGCGTCGGCCAGCAGCAGGCGTGCGACGCGCTGCTCGGCCGGCGGCAGGGCGGGGATCGAGGCCCGGATGCGTTCGAGCATCGGGCTCATCTCGGCGACCGGCTCCCGGACGGGGCGCGGTGTGGTGCTCGGAAAGTGGTTCATTGCTCTTCTGCCCAGGCGCAGCTGTCGCGCGCGACGAGCGCGCTGGCGGCTGCCGGGCCCCAGCTGCCGGCCGCGTAGGGGCGCGGCCCGGTCGGGTCGTTGTCCCAGGCGTCCAGCACCGGTTCGACCCAGCGCCAGGCCTGTTCCTGTTCGTCGCTGCGCACGAACAGGTTCAGCCGCCCGGCGATCGCGTCGAGCAGCAGGCGCTCGTAGGCGCCCACCCGCTCGCTCGGGAAAGCCTTGTCGAAGTCCAGGTCCAGCGACACCGGCGACAACACCTCGTTGGTGCTGCCGCCGGTCGCGGCCAGCAGGTGCAGCTCCAGCCCGTCCTCGGGCTGCAGCTTGATGACCAGGCGGTTGGCGCGCCGCGTGCCCGGGAAGATCGGGTGCGGCACCTCGCGGAAGTTGACGACGATGTGCGCGTCCTGCTCGGCCAGGCGCTTGCCGGTGCGCAGGTAGAAGGGCACGCCAGCCCAGCGCCAGTTCTGGATCTCGGTGCGCAGCGCGACGAAGGTCTCGCAGCGGCTGCCGGCCGGCACCTTGACCTCGTCGAGGTAGCCCGGCACCGCCTGGCCCTCGACGCTGCCGGCGCGGTACTGGCCGCGCACGACATCGCGCGCCACGGTCTCGGGCGTGAACGGGCGCAGCGAACGCAGCACCTTCAGCTTCTCGTCGCGGATCGCGTCGGCCGCGCTCGACGACGGCGGCTCCATCGCGATCATCGTCAGCAGCTGCAGCGCGTGGTTCTGGATCATGTCGCGCAGCGCGCCGGTGCGGTCGTAGTAGTCGCCGCGCGTGCCCACACCCAGCGACTCGGCCAGCGTGATCTGGATGTTGGCGATCCACTCGCGCCGCCACAGCGGCTCGAACAAGGCGTTGCCGAAGCGCAGCGCCATCAGGTTCTGCACCGCGGGCTTGCCGAGGTAGTGGTCGATGCGCAGCGCCTGGCGCTCGTCGAAGACCGAACGCACGACGCGGTTGATCTGCTGTGCGCTCGCCAGGTCGTGGCCCAGCGGCTTCTCCAGCACGATGCGCACGTGCGGGCCGACGATGCCGGCGGCGCCCAGCTGTTCGCAGATCACCGGGAACAGGTAGGGGCTGGTCGCCAGGTACATCAGCGCCGTGTCGGCGCCGCGTTCGGCCAGCCAGGCCTTGAGGCCGGCGTAGTCCTCGGGCTTGGACAGATCCATGCGCCGGTAGTGCAGCAGCTGCGCGAACTCGTCGAACTCGGCGTCGTTCGGGCGCTTGCTGCTCTCGACGGCGGCGAAACGCTCGCGCACGAAGGCGCGGTACTCGTCGTCGCTGCGTTCGTCGCGCGCGACGGCGAGGATGCGGCCGCCCTCGGGCAGCTTGTGGTGGCGCCAGGCCTGGAACAGCGCCGGCAGCAGCTTGCGCCAGGTCAGGTCGCCGGTGCCACCGAAAAAGACGAGGTCGAAGGACATGTCGGGGCGTGCATGTAACTAAGTTTCTTCCCGATCATGCTCCGCGGTTTCAGGCCGGTCAACCGCGGGGCGATCCGGACCCGCCGCGTGGCGGCCGGAGGCCCGCCGGCTAGTACGGTACCTCGTAGCGCAGTTCGCGCCAGCGCAGCACCGCCGAACGCGGGCCGATTCGCTCCAGTGTCACGCCGGGTGCGGCGGCATCGCCTTCGTGCAGCAGCTGGCCGCCGACGAGCAGCATGCGTGCGGCCGGCTGGTCGGAATAGATCGCGCCGCCGATCGTCAGCTGCGGCAGGCTGCGGCGCTGTTCGGCCGAAAGCTGGTCGATGGGGATCACGCGGTCGGCGCCCGGTGCCGTGGCGGCGACGCGGGCCGGGGCGACGACCGGGGCGGGCGCGGGCGGAGCCACTCGGCGCGGCGCCTCGGTCGTGGCGGCGGGCGGCGGCACGATGCGCGGCGGGCCGACCCGCGGCACCGCCTCGGCGCTCGCCGGCGCTGCCACCGGCGGCGTGTCGAGCCGGGCCGTGGGCGGCGCGGCCGGGGTCGCGGCCGGCACGGGCGCCGCCTGGGCCACGGTGGCGGCCGGTGCCGCCGGTGCAGCGGGGCGCTGCGTGCCCCACCAGGCGCCGGCGCCGATGGCGGCGAGGGCTGCCGCGCCGCCGGCCGCGATCCAGGGCCCGCGGCGCGGCGCGGGCGTCGCGGCGGCCGGGGCCGGCGCGGCGGGCTGGGAGTGCAGGCCGGGCACGGCGCCGCGCTCGCGTTCGGCGTCGGCCCGGCGCAGGGCGTCGAGGATGTAGGACATGGTCTCAGCGGGTCAGCGCGAGCCGCGGCGCGGTGTCGCCGTCGGGCCGCAGGATCTGCATCAGCGTCAGCGGGCCGGCGCGGCCGTCGGGCTGCAGCCCGTGCGCGACCTGGAAGGCGACGATGCGCGGTGCCAGCGCGCCGCGGCCGGGCAGGCGTTCGTCCAGCCAGGCCGCGAGCGTCGCCGCGCCGCCGGGCGCGCCCCAGCCGGGCGGCGGCCGCCACAGCGTCGCGAACTCGCCGCGCCACAGCGTGGCCAGCGTCGCCAGTTCGACGCTCGCTTCGCCGCCTTCGGCGAAGGCCAGCGTCGCGTGCTCGGCCGACAGGCCGGTCAGCAGCACGACGCCGCTGCGGCCGTCGCTGCCGTGCAGCGTCAGCAGGCCCGGACGGCCGAGGTCGCGCACCTGGGCCAGGCCGGTCTTCGTGCGCCAGCAGGCCAGGCCGCTGGCGGCCAGCGCGCTGCACGGTTCGCCGGCCCCGGGCTCGGCTTTCCAGCGTTTGGCGAGCGAGCGCACGCCGTCGGCCTCGCGCGCCGCGGCGCGCGCCAGCAGCGCCTCGGCGTCGAGTTCGTCGGCCACCGGGGCCGGCGCAGCCGATGCCGCGGCGACCGGCACCGAGGCGTTTGCCGAGGCCGCCGCTGGCGCCGGGGCCGCGTGCACGGCCGGGGCCACCGGCGCCGCGGCGACGCCGCCACGCCCGGCCTGCCAGGCCAGCGCGCCGACGGCCAGCGCCGCGAAGCCCAGCACGGCCGCCACGGCCGGCGCCCGCGACGGCGTCGGGGACGGCGGCACGGTGCCGAAGACCTCGTGCGCCGCACGTTCGACGACGGCGCGCCCGACACGCCGCTGCCCCTGCGCGTAGCCGCCGAGCAGCGCCCGGTCGGCGAGCAGGTTGATGCGCCGCGGCACGCCGCCGCACAGCCGGTGCAGCGCCGCCAGCGCCTCGTCGTCGAAAGGCGGCTCGCCGCTCAGCCCGGCCACCGCCAGGCGGTGGCGCACGTAGGCCGCGGTCTCGGCGGCGTCCAGCGCCGGCAGGTGGTAGCGCGCGATGACACGCTGGGCGAGCTGCTCCAGGTCGGGCCGCGCCAGCATCGTGCGCAGCTCGGGCTGGCCGATCAGCACGATCTGCAGCAGCTTGCGCTCGTCGGTCTCGAGGTTGGTCAGCAGGCGCAGCTGCTCCAGCACTTCGGGCGCCAGCGCCTGGGCCTCGTCGATGACCAGCACCGCGTGGCGGCCGGCGGCGTGCGCGGCCAGCAGGAAACGGTTCAGCGCGTCGACATAGGCCTTCACCGTCGCCGCGCCGGCCGGCACCTCGAGGCGGAACTCGTCGCAGACGGTCTGCAGCAGCTCCAGCGCGTCGAGCTTGGGGTTGAAGACGTAGGCCACGTCGCAGTGCGCCGGCACCTGCTCCAGGAAGCAGCGGCAGACGGTGGTCTTGCCGGCGCCGATCTCGCCGGTCAGCAGCACGAAGCCGCCGCCGCCGGACAGGCCGTAGAGCAGATGCGCCAGCGCCTCGCGGTGCGCTTCGCTCATGTAGAGGAAACGCGGGTCGGGGGCGATCGAGAAGGGCTCGCGCTGCAGGCCGTAGAAGCTCGCGTACATCGGGTTCCGGATCGGTCGTGGGGCGTGGCGGCGCGACGGGGGGCGCGAAGACGCCTAGCATAGCGAGGCCCGGCAACGCTCCATTTCGTATCCGTGTCACACGGTTGCGGGGGCGCAGGCGGTGCAATCCAGACTCTACGCCGATCCCCCATGAACCAGCTCGACCAGCTCCGCCAGTACACGACCGTCGTCGCCGATACCGGCAACTTCCACCAGCTCGCCCAGTTCGCGCCGCGTGACGCGACGACCAACCCCTCGCTGATCCTCAAGGCCGTGCGCCAGCCCGAGTACGCGCCGCTGCTGGCCGAGACCGTGGCCGCGCACGCCGCGCGGCCGCTCGACGAGATCGTCGACGAGGTGCTGGTGCGTTTCGGCCTGGAGATCCTGAAGGTCGTGCCGGGCCGCGTCAGCACCGAGGTCGACGCCCGCCTGTCCTTCGACACCGCGGCGACGATCGAACGCGGCCGGCGCATCGCCGCGCTGTACCGCGCCGCCGGCGTCGGCCCCGAGCGCCTGCTGGTCAAGATCGCGTCGACCTGGGAAGGCATCCGCGCCGCCGAGGTGCTGGAGCGCGAAGGCATCCACTGCAACCTGACGCTGCTCTTCGGCTTCGGCCAGGCCGTGGCCTGCGGCGACGCCGGCGTGACGCTGATCTCGCCCTTCGTCGGCCGCATCCTCGACTGGCACAAGGCGCGTGCCGGCGCCGCCTGGGACGCCGCGGCCCACAGCGGCGCCGCCGACCCGGGCGTGAAGTCGGTGACGACGATCTGGCGCCACTACAAGCGCCACGGCCTGGCCACCGAGGTGATGGGCGCGAGCTTCCGCAACGTCGATCAGATCCTGGCGCTGGCCGGCTGCGACCTGCTGACGATCAGCCCCGAGCTGCTGGCCCAGCTGCAGGCCGCCGACGCCCCGGTCGCGCGCGCGCTCGACCTCGCCGAGGCCCAGGCCGCCGACCTGCCCGCCGTGCACCTGGACGAAGCCGCGTTCCGCTGGACGCTCAACGAGGACGCGATGGCCACCGAGAAGCTGGCCGAAGGCATCCGCGCCTTCGCCGCCGACGCCCGCGCGCTGGACGCGCTGATCGAGGAAGCAAGACGATGACACGCTGCGACCGCACCGAAGCCTGGAGCGCGCTGGCCGGCCACTACGAGGCCCACGGCCGCACGCTGGACCTGCGCGAAGCCTTCGCGCGCGACGCCTCGCGCTTCGAGGCGCTGTCGCTGCAGGCGCCGGAGGTCTTCGCCGACCTGTCGAAGAACCTGCTCGACACGGCGACGCTGCACTTCCTCGCCGACCTGGCGCGGGAATGCGAGCTGCCGGCGCGCCGCGACGCGATGCTGGCCGGGGCGGTCGCCAACCTCACCGAAGGCCGCGAGGTGCTGCACACCGCGCTGCGTGCGCCGCTGGGCGCCGCGCCGCACGGCGAGCCGGTGCACGCGGTGCTGGCGGCGATGCTGGCCTACGCCGAGCAGGTGCGGCTGGACGCGCAGATCACCGACGTCGTCAACATCGGCATCGGCGGCAGCGACCTGGGGCCGCAGATGGTCGTCGCCGCGCTCGAGTCCTACGGCGACCCGGGCCGGCGGCTGCACTTCGTCAGCAACGTCGACGGCCACGACATCGCGCCGGTGCTGGCGAAGCTGGACCCCCAGCGCACGCTGTTCATCGTCGCCTCCAAGACCTTCACGACGCAGGAGACGATGGCCAACGCGCAGGTCGCGCGCGCCTGGTTCCTGGCCAATGGCGGCACGGTCGAGGAGATCGCGCGCCACTTCGCCGCGACGACGACCAACGTCAGCGCCGCGGCGGCCTTCGGCATCACGACGACCTTCGGCTTCTGGGACTGGGTCGGCGGGCGCTACTCGCTGTGGAGCGCGATCGGCCTGCCGATCGCGATCGCCATCGGCGCGGCCAACTTCGCTGCGCTGCTCGACGGCGCGCACGCGATGGACCGCCACTTCGCCGAGGCGCCGGTCGAGCGCAACTTGCCGATGCTGCTGGGCCTCGTCGACGTCTGGTACCGCAACTTCCACGGCTTCGCGAGCCGCAGCGTCGCGCCCTACCACCAGGGCCTGCGCCGGCTGCCGGCCTATCTGCAGCAGCTGGAGATGGAGTCCAACGGCAAGCGTGTCGACCTGGCCGGCGAGCCGCTGCCCTATGCCACCAGCCCGGTGGTCTGGGGCGAGCCCGGCACCAACGGCCAGCACGCCTACTTCCAGATGCTGCACCAGGGCACCGACGTGATCCCGGTGGAGTTCATCGCCGTGCGCCGGCCGACGCATGCGCACGCCGAGCTGCACGCCAAGCTGCTCGCCAACTGCCTGGCGCAGAGCCAGGCGCTGATGCTCGGCAAGACCGCCGAGGCGGCGCGCAGCGAAACGGTGCCGACGGCGTCGGCGACGCTGGACCGCGAGGTGCTGGCGCGCCACCGCACCTTCCCCGGCAACCGGCCGAGCACGACCTTCGTGCTGGACATGCTGACGCCGCGCGCGCTGGGCGCGCTGGTCGCGATGTACGAGCACCGCGTCTGGACCAGCGGCGCGCTGTGGGGCATCAACAGCTTCGACCAGTGGGGCGTCGAGCTCGGCAAGGCGCTGGCCAGCGACCTGCTGCCGCGCCTGGCTTCGGGCGACACCCGGGGGCTGGACGCCAGCACCGCGGGGCTGCTGGCGCGGCTGCGCGGCTGAACGCTCAGCTCGTGCCGCGATCGCCCGGGGCGGCGGCGCGCCGGCCGGGGTCTCCAAACCGGTAGATGCGCTCGTCGAGGTGGCGCGCGACGGCGTCGACGTCCTCTTCGCTCCAGCCCAGGTGGGCCGCGCCCTGCCAGCGCCGCACCTGGGCCTTCAGGCTGTCCCAGTCGGTGGCGATGCGTTTGTCGCGCCAGTGCATCTGCGTCGTGTGGCAGGCGACGCAGTGCGTGTCGTAGAGCAGCGCGCCGCGGTTCGCGGGCAGCGGCGGCAGCGTGTCCTGGGCGAATGCCGGCACGGCGGCCAGCAGCAGGGCGGGCAGGGTGGGGCGGCAGTTCATCGGCCCATCGTAGCGGCCGCTTCGCCCCGGCTACCCCGGGGTTTCAGCCGGTCGGCGGCGGGCACGCAGCCGGCGCCACTGGCGCGGGCCGCCGAGCCCGGCCTCGGCCACCGCCTGTTTGGTCGCGCGGCCCTCGCGCAGCGCACGTTCGGCGAGCGCGACGCGCAGGTCCTCGATCCAGGCGCGTGGGCTGCTGCCCACGTGTTCGGCGAACAGCCGCGCCAGATGGCGCGGCGAGACGTGGGCGATGGCCGCCAGCTTGTCCAGCGGCCATTCGGCGGCCGGGTCGTCGAGCACCGCGTCCTGCACGCGGTGCAGCGCCGGGTGCAGGTGCTCGCGGCCGGCGAGCAGCGCCGAGCGCTGCGGGTCCTCGCTGCCGCGGCGGTGGAACACGACCATGGTCTGCGCCACGGCCGCCGCCACCGCCTCGCCGCAGACACGCCCGACGGCGTGCAGCGCGAGGTCGATGCCGGCGGTGACGCCGGCGCTGGTGGCCACCGGGCCGTCGGCGACGAAGAGGCGGTTGGCCAGCACCTGGGCCGTCGGCGCCAGGCGCTGCAGATCGCCGAGCATCTCGTGGTGCGTCGTGCAGCGCCGGCCGGCCAGCAGCCCGGCGTCGGCGGCCAGCAGCGCGCCGGCGCAGACGGTCAGCACGTCGACGCCGTGGCCCAGCCGCGGCGCCACCGCTTCGGCCAGCCAGCGCCGTGTCGCCGCCCAGTGCGCCGGCAGCGGCTGCTGCAGCGCGCTCTCGCAGCCGCTGGGCTGGCCCAGCAGCAGGACCCAGCTCTCGCGCTCGAAGGCCGCCGGCAGCGGCTCCAGCCCGGCGATCGTCGCCCCGACCGAACTCGCGGCCTGCGGCTCGGGGCCGACGTGGCGCAGGCGGAAGGCCGGCGGCCGGCCGCGCCGCGCCAGCTGCTGGTTGGCCAGGCGGAAGACCTCGGCCGGGCCGGCCAGGTCCAGCAGCAGCGTGTCGGGCAGGACGACGAAGACCAGGTCGATCATGCGGCTCGCTGCAAAGCCTGCTCGACGCTGCAGATCGTCGCGAAACGCCCGGCGAGCACGGTCTCGGTGCGTTCGTAGAGCTCGGCAGGGCTCAGCGTGCGGCCGGCCGGCGTCGTCATCGCGAAGGTCAGCGTGGCTTCGGTGACGTAGTCGACCTCCCAGCCTTCGTCGCTGGCGTGGCGCGTCGTCGTCTCGCAGCACTGCTCGGTGCGGATGCCGGCGACGATCAGCCGGCGGATGCCCTGCTGATGCAGCCAGACCGTGAGGCCGGTGCCGACCAGCGCGCTGTGGCGCTCCTTCAAAAAGCTGGCCGCGGCGTCGTACGGCGCCAGGCCGTCCAGCGGCCGCACCAGGCCGCTTTCGAGCGCGAACGGGTTGTCGGCCGTCTTCGGGCCGTCGGTGTGCAGGATGCGCACGACCGGCAGGCCGCGTTCGGTGGCGCCGGCGACGAGCGCATTGACACGCGCCAGGAAGCCCGGCGCGGCCGCCGGGTCCCAGTAGGGGCGTGCGGTGAAGGATTGCTGGACGTCGATCAACAGGACGGCGGTGGACATCGGAAGGCCTCGTGCGGTGGTGGAAGGTGACCGCATCGTGCCTCTCGCAGTGTGCACGCGCCGGGCCCGAACCGGACGCGAGGCGGACGTTTCAGGACATCCGCCGTCGGCGCTTCAGGGCCGCGGCTGCGCCAGCCAGGCCTCGGCCAGGCGCACCCAGGCCGAGGCGCCGACGGGGATCAGCTCGTCGTTGAAGTCGTAGCTCGGGTTGTGCAGCATGCACGGCCCCAGGCCGTGGCCGGCCTCGCGGTGCGTGCCGTCGCCGTTGCCGATGACGAAGTAGCAGCCGGGCTTGTCCAGCAGGTAGAAGCTGAAGTCCTCGGCGCCCATCGTCGGCTCGAACTCGAGCACGTTCTCCGCGCCGACCACCTCGGTCAGCGTGCGGCGCACGAACTCGGTCTCGGCCGGGTGGTTGATCGTCGGCGGGTAGTTGCGGTGGAACTCGAACTCGCAGGCCGCGTCGTAGGCCGCGCAGGTGGCGTCGGCGACCTGCTTCATGCGGCGTTCCACCAGGTCCAGCACCTCGGTCGTGAAGGTGCGCACCGTGCCCTGAAGCTCGACGCTGTCGGGGATGACGTTGGTCGCTTCGCCGGCGTGGATCATCGTCGTCGAGATCACCGCGGTGTCGATCGGGCGCTTGTTGCGCGTGACGATGCCCTGCCAGGCGCTGACCAGCTGGCAGGCGACGAGCACCGGGTCGATGCCGTTGTGCGGCATCGCCGCGTGCGCGCCCTTGCCGCGGATCGTCACCTTGAACTCGTTGCTGCTGGCGAAGACCGGGCCGGTCTTGACCGCGAACTGGCCGGCTTCCAGCCCAGGCCAGTTGTGCGCGCCGAAGATCGCTTCCATCGGGAAACGTTCGAACAGGCCGTCGCGGATCATCTCGCGCGCGCCACCGCCGCCTTCTTCGGCCGGCTGGAAGACGAGGTAGACGGTGCCGTCGAAGTTCCGGTTCTTCGCCAGATGCTGGGCGGCGGCCAGCAGCATCGCGGTGTGGCCGTCGTGGCCGCAGGCGTGCATGCGGCCAGCGTGGCGGCTGGCGTGCGCGAAAGTGTTCTTCTCGGTGATCGGCAGCGCGTCGATGTCGGCGCGCAGGCCGACGGCGCGTGCCGAGCTGCCGTTCCTGACGATGCCGACGACGCCGGTCTTGCCCAGCCCGCGGTGCACCGGGATGCCCCAGCCTTCCAGCGTGGCGGCGATCAGGTCGCTGGTGCGCTGCTCCTCGAAACACAGCTCGGGGTGGGCGTGCAGGTCGCGCCGCAGCGTGGCGATGCCGGCGGCGTCGGCGACGATGGAATCGATCAGCTTCATCGGGCAGGGCAGGGGACGGCTCAAAAGCCGATGCTAGCCCCGTTCCCACGCCAGGTCGGGCGCCGGGGAGATCCCGCGCCGGCCGCCGGGCCGCCGCCTGCGTGGCACCATCTCGGCCTCCCGCGCCGCCACCTGCCACGCCCGCCCATGAACGCCGCCCCCGAGACCCGCGTCGTGCACGCCGCCTGCCCGCACGACTGCCCCGACACCTGCGCGATGCTGGTCACCGTCGAGAACGGCCGCGCGCTGCGCGTGCAGGGCGACCCGGAGCACCCGACGACGAACGGCGCGCTGTGCACCAAGGTCAGCCGCTACCCGGAACGCACCTACCACCCCGAGCGTGTGCTGACGCCGCTGAAGCGTGTCGGCCCCAAGGGCCGCGGCGAGTTCGTGCCCGTGTCCTGGGACGAGGCACTGGACACGATCGCCGCACGGCTGAAGGCCATCGCCGCACGCGATCCCGAGGCCATCCTGCCCTACAGCTACGCCGGCACGATGGGGCTGGTGCAGGGCGAGAGCATGGCGGCGCGTTTCTTCAACCGGCTCGGCGCCTCGCGCCTGGACCGCACGATCTGCGCCTCGGCCGGCAGCGAGGCGCTGCTGGCGACCTACGGCATCAAGGCCGGCATGCATGTCGAGCACTTCGCCGAGAGCCGGCTGATCCTGATCTGGGGCAGCAACTCGATCACGTCGAACCTGCACTTCTGGACCATCGCCCAGGTCGCCAAGCGCCAGGGCGCCAAACTCGTCTGCATCGACCCGCGCCGCACCGAGACCGCCGAGAAGTGCCACGAGCACCTGGCGCTGCGCCCGGGTAGCGACGGCGCGCTGGCGCTGGCGCTGATGCACGAGCTGATCGCCCACGACTGGCTGGACGCCGACTACCTGGAGCGCTACGTCGACGGCTGGCCGGCGCTGCGTGAACGTGCGCTGCAGTGGCCGGCCGAACGCGCCGCCGCGGTCTGCGGCCTGACGGTCGAGCAGATCCGCGGCCTGGCGCGCGACTACGGCACGACCAAGCCGGCGGCGATCCGCCTGAACTACGGCATGCAGCGTGTGCACGGCGGCGGCAATGCCGTGCGGCTGATCGCCTTGCTGCCCTGCCTGACCGGCGCCTGGCGGCATCGCGCCGGCGGCCTGCTGCTGTCGGCCTCGGGCTGGTTCGCCGGCCGGCGCGACGACGCCTGGCTGCAGCGCCCCGACCTGCTGGCCGGCCGCCAGCCGCGCACGATCAACATGAGCACCATCGGCGACGACCTGCTGCGCGAGGCCTCGCCCGGCTTCGGGCCGCGTATCGAGGCGCTCGTCGTCTACAACAGCAACCCGGTGGCGGTGGCGCCGGAGAGCCGCAAGGTCGTCGCCGGCTTCGCGCGCGAGGACCTGTTCGCCGTCGTGCTCGAGCATTTCCTCACCGACACCGCCGACCACGCCGACTTCGTGCTGCCGGCGACGACCCAGCTCGAACACTGGGACGCGCACACCGCCTACGGCCACACCTACGCGCTGCTGAACAAGCCTGCGATCGAACCGCTGGGGCAGGCGCGCTCCAACGCCGCGATCTTCCGCGCGCTGGCCGGACGGATGGGCTTCGACGACCCGTGTTTTGCCGACGACGACGAAACGCTGGCGCGGCGCGCCTTCCTCGCCGACCGCGTCGATCTCGATTCGCTGGAGCGGCGCGGCTGGGCCAGGCTGGACGTCGCCGAGGCGCCGTTCGCCAACGGCTTCCCGACGCCTTCGGGCAAGGCCGTCGTCGACGTGCCGGGGCTGGGTGTGCCCGACCACGTGCCGAACTACGAGTGCGCGGAGACGACGCCCGAGCTGGCGGCGCGCTTCCCGTTGGCGATGATCTCGCCGCCGGCGCGCCACTTCCTGAACTCGACCTTCGTCAACGTGATGAGCCTGCGTGCCGTCGAAGGCGAGCCGCTGCTGGAGATCCACCCCGACGACGCCGCCGCACGCGGCATCGCCGACGGCACCGAGGTGCGGGTGTTCAACGAACGCGGCGAATACCGCTGCGCCGCCGCCGTCAGCACGCGCGCGCGGCCGGGCGTCGTCGTCGGCCTGGGCGTCTGGTGGCGCAAGCTGGGCCGTGACGGTACCAACGTCAACGAGCTGACGCACCAGCGCCTGACGGACATCGGCCGCGCGCCGAGCTTCTACGACTGCCTCGTCGAGGTGGCGGCCGCCTGATGCAGGTTCGCCGTTTCGGCGGGCTCGTGCTGCTGGCCGCGATGCTCGGGCTGTCGGGCTGCAGCAACGTCGCCTACGTCGCCCAGGCCGTGCGCGGCCACCTGGACCTGCTGCAGCGCTCGCGCCCGGTCGAGGACTGGCTGGCCGACCCGGCGACGTCGCCGGCACTGCACGCCCGTCTGGAACTGGCGCAGCGCCTGCGGGCCTTCGCCGTTACCGAGCTGAAGCTGCCCGACAACCGCAGCTACAAGCGTTATGCCGAGCTCGACCGCAAGGCCGTGGTCTGGAACGTCGTTGCCGCGCCCGAGCTGTCGCTGATGCTGCAGACCTGGTGCTGGCCGGTGATGGGCTGCGTCGGCTACCGCGGCTACTTCAGCCGCGAAGGCGCCGACGCGCTGGCCGCCGAACTGCGCGCCGACGGCCGCGAGGTCTGGGTCTACGGCGTGCCGGCGTATTCGACGCTGGGCTGGAGCGAATGGCTGGGTGGCGACCCGCTGCTGTCGACCTTCATCGGCTGGTCCGAAGGCGAACTGGCGCGGCTGGTGTTCCACGAGCTCGCGCACCAGGTCGCCTACGCGCAGGACGACACGCCGTTCAACGAGTCCTTCGCCACCGCCGTCGAGCGCCTGGGCGTGCGGCGCTGGCTGGACCAGCGCGCCGACGCCGCGGCCCGTGCCGAGTACGAACGTTTCGACGCCCGCCGGCGTGCTTTCCGCGCGCTGGTCGGCGAGACGCGCGAGGCGCTGCGCACGCTGTACGCCAGCGATGCCGACGAGGCGACCAAACGTGCCCGCAAGGCCGAGCTGATGGCCGCGATGCGGGCGCGCCACGCGGCGCTGAAGGCCGGCGAGTGGGCGGGTTATGCCGGTTACGACGCCTGGTTCGACAATGCGAACAACGCGGCGCTGGGCGTGCAGGCGGCCTACGACGAGTGGGTGCCGGCGTTCGAGCGGCTCTTCGAGGCCGAAGGCGCCGATTTCAAACGTTTCTATGCCGAGGTGGCGCGGCTGGCCGCGCTGCCGAAAGCGGAGCGACGTGCGGCCCTGGCCGCCGTCGCGGCGACAGGAGTTGAAGAGTGAGCGACATCCGCATCCGACGCGAACACGATCTGGGCCTGGACGTGGCCCGCGCAGTGGCCGACGACTGGGCCGAACAGTGCCGTACCCAGTTCGACATGCAGTGCCGCATCGTGCGCGGCGAGAGCAGCGACACGGTCGAGTTCCGCCGCAGCGGCGTCAACGGCCGCCTCGTCGTCGCCGCCGATCATTTCGACCTCGACGCCAAGCTCGGTTTCCTGCTCGGCGCCTTCAGCAAGACGATCGAACGCGAGATCCGCAGCAACCTCGACCAGCAGCTCGCCCGCCATGCGGGCGATGCCAAGAAGAGCGGCTGAGGCCTTACTTCAAATCCTCGATGAGGTCGATGTACTGCTGCATCGCCTCGTTCGCGGACGTGCCCTTGAGCCCCGCCCAGGCGTCGTACTTCGCCCGGCCGACGAAGTCGGTGAAGCCCGGGCGGTCGCCTTCGACGTCGCCGACCGTGGCCTGCTTGTAGAGCGAATAGATCTTCAGCAGCGTCGCGTTGTCGGGCTTGGCCGGCAGCGACTTGCTCTCCGCGACGGCCTTTTCGAACGCAGCCTTGAGTTGCGGCATGGTGCAGGTCTCCTCTGACCCGTGATCCGGGCTTGACGCTCCCGATGTTAGCGGCCATCGTGCCGCGAAAAAGCGGAGGAGCGCATGAGTCTTGACGCCGAGCGCATGTCACGCGTGGACACCGCGTGGCTGCGCATGGACAACGACGTCAACCTGATGATGATCGTCGGGGTCTGGCTGCTCGAACCCGGCATCACGCTGGCGGCGCTGCGCCGCCGTGTCGAGGAGCGGTTCCTGCGCTACGCACGCTTTCGCCAGCGTGCCGTGCCCGACCTGCTGGGCGCCTCCTGGGTCGAGGACCAGGACTTCGACCTCTCGCGCCACGTCGTCGCCACCAAGCTGCCGCGCCGCCGCGGCCAGGACGAGCGCACCGCGCTGAAGGCCTTGTGCGCCGAACTCGCCGCCACTCCGCTGGACCCCCAGCGCCCGCTGTGGCAGTTCCACCTGATCGAACACTACGAAGGCGGTTCGGCCATCGTCGTGCGCCTGCACCACTGCATCGCCGACGGCATCGCGCTGATCTCGGTGATGCTGTCGATCACCGACGGCGGCGCCGAGCCGCCGAAGCACCCGCAGCACGCGCACGGCCACGACCACGCGCACGAGCACGAGCACGACTGGCTCGCCGACGCGGTGCTGCGCCCGATCACCGACCTCACGGTCAAGGCCATCGGCATGTACGGCAACGGCGTCGCACGCTCGATGGAGATGCTGGCGCACCCGCAGGCGCCGCTGTGGGGCTCGCTGGCGGTGGCTCGCCACGGCTGGCAGGTGGTGCACGACGCCGCCTCGCTGGCGCTGATGGCCGACGACTCGCCGACCGCGCTCAAAGGCAAACCCGGCGGCCTGAAAGCCGTCGGCTGGAACGAACCGCTGCCGCTGGACACCGTCAAGGCCGTCGGCAAGGCGCTGGGCTGCTCGATCAACGACGTGCTGCTGGCCTGCGTGGCCGGCGCCATCGGTCGCTACCTGCACGAATGCGGCGACGACCCTTCGGGCAAGGAGATCCGGGCGATGGTGCCGGTGAACCTGCGGCCGATGGACAAGGCCTGGCAGCTGGGCAACCGCTTCGGCTTGGCGCCGCTGGTGCTGCCGATCGGCATCGAGAACCCCATCGAACGCGTCTACGCCGTGCGCCAGCGCATGGCCGAGCTGAAGGGCAGCTACCAGCCGCTGCTGGCGTTCGCGGTGCTGGCGATGGCCGGTTTCCTCGTCAAGCCGGTGCAGGACGCGGTGCTGAACCTCTTCGCGCGCAAGACCACCGCGGTGATGACCAACGTGCCCGGCCCGCGCGAGCCGCTGAAGTTCTGCGGCTCGACGCTGCGCCAGACCATGTTCTGGGTGCCGGCCTCGGGCGACGTCGGCCTGGGCGTCAGCGTGCTCAGCTACGGCGGCGGCGTGCAGTTCGGCCTGATCGCCGACACCGCGCTGTGCCCCGACCCCGAGGCCATCGTCGAACGTTTCGAGCCCGAGTTCGAGAAGCTGCTCTGGCTGACGATGATGCTGCCCTGGCCGGGCGAGGAAGGCGCGGCCGCTTAAGCGTTCTGCAGCGCCAGCTTCGCCGCCTCGACCTCCAGCCGCTCGGTCGCATCCAGCGGCACGTGCCTCGCCGCTTCTTCCAGCAGCCGCCGTGCTTCGGGCCGCGCCGCCTCGCCTTCGAGGATCAGCAGCCCGCGCGCGACCTCGACCTTGACGATCGCGCTGGCCGGGTTCAGCGCCAGCGCCTGGCGGTAGTGCGCCAGGCCCTTGCCGGCATCGGCGCCTTCGGTCATCGCCAGCAGCCGGCCGACGCGCGCAATGGCTTCGGCGTGGAAGGTGGCCAGCGCCAGGTGGGCTTCGGGGTGCTTCGGTGCCAGCGCCAGCGTGCGCTCCAGCGACTGCCGCACCTGCGGCGCCAGGCGTTCGGCGACCAGCTTCAGCAGGTCCAGCGACTCGGCGCGGCGCCCCAGCGCGTAGGCGTGCCAGAACCAGCCCGCCGGGTTGGCGGGTTCGGCCTTCTGCTGGGCAAGAGCGCGGCGCGCGACCTCGTCGTACATCGCCAGCCGCGTGCGTTCGGTGCGTTCGAGGTAGGTGCCCTGCAGCGCCTGGGCCTTGTTGGCCAGCGTGACGCCGGCAGGCCCCAGCGCCAGCGCGGCGTCGTAGGCGGCGCGGAACTCGCCGGCGTGGAATCGTGCCCATGCCGCGAGCAGCGCCGCATCGCGCGGCAGCGGCTCGGCGTCGCCGACATGCAGCCGCTTCCAGCGCCGGCGCAGCGCTGCCGGCTCGTGCACGTAGCCCGCGTCGGGCCAGGGGAAACGCACCCAGCGCGCCATCAGGCGCGGTAGGGCGCGGCCAGCGCGTTCAGGTGCGCGCGTGACTCGACGTCCAGATAGGGCAGCAGCAGGCTCATCGTGTGCCAGGCGCCACGCGCCAGCGCCGCGCCGGCGCCTTCGGGCTCCAGCGCCCGGCGCGGGTCGCGCACGTATTCGTAGCTCAGCCAGTAGGTCAGCACGACGACCATCGCGGTGGCCAGCGGCTCGGCCTCCTCGGGCGTCAGCTTCACCGCGCCGGCACCCGACAGCCCGGCCAGCAGCTCGCGCACCGCCTCGCCCTTGTGGCGCAACACGAACTGGAAGTGCGTCTCCAGTCGCCGGTTCTTGCTGAGCAGGTCGTTCAGGTCGCGGTAGAGGAAGCGGTACTGCCACACCAGCTCGAAGAACATGTGCAGGAACAGCCACGCGTCCTCGACGTTGCGCACGCCGTCGGCGGCGCGCAGCAACTCGTCCAGCGCGCGTTCGTAACGGTCGAACAGCGCGTTGATCAGCTCGTCCTTGGCCGGGTAGTGGTAGTACAGGTTGCCGGGGCTGATGCCGAGCTCGGCCGAGATCAGCGTCGTGCTGACGTTCGGCTCGCCGAACCGGTTGAAGAGGTCCAGCGTCACCTCGAGGATGCGTTCCGCGGTGCGCCGCGGCTTCTTGGGCGTCGGCATGGTGCGGACCATTGTGCACCGAGGGGTCTGGAGCGCGCTGCCTACAATGCGCGCCCGATGCCCGCTGTCCGTTTCGACCACGTCACCAAGACCTTCCGCGGCGCACGCGGCACCGTCCAGGCCCTGGACGGCGTCAGTTTCGACATCGAGCCGGGCGAGTTCTTCGGCCTGCTCGGACCCAACGGCGCCGGCAAGACGACGCTGATCTCCATCCTCGCCGGGCTGGCGCAAGCCAGCGGCGGACGGGTCGAGGTCATGGGCCACGACGTCGTCTCCGACTTCGCCGCCGCGCGCCGGGCGCTGGGCATCGTGCCGCAGGAACTGGTCTTCGACCCGTTCTTCAGCGTGCGCGAGACGCTGCGCATCCAGAGCGGCTACTTCGGCCTGAAGCACAACGACGACTGGATCGACGAGCTGCTGGCCAACCTCGGCCTGGCCGACAAGGGCAGCGCCAACATGCGCCAGCTCTCCGGCGGCATGAAGCGGCGTGTGCTCGTCGCCCAGGCGCTGGTGCACCGGCCGCCGGTCATCGTGCTCGACGAGCCGACCGCCGGCGTCGACGTCGAGCTGCGCCAGACGCTGTGGCACTTCGTCGCACGCCTGAACCGCGAAGGCCACACGGTGCTGCTGACCACGCACTACCTCGAGGAAGCCGAGGCTTTGTGCGGCCGCATCGCGATGCTCAAGCACGGCCGCGTCGTCGCGCTGGACAGCACCTCGGCGCTGCTGTCGGGCATGGCGAGCACGATGCTGCGCTTCAAGACCGACGCCGCGCTGCCGCCGGCGCTGGCCGCACGCGCCCGCGTCACCGGCCGCATCGTGCAGCTGAAGGCGCACGATGCCGCCGAGGTCGAACGCGACCTGGGCGCGCTGCGCGAAGCCGGCGTTGCCGTCGAGGACCTGGAGATCGGCCGCGCCGACCTCGAGGACGTCTTCCTCGGCATCATGGGGGAGCAGGGCTGATGGCCGCGATCGACCTGGCCGGCGCCGGCACGCTGTTCCGCAAGGAGGTGCTGCGCTTCTGGAAGGTGGCCTTCCAGACCGTCGCCGCGCCGGTGCTGACGGCGGTGCTGTACCTGCTGATCTTCGGCCATGTGCTGGAGGACCACGTCGAGGTCTTCCCCGGCGTGCGCTACACGAGCTTTCTCGTGCCCGGGCTGGTGATGATGAGCGTGCTGCAGAACGCCTTCGCCAACACCAGCTCCTCGCTGATCCAGAGCAAGATCACCGGCAACCTCGTCTTCCTGCTGCTGACGCCGCTGTCGCACTGGGCCTGGTTCGTCGCCTACGTCGCGGCCTCGGCGGTGCGCGGGCTGGTCGTCGGGCTGGGCGTGCTGCTGGTCACCGTCTGGTTCGCGCCGCTGCACCTGGCCGAGCCGTGGTGGGTGCTGGTCTTCGC
This sequence comes from Rubrivivax gelatinosus IL144, assembly GCF_000284255.1. Classification (NCBI taxonomy): domain Bacteria; kingdom Pseudomonadati; phylum Pseudomonadota; class Betaproteobacteria; order Burkholderiales; family Sphaerotilaceae; genus Rubrivivax; species Rubrivivax gelatinosus. The sequence goes on from NC_017075.1 coordinate 889,852, forward strand.
CGCGCTGGGCGCCGGCATGCTGGGCGCGCTGGGCCTGATCGCCGGGCTCTGGGCGGAGAAGTTCGACCAGCTCGCCGCGTTCCAGAACTTCATCGTCATGCCGATGACCTTTCTGTCGGGGGTCTTCTACTCGGTGAAGTCGCTGCCCGGCGTCTGGCAGGCGGTGAGCCACCTGAACCCCTTCTTCTACATGATCGACGGCTTCCGTCGCGGCTTCTTCGGCGCCAGCGACGTCTCGCCCTGGCTCAGCCTGGCGATCGTCGGCACGAGCTTCGTCGTCGTCTCGGCGATCGCCCTGCGCCTGCTGGCGTCGGGCTACAAGCTGCGCTCATGACGCCCTCCGCGGCGGCCTGAGATAATCGCCTCCCAACCCCTGCACGAGCCCCGAGCATGACGCACATCCACGCCGCCAGCGAAGCCAAGCCTGCCGAAAAGGACGCTGCCAAGCCCGCCGGCGGCCTGCAGGAACAGCTGTCGTTCAAGTCGCGCTTCGTCCTCGTCTTCGGCGAGATCGACGACAAGCTGGCGCGCGCCACCTGCGAGCGCCTGATCGCGCTGTCGCAGGACTCCGACGCGCCGATCCACATGCTGATCAGCAGCCCGGGCGGCCACGTGGAGAGCGGCGACGCGATCCACGACATGATCCGCTTCATCAACGCGCCGGTGACGACCATCGGCAGCGGCTGGGTCGCCAGCGCCGGCACGCACATCTACCTGGCCGCGCCCAAGGAGCGCCGGGTCTGCCTGCCGAACACGCGTTTCATGATCCACCAGCCCGCGGGCGGCGCCGGCGGCCGGGCCACCGACATCGCGATCCAGGCCAAGGAAATCATCAAGACCCGCGAACGCATCGCCCGCGTCGTCGCCACCCAGACCGGCCAGAAGATCGAGAAGGTCATGGCCGACATGGAGCGCGACTACTGGATGAGCGCCGACGAGGCCATCGCCTACGGCATCGTCTCGCGCGTCATCGAACGCCAGACGGAACTCGCCTGATGGCCGAGCCGACCGTCGCCGAGGTCCGCGGCTACATCGAGGCCGGGCTGCCCTGCGAGCACCTGCAGGTCGAAGGCGACGGCCGCCACTTCTTCGCCACCATCGTCTCGTCGGCCTTCGAGGGCCTGAACCGCGTGCGCCGCCACCAGCGGGTCTACGCCGCGCTGGGCGATAGAATGCGCGAGCAGATCCACGCGCTGTCGATGAAGACGCTCACGCCGGCCGAGTACTCGGCCCAAGGCGTTACCCACCACCCCTGACACGGCACCTGCGGCGCGCCGCGGGTGGCCGCGTGCTGCGCTGCCGCCCGTCCCGTGCCGCGTGCTTTTTCCGAGCACCAGCATGGACAAACTCCTGATCCGCGGCGGCCGCCGCCTCCAAGGCGAGGTGTCGATTTCCGGCGCCAAGAACGCCGCGCTGCCCGAACTCTGCGCCGCGCTGCTGTGCGCCGAGCCGCTGACGCTGGACAACGTGCCGCGCCTGCAGGACGTGGCGACGATGCTGTCGCTGCTGCGCCGCATGGGCGTCGCCGTCGAGCGCCCCGAAGACCAGCCGGCTCGCGTGACGCTCGCCGCGCCCGACAGCCTGGACCCGGTCGCGCCCTACGAGCTCGTGAAGACGATGCGCGCGTCGATCCTCGTGCTCGGCCCGTTGCTGGCGCGTTTCGGCCGCGCGACGGTGTCGCTGCCCGGCGGCTGCGCTATCGGCTCGCGCCCGGTCGACCAGCACATCAAGGGCCTGCAGGCGATGGGCGCGACGGTCAAGGTCGAGCACGGCAACATCGTCGCCAGCGCCGGCCGCCTGCGCGGCGCGCGCATCACGACCGACATGATCACCGTCACCGGCACCGAGAACCTGCTGATGGCCGCGGCGCTGGCCGAAGGCGAGACGGTGCTGGAGAACGCCGCCCAGGAGCCCGAGGTCACCGACCTGGCCGAGCTGCTGATCGCGATGGGCGCGAAGATCGAAGGCCACGGCAGCGGCCGCATCCGCATCCAGGGTGTCGAGCGCCTGCACGCGCCGGCCGCGCCGCACCGCATCGTGCCCGACCGCATCGAAGCCGGCACCTTCCTCTGCGCGGTGGCCGCCGCTGGCGGCGAGGCCGTGCTGCGCGATGCGCGTGCCGAGCACCTGGACGCCGTCATCACCAAGCTGCGCGAGGCCGGCGTCGCCATCGAGTCGGGCGAGGACTGGATCCGCGTGCGCGCCGATGCCCGCCCGAAGGCGGTGAGCTTTCGCACCAGCGAGTACCCGGCCTTCCCGACCGACATGCAGGCCCAGTTCATGGCCGTCGACTGCGTCGCCGAAGGTGCCGCCAAGGTCGCGGAGACGATCTTCGAGAACCGCTTCATGCACGTCAACGAGCTGGTGCGCCTGGGCGCACGCATCCAGGTCGACGGCCACACGGCGATGATCCAGGGCGTCGACACGCTCTCCGGCGCCACCGTGATGGCGACCGACCTGCGCGCCTCGGCCAGCCTGGTCATCGCCGGCCTGGTGGCCGAAGGCGAGACCACGGTGGAGCGCATCTACCATCTGGACCGCGGCTACGACCGCATGGAAGCCAAGCTGCGCGCCCTGGGCGCCGACATCGAGCGCGTCCGATGATCACCCTCGCACTGTCCAAGGGCCGCATCTTCGAGGACTCGCTGCCGCTGCTGGCGGCCGCCGGCATCGAGGTGCTGGAGGATCCGGAGAAGAGCCGCAAGCTGATCATCGGCACCACGCGGCCCGACGTGCGCGTCGTGCTGGTGCGCGCCAGCGACGTGCCGACCTACGTGCAGCACGGCGGCGCCGACCTGGGCGTCGCCGGCCTGGACGTGTTGCTGGAGCACGGCGACGGCCTGTACCGGCCGCTGGACCTGCGCATCGCGCGTTGCCGCATGAGCGTCGCCACACGCGCCGACTTCGACTACGCGCACGCCGTGCGCCAGGGCGCGCGCATCCGCGTCGCCACCAAGTACACCCAGATCGCGCGCCAGCACTTCGCCGCCAAAGGCGTGCACGTCGACCTGATCAAGCTCTACGGCTCGATGGAGCTGGCGCCGCTGACCGGCCTGGCCGACGCCATCGTCGACCTGGTGTCGACCGGCAGCACGCTGAAGGCCAACCAGCTCGTCGAGGTCGAGAAGATCATGGACATCTCGTCGCGCCTGGTCGTCAACCCGGCCGCGCTGAAGTTGAAGCGCGCCCCGCTGCGCGCGCTGATCGACGCCTTCGAGCAAGCCGTGGAGTCCCGCGCATGAGCCCCGTCGCCATCACCCGCCTGTCCACCGCCGACGCCGGCTTCGAGGCCGGCTTCCAGCGTGTGCTGCACTGGTCGGCCGAGACCGATGCCGAGATCGAGAACCGCGTCGCTGCGATCCTCGACGACGTGCGCCAGCGCGGCGACGCCGCTGTGCTGGAGTACACGGCACGTTTCGACCGCCTGCAGGCCGCTTCGGTCGCCGCGCTGGAGATCAGCGCCGACGAACTGCGCGGCGCATTGGCCGCGATCACGCCGGCGCAGCGCTCGGCGCTCGAAGCCGCCGCCGAACGGGTGCGCGACTACCACCAGCGCCAGCTCCAGGCCTGCGGCCAGAGCTGGAGCTACCGCGACGCCGACGGCACGCTGCTGGGCCAGAAGGTCACGCCGCTGGACCGCGTCGGCATCTACGTGCCCGGCGGCAAGGCGGCCTACCCGTCGAGCGTGCTGATGAACGCGATCCCGGCCCAGGTGGCCGGTGTCGGCGAGATCGTGATGGTCGTGCCGACGCCCGGCGGCGAGCGCAACGCGCTGGTGCTGGCCGCCGCCTCGGTGGCCGGCGCGCACCGCGTGTTCACGATCGGCGGCGCCCAGGCGGTGGCCGCGCTGGCCTACGGCACGGCCACCGTGCCGCGTGTCGACAAGATCACCGGCCCGGGCAACGCCTACGTCGCCAGCGCCAAACGCCGGGTCTTCGGCCAGGTCGGCATCGACATGATCGCCGGGCCGAGCGAGATCCTGGTGCTGGCCGACGGCACGACGCCGGCCGACTGGGTGGCGATGGACCTGTTCAGCCAAGCCGAACACGACGAACTGGCGCAGAGCATCCTGCTCAGCCCCGACGCCGGCTACATCGCCGCGGTGCAGGCCGAGATCGAGCGCCTGCTGCCGGCGATGCCGCGCCAGGCGACGATCCGCGCCTCGCTCGAAGGCCGCGGCGCGCTGATCCACACGCGTTCGATGGAAGAAGCCTGCGAGATCGCCAACCGCGTCGCGCCCGAGCACCTGGAAGTCAGCTCGGCCGAACCCGGCCGCTGGGAGCCGCTGCTGCGCCACGCCGGCGCGATCTTCCTCGGCGCCTTCACCAGCGAGAGCCTGGGCGACTACTGCGCCGGGCCCAACCACGTGCTGCCGACCTCGGGCACCGCGCGCTTCTCGTCGCCGCTGGGCGTCTACGATTTCCAGAAGCGCAGCAGCCTGATCGAGGTGAGCGAAGCCGGCGCCCAGGTGCTGGGCCCGATCGCCGCCGAGCTGGCCTACGGCGAAGGGCTGCAGGCCCACGCCCAGGCCGCCGAGTTCCGTCTGAAGCCCCGTTGAGCCCGGCCTGAGCTCACCCGGTGACCGTGTCGCAGACCCCCAGACCCGAAAGCCCGCGATGACTCCCGATCTCCCGTCCCTGATGGCCCGCGTCGTGCGCCAGGACATCCAGGGGCTGCACGCCTACGCGGTGCAGCCCTCGGCCGGCTTCGTCAAGCTGGACACGATGGAGAACCCGTACCCGCTGCCCGAGGCGCTGCAGCAGGCGCTGGGCGAGCGCCTGGGCCGCGTCGCGATCAACCGCTACCCGGCCGAACGCACCGAGGATCTGAAGGCCGCGCTGGCGCAGTTCGCCGGCCTGCCCGAAGGCTGCGCGCTGACCCTGGGCAACGGCTCCGACGAGATCATCACGATGCTCAGCCTGGCCTGCGCGGTGCCGGGCGCGGTCTTCATGTCGCCGCTGCCCAGCTTCGTGATGTACGGGCTGTCGGCGGCGCTACAGGGCGTGCGCTTCGTCGGCGTGCCGCTGGCGGCCGATTTCGAGCTCGATGAGCGCGCGATGCTGGCGGCGATCGCCGAGCACCGGCCTTCGCTGCTGTATCTCTCGTACCCGAACAACCCGACCGGCAACCTCTGGGACGATGCCGTCGTCGACCGCCTGATCGCGGCGATGGGCGAAGCCGGCGGCCTGGTCGTGATGGACGAGGCCTATCAGCCCTTCGCCGCACGCGACTCGATGGCGCGGCTGGCGGCGCATCCGCACGTGCTGGTGATGCGCACGATGAGCAAGTTCGGCCTGGCCGGCGTGCGCATCGGCTACCTGATGGGCCGCAGCGCGCTGATCGCCGAGATCGACAAGCTGCGCCCGCCGTTCAACGTCAGCGTGCTCAACGCCGAGGCCGCGTTGTTCGCGCTGGAACACGCCGACGAGTACGCGCGCCAGGCCGCCGAGATCCGCGCCCAGCGCCAGCGCCTGTACGAGGCGCTGCTGGCGATGCACGGCGTGCACCCCTGGCCCAGCGAGGCGAACATGATCCTCGCCCGTGTGCCCGACGCCGCAGCGGCCTTCGCCGGCATCAAGTCGCGCGGCGTGCTGGTGAAGAACGTCTCGGCACTGCACCCCTCGCTCGCCAACTGCCTGCGCCTGACCGTCGGTACCCCCGACGAGACGACCCGACTGATCGACGCGCTGCGCGCCAGCCTGTAGAAGGACGCCATGGACACCCGCACCGACGCCCGCACTGCCGAAGTCCGGCGCGACACCCGCGAGACGCGCATCCGCGTGCGCGTCGACCTCGACGGCCGCGGCGACGCCAAGCTCGCCACCGGCATCGGCTTTCTTGACCACATGCTCGACCAGGTGGCGCGCCACGGCATGATCGATCTGGAAGTCGAGTGCGAGGGCGACCTGCACATCGACGGCCACCACAGCGTCGAGGACATCGGCATCACGCTGGGCCAGGCGGTCGCCAAGGCCGTCGGCGACAAGCGCGGCATCACGCGCTACGGCCACAGCTACGTGCCGCTGGACGAGGCGCTGTCGCGTGTCGTCGTCGACTTCTCCGGCCGCCCCGGGCTGGCCTTCGACGTCAAGTTCAGCGCCGGCATGATCGGCGCGCTGGACACCCAGCTCGTCTACGAGTTCTTCCAGGGCTTCGTCAACCACGCGCTGGTCACGCTGCACGTCGACAACCTGAAGGGCGTCAACGCGCACCACCAGTGCGAGACGGTGTTCAAGGCCTTCGGCCGCGCGCTGCGCATGGCGCTCGCCGCCGACGAACGTGCGGCCGGCATCGTGCCGTCGACGAAAGGTTGTTTGTGAGCGCGCAGGACTTGTCCGGCGCTCACTCCCGCCTGGCGGGATCGGCCGTCAGGCCGGAGGGTGCGCAATGAGCACCGTCGCCGTCGTCGACTATGGGATGGGCAACCTGCGCTCGGTGTCGCAGGCGGTGATGCACGTCGCCGCCGGCACCGGGCACGAGGTCGTCGTCACCTCGCGGCCGGAGGAGGTCTTCGCCGCCGAGCGCATCGTGCTGCCGGGGCAGGGCGCGATCCGCGACTGCATGCGCGAGCTGCGCGATTCCGGCCTGCTCGAAGCGGTGCTCGACGCCGCCGCGAACAAGCCGCTGATGGGCGTCTGCGTCGGCATGCAGATGCTGCTGACGCACAGCGAGGAGCAGGACACGCCCGGGCTCGACCTGATCCCCGGCGAGGTGAAGCGTTTCCGCCTCGAAGGCCGGCTGCAGGAAGACGGCAGCCGCTTCAAGGTGCCGCAGATGGGCTGGAACCAGGTCTGGCAGCGCCCGCACGCGCTGTGGGACGGCGTGCCCGACGGCGCCTTCTTCTATTTCGTACACAGCTATTACGCGTTGCCGGCAGATCCCGCCCACACGGCGGGCGAAACCGACTACGGAGCGCGCTTTACCTGCGCTATCGCGCGGGATAACATTTTTGCCACCCAGTTCCACCCGGAGAAAAGCGCTGCGCACGGCCTCGCGCTGTACCGCAACTTCCTGGGCTGGAAACCGTGATCCGTCTTTCCCCTCTCCACGGCGCCGACGAGCCATGCTGCTGATCCCCGCCATCGACCTGAAGGACGGCAAGTGCGTCCGCCTGCAACAGGGCGATATGAACGCTTCCACGACCTTCGGCGACGACCCCGCCGCGATGGCGCGCCGCTGGCTCGACGCCGGCGCACGCCGTCTGCACCTGGTCGACCTCAACGGTGCCTTCGCCGGCCGGCCGATCAACGAGGCTGCCGTCAAGGCCATCCTGCGTGAGGTCGGCGACGAGATCCCGGTGCAGCTCGGCGGCGGCATCCGCGACCTGGACACGATCGAACGCCTGCTCGACGACGGCATCAGCTACGTCATCATCGGCACCGCGGCGGTCAAGAGCCCGGGTTTCCTGAAGGACGCCTGCACGGCCTTCGGCGGCCACATCATCGTCGGCCTGGACGCCAAGGACGGCAAGGTCGCCACCGACGGCTGGAGCAAGCTGACCGGCCACGAGGTCGTCGACCTGGCGAAGAAGTTCGAGGACTACGGCGTCGAAGGCGTGGTCTACACCGACATCGGCCGCGACGGCATGCTCACCGGCATCAACATCGAGGCCACCGTCAAGCTGGCGCAGGCGCTGTCCATTCCCGTCATCGCCTCGGGCGGCCTGTCGGACCTGGCGGACATCGAACGCCTGTGCGGCGTCGAGCCGGAGGGCGTCGAAGGCGTCATCTGCGGGCGCAGCATCTACACCGGCGCGCTCGACTTCGCCGCCGCGCAGGCGCGCGCCGACGAGCTCAACGGCGCCGCCTAACCTCTTTCGCGCCGCCCCTCGCCGGGCGTTCCCATGCTGGCCAAACGCATCATTCCCTGCCTGGACGTCACCGGCGGCCGGGTCGTCAAGGGCGTCAACTTCGTCGAACTGCGCGACGCGGGCGACCCGGTCGAGATCGCCGCGCGCTACAACGAGCAGGGCGCCGACGAGCTGACCTTCCTGGACATCACCGCGACCAGCGACGGCCGCGACCTGATCCTGCACATCATCGAGGCCGTGGCCTCGCAGGTCTTCATTCCGCTGACCGTCGGCGGCGGCGTGCGCACCGTCGAGGACGTGCGCCGGCTGCTCAACGCCGGGGCCGACAAGGTGAGTTTCAACTCGGCGGCGGTCGCCAACCCGCAGGTGATACGCGACGCGTCCGAGAAGTACGGCGCGCAGTGCATCGTCGTCGCGATCGACGCCAAGCGCCGCCAGGGCGAGGACCTGGCCGCGCGCGGCCCGGGCTGGGACGTCTACACCCACGGCGGGCGCAAGAACGTCGGTCTGGACGCCGTCGAATGGGCGCGCCGCATGGCCGAACACGGCGCCGGCGAGATCCTCTTGACCAGCATGGACCGCGACGGCACGAAAAGCGGCTTCGACCTGGAACTGACGCGTGCCGTCAGCGACGCGGTGCCGGTGCCGGTGATCGCCTCGGGCGGCGTCGGCACGCTGGAGCATCTGTCCGAAGGCATCCGCCTGGGCGGCGCCGACGCGGTGCTGGCCGCCAGCATCTTCCACTACGGCGAGTTCACCGTCGCCCAGGCCAAGGCGCTGATGGCGCGCGACGGCATCCCGGTCCGCCCGTGAAGCCGCCGCAGCGCGGCCGCCCGAACGAGGTGCGGCTGATCGGCGGCGCCTGGAAGCGCAGCAAGCTGCCGGTGCCCGACCGGCCCGGCCTGCGGCCGACGCCCGACCGTGTGCGCGAGACGCTGTTCAACTGGCTGGGCCAGGACCTCAGCGGCTGGCGCGTGCTCGACGCTTTCGCCGGCAGCGGCGCGCTCGGTTTCGAGGCCGCGTCGCGTGGTGCCGCGCAGGTGCTGCTGCTGGAGCAGGACGCGCAGCTCGTCGCCGGCTTCAAGGCCCATGCGCAACGGCTGGGCGCCACCGGCCTGGAGGCGCGCCGCGCCGACGCGATGGCCTGGATGGCCGCGGCCGCGCCCGAGGCCTGGGAACTGGTGCTGCTGGACCCGCCGTTCGCCGCCGGGCTGGCGCTGCCGGCCGCGCGGGCGGCGGCGCGCCTGGTGGTGCCGGGCGGTTTCGTCTACGTCGAGAGCGGCGAGGCGCTGGCCGAACCGCCGCCCGGGCTGGAGCTCTGGCGCGAAGGCCGCGCCGGCGCGGTGCACTACCAGCTGCTGCGCCGCGGCTACACTGCGCCGGTTTCCGTTACAGGACCCTGACGTGACCACCGTCAACCCGCTTGCCGCGGTCTATCCCGGCACCTTCGACCCGATGACGCTGGGCCACGAAGACCTGATGCGCCGCGGTTCGCGCCTGTTCGACCGGCTGATCCTGGCGGTGGCCGCCGGGCACCACAAGCGCACGATGTTCACGATCGAGGAGCGCCTGTCGATGGCGCGCGAGATCGCCGCGCCCTACGGCAACGTCGAGGTCGTCGCCTTCCGCGGCCTGTTGCGCGACTTCGTCGTCGCGAACGGCGCCAAGGTCATCGTGCGCGGGCTGCGCGCGGTCAGCGACTTCGAGTATGAGTTCCAGATGGCCGGCATGAACCGCCAGCTGATGCCCGACGTCGAGACGGTGTTCATGACGCCCTCGGACCAGTACCAGTTCGTCAGTGCGACCTTCATCCGCGAGATTGCCACCCTCGGCGGCGATGTCTCCAAGTTCGTGGCACCTTCGGTGCTCCAACGTCTGCAGGAGCGGGTCAACCAGCCCAGCACGTGACATGGCTTTGTGGATCACCGACGAGTGCATCAACTGCGACGTCTGCGAGCCCGAGTGCCCGAACCAGGCGATTTCGATGGGCGAGGAGCACTACGAGATCAACCCGGGCCGCTGCACCGAGTGCGTCGGTCATTTCGACGAGCCGCAGTGCGTGCAGGTCTGCCCGGTCGAGTGCATCCCGGTGAACCCGGCGCATGTCGAGACACGCGAGCAGCTGCAGCGCAAGTACGAGGCGCTGCAGGCCGGCCTCAGTCCGGCCGCTTCTTCTTCGCTTTCTTAGGCTTGGCCTTCGGCGTCTTCTTGAGCACGCTCTTGACGGCCGGCTTCTCCGGTTCGACGAAGCCGGCGGGCGCGGCGGCCGCCTCGCGTTCGCGCGCCTGACGCTCGGCACGCAGCTGGTCCGCGTGGGCGCGCTCCCGGCGGGCCACCTCGCGGGCCGCGGCCGTGTCTTCGGCGCTCGGCGTGTCCTCGCGCACCACGAGCGCCTGGCCGTCGTCGCAAGGGCGGTCCTGCAGCACGCGCCCGTCGGGCCCGCAGCGCCAGATGCGCTGCGCGTCGGCCGCGCTGCTGGCCAGCACGAGGATGGCGAAGGCGAGCGCGGCGCGCATGTCAGTCGTCCGTCGGCGCGTCCGGCGCCGGCGGCGCTTCGGGGCGCGGCGGCTTGGGTGGCTTGGGACGCGGCGGCTTGGCGTGGATCTTCTGCAGCGCGCGGTCCATCTCGCCGGCGAGCATCAGGTCCGAGGCGGCGAGCGACTGCTCGATGGCCTTGTCGATGGCCTCGCGGTGGTCGGGCGAGGGCTTCTTCAGCACCCAGTTGACGACCTCGGCGCGCACGCCGGGGTGGCCGATGCCCAGGCGCAGGCGCCAGAAGTCCAGCGTGCCGAGCTGGGTGTGGATGTCTTTCAGCCCGTTGTGGCCGGCGGCGCTGCCGCCGAGCTTGATCTTGGCCTCTCCGGGCTGCAGGTCGAGCTCGTCGTGCACGACGAGGATCTCGTTCGGCGCGATCTTGAAGAATCGCGCCAGCGTCGCGACCGAGAACCCGGAGCGGTTCATGTAGGTCATCGGCTCGAGCAGCCAGACCGGGCCGTTGGGCGTGTTCACGCGCGCAGCCAGCGCCTGGTAGCCACGCTCGGGCACGAGGCGTGCGCCGAGCTTGTCGGCCAGCGCCTCCAGCCACCAGAAGCCCGCGTTGTGGCGCGTGGCCTCGTACTCAGGGCCCGGGTTGCCCAGGCCGACGAACAAACGAATCATGGTCGAGGATTATCCGGAGGCCGGAAACGACAAGGCCCCACCGAGGTGGGGCCCCAAACAGTGTGCGAAGCCGGCATGGCCGGCCGCGACATCACTTCTTGTTCTGCTTCTCGTCCTTCTTGCCCTTGCCCTTCTTGTCGGCAGGCGCGGCAACCGGCGTCGCGATGACTTCTTCTTCTTCCTTCGGCGTCGCGACGGAGACGATCGCCGGGTTCATCGTGCCGTGGCGCACGGCCTTGATGCCGGCCGGCAGCTTCAGGTCGCTCAGGTGCAGGCTCTGGTTCTTCACCAGGCCCGACAGGTCGATCGTCACGAACTCGGGCAGCTGGGAAGCCAGGCACTCGATCTCGATTTCGTTGGCGACGTGGCTGACCAGGCACTTGTCGGTCTTCACCGCCGGCGAGTTCTCTTCGCCTTCGAAGTGCAGCGGCACCTTCTTGCGCAGCTTGGTCGTTTCGTCGACGCGCTGGAAGTCCACGTGCATGACGATCGGCTTCCACGCGTGCATCTGGAAGTCGCGCAGCAGAACCTTCTCGACCTTGCCGGCCAGTTCCATCTCGAGGATCGACGAGTGGAAGGCTTCCTTCTTCAGCGCGAAGAAGAGGGCGTTGTGATCGAGCTCGATCATCTTGGGCTCGCCGGCACCGTAGACGATGCCCGGAACCTTGGCGGCGTTGCGCAGGCGGCGGCTCGCTCCGGTCCCCTGGACGCTACGCTCGAAAGCGGTGAATTTCATGTGGACTCCACAGTTAGAGAAAAGGGGCCCGCGACCAGGCCCCCAACACGGAAAGGGCTCCCGAAGGGAGCCCGCTCTTCCATTCAGAAATTGTTGTTCTGCTCGGCGAAGAGCGAGGTCACCGACTCGCCGTCGCTGATGCGGCGGATCGTCTCGGCGAACAGGAAGGCGACGCTCAACTGGCGGATCTTCGGGCAGGTCTTGGCTTCCGCGCTCATCGGGATCGTGTTCGTGATCACGACCTCGTCGATGTGCGAATTGCGGATGCGCTCGACGGCCGGGCCGGAGAACACCGGGTGTGTGCAATAGGCGTAGACGCTCTTGGCGCCGCGTTCCTTCAGCACCTCGGCCGCCTTCACCAGCGTGCCGGCGGTGTCGATCATGTCGTCCATGATCACGCAGTTGCGGCCGTCGATCTCGCCGATGATGTGCATCACCTCGGAGACGTTGGCGGCCGGGCGACGCTTGTCGATGATCGCCAGGTCGCAGCCGAGTTGCTTGGCCAGGGCGCGGGCGCGCACGACGCCGCCGACGTCCGGCGAGACGACGACCAGGTCCTTGTAGGCCTTGCTCTTCAGGTCCGACAGCAGCACCGGGCTGGCGTAGATGTTGTCGACCGGGATGTCGAAGAAGCCCTGGATCTGGTCGGCGTGCAGATCCATCGTCAGCAGGCGCTCGACGCCCACCGTCTCGAGCAGGTTGGCGACGACCTTGGCGCTGATCGGCACCCGCGTGCTGCGCGGGCGGCGGTCCTGGCGGGCGTAGCCGAAGTACGGGATCACAGCAGTGATGCGGCGAGCGCTGGCGCGCTTCAACGCATCGACCATGATCAGGAACTCCATCAGGTTCTCGTTGGTCGGGCTGCAGGTCGGCTGCACGACGAAGACGTCGCGGGCACGCACGTTCTGCCGGATCTCGACCGTGACCTCGCCGTCGGAGAAGCGACCCACCGAAGCCCGCCCGAGCTCGACGCTCAGATGCGTGGCAATTTCCTGCGCCAGCACCGGGTTCGCGTTGCCGGTGAAGAGCACGGTATTGAACAGCACGATGGGATCTCCGGGAGCGCTGACGGCGAAGGTGCCGTCAGAGAGAATTTTGGCAGGGGAGGAAGGACTCGAACCCTCGCATGTCGGAATCAAAATCCGATGCCTTAACCAACTTGGCGACTCCCCTACACAGGACCCGGCTAGGCCGCGCCCTTGAAACTGTCTTAGTCACGAGCCCAGCCGACCAGCGGATGATGCTCCAGACTGCGGCACATTCGTCCGACCCAACCTTCCGGAAGCTCGGCTTCCGAAAATGTCGCCAGGGGTCGATCGCCCGTGCCTGCTCTCGAGAAGACTGCGCTGCCTGAGCCCGTCATGCGGCTGTTGCCGTAACGTCGCTCGAGGAAACGCAGGGCTTGCGCCACATCGTTGCATCGGTCCTGCGCGGGGGGCTGCATGTCGTTGCAACCGTATCCTGCACTGAATTCCGCGACAACTTTGTCCTCTGCGGGAGAGCCCAAGACTATAGCAGATGTATCCCGTTTGAGAAGGGGGTGTTCGAAGATTTCTTTCGTGGACAGCCCTTCGGCGGGTTTCACGACCGCGTACCACTGGCGCGGCAGCACGATCGGCGTGAGCTTTTCGCCGATGCCTTCGACGAAGGCGTTGCGGCCGCCGACGAAGAAGGGCACGTCGGCGCCCAGCGTCGCGCCCAGCGCCAGCAGGCGCTCGCGCGGCCAGTCCAGGCCCCACAGGCGGTTCAGCGCCAGCAGCACGGTGGCGGCGTCGGAGCTGCCGCCGCCCATGCCGGCGCCGGACGGCAACTGCTTGGCGATCGAGATGTCGACGCCCAGCGCCGTGCCGCTGGCGGTCTGCAGCGCCCGCGCAGCGCGCAGGCAGAGGTCGTCGGGCGGCAACGCGGTGCCGAGGTCGTGGCGGGCGATGCGGCCGTCGTCGCGGCGCTCGAAGTGCAGCGTGTCGGCCCAGTCGATCAGCACGAACGGCGACTGCAGCAGGTGATAGCCGTCGGCGCGGCGGCCGACGATGTGCAGGAACAGGTTCAGCTTGGCCGGGGCCGGGACGTCGAGCAGCGATCGCAAGGTCATGGGCCGCGACTCTAAGCCGTCGCCTGCCCCGGCGCGCTTGCGCGGCGCCAAGCGCTCGTCAGCCCGGAGCTTCCAGCCGCACGCGCACCATCACCGGCGGCGGCGCGGCGCGCGAGGCCTCGACCCAGCCGTCGGCGCGGCGCGCGAGGTCGATCGTCCAGCCGAGCTGCTCGAAGCCGCGCGCCGTCGGCTGCGACGGCGCGCCGGGCCAGGGGCGGCCGGCCAGCCAGTCGGGCAGGGCGGCCAGCGGCATCGCCTCGCCGAGCGCTTCGCGCGAGAGTTCGTCGAGGCCGCCGTAGCGCGTGCTGCCGTCGGAGGTCGTCAGCACCGCCTCGCCCGGCGCCCAGCGCGCCGTGGCGACGATGCTGCCCAGCGGCGAGGTCAGGCGCAGTTCGCCGCGCTCGCCGTCGCCCTGCAGCTCGAAGCCGCTGGCCATGCGCCGCAGCGGCGCGTCGGCCGGGCGCACCTCGACCGAGAGCTTGCCGCTGATCCAGCTGCCGGCCTCGTGCGGCACGCTGGCGCAGCCGGCCAGCGCCAGCAAGGCCGCGGCGGCGAAGAGGCGCCGCTTCATGCCGCGGCGCTCACAGCCGCACCTTCAGGCGCTTGAGCGTCTCGACCAGCACCTCGTTGCGGGCGTCGCGCCCGCGGGCCTCGGCCCAGACGCGGCGCGCCTCGTCCTGCCGTCCTTCGGCCCACAGCACCTCGCCCAGGTGGGCGGCGATCTCGGCGTCGGGGCGCGAGGCGTAGGCGCGCTGCAGCAGCTCCAGCGCCTTCGCACGGTTGCCGAGGCGGAACTCGACCCAGCCCAGGCTGTCGGTGATGAACGGGTCGTTCGGCGCGAGTTCGAGCGCCCGTGCGATCAGATCGCGCGCCTCGCCCAGGCGTTCGCCGCGATCGGCGAGCGAATAGCCCAGCGCGTTGTAGGCGTGCGCGTTGTCGGGCTTGAGCTCGATGACACGGCGCAGCAGGCGTTCCATCTCGTCGGCGCGGCCCAGCTTGTCGGCCATCATCGACTGCTCGTACAGCAGCTCCGGATCGTCGGGCGAGGTCTTCAGCGCCTTGGCCATGACGTCGTAGGCGTCCTGCCAGCGCTGGGCTTCGCGCAGTATCGCGGCCTCGGCGTCGAGCTTGGCGCGCGCGTCCTGCGGGCTGCGCTCGGGCGCCGCCTGCAGCAGCTTGCGCGCCTCGTCGATGCGGCCCTGGCGGGCGAGCATCGACGCGCGCCGGGCCTGCACTTCCAGCGCCCGTTGCGGGTCGTCGATCTTCGCGAGCCAGCGCTCGGCCGCGGCGTAGTCGCCGCGCTGGTCGGCCGAGGCGGCGAGCATCAGCCAGGCCTGCACGCGGCCCTGCGTCGGCGTCGAGGCGTCGTCGTCGCCCGTACTGGCGCTGTCGTCGGCCTTCGTGTCCGCGGCGCCCTCGGTCAGCGCCAGATAGCGCTGCAGCGCAGCTTCGCCCTGCGCCGGCTGCTTCAGGTCCAGGTACAGCGCGCCCAGCGTCAGGTAGGGCGGCGCGAGCTCGGGCTTGCGCCGGGTGACCGTCTCCAGCTGGTGCAGCGCGTCCGGGTAGCGCTGCAGCGTCATCAGCGCGCGGGCGTACAGCAGCATCAGCGCCGGTTCGGCGTCGGGCCGGGCGACGTACTCGCGCACGATGGGTTCGGCTTCGCTGCGCGTGGGCAGCAGCTCCAGCGCCAGCAGCACCGGCGGCTCGGCGGCCGGGTCGGCGGCGTGCGCCTGTTGCGCCAGGCCGAGCGCACGTTCGCCGTCGCCTGCCGCCGCCCAGCTGCGGCCGATCGCCACCTGGGCCGCGACACGGTGCGCCGGCTGCTCGAGATAGGGCTTGAGCACCTCCTCGACGAGGCGGGCGCTGTGCGCCGGGTCGGCAGGGCGTTGCAGGAAACGCGGCACCGCGGCGATCAGGCCGCTGCGTTCGGCCGGCGTGGCCAGCAGCAGCAGGGCGCGCAGCGGCTCGGCGGCCTGGTCCAGGCGGTTCATCGCCGAGAGGATCTGCAGCTCGGTGCGCAGCGCCTCCTGCGAGGTCGGCAGCGCACTGCGCCAGGCGCGTGTGGCGGTCAGCGCTTCTTCGCCGGCCCGCGCCTGCAGCGCGATCTCGACCGCGCGGCGGAACAGCGTCTCGTCGCGGCTGCGGCGCGCGGCGTCGAGGATCACCTGGTACGCGGCGCCGGGCTGGCCTTCGCGTGCTTCGATCTCGCCGATCAGCAGCTGGTAGAAGAGCGGCGCGTCGAGCAGCGAGTTGCGTACCGCCGCCGGCGGCGACGAGGCCGGTGCGGCCGGCGGCGCGGCGGCGTCCTGGGCCCAGGCGGAAACGGTGGCGAGCGCCAGCGCGGCGGCCAGCGGACGGAGGCCGCGGCGGGCGGCAGGGGAACGGACGGGCATCTCGACATAATGCCGCATGCCCGAATTGCCCGAAGTCGAGGTCACGCGCAGGGGCATAGACGAACCGCTGCGCGGCGCCCAGGTGCTGGCCGTGCGCCTGGGCAAGGCGCTGCGCTGGGGACTGGGCGTCGAGCCCGAAACCCTGATCGGCGCCCGCCTGCTGCCCGTGCAGCGGCGTGGCAAATACCTCTGGCTGCCGCTGCTCGGCGGCTGCGGCGGCGGGCTGCTGCTGCACCTGGGCATGTCGGGATCGCTCGCGCTGCAGGCCGAAGCGCCGCCGCCCGGGCCGCACGACCACTTCGACCTCGTCACGTCGCAAGGCACGTTGCGGCTGACCGACCCGCGGCGCTTCGGTGCCGTCGTCTGGTCGCCGTCGACCGTCGACCCGCCGGCGGCGAAGCTGCTGGCCGCGCTGGGCGCCGAGCCCTTCGACGACTCGCTGACGCCGGCCGCCTTCCACGCCGCGCTGCAGCGCCACCGTGCGCCGATCAAGGCGATGCTGCTGTCGGGCCGCATCGTCGTCGGTGCCGGCAACATCTACGCCTGCGAGGCGCTGCACGCCGCCGGCATCCACCCGGCGACACCCTGCCGGCGCATCGGCCCGGTGCGCGCCGCGCGCCTGCTGCAGGCGCTGCGCGAGACGCTGGCGCAGGCGATCGAGCTCGGCGGTTCGACGCTGCGCGACTTCCGCGACGCGCACGGCATGGACGGTGCGTTCCAGCAGCACGCGCGGGTCTATGGCCGCGCCGGCGAAGCCTGCCCGCGCTGCGGCGCGCCGGTGCGCCGCATCGTGCAGGCGCAACGCGCCACCTACTTCTGCGCCGGCTGCCAGCGGCCCTGATCGAGACGGATTGCGCAGCGGCGCCGTGGCGCGCCGCGGCGGCCGCAGGCGCTGCGCTAGCATCGGCCGGCCGATGAAGAGTTCCCTCGTCTCGACGCTCGAAACGCTCGCCGCCTGGCGCCACGACGTGGATCGCCGCGTCGGCGCGCTGGCGCGTTTCCTCGCCGACCACGAACTGGCCGACGCCCCCCAGGCCGAGCGCCTGGCCTCGCTGCGCGAACGCCTGGCCTCCGAACGCATCGTGCTGGCCTTCGTCGCCGAGTTCTCGCGCGGCAAGTCCGAGCTGATCAACGCGATCTTCTTCGCCGCCACCGGCCGGCGCGTGATGCCGGCGACACCCGGCCGCACGACGATGTGCCCGGTCGAGCTGTTCCACGACCCGGCGCTGCCGCCGCGGCTGTCGCTGCTGCCGATCGAAACCCGCCTGGCCGGCCAGTCGCTGGGCGAACTTCGCCGCCGCGACGAGGCCTGGCAGGTCCTGCCGCTGGACCCGCAGGACCCCGAGGCGCTGGCGCAGACGCTGGCCGCCGTCACGCGCACGCGCCGCGTGCCGGTCGGCGAGGCGCGTGCGCTGGGTTTCTGGCACGACGAGCGCCCCGAAGACAACCCGCCGGTGCTGGCCGACGGCCAGGTCGAGGTGCCGGCCTGGCGCCACGCGCTGATCAACTTCCCGCACGAGTTGCTGTCGCGCGGTCTGGTCGTCGTCGACACGCCGGGGCTCAACGCGATCGGCGCCGAGCCCGAGCTGACGCTGTCGCTGCTGCCTTCGGCGCACGCCTGCGTCTTCGTGCTCGCGGCCGACGCCGGCGTCACGCGGTCCGACCTCGCGATCTGGCGCGAGCACCTGGGCGGCGACGCGCTGGAGCGTTTCGTCGTGCTGAACAAGATCGACACGCTGGCCGACCCGCTGGCCGCGCCGGCCGTCGTCGCGGCGCAGATCGAGCACCAGCGCGACGCCAGCGCCGCGGCGCTGGGCATCACGCGTTCGCGAGTATTCCCGCTGTCGGCGCGCGAGGCGCTGGCCGCGCGTGTGTCCGGCGACGATGCGGCGCTGCAAGCCAGCCGCCTGCCGCTGCTGGAGGCGGCGTTGACCGCCGAGCTGATCCCACGCCAGCACGAGGTGCTGGCCCAGGCCACCGCCGGCAGCGCGCAGCAGATGCGCAGCGCCGCCGCGCGCCGCCTGGCCGACCGCCGCCGCCAGCTGGCCGAGCAGTTGCTCGAGCTGCGTGGCCTGCGCGGCAAGAGCGCCGCCAAGGTGCGGCTGATGCTCGAGCGCGTGGAAGCCGAGTCGGCCGAGTTCGACGGCTGCGTCAAGCGCCTGGCCGCGCTGCGCCTGGTGCAGTCGCGCCAGCTGACGGCGGTGCAGGAGCGCCTGGGCAGCGACGCGCTGCGCACCGAGGTCGCGGCGATGCTGTCGGCCATCGGCGGCCGGCCTTTCGCCGGCGGCGCACGCGAAGCCTTCGCGACGCTGTTCAAGCGCCTGCGTGCGGCGCTGTCCGAAGCCAGCGTGCGCAGCGACGAGATGCGCCGCATGCTGGATTCCAGCTTCGTGCAGCTCAACGCCGAACACGGTTTTGCCTTCGCGCTGCAGCCGCCGCCGCCGCTGAACGTGCACGTCGACGAGCTCGACGCGCTGGAGCAGACCTACGGCCGCCACCTCGGGCTGGCGCAAGCCTGGCGGCTGGCGCTGCCCGGCGCCACCGAGCAGCTGCGCCGCGTGCTGCTGGCGGCGCTGCGCACGGTGTTCGAACGCGCGGTGCACGACGTCGAAGGCTGGAGCCGCTCGCAGTCGGCGCAGGTCGACGAGCAGCTGCGCGAACGCCGCCGTGCCTTCCGCCGCCGCCGCGAGGCGCTGGAGCGCATCCAGTCCGCCGCCGGCGAGTTGGAAGGGCGCATCGCCGAGGTCGAGCAGCAGGACCAGCACCTGCTGGCGCTTCAGGTCGGGCTGGACCGTCTGGTCGACGAACTCGTGGCCAGCGCGCGCGAAGCCGTCACCGCCGCCGCGCCACGTGCGCTAGACGCCGCCTGATGCCGGCCGCCGGCATCGCCGCGCGCGTCGTGCGCTGGCAGCGCGAACACGGCCGCCACACGCTGCCGTGGCAGAACACGCGCGACCCGTACCGCATCTGGCTGTCCGAGGTGATGCTGCAGCAGACCCAGGTGGCGACGGTGCTGGGCTACTACGAGCGTTTCCTGCAGCGCTTCCCCGACGTCGCGGCGCTCGCCGCCGCGCCGCTGGACGAGGTGCTGGCGCTGTGGAGCGGGCTGGGCTACTACAGCCGCGCGCGCAACCTGCACCGCTGCGCGCAGGCCGTCGTCGCCGAGCACGGCGGGCGTTTCCCGCCCGACGCCGCGACGCTGGCGACGCTGCCCGGCATCGGCCGCTCGACGGCGGCGGCGATCGCCGCCTTCGCCTACGGCGAGCGCGCCGCGATCCTGGACGGCAACGTCAAGCGTGTGCTGACACGCGCGATCGGTTTCGCCGGCGACCTGGCGCGCCCGGCCGAGGAGCGGGCACTGTGGCGCGAAGCCGAGGCGCTGCTGCCGGAAGAAGGCATCGAGCGCTACACCCAGGGCCTGATGGACCTGGGCGCGACCGTCTGCCTGGCGCGCCGGCCGCAATGCCTGCTGTGCCCGCTGGCCGAGGTCTGCGTCGCGCGTATCGAAGGCACGCCCGAAAGCTACCCGGTGAAGACACGCACGCTGCGCCGCGGCCGGCGTCGCCACGCGCTGCTGTGGCTGCGGCGCGCCGACTCGGTCTGGCTGGTGCAGCGCCCCGATACCGGCGTCTGGGCGGGGCTCTGGAGCCTGCCCGAGTACGAATCGGCCGAGGCGCTGCAGGCGCTGGTCGCCGGCTGGCCGGGGCAGGGCGCCTGGCTGGACCCGTTCGTGCACGTGCTGACGCACCTGGACTGGACGCTGGAGCCGCTGCGCTGGACGCTGCCGCCGGCGCTGGCCGCCGAGCCGGGCGCCGTCGAAGCCGCCTTGCCGGCCGGTCGCTGGTTCACGCGCGCCGAGGCGCTGGCCGCCGGGCTGCCGGCGCCGGTGCGGCGCCTGCTGGAGGCGGATCAGCCGATGACGATGGACTTGTCGCGCAGGTAGCCGTCGACGATCGACAGCCGGATCACCGGGTCTTCGAGTTCCATCAGCTTCTGCTTGGCCGCCAGCGGCACCGGCAGCAGCTCGCACCAGCGGTTGGCCACCCAGCCGGCATCGTCGAAGCGGTAGGGCTCGGCAAACGGCTGGTGGCCTTGTTCGTCGAGTTTGTGGATCGCCTCCTGCAGCGCCTGCACCGTCGGCTGCATCGCTTCGCCGGGCGCACGCAGCGCGTCGGCGGCGATCTCCTCGACCTCGCAGGTCCACAGCCCGTCGGCCTGCTGCTCGGGTGTGGCCGCAAGACGGAAACGTTCCAGCCCGGTGCCGCGCACGCGCAGCAGCCCGGGGCCGTCGGCGTCGACTTCGTCGAGCCTCACGGTGACGCCGACCCGTTCGAGCTTGACGCCCTGCGCCGCGGTGCCGGTCTCGCGCCCCTGCTGCAGGCAGACGATGCCGAAGCCCGTGCCTTCGCGCAGGCAGCGCGCGACGAGGTCCAGATACCGCGCCTCGAAGACCTTCAGGCCCACCAGCCCGTCGGGGAAGAGCACGGCCCGCAGCGGGAACAGCGGCAGCGGTTCAGCCACGGGCGTCCAGTTCGCGGTGGCGGATCAGCGTCGCCTGACGGGCTTCGAAACGCTGCGCCAGCCACTCGACGCCGTAGACCGAGCGGTGCTGGCCGCCGGTGCAGCCCAGCGCCACCGTCAGGTAGCTGCGCTGGTTGTCCTCGAACGCCGGCAGCCAGCGGTCGATGAAGGCCGCGATCTGCTCCAGCATCTCGCCGACGTCGTTCTGCGCGCGCAGGTAGGCGGCCACCGGCTCGTCGCGGCCGGTCAGCGCGCGCAGCTCGCGCACGTAGTACGGGTTGGGCAGCGCGCGCATGTCGAAGACGTAGTCGGCGTCCAGCGGCACGCCCTGCTTGAAGGCGAAGCTCTCGAAGACCAGCGTCAGCGCCGATTCGCGGGCGCCGGCCAGGCCGCGCACCCAGGCGCGCAGCACGCCGGGGCGCAGCTGGCTGGTGTCGATGACGGTGGACTTCTCGCGCAGCTCGGCGAGCAGCTCGCGTTCGAGCTCGATCGCCTCGACCAGCGCACGTGCGGCGTCACCGCCGGCCGGCACCGAGGACAGCGGGTGCGGGCGGCGCGTCTCGGAGAAACGCCGCACCAGCGCGTCGGTGCTGGCGTCCAGGAACAGCGAGCGCACCTTCAGCCCTTCGGCGCGCAACTCGTCGATCAGCGGCAGCAGCAGCGGCAGCGAGCCGACGGTGCGCACGTCGACCGCGACGGCGACGCGCCGCGTCCAGCGTTCGTGCTCCAGGCGCACGAACTCGCGCAACAGCTCCGGCGGCAGGTTGTCGACGCAGAAGTAGCCGGCGTCTTCGAGCGCGTGCAGCGCGATCGACTTGCCCGAGCCCGAGATCCCGGTGACGAGCACGATCTCGTTGCCGTTGCCGTCGGGCAGCGGTGCCCATTCGCTGGGCGGGGGGTCGACGAAACCGCTCATCTGAGGTTCCCCGCGAGCATCGCCTCGGCATGCGCGCGGCTGGTGCTGGTGAGACGTTCGCCGCCGAGCATGCGCGCGACCTCGGCGACACGGGCCTCGCCGGCGACGGGGCGCACCTCGCTGACCGTGGCCTTGCCCTGCAGCGCCTTGGCGACGACGAAATGGTGGTCGGCGCAGGCCGCGACCTGCGCCAGATGGGTGACGGCCAGCACCTGCGTCGTGCCGCCGAGCTGCTTCATCAGCCGGCCGACGCTGTCGGCCACGGCGCCGCCGACGCCGGCGTCGATCTCGTCGAAGATCAGCGTCTGCGCGCCGTCGCCGGGTGCGTTGGCGGCCGTGGTGACGGCGATCGCCAGCGCCAGGCGCGACAGCTCGCCGCCCGAGGCGATCTTGGCGATCGCACGCGGCGTGCTGCCGGCGTGGCCGGCGACGCGCAGCTCGACGCTTTCCAGCCCGTAGGCCTGCGGCTCGTCCTGCGCCACCAGCGCGACCTCGAAACGCCCGCCGGCCATGCCCAGTTGCTGCATCGCCTGCGTCACCGCGTCGGCGAGCTTGGGCGCCGCCTTGGCGCGGGCGCGGCTGATCTTCTTCGCCTCGTCGCGCCAGGCGCGTTCGGCCGCGGTGGCGGCGCGTTCCAGGCCGTCGAGGTCGGCCGCGGCGTCCAGCGCCGCGAGTTCGGCCTTCCAGCCGGCCAGCAGCGCCGGCAGCTCGGGCGGCTGGCGCCGGTAACGCCGCGCCAGCGAGACCCAGGCGCCCAGGCGGGCGTCGAGATCGGCCAGGCGTTCGGGGTCGGGCTCGCTGCGCGACAGGTAGGCGCCCAGCGTGTGCGTGGCGTCTTCCAGCTGCGCCTGGGCGCCGCGCAGCACCTCGACGACCGAAGCCAGCTCGGCGTCGTAGCGCTGCACTTCCTCCAGCGCGTCGATGGCGCGGGAGATCAGGGCGTCGGCCGAGGGTTCGCCTTCGGCGGTGGCGTCGAGCGCGGTGCGTGCGCCGTCGAGCAGGGCCTGGCCGTGCGCCAGGCGCTGGTGTTCGGCGTTCAGCTCGTCCCACTCGTGTTCGCCGGGCGCGAGCTTGTCGAGTTCGCCGATCTGCCAGGCCAGGCGTTCGCGTTCACGCTCCAGCGTGTCGCGCTGCGCGCGGGCGGCGTCCAGCGCGGCCAGCGCCTGGCGCCAGGCGGCCCAGCGAGCGGCCATCGCCCGGGTGTCGGCGCCGGCCTGGGCGTCGAGCAGCGCGCGCACCGCGGCCGGGCGCGTCAGGCTCTGCCAGGCGTGCTGGCCGTGGATGTCGACGAGGTGGTCGGCGGCCTCGCGCAGCTGGGTGACGGTGGCCGGGCTGCCGTTGATCCACGCCCGGCTCTTGCCCTGGGCGTCGATCGTGCGGCGCAGCAGCAGCGCCGGCTCGGCGGCGAAGCCGGCTTCGTCCAGCCAGGCGGCCAGCGAGGGCGGGGCGTCGAATTCGGCGGCGACCTCGGCGCGTGGCGCGCCTTCGCGCACCAGCGTGGCGTCGCCACGCGCGCCCAGCGCCAGTTGCAGCGCGTCGATCAGGATGGACTTGCCGGCACCGGTCTCGCCGGTGAGCACGCTGAAGCCGGTGTCCAGCTCGATCTCCAGGCGTTCGACGATGACGACGTCGCGAAGAGAAAGTCGGCGGAGCATGTCAGTCGGTCAGGTTGCCAAGCAACAAGGCGGCGTCAGGACTTCGGCGTCTCAAGCTGCCGCCGTGGACCGGCTTCGCCGGGCCACTGGCGGCGCCCCCTAGGGGGAGGCGCCGAAGGCGCTTCGGGGGGGTCATACAACGCCTTCGTACCAGCGGAGTTTTCTGCGCAGCGTCGCGTAATAGCTCCAGCCGCGCGGATGAAGAAAACGCACCTTGTAGGCCGAGCGCCGCACCTGCACGCAGTCGCCGTGCGCCAGGCTGGCCAGGCTGTGCATGTCGAAGTGCGCCGAGGCGTCGCGGCCGGCGACCAGCGTAATGCGGATCGTCGCGCTGTCGGGCAGCACGATCGGCCGGTTCGACAGCGTGTGCGAGGCGATCGGCGCGAACACCAGCCCGGCGATGCCGGGGTGCAGGATGGGCCCGCCGGCCGACAGCGCGTAAGCCGTGGAGCCGGTGGGCGTGGCGATGATCAGGCCGTCGCAGCGCAGGTTGGCGACGAAGTCGTCGTCGACGTCCACGCGCAGCTCGACCATGCTGGCCGTGACGCCGCGCGCCACCACCACGTCGTTGAGCGACAGCGCCTCGTGGATCGGCAGGCCGTTGCGGAAGACCTGGCCCTCCAGCATCGAGCGGTGCTCTTCCTCGTAGTCGCCGGCGATCATCGTCGCCAGCGCTTCCTTGTACTGGCCCACCGGCACGTCGGTGATGAAGCCGAGCCGGCCCTGGTTGATGCCGACCAGCGGCAGGTTGTGGCGCGAGAACTCGCGCGCGATGCCGAGCATCGTGCCGTCACCGCCGACGACGACGGCGAAGTCGCAGCATTCGCCCAGCGCCTGCGCGTCGTGGGCGCCGAACTCGGTGATGCCGGTGGCTTCGGCGGTCTCGCGCTCGAAATACACCTCCACGCCCTGTTCCCGCAGGAAACGGGCAACCTCCAGCAGCACCGGGGCGATGCCCTGTGCCTGGTACTTTCCGACGATCGCGGCGTGGCGGAACGGGGCCGGCATGCGGCGCATTACACCATAGCGAAATGCGCTCTCTACAATCCGAAACCATGCTCGACGACCGCGCCAAGACGCTGCTGAAAGCCCTCGTGGAGCGCTACATCGCCGACGGCCAGCCGGTGGGGTCGCGCACGCTCTCGCGTGCCTCGGGCCTGGACCTGTCGCCGGCGACGATCCGCAACGTGATGGCCGACCTGGAAGAGCTCGGCCTCATCGCCAGCCCGCACACCAGCGCCGGCCGGATCCCGACGGCGCGCGGCTACCGGCTGTTCGTCGACACGATGCTCACCGCGCGCCCGATCGACCTGCAGACCGTCGCGCCCGAGCTGGCCGCGGCGCGCGAGCAGCTGCATCCCGACCAGCCGCAGCGTGTCATCGCCCAGGCGGCCTCGCTGCTGTCCAACCTGTCGAGCTTTGTCGGCGTCGTCAGCGCGCCGCGCAAGGCCGGGCTGATCCACCACATCGAGTTCCTGCGCCTGGGCGAACGCCGGGTGCTGGTGATCCTCGTCGCGCCCGACGGCGACGTGCAGAACCGCGTCATCTTCACCGCACGCGACTACACCCAGACCGAGCTGATCGAGGCCACCAACTTCCTCAACGCGCACTACACCGGGCTGGCGATCGAGGAGGTGCGCGAGCGCCTGAAGCACGAGGTCGACGCGCTGCGCGGCGAGATCGCGCAGCTGATGCAGGCCGCGGTGCAGGCCGGCGAGGAACTGGCCGACCGCAGCGAGAACGTCGTCGTCTCCGGCGAGCACAACCTGCTGGGCGTTCAGGACCTGGGCCACGACATGGCCGGGCTGCGCCGGCTGTTCGACGTCTTCGAGCAGAAGACCGAGCTGATGCGGCTGCTGGACGTCAGCAGCCGCGCCGAGGGCGTGCGCATCTACATCGGCGGCGAGAGCCAGGTCGTGCCGTTCGAGGAACTCTCGGTCGTCACCGCCCCTTATGAAGTGGACGGGCGTATCGTCGGCACGCTGGGCGTCATCGGCCCGACGCGCATGGCTTACGACCGCATGATCCGCATCGTCGACATCACGGCCCGGTTGGTCGGCAACGCCTTGTCCTCCCGTTGAGGGGCGGGCGCCCTGTGGGGCGAGGGTGTGAGGGATTGCCGGTGCGACATTGAGAAATGTCAGATAGCTTCGGGCCAGCCCGGTACACGCTGTAACACTGTGCCCGGTATAAGCGGCACCAGGAGGGCTCGGCGTCAGAGGCCCGGCCATCCAAACCTCCGGCAACGATTCCGCGCACGAGACGCAGGCCGGGGCGAATCAAGTGGGGCGCAAGCACCGGCGCCTTGCCTCGGGAGCGTCGTTGTCCGGATTCGTCGGGCGCTTTTGGGACCCTACACCGCGCCGGCCGTGCCGTAGTGCCGCCGCCGCGTTCGTCGCGCGGGTCCTGATCCTGCTGCTGGCCGCCTCGGCGCCGCTGGCCGGGTGGGCGTCCACCCAGCCGCCCGCGGCGGGCCGCGTGCTGCGCGTCGTCAGCGACGAGAACTACCCGCCGTTCCTGTTCCGCGACGTCGATGGCAACGTCCAGGGTTACCTCGTCGACTACTGGAAGCTCTGGGAACGCCGCACCGGCGTGCGCGTCGAGCTGATCGCCACCGGCTGGGTCGAAGCCCAGCGGCGCGTGCAGAGCGGCGAGGCCGACGTCATCGACCTGATCTACCGCACGCCGCCGCGCGAGGCGCTCTACGACTTCTCCGAGCCCTACGCCGAGCTCCCGGTCAACATCTACAGCCACGTCGGCATCAGCGGCGTCACCAATCCGGCGACGCTGAAAGGCATGCCCGTCGGCGTGCAACAGGGCGACGCCTGCGTCGACAAGCTGCACGAGTACGGCATCGACACGCAGGTCACCTACCGCAACTACGACGCGCTGATCTCCGGCGCCAAACGCGCCGAGGTGCGCCTGTTCTGCCTGGACCAGGCGCCTGCCAACTTCTACCTCTACAAGTTCGGTGCCGAACGCGAGTTCAGGCGCGCCTTCCAGCTCTACACCGGGCATTTCCACCGCGCCGTGCGCAAGGGCGACAGCGCGACGCTGGAACTGGTGCGCCGCGGCGTCGCCGCCATCGACCCGGCGGAAGACGAGGCGCTGCGCCAGGCCTGGTTCGGCGCGCCGCTGCGCGGCCCGTCCTACGCCGACGAGCTGTGGTGGATCGCCCCGGCGGTGCTGGCGCTGGGCGCGGCGCTGCTGCTGTGGAACGTCGCGCTGCGCCGACGTGTCGCCGGCCGCACCGCCGAGCTGCAGGACGCGCTGAGCGAGCTGCGCAAGGCTCACGAGGTCGCCGAAGGGGTGCGCGCCAACCTGTCGGCGACGCTGTCGGCCATCCCCGACCTGCTGTTCGAGTTCGACGCCCACGGGCGTTACCTGGACATCTATTCCGGCGCCAGTTCGCGGCTGCTGTACCGCCACTCCGACGAGGTCATCGGCCGCCGTGTCGACGAGGTGCTGCCGCCGGTGGCCGCGCACATCGTGCTGGAGTCGATCGCCGCGGCGCTGCGCGACGGTGCCGACTACGGCCGCACGATGGAGCTGGACATCGACGGCCGGCAGCACTGGTTCGAGCTGTCGACGACGCGCAAGGACGCCGGCCACGTGCTGACGCTGTCGCGCGACATCAGCCGCCGCCGCGCCGCCGAGGAGGCGCTGCTGCGCGCCCGCGAGCGCGAGGTCATCGTCGAGCGCGACCGCCGCCTGCGCGCGCTGAGCGACGCCGCGCCGGTGCCGATGCTCTATCTGCGCGGCGAGGTCGTCGAGTCGGCCAACCTCGCCTTCCGCGAACTCTTCGGCGTCGACGAGAACGACCTGGACGGCTTCGACGCCTGGTGGCGCCTGGTCTGCCCCGACGAGACGGCGCGCGCGGCGATGCAGGGCGCTTGGCGCGAGGCCGTGGAACGCGCCGCCGCCGAAGGCGGCCGGGTGCGCGAGATGGAGATCCGCGCCACCGCGCGCGGCGGCATCGGCCTGGTGCTGCTCGTCGGCGGGCAGCTGCTGGGCGACGGCATGGTCGTCACGATGGCCGACATCACGCCGCTCAAGCGCGCCCAGGAGCTGGCCGAGGCCGCCAGCGCCGCCAAGAGCAACTTCCTGGCGACGATGAGCCACGAGATCCGCACGCCGATGAACGCCATCATCGGCATGACGGCGCTGGCGCTGAACACCGACCTCAACCCGCGCCAGCGCGACTACCTGCACAAGATCCAGACCGCCGGGCGCAGTCTGCTGGCGACGATCAACGACATCCTCGACTTCTCCAAGATCGAAGCCGGCAAGCTGGAGATCGAGCGCCGCGAGTTCGAGCTCGAGGAGGTGCTCGGCGAGGTCTGCGACCAGCTCGCCGCGCGCGCCGCGGCCAAGGGGCTGGAGTTCGTCGTCGACCTGGGCACCGAGGTGCCGCGCCGCCTGATCGGCGACCCGCTGCGCCTGGGCCAGGTGCTGCTCAACCTGTGCGGCAACGCGGTCAAGTTCACCGAACAGGGCGGCGTCTGCGTGCGCCTGCACGTGCAGCGCCAGACCGAGGACTGCGTGATGCTGCGCTGCGCGGTGCAGGACAGCGGCATCGGCCTGGACGCCGAGCAGCGCTCGCGCCTGTTCCAGAGCTTCCAGCAGGCCGACAGCTCGATCACGCGGCGCTACGGCGGCACCGGGCTGGGGCTGGTCATCGCCAAGCGCCTGGTCGAGCTGCAGGGCGGCGAGATCGGCGTCGACAGCGAGCCGGGCGCCGGCTCGACCTTCTGGTTCACCGCCCACCTGGGCGTGGTCGCCGGGCGCGGCGCGCGCACCTGGGGCGACGCCGCGCTGCGCGGCCGCCAGGCGCTGGTGGCCGACGCGCATCCGCGGGCGCGCGAGGTGATGGTGTCGATGCTGCGCGGCTTCGGGCTGCAGGTCACGCTGGCCGAGGACTGGGCGGCCTGCGCACGGCTGCTGCGCGAGGCCGACGCTGCGGGCCGGGGGGTCGACGTCGCGGTGCTCGAGTGCCAGCTCGCCACGGCCGGGGGTGCCACGCCGGCGACGGCACTGGAGGCGCTGGCGCTGCAGCACCCGCCGCGGCTCGTCGCCGTCGCCGGGCCCAACGTCGTCGCCGAGGACGAGGACAGCGCCGAGCGCGCGGTGCTGCACCAGCCGGTGACGCCGTCGCGGCTGCTGGACACGCTGATGCGACTGCTCGTCGACCCGACCAGCTGGCGCCCTGCCTCGGCGGCGGCACCGGCCGCCGACGGCGGCCCGGCGGCGCTGCGCGGGCGGCGCGTGCTGCTGGCCGAGGACAACGACCTCAACCAGCAGGTCGCCGTCGAGCTGCTGAGCGAACTGGGGCTGGAGGTCGACGTCGCCGAGAACGGCCTCGTCGCTGTCGAGAAGGTGCGCAGCACGCACTACGACCTGGTGCTGATGGACATGCAGATGCCCGAGATGGACGGGCTGAGCGCCACGCGCGCGATCCGCGCGCTGCCGGGCGCGGCGCGGCTGCCGATCGTCGCGATGACCGCCAACGCGATGCAGGGCGACGTGCAGCGCTGCCTGAACGCCGGCATGGACGACCACATCGCCAAGCCGATCGACCCCAACCGCCTGGCCACGCAGCTGCTGGCTTGCCTGGTGCGCCGCCCCCCGGCCGCGCTGCCGGCGCCGCCGCCGGCACCGGCGTCGGCCGACCAAGGCGTGCTCGACATCGAGACCGGCCTGCGCCTGGCCGGCGGCCGCCGCGGCCTGTACGACCGCCTGCTGCGCCGCTTCGCCGAAGGCCGCGACAACACGGCCGGCCGCATCGCCGACGCCCTGGCCTCGGGCGACCTGGCGGCCGCACGCCTGGCCGCGCACACGCTCAAGGGCGGCGCGGCGCAGATCGGCGCCGCCGCCGTCAGCGCGCTGGCCGCGGCGCTGGAACAGTCGTTGCGCGAAGGCGCCGCCCCCGAGCGCCTGCAGGCCCAGCAGGCCGATCTGGCCGTGGCGCTGGCCGCGCTGGACGACGCCGTGCGCGCGGCACTGCCCCCGGCCGACGAGGCCTCCTAGAATCGCCGTCTTCCTGCACGGGGGCCGTTAGCTCAGTCGGTTAGAGCAGAGGACTCATAATCCTTTGGTCCGGGGTTCGAGCCCCCGACGGCCTACCACCTGCCACCGGCTTGTGTGCGGTGACGCCGCTTGGCGGCGTTCGTGAGCCACCTATGATCCTGCATCGACAACCGCGACCCATGCAGGACATCGTGACCGACTCGCTCCGAGATCTGGCGCAACAGCTCGACGCCTTTGCCCGCGAACGCGACTGGCAGACTTTCCACTCGCCGAAGAACCTTGCCTCCGCACTGATCGTCGAGGCCGGTGAGCTGCTCGAGCCCTTCCAGTGGTTGACCGAAAAGCAGAGCCGTGAGCTCTCCCCCGAACGTCGCGATGCCGTCGCCAGCGAGATCGCTGACGTGCTGCTCTACCTGATCCAGTTGTCCAGCGCGCTGGGCGTCGACCCGGTGGCCGCGGCGCAGGCGAAGTTGCGACTCAACGCCGAGCGTTATCCGGTCGACAAGGCGCGAGGCAACGCCCGCAAGCACGACGAACTGTGAGGTCGGGGCTGGCGGCGTGATCATCTATCAGGCATCAAAGAGCGAGTTTCTGCACCACGCGCTGCGGGACGACATCGAGGACATCGTGTCGCGTCAGTACCGGCACGCAACCGGACACGGCGTTGCCGCGCCGGAGATGCAAGCCTGGAAGCATTCGCTGCTCGAGATGGCCAAGGTACTCCAGGACGAGGAAATCCCGGCCGACGCCGGCGTCGCCATCGAGTACCAGTTGCCTCAGACGTCCAAGCGCATCGACTTCGTCATCACCGGCGAGGATGCCCAGGCGCGTAGCAAGGTCGTCATCGTCGAACTGAAGCAGTGGTCCGAATCCCGGCGCAGCGACAAGGACGCCATTGTCTGGGCACGCCGCGGTGGCAAGGCCGGCGAGCGCGAAGGACCGCATCCCTCCTACCAAGCCTGGTCTTACGCCGCGTATCTCCAGGACTTCAACACCGCGGTGCAGGAATGCGGCATGGCGCTTCAGCCTTGCGCCTATCTGCACAACCACCCGCGTGATGGGGAGATCGACCACCCGCATTACCGCGAGTACATGGAGCGTGCGCCGCTGTTCCTGGCGCGTGAGCGCGCACGGTTGC
Organism: Rubrivivax gelatinosus IL144; assembly: GCF_000284255.1. Taxonomy (NCBI): domain Bacteria; kingdom Pseudomonadati; phylum Pseudomonadota; class Betaproteobacteria; order Burkholderiales; family Sphaerotilaceae; genus Rubrivivax; species Rubrivivax gelatinosus. The sequence continues at coordinate 920,299 of NC_017075.1, forward strand.
AAGCGTTCATCCGCCAGCACGTGCGCCATGGCGATCGCAAGGGCGTGCTGTACGCGATCGAGAACGGGCGAATCCGGCCGTCGAAGATGCTGGCCGATAGCGTGGCCGGGCTGCTGCAGGGCAAGCCCGAGTTCGTGCTGATCGATGACCAGAAGCTGGTCTACGAGAGCGTCCTGGCTGCCGACGCTCGCGCGGACGGCCGCCGTCAGGTGGTCATCGTTCAGGGTGGCCCCGGGACCGGCAAGTCGGTCCTGGCGATCAACCTGCTGGCCGCCCTGCTCAAGCGTGGCCGCAACGCGCGCTATGTCTCGAAGAACGCCGCCCCTCGCGCCGTGTACGAGGCCAAGCTGGCCGGCACGATGAAGAAGGGACGCATCAGCAACCTGTTCAGCGGTTCGGGCGCGTTCGTCGAAACGGAGCCCGACAGCTTCGACACCTTGATCGTCGATGAGGCGCACCGGCTCAACGAGAAGAGTGGCCTGTATCGCAATCTGGGCGAAAACCAAGTCAAGGAACTGATCCGCGCCGCTCGCTGCACGGTCTTCTTTGTCGACGACGACCAGCGTGTGACGCTGATGGATATCGGTCACACCGAAGAACTGAGGCAGAGAGCGCGTGCCGTAGGCGCCGAGATCACCGAGCTGGAGTTGTCGTCGCAGTTCCGTTGCAACGGAAGCGACGGTTACCTTGCCTGGCTCGACGACACGCTTGACATCCGAGCCACCGCCAACCCGCTGCTCGACACGGGCGACTACGACTTCCGCGTCTTCGACGATCCCGCCGAGATGCATGCGCTGATCGAATCGAAGAACCGCAGCAACAACCGCTCGCGTGTCGTCGCCGGCTACTGCTGGACCTGGCCGAGCAAGAAGAACCCGCAGGCCTGGGACATCGATCTGCCCGACTTCGACTATCGGCGCCGATGGAACCTCAATCAGGACGGCAGCCTGTGGATCGTCGCTCCGGGCTCGGTCGAGCAGGTCGGCTGCATCCACACTTGCCAGGGGCTGGAGCTGGATTACGTCGGCGTGATCATCGGACCGGACATGGTGTACCGCGACGAACGCGTCGTCACCGATGCCACCCGTCGCGCTTCTTCAGACCAGTCGGTCAAGGGTCTCAAGCAGATGCTGCGGAGCGAACCAGGCCCTGCGCGTGAACTGGCCGACCGCATCGTCAAGAACACCTACCGCACGCTGATGACGCGCGGCATGAAGGGCTGCTACGTCTACTGCACCGATCCGGTGCTGGCGCAGTATCTGCGGAGCCGATTGAAGTCCGCGACCACGATCGAGGCCGAGCCTCAACCTCAGGATGTCGCCAAGGTCGTGCCTCTGCGGCGCGTCACCGCCGCAGAGCGGGCAGCAGGCATGCCTGCCGTGCCCCTGCTCGACCTGCGCTTTGCCGCAGGGACGTTCTCCGACTTTCAGTCGCTGGACGATGGTGCGATCGACTGGGTTGCGCCGCCGGACTGGATTCGTCCCCAGCCGGGCATGTTCGTCGCGCAGGTCGTCGGCGAATCGATGAACCGGCGCATTCCCAATGGCGCCTGGTGCCTGTTCCGTGCCAACCCTGGCGGCACGCGCCAAGGCAAGGTCGTAGTCGCTCAACACCGGAGCATCGACGATCCCGAACTCGGCGGGCGCTACACCGTGAAGGTCTACTCCAGCGAAAAAGTGACGGACGGCGACGGTGGCTGGCGCCATCTTCGCATCACCTTGAGGCCGGATTCGGACCGGCCCGAGTATCGGCCGATCGAACTGGACCTGAGCGACGCTGACGACCCTGTGGTGATCGTGGCTGAGTTGCTGGACGTCCTGGAATAGCAGTCGTTAACGGCGCAGAGAGTTCTGCTGGCGCGAGTCGCACCGCGCTTCACTGCCCCTGCGGCGGCTCCCAAAGCTCGACCTTGTTCCCCTCCGGATCGATCACCCAGCCGAACTTGCCGTATTCGGAGTCGTCGCTCTTGTCCAGCACCTCGCAGCCCTCGGCGCGCAGCGCCTGCAGCAGCGCGGCCAGGTCGGCGACTCGGTAGTTCACCATGAAGGACGCGCGGCCCGGCGCGAAGGGGGCGTCGGCGGCGGCGCCGATCGACCAGATCGTCGTGCCGCCGGTCGGATGGCCCTCGTCGTCGCTCCAGCTGAAGGCGGCGCCGCCCCAGGGCTGCACGTCTATGCCCAGGTGGCGCTGGTACCAGGCGCGCAGCGCCTCGGGGTCCCGGGCGTGGAAGAAGATCCCGCCGATGCCGGTGACTCGTTTCATCTGACGCTCCTTCGGCCGCGTCAGGGGCCGCCGTGCAGTGTGCACGGCGGCGGCGGGGCCACCATCCCCTGGGCCAGGGCGGCCCGCGGGGCGCTCAGGCGGTCGCCAGGGCCGCGGGCGTGCGCAGCAAACGGCTGTTGGCGTCGGCCGCGGCCTCGTCCTCCCCTTCGGCCTCGTGGTCGTGCACGATGTGCGTTCCGGTCTCGCCCATCAGCGCTGGCACCGCGGTCTCCAGGCTGGTGATGATCACGCGCCGGCCGCCGGTCTCCAGGAAGCGGATCGCCGCCTCGATCTTCGGCCCCATGCTGCCGGCCGGGAAGTGACCCTGGGCCAGGTAGCGCTTCATCTCGCTCAGCGAGGCGCGCGCCAGGTCGAGCTGCTCGGGCTTGCCGAAGTGGATCGCGACACGCGGCACGGCGGTCAGGATCATCATGTCGCGGATGCCCAGCACGTTGGCCATCACCGCCGCCGTCAGATCCTTGTCGATGACGGCCTCGACGCCGCGCCGGCGGCCCGCCTCGTCGCGCAGCACCGGGATGCCGCCGCCGCCGCCGGCGATGACCACGGTGCGGCCGCACATCAGGGCCTCGACCAGCGAGACGTCGCAGATGTGCTTGGGCTTGGGCGAAGGCACGACGTAGCGCCAGCCGCGGCCCGAGTCCTCGCGCACCGTCACGCCCAGCTCGGCGGCCAGCGCCTTGGCCTGGGCCTCGCTGAAGAAGGGGCCGACGGGCTTGGTCGGGTTGGCGAACGCCGGGTCGTGGCGGTCGACCTCGACCTGCGTCACCAGGCCGACGACGTGGCGCGGGTTGCCGGCTTCGCGCAGCGCGTTCTCGAAAGCCTGGGCCAGGATGTAGGCCAGCGCCCCCTGGGTCTGCGCCACCAGGATGTCCAGCGACTGCGGCGCGACGCGGTCCTGCGCCGCGGCGTTGGCCAGCAGCAGCTTGCCGACCTGCGGGCCGTTGCCGTGCACGACGACGAGCTGGTTGTCGAGTTCGAGCAGCGGCAGCATCGCCCGGGCCGTGGCCGCGGCGATCGCCTTCTGCTCCTCGGGCGTGCCACGGCCCTCGGCCGGGTCGAGGGCGTTGCCGCCCACCGCGACGATCAGGCGGCGCGGAACGGAGAACGGTTGGGTCATCGCATGTACTCCTGCAGAACGGTCAGTCTTTGCAATGGCCATTGTCGAAACGGCGATTCCCCCGTTCGTTCGAATCGGTCTCACAGTGCAATGCCGATCTTTCGAATCGCCACGAGGCGCTGAAACCGGGCTTTCCGCGATTCGAACGGTCGCCATTGCATTGTTGAGAGCTGTTTGAAAGTCGCAGAAAACGATGCCGGACGGCTGCCCTGAGCGGGGCATCGTGATGACACTGGCTGCGTCGTCAACTGAACGCAGCACAGAGGTAGAAGCAATGTCATCGATCTCGACACCGGACCGCGGCCTGGAGGCCGCGACGGAGCGCAGGGCCGGGATTCCCGGTTGGTGGATCACCGTGGCCGTGTTCTGGCTCGGCTGGATCTTCATGTATGCCGACCGCACCATCCTCAACCCGGTGATGAAGGACATCCAGACCGAGTTCGGCCTGAGCGGCACGCAGCTCGGCATCATCAGCAGCGCCTTCTTCCTGTCGTACGCGCTGCTGCAGGTGCCGGCCGGCGTGCTCGGCGACCGCATCGGCCGCAAGAAGGTGCTGGTGCCCGGCTTCCTGCTGTTCGGCCTGTTCACCGCGGTCAGCGGCATGGCCAGGAGCTTCGTCGCCTTCGTCGCCGCGCGCATCGTCACCGGCGCCGGCCAGGGCACCTATTACGGCCCGCAGTACGGCATCGCGGCCGAGCAGATCCCGGCGCGCAACCGCTCGCTGGGCAGCGCGCTGATCAACTCGGGCATGGCCTTCGGCATCGCGCTCGGGCTGATGGTCTCGTCCTGGGTCGCGCACTCGCTGGGCTACGGCTGGCGCGCGCCGTTCTTCGTGATGGCCGTGCCGACGGTGGTGATGGCGCTGCTGATCTGGTGGCTGATCAAGGAGAACCCGCGCCCGACCGGCGCCCAGGCGCAGGCGCACTCGAACAAGGGCGCGTTCACCGCGCTGCTGAAGAACCGCAACCTGCTGGTCACCTACGTGATGGTGTTCTGCTCGCTGTTCGGCTTCTTCATGATCCTCACCTGGCTGCCGTACTACCTGCAGACCGAGCGCGGTATCCCGGTCAAGGAGATCGGCAACATCAGCTCGCTGGTGGCCTGGGTGTCCATCCCCGGCGGCCTGCTGTTCGCGCAGGTCTCCGACAAGCTCGGCAAGCGCAAGCCGCTGGTCTTCGTGCTGGTGCCGATCGCCGCGGCCAGCCTGATCAGCATCGCCTGGCTGCAGGACGTGAACCAGGTCATCGCCGCGATCTGCGTCTACGGCTTCTTCGGCAAGCTGGCGCTGGACCCGGTGCTGATCGCCACCGTCGCCGACAACACGCCCAAGGAGAACTACGGCACGGCCTTCGGCATCTTCAACTTCGTCGGCATGAGCTCGTCGATCCTGGCACCGACGATCGCCGGCTTCGTCTCCGACGCCACCGGCAGCCTGGCCGCCAACTTCTACATCTCCGCCGCGGTGCTCGCGGCCGGGATGATCGGCATGAGCTTCCTGCGCGAAGCTCCGAAACAGGCCGCTGCGGCGTGATCGTCGTGCCCGGTGCGGGCCGCCGGTCCCGGCCGCCCCGCACCGAGCCCCCTGCGACGGAGTAAACGATGACTGCCCCGATCTATCCCAAGCCGCTGCCGACCCGCGCGATCGACCGTCGCGTCGGCATCCCGGGCTGGTGGATCACCGTGTTCCTGTTCTGGCTCGGCTGGATCTTCATGTACGCCGACCGCACCGTGCTGAACCCGGTCATGAAGGACATCCAGACCGAGTTCGGCCTCAGCGCGACGCAGCTCGGTCTGGTCAGCAGTTCGTTCTTCCTGTCGTACGCGGTGCTGCAGATCCCGGCCGGCGTGCTCGGCGACCGCATCGGCCGCAAGAAGGTGCTGGTGCCCGGCTTCGTGCTGTTCGGCGTGCTGACGGCGGTCACCGGCGTCGTGCGCTCGTACTGGGAACTGCTGCTGGCGCGCATCGGCACCGGCGCCGCCGAAGGCACCTACTACGGCCCGCAGTTCGGCATCAGCGCCGAGCAGATCCCCGCCGCGCACCGCTCGCTGGGCATGGCGCTGATCAACTCGGGCATGGCCTTCGGCATCGCGCTCGGGCTGATGGCCTCGAGCTGGGTGGCGCACACGCTGGAGCTGGGCTGGCGCACGCCGTTCTATTTCATGGCCGTGCCGACCATCGTCACCGGGCTGCTGATCGCCTGGCTGATCAAGGAGAACCCGCGCCGCCCCGGCGCGCTGGCCGAGGCCCACACGCGCTCGTTCACCTCGCTGCTGAGGAACCGCAACCTGCTGGTCACCTACGTGATGGTGTTCTGCTCGCTGTTCGGCTTCTTCATGATCCTCACCTGGCTGCCGTACTACCTGCAGACCGAACGCGGCATCCCGGTCAAGGAGATCGGCAACGTCAGCTCGCTGGTGGCCTGGGTGTCGATCCCCGGCGGCCTGCTGTTCGCGCGCATCTCCGACAAGCTCGGCCGGCGCAAGCCGCTGGTCTTCGTGCTGGTGCCGATCGCCGTCGCCAGCCTGATCAGCATCGCCTGGCTGCAGGACGTGAACCAGGTGATCGTCGCGATCTGCGTCTACGGCTTCTTCGGCAAGCTGGCGCTGGACCCGGTGCTGATCGCCACCGTCGCCGACAACGCCCCCGAGGCGCGCTACGGCACGGCCTACGGCATCTACAACTTCGTCGGCATGTGCTCGTCGATCGTCGCGCCGACGATCGCCGGCTTCGTCTCCGACGCCACCGGCAGCCTGGCCGCCAACTTCTACATCTCCGCCGCCGTGCTGGCCTTCGGCATGGCGTGCATGGCCCTGCTGCGCGAGCGCCCCGGCGCGCGCGCCTGAACCCGATCCACGAAAGGATTCCCCATGTTGCACTGCTTCATCCTGAAAGGCAGTTTCCAGGACTCCGTCACCTTGATGGTGCTGTCGCGCGACCTGTCGGCGCTGCCCGGCGTCGCCAAGGCCTCGGTGATGATGGGCACGCCCGCCAACAAGGACGTGTTCCGCGAGACCGGCCTGTGGCACGACACGCTGGACGAGGCCACGCCCAGCGACGTCTGCGTCATCGTCGACTGCGAGGACGCGGCGCGTGCCGCCGGCGTGCTCGAGGAGCTGAAGACGCGGCTGGCCGACGTCGCCAAGAGCCGGCGCGCCTCGGGCTACCCGGTGGCGCGCAGCTGGCGCCGGGCGCGCCAGCTGGTGCCCGACGCCAACGTCGCGCTGGTCTCGGTGGCCGGCCACTACGCCGCCGACGTCGCGCGCCAGGCGCTGGACGACGGCTGCCACGTGATGATGTTCTCCGACAACGTGCCGGTCGAGGCCGAGGTCGAGCTCAAGCTCGCGGCGCGCCGCCGCGGCCTGATCGTCATGGGCCCGGACTGCGGCACCTCGGTCATCGGCGGCGTGCCGCTGGCCTTCGCCAACCGCATGCCCAAGGGGCCGATCGCGGTGATCGGCGCCTCGGGCACCGGCATCCAGGAGATCTGCTCGCAGATCGCCGCACGCGGCGCCGGCATCACGCACGCCATCGGCCTGGGCGGCCGCGACCTGTCGGCGGCGGTGGGCGGCATCAGCGCGCTGACGGCGATCGACTTCGTCGCCGCCGACGCCGCCAGCCGCGTCGTCGTCTTCGTCTCCAAGCCGCCGGCGCCGGAAGTCAAGGCGCGCGTGCTGGCCGCGCTCAAGCTGATGCAGCGGCCGGTGGTCGCGCTCTTCCTCGGTGACCGCCAGGCCGCGCGCCGCGACGGCAACGTGCACTTCGCGCAGACGCTGGACGGCGCCGCGGCGCTGGCGGTGGACCTGGCCAACGTCGACTCGCAGGCCTCGCACCAGCCTTCGGCCGCCGGCCTGGGCATCTGCGGCCTGTACACCGGCGGCACGCTGGCCGCCGAGGCGGCGCAGCTGCTGGCCGACGCGCTGGGGCTGCACGCCGACGAGACGCACGCCGAGGGCTACATGCTGCGCAGCGGCGGCCACCGCGTCATCGACCTCGGCGACGACCTCTACACCCGCGGCCGGCCGCACCCGATGATCGACCCGACGCTGCGCAACGAGATGATCCGCGCGCTCGCCGACGAGCCCACCTACGGCGTGCTGCTGCTCGACGTCGTGCTCGGCTACGGCGCCAACGCCGACCCGGCCGGCGTCACCGCACGCGCCGTCGCCGAGATGCGCGCTGCACGCGGCGGCGCGCCGATCACGGTCATCGCCACGCTGACCGGCACCGACCAGGACCCGCAGGACCGCGCCAGCCAGGCCGCGAAGCTGGAGGAGGCCGGCATCGTGATCGCCGAGAGCACGCGCACCGCGGTCGAGCTGGCGCTGCGCCTGGTGCAGCCGCCGGTGGCCGGCATCGGCGCGCCGCCGCCGCTGCTGGCCGCGCCGCCGGCGATCGTGAACATCGGCCTGCGCGGCTTCGCCGACGAACTGCAGGCCGGCGGCACGAACGTCGTCCATTACCTCTGGGAACCGATCGCGGGCGGCAATCAACGCCTGCAGCGGCTGGTCGCCGCACTGCAATGACGAAACGGAGCGATTCCATGTACGAAACCATCAACGAAGCCAACGAAGCCGTCCTCAACGAGATCAAGCGTGCGCGGCCCCGCCTCGTCGACGTGCGTCCTGCCGCCGACTGCATCCCGGTGCTGCGCGAAGGCAGGACGCTGCTGCACGCCGGCCCGCCGAGCGCCTGGGCCGACATGACCGGCCCGATGCAGGGCGCGGTGCTGGGCGCGGCGATGTTCGAAGGCTGGGCGCGCGACGCCGAAGAGGCCGAACGCCTGGCCGCCAGCGGTGAGATCCGCTTCACGCCCTGCCACGACCACTCGGCCGTCGGCCCGATGGGCGGCATCACCTCGGCGTCTATGCCGGTGCTGGTGGTGCTCAACGAGGTCCAGGGCAACACCGCCTTCTGCAACCTCAACGAAGGCATCGGCAAGGTGATGCGCTTCGGCGCCTTCGAAGGCGAGGTGCAGACCCGCCTGGCCTGGATGCGCGACGTGCTCGGCCCGGTGCTGTCGCAGGCGCTGGGCATGGTGCCCGGCGGCATCGACCTGTCGGTGCTGATGGCGCAGGCGATCACGATGGGCGACGAGTTCCACCAGCGCAACATCGCCGCCTCGGCGCTGCTGCTCAAGCTGCTGGCGCCGGACATCGCCGCCTGCGAGGCCAGCACCCAGCACAAGGAGGAGGTGCTGCGTTTCCTCGGCCGCACCGACCAGTTCTTCCTCAACGTCGCGATGGCCTATTGCAAGTGCGTGATGGACGCCGGCGCGGCGATCGAGGCCGGCAGCATCGTCACCGCGATGACGCGCAACGGCCGCGACTTCGGCATCCGCGTCAGCGGCACCGGCAAGCGCTGGTTCACGGCGCCGGTCAACACGCCGGCGGGCCTCTTCTTCACCGGCTTCAGCCAGGACGACGCCAACCCCGACATCGGCGACTCGGCGATCACCGAGACGCTGGGCATCGGCGGCGCGGCGATGATCGCCGCCCCGGGCGTCACGCGTTTCGTCGGCGCCGGCGGCTTCAGCGACGCGCTGGAGACCAGCGAGGAGATGCGCGAGATCTACGTCGACAGCTCGCCGATGTTCCAGATCCCGACCTGGGACTTCCAGGCCGCCTGCCTGGGGCTGGATGTGCGCCGCGTCGTCGAGACCGGCATCACGCCGGTCATCAACACCGGCATCGCGCACCGCAAGGCCGGCATCGGCCAGGTCGGCGCCGGCACCGTGCGGCCGCCGCGCGGCTGCTTCGAGAAGGCGCTGGAGGCGGTGGCCGAGACCGTCGGCGTCGCCGTCGACTGAGGGCCGGGCGAAGGCGGCGCGACGATCACCCTGCGCATCATGAGCACCGCCTTCGCCCCCCGCTCGACCGTGCTGGCGCTCAGCGAGGCGGCGGCGCGCGCGCTGGACGGCCGCGTCGCCACCGTCGTGGCGCTGCACCGACGCGGCTTGAGCGTCGTGCTGCCCGGCGGCGAGCCGATCTTCGTCGGCCCGCCGGGCGCCGGCCTGCTGCCGCTGCACGTCGTCGTGCGTCGCGAGGCGTTCGAAGCGCTGCGCGGCCTGGGCGTCGGCGCCCGCCTGCGCTGGGACCTGGCGGGCGCGCGGCGCTGGCGCCTGGGCCTGGGCGGCCGCCTTGCGCTGCCGGCGCTCGACGCCGGCGTGGCGCGGCTGGCGGCCGGGCTGCGCGCCCGGCCGCCCGGCAACGGCATCGGCGGCAGCCAGGCCGAGGTGCTGGCCGGCGACGGCCTCGTGCGCCGGGCCTTGCAGGCCGCGGCCGACGGCACCGCGGCGCCGGCCTTGGTGCGCCTCGTCGGCCGCGGCGCCGGGTCGACACCGGCCGGCGACGACGTGCTGATCGGCGCGCTGGCCCACGGCTGGCTCGTCGACGGCGCCGACAGCGCCTTGCGCCGGGCGCTGCTGCCGCAGCGCGAGGCGCTGGGCGCGCTGACCACGCCGCTGGGCGCGGCCTATCTGCGCCGCGCGCTCGACGGCGTCTTCGGCAGCCACCTGATCCAGCTCTGCCGGGCGCTGCCGGGCGCCGACGAGCGCCTGGACCGCCGTGCCGGGCGCGTGGCGCAGCACGGCGCCAGTTCCGGCATCGACACGCTGCTCGGCTTCGTCGCCGCGCACGAACTGCGCCGCTAACATCGACCGCTCCGTCCAGACCCCCGTCCGGCGCTGTCCGCGGCGCCGGGCGCGACCCGCCGATTCCCCGTGTCCCGCTCCCCGAACCTGGACCCCGAAGCCCTGCGCACCTTCGTCGCGGTCGCCCAGCTGCGCAGTTTTTCCGCCGCCGCCGACCTGCTGCACAAGACGACCTCGGCGATCTCCTACCGCATCAAGTCGCTGGAGGACAGCGCCGGCGTGCCGCTGCTGCAGCGCACCACGCGCACCGTGACGCTGACGCCCGCCGGCGAGGTGCTGCTGACGCGGGCCAGCCAGATCTTCGACTGGATGCAGAGCCTGCCGCGCGAGCTGGAGCAGGCCAACGCCGGCGTCGAGTCGGAGCTGGTCATCGTCGTCAACAACCTGCTGCACGACAGCGCCGCGATGTCCGAGCTGCTGGCGCACCTGCACGAGCGTTTCCCGTACACGACGATCAAGGTGCGCTTCGGCGTCTACATGGGCGTCTGGGACGAGCTGGTGCACAACGGCGCGCGCATCGGCATCGGCGCACCGGGTTTCCACACCATCAACGACGACTTCGCCACCTTGCCGCTGGGCGAGATCCGCTGGGTGTTCGTCGTCGCGCCCAGCCATCCGCTGGCGCGCCAGCGCGAGCCGCTGGGCAACGACGCGCTGCGGCCGTACCCGGCGGTCAACGTCGAGGACACCTCGCAGCGCATGAAGAAGCGCACCGCCTGGCGGCTGCCGGGCCAGCAGGAGCTGCTGGTGCCCGACCTGGCGACCAAGATCGCCTGCCACGAACGCGGCCTGGGCGTCGGCTTCCTGCCGGCGGCGAGGGCGCGCGCGGCGCTGCGCGCCGGCACGCTGGTCGAGCGCACGGTGAGTTATCCGCGTTCGTCGTCGCCGCTGTCGCTGGCCTGGCCGACGCAGGGTGCCGGCGCCGTCACGGCCCACATCCGCGAGCTGTTCGCGACGCGCGATCGGCTCGCGCTGCCGTTCCTGAGCCCGCTCGCGCCGCCGGCCGAAACCGTGCCCGCGGCCGCCGAGGGCGAGGAGCCGCAGGCCCCGGCCGGCTCGTCCTGACGCGGCCTCAGCGCCGGGCCTCGGCCCAGTCGCGGCGCAGCAGCCCGTAGATCGCGCTGTCCGAGACCTCGCCGTCGACGACCCAGCGCTCGCGCAGCAGGCCTTCGAGCTGGAAGCCCAGGCGGCGCAGCGTCGCCGCCGACGCTTCGTTGCGCGGGTCGATGTCGGCTTCGACGCGGTTCAGCTCCAGCAGCTCGAAGCCGTAGCGCAGCAGCGCCTGCAGCGCCTCGTGCATGTAGCCCCGGCCCCAGGCGGCGTGGGCGAGTGCGTAGCCCATCTCGGCGCGGCGGCAGCCGGCGACGATGTCGAACAGCGTGCACTGGCCGATCAGCGCGCCGTCGTCGCGGCGCTCGATGCCCAGCCGCAGATGGCGGCCGCTGTCGAGCGCACGCAGGTCGGACTCGATCGCCTCGTCGGCCTGCGCCGTCGAGGTCCACGGCGGCGTGCTCCAGTAGCGCATCACGCGCGGGTCCGAGAAGATCGCGAAGACCGCCTCGGCGTCGTCGGCGCGGTAGGGGCGCAGCGTCAGGCGTTCGGTCTGCAGCGGCAGCGCCGGGAAGTGCGTCATGGCTGCGTCATCGGCGGCTCAGGTCTTGCGATCCGCCGGGTGGTGCACGCCGTCGCTGACCGGCACGTTCTCGATCAGGAAGGGGTCGATGCCTTCCAGGCAGCCGACGTTGTAGCCGTACTGGTCGGGGCGCGAGCGCCGCTGGTGGTGGGTGTAGATGCCGCAGCGCGAGCAGAAGAAGTGCTTCGCGACGCGGGTGTTGAACTGGTAGAGCGACAGCATGTCTTCGCCCTGCACGATCCGGATCGCGTCCAGCGGCACCGAACCGACGACGGCGCTCTTGCGCCGGCACATCGAGCAGTTGCAGCGCCGCGGGTCGACGATGCCGTCGGGCAGGTGCAACTCGAGCACCACCGCGCCGCAATGGCAGGACAGCCGGTGCCGGGGCTGGACCGGCACGCCGCCGACGGACTTGATCATCTGCTGGTCTCCGGGCTGGACGGGGTGGCGGTCATCATAGGGCCCGGCCGCCAGGACCGTCGCCGAACGCTGAACCCCAGCGTGCTCGTTCACGGCGCCTTCGCCTCACCGCGCTGCAGCCGCCGCACCTCGCGGGCCGACGACGTGGCCGCGCGCGCCGCCATGCCCGGAGGCCGCAGCTCAGGCGCGCGCGGCGTGCAGCTCGCCGAGCAGGTCGACGAAACGCGCCACCTTGGCCGGCCGGAAGCGCGAGGCCGGATAGACGGCGTGGATGCCGCCGGAGGGCAGCGTCCAGCCGGGCAGCAGCTGCACCAGGCGGCCTTCGGCCAGCGCCTGGGCCACCGTGTAGTCGGGCAGCACCGAGACGCCGGCGCCCAGGCTGACGGCGGCCAGCACCGCCGGCGTCGCGTCCAGCGAGATCGAGGCCGCGAACTCCACCGCCTGCCGGCGGCCGTCGCCGGCCTCGAAGACCCAGCGCCGCGGCTCCTTCAGCGCCGCGTTGGCGACGAAAGGCAGGCCGGCGAGCTGCTCCGGGCCGGCCGCCGCGTCCACCTGGCGCGCCAGGGCCGGCGCCGCCACCAGCTTCTGCTCGAAGCTGCCGATGCGCCGCGCCGGCAGCTGCGAGTCGGCCAGCCAGCCGACGCGCACCGCGAGCTCCACCTCGTTGGACAGCAGGTCCAGCGGCTGGTCGGACAGCGCCATCTCCACCCGGCACTGCGGATGGCGCCGCGAGAACTCGACCACCGCCGGCACGACCATCGCCAGGCCGTAGTCGAAAGGCGCCGTCAGCCGCAGCGTGCCCGCCGGTTCGACCGAGACGTCGGCCAGTTCGTCGAAGGCGACCGCCGCTTCGCGCAGGATGCGCGCGCATCGCTCGTAGAAGGCCTGGCCGGCGTCGGTCAGCGCCAGGCGCCGCGTGGTGCGCGTCAGCAGCGTCGTGCGGAACTCGCGTTCCAGCCGCGCCACCTGCTGGCTGACGACGGCCTTGGTGATGCCCAGGCGGTCGGCGGCGGCGGTGAAGCTGCCGGTCTCGACGACGGCCGCGAAATAGGCCAGGCGCTTGAGGTTGGCGAGGTCCAGCGGGCCGGCGTCGCGCGGATTGTTTGCCATCGGCATACGAAGTGTCGGTTTGTGGAGGATTTTTCTACGGATCGACGCTTTCTACGATGACGCCATCGATTCACCGACACCAGGACGACACCATGATCTCCCGCCGCGACTTCATCCAGATCTCCGCCGTGGCCGGCTCCGCCGCGCTGTCGGGCGTGGCCCATGCCGCCGGCTCCGGCCTGCGCTGGCAGCACTTCCCGGCCGACCAGAACGGCTTCTTCCGTGCGCCGGTGCTCGTCACCGGCGAGCGCGAGGCGGTGCTGATCGACGCCGGCTTCACGCTGCCGGCCGGCCGCACGCTGGTCGACGCGATCCGCGCCAGCGGCAAGACGCTGACGACGATCTACGTCAGCCAGAGCGACCCGGACTACTACTTCGGCCTCGGTCCGGTGAAGGCCGCGTTCCCGGACGCCCGGGTGCTGGCGGCGCCGGCGACGATCGCCGCGATCCGCGCCAACGTCGAGAAGAAGCTCGCCGTCTGGGGCCCGCAGCTCAAGGACAAGGGCCCGCAGCGCCTGGAGGACATCGTCTTCCCGCAGCCTTTCGACGGCGAGGCGCTGCGCCTCGAAGGCCATGCGCTGCAGATCGTCCCGGTCGAGGGGCTGGAGAACCGGCGCTATCTCTGGGTGCCGGAGCTGCAGGCGGTGTTCGGCGGCGTGCTCGTCTTCTCCGGCCTGCACGTCTGGACCGCCGACACGCCGACGCCGGCGGCGCGCGCGGCCTGGGTCCGGGCGCTGGACACGATCGCCGCGCGCCAGCCGCGCATCGTCGTGCCCGGCCACCTGGCGGCCGGCGGCGCGCTGGACGCCTCGGCGCTGCGCTACACGCGCGACTACCTGGTCGCCTTCGAGGAGGAGTTCGCGCAGGCCGCCGACGGCGCGGCGCTGGTCGCGGCGATGAAGCGCCGCTACCCCGACGCCGGCCTGGCGCCGGCGCTGGAGATCGGCGCCAAGGTCGCCAAGGGCGAGATGAAGTGGGGCTGAACCCGGCTCAGGCCGCCAGCGCCGGCCGTGCGGCGCGGCGCGCGACGGCCCACAGCGCCATCGCGCGGCCCAGGAACAGGCCGCTGAACAGGCCGTAGGCGGCGCTGACGCCCAGCACGAAGGGCGCCGCCTCGCGGGCCTGCGGGTGCACGGCCAGCACGACGCCGGCGGCGAACTTGACGGCGAAGATCGCCATCATCAGCGCCAGCGGCAGCCAGCTGCCGGGCAGCGCGAACAGGCCGGTGGCCGGCGTGTAGCGCACGCCGCGGGTGTCGATGCGGCGCTGCATGGCCGTCAGCCCGGCGGCCAGCGCCAGCGCCCAGGCCAGCAGCGCCGCCGGCTGGGTGCCGAAGGCGCTGGTCGTGCCCGCCAGCGACACCGCGGCCAGCGCCAGCGGCAGGCCGACGCAGCGCCGCAGGCTGGCGTTCTGCGGCCGCGAGGCGCGCAGGCCCATCACGACGAGCACGGCGAGCACGACGAAGACCCAGCGCGGGGTGTGAAGCAGGATGTCGAGCAGCATGGCGGGCCTTTCGGTGGCGGGTGGGATGGACCCACTGTGCCGGCCGGCCCCGGCCGCCGCGACGATGCCGCGACGAAGCGCCGGCCGCCGTGACCGAAGCGTCGGTCACGGCCACCGAACGGCGGCTACATCGGCTTGAAGAGGTGGGCGAAGGCGCGGCTCACCTTCAGCGGCCGCGCCAGGCCGTCGACCGCCAGGCTGTAGTGGCCGAGTTCGTCGCGTGTGGCGCTGCGGATGCGGCGCGTGGCGACGTAGACCGCGCGGTGCACCTGCATGAAGTCCTCGCCTTCGAGCCGCGCCGCCAGCTCGCGCAGGCTCATGCGCACCAGCGCCTCGCCGCCGGTCGTGACGACGTTGACGTACTTGTCGGTCGCCTCCAGGCAGACGACGTCGGCCACCGGGATCATGCGCACCGTATTGCCGACGCCGGCGCGGATGACCTTGATGCGCTCCTGCTCGGGTGGCGGCGGCTCCGGTGGAGCCTGCAGCGCCTGCACCGTGCGCACCTGCTCGGCGGCGTCGCCGGCCTGCAGCTGCGGCGCGCGCGCCGCCAGGCGCTGCTGCAGCCGCGCGACCGTGACGCGCAGGCGCTCGGGCGTCACGGGTTTGAGCACGTAGTCGACCGCGGCGCGTTCGAAGGCGGCGACGGCGAACTCGTCGAAGGCGGTGACGAAGACCAGCAGCGGCAGCGGCCGGTCTTCGGGCCAGTCGTCGTTGACGGCTTCGGCGACCTCCAGCCCGCTGCGCCCGGGCATGCGGATGTCCAGGAACAGCAGGTCGGGCAGCAGCGCCAGCGCCTGCTCGGTGGCCGCGAGCCCGTCTTCGGCGACCTCGGCCAGGCGCAGCCCGGGCCAAGCCTCGGCGAGCTGGCGCTTCAGGCTGCGCGCCAGCAGGGCTTCGTCTTCGGCGATCAGCGCCAGCGGGGTGTCGTTCGTCGTCATGCGGGGATCCTCACGATGGCCCGGGTGCCGCAGGGCTGCTGGGCCTGCAGCCGCAGGCTGGCGGCGGGGCCGTACAGCGCCTGTAGCCGGCTGCGCACGTGCTCCAGGCCGTAGCCGCTGCCGCCGGTGGCTGCGGCGGGCTCGTCGCGCAGGCCGATGCCGGTGTCGGCGACGACCAGCAGCAGCCCGTCGGCGTCGCGTTCGGCGCTGACGCTCAGCGTGGCGCCGCCGACCTTGGGCTCGACGCCGTGTTTCAGCGCGTTCTCGACCAGCGGCTGCAGCAGCATCGGCGGCATCGCGGCCTGCTGCAGCTCGGCCGGCAGCTCCAGGCAGTAACGCAGGCGCCGGCCCAGGCGCAAGGCCATGATCTCGAGGTAGGCGTGCAGCTGCTCGAACTCGGCCTGCAGCGTGCTCGTCTCGGCACGCGAGCCGGCCAGCGTCGCGCGCAGGAAGGTAATCAGCAGGTCGATCATCTGCTGCGCCTGGCCCGGGTCCTCGTCGACCAGCGAGCGCAGGGTGGCCAGCGTGTTGAACAGCATGTGCGGCTCGAGCTGGGCGCGCAGCAGGCGCAGCTCGGCCTCGACGGCCAGCTTCTGCGCCAGCAGCCGCGCCGCCGCCTCGTCGGCCAGGCGATTGCGCAGCCAGACGAGGTAGAGCACGAAGCCGGTCGCCGACAGGCTGGCGATGACGGCAGCGAGCTGGTAGTCCAGCAGGCCGGCGATGCGCACCGGCTCGCCGAGCAGCGCGTAGCCGCAGCCAAAACCGAGCGCATAACCCGCCGGCAGGCCGAGCGCCAGGCGCAGCGGCAGCGACACGCGCCGCGGCCAGCGGCGCAGCCCCGGCAGCTGGCGCAACAGCTGCACCGTGACCACCGACCAGAAGCCGATCCATTCGGAGAACCACAGCGTGCGCCAGAAGTCGCCGCCGGTGGCCGGCAGCAGCGTCAGCACCGCGGCCACCAGCACGCACAGCGCCGCGGTCTGGCCGAGCAGCCGCAGCGTCTGGCGCGCGGCTTCGGCGCGGGTCGGGGGGCAGGCGGCAGGCGAGGGGGCGGCGGTCATGGCGGGCGTCGAATCGCCCGCGACTCTAGCCGCGGCCGCCCGCCGCCGCCGGCCCGGGGGCGCGAACGGTCAGCGGCGGTCGCCAGGCGTCGCCGGCGCCGACCGGACGGTGTTCAGGACGCCGCCGGCGCGCCCGCCGCGTCCCACTCGCCGCCCAGCACCTCGAACAGCCTCACGCGGTTGCTCTGCTCGGCCAGGCGCAGCGTGACCAGCGTCTGCTGCGCCGCGTACAGCGTGCGCTGGGCGTCCAGCGCGTCGAGGTAACTCGCCGCGCCGGCCTTCCAGCGCGCGTCGGCCAGGCGCCAGGCGCGTTCGCTGGCGGCCACCAGCGCCGTCTGGGCGTCCAGGCGCTCGGCGATCGTCGCGCGCACGGCCAGCGCGTCGGCGACCTCGCGGAACGCGGTCTGCAGCGTCTGCTCGTAGCTCGCGAGCTGCACCGCCTGCGTCGCGCGGGCCTGGTCGACGCCGGCGCGCGCGGCGCCGCCGTCGAAGATCGGCAGGCTGATCGACGGCGCGAACGACCAGGCGCGGCCTTCGAACAGCTCGCCCAGGCTGCGGCTGGCGGTGCCGGTGGCGGCGGTGAGCTGGATCGTCGGGAACAGCGCCGCCCGTGCCGCGCCGACGTCGGCGTTGGCCGCCTTCAGCTTGTGTTCGGCGGCCAGCACGTCGGGGCGGCGCTGCAGCAGCGCCGACGGCAGCCCGCCGGGCACGGCGACCAGCGCAGCGGCGTCTGCCTCGGCCTCGCCCGCGGGCAGGCAGTCGGCCGGCAGGTCGGTGCCGACCAGCAGGCGCAGCGCGTTCAGGTCCTGGGCGACGCTGGCCTCGTAGGCGGCGGCGTCGCGCCGCGCGGCTTCGACCGTGGTCTGCGCCTGGGCCAGCGTCAGCGCCGAGTCGGCGCCCAGCGCATGGCGCTGGCGCGTCAGCTCGTAGCTGCTGCGCTGGCTGTCCAGCGTGCGCCGCGCCAGCGCCAGCTGCTGCTGGTCGGCCTGCAGCGTCAGCCAGGCGGTGGCGACCTCGGCAACCAGCGCGATGCGCGTGCTGCGCGCCGCCTCCTCGGTGGCGAGAAAGCTCTCCAGCGCCGCGTCGGACAGGTTGCGCACCCGGCCGAAGAGGTCGATCTCGAAGGCGGCGATGCCGACGTTGGCGCTGTAGCTGCGCGAATGGACGACCTGGCCGCTGGTGCTGGCTTCGGCCGGCGTGCGCGAGGCGCTCTGCGACCCGCTGGCCTTCAGCGTCGGCAGGCGGTCGGCGGCTTCGATGCGGTAGGCGGCACGCGCCTGCTCGATGGCCAGCAGCGCCAGGCGCAGGCTGCGGCTGTTGCCCAGCGCCAGCTCGATCGTGCGGCGCAGGCGTGCGTCGGCGACGAAGTCGCGGCCGTCGGGCAGGCTGGCCGCGCCGTGACTGGCCGCTTGCGGCCAGGCCGTGGGCACCGGTGCTTCGGGCCGGGTGTAGTCGGGCGCCAGGTTGGCGCAGGCGGTCAGCGCGGCCAGCGCCAGCAGCGTCAGGCCGCGCGCGGCGGTTCGGGTCGTCGTGTTCATGCCCGCACCTCCGTGGTCGGGGCGGCGCCGCGGCGCCGGTCGAAGAAGCCGCGCACCAGCACGTAGAACACCGGCACGAAGAACAGGCCCAGCACGGTGGCCGTCGCCATGCCGCCGAGCACGCCGGTGCCGATGGCGCGCCGGCTGGCGGCGCCGGCGCCGCTGGCGATGGCCAGTGGCAGCACGCCGAACATGAAGGCCAGCGAGGTCATCAGGATCGGCCGCAGCCGCAGCCGCAGCGCCTCCAGCGTCGCGTCGAGCAGCGCCGCACCCTGTTCCTGGCGCTGCTTGGCGAACTCGACGATCAGGATCGCGTTCTTCGCCGACAGGCCGACGGTGGTCAGCAGCCCGACCTGGAAATAGACGTCGTTGTGCAGCCCGGCCAGCGTCGTCAGCGCCAGCGCGCCGACGACGCCCAGTGGCACCACCAGCAGCACCGAGAACGGCACCGACCAGCTCTCGTACAGCGCCGCCATGCAGAGGAAGACGAAGAGCACCGACAGCGCGTACAGCGCCGGCGCCTGCGCGCCCGACAGCCGTTCCTGGTAGGACTGGCCGGCCCACTCGATGCCCACGCCGGCGGGCAGCTGGGCGACGATCTGCTCGACGGCCTTCATCGCGTCGCCCGAGCTGACGCCCGCCGCGGCCTCGCCGACGATCTCGAAGGCGCCCATGCCGTTGTAGCGCTCCAGCTTGGGCGAGCCGTAGCTCCACTTCGTGCTGGCGAAGGCCGAGAACGGCACCATCTGGCCGGCGTCGTTGCGCACCCGCCATTGCATGATCGCGTCGGGCGCCATGCGGTAAGGCGCGTCACCCTGGGCGTAGACCTTCTTCACCCGGCCCTTGTCGATGAAGTCGTTGACGTAGGCGCCGCCCAGCGCCACCGACAGCGTGTTGTTGATGTTGCCGGTGGACAGGCCCAGCGCGCCGGCCTTGCGGTCGTCGATCTCGATGCTGAACTGCGGCGCGTCGTCCAGGCCGTTGGCGCGCACCTGCGCCAGCTTGGGGTTCTGGCGCGCGAGCTTCAGGAACTCGTCGCGCGCCGCCTTCAGGCCCTCGTGGCCGAGGCCGCCGCGGTCCTGCAGCTCGACGGTGAAGCCGCCCGAGGAGCCGAGGCCGCGCACCGTCGGCGGCTGCATCACGAAGACACGCGCGTCGCGCAGCGCCGCCAGCTCCCGGTTGGCGCGGCGCGCGAACTCGGCGGCGCTCTGGCCGCTGCCGCGGCGCTCGCTCCAGTCCTTGAGCCGGATGAAGGCGTTGCCGGTGGCCTGGTCGCCGCCGATGCCCGAAATCAGCGTGTAGCCGTCGACGTCGGCCTGCTGCGACAGCCAGTTCTCCATCTGGTCCAGCGAGGCGCGCAGGCGCTCGTCGGTGGCGCCGGTGGGCAGCCGGATCTCGGACATCAGCACGCCCTGGTCCTCGTCGGGCAGGAAGGAGGTGGGCAGCCGGGCGTAGAGCACGGCCATCGCCGCCAGCAGCAGCGCGTAGACCAGCATCACCCGGCCGCTGCGCCGCAGCAGCGTGCCGCCGGCGCGCTGCATGCCGGCGCTGCCGCGGTCGAAGCCGCGGTTGAAGGCGCCGAAGAAGCGCCCCAGCAGGCCCTTGTGCGCCGCGTGGTGTTCGCCCGGCGGCAGCGGCTTGAGCACCGAGGCGCACAGCGCCGGCGACAGCGTCATCGCCACCAGCACCGACAGCAGCATTGCCGACACCACCGTGATCGAGAACTGGCGGTAGATGACGCCGGTGGAGCCGCCGAAGAAGGCCATCGGGATGAACACCGCCGCCAGCACCAGCGCGATGCCGATCAGCGCGCCGGTGATCTCCTGCATCGACTCGCGCGTCGCCTCGCGCGGCGACAGCCCGCGTTCGGCCATCAGGCGCTCGACGTTCTCGACGACGACGATGGCGTCGTCGACCAGCAGGCCGATCGCCAGCACCATGCCGAACATCGTCAGGCTGTTGATCGAGTAGCCGAAGGCCGCCAGCACGCCGAAGGTGCCCAGCAGCACCACGGGCACCGTGATCGCCGGCACCAGCGTCGCGCGCCAGCTCTGCAGGAACAGGTACATGATCAGCACGACCAGCACCACGGCCTCGGCCAGCGTCTTGACGACCTCCTCGATCGAGATCTTCACGAACGGCGTCGTGTCGTAGGTCATCGCCGTCTGCAGCTGGTACGGGAAGCCCGGCTGCAGCTCGGCGAGCTTGGCCTTGACGGCGTTGGCCGTGGCGATGGCGTTGGCGCCCGAGGCCAGGCGCACGCCGATCGCCGCCGAGGCCTGGCCCTTGTAGCGCGTGCGGATCGTGTAGCTCTCGCCTCCGAGCTCGACGCGCGCGACGTCGGCCAGGCGCACGCTGGCGCCGTTCGTCGCCGACTTGACGACGATGGCCTCGAACTGCTCGACGGTCTGCAGCTTGCTGCGCGCGGTGATCGTCACGTTGAGCTGCTGGCCGGGCGCCGCCGGCAGGCCGCCGACCTGGCCGGCCGAGACCTGGGCGTTCTGAGCGGTGATCGCGCTCGTCACGTCCGAGGGCATCAGGCCGTAGCTGGCCAGCTTGTCCGGGTTCAGCCAGACGCGCATCGCGTGGCCGGTGCCCAGCGTCTGGACCTCGCCGACGCCGTCGATGCGGCTGATCGTGTCGACCAGGCTGGACTTGATGTAGTCGCCGATCTCGATCGCGCTGGCGCTGCCGTCGGCCGAGTACAGGGCGACGATGAGCAGGAAGTCGGTGCCGGCCTTGGTCACCGTCACGCCCTGGTCCTGCACCGCCTGCGGCAGCTGCGACATCGCCTGCTGCAGCTTGTTCTGCACCTGCATCTGGGCGACGTCGGGGTCGGTGCCCGAGACGAAGCTCAGCGTGATGCGCGCGCTGCCCGAGGAGGTGCTGGTCGAGGCCATCGACAGCAGCCCGTCCAGGCCGGTCATCTGCTGCTCGATGACCTGGGTCACCGAGTCCTCCAGCGTCTTGGCCGAGGCGCCGGGGTAGCTGGCGTTGACGCTCACGCGCGGCGGCGCGATGTCGGGGTACTGCTCCAGCGCCAGCGTGCTGATCGACAGCGCGCCGGCGAGCATGACGACGATGGCCAGCACCCACGCGAAGATGGGGCGGTCGATGAAGAAGCGCGGCATCGTGCGGCCCCCTTCAGCGCGACGCGGCCGAAGCCGGCGCCGACGCGGCCGACGCCGCGGCGCCTACCGCCTGCGGCTGCACGACGTCGCCCGGCCTGACCTTCTGCAGCCCCTCGACGACGACACGCTCGCCGGCCTTCAGCCCCGAGGTCACGAGCCAGCGGCTGCCGATCGTGCGCTCGGCGGCGATCGCGCGGCGCTCGAGCTTGTCGCCGGCCCCGACGACGAGCACGCTGGCCGAGCCGTCGGTGTTGCGCGAGACGGCCTGCTGCGGCACCAGCATCGCGTCGGCCACCGCCACCGTGGGCAGCAGCGCACGCACGTACATGCCCGGCAGCAGCAGGCCCTGCGGGTTGGGGAAGGTCGCGCGCAGCGTCACCGTGCCGGTGCCGGTGTCCACCGAGGCGCCGGTCACGCTCAGCCGGCCGGCCAGCGGGTAGGTGCTGCCGTCCTCCAGCCGCAGCGAGACCGCGGCGTCGCCGCCGGGCAGCTGCTTGACGCGGCCGGCCGCGATGTCGCGCTTCAACTGCAGCAGCTCGGCGCTGGACTGGGTGACGTCGACCTGCATCGGGTCGGTCTGGCGCACCGTGGTCAGCGCCGTCGTCTGGTTGGCGGTGACCAGCGCCCCGACGGTGACCGTGGAGACGTCGGCGCGGCCGGCGATCGGGCTGGTGACGCGCGTGCGCTCCAGGTCGATGCGGGCCGTCTGCAGCGTCGCCCGCGCGGCGGCGAGCTCGGCTTCGGCCTGCTTCAGCGCCGCCTGCGCGTCCTGCAGCGCCTGGCGGCTGACGGCGTCGATCTTCGCCAGCTCGGCCTGGCGCTGCGCCGTCAGGCGGTTGGTCTCGACGCTCGCCTCGGCCTTGGCGACCGCGGCCTCGGCGCTGGCGACGCTGGCGCGGTAGCTGGCGGCGTCGATCTCGTAGAGCAGCTGGCCGGCCTTGACCGGCCCGCCTTCGACGAAACGTCGCGCCTGCACGATGCCGCCGACCTGCGGCCGGATCTCGGCGCTCTGCAGCGCGGTCGTGCGGCCGGGCAGCTCGCTGGCCAGCGAGACGGTCTCGGCCTGCACGGTGAAGGTGCCGACGACCGTCGGCCGGCCCTGGCCGGGCCCTGCGGCGCCGTCCTGGCGGCCGCAGCCGGCGAGCGCGGCGGCCAGCGCCAGCGCGGCGACGGTGAACGGAAGGCGTGCGCGGCGCACGGCGCGGGAGGCGATGGCGGCCATCGGGTGAGTCCTGCTCATGGTTCTGCTGTCGCCGATGGTCGGCGGCGAATGTGGAGGAAAGTTGAAGTCCGTCCCGGCTGTGCCGCCAGTGCTTGCCTGTGCCAGGCCGCCCGTGCGCCAATTCCGACCGTGTCCACGCTCGCCCGTCTCAAACGCCCCGGCATCACCGGCAAGCTCTTCGTCGCCGTGCTCGCCACCGCGACGCTGGTCGCCGTGGCCGTCGGCGTGGCCGCGCAATGGAGCTTTCAGCGCGGCTTTCTCGGCTACCTGAACACGCAGGCCGTGCTGCGCATGGAAGTGGTGATGCCGCGCCTGACGGCGGCCTACGCCGAACACGGCGACTGGGACTTCCTGCGCAACCGGCGCGACCTCTGGTTCAGCCTGGTCGGCATCGGCCCGCCGCACCCGCCCGAGCCGCGCGAGCCGCCCGACTCGCCGCCGAAGCAGCGGCCCAGCGGGCCGATGGCCGAGCTGATCGCCTCGGACCTGCTCGGCGCCGGGCGGCGGCTGTCGCTGCTGGACGCGCAGCGCCAGCGGGTCGTCGGCTTCCCGTTCATCATGGCCAACTCCGAACAGCGCGAGATCGTCGTCGACGGCCGCACCGTCGGCTGGCTGGCGATGGCGCCGATCGAGACCGTCACCGACAGCGCGGCCGTGGCCTTCCTCGACCGCCAGCTGCTCGCCGCCGCGGCCGCCGTGGTGCTGGCGGTGCTGCTGTCTGCGGCCATCGCCTGGTGGGTGGCGCGGGCGCTGCTGGCGCCGGTGCGCGCGGTGGCCGGTGCGACGCACCGGCTGGCCGCCGGGGCCTACGACACGCGTGTCGAGCTGGCCGGCGAGGACGAGGTCGCCCAGCTCGCGCAGGACTTCAACCAGCTCGCGCTGACGCTGGAGCGCAACGAGCGCCTGCGGCGCGACTTCATGGCCGACGTCTCGCACGAGCTGCGCACGCCGCTGGCGGTGCTGCGCGGCGAACTCGAGGCGCTGGAAGACGGCGTGCACCAGCCGACGCCCGAGCTGCTGCGCCGGCTGCAGCAGGAGGTGGCGATGCTGGCCCAGCTCGTCGGCGACCTGCACGAGCTGGCGCTGGCCGACGTCGGCGCGCTGGCCTTCCGCCAAGACGAGCTGGACCTCGTGCCGCTGGTGCGCAGCGAGGTCGGCGCGCTGCAGGCCAAGGCCGCCGAACGTGGTCTCGAGCTGCAGGCGCGGCTGCCGGACGCGGCGCTGCCGGTCACGGGCGACGAGCGTCGCCTTCGCCAGCTGCTGCTGAACCTGCTGTCCAACAGCCTGCGATACACCGACCCGGGCGGCATGGTGCGCGTCGAGCTGGCGGCCGATGGCGCCGACGCGGTGCTCGACCTTCAGGATTCGGCGCCGGGCGTGCCCGAGGAACTGCTGCCGCGGCTCTTCGAGCGCTTCTTCCGCGTCGAGGCTTCGCGCTCGCGGGCCAAGGGCGGCAGCGGCCTGGGGCTGGCGATCGCGCGCAGCCTCGCCGAGGCCCACGGCGGCCGGCTCGAAGCCCGGCCCTCGCCGCTGGGCGGTCTGTGGATCCGCCTCATGCTGCCGCGGCTGCGGCCGCGCGGCGAAGGGGAGAGCGCGTGAACGCCGACCGCCGCTACGTGCTCGTCGTCGAGGACGAACCCTCGCTCGGCCGGCTGGTCGCCGACTACCTGGCCGCCGCGGGCTACGAGACCCACTGGATCGCCGACGGCCTGGCGGTGCTGCCCGCGGTGCGCGAGCGCCTGCCCGACCTGATCGTGCTCGACCTGATGCTGCCCGGGCAGGACGGGCTGTCGATCTGCCGCGAGCTGCGCAGCTTCAGCGACGTGCCGGTGCTGATGCTGACGGCGCGTGTCGAGGAGCTCGACCGCCTGGTCGGGCTGGAGGCCGGCGCCGACGACTACGTCTGCAAGCCCTTCAGCCCGCGCGAGGTGGTGGCGCGCGTCAAGGCCATCCTGCGCCGGCCCTGGAAGCGGCCGGCCGCGGCCGAGGCGGCGCCAGGGCTGCAGATCGACGCCACGCGCTACGAGGCGCGGCTGGACGGCGAGCTGCTGGACCTGACGCCGCTGGAGTTCCGCCTGCTGCAGGCGCTGGCCGAGCAGCCGGGGCGCGTGTTCTCGCGCGACCAACTGCTCGACCGCCTGCACGACGACCAGCGTGCGCTGAGCGACCGGGCGATCGACAGCCACGTGAAGAACCTGCGCCGCAAGCTCGAACGGGCCCGCCCGGGCGACGACGCGATCCGCTCGGTCTACGGCGTCGGCTACCGCTTCGAGCTGTGAGTCAGCTGCGTTCGATCTCGACCGCGGCGCGGTCGATCGCCTCGGCGATGCGGCGCAGCGTCTCCTCGGACGGCGCCTCGCCGGCAAACCGCAGGTGCAGCGCCATCTTCAGGTTGTGCATCGCGCGCTGCACGGCCGGCGAACGGCGCGCGTCGGCCGCGCCGCCCAGGTGCTGCAGGCGCGCCAGCACGCGCTCGAGCACGTCCTTCTGCGCGGCCAGCGCGTCTTCGCCGGCGGCGGTGATGCGGTACTGCTTGCGGCTGCCGCTCGTCTCGGCGAGTTCGGCCTGGCCCAGGTCCTCGAGCATCGACAGCGTCGGGTAGACGGTGCCGGGGCTGGGGCTGTACTGGCCGCCGGCCAGGTCCTCGATGGCCTTGATGACCTCGTAGCCGTGGCTGGGACGCTGGCGCAGCACGTGCAGCGCCAGCAGGCGCAGGTCGCCGCTCTCGAGCAGGCGCTCGCGGCGGCCTTCGCCGTCGGGGCCGCGGCGGGCGCCGCCGAAGTCACCGAAACCGCCCGGGCCGCCCATGCCGCCGAAACCGGGGCCGAAGCCGCCACCGCGGCGCCCGGCGGCGTGCATCGGATGGGTGTGGTGGCCGCCCATGACGGCCTCGTGATGGCAGCCGCGTTGCGGGCCGAAGGGGAAACGTGCGAAGTGCATCGTGGTTCCAAAGTTGTGTTGCGATGCACTCAAGATATATCGTAGACTTTCTTCCGTCAACCCTGAACCGAGACTTTTCATGAAGCAGCACCGCTACCGCATCAGCGTCGAACACCTCGCCGACCCGCAGGGCCGGCCGCCCGCCGACGCCACGCCGCTGGTCTTCGAGACCGGCAACCACGACGACATCCTGAAGATCGTCGAACGCCTGCGCGGCCACCCGGCGCTGCCGCCCGAATCGGCGGCCGCCTTCGGCGTCGGCCTCAAGCTCTTCAGCGAGGTGATGCTGGAGAACCGCCAGTCGCCGCTGTTCGCCGAGTTCGCGCCGCACTTCCGCGAGTTCATGCAGAAGCTGAAGTCCGGCGTGCGCGCCGAAGGCTGAGGCCGGCGGCACCCGCCTTGCCGGTGGCGGGCCCCGTCCCGCCGCCGAGCATGACCTCCGATCCCGCTGCCACCGCCTTCCCCGCCGCGCCGCCGCCGTTGCCGCGTTTCGCCCAGATCGAGCCGATCGGCCGCTGCAACCTGGCCTGCCGCATGTGCACCGTCAACCACCGCGGCGACGAGGTGGCCGAGCTGCCGCTGGAGCGTTACCTCGCCTGGCTGGACGAGCTGCCGCAGCTCGAGGAACTGCACCTGCAGGGCCTGGGCGAGCCGATGCTGCACCCGCGTTTCTTCGAGATGGTCGAGATCGCCGCGGCGCGCGGCATCCGCGTCAGCGCCAACACCAACCTGACGCTGCTGACGCCCGAACGCGCGCGGCGCTGCGCCGAAAGCGGGCTGGCGCAGCTGTCGGTGTCGCTGGACGGCGCGAGTGCCGCGGTCTACGAGTCGGTGCGCCGCGGCGCCTCGTTCGCCAAGGTGCTGCGCAACCTGGACCGGCTGGTCGCGGCACGCGACGCCGCCGGCGGCCGGCCGGAGGTCCGCGGCGTGATGGTGCTGATGCGCAGCAACCTGCCCGAGCTGCCGGCGCTGGTGCGCCTGCTGCACGAACACGGCGTGCATGAGTTGCTGCTGCAGCGCCTGTCCAGCGACCTGGAGCACCCGGGCCTGCCGGCGCGCTACGTGCCGATCCGCGACGTCGTGCGCGCCGAGGAACTGGCGCCGCCGGAGCTGCACGAGGCCGAGGCGGTGTTCGCCGAAGCCCAGGCGCTGGCGCAGGCCCTGGGCCTGCTGCTGCACCTGCCGCGGCTGGCGGCGCCGGGTGAGCCGGCGCCCGGAGGCCGGGGCTGCGACTGGCCCAGCCGCCAGCTCTACCTGACGGCGGCCGGCCAGATGCTGCCCTGCTGCATGGTGGCCACCGCCGACCGCGCGAGCTTCGGCCGCGTCGGCGACGGCGCCCAGGCGTTGGGCGAGGTCTGGCGCGGCGCGGCCGCGCAGGACTTCAGGCGCGCGCTGGCCGGGCCGCAGGCGCCGGATGTCTGCCGCTCCTGCGCCTTGTACGAGGGGCGTTTCTGAGCGGCAGGCCGATCAGAAGGTCTGCCAGTCGTCGTCGTCCGAAGCCGTGGCCTTGGCGACCGTGGTCGCCGGGGCGGGCTTGGAGGCCGCCGGCGGGCGGGGCGCGGCGGTCGACGCGGCGGACGGCGCCGCGGCCTTGGCCGGCGCCGGGCGTGCGATCGTCTTCGCCGCTGCGGAGGGTTTCGCGGCCGCGGGCGCGGCCTTGGGTGCCGCGGCCGGCGCCGCGCCGTTGGCGAGGCGGAACACGGCGACCACCTCGACCAGCTGCCGCGCCTGCGTGCGCAGGCTCTCGGCCGCGGCGGCGCTTTCTTCGACCAGCGCGGCGTTCTGCTGCGTCGCCTGGTCCATCTGCGCGACCGCGTCGCCGACCTGGCTGACGCCGTCGCTCTGCTCGGCGCTGGCGCTGCTGATCTCGCCGACGATGTCGGCGACGCGGCGGATCGAGGCCAGCACCTCGTCCATCTTCGAGCCCGCCTGGTGCACCAGCGCGTTGCCGGCCTCCACGCGTTCGACGCTGGTGCCGATCAGCGTCTTGATCTCGCGCGCCGCCTCGGCGCTGCGCTGGGCCAGCGTGCGCACCTCGCCGGCCACGACGGCGAAGCCGCGGCCCTGTTCGCCGGCGCGCGCCGCTTCGACCGCGGCGTTGAGCGCCAGGATGTTGGTCTGGAACGCGATGCCGTCGATGACGTTGATGATCTCGGTGATGCGCCGCGAGCTCTCGCTGATGCCGTCCATCGTCTGCACGACCTGGCCGACCATCGAGCCGCCTTCGGTGGCCACCGAGCTCGCCGCCGCCGCGAGCTGGTTGGCCTGCGTCGCGTTGTCGGCGTTCTGGCGCACGGTGGCGTTGAGCTGCTCCATCGACGCGGCGGTCTGCTGCAGCGCGCTGGCCTGCTGCTCGGTGCGTGCCGACAGGTCGGCGTTGCCGTGCGCGATCTCGTGGCTGGCGGTGGCGACGCTGTCGGCCGACTCGCGCACCTCGGCGACGATCTTCGCCAGGTTGTTGCGCATCGTCGCCAGCGCGTGCAGCAGCCGCGCGGCTTCGTCGCGGCCCTGGGCGTCGATGACGCTGGACAGGTCGCCGGCGCCGATCGCCTCGGCGGTCTGCACCGCGAGGTGGATCGGCCGCGTGATCGAGCGCGTCGCGAAGATGGCGAAGCCGGCGCCGAGCAGCGTCGCGAGCAGCGCACCGATCGCCATCAGCCACTGGCCGCGTGTCGTCGCCGTCGCCAGCTCTTCCTGGCGCGCGTCGAGCACGCGCTGCGAATGCGCGGCCACCGCGTCCAGCGCCTTCTGGTAGTTGTCGGCCACCGGCAGCAGCAGGGCATCGACGTCGGCGTAGACCGATTCGCCGCGGTCGGCACGTTCGGCGAGCTGGCGCCGCACTTCGGTGTAGCGCTGGCGCACCTCGCCGACCTTGGCGATCAGCGCCTTGCCTTCGTCGTCGTCGACCAGCGCCATCAGCGACTTCTGCACCACCGCGGTGTCGGCCGAGATCTGCTCGACGTCCTTCTTCATCTGCGCCTGCAGCGCCGGATCGGTGCTCTTCATCGACGCCGAGACCTTGGTCCAGCTGATGCGCAGGTTGGTCGCCCACTGGCTGGCGAGCTTGCTGCGCTGCTGCTCGTTCTGCACGATCGATTCGGACGCGGCTTTCAGCGCGCCGAGCTGCCAGATCGCCGTCGCCGCGAGGGCGAGCGTGATCGACAGCACCAGCGCGAAGGCCAGTCCGAGTCGTGTGCCGATGCGCAAGTGGTTCATGCTGATCCCGCTGACTTCTCTGGTGTGTTCAAGCGGCTCCGGCGGTCGCCCGAGCCCGTCCTTTCGGTATCGGCAACGCCTTGATTTACTTCATGCGTTTTTTGACGACCGGCCCCGGAACGTGACGAAGATCGCGCCGCAAATCCACGCTTTACTCGGATTTGGATAAATCGCAACCGACCCTCGGTCGGAACGCTGATCGGCGGCTTGATGGATGTCACGTGGGGCGGGCGGGAATCCTTGCTGTCGCCGCGCCCGACGACGGCGTACCTTGACCGGGTCGGAACGCGTGCGGAGCTGACCATGAGCCTGGAGACCGCCCTGTCCACCCGCAGCCTGGACACCGGCGCCGTGCTGGCGCAGGCCCAGCCCTGGCAGACCTTCCCGGTGACGCTGGACTCGGCGGCGGTGTCGGTGATGACCGACCTGACGCAGGTGAAGGCGGCGACGATCACGCCCGGCGCCTCGCTGCGCCAGGCCGAGCAGACGATGATCTTCCAGGGCGTGCGCCTGCTGTTCGTCGTCTCGGAGTGGCCCGGCATCGAAGGCCTGATCACGACCACCGACCTGCGCGGCGAGCGCGCGCTGCGGCTGGTGCAGGAGCGGGGGCTGCGCTGGGCCGAAATCACCGTCGGCGACGCGATGACGCCGCGCTCCAAGCTCGACGCGATCGACTTCGCCCGCCTCAACGGCGCCCGCGTCGGCCAGCTGGTGGCGACGCTGCAGCGAGTCGGGCGCAACCACCTGCTGGTGGTCGACGGCGGCGGCCCGGGCGTGCCGCCGCGCCTGCGCGGAATCGTCTCGCGCTCGCAGATCGAGCGCCAGCTCGGCCGCGCGATCGACATCGTGCCGGTGGCGAACAGCTTCGCCGACCTGCCGCAGATGCTGGCCTGAGCCGGCGGCGCGTCGCCCGGCGGGTGTTACGGCGTGCGCGTGACCTGCGGCGCCTTCGTCACGCGGACCTTGCCGCCGGTGGTGACGATGATCACCGGGTCGCCCGGCTGCAAGGTCTCGTTACCCTTGGCCTGGACGATCGCGCGGCGTTCACCGCTCTTCAACTGCACGAGGATCTCGACCGCGTCCTCGCGCGTGCCCATGCGTTCGGCCGCGTTGCCGACGACGGCGCCGGCCACCGCGCCGAGCACGCCGACGGCGACGCTCTCGCGCCGGCCGCCGACGCTGGAGCCGGCGATGCCGCCGATCACGCCGCCGCTGACGCCGCCGATGCCGCTTTGCTGGCCTTCGACGACCACCGGGCGCGTCGACAGCACGGTCGCGTCGATCACGGTGCTCATGCGTTGTGCGTCGCCCGGGCTGATGACGTCGGGGCTGGTGGTGGAACAGGCCGCCAGTGCCAGCACGGCGGCAGCGGCGATCATGCGCTTCATGGGGGAACCCTCCTCAGATCAGTCCAACGCCGCCGGTCGGCTGGCGTTGACAGGCCGATGGTGCCGGAAAGCCGGCACCCGGGCGGACCCGGGCAGCGGTAAAGAATCGTTGCAGGCGCGGGTTCAGCCGTGCAGCCGGCTGCTGCGGGGCACCGAGGCGAGCAGGAAGTCCATCTGATCGGCGACGATGCGCCGGCCGCGCAGGATCATGTCCTCGTGCAGGCTGGGCACGTAGGGCAGGTACAGCAGCGCCATGCGCGCTTCCTCGGGCAGGCGGTCGGCCTTGTGGCCGTTGCAGGCGCGGCAGGCGGTGATGCAGTTCATCCAGCTGTCCACGCCGCCGCGCGAGACCGGCACGATGTGCTCGCGCGTCAGCTCGTCGAAGGCGAAGTGGCCGCCGCAGTAGGCGCAGATGCCGCGGTCGCGAACGAACAGCTTGTGGTTGGTGATCGCCGGCGTGTGCCGCCAGGCGCGGCTGGGGATCGCGCCGCGCACCGCGATGATGGGGTGCACCTCGATGCGCGACTGCAGCCCGGTGGCGCGCTGGATGCCGCCTCGCAGCACCTGGAAGGCCTTGCCCAGCGTCCAGGCGATTCCGTCGCTGGCATAGAGGACCGCGGCCTCGCGAGGCGTGATCCACGCCTGTGGCCGACCCGAAACATCGAGTTGCAGCACATCCATGAACAGGCAGAGTAAACAAGATCCGTGCCTGCCGCAACCTCGCTTTGATGACAGGCAGCGAGGCGTCCCGCACCTCTAGGGACTTTCCCGAAGCAATGGCCCCAATCCCTGGTCGGCTCAAGCCCGAGTCGGCAAAATAGAACGACCGTTCGATTTTTTGCCCATCAAAACTTGGCCTCTTCCACTACCTCCCGCCAGCCGTCGGCGAAATCGCTGCAAAAGGGTCAGCAGACCCGGGCCGCGATCCTCGACGCGGCGCTCGGCCTCGCCTCGCACATGGGGCTGGAGGGGCTGTCGATCGGCACGCTCGCCGAGATGATGCAGATGAGCAAGTCGGGCGTGTTCGCCCACTTCGGCTCGCGCGAAGAGCTGCAGATCTCGGTGATCCGCGAATACCACACGCGTTTCGAGGAAGAGGTCTTCTTTCCTTCGATGGCCGAAGGCCGCGGCCTGCCGCGGCTGCGCGCGCTGTTCGAACGCTGGATCCGCCGCGTCTCGGTCGAGCTGGATTCGGGCTGCATCTACATCAGCGGCGCGGTCGAGTTCGACGACCGGCCCGGCCCGGTGCGCGACGCGCTCGTCTCGATGGTGCGCGCCTGGCATCTGGCGCTGCAGCGTGCGATCGCGATGGCCGTCGAGGAAGGCCATCTGCGCCCTGAAACCGATCCGTCGCAGCTCTTGTTCGAGATGCACGGCCTGATCCTCGCGCTGCACCACGACGCCCGGCTGCTGCGCAACACCGGGGTGCTCGACCGCGCGCGGCGCGGTTTCGAGCGCCTCGTCGCCGACTGGCAGCCCCAGCCGGCCCCCGAATCGCGGACCTGAACTCCCCGTCTCGCCCTTCCTCTCCAGGAGCGTTCCCATGTCCTACACCCCGCCGCTTCGCGACCTGCAGTTCGTCATGCACGAAGTGCTCGACGTCACCTCGACGCTGCAGCAGCTGCCGCGTCACGCCGAGATCGACGCCGACACGATCAACGCCGTCATCGAGGAGGCCGGCAAGTTCGCCGCCGGCGTGGCCGCGCCGCTGAACGCCAGCGGCGACGCCGAAGGCTGCACGCTGGACACCGCCACGCACGAGGTGCGCACGCCCAAGGGCTTCAAGCAGGCCTACGAGCAGTACGTCGAAGGCGGCTGGCCCAGCCTGAGCTGCGACCCGGCCTTCGGCGGCCAGGGCCTGCCGGTGCTGCTGAACCAGTGCCTGTACGAGATGCTGAACTCGGCCAACCAGGCCTGGACGATGTATCCCGGCCTGTCGCACGGCGCCTACGAGTGCCTGAGCGCGCACGGCACCGAGTGGCAGAAGAACACCTACCTGCCCAAGCTGACCAGCGGCGAGTGGACCGGCACGATGTGCCTGACCGAGCCGCATTGCGGCACCGACCTGGGCATGCTGCGCACCAAGGCCGAGCCGCAGCCCGACGGCACCTACAAGATCACCGGCCAGAAGATCTTCATCTCCGCCGGCGAGCACGACATCACCTCGAACATCGTGCACCTGGTGCTGGCCCGTCTGCCGGACGCGCCGGCCGGCAGCAAGGGCATCTCGCTGTTCGTCGTGCCCAAGTACAAGGTCGCGGCCGACGGCTCGATCGGCGAGCGCAACGGCATCTTCTGCACCGCCGTCGAGCACAAGATGGGCATCCACGGCAACGCCACCTGCCAGCTGACGCTGGAAGCGGCCTCCGGCACGCTGGTCGGCGAGCCCAACCGCGGCCTGCAGGCGATGTTCGTGATGATGAACGCCGCCCGCCTGGGCGTCGGCTGCCAGGCCCTGGGCCTGACCGAGACGGCCTACCAGATGGCCGTGGCCTACGCCAAGGACCGCATCCAGATGCGCAGCCTCACCGGCCCGAAGGCGCCGGACAAGCCGGCCGACCCGATCATCGTGCACCCCGACGTGCGCAAGATGCTGCTGACCGCGCGCGCCTACGCCGAAGGCGGCCGCGCGCTGGCGCTGTACACCGCGCTGCTGCTCGACCGCGAGATCGCCTCGGACGACGAGGACGAACGCGCCGAATGCGCCGATCTGGTGGCGCTGCTGACGGCGATCGTCAAGGCCTTCATGACCGACAACGCCTGGATCGCGACCTCGCACTGCATGCAGGTCTACGGCGGCCACGGCTACATCCGCGACAGCGGCATCGAGCAGTTCGTGCGCGACGCGCGCATCAACATGATCTACGAGGGCACGAACACCGTGCAGTCGCTGGACCTGCTGGGCCGCAAGGTGCTGGGCGACAACGGCAAGAAGCTGAAGAAGTTCGGCAAGATCGTCGCCGAGTTCATCGAGGAAGAAGGCGTCAACGAGGCGATGCAGGAGTTCGTCAACCCGCTGGCCGACCTGGGCGACAAGGTCACCAAGCTGACGACCGAACTCGGCATGAAGGCGATGCGCAACACCGACGAGGTCGGTGCCGCCGCGGTCGACTACCTGCGCGTCTGCGGCCACCTCGTG
Organism: Rubrivivax gelatinosus IL144; assembly: GCF_000284255.1. Taxonomy (NCBI): domain Bacteria; kingdom Pseudomonadati; phylum Pseudomonadota; class Betaproteobacteria; order Burkholderiales; family Sphaerotilaceae; genus Rubrivivax; species Rubrivivax gelatinosus. Next base: position 953,591 of record NC_017075.1, read on the forward strand.
TTCGCCTACTTCTGGGCGCGCATGGCCAAGGTGGCGCTGGAGAAGCAGGGCTCGGGCGACCCGTTCTACACCGCCAAGCTGCACACCGCGCGCTTCTACTTCGCCAAGCTGCTGCCCGAGACCGCCGCCCTGATCCGCACGGCGCGTTCGGGTTCCGATGCGCTGATGGCGATGGACGAGTCGCTGTTCTGAGCCCCCGGCGGGCCGCGCGCGGCCCGCGACAACGAAGGAGACAAGGCATGCACAAGCGAAGCTGGATCGCCCTGGCGCTGGCCGCCGCCACCTCGGCGGCGATGGCCCAGGCCACGCCGCAGGGCCTGTGGCGCACGATCGACGACGAGACCGGCAAGGAGAAGTCGCTGGTGCGCATCGTCGACAACGCCGGCGTCTTCGGCGGGCGCATCGAGAAGCTGCTCGATCCGTCCAAGCAGGACGCCAAGTGCGACAAGTGCAGCGACGCCCGCAAGGGCCAGCCGGTGCTGGGCATGACGATCATCGAGAACGTGCGCAAGAACGCCGACGAGCCCTACTGGGACGGCGGCACGATCCTCGACCCGAACAACGGCAAGAGCTACCGCGTGCGCCTGACGCCCAAGGACGGCGGCAAGACGCTCGAGGTGCGCGGCTTCATCGGCCCCTTCTATCGCAACCAGACCTGGCAGCGGGTCGAATGAATACCAACCAGGAGCATTCCGTGAATCGATTCCACGTCCGCAAGGTCGCCGTGCTCGGCGCCGGCGTGATGGGCGCGCAGATCGCCGCCCATCTGGTCAACGTCAACGTGCCGGTCGTGCTGTTCGACCTGCCGGCCAAGGAAGGCCCGAAGAACGGCGTCGTCACCAAGGCCGTCGACGGCCTGAAGAAGTTGAAGCCCGCGCCGCTGGGCGTGCCCGAGGACGCCGCGCGCATCGTCCAGGCCAACTACGAGGAGCACCTGCACCTGCTCGCCGAATGCGACCTCGTCATCGAGGCCATCGCCGAGCGCATGGACTGGAAGCTGGCGCTGTACGAAAAGATCGCCGGCTCGCTGGCGCCGCACGCCATCGTCGCCAGCAACACCTCGGGCCTGTCGATCACCAAGCTCGCCGAGGCGCTGCCGGAATCGATCCGTCCGCGCTTCTGCGGCATCCACTTCTTCAACCCGCCGCGCTACATGTACCTCGTCGAGCTGATCGCCACCCCGGCGACGCAGCCCGAGGTGCTGGACCAGCTCGAGGCCTTCGTCACCACCGCGGTCGGCAAGGGCGTCGTTCGCGCCAAGGACACGCCGAACTTCATTGCCAACCGCGTCGGCATCGCCGGCATGCTGGCGACGATCCACGAAGCCGAGAAGTTCGGCCTCTCGGTCGAGGTCGTCGACGACCTGACCGGCAAGAAGCTCGGCCGCGCCAGCTCGGGCACCTTCCGCACCGCGGACGTGGTCGGCCTGGACACGATGGCGCACGTCATCAAGACGCTGCAGGACAACCTCGCCGAGGACCCTTTCTACCCCAGCTACGCGACGCCGCCGGTCCTCAAGGCGCTGATCGACAAGGGCGCGCTGGGGCAGAAGTCGGGCGCCGGCTTCTACCGCAAGGACGGCAAGACCATCCTGCGGCTGGACTTCGCCAGCGGCGAGTACGTGCCGTCCACCGGCAAGGCCGACGAGATCGTCGCGCGCATGCTGAAGAAGGCGCCGGCCGACCGTCTGAAGCTGCTGCGCGAGAGCAGCAATGCGCAGGCGCAGTTCCTGTGGGCCATCCTGCGCGACGCCTTCCACTACGCCGCGGTGCATCTGGAAGCGATCGCCGACAACGCGCGCGACGTCGACTTCGCGATGCGCTGGGGCTTCGGCATGCAGCAGGGCCCGTTCGAGCTCTGGCAGGCCGCCGGCTGGAAGCAGGTCGCCGAATGGGTCAAGGCCGACATCGAAGCAGGCAAGGCGCTGTCGTCGGCGCCGCTGCCGGCCTGGGTCTTCGAGGGCCCGGTCGCCGAGGCCGGCGGCGTGCACACCGCCGCCGGGTCGTGGAGCCCGTCGCGCCAGGCCTTCGTGCCGCGCAGCGCGCTGGCGGTCTACGGCCGTCAGCACTTCCCGGAGAACGTGCTCGGCTCGGGCGCCAAGGCCGCGCTCGAATCCGGCACCGAGGTCTTCCGCAATGAAGACGTGCGCGTCTGGACGCTCGACGGCGAGGTGCTGATCCTCAGCATCACCTGCAAGCTGCACCTGATCAGCCAGGCGGTGACCGAGGGCCTGGTGAAGGCCATCGAACTCGCCGAAGCCGGCTACAAGGCGCTGGTGATCTGGTCGCCGGACGACGTGTTCTCGGCCGGCGCCAACCTGGAATCGATGCTGCCGGTGTTCATGAAGTCCGGCTCCAAGGGCATCGCGCCCGAGGTCAAGAAGCTGCAGGACGCGGTGCTGAAGATGCGCTACGCGCAGGTGCCGGTGGTCGCGGCGATGCGCGGCCTGGCGCTGGGCGGCGGCTGCGAGCTGTCGGTCTACGCCTCGCGCCGCGTCGCGGCGATGGAAACCTACGTCGGCCTGGTCGAGGTCGGTGTCGGCCTGCTGCCGGCGGGCGGCGGCCTGACCTACATCGCGCGCCGCGCCGCGCAGATGGCCTCGGCCGGCAACGCCAACGCCGACATCCTGAAGTTCCTGACCGACGGCTTCACCAACGCCGCGATGGCCAAGGTCGGCACCAGCGCCATCGAGTCGCGCAAGCTCGGCTACCTGATCGACGGCGACGTCATCGTGCCGAACAAGGACGAGCTGCTGTACGTCGCCACGGCCCAGGCCAAGGCGATGGCCGACAGCGGCTGGCGCGCGCCGGCGAAGGTGGCCTTCCCGGCGGCAGGCCGCAACGCGCTGGCGACGATCAAGGGCCAGCTCGCCAACATGCGTGACGGCGGCTTCATCAGCGCGCACGACTTCCACATCGCGACGCTGATCGCCGAGGTCTGCTGCGGCGGCGACGTCGACGCCGGCTCGCTGGTGACCGAGGAGTACCTGATGACGATGGAGCGCGAGCGCTTCTGCTCGCTGCTGGACAACCCCAAGACCCAGGAACGCATCATGGGCATGCTCCAAACGGGCAAGCCGGTCCGGAACTGAACGGCACGACGAAGGAATCGACCATGAGCAAGCAAGTTCAAGACGCCTACATCGTCGCCGCCACGCGCACCCCGATCGGCAAGTCCGGCCGCGGCTATTTCAAGAACACGCGGCCCGACGACCTGCTGGTCGCCGCGGTGCGCCACGCGCTGTCGCAGGTGCCCTCGCTGGACCCGAAGGCCATCGAAGACGCGGTCATCGGCTGCAGCTTCCCCGAAGGCGAGCAGGGCATGAACATGGCGCGTGCCGCGATGGTGCTCGCCGGGCTGCCGCACTCGGTGGGCGGCGTCACCGTCAACCGCTTCTGCGCCAGCGGCATCACCGCGCTGCAGATGGCCGCCGACCGCATCCGCGTCGGCGAGGCCGACGTGATGATCGCCGGTGGCGCCGAGAGCATGAGCCTGGTGCCGATGGGCGGCAACAAGCCGAGCTTCAACCCCGAGGTCTTCGCCAAGGACGAGAACATCGGCATCGCCTACGGCATGGGCCTGACGGCGGAGAAGGTCGCCCAGCAGTGGAAGGTCGGCCGCGAGGCCCAGGACGCGTTCGCGCTCGAGTCGCATCAGCGTGCGATCCGCGCGATGGACGCCGGCGAGTTCGCCGACGAAATGACCCCGGTCACCGTCTACGACCGCCAGCCCGACCTGGCCACCGGCCAGGTGATCACGAAGACGCGCACCGTCGCGCTCGACGAAGGCGCCCGCCGCGACACCTCGCTCGAAGGCCTGGCCAAGCTGAAGCCGGTGTTCGCCGCCAAGGGCAGCGTGACCGCCGGCAACAGCTCGCAGACCAGCGACGGCGCCGGCGCGCTGATCGTCTGCAGCGAGAAGGCGCTGAAGACCTTCGACCTGAAGCCGCTGGCGCGTTTCGTCAGCTTCGCCGTGCGCGGCGTGCCGCCGGAGATCATGGGCATCGGCCCGATCGAGGCCATCCCGGCGGCGCTGCGGGCGGCCGGCCTCAGCCAGGACGACCTCGACTGGATCGAGCTGAACGAAGCCTTCGCCGCGCAGTCGCTGGCGGTGATCGATTCGCTCAAGCTCGACCGCGCCAAGGTCAACCCGATGGGCGGCGCGATCGCGCTCGGCCACCCGCTGGGCGCCACCGGCGCGATCCGCGCCGCCACCGTCGTGCACGCGCTGCGCCGCAAGCAGCTCAAGTACGGCATGGTGACGATGTGCATCGGCATGGGGCAGGGCGCCGCCGGTATCCTCGAACGCTGCTGAGCCGGGACGCGACCGGTCCACTGGACCGGTCGCGCCAGGCGAAGGGCCGGGCCACTGGCCCGGCGCGGCCTGCAAGGCTGTTCGCCCCGGGTCGCGCCGCGGGCGGCGCGGCCACCAGACAGGAGACACGCATGAGCATCAAGACCGCCACGCTCGCGGGCGTCGCGACGATCGAGATCGCACGCCCCGAGAAGAAGAACGCGCTGACGATCGCGATGTACGAGGCGATGGCCGCGGCACTGGAAGCCGCGGTCGCCGACCCGGCCGTGCGCGCGGTGCTGATCACCGGCCAGCCGGGGATCTTCACCTCGGGCAACGACATCGAGGACTTCATGGCGCGGCCGCCCGCCGAGGGCCCCGAGGCGATGGACTCGCCGGTGTTCCGCTTCATGCGCGCGCTGCTGAACTGCGACAAGCCGGTCGTCGCCGCCGTCACCGGCGCGGCCATCGGCATCGGCACGACGATGCTGCTGCACTGCGACTTCGTCTACGTCAGCGACGAGGCGCGGCTGGCGATGCCGTTCACCAGCCTGGGGCTGGTGCCCGAGTTCGCGTCCAGCCTGATGGTGCCGCAGCTGATGGGCCACGCTCGCGCGGCCGAGAAGCTGCTGCTCGGCGATGCCTTCACGCCCGAGCAGGCGGTGGAGTGCGGCATCGCCAACGCCGTGCTGCCGGCCGGCGAAGTGGTCGCTCACGCGCGCCGCGTCGCGGAGCGTTTCAACGCGCTGCCGCCGGGCGCCGTGCGCGAGAGCAAGCAGCTGCTGCGTGGCCCGCAGCGCAACGCCGTGCTCGAAGCGATGCGCACCGAAGGCGAGCGTTTCACGCGCCGGCTGCGCAGCCCCGAGGCGATGGAGGCCTTCCAGGCCTTCTTCCAGAAGCGCAAGCCCGACTTCAGCAAGTTCTGACCCGCGGGGCGCCCCCGTGCGGCGGCGCCCCCCTCGAACCGATTCCCGGTCTGGCACGCGCTTCGCATCGTGTGTCGTGACCGAACCGGCGCCCGCGTGGCGCCTTGCCAGGAGTTTTAGCCCGCCGCGAATCCCCGCGTTGACCCCGTCCACCGTCCTTCGGAAGGAGCTGACCATGTCCCGTGCCGTGACGCTGATGCTGACCCCGCTGCTGCTGGCCCAGGCCGTGCACACCCGCCAGCGAATGCCCAAGCTGCCTGAGGCCGACGGCGAACGACACGGGGTCTGCGGCGAGGGGCCGCGAATGCGGCTGCTGATCACCGGCGACTCGTCGGCGGCCGGCGTTGGCGTCGGCCACCAGCGCTCGGCGCTGGCCCACCCGCTGGCCGAGTTCGTTGCCGAACGCGCCCAAGCCCAGGTCGAGTGGCGCCTGGTCGCGCGTTCGGGCCTGACCACCGCGCAGACCCTGCACCTGCTGCAGCGCGAGGACCTGCCGAGCTTCGACGTCGCCGTCGTCGTCACCGGCGTCAACGACATCGTCGACCGCGTGCCGCTGCACCACGCGATCACCGCGCGCGAGCGCCTGGCCGACTGGCTGCGCGGCGCGCTGCACGTGCGCCACGTCGCTTTCGCCGCGCTGCCGCCGGTGCACCAGTTCCCCGGCCTGCCGCAGCCGCTGCGCTGGTGCGCCGGCAGCGAGGCGGTGCGCCACGACCGTGCACTGGAGCGCTGGGCCGCGGCCTACCCGGGCGTGTCGCGGGTCGACATGGGGCTGCAGCTCGAGCCCCAGGTCATGGCGGTCGACGGTTTCCATCCCGGCGAGCCGGCGTACCGCTATTGCGCCGCCGTCATCGCTGAACACGTCGCCAGCCGCGTCTGGCCGGCCATCAGAAAGAATGAGGAGACGACCGCATGAGCGAAACCCGCAGCCTGCAGGGCCGCACGCTGTTCATCACCGGCGCCAGCCGGGGCATCGGCCTGGCGATCGCGCTTCGCGCGGCACGCGACGGCGCCAACGTCGTGCTCGTCGCCAAGACCAGCGACCCCAACCCCAAGCTGCCCGGCACCGTGCACGAGGCCGCCGAGCAGGTGCGTGCCGCCGGTGGCCAGGCGCTGGCCGTGCCGACCGACATCCGCGACGACGCCGCCGTCGCCGCCGCGGTGGCGGCGGCCATCGAGCGTTTCGGCGGCATCGACATCCTGGTCAACAACGCCAGCGCGATCAGCCTGACGCCGACGGCGGCGACGCCTATGAAGCGCTTCGACCTGATGTTCGGCGTCAACGTGCGCGGCACCTACGCCTGCACCCAGGCCTGTCTGCCGGCGCTGACCGCCAGCGCACGCGCCGGGCGCAACCCGCACGTGCTGAACATGAGCCCGCCGCTTTCGATGAAGGAGCACTGGTTCAAGGGCCACGTCGCCTACACGATGGCCAAGTACGGCATGAGCGAGTGCACGCTGGGCCACGCCGGCGAGTTCCGCCCGCTGGGCATCGCCGTCAACAGCCTGTGGCCGCGCACCGCGATCGCCACCGCGGCGCTGCAGATGATCCCGGGCGTGGACGTCAAGCTCTGCCGCAAGCCCGAGATCCTGGCCGACGCGGCCTGGTTCATCCTGACCAGCGACGCCAAGGCGACGACCGGCAACTTCTTCATCGACGACGAGCTGCTGGCCGCCAACGGCGTGACCGACCTGGACGGCTATGCCGTGACGCCGGGCACCAAGCAGTTCATCCCCGACTTCTTCATCGACTGACTCAGAAGAAGCTGCCGACGTTCAGCAGCGTCAGCACGCCCAGCACCGCGAAGATCGTGGCGCTGATCGCGTGCACGACGCGCATCGGCACCAGGCGGCTGACACGGTCGCCGAGGAAGACCGCCGGCACGTTGGCCAGCATCATCCCGAAGGTGGTGCCGGCGACCACCGCCCACAGGTCCGTGAACCGTGCCGCCAGCGCGACGGTGGCGATCTGCGTCTTGTCGCCCATCTCGGCGAGGAAGAACGCGATCACCGTCGTGCCGAAGACGCCGAAACGCCCGGTGCCGCCTTCGACCTCGTCGACCTCGTCGGGGATCAGCATCCAGACCGCCATCGCCAGGAAGCTGCCGCCGATGACCCAGCGCAGCAGGTCCGGCCCCAGCCAGCGTGCGACGGTGTCGCCGACGACGCCGGCCAGCGCGTGGTTGACCAGGGTCGCGACCAGCACGCCGAGGATGATGGGCACCGGGCGCTTGAAGCGTGCGGCCAGCAAGATCGCCAGCAGCTGCGTCTTGTCGCCCATTTCGCCCAGCGCGACGACGCCGGTGGAGATCAGGAGAGCTTCCAAGGGAAATCCGATGCGGGCCGGCAAACCGGAACGTGACCACGCCGCGACCCCGGCCCGAATGCGGAAGTCGGCGCAGTCAACGGTCTTGCCAGGCTGGGAGCTGTCCGGACCATGGCCCGTGAAGGGCCAAGCGTGTTGGCGCGGACCCCTGCCGGGCGGCAGGGCGGCTACTCCCCGATGACGAGTGCGGGCGCGATTCTAGCCGCGCTCTTTGGCGCTCCGGTGACCTTAAGAGGACCCTAAGACGGCCTCGGCAGCATCCTGTTCCAAGGAGAGCTGCCATGAACCACCCGTCACGAACCCGCCGATTCCGCCTGCCCTCGCGCGCCGTCGTCGCGACCACCGCGGTCGCCTTCGTCGCCGTGCTGTCGGCCTGCCCGGCGCTGGCTGCGCCCAACGACCTGCTCGCGCGCTACGCCGCCGAAGCCGGCCGCGCGCCCGATGCCGCGCGCGGCCAGCAGTGGTACGCCGCGCGCCACGCCAACGACTGGAGCTGCGCTTCCTGCCACGGCGAGCGCCCCACCGCCGAAGGCCGCCACGCCAGCAGCAAACGCACGATCGCGCCGCTGGCGCCGTCGGCCAACGCCAAGCGCTTCAGCGACGAAGCCAAGGTCGAGAAGTGGTTCCGCCGCAACTGCAACGACGTGCTCGAACGCGCCTGCACCCCGGCCGAGAAGGCCGACGTGCTGGCCTGGCTGCTGACGTTGAAGTGAGGCCACGATGAAGAGACCTTCTGCTTCCCGAGTCGTCGCGCTGGCCACCGCCGCGCTGCTCGTCGCCGGCCTGGCCGGCGGTGCCGCCGCCTGGGCCCACCGCCACGGCGACGACGACGAGCACGAACGCCACGAGCGCCGCGAACACGGCGACCGCGACGGCCGCCGCGGCGCCGTCGCCGCCTTGCCGGCCTACGAGCAGGAATGCGGCGGCTCCTGCCACATCGCCTATCCGCCCGGCATGCTGCCGGCCGAGTCCTGGAAACGCGTGATGGCCGGCCTGGACAAGCATTACGGCAGCGACGCCTCGCTGGACGCCGCGACGCAGAAGTCGATCGCCGCCTGGCTGGACACCAACGCCAGCCGCCGTGCGCGCACGGCGCCGCCGGAAGACCGCATCACGCGCAGCGCCTGGTTCGAGCACAAGCACGACGAGGTGCGGCCCTCGGTCTGGCAGCGCAAGGCGGTCGGCAGCCCGGCCAACTGCGCCGCCTGCCACCCGCGCGCCGAGCAGGGCGACTTCGAAGAACACGACGTGAAGATCCCGAAATGAGCACCTCCACCGACCGCCAGCGCCGCCTGGTCTGGGACCTGCCGGTGCGCCTGTTCCACGGGCTCATCGTCGTCTGCTTCGCCGGCGCCTGGCTGAGCTCCGAGAGCGAACGCCAGGCGCTGCTGCACGAGACGCTGGGCTACACGCTCGCCGGGCTGATCGTCTGGCGTCTGGTCTGGGGCCTGGTCGGCACGCGCCACGCGCGTTTCGGCGACTTCGTCACCGGGCCGGGCGCGGTGCTGCGCTACCTGAAGAACGTCGCCCGGCGCACGCCCGAGCACCACGTCGGCCACAACCCGGCCAGCGCGCTGGCGATCGTCGTGCTGCTGGTGCTGGGCCTGGTGCTGGGTGCCAGCGGCTGGGCGCTGCAGCAGGACGTCGGCGGCGAATGGGTCGAAGGCGTGCACGAGCTCGCGGCCAACGTCTTCCTGCTGACCGCCGTGGCCCACGTCGTCGGCGTGCTGCTGGCCAGCCGCATGACCGGCGAGAACCTGCCGCGCAGCATGGTCGACGGGCTGAAGATCGCGCCGCCCGAGCAGGCCATCCGTTCGTCCTGGCGCAGCGTCGCGGCGCTGCTGCTGGCCGCGGTGCTGGGCTTCTGGGTGCTGCAGTGGCGCGACGCCGCAGCGTCGGCCGACGACGGCGCGGTGGCTTCGGCCGCCCCTGCCGCCGGCGACGAGGACTAGCATCACCACCATGCGCATCCTGCTCGTCGAAGACGATCCGCTGCTCGGCGACGGCCTGCGGGCCGGGCTCTCCCAGGCCGGCTTCCAGGTCGACTGGGTGCGCGACGGCGAGGCCGCGTCGCGCGAGCTGCGCTCGGCGGTGCACACCGCCGCGGTGCTGGACCTGGGCCTGCCGCGCAAGGACGGCCTGGAGGTGCTGGCCGAGACCCGCGCCGCCGGCGTGCGCCTGCCGGTGCTGGTGCTGACCGCGCGCGACGCCGTCAGCGACCGCGTCATCGGCCTGGACGGCGGTGCCGACGACTACGTCGTCAAGCCCGTGGACCTGGACGAACTCGCTGCGCGGCTGCGCGCGCTGATCCGCCGCGCCCACGGCCAGACGCAGGACCTGCTGGCCGCCGGCGAGGTCGTGCTCGACCCCGCGGCGCGCACCGTCACGCATGCCGGCGAGCCGGTCGTGCTGTCGCAGCGCGAGTTCGACCTGCTGCATGCGCTGATGCTCAACGCCGGGCGCGTGCTGACGCGCGAGCAGCTCGAACAGCACCTGTACCGCTGGGGCCGCGAGGTCGAGAGCAACGCCGTCGAGGTGCACGTGCACCACCTGCGGCGCAAGCTCGGCGCCGAGCTCGTGCAGACCGTGCGCGGCGTCGGTTACCTGCTGCCCGCCTGATGCGCCGTCTCGTGCCGCGTTCGCTGCAGGGCCGGCTGCTGCTGCTGGTGCTGGGGCTGGTCAGCGTGCTGTGGCTGGCGACGCTGGCCATCAGCTTCCGCGACACGCGGCGCGAGCTGAGCGAACTGCTCGACGCCCACCTCGCGCAGGCCGCGACGCTGCTCGTCGCCCAGCAGGTGCGCACGATCGAGGACGCGGACGACGACGATGACGACGACCATCGCGACCGTGCTGCCGAGCAGCGCCGGCGCGAAGCCCGCGACGCCGCGCACGCCGCGCGCCACGCCGCCAAACGCGAAGCCAAGCGTCAGCGCCACGAGCACGACGACGACGACCGTTTCGGCATCGCCGCGCTGCGCCACTACTCGCCGCGCGTGGCTTTCCAGGTCTGGCACGAAGGGCGGCTGGTGCAGCGCTCGGCCAACGCGCCCGAGACCCGGCTCGACGGCCTGGGCCCGGGCGGACGGCCGCTGCGCCAGGACCGCGACGGTTTCGGCCTGGTGCGCATCGACGGCGAGGTCTGGCGGATGTTCAGCGCCCGCGGCTCCGACCGCGACGTGCAGGTGCTGGTCGCCGAACACCTGGACTCGCGCCGTTCGATCCTGCACGCGCTGCTCTGGGGCACGCTGTGGCCGCTGGCGCTGGGCCTGCCGTTGCTCGGGCTGGGCGTCTGGTGGGCGGTGCGCACCGGCACCGCGCCGCTGCGCCGGCTGGGCGCGACGCTGGCCGAACGCGAGCCGCAGGCGCTGAAACCGGTCGAGGTGGCCGACGCGCCCAGCGAGATGCGGCCGATGATCGACGAGCTCAACGGTCTGTTCGGGCGCATCGCCCGGATGATGGAGACCGAACGCCGCTTCACCGCCGACGCCGCGCACGAGCTGCGCACGCCGATCGCCGCGATCCGCACCCAGGCCCAGGTGGCGCTGGGCGAAGCCGACGGCGAACGCCGCCGCCACGCGCTGCAGTCGACGATCGAAGGCTGTGACCGGGCGGTGCGTCTGGTCGAGCAGCTGCTGACGCTGGCCCGGCTGGACGCCGGCGGCGAGGCCCCCGCGGTGGCGCCGGTGGCGCTGGACGCGGTCGCGCGCCGGGTGGCCGCGGCGCTGGCGCCGCAGGCGCTCGCGCGCCGCCAGCAGCTGGAGCTGGAAGCCGACGGCGACCTGCGTGTCGACGGCGTCGAGGCGCTGCTGTCGGTGCTGATCCGCAACCTGGTCGAGAACGCGCTGCGCTACAGCCCCGCCGAAGCGACGGTGCGCGCCACGCTGGCGCGCCACGGCAGCACCGTCGTGCTGACGGTCGAGGACAGCGGCCCGGGCATGGCCGAGGCCGACATCGCGCGCCTGGGCGAACGTTTCTTCCGCGTGCTCGGCCAGGACGCCAGCGGCAGCGGCCTGGGCTGGTCCATCGTGCGGCGCATCGTCGCGCTGCACCACGCCCAGGTCGAGGTCACGCGCTCGGCCACGCTCGGCGGGCTGGCGGTGAGGGTGGTGCTGCCCGGCTGATCAGCGGGGGATCGTGCGCGGCTTGCCGTCGTCGGTGATCGCGACGTAGGTCAGGTTCGCCTCGGTCACCTTGACGATCTGCGGGTCGGCCGGGTTGCGTTCGGCCCAGACCTCGACATGCACGGTGACCGAGGTGTTGCCGATGCGTTCGACGTGGGCGTAGAAGCTCAGCAGGTCGCCGATCGACACCGGCTGCTTGAAGACGAACTGGTTGACGGCCACCGTCGCGATGCGGCCGCGGGCCACGCGGGCCGGCAGCACGGCGCCGGCGAGATCCACCTGCGCCATGATCCAGCCGCCGAAGACGTCGCCGTTGGCGTTGGCGTCGGCGGGCATCGGCATCACGCGCAGCACGAGTTCGGCACCGTCGGGCAGCGTGGCCGGGGGCATGTGCGGGACGGCCGGGGCTGCGGGGGCGTTCATACGGGCAGGGCTCCTGGGAAGACGACTGCCGGCATTGTGGCCTGCCGGGCCGCTGCCAGCGCCGCGGCGGCCGGGCGGTGACAATCCCCGCCCATGCGTTCCGCCTCCCGCTCCCTGCGTATGCCCCCCGCGCCGGCTCCCGAACCGGGCGCGCCGCGCTCGGACTGGAAGACGCTGGCACGCCTGCTGCCCTATCTGTGGGTCTACCGCTGGCGCGTGTCGATCGCGCTGGCCTTCCTGGTCGCCGCCAAGGTGGCCAACGTCGGCGTGCCGCTGCTGCTCAAGCAGCTCGTCGACGCGATGGCGATCAAGCCCGGCGACACCGCGGCGCTGCTGGTCGTGCCGGTCGGGCTGATCGTCGCCTACGGCGCGCTTCGCCTGTCGACCTCGATCTTCACCGAACTGCGCGAGCTGATCTTCGCGCGCGCTACCGAAGGCGCTTCGCGCAGCATCTCGCTGCAGGTGTTCCGCCATCTGCACGCGCTGTCGATGCGTTTCCACCTGGAACGCCAGACCGGCGGCATGACGCGCGACATCGAGCGCGGCACGCGCGCGGTGCAGGCGCTGATCTCGTATTCGCTCTACAGCATCCTGCCGACGCTGATCGAGGTCGGCCTCGTCCTCGGCCTGCTGGCCGTCAAGTTCGACGCCTGGTTCGCCTGGATCACCGCGGCGGCGCTGGTCTTCTACATCGGCTTCACGATCGTCGTCACCGAATGGCGCACGCAGTTCCGGCGCCAGATGAACGAGCTGGACTCGAACGCGCACACGCGCGCCATCGACTCGCTGCTGAACTACGAGACCGTCAAGTACTTCAACAACGAGGACTTCGAGACCCGGCGCTACGACGAGAGCCTGGAGCGGCTGCAGCGCGCCAAGATCAAGAGCCAGAGCACGCTGAGCCTGCTCAACACCGGGCAGCAGCTGATCATCGCCGCGGCGCTGGTGGCCATGCTCTGGCGCGCCACGGTCGGCGTCGCCGAAGGCCGGCTGACGCTGGGCGATCTGGTGATGATCAACGCCTTCATGATCCAGCTGTACATCCCGCTGAACTTCCTCGGCGTGATCTACCGCGAGATCAAGCAGGCGCTGACCGACCTGGACAAGATGTTCAACCTGCTCGAACGCGAGCGCGAGGTCGCCGACGCGCCGGGCGCCGCCGAGCTGCGCGTCAGCGACGGCGCGGTGCGCTTCGAGTCGGTCGACTTCGCCTACGACCCGGCACGGCCCATCCTGCACGGCGTCAGCTTCGAGATCCCTGCCGGGCGCACGGTGGCCGTGGTCGGCGCCTCGGGCGCCGGCAAGTCGACGCTGGCGCGGCTGCTCTACCGCTTCTACGACGTCAGCGGCGGGCGCATCACGATCGACGGCCAGGACATCCGCGGCGTCACGCAGCAGAGCCTGCGCCGCGCGATCGGCATCGTCCCGCAGGACACGGTGCTGTTCAACGACAGCGTCGAGTTCAACATCGCCTACGGCCGCCCGGGCGCCAGCCGGGCCGAGGTCGAGGCCGCGGCGCGCTCGGCGCACATCCACGACTTCATCGCCGCCACGCCCCAGGGCTACGAGACGGTGGTCGGCGAGCGCGGGCTGAAGCTCTCCGGCGGCGAGAAGCAGCGGGTCGCGATCGCGCGCACGCTGCTGAAGAACCCGGCGATCCTGATCTTCGACGAAGCGACCTCGGCGCTGGACTCGGCCAACGAACGTGCGATCCAGGCCGAGCTGAAGAGCGCAGCCCAGGGCAAGACCGCGCTGGTCATCGCCCACCGGCTGTCGACGGTGGTCGACGCGCACGAGATCGTCGTGCTCGACCACGGCCGCGTCGTCGAGCGCGGCGCGCACGCCGAGCTGCTGGCGCGCGACGGCCGCTACGCCGAGATGTGGCGGCTGCAGCAGGCGGCGCGCGACGCCGACGAGCCGGCCGACGCCTGATTCCCCCTTCACCACGCACCCGATGGAAACCAAGTGGCTCGAGGACTTCGTGAGCCTCGCCGAGACCCGCAGCTTCTCGCGTTCGGCGCAGCTGCGCCACGTCACGCAGCCGGCGTTCTCGCGCCGCATCCAGGCGCTGGAAGCCTGGGCCGGCATCGACCTCGTCGACCGCTCCTCTTACCCGACGCGGCTGACGCCCGCCGGCGAGACCTTCCACGCCCAGGCGCTGGAGATCCTGGGCTCGCTGGCTTCGGCGCGCAACATGATGCGTTCGTACCAGGCCGCGGGCCTGGACATGATCGAGTTCGCGGCGCCGCACACGCTGGCCTTCACCTTCTTCCCGCACTGGCTGATGGACCTGCGCCAGCGCTTCGGCAACATCAAGAGCCGGCTCACCGGGCTGAACGTGCACGACGCGGTGCTGCGCCTCACCGAAGGCGGCTGCGACCTGCTGATCGCCTACCACCACCCGTCGCAGCCGCTGCAGCTGTCGACCGACCGCTACGAGATGCTCAGCCTGGGCAGCGAGACGCTGTCGGCCTATGCCAAACCCGACGCCGACGGCCAGCCGCTGTTCCGCCTGCCCGGCCACGAGCGTGTGCCCTGCCTGAGCTACGCCTCGGGCGCCTACATGGCGCGCCTGGTCGAGCTGATCCTCAAGCAGGCGCCGGTGCCGGCGCAGCTGGAGCCGATCTACGTCACCGACATGGCCGAGGGGCTGAAGTCGATGGCGCTCGAAGGCCACGGCCTGGCCTTCCTGCCGGCCAGCTCGGTGCACAAGGAGCTGGAGTTGTGCCGCCTCGTGCCGGCCGCGCCGGCGGGCAGCTTCGAGGTGACGATGGACGTGCGCATCTACCGCGAGCGGCCGGAGTTCGTGCGCCATCCCAAGCCCGGCGTGCAGGCCTTGTGGGACTTCCTGCGGCGCGGCTGACGCGCGACGATCGGGGCGCTTCGTGGCCCGTTTCGTGCATTCCCTGAGGGCGGGCGCATCGGGCGCCCTTTTGTCATCCCTAAAATGAGCAGTTCCGCCTTTCACCTGCTTCCCACTGCGAAGGAGAGTTCATGAAGAAGACGTTGCTGGCTGCAGCCGCGCTGCTGGCCGTCGGCGCTGTCCAGGCCGATACGCTGTCCAAGATCAAGGAGACCGGCACGGTCACGATGGGCGTGCGTGAGTCGTCGGGCCTGTCGTACACGCTGGGCGATGGCAAGTACGTCGGCTACCACGTCGACGTCTGCCAGAAGGTGCTCTCCGACATCCGCAAGAAGCTGGGCCTGTCGAGCCTGACCATCAAGTACCAACCGGTCACCTCGCAGAACCGCATCCCGCTGGTGCAGAACGGCACCGTCGACATCGAGTGCGGCTCGACGACGAACAACGTCGCGCGCCAGAAGGACGTCGCCTTCGCCGTCACGACCTACGTCGAGGAAGTGCGCATCGCCGTCAAGGCCGACTCCGGCATCACCTCGATCGGCCAGCTGACCGGCAAGACCGTCGCCACGACCACCGGCACGACCTCGGTGCAGACCCTGCGCAAGCACGAGCGCGCCAACGGCGTCGACTTCAAGGAGGTCTACGGCAAGGACCACGCCGACAGCTTCCTGCTGCTCGAGTCGGGCCGCGCCGACGCCTTCGTGATGGACGGCTCGATCCTGGCGAAGAACATCGCCACGTCGAAGAACCCGAAGGGCTTCAAGATCGTCGGCGAAGTGCTGTCGGTCGAGCCGATCGCGATCATGCTGCGCAAGGACGACGCCGCCTTCAAGGCCGCCGTCGACGAGAGCATCAAGGCGCAGATCAAGAGCGGCGACCTGGCCAAGACCTACGACAAGTGGTTCCTGCAGCCGATCCCGCCGACCAACACGACGATCGGCATGCCGCTGAACGCGGCCACCAAGGCGGCTTGGGCGACTCCCAACGACAAGCCGATGGAAGAGTACGCCAAGCGCTGACGCGTTTCGCGCCGGGCCCGCTTCCGTCTCGGAGCGGGCCCTCGTTTCGTCTTTGAGGAGAGCGCGTGACCTGGGACTGGCAGATCTTCTGCACCGAGACCGTCACTGGTGAGGTGCTGCCGGGCTGCTTCGGCCGCGGCGGCGACATCACCTACCTGAACTGGCTGATGTCGGCCTGGGGCTGGACGCTGTCGGTGTCGGCGCTGGCGCTGATCGTGGCGCTGGTCTTCGGTTCGCTGATGGGCATCCTGCGCACCACGCCGGATCGCCGCCTCGTCTTCTTCGGCAATGCGTGGACCGAGCTGTTCCGCAACATCCCGCTGCTGGTCCAGATCTTCCTCTGGTACCACGTGCTGCCGTCGCTGTTCAAGCCGCTGCAGGCCTTCCCGAGCTTCGTGCTGGTGGTCTTCGCGCTCGGCTTCTTCACCTCGGCGCGCATCTCCGAGCAGGTGCGTGCGGGCATCCAGAGCCTGCCGCGCGGCCAGCGCTACGCGGGCCTGGCGATGGGCCTGACGCTGCCGCAGACCTATCGCTACGTGCTGCTGCCGATGGCCTTTCGCATCATCGTGCCGCCGCTCACCAGCGAGGCGATGAACATCATCAAGAACTCGTCGGTGGCCTTCGCGGTGAGCATCGCCGAGCTCACGATGTTCGCGCTGCAGGCCGGCGAGGAGACCTCGCGCAACATCGAGATGTACCTCGCGGTGACGGTGCTGTACTTCGTCTCGGCGTTCGCGATCAACCGCGCGGCGCTGTTCATCGAGAACCGTGTCCGCGTGCCGGGCATGATCGGCGGGAAGTGAAGCGATGAATCTCGACTTCAGCTTCTTCAGTGCCGACGTCATCTCCGGCTTCATCGTCAAGGGCCTGCTGTTCTCGCTGCAGCTGACCGTCTTCGCGATGATCGGCGGCATCGTGCTGGGCACCCTGCTGGCGCTGATGCGCCTGTCGGGCAAGCGCTGGCTGGTGATGCCCGCCGCGGCCTACGTCAACACCATGCGCAGCGTGCCGCTGGTCATGGTGATCCTGTGGTTCTTCCTGCTGATCCCGCTGCTGCTGGGCCGGCCGCTGGGCGCCGAGCTGTCGGCCTTCGTCACGTTCACGCTGTTCGAGGCCGCCTACTACTCGGAGATCATGCGCGCGGGCATCCAGAGCGTGCCCAAGGGCCAGGTCTACGCCGGCTACGCGATGGGCATGACCTACCGCCAGACGATGCAGCTCGTGGTGCTGCCGCAGGCCTTCCGCAACATGCTGCCGGTGCTGCTGACGCAGACCATCATCCTCTTCCAGGACACCTCGCTGGTCTACGCGATCGGCGCCTACGACCTGCTGAAGGGCTTCGAGATCGCCGGCAAGAACTTCAACCGGCCGGTCGAGACCTATCTCGTCGCCGCCGTCGTCTATTTCGTGATCTGCTTCGGCCTGTCGATGCTCGTGCGGCGGCTGCAGGCGCGGATCGCCATCATCCGCTGAGGAATTTCCGAATGATCCAGATCCAGAACGTGAGCAAGTGGTACGGCTCCTTCCAGGTGCTGACCGACTGCACCACGTCGATCAGCAAGGGCGAGGTCGTCGTCGTCTGCGGCCCGTCGGGCTCGGGCAAGAGCACGCTGATCAAGACCGTCAACGCGCTCGAACCCTTCCAGAAGGGCGACATCGTCGTCGACGGCATCAGCCTCAGCGACCCGAAGACCAACCTGCCCAAGCTGCGCGCGCGCGTCGGCATGGTGTTCCAGCACTTCGAGCTGTTCCCGCACCTGTCGGTGACCGAGAACCTGACGCTGGCGCAGGTCAAGGTGCTCGGCCGCTCGGTCGACGAGGCCAAGACGCGCGGGCTGAAGATGCTCGAGCGCGTCGGCCTGACGGTGCACAAGGACAAGTACCCCGGCCAGCTCTCCGGCGGCCAGCAGCAGCGTGTGGCGATCGCGCGCGCGCTGTCGATGGACCCGATCGTCATGCTCTTCGACGAGCCGACCTCGGCGCTCGACCCCGAAATGGTCGGCGAGGTGCTCGACGTGATGGTGCAGCTCGCCAACGAGGGCATGACGATGATGTGCGTGACCCACGAGATGGGCTTCGCGAAGAAGGTCAGCCACCGCGTGATCTTCATGGACCACGGCAAGATCGTGGAGGACTGCACGAAGGCCGACTTCTTCGGCAACCCGGACGCGCGTTCGGCACGCGCCAAGGACTTCCTCTCGAAGATCCTGTCGCACTGAGCCGGGACGTGCAGGGCCGGAAGGCCGTGCACGCCAGGCTCAGGCCCGAGCGCGGTTTCACGCGCGAGGGCTGAGTCGTGCACGCCGGCCGGCGTGCCCCCTGACCCTCCCCGCCGGGTGCGCGGGGCTCCGTCGATGACGCTGCACCCGCCGACCATCCTCGTCATGCTGCTGCTGGGCTACGCCATGCTGGGCTTGCAGCTGGCGATTGTGCGCCGGCGCCTGCTCGAGGAAGAAGCGCTCAGGCGCTGGAGCTGGGGCAACAGCCTGCTGATGCTCGGGCACCTGATGCTGCTGGCGCGCGTCGTCGTGCCGCTGCCGGTGTCGGTGATCGCCGGCAACGGCCTGATCCTGCTGGGCGAGTGCGCCTACGTCACGGCGCTGCAGCACTTCATCGAGGACCGGCCGATGCCGCGCTGGGTGCGCCGGCTGTGCCTGGCCTGCGTGCTGGCGATGGTGCCGATGGCGCTGTTCGACACGCCGACGCGGGTCTTCATCGCCTCGTTGCTGACGCCGCTGCCGGCGCTGTGGGGCGTGTGGCTGGTCTGGCGGGCGCGCCACCGCATCGAACGCTCCTTGTGGCCGGTCGGCGCCGGCATGGCGCTGATCGCGGCGGCGCTGCTGGCGCGGGGCGCGCACGCGGCGCTGCACCCGCACTATTACGCCGACCCGACGCTGCCGCACGGCTTGCAGGCGGCGCTGCTGGTCACGAGCTTCGTCGCGCTGCTGGGCGCCGGCTTCGGCTTCGTGCTCGCCTGCACCGAACGCGCCACGCGTTCGCTCGAACGCCTGGCCTCGCACGACCACCTGACCGGCGCGCTGAACCGCCAGCCCGCCGAGCTGATGCTGGACAACGCGCTGCAGCGCGCCCGCCGCGAGCGCACGACGGTGGCTTACGTGCTGCTCGACCTGGACCGCTTCAAGTCGGTCAACGACCGCCACGGCCACGTCTTCGGCGACGAGGTGCTGCGCCGCTTCGCGCACACCGTCGCCGCGCGGCTGCGCGCCTCGGACGTCTTCTCGCGCTGCGGCGGCGAGGAGTTCGCGCTGGTGCTGCCCGACAGCGACGCCGCCGGCGCGCTGGGCGTGCTCGACGAGCTGCGCCGGGCCTGCGCGGCGATGGGCCTGATGACCGACGACGGCCGGCCGTTCACGATCACCTTCTCGGCCGGCGTGGCGCTCAGCCCGGCCGGCAGCGTCGGCGCCGGCACGCTGTACCGCGAGGCCGACCGGGCGCTCTACGAGGCCAAGCATGGCGGCCGCGACCGCGCGGTGCTGGCCCAGCCGGCGGCCGCGGCCAGCGCCTGAACGCGGGCGCCGTGGCCCCGACGCCGGTCGTCCCCGTGGCGAGCGTGCAGGAGTGCACGGCGTGTCGCGGCTTCTTTCACCGCGGCTTGCGCCCGGCGAAGGTGTTTCTGATGTTTTTGGAGATGCTGTCGGCTTGAACCATCCCCTCGACGGCTGATGCCGTTCAGGGAGCCCTGGCCCGCGGGTGTGCGGGCACGCCGCGATGACCCTGCACGAGCCGACCCTCTTCGTCCTGCTGCTGATCGGCTACGCCATGCTCGGCCTGCAGCTCGTGACAGCCAGCCGGCGGCTGTTCGGCGGTGACGCGCTGCGCCGCTGGGGCTGGGGCAATGCCCTGATGCTGGCCGGCTACCTGTTCCTGCTGGCCGACCTGGTGACGCCGTGGTCCTTGTGGGTCGTCGCCAGCAACACCCTGATCGTGCTCGGCGAGTTCGTCTTCGTCGCCGCGCTGCAGCGTTTCGTCGACGAGCGCCCGGCGCCCCGGCTGCTGACGCTGGGCGGCGTCGTCTGCGCGCTGTCGCTGACGCCGCTGATGCTGCTGCCGACGCCGACGCGCATGGCCCTCATGTCCTTGATCGCCGCGGCTCCGCTGGCCTGGGCCGGATGGGTGGTCTGGCGCCGGCGCAGGCGCATCGAACGCTCCTTGTGGCCGGTCGGCGCCATCCTCGCGCTGGCGGCGGCGACGCTGCTCGTGCGCTGCGTGCACGCCGTGATCGAGCCCGCGGCCTACGCCGACCTGACGCAGCACAACCCGGTGCAGACCCTGGTCGCGCTGGCGGCCTACGTCGCGCTGCTCGGCGCCGGCTTCGGCTTCGTGCTCGCCTGCACCGAACGCGCGACCCGTTCGTTCGAACGCCAGGCCTCGCACGACCACCTGACCGGCGCGCTGAACCGCCAGGCCGGCGGGCCGCTGCTCGAGCAGGCCCTGCTGCGCGCGCGCCGCGACCGCAGCAGCCTCGCCTTCGTGCTGATCGACCTGGACCGTTTCAAGCAGGTCAACGACGAACACGGCCACGTCTTCGGCGACGAGGTGCTGCGGCGCTTCGCGCAGATGGTGCGCCAGCGGCTGCGGGCCTCGGACCTGTTCGTGCGCCTGGGCGGCGAGGAGTTCGCGCTCGTGCTGCCCGGCAGCGACGCCGCCGGCGCGCTGGGCGTCGTCGATCAGCTGCGCGCCGACAGCCGCGCGCTGGACCTGCGCACCGAGGCCGGCCGGTGCTGCATGCTGAGCTTCTCGGCCGGCATCGCGCTCAGTGCCGCCGGCCGGCGCGGCGCCGAGGCGCTGTACCGCGCCGCCGACGACGCGCTGTACCGCGCCAAACGCGCCGGCCGCGACCAGGCGGTGCTCGCCGGGGGCGATGAGACAATTCCCGCATGAGCCCTGCGCCGACCACGCTGACGATCACCCGCCCCGACGACTGGCATCTGCACCTGCGCGACGGCGCGGCGTTGGCCGCGGTGTTGCCGTACACGGCCCGCGAGTTCGCGCGGGCGATCGTCATGCCCAATCTGCGCCCGCCGGTGACCACTGCGGCCCAGGCCACGGCCTACCGCGAACGCATCCTCGCGGCGCGGCCCGAAGGCTCGGACTTCGAGCCGCTGATGACGCTGTACCTGACCGACAACACGCCGCCCGACGAGATCACGAAGGCCCAGGCGGCCGGCGTCGTCGCGCTCAAGCTCTACCCGGCCGGGGCGACGACCAACAGCGACGCCGGCGTCACCGACATCCGCCGCACCTACCCGACGCTGGAGGCGATGCAGCGTGCCGGCCTGCCGCTGCTGGTGCACGGCGAGGTCACCGACCCCGAGGTCGACGTCTTCGACCGCGAGGCGGTCTTCATCGACCGCGTGATGCGCCCGCTGCGCGCCGACTTTCCCGAACTGAAGGTCGTCTTCGAGCACATCACGACGAAGGAGGCGGCCGAGTACGTGGCCGGCGCCGACGAGTTCACCGCCGCGACGATCACCGCCCACCACCTGCTGTACGACCGCAATGCGCTGTTCGTCGGCGGCCTGCGCCCGCACTACTACTGCCTGCCGGTGTTGAAGCGCGCCGTGCACCGCCACGCGCTGCTGGCCGCCGCCGCCTCGGGCAGCCGCAAGTTCTTCCTCGGCACCGACAGCGCGCCGCACGCCGCGGCGCTGAAGGAGCAGTCGGTCTGCGGCGCAGGCTGCTTCACCGCGCCGGCGGCGCTGGCGCTGTACGCCGAGGCCTTCGAGCTGGCCGGCGCGCTGGACAAGCTCGAAGCCTTCGCCGCCTTCAACGGCCCCGATTTCTACGGCCTGCCGCGCAACACCGGCACCGTGACGCTGCGCCGCGAGCCCTTCACGCTGCCCGAGGCCCTGCCTTTCGGCGACGCGACGATCAAGCCGCTGCGCGCCGGCGAAACCCTGCCCTGGAGCCTGCAATGAGCGCTGGCGTGATGCTGCTGATCGACGCCGACAACGTCTCCGTCGACGTGATGGAACAGGCCGTCGAGCTGATGATCGAGCGCCACGGCGCGCTGCACGTGCGCCGCGCCTACTGCACCGCCGAGAGCGCGCTCAAGCACCAGACGACCTTCAAGCGCCTGGGCATCAAGCCGATGGTCAACCTGGCCGCCGGCAAGAACTCCACCGACATCGCGATGGCCGTCGACGCGATCGACCTCGTGCTTGCGCTGCGGCCCGAAGTCGTCGCCATCGCCTCGTCGGACTCCGACTTCGCGCCGCTGGTGCAGCGCCTGCGCGAGAAGGGCTGCCGGGTCGTCGGCATCGGCCAGGACGGCAAGACCGGCGACGAGACGATCTCCGTCTACGACGAGTTCACCGTGCTCGCCCACCGCCGCGGCGGCGTCGCCAAGGCGCCGGCGCGTGGCCGCGGCACGCGCACCAGCACCCGGCGCGAACCGCCGACGCCGCCGCCGCGCCGGGCGCCGGCTCCGGTGGCGCCGGTCGTCGCTGCGGCGCCCGTCGTGGCGCCCCAGCCGGTCGCCGAACCGGAGCCGGTCGATGTGCCGGTGGTGGAGGCCGCGCCCGCGGTCGAGCCGCCCGCGCCCGAACGTGCCCCGCGTCGCCGCCGTGGCCGCCGTGATGCCGAGCTGCCGGCCGAGGTGCCCGTCGCCGCCGAGGCGCCGATGCCCGAACCCGAGCCCGAAGTGCCCACGCCCGCTGCGGTCCCCGAGCCGGCGCCCGAAGCGCCCGCCGCCGAAGCCCCGGCGCCGCGCCGTGCTCCGCGCCGTCGCAAGACCGCCGAGCCGGTAGCCGAGGCCGCCCCGGCCCCGGAGCCGGCACGCCCGGCGCCCGCGCCGGCCGCCGCCTACCCCGACGAGATCCGCCAGATCCTGGCCGCACTGCCCGAACTGCTGCGCGGCGACGCGATCGAGCTGCGCCTGGCCGCCGAACGCCTGCGCGACGCCGATCTGCTCGGCCCGCGCGCCTCGTCGACGCGCTTCTTCGCGCCGCACGCCGACCGCTTCGAGCTGCTGCCGGCCGGCCAGCCGAACAAGGTCCGGCTGCGCCCGATCGAAGGCTGATCGGTCTGGCCATGCCCCCGGTCCGTCGAGGGCAAGGCTTGAACTGCGGGTGCGAGCCCTAACATGCCGCCCTGTTTAGGCAACCCCCGCGCTGGCAGAAAGGCGCAACCCAAATGAAACGAGTGCTGCTGTTCGTCCTGACCAACCTGGCGGTCATGCTGGTGCTGGGCATCACGGCCAGCCTGCTGGGCGTCAACCGTTTTCTCACGGCCAACGGCCTGAACCTGGGCTCGCTGCTCGCGTTCGCGGCCATCTTCGGTTTCGGCGGCGCGATCATCTCGCTGCTGATCAGCAAGCCGATGGCCAAGATGAGCACCGGCGCCCAGGTCATCAACGGCTCGAACGACCCGACGCACCGCTGGATCGTCGGCACCGTCGAGCGCTTCGCGCAGAAGGCCGGCATCGGCATGCCCGAGGTCGCGCTCTACGAGGGCGAGCCCAACGCCTTCGCCACCGGCGCGTTCAAGAACTCGGCGCTGGTCGCGGTGTCCACCGGACTGCTGCAGAACATGACGCGCGAGGAGGTCGAGGCCGTCATCGGCCACGAGGTCGCGCACGTCGCCAACGGCGACATGGTGACGATGACGCTGATCCAGGGCGTGATGAACACCTTCGTCGTGTTCCTGTCGCGCGTCATCGGCTACTTCGTCGACAAGGTGATCCTGAAGAACGACCGCGACGGCGTCGGCATCGGCTACTACGTCACGACCATCGTGCTCGACATCGCGCTGGGCCTGGTGGCCGCGATCATCGTCGCCTGGTTCTCGCGCTACCGCGAGTTCCGCGCCGACGCCGGTGCCGCGCAGCTGATGGGCCGCAAGCAGCCGATGATCAACGCCCTGGCGCGCCTGGGCGGCGTCGAGCCGGGCCAGCTGCCGCAGCAGGTGCAGGCGATGGGCATCGCCGGCAAGCCCAGCGGCTTCATGGCGCTGTTCTCCAGCCACCCGCCGATCGAGGAGCGTATCCGCGCGCTGCAGCAGGCGCAGTGACGCGCCTTGCCCGGCCGCGGCGCCGCGCCGCATACTGCCGGCCATGAAGATGCGCTGGTGGTTGCTCGGCTGCGTCGCGGCGGCTGCTGCGGGCGTGCTCGCCGCCCACTGGTGGGCGCCCCGGGTGGTGCTGGTGCCGGCCTCGGCCCAGCCCGACGACGCGGCGCCGTTGCCCGTGCCGCCGATCCAGGCGGCCACCGCGCCGGCCCCCGAGGTCTAGAAACGACGAAGCCCCCCGCACGCGGGGGCTTCGTCATTCATGCGGGGCAGGGCGCTCAGGCCGGCAGGAAACCGTCGATCGACAGGTAGCGCTCGCCGGTGTCGTAGTTGAAGCCCAGCACACGCGCGCCGGCCGGCAGCTCGGGCAGCTTCTGCGCGATCGCGGCCAGCGTCGCGCCGCTGGAGATGCCCACGAGCAGGCCTTCCTCTCGCGCGCTGCGGCGCGCCATCTCGCGTGCGGCCTCGGCCTCGACCAGGATCACGCCGTCGAGCAGCTCGGTCTTCAGGTTCTTCGGGACGAAGCCGGCGCCGATGCCCTGGATCGGGTGCGGCGAGGGCTGGCCGCCGCTGATCACCGGGCTGGCGGTCGGCTCGACGGCGAAGACCTTCCGCTTCGGCCAACGGGTCTTCAGCACCTGGGCGCAGCCGCTCAGGTGGCCGCCGGTGCCGACGCCGGTGATCAGCGCGTCCAGGCCTTCGGGGAAGTCGCGCGCGATCTCCTCGGCCGTGGTGCGCACGTGCACGTCGATGTTGGCCGGGTTCTCGAACTGCTGCGGCATCCAGGCGCCGGGGATCTCGGCGACGAGCTCCTGCGCGCGTGCGATCGAGCCCTTCATGCCCTTTTCGCGCGGCGTCAGCTCGAACGTCGCGCCGTAGGCCAGCATCAGGCGGCGGCGCTCGACGCTCATGCTGTCGGGCATCACCAGGATCAGCTTGTAGCCCTTGACCGCGGCGACCATCGCCAGGCCGATGCCGGTGTTGCCCGAGGTCGGCTCGACGATCGTGCCGCCGGCTTTCAGTGCACCGGAGCGCTCGGCGTCCTCGACCATCGCCAGCGCGATGCGGTCCTTGACCGAGCCGCCGGGGTTGGCGCGCTCGCACTTGACCCACACCTCGTGCGAGCCGCCGAACAGGCGGTTGATGCGGACGTGGGGCGTGTTGCCGATGGTGGCCAGAACGTTGTCGGCTCTCATTCTTGCTCTCCGGGGATAATGTCGCGGTGAAGCGGACCAGACCGCCGCCGGTGCATCAGCGGAAACGCCGCACGGGAGGAAGGTCCGGACTGCACAAGGCAGCGTAGCAGCTAACGGCTGTCCACCGCGAGGTGAGGATTAGAGCAACAGAGACGAGTCCGGGCGGATGCAAGTCCGCCTGGGGTGAAACGGGCAATCTCTACGCGCAGCAACACCGAATAGGCCGGCGATGATGTCGCCTGCGGAGCCGGCGGGTAGGTGGCACCGAGCCGTGGAGCGATCCACGGCCAAGAGGAATGGCGGTCACGCCGCGCCCTGAAAGGGGTGCGGTGCACAGAATCCGGCCTATCGGTTCGCTTCACACTTTTTCTGCGCCCGGCGCGTCGTCGCCGGGTGCCGGGCTTGCCCCTGGGCGGGCACGCTGACGACGCCGCCGATAGACTCGCCGGCTTTTCGCCCCCTGATGAACCCCGACGCGCCCCTGCTCTGGCGCGGCCCGCGCTGGGCGCTGGCCGTGCTGCTCGCCTGCCTGGGCATGCTCGGGCCGTTCTCGATCGACACCTACCTGCCGGCCTTCGCCGGCATCGCGCGGGCGCTGGACGCGACGCCGCTGCAGATGCAGCAGACGCTGTCGAGCTACCTGCTCGGCTTCGCGGTGATGAACCTGTTCCACGGCGCGCTGGCCGACAGCTTCGGCCGCCGCCCGGTGGTGCTGGCCGGGCTGGGCCTGTTCACGCTGGCTTCGCTGGGCTGCGCGCTGTCGCCGTCGATCGGCTGGCTGGTGTTCTTCCGCGCCGTGCAGGGCATGTCCGCCGGCGCCGGCGTCGTCGTCTCGCGCGCCATCATCCGCGACATGTTCCCGCCGGCCGACGCGCAGCGCGTGATGTCGCAGGTGACGATCTACTTCGGCGTCGCGCCGGCCATCGCGCCGATGATCGGCGGCTTCCTCTTCGTGCATGCCGACTGGCACTCGATCTTCTGGCTGCTGGTGCTGATCGGCGCGGCGCTGTGGCTGGCCAACTGGCGCTGGCTGCCCGAGACGCTGCACGCCGACGCGCGCCAGTCCTTCCACCCGACGCCGCTGCTGCGCGGCTACTGGGACATGATGCGCAGCGCGCGTTTCATGGCGCTGGTCTTCGCCAGCGGCGTGCCGTTCAACGGCATGTTCCTCTACGTGCTGTCGGCGCCGGTCTTCGTCGGCGAGCACCTGGGGCTGCCGCCGCAGCAGTTCTTCTGGTTCTTCCTGTTCACCATCGGCGGCATCATGGGCGGCGCCTGGGCCTCCGGGCGCGCCGCCGGCAAGCTGAAGCCCCACCGCCAGATCCGCTACGGCTTCACGATCATGGCCGTGGTCTCGTTGCTCAACGTCGGCCTGAACCTCGCTTTCAAGGCCCAGGCCTGGTGGGCGATGCCGCTGATCGGCATCTTCTCGTTCGGCTGGGCGCTGATGGTCCCGGTGGTCACGCTGATGGTGCTGGACCTGGTGCCCGAGCGGCGCGGCATGGCGTCGTCGGTGCAGGCCTTCGTCGGCAGCGCGGCCAACGCGGTGGTGGCCGGGGTCGTCGCGCCGCTGGTGATGCACTCGACGGCGACGCTGGCGCTGGCCTCGTTCGGCCTGATGAGCGTCGGCATCCTGGCCTGGGTCTGGGTGCGCCCGCGCCTGGCCTGACTCAAGCACCACCCCGCGGCGGCCGATATCCGGGGCGGAGACCCCGCGATGAACCGTTCCCGATCTGCTGCCGGCCGCGACGCCGGCCTCCTGCCGCGCTGTGCCTGGGCGACGCTGCCGCTCGCGGCGGCGCTGCTGTTCGCGCCGCGTGTGCACGCCGCGGGCGAGCACGGTGCGCCGGCGGCCAAGGCGGCCGCGCCGGCTGCTGCTGCGGCGGCGTCCGAGCCGCAGGATCCGCTGGACCGCGTGCGCGAGCGCCTGGCCGAGAAGCTGGGTGCGATGAAGGCGCCCGACACGCCGGGCAACGTGATGCGCGTCACGGCGCGCCCCGCCGGCGAGGCGCCTGTCGCGCGCAAGCCCGCGGCGCGGCCGCGCCCGGAGACCAGGCCAGAGCCGCCGCACGACATCCACTGGGCCTACGCCGGCGAAGGCGGCCCGGCGCGCTGGGGCGCGATCAAGCCCGAGTTCGGGCTGTGCGCCACCGGCCAGCGCCAGAGCCCGATCGACATCCGCGGCGGCATCGCGGTCGACCTGGAGCCGGTGCAGTTCGACTACCGGCCGGTCGGCTTCGCGGTGCTGGACAACGGCCACACGGTGCAGGTCAACGTCGGCCCCGGCAACTTCATCGCCGTCGGCGGGCGCCGCTACGAGCTGGTGCAGTTCCACTTCCATCGTCCGTCCGAGGAGCGCATCGACGGCCGCCAGACCGACATGGTCGCGCACCTCGTGCACAAGGACCCGGAAGGCCGGCTGGCCGTCGTCGCCGTGCTGCTGCAGCGCGGCGCCGAGCAGCCGGTGATCCAGTCGGTCTGGAACAACCTGCCGCTGGAGAAGAACGAGGAGGCGCGGGCGCCGGGCGCGCTGGAGATCGACCGCCTGCTGCCCGTCGACCGCGGCTACTACACCTACATGGGCTCGCTGACGACGCCGCCCTGCACCGAAGGCGTGCTGTGGATCGTGATGCGCCAGCCGGTCGCGCTGTCGCAGGAGCAGATCGACATCTTCGCGCGGCTGTACCCGATGAACGCGCGGCCGGTGCAGTCGGCCGCGGGGCGGCTGATCAAGCAGTCCCGCTGAGGTCGCCGCCACTGCGGCGGCGCAGCACCAGCAGCGCCGGCCACAGCCACAGGCTGGTGAACCAGAGCGCGACGCGCCCGGCCGACACCGGCCGCGTCTCGTGGCGCGCGACCTTCATGAACAGCACCACTGCGCCGGCCACGACGTAGGCCAGCAGCGCGGCGTAGGCGCCGGCGCGCCAGGCGTAGTCGTCGCCGATCGCGTCGCCGATCCAGCGCCCGGCCAATGCCGCGGCCGGCACCGACAGCAGCAGGGCCAGCAGCAGCCCGACCAGCGCATGGCGCAGCCGGTACAGCGGATCGTGGTCGTAGGGCGAGCTCATCGGGCGGCGAGTATGCCCGGGCCGGCGCCGGCCCCGGGCCCAGCCAGGGCTCTTCGCGGCGGCGGCCGCCCCACTGCGTCCCCGCGTGACCCACCGTCACGGCCGGTCGCGGTGTGAAATCGTGGGGGGATCCACGATTCCCCACGCCTTTTCCGCCCGCGGCTGTCAAGGGCCTCGTCGCTCACAAACCACTTTCAGTGCGCGGCCCAAGTCCTTCATTTGCAAGCACTTTCCGGTTGCAAAAGTGCTTGCGAGAGCGCCGGTAAGTCCTTGATTCCACTGAATTTTTACGTTTCCGCGCCATTGACCCGGGCTTGGTGGCTCAGGTAGAGTGCAGAAAAGTAGATTTCTGTGGGGTTTCGTGCCTTCATTTGCCTTCCGTGGTGGTCCGGTGCTCACGCTGGACGCGAAGGGGCGGATTACCGTCCCGGCGCGTTGGCGTGACGTGCTGATGTCCACCGTCCAGGGGCAGATGGTCGTCGCGAAGAACTCCGCCGGCTGCCTGACGCTGTACCCGCGTCCCGTCTGGGACGCGTTCGAAGCCGAACTCGTCCGCCTGCCGATGAAGTACGAAGGGTGGCGACGCATGTACATCGGTTCGGCCACGGAAGTCGAGATCGACGCCGCCTCGCGCGTGCTGGTGCCGCCGGAACTCCGGAGCTGGGCCGGCCTGGAGCGCGAGGTCGTCTTCATGGGCGTCGGAGACAAGTTCGAATTGTGGGACAAGGCCCGCTACGAGGCTGCCGAGGCGCTGACGATCGCCGGTGGCATGCCCGAAGAGCTGCAGAACCAGGTCGCAGGATGACCGCCGTGACGCAGACGGGTCGCCCCCACACGACCGTCTTGCTCCCTGAGGCCGTCCAGGCCCTCGTGACGCAGGAAGACGGCCTCTACGTCGACGGCACTTTCGGCCGCGGCGGCCATACGCGTGCGCTGCTGGCGGCGCTGTCGCCGCGCGCGCGCGTCGTCGCCTTCGACCGCGACCCCGAGGCCATCGCCGCCGCGGCGGCGATCGACGACGGCCGCTTCTCGATCTGCCACGCCAGCTTCGGCGCGATGCGCGAGGAACTCGCCGCACGCGGCGTCGAGCGCGTGCAGGGCGTGCTGCTCGACCTGGGCGTCAGCTCGCCGCAGATCGACACGCCCGAACGCGGGTTCAGCTTCCGCTTCGACGCGCCGCTGGACATGCGCATGGACACGACCCGCGGCGAGACCGCCGCGGACTTCCTGGCCCGCGCCGACGAGCGCCACATCGCACAGGTGATCCGCGACTATGGGGAAGAACGGTTTGCTCTACAGATTGCAAAGGCGGTTGTTGCTCGCCGGCAGGGCGGGGATCCACTTCGAACCACCGGGGAGCTTTCCGCGCTCGTGGCTCGTGCAGTCAAGACCCGCGAGCCGGGCCAGGACCCTGCAACGCGCACATTTCAGGCTCTTCGGATTTTCGTCAACGCCGAGCTTGAGGCGCTCGAACAGGGACTGAGCGCCGCGCTGCAACTGCTCGCGCCGGGCGGGCGGCTGGTCGTCATCAGCTTCCATTCGCTCGAGGACCGCATCGTCAAGAACTTCATCACGCGCGAGAGCCGTGAGGAGTTCGACCGCCGCGCGCCGATGGCGCCGCCGCAGGCGCTCAAGCTCAAGGCCATCGCCCGCGTCAAGCCCGGCGACGAGGAGCTGCGTGCCAACCCGCGCGCCCGCTCGGCGGTGATGCGCGTGGCCGAACGCACCGAGGTGCCGGCGTGATGAAGCTGCTCAACGCCGTGCTGCTGGTGCTGCTGCTGGGCAGCGCCTTCTTCCTCGTGCGCAACGCCTACGAGAGCCGGCGCCTGTTCGCGGCGCTGGACCGCGCCAAGAACGAGCAGGTCCAGCTCGAGGCCGACTACAAGCGCCTGGACGCCGAGCGCCAGGCGCAGGCGACCAACCTGCGCGTCGAGCGCGTCGCGCGCGAGAAGCTGGCGATGCGCCCGGCCTCGCCGGCGGTGACGCAGTACGTCGCCGACGGCGCCGCCGCGGCCTCCGGAGGCGCCCGATGAGCAGTCGGCGCAAGTCCGGCGGCGCCAGCGTGCGCAGCGTGAACTACGCCACCAGCCCGCTGCTGGCGAGCAAGACGCCGCCCTGGCGCTCGCGTTTCGTCGTCGCGATGGTCGCCGCCTCGTTCGCGCTGCTGCTCGGCCGCGCCGTCTGGGTGCAGGTCGTCGGCAACGATTTCTATCAGAAGCAGGGCGAGAAGCGCTACGCGCACACGCTGTCGCTGCAGGCCAGCCGCGGCCGCGTGCTCGACCGCAACGGCCTGGTGCTGGCGTCGAGCGTGCCGTCGCCGTCGATCTGGGCGATCCCCAAGGACCTGCAGGCCGACGCCGGCGAGCGCCGGGCGCTGGCGCGCGTGCTGGGCATCACGCCGACCGAGCTCGACACGCGGCTGTCGGGCAACCCGAACTTCGTCTGGCTGCGCCGCCAGGCCGACGACGCCACCTGGGACGCCGTCAAGGCGATGGGCCTGAAGGGCGTCTACCAGGTGCGCGAGTACAAGCGCAGCTACCCCGAGGGCGAATCGGCGGCGCACGTCGTCGGCTTCACCAACGTCGAGGAGCACGGCCAGGAAGGCATCGAGCTGCGTTTCGACAAGGAGCTGCAGGGCCGCGACGGCCTGCGCGCCGTGGTGCGCGACCGCCTGGGCCGCGTCGTCGAGGACATCGGCGACCAGACCGCCGCGCTCGACGGCCGCGACGTCACGCTGGCGATCGATTCCAAGGTCCAGTTCTTCGCCTACCAGCGCATCCGCGACATGGTCACGCAGCAGGCCGCCAAGGCCGGCAGCGTCGTCGTGCTGGACGCCCAGACCGGCGAGGTGCTGGCGCTGGCCAACTATCCCAGCTACGACCCCGGGCAGCGCCGCAACCTGAGCGGCGCACAGCTGCGCAACCGCGCGCTGACCGACACCTTCGAGCCCGGCTCGACGATGAAGCCCTTCGTCGCCTGCCTGGCGATGGAGACCGGCCGCGTGACGCCGTCGACGGTCATCGACACCGCGCCCGGCAGCATCACGATCACCGGCTCGACGATCCGCGACTCGCACCCGCACGGCGCGCTGACCGTCGCCCAGGTGATCCAGAAGTCGAGCAACGTCGGCACCGTCAAGATGGCGATGCAGATGCAGCCGCGCGAGATGTGGGAGGTGTTCTCCGGCATCGGCATCGGCCAGCGGCCGCAGATCGACTTCCCCGGCGCCGTCTCCGGCCGGCTGCGCCCGTACAAGACCTGGCGCCCGATCGAGCAGGCGACGATGAGCTACGGCTACGGCCTGTCCGCGAGCCTGCTGCAGATCGCGCGCGCCTACACGGTGTTCGCCCGTGACGGCGACATCGCGCCTGTCTCCATCCTGCGCCAGGACGGCCCGGTCGCCGGCGTGCCGATCTTCAAGCCCGAGACCGCGCAGACGATGCGCGCGATGCTGAGCCTGGTGACCCAGCCCGGCGGCACGGCCCCGAAGGCCGCCGCGATCGGCTACTCCACGGGCGGCAAGTCCGGGACTGCGCGCAAGCAGGAAGGCAAGGGCTACAGCAACAAATATCGCGCCTGGTTCGTCGGCATCGCGCCGATCTCCGCGCCGCGCATCGTCGTGGCGGTCATGGTCGACGAACCGGGAAAGGGCGTGTTCTACGGCGGCGACATCGCCGGGCCGGTATTCAGCCAGGTCGTGCAGAACACGCTGCGCATGATGGGCGTGCCGCCGGACATCCCGGTCCAGGCGCAGATCGTCGCTCCGGTCGCCGCCGAGCCAGAAAGCTTCTGATGCAGATTCCGTCCCAGCCCTTCGTCGTCACCGGGGAGGCCGCATGCCGCTGACGCGCCTGAAGTCCCCCGAGGCCGCCGCCCGCTGGCTCTCGTCCTGGGTGACCGGCACGCTGCGCACCGACAGCCGTCTGGTGCAGCCCGGCGACGCCTTCATCGCCTGGCCCGGCTACGCCAACGACGGCCGCCGCTTCGTCCAGCAGGCGCTGGACGCCGGCGCCTCGACCTGCCTGGTCGAGCTCGACGGCGTCGAGGCCTTCGGTTTCGAGGATGCGCGTGTGGCCACGCTGCCCGAGCTGAAGGCCGTCACCGGCGACATCGCTCACGCCTATTTCGAGCACCCCAGCCAGCGGCTGAAGGTCGTCGCCACGACCGGCACCAACGGCAAGACCTCGACCGCCTGGTGGACCGCCCAGGCGCTGACCCGCCTGGGCCAGCGCTGCGGCGTGATGGGCACGCTGGGCGTCGGCGAGCCCGGCGCGGTGCGCGCCACGGGCCTGACGACGCCCGACCCGGTGACGCTGCACGCCGCCTTCCGCGGCTTCGTCGACCAGGGTTTCGCCGCCTGCGCGCTGGAAGCCTCGTCGATCGGCATCGTCGAGCACCGCCTGGACGCCGCCAAGATCGACGTCGCGTTGTTCACCAACTTCACCCGCGACCACCTGGACTATCACGGCTCGATGGCCGCGTACTGGGAGGCCAAGCGCCGCCTGTTCGCCTGGCCGGGGCTGAAGGCCGCGGTGGTCAACGTCGACGACGAACAAGGCGCGCTGCTGGCTGCCGAGCCGCTGGCGCTGGACGTCTGGACCTATGCCGTCGGCGGCGACGCGCGCCTGGTGGCGCGCGAGGTGCGCTACGTCGACGGCGGCCTGGCCTTCACGCTGCACGAAGGCGACGCCGCCGTCGAGGTGCGCAGCACGCTGATCGGCGAGTACAACGTGCACAACCTGCTGGCCGTCATCGGCGGCCTGCGTGCGCTGGGCGTGGCGCTGGCCGATGCCGCGGGCGTCGTGCCGGCGCTGACGCCGGTGCCCGGGCGCATGCAGCGCGTGCCCGGCGAGGACGTCGAGGTCGTCGTCGACTACGCGCATACGCCCGACGCGCTGGAGAAGGTGCTGCAGGCGCTGCGCCCGCTGGCCGCCGCACGCGGCGGCAAGCTGTGGTGCGTGTTCGGCTGCGGCGGCAATCGCGACGCCACCAAGCGGCCGCTGATGGGCGCCATCGCCGCACGCCTGGCCGACCGTGTCGTCGCCACCAGCGACAACCCGCGCGACGAGGCGCCGTGCTTCATCCTGTCGCAGATCCTGGCCGGCGTCGCCGGCCACGACGAGGTCGACGTCATCGAAGACCGCCACGAGGCGATCGCCTTCGCGGTGGCCAAGGCCGCGCCGGGCGACGTCGTGCTGCTGGCCGGCAAGGGCCACGAGGATTACCAGGAGATCAAGGGCGTTCGGCGCCCGTTCTCCGACGAGACCGAGGCGCGCGCCGCGCTGGCGCGCCGCACGGAGGCCCGAGCATGAGGTTGACGCTGGCCCAGGCGCTCCCGTTCGTGCCCGGCGCGACGCTGGTCGGCGACGGCGCGACGAAGTTCTCGCGCGTGCACAGCGACACGCGCACGCTGCGCGCCGGCGACCTGTTCGTCGCGCTGCGCGGCGAACGTTTCGACGGCCACGATTTCCTCGCGTCCGCGCGCGAGGCCGGCGCCGTCGCGGCGATCGCCGAACACGGCCTGTCCGACTCGATGCCCGGCCTGCTGGTGCCCGATGCGCTGCGCGCGCTGCAGCAGCTGGCCGCCGGCTGGCGCGCGCGTTTCCTGCTGCCGCTGGTGGCCGTCACCGGCAGCAACGGCAAGACGACCGTCACGCAGATGGTCGCCGCGATCCTGCGCGCCGCGCACGGCGACGCCGCGTTCGCCACGCGCGGCAACCTCAACAACCACATCGGCGTGCCGCTGACGCTGCTCGGGCTGCTGCCCTCGCACACCGCCGGCGTCGTCGAGCTGGGCATGAACCACCCGGGCGAGATCGCCGAGCTGGCGGCCATCGCCCGGCCGACGATCGCGCTGGTCAACAACGCCCAGCGCGAGCACCAGGAGTTCATGGCCACGGTCGAGGCCGTCGCGCGCGAGAACGGCCAGGCGATCGCGATGCTGCCGCCCGACGGCGTCGCCGTCTTCCCGGCCGACGACGAGTACACGCCGCTGTGGCGCCAGCTCGCCGGCGCGCGCCGCACGATCAGCTTCGCGCTCGACGGTGCTGCCGACCTGACGGCACGTGCCGAATGGCAGGGTGAGCGCTGGCAGGTCGAGATGGCGACGCCGGCCGGCGCGCTGACGACGACGCTGGCCGTCGCCGGCCTGCACAACGTGAAGAACGCGCTCGCCGCCGCCGCCTGCGCGCTGGCCGCGGGCGTCAAGCCGGCGGCGATCGCGGCCGGCCTGGCGGCTTTCCAGCCGGTGGCCGGGCGCTCGCAGGCCGCGCGTGTGGCCACGGCGCAGGGCGAGATCACGCTCGTCGACGACAGCTACAACGCCAACCCCGACTCGGTGCTCGCCGCCGTCGCGGTGCTGGCGGCGCTGCCCGGCCCGCGCTGGCTGGTGCTGGGCGACATGGGCGAGGTCGGCGAACGCGGCCCCGAGTTCCACGCCGAAGTCGGTGCCGCGGCGCGGGCCGCGGGCATCGAGACGGTGTGGACCGCCGGCACGCTGTCGCGCCACGTCGGCGCGCAGCGCCATTTCAACGATGCCGCGGCGATGGTCGCCGCGCTCGCCGACGCGCCCCAGGCGGCGTCGGTGCTGGTCAAGGGTTCCCGGTTCATGCGGATGGAGCAGGTGGTGCGCGTTCTGAAGGAAGGGGTGCGCTGATGCTGCTCACGCTCAGCCAGTGGCTGCTGACGCTGTTCCCCGAGCAACTCGGTTTCCTGCGCGTCTTCCAGTACCTCACCTTCCGCGCGGTGCTCGCGGCGATGACGGCGCTGCTGATCGGCCTGGCGCTGGGCCCCTGGGTCATCCGTCGGCTGACCGAGATGAAGATCGGCCAGCCGATCCGCGAGTACGGCGTGCAGACCCACCTGGGCAAACGCGGCACGCCGACGATGGGCGGCGTGCTGGTGCTGCTGGGCATCGCGGTGTCGACGCTGCTGTGGTTCGACTGGAGCAACCGCTTCGTCTGGGTCGTGATGATCGTGACCTTCGGCTTCGGCGCCGTCGGCTGGGTCGACGACTACCGCAAGGTAGTGCGCAAGGACCCGGAAGGCATGCGCTCGCGAGAGAAGTTCTTCTGGCAGACGCTGATCGGCCTGTTCGCCGCGATCTACCTCGCGTTCAGCGTCTCGGAGACTTCCAACCTGCGGGTCGTCGAGCTGTTCCTGCGCTGGGTGACGAGCGGCTTCTCCAACGACCTGCCGCCCAAGGCCGACCTGATCGTGCCGTTCTTCAAGACCGTCAGCTACCCGCTGGGCGTGTTCGGCTTCATGGCGCTGACCTGGTTCGTCATCGTCGGCGCCAGCAACGCCGTCAACTTCACCGACGGCCTGGACGGGCTGGCGATCATGCCGGTGGTGCTGGTGGGTTCGGCGCTGGGCGTGTTCGCCTACGTCACCGGCAACTCGGTGTTCTCGCGCTACCTGCTGCTGCCCTACATCCCGGGCGCCGGCGAGCTGCTGGTGTTCTGCGCCGCGCTGGCCGGCGCGGGCCTGGCCTTCCTCTGGTTCAACGCCAACCCGGCGCAGGTCTTCATGGGCGACGTCGGCGCGCTGGCGCTGGGCGGAGCGCTGGGCACCATCGCCGTCATCACGCGCCAGGAGATCGTGCTCGGGATCATGGGCGGGGTCTTCGTCGCCGAGGCGCTGTCGGTGATGACCCAGGTCGCCTGGTTCAAGTACACGAAGAAGCGCTACGGCGAAGGCCGGCGCATCTTCCTGATGGCGCCGCTGCACCACCACTACGAGAAGAAGGGCTGGACCGAGAGCCAGGTCGTGGTGCGCTTCTGGATCATCACGATGCTGCTGTGCCTGGTCGGCCTGGCCAGCCTGAAGCTGCGGTGAACACGATGAACGGTTTCGCCGAAAGAACGGTTCTGGTGCTGGGCCTCGGGGATTCGGGACTGGCGATGGCGCGCTGGGCCTGGACCCACGGCGCCGTCGTGCGCGTCTGGGACTCGCGCGAGAACCCGCCGCAGGCCGTCGGCCTGCGCGAGCACTGCCCGGGCGCCGAGCTGATCGGCGGCGAGCTCGAGGTCACCGTCTTCGAAGGCGTGGACCGCGTGCTGAAGAGCCCCGGCCTGTCGCCGCACGATGCGCGCATCGCCTCGGTGCTGGCCGCCGCGCGTGCCGACGGCGTGCCGGTGCAAGGCGAGCTCGAGGTCTTCGCCGAGGCGCTGGCGGCGCTGAAGGCCGAACGCGGCTACGCACCGCAGGTCATCGCGATCACCGGCACCAACGGCAAGACGACGACGACGACGCTGACCGGGCTGCTGGTCGAACGCGCCGGGCGCAGCGTCGTGCTGGCCGGCAACATCGGCCCGACGATGCTCGACACGCTGGCCGCGCGGCTGGACGACCTGCCCGAGGTCTGGGTGCTCGAGCTCTCCAGCTTCCAGCTCGACGGCGTCAGCGGCTTCGAGCCGGCCGCCGCCGCGGTGCTCAACGTCACCCAGGACCACCTGGACTGGCACGGCTCGATGGACGCCTATGCCGGCGCCAAGGCGCGTGTCTTCGGCCGCGACGCGGTGATGGTCATCAACCGCGACGACCCGCTGGTCGAGGCCATGGTGCCGCCGCCGCCGCCGGCCAAGGGCCGCGCCAAGCCGGTGGGCCGCAGCGTGCAGCGCTTCGGCCTGGACGCGCCGCGCCGCCCCGGCGACTGGGGTCTGGTCGTCGAGAACGGCATGGCCTGGCTGGTGCGGGCGCTGCCGGCCGACGAGACCGTCAAGCTGCGCCGCGACGAGGAACACGAGATCCATCTGCAGCGCCTGATGCCGGCCGACGCGCTGCGCATCCGCGGCCGCCACAACGCCGCCAACGCGCTGGCCGCGCTGGCGCTGGCCACCGCGATCGGCTGCCCGCTGGCGCCGATGCTGCACGGCCTGCGCGAATACTCCGGCGAGCCGCACCGCGTGCAGTGGATCGGCACCGTCGGCGAGGTCGAGGCTTTCGACGACAGCAAGGGCACGAACGTCGGCGCCACCGTCGCCGCGCTCGACGGCCTGGGCGCCGACAAGGCGCCGGCCAGGCTGGTCGTCATCCTCGGCGGCGACGGCAAGGGCCAGGACTTCGCGCCGCTGGCCGAGCCGCTGGCGCGCTGGGCGCGTGCGGTGGCCACCATCGGCCGCGACGCGCCGGCGATCGAGCCGCACGTGCGCGGCCCGGTGCTGGCGCGCCACGAGACGCTGGAGGCCGCCGTCGCCTGGTGCTTCGAGCAGGCCGAACCCGGCGACGCCGTGCTGCTGAGCCCGGCCTGCGCCAGCATGGACATGTTCCGCAACTACGCCCACCGCGCCGAGGTCTTCGCCGCCGCGGTGCAGGCGCTGGCCGCGGAGAAGGGCCAGGCATGAAGGCCATCGGCGCGATCCGCGAATGGTGGGCGTCCCGGCGCGAGAGCGTCGGCACGCTGCCGGTGCGCGACCGCGTCGTCGCCGGCGGCCGGCCCGCGGCGCTGCGCGCCTTCGACCAGACCTTCGTCGCCGTCGTCGCGACGCTGCTGCTGCTCGGTCTGGTGATGGTCTATTCGGCGTCGATCGCGCTGCCCGACAACCCGAAGTTCAGCAACTACTCGCCGGCCTACTTCCTGACGCGCCACGTGTTCTCGCTGGTGCTGGGCGCGGTCGTCGCGTTCGCCGTCGTGCAGGTGCCGGTGACCTTCTGGGAGAAGCACGCCGAGAAGATCTTCGTCGTCTCGCTGGTGCTGCTGGTGCTGGTGCTGCTGCCCTTCATCGGCAAGGTGGTCAACAACTCGCGCCGCTGGATCCCGCTGGGCGTCATGAACTTCCAGCCCTCGGAGCTGGCGAAGATCACGATCTCGATGTACGCGGCCAGCTACATGGTCCGCAAGATGGACGTGAAGGAGAACTTCTTCCGTGCCGTCTGGCCGATGGTCGTCGCGGTGTTCTTCATCGGCGTGCTGCTGCTGCGCCAGCCCGACATGGGCGCCTTCATCGTCATCGCGACGGTGGCGATGGGCATCCTGTTCCTGGGCGGCGTCAACGGCCGCATGTTCTTCCTGATCGCGGCCGCGGCGGTCACCGCCTTCGCCACGATCATCGCGTTCGACGACCTGCGCCGCGAGCGCATCCTGGCCTACCTGAACCCCTGGGACCCGGCCTACGCGCAAGGCAAGGCCTACCAGCTGACGCACTCGCTGATCGCCTTCGGCCGCGGCGAGCTCTTCGGCCAGGGCCTGGGCGCCAGCGTCGAGAAGCTGCACTACCTGCCCGAGGCGCACACCGACTTCCTGCTCGCCGTCATCGGCGAGGAGCTGGGTTTCGTCGGCGTCGCCGCGGTCATCGCGCTGTTCTTCTGGCTGACGCGGCGCATCTTCGTCATCGGCCGCCAGGCGATCGCGCTGGACCGCGTCTTCGCCGGGCTGATGGTGCAGGGCGTCGGCATCTGGATGGGCGGCCAGGCCTTCATCAACATGGGCGTGAACCTGGGCGTGCTGCCGACCAAGGGCCTGACGCTGCCGCTGATGAGCTACGGCGGCTCGGCGATCCTGATGAACCTCGTCGCTTTGGCGATCGTCGTGCGCGTCGACATCGAGAATCGGACGCTGATGCGGGGAGGGCGGGCATGAGCGGCCGCCACCTCGTCGTGATGGCCGCCGGCACCGGCGGTCACGTCATACCCGGCATCGCCGTCGCCCGCGAGATGCAGCGCCGCGGCTGGAGCGTGAGCTGGCTGGGCACGCGCAGCGGCATGGAGAACAAGCTGGTGCCGCCGACCGGCCTGCCGCTGGACACGATCGGCTTCGCCGGCCTGCGCGGCAAGGGCGCGATGGGTGCGCTGACCGGCGGCCTGCGCCTCCTGAAGGCCTTCGGCGACTGCCTGGGCATCCTGCGCCGGCGCCGCGCCGACGCCGTGCTCGGCATGGGCGGCTACGTCTGCTTCCCCGGCGGGCTGATGGCCTCGCTGCTGTCCAAGCCGCTGGTGCTGGTCAACGCCGACGCCGCGATGCTGCTGTCCAACCGCTCGCTGCTGCCGGTGGCCGACCGCGTCGCCTTCGGCTTCGACGGCGCCGCGGCGCACTCGACGAAGAACGCCGTCGTCACCGGCAACCCGGTGCGCGCCGAGATCGAGGCGCTGCCGGCGCCGGCCGAACGTTATGCCGGCCGCAGCGGCGCGCTGAAGCTGCTCGTCGTCGGCGGCAGCCTGGGCGCCAAGGTGCTCAACGAGACCGTGCCGCAGGCGCTGGCCCGGCTGGCACCGCACGAGCGTCCTCTCGTCACGCACCAGACCGGCGCCGCCCAGCTCGAGGCCGTGAAGGCCGCCTACGCCGCGGCCGGCGTCGCGGCCGAGGTGCTGCCCTTCATCGACGACATGCCGCGCCGCCTGGCCGACTGCGACCTGATGCTGTGCCGTGCCGGCGCGATCACGGTCAGCGAACTGTGCGCCGCCGGCGTTGCATCCATCCTGGTGCCGCTGATCGTCAGCACCACTTCGCACCAGCGCGACAACGCCGAGATGATGGCCGCCCGAGGTGCCGCCAAGCACCTGCCGCAATCCGAACTGAACCCCGAACGCCTCGCCGACGAGCTGCGCACGCTGGACCGCGCCGCGCTCGCCGCGATGGCCGACCGCGCCCGCGCCCTGGCCCGCCCGCAGGCCGCCGCGCGCGTTGCGGACCTCATAGAGAACCTGAGCAAGCGATGAAACACGCCGTCAAGCAGATCCACTTCGTCGGCGTCGGCGGCGCCGGCATGAGCGGCATCGCCGAGATCCTGCACAACCTGGGCTACCGCGTCACCGGCAGCGACCAGGCCGCCAGCGCGACCACCGAGCGCCTGGCCGGTCTCGGCCTGCGCATCGCGATCGGCCACGACGCCGCCAACATCGAGGGCGCCGACGCCGTCGTCATCTCGACCGCGGTGAAGGGCGACAACCCCGAGGTCATCACCGCCCGTGCGCGCCGCATCCCGGTCGTGCCGCGTGCGGTGATGCTGGCCGAACTGATGCGCCTGCGCCGCGGCATCGCCATCGCCGGCACGCACGGCAAGACGACGACGACCTCGCTGGTGGCCAGCGTGCTCGCCGAAGCCGGCCGCGACCCGACCTTCGTCATCGGCGGCAAGCTGCTGAGCGCCGGCGCCAACTCGCGCCTGGGTTCGGGCGAGTACATCGTCGTCGAGGCCGACGAGAGCGACGCCTCGTTCCTGAACCTGATGCCGATCATGGCCGTCGTCACCAACATCGACGCCGACCACATGGAGACCTACGGCCACGACCTGTCGCGGCTGCGTTCGGCTTTCGTCGACTTCATCCACCGCATGCCGTTCTACGGCGCGGCCATCGTCTGCGGCGACGACCCCGGCGTGCGCGCGATCCTGCCGATGCTGTCGCGCCCGGTGGTCAGCTACGGCCTCGGCGAGGACGTTCAGGTGCGCGCCGTCGACGTCGAGGCGCTGCCCGGCGGGCGCATGAAGTTCACCGCCCAGCGCCGCAACGGCGTGCCGCTGCCCGACCTGGCGATCACGCTGAACCTGCCCGGCGTGCACAACGTGCGCAACGCGCTGGCCGCGATCGCCGTCGCGATGGAACTGGAGCTGCCCGACGAGCCGACGGTGCGTGCGCTCGCCGGCTTCACCGGCGTCGGCCGGCGCTTCCAGCGCTGGGGCGAGCTGCCGGTGTCGGCAGCGCGTGGCGGCGGCACGTTCACGCTGATCGACGACTACGGCCACCACCCGGCCGAGATGGCGGCGGTGATCGCCGCGGCGCGCGGCGCCTTCCCGGGCCGGCGCCTGGTGCTGGCCTTCCAGCCGCACCGCTACACCCGCACGCGCGACTGCTTCGAGGACTTCGTCAAGGTCATGGGCAGCGCCGACGCGGTGCTGCTGACCGAGGTCTACGCCGCCGGCGAGGCGCCGATCGTCGCCGCCGACGGTCGCGCGCTGGCGCGTTCTCTGCGTGTGGCCGGCAAGGTCGACCCGGTGTTCGTCGACTCGATCGCCGAACTGCCGGCGGCGGTCGCCGCGTTCGCGCAGGACGGCGACGTGGTCATCGCGATGGGCGCCGGATCGATGGGCGGGGTGCCGCAGAAGGTGGTCGAGATGACGCAACAAGGAGCCGTGGCATGAATCACCTGGGCAAGGTCGCCGTCCTGATGGGCGGATCCAGCGCCGAGCGGCAGGTGTCGCTGATGTCGGGCAACGGCGTGCTCGAGGCGCTGCGCCGCGCCGGCGTCGACGCGCAACCGTTCGACCCGGCCGAACGCGAGCTGGCCGAACTCAAGCACGCCGGCTTCGAACGCGCCTTCATCGCGCTGCACGGCCGCCACGGCGAGGACGGCACGGTGCAGGGCGCGCTGGAGCTGCTGCGCATCCCCTATACCGGCTCGGGCGTGATGGCCAGCGCGATCGCGATGGACAAGGTCATGACCAAGCGCATCTGGGCCGCCGAAGGGCTGCCGACGCCGCGCTGGGCCTGGCTGTCGCCGGAGCACCAGGCGCGCGAGGACGTCGTCGCCGTGCCCGACAAGCTGGGCCTGCCGCTGATCGTCAAGCCGCCGCGCGAGGGCTCGTCGATCGGCATCACCAAGGTCGCCGGCTACTCCGAGATGCAGGACGCGGTGAAGCTGGCCTCCGAGTACGACGCCGACGTGCTCTGCGAGGAGTTCATCGACGGCATCGAGGTCACCTGCGCGGTGCTCGGCGAAGGCGCCTCGGCGCGCGCGCTGCCGGTGATCCGCATCGTCGCGCCCGGCGGCAACTACGACTTCGAGCACAAGTACTTCTCCGAGGAGACCGGCTACCACTGCCCGAGCGGCCTGCCGCCGGCCGAGGAGGCCGAGATCCAGCGCCTGACGCTGGCCGCCTACCGCCTGCTCGGCTGCCGCGGCTGGGGCCGCGCCGACTTGATGATCCGCGAGAGCGACCGCAAGCCCTTCCTGCTGGAGATGAACACCAGCCCGGGCATGACGAGCCACTCGCTGGTGCCGCTGGCCGCGCGCGTGGCCGGCATGAGCTACGAACAGCTGTGCGTGCACGTGCTCGAGTGCGCCGCGCTGGACCACCCGGGAGTCTGAGGACGCCATGAGCCGCGCCGCCGCCCTGCCGCTGGCCGAACAACCGATGGACGTGCGCCTGATGAACGGCGTCGCCAGCGGCGTGTTCGTGCTCGCCGGCGCGGCGCTGGCTGCCGCCGCGCTGATGTGGCTGGTGCGGGCGCCGCTGTTCACGATCCGCGGCATCGAGATCGACGGCGACCTGGGCCGCAACAGCGTCAACACGATCCGCGCCAACGCGATGCCGCGGCTCAAGGGCAACTTCTTCAGCCTGGACCTGCAGCAGGGGCGCGAGGCCTTCGAGGCCGTGCCCTGGGTGCGCAACGCGGTCGTGCGCCGCGTCTGGCCCGACCGGCTCGCGGTGCGCCTGGAGGAGCACCGTCCGGCCGCCGTCTGGCAGGGCGAGGACGGCAACGACCGCCTCGTCAACACGCACGGCGAACTCTTCGACGCCAACGTCGGCGACGTCGAGGACGACGGGCTGCCGGTGTTCTCGGGCCCCGACGAGGAGGCGGCGACGGTGCTCGCGATGTACGCCAAGCTGCAACCGGTGTTCAAGCCGCTGGACGCCGAGCTCAGCGAGCTGCACCTGTCGCACCGCGGCTCGTGGAGCGTGGAGCTGGACAACGGCGCGACGCTGGAACTGGGCCGCGGCAGCGACGACGAGGTGCTCGCCCGCGCGGCGCGTTTCGTGCGCACGGTGCCCGAGGTGACGGCGCGCTGGCGCGCGCCGCTGGAATACGCCGACCTGCGCCACACCGACGGCTACGCCGTGCGGCTGCGCGGGGTGACGACGAAAACGAAGACGACCAACTGACACGAACATGGCCAAGGAATACAAGGATCTCGTCTTCGGCCTGGACATCGGCACCGCCAAGGTGATGGTGGTGGCCGCCGAAGTGCTGCCCGACGGCGAGCTGCGCGTCGCCGGCCTCGGCGTGGCGACGACGCATGGCCTGAAGCGCGGCGTCGTCGTCAACATCGACGCCACGGTGCAGAGCATCCAGCAGGCCTTGAAGGAGGCCGAGATGATGGCCGCCTGCAAGATCGACCGGGTCTACACCGGCATCACCGGCAGCCACATCCGCGGCCAGAACTCCACCGGCATGGTCATCGTGCGCGACAACCGCGAGGTGACGACGGTGGACGTGGCGCGCGTCGTCGAGACCGCCAAGGCGATCAACATCCCCAACGACCAGCGCCTGCTGCTCGTCGAGCCGCAGGAGTTCGTGATCGACGGCCACGAGGTCAAGGAGCCGATCGGAATGAGCGGCTCGCGGCTGGAGGTCAAGGTCCACATCGTGACCGGTGCCCAGAGCGCGGCCGAGAACATCCTGAAGTGCGTGCGCCGCTGCGGCCTGGAAGTCGAGCGCCTGGTGCTCAACCCCAGCGCCAGCGCCGCCGCGGTGCTGACCGACGACGAGAAGTCGCTGGGCGTGGCCGTCGTCGACATCGGCGCCGGCACCACCGACGTGCAGATCTACACCGACGGCAGCGTGCGCCACACCGCGGTGATCCCGATCGCCGGCGACCTGATCACCAGCGACATCGCGATGGCGCTGCGCACGCCGACCAAGGACGCCGAGGAGATCAAGGTCGAGCACGGCGTGGCCAAGCAGCTGCTGGCCGACCCGGCCGACCAGGTCGAGGTGCCGGGGCTGGGCGACCGTGCGCCGCGCATGCTGAGCAAGCAGGCGCTGGCCGGCGTCATCGAGCCGCGCGTCGAGGAGATCTTCACCCTCGTGCACCAGGTCATCCGCGAGAGCGGCTACGAGGAGCTGCTGTCCTCGGGGATCGTCATCACCGGCGGCTCGTCGGTGATGCCCGGGATGATCGAGCTCGGCGAGGACATCTTTCTG
This sequence comes from Rubrivivax gelatinosus IL144, assembly GCF_000284255.1. Classification (NCBI taxonomy): domain Bacteria; kingdom Pseudomonadati; phylum Pseudomonadota; class Betaproteobacteria; order Burkholderiales; family Sphaerotilaceae; genus Rubrivivax; species Rubrivivax gelatinosus. The sequence goes on from NC_017075.1 coordinate 997,715, forward strand.
AAGCCGGTGCGGCGTGGTCTGCCCACGTACCACGCCGCGCTCGGCGACATGGTCGCGAATCCGCGGTCGGCCACCGTCATGGGGCTGCTCGAGGAGGCGCGTCTGGCACGGCAACGCGGTCACAAGGCCGCGGCCCAGGCGGGGTCGGTGACGACGCTGCTCGGCCGCGCCAAGGACTGGTTCCTGGGCAATTTCTGAGAAGGACCCGTGACGAGGTCCCGTTTCATTCCGTCAAGTCAACCGTCTGGCAACTGCATTCATTAGGAGGCTCCACATGCCCATCGAAATGATCGAGGAATTCGACCAAGGCACGCAGATCAAGGTGATCGGCGTCGGGGGCGGCGGCGGCAATGCCGTCGAACACATGATCGCCCAGGGCGTGCAGGGCGTGGACTTCATCTGCGCCAACACCGATTCGCAGGCCCTGCACCGCAGCGGCGCGGCCACCCTGGTGCAACTGGGCACCAGCGGCCTGGGCGCCGGCGCCAAGCCCGAGGTCGGCCGCTCGGCCGCCGAGGAGGCCGTCGACCGCATCCGCGAATCGATCACCGGCGCGCACATGCTGTTCATCACCGCCGGCATGGGCGGCGGCACCGGCACCGGCGCGGCGCCGGTCATCGCCCGCGTCGCCAAGGAGATGGGCATCCTGACGGTGGGTGTCGTCACCAAGCCCTTCGAGTTCGAAGGCAAGCGCCGCGGCAAGCAGGCCGACGACGGCGTCAGCGAGCTCGAAGCCAACGTCGACAGCCTGATCGTCGTGCTCAACGAGAAGCTGCTCGACGTGATGGGCGAGGACGTGACGCAGGACCAGGCCTTCGCGCACGCCAACGACGTGCTGAAGAACGCCGTCGGCGGCATCAGCGACATCATCCACATCCCCGGTCTCGTCAACGTCGACTTCGAGGACGTGAAGACGGTGATGAGCGAGCCCGGCAAGGCGATGATGGGCACGGCCACGGCCAGCGGCCCGGACCGCGCGACCAAGGCCGCTGACGCCGCCGTCGCCTGCCCGCTGCTCGAAGGCATCGACCTGTCGGGCGCGCGCGGCGTGCTGGTGCTGATCGCCGCGAGCAAGGCGACCTTCAAGCTCGCCGAGAGCCGCAACGCGATGAACACCATCCGCCGCTACGCCGCCGACGACGCCCACGTCATCTACGGCACGGCCTACGACGAGAGCCTGGGCGACCAGCTGCGCGTCACCGTCATCGCCACCGGCCTGAACTCGGCGCGCCGCCAGGAAACCCGCCCGGCGCCGCCGCTGGCCGTCGTGCAGCAGGCGCCTGTCGCGCAGCCCGTGCTGCGCACCGGCACCGACAACCTGCCGATCCTGACCCAGGCCGCCGTCGGCGCGGCGGCCCCGGCGCCGGCGCACGACTACGCCGGGCTGAACACGCCCAGCGTCTGGCGCAGCGGCCGCAGCCAGGCCGCGGCCAAGGTCGACGCGCTGGCCAGCAACGGCATGGACGAGATCGAGATCCCGGCCTTCCTGCGCAAGCAGGCTGACTGAGATCCGGCGCAGTCACGGTTGACCAGACGGGAAGGGGCGGCCCCCAGGGCCGCCCCTTCGTCGTTTGTGCGCCAGCCTAGCCGCGCGTGACGGGCAGCGCCCGCCGTGCCGCCGCGGCGCGCAGCGCGACGTTGACCGGCTGGCGGTGCAGGAAACCTTCGACGAAAGGCGCCGGCACCTGCGGCAGCGCGTCGCGGTGCACCCAGTCCAGCGCCGTCGCCAGGCAGCGCTGCGCGGCGTCGCCGCGGCCGCCGCGTTCGTAGGCCTCGGCGCAGCGCAGCAGCAGCGCCGGCAGGTAGTAGTGGGCAGAACGCGCCTGCAGCGTGCGGTGCTCGGCCGCCGCCGCGGCCGCCGCGGCCTGCCGGTCGGCCAGCAGCGCCAGCGTGCGTGTCGCCACCTCCGCGGCCTGCGGGAACAGCGCCGCCGCGTCGGCGCGGCGCTCCAGCTCGTGCAGCAGGTCCAGGCGCCCGGCTTCGCAGGCCAGCTCGACTTCGGCCTGGATGCGGTGGGGGTCCTCGGCGACGCCGGTCGCGGCGGCCTCCTGCCACAGCGGCGCCGCCGGCTGTCCGGTGGCCGCGGCGACCGCGGCGCGCAGCACGAGCTGGGCGGTGCGCAAGGCCCCGGGCGGCGCCTCGCTCAGGCCCTGCACGCAGCGGTGGGCGCGTGCGCCCTGGCCCAGCGTCAGCCAGACGCGCGCCAGCAGGCCGAGCGCCAGGTTCTGCTGCAGCGGGCTCGTCGCCAGCGCCCCGGCGGCCGCCTCCAGCAGCTGCAGCGCCTCGGCATAGCGTCCCAGCCCGCCCAGAAAAAAGCCCAGCGACGCCCGGTTCCACCAGGCCAGCGTCGCGGTCAGCTCGATCTCGGTGGCCAGCCGGTCGGCCTCGCGGCCGTGCTCCACCGCCCGCGCCAGGTCGCCGCGCCGCGCGTGCAGGTTCGACAGGTTCATCAGCGCCGCCAGCTGCTCGGTCGCCGAGCGCGTGGCGCGCGCCAGCGCCAGGTGCTGCTCGGCCACCGGCAGCGCCTCGCCGCTGCGGTTCACGCGGATCAGCAGCGTCGCCAGGTTGCCGTGGAACTCGCAGCGCAGCACCGGGTCGGCGAGCTCGGTGATGCGCGTGCGCCAGCGCTGCATCAGCGCCAGCGCCGCCTCGGCGTGGCCGCGCATCGCCTCGATGTTGGACAGCAGCGAGCTGGCGCGCACCTGCACCTCCTCGCTGGCGTCGGGCGTGGCCAGCGCCTCGCGCGCGGCCTGCTCGGCCTCGTCCTGGCGCCCGCCCCAGAACAGCGCCATCGCCAGCGCGGTCAGCGCCAGCGCCGCCGACGGCCGGCCGCGGCTGGCCTGCACCAGGGCCTGCGCCTCGTCGATCGCCGCGCCGACGCCGGCGCTGGGCAGCAGCGCGCCGACGCGGCGGATGCGCGTCTGCAGCGCCGCCTCGTCGTCGCCGGCGGCCTCGTGCGCCTGGGCGCAGGCTTCGAGCAGTTCGCCTTCCTCGCGCGGCCGGCAGGCGGCCCGCGCGTCCTGGGCCGCAGCCGCGAAAGCCGCCGCCGCGGCGCGGTGTTCGCCGGCGTCGCGCCAGTGCCGCGCCACGCGTCCCGGCGCCACGCCGCGCCCGGCCAGCGCCGCGGCCACCTGGCGGTGCGTGTGGCGGGCGATGACCTGCGGGATCGCGGCCAGCACCGCGTCCTGGATCAGGTCGTGCGCGAACTGCTCGCCGCGCAGTACCTGGCTCTGCTCCAGCTCGTGCCAGGCGCCGGCCAGGCGCAGCGCGGGCGCGCCCAGCACCTGCTCGGCCAGCGGCAGGTCGAAGTCGGGCGCGGCGATCGCCGCCACGCGCGCCAGCGCCAGCGCGTCGGGCGACAGCCGTGCCAGGCGCAGCTCGACCAGGTGCGCCAGCGCCCGCGGCACCGGCAGCGTGCCCTCGGGCAGGCCGTCGCGCCAGGCGGCGCGCAGCGTCTCCAGCACGAACAGCGGGTTGCCGCCGCAGCGCTGCAGCAACTGGCCGGCCAGGGCCTGCGCCTGCGAGGGCGCCAGGTCCAGCCCCTGCAGCAGCTCGGCGAGTTCTGCCGCCTCCAGCGGCCCGAGCAGCAGGCGGCGCGTGCTGCCGCTCTCGATCAGCGCGGCGAGCGGGTCGTCGGCGCCGTGCGGCGGTGGCCGGCGGGCGAGGATCCAGTGCAGCGCCGCCTCGCCGGCCAGCGTCAGCAGCGTCTCGATGCTGGCGCGGTCGGCGAAGTGCAGGTCGTCGACGGCGACGACGCTCAGCCCCTGCCGCTGCGCCGCGGCGAGGCAGTGGCGCAGCAGCGCCGGCAGGCGCTCGGGACGGGCCGGCGCGGCCTCGGCCTCGGCGGCGTCCAGCCGCTGCAGCAGCCGCATCAGCGTCGCATAGGGCAGGCCTTCGTCGCCGGGGCGGGCCTGCACGTGCAGCGCGTCGGCGCGGCCGGCCAGGTGCTCCTGCAACAGCCGCGTCTTGCCGATGCCGGCGTCGCCGACCAGCAGCACCACGGTGCCGTCGCGTTCGGCCGCGGCGAGCTGGGCCAGCGCCTCGCGGCGCCCGGCCAGCCGCGGCGGCCGCAGCAAGGCGGCGGGCACCGGCCGCACCGGCGCCAGCTCGCCGCCGCGGCCACGTTCGACGGTGGCCAGCAGCGCGCGTGGCTCGGCGTCGGGCCTCAGGCCCAGTTCGTCCTTCAGCAGGCGTTCGCAGCGCTCGAAGGCGGCCACGGCGCCGGCGCGGTCGCCGCGCAGGTGGTGCAGGCGCATCAGGCGGCGGTGGGCGTGCTCGCTCAGCGGCTCCAGCGCCAGCAGGCGCTCGGCGCAGCGCAGCGCCAGCACCAGGGCGCCGCCGTGTTCGGCGGCCGCGGCGTGTGCGGCCAGGGCTTCGCGCCAGGCGGCGCGGCGCGCCTCGCGCTGGCGGTCCAGCCAGTCGGCCAGCGCCGGACGGGCGCTGAAGTCGCAGCCGGCCAGCCATTCGCCCGGCACGGCCTCGGGGTCGGCGGCCAGCGCGCCGAAGTCCTCGGCCGGCAGTTCCAGGTCGGCGGCGAGCGCGAAGCGGGCGCCGGTCTCCACCAGCCGGGCGCCGCTGGCCTTGCGCAGCCGGTGCACACGCTGGTGCAGGTTGTTCAGCGCGCCGCGTTCGCCGGCGTCGGGCCAGACCAGCAGCGCGACCTGGCGGCTGTCACGGCCCTCGGGCGCGGCGGCCAGCGCCAGCCAGGCGGCGTCGGGCGCGATCAGCGCCAGCGTGCGGCCCTCGGGCGTGGCTTCCCGCAGCCGCGGCGCGCCGCTCAACAGCAGCTGCCAGCGGCGGGGCAGGGCGACGGGCTCAGCCATCGCATCGGGCGCCGCCCGGTGCCGGGCGGCCTGCAGTGGGGTGCATTCAAGAATCTCCTTGCGCACAGCGGCGACCGGGTCGGTGTACGCGCCGGGCGCTTACCCGCCTCTTATCGGCTGCCGTGCAGCATGCCCAGCCGCCGGCCGCAGCGAAATCCCCAGGCGGCGCAAACGAAAACGGCCGCCCGAAGGCGGCCGTTCCAGGCGCTGCGAAAGCCTCAGAGCGCCTGCACGGCCTGGCTGCGCGCGAGCGTGCCGGCGGTGGCGTTCTGCGCGTCCATGCAACGGCCTTCTGCGGCCGGCGTGGCGCGCAGCACGCCCAGCGCGACCTGCTGGGCCTGCGGCTTGGCCGCGCCCAGCGCCTGCAGCGAGCGCACGCCGAAGGCGTCGGCCTGCAGTTCGAAGCGCTTGTTCAGGCCGGCGACCAGGCAGGTGCCGAAGCCCAGGCCGGCGTCGGCGGCGGCGCCGCTGGCGACGACCGAGGCGCTGATCGTCGGCAGCATGCCGAAGCCCAGCACGCTGGTGGCGTAGAAGCCGGTGGACAGCAGGCGCAGCGCGGCGGTGCGGGTGCCGTGGCGGTAGACGCCGTGGCCGAGTTCGCGCGACAGCGAGAAGGTCAGCGCGTCGGGCGTGGCCTTGTCGGCCAGCGCGGTGCTGACGGTGACGACGTAGTGCGGCGCACGCAGGCGGCTTTGCTGCAGATCGGTGGCGGGCTTGCCCTGGGCCGGGTCGACGGCGGAGACGATCACGTCGCCGAGCCAGTCGCGGTCCATCCAGCCGTCGTCGTCCACGCGCTGTGCGGCGTAGATGCTGCGGCAGGCCGGCGCGCGCAGGCGTTCCAGGCGCGCGGCGGCGGGGTTGGCCGATTCGTCGACCAGCAGCACCGTCAGTTCACCCGGGGCGAGCGTCAGGCCGGGCAGGCCGGCGCAGTCGACACGCTGGGCGAGGTACTTGGGGGTGCTCGCGGGGACGGCAGGCGTGGTGGCGAGCAGGGCCGGGGCGGCCAGGGCCGTCACGGCCGCTGCTCGGATTGCGTTTTTCATGAGGTCCTTCCTTACTGCTGCGGGTGTGGCCGCCTGCAGGCCACGAATGCTTGCCAGTAGATGAAAATTTCTGTCAAGCTGCCGTTACAGTCTATCGACTGTTATCCATCAATTATCTGGGCTCATATCAAAGGACTTGTCCCAACGCAGGATAGACGCGCATTCGAGGGTTTGCGCGCGTGGTCCTGGCGCCACGGTGGTCGCCCGCGCCGCAATGGGGCGTGACGGCGGGGCGTCGGCGCCACGCCGGCCGGCCGGTGTCTTAAGACCGCCTTCACCTCGCCCGCGCAGCATGACGGTATCGACTTCCGAGAGACCGTCATGAAAACGATCCGCACCACCTTCGTCGCGCTCGCCGCCGGGCTGAGCGCGCTGTGGCTGGCGGCCGAGGCCTCCGCGCTGCCGGCCGCGCAAGGCGTCTTCCCGTGGCGCAACCTGCTCGTGCAGTACAGCGGCGTGCTGGGCATGGGGCTGATGAGCGTCGGCATGCTGCTGGCGCTGCGCCCGGCCTGGCTGGACGAACGCCTGCACGGCATGGACAAGGGCTACCGCCTGCACAAGTGGCTGGGCATCGCCGGGCTGGCGCTGTCGGTGGCGCACTGGCTGTTCGCCAAGGGCCCGAAGTGGCTGGTCCAGGCCGGCTGGCTGGAGCGCCCGCAGCGCGGGCCGCGGCCGCAGTTCGAGCCCGACAGCCTGCTCGCCCTGCTGCAGGGCCTGCGCCACCCGGCCGAGGAGATCGGCGAGTATGCCTTCTACGCGATGCTGGCGCTGATCGCGATCGCGCTGATCAAGCGCTTCCCGTACCGGCGTTTCTTCCAGACCCACCGCGCGATGGCGCTCGTGTACCTGGTGCTCGTCTTCCACTCGGTGGTGCTGACCAAGCCCGAATACTGGCTGCAGCCGGTCGGCCTTGTGCTGGCCGCGCTGATGGCGGTGGGCACGGTGTCGGCCTTCATGAGCCTGGCGCGCCGCATCGGCCGTGCGCGCCGTGTCGAAGGCCGGGTCGAGAGCGTCGAGTTCCAGCCGGGCACCCAGGTCACCGCGGTGACGGTCCAGCTCGGCGAGGGCTGGCGCGGCCACGACGCCGGCCAGTTCGCCTTCGTCACCTTCGACGCCGCCGAGGGCGCGCACCCGTTCACCATCGCCTCGGCCTGGGCCGGCGACGGCCGGCTGCGCTTCCTGATCAAGGCGCTGGGCGACTACACGCGCACGCTGCCGCAGGCGCTGAAGGCCGGCGACGCGGTCGCCGTCGAAGGCCCTTACGGCCGCTTCCGCTTCGAAGGCGAGCAGCGGCGCCAGGTGTGGATCGGCGCCGGCATCGGCGTCACGCCTTTCGTCGCCCGGCTGCAGGCGCTGGCGCGCCGGCCCGACGGCCGCACGATCGACATGTTCCACCCGACCGCGGCGGTCGACCCGGTGGCGCTGGCCCGGCTGGAAGCCGATGCCGGGGCCGCCGGCGTGCGCCTGCACGTGCTGCAGGACGGCCGCGACGGTCGCCTCGACGCCACCCGGCTGCGCCAGCTGGTGCCCGACTGGCTGCACGCCGACTTCTGGTTCTGCGGCCCGGCCGCCTTCGGCGAGGCCCTGAAGCGCGACCTGGCCGCCGCCGGCCTGCCGGCGGGGCGTTTCCACCAGGAGCTGTTCGAGATGCGCTGAGCGTGCAGGACGCACGCCCGCTGACCCGCGCGAATGAGGGGGGCGGCGGCGCGCTCGGGCATCGCGCCGGGGGGATCATCGGCCGGGGCGGCCTGCCGCCCGCCGTCGCGTGGCAACCAGGCTCCGCGGCGGGCCAGACGACCGCCCTCCGATGACCGACTCCCGCCTCCTCCGCGCCCTGGCCACCGGCCTGCTGCTGGCCGTCGTGATGCCGTTGCGGGCCCAGGAGCTGTCTCCGGTGGCCGAGAGCCGCTCGGCGCTGAGCCCGGCGGCCATCGTGCTGGGCATCGTGCGCTACACACGCTGGCCGTCCGACGCGCCGCTGCGGCTGTGCGTCGGCGAAGGCAGCGGCGCCGAGCTGCGCGCCCAGCTCGAACGCACGCCCGACCCGCGCGGCCTGGAGATCGTCGAGACGCCGCGCCACCTTCCGCCGCCGGCCGCCTGCTCGGTGTTGCTCTTCGACGGCTGGCCGCCGGTGGCGCACCGCGAGACGCTGCGCCGCCTGGCCGGGCAGCCGGTGCTCACCATCGGCTGGGGCCACGAGTTCTGCAGCGACGGCGGCATGTTCTGCCTGCAGCGCATCGGCGACCGCCACAGCTTCGAGGTCAACCTCGACGTCGCCGCACGCAGCGGCCTGCGCGTGCATCCGCAGGTGCTGCGCCTGGCGCGCCCGGGGCCCAAGGCATGAGCACCGCCGGCGCCACCAAGCTGCCGCTGGCCACCGTGCTGCGCCAGGGGCAGCTGCGTGTCGCGCTGGCGGCGCTGCTCGTCGTCTGCAGCGTGGTCACGCTCGGGGCGGCCTGGCAGCTCAAGGGCGAGCAGCGCCACAGCCTGGACCTGATCGGCCGCTCGATCGCCTACTCGACCGAAGCTGCCGTCGCCTTCGCCGACGACGCCGAGGCCTCGCGCCTGCTGGCCGGCATCGGCAGCGCCGAGCGCCTGGACTCGGCGCGCATCGTGCTGGGCGACGGCCGCGAGTTCGCGCACTACGAACGTGCGCCGGCCGGCGCGCTGGACGGGCTGCAGCGCCGGCTGTCGCCGACGCTGGAACTGCCGATCGTCGTCGACGGCCGCGACGCCGGGCGCCTGGTGCTCAGCGGCGACGCCGGCTTCCTGCGTGCGCTGCTGCTGTGGGCGGGTTTCGGCGCGCTGTTCGGCGTCGCGGTCACCGCGCTGGCCGTGGCGGCCACCGCGCGCCGGCAGGACGCGCTGGTGCTGCAGCCGCTGCTGGCGCTGTCGCGCACCACGCGCTCGATCCGTCAGGCGCGGGCTTTCGGCCGCCGCGTCGAGCCGGTCGCGGTGGCCGAGCTCGACGCGCTGGCCGGCGACTTCAACGCCCTGCTCGACGAGGTGCAGGCCTACGAGGCCGAGCTCGTCGCGCGCAACGAGGCGCTGCGCCAGGCCTACGAGGCGGCGGCGCAGCAGAGCCGGCGCGACGCGCTGACCGGCGTGGCCAACCGCCACGCTTTCGAGGAGCGGCTGGCCGAGGCGCTGAGCCGCGCCCGCCGCGAGGGCGAGCGTGTCGGCCTGCTGTTCGCCGACGCCGACCGCTTCAAGGCCGTCAACGACGAGCACGGCCACGAGGCGGGCGACGCCGTGCTCTGCGCGATCGCGTCGCGCCTGAACCGCGGCGTGCGCCAGCACGACCTGGTTGCGCGGCTGGGCGGCGACGAGTTCGTCGTGCTCGTCGCGCCGCTGCACTCGCGCGACGAGCTGGAGCCGATGCTGACCCACCTCGAGGCGCTGGTGCGCGAGCCGCTGCCGCTGCCCGGCGGCCTGCTGCTGCGTCCGTCGGCCAGCCTGGGCGCCGCCGTCTTCCCCGACGACGGCGACGGCGCGGCCGAGCTGATGGCCGCCGCCGACCGCGCGATGTACCGCCGCAAACACGCCGGCCGCAACCGCCCCGCCGCCACCGACGCCCCGCCATGACCGACTGCCGTCTGTACCCCCCGTCTCCCGTGCCTGACCGCCGCCGCCGCGCGGCGCTGATCGCCCTGGCGGCGGCCGCCGTCGCCGGCTGCCAGGCAACACCGCCCGCGGCGCCGCCGCGCCCGCGCTTCAGGCCCGAGCAGGTGCGCACGCTGCAGGATCTGGGTTTCCGGCCCGAGGGCGAGGACTGGCAGCTCGATTTGTCGATGGCGCTGCTGTTCGGCTTCGACGCCGACCGCCTGCAGCCGCCGCAGACCGAACGTCTGGGCCGCATGGGGCGGGCGCTGGCCGAGGCCGGCATCCGCCGCATGCACGTCGAAGGTCACACCGACAACGTCGGTGCCGCGGCCTACAACCAGGCCTTGTCGCTGCGCCGCGCCGCCAGCGTCGCGCGCGCGCTGGCCGGCGCCGGATTCGACGCCGCCGGCCTGCAGGTGCGCGGCCTGGGCGCCGAGCGCCCGATCGCCGACAACGACAGCGAAGCCGGCCGCGCGCAGAACCGGCGGGTGACGCTGATCGTCGTCGCGGACTGAGGCCTCAGCGCCGCTCCAGCGCCCGCGCGATGCGCCCGCGCGGCACCGTCGGCTTGGGCACACGCTGGTCGAACCAGCTGCGCACGTCGGCGTCCAGGCCGATGCCGTGCATGTAGTTGTAGATCGCCTTCTTCAGCGCCGTGCCCAGGCGGTCGTGGTCGACGCCGGTGGGGTCGACGAAACCGACGTCGTTGCGCGCGAACGTCGTCGGCGGCAGCGGCTGCAGCGTCACGCCGTAGGCCGCCGGGTCGCGGCCGACCGGCGAGTGCACGGTGCAGGTGAAGCGGTGGAAGAAGCCCGACTGGATGCAGCCGGCCTCGAACAGCTGGCGCACGTACTCCAGCGCGTCGACCGTGTCCTGCACGGTCTGCGTCGGGAAGCCGTACATCAGGTAGGCGTGCACCAGCACGCCGGCGTCGCTGAAGGCGCGCGTGACACGCGCCACCTGCTCGACCGACACGCCCTTCTGCATCAGCCCCAGCAGCCGGTCCGACGCCACTTCCAGCCCGCCGCTGATCGCGATGCAGCCGCTGTCGGCGAGCTGGCGGCACAGTTCGGGACTGAAGCTCTTCTCGAAGCGCACGTTGCCCCACCACGAGATCGACAGCTGCCGGCGCTGCAGCTCGGCGGCCAGCGCCTTCAGCGACTTCGGCGGCGCGGCTTCGTCGACGAAGTGGAAACCCGTCTGCCCGGTCTCGGCGACGATGGCCTCGATGCGGTCGACCAGCGTCGCCGCGCCGGCGGCGTCGTAGCGCGAGATGTAGTCCAGGCTGGTGTCGCAGAAGCTGCACTTCTTCCAGTAGCAGCCGTGCGCCACCGTCAGCTTGTTCCAGCGCCCGTCGCTCCACAGCCGGTGCATCGGGTTGAGCATGTCCAAGAGCGACAGGTAGCGGCCCAGCGGCAGCCCGTCCCAGGTCGGCGTGCCGACTTCGGCGAAGGGCACGTCGGCCTCGCCGATGTCGTGGTGGCGCACCACGCCGCCTTCGTCGCGCATGAAGGTGCGCACCAGGCGCTGGCGCGAGCGTTTGCCGGCCCAGTGCTCCAGCAGCGCCAGCAGCGGGCGCTCGCCGGCGTCCAGCGTCACCGCGTCGACGTAATCGAACAGCCGCGCGTCGGACAGCTCGCGCAGCTCGGTGTTGACGAAGCCGCCGCCCAGCGCCACGCGCAGCCCGGGCTGCACGGCCTTCATCGCCTGGGCGATGCGCAGCGCGCCGTAGACCGAGCCGGGGAAGGGCACGCTCAACAGCACGACGTCGGGCCGGTGCTCGGCCAGCGCGTCGCGCGCCAGGCGCTCGAGCGTCGCGTCGACGAGATTCGGCGGCGCCGCCAGCGCCTGCGCCAGCGGCTCGAAGCTCGGCTGGCTGGCGGCCAGCGATTCGGCATAGCGCACGAACTCGAAACGGGCGTCGACGGCGTCGCGCAGCACGTCGGCCAGATCGTCCAGGTACAGCGTTGCCAGGTGGCGCGCGCGGTCCTGCGTGCCCAGCGCGCCGAAGGCCCAGGCCAGCGGGTCGCCACCTTCGGGGTCGTCGGGGTCGACGTAGACGTCCAGCGAGCAGAAACGCGCGCCTTCGGGCAGGAAGGCGCGGCCGGCGATGCGGTGCGCCAACGTCGCGTCGCCGCCTTGCAGGAAGCGGATGGTCGGCGTGATCGTCGACGCGTAGCGCTCGAACTGCGCCTCGAAGGCGTCCAGCCGCGGCGTGCGGCGTTCCGGCGGCAGCGCGGCGGCGGCCGCGCGCACGGCGGCGAGTCCTGCCGGCGTGAACAGCTCCAGCACCAGCGCCAGCGCGAGGTCGGTCTGCATCGCGGCGATGCCGCGCGAACGGAGGAAGCCGGTCAGGTAGGCGGTCGAGGGGTAGGGCGTGTTCAGCTGCGTCATCGGCGGGATGACGGCGAGCACGCGGAGGTCTTGGGCGCTCATCGGTGGCGGGATTCTCGCCCGCGGCGGCCGGGCACGTCGCGCGGGCGCAAGACATGCCTGTTCCGGCAAGTCTGAAAGCTGCGGCGCTCGGCTAGGCGCAAGGCTGCCGGCTCCCTAGAGTGCATGTTCCCGGCCTGCCGGACCTGCCCCCGAGGCAGGCTGCGCAGGCCGCCAAGAGAACCAGGAGACAAGATGAAGCAATGGTTGCGGGCCACCCTGGCCCTGCTGCTGGCCGCGCCGACGGCGGCGGCGCTGGCCCAGGCGGCGACATTCCCCGAACGCGACAAGCCGCTGCGCATCGTCGTGCCGTTCGCGGCCGGCGGTGGTGTCGACGCTGCCGCGCGGCTGCTGGGCACCCAGCTGCAGAAGCAGCTCGGCGTCAACGTCATCGTCGAGAACCGCGCCGGCGGCAGCGGCACGATCGGCGGCCGGGCGGTGCTGTCGTCGCCGGCCGACGGCCAGACGCTGCTGTTCTCGGCGGCCACGCACGTGCTCGCGAAGCAGGTGCTGAAGAACGCGCCCTACGACCCGCAGACCGACTTCGCGCCGGTGGCGCGTGTCGGCGAGGCGCCGCTGATGCTGGTGCTGGCTCCCAGCCGCACGCAGACCCGGCTGGCCGACGTGATCACCACGATCCGCCGGCAGCCCGACAAATGGACGGCCGGCATCCCCGCCGCCGGCGCGCCCAGCCATCTGGCGACGCTGCTGATGGCGCGCGACGCCGGGCTCAAGCTCGCCTACGTGCCCTACAAGGGCACGCAGCCGGCGCTGATGGACGTCGCCGGCGGCCACACCGACCTGGTTCTGGACTCGATGATCTCGCTGCTGCCGATGGCCAAGTCGGGCAAGGTCAGGCCGGTCGCCATCACCTCGGCGCGGCGCAGCGCGCTGGCGCCCGAGGTGCCGACCTTCAAGGAAAGCGGGCTGCCCGAGTTCGCCTACGCCTCCTGGTACGGCGTCTGGGCGCCTGCCGCCACGCCGCCGGCCCGCGTGGCGACCTTGAACGCCGCGATCAACGCCGCCACCACCGAGCTGGCGCGCAGCGGCGCCTGGGCCAAGCTGGGCATCACGCCGGTCACCGAGAGCGCCGAGCAGTTCAAACGCTTCGTCGCGCGCGACGTCGCGCAGGGCGCCGAACTGCTGCGCAGCGCCGGCTTCCAGCCGGAGTGACGGCGGCGCGCAGCTGCGCCGCGGCGCATTTCCCGGCCCGCCAGGGCCGCCGGCGCCCGGCGGCTCGGCCCTCCCCCGAGCCTCGGGGGCGACCGGCGCTTGCATGCAACGGCCGGGCGCATGGCGAGGACCGCCGGTGAAATACTCGGAAACCCGGCGTGACCGCCGGTCACCAAGGACGCTGGCGAAACAGCCGGCGCGTGCGTGCAGGGAGGGAAACCATGGTTTCGATGGGCGTGCGCCGCTGGGCGCGCGGGGCGGCGCTTTGTCTGGCCGCGGGGCTCGCGGCCTGCGGCGGCGGCGGTGGGGGCTCCACGCCCGAGGTGAGCTTCTCGCCTTCGACGGTGAGCGCCAATGTCCAGTCGGGAAGTTCGGCCACGCTGACGGTCCGCGCCAAGGCCCGTGACCCGGAGAAGTTCAGGCGCCTGGGCTACGTCTACCTGGTCGATCCCGACCAGGTGCTGCTGAACAGCCTGGAGCTGGCGGCCGTCGACCAGAACACGATCTCGGCGACGCTGCACACCTCGCCGTCGTTGACGGCGGGCCGCCACCAGGGCCGGATCCAGGTCCAGCTGTGCGAGGACCCCGGATGCCAGGTGCAACTGCCCGGTTCGCCGTACGAACTGGACTACGACCTGAACGTCAGCGAGATGCCGCTGTCGGCCTCGCCGATCGGCCCGACCGCGCTGACGGTGCACCGCGGGGGCTCGCTGCCTGACGCGATCGCGGTGCAGGTCAAGGGGCCGACGCAGGTCTGGACGGCCACGGCCAGCGAGAGCTGGCTGGAAGTCACGCCCTTGTCCGGCACCGGGCCTGGCGTGCTGGCGGTCGGCGTCCCGGCGTCGGCGCTGGCCGAAGGCCACTACAGCGCCGAGGTGATCGTGCGAACCAGCGACGGCCAGACCGCCAGCGTGCCGGTGACGCTGGACGTGCTGCCGACGCAGTTCGTGCTGACCTCGGGCGTGCCCGGCTTCGCCGCGGTGAACGGCGCGCCCATCGCCGCGCAGCCGCTCGGTTTCGCGCTCGACAACGACGTCGCCACGCCGTGGAGCGCCAGCACCTCGGCGGCCTGGCTGCTGGCCACCCCGACCAGCGGCATGACGCCGGCCACCGTCTCGCTGCAGCCCGACCCGTCGCGCAGCCGGCTGGCCAGCGGCAACTACCAGGCCGATCTGGTGCTGTCTTCCGTCGGCGTGCCCAACAAGACGGTGACGACGCAACTCGCGCTGACCAGACCGACGCTGTCGGCGGCGTCGCCCACGGTGACGCTGGGCGGGCCGAAGGGGCGTGATCTCGACACGCCGCAGACGCTGGCGCTGGGCCTGAACACCGAGGGCAACACCTGGCCGTTCACGCTGTCCACGCTGCCGGCCTGGCTGAGCAGCAGCACGGCCAGCGGCCGGGTCGGCGGCAGCGGCAGCCTGCTGTCGCTGCAGGCGGTGGCCGCTGCGGCGACGCCTGGCTCTTCGAGTGCCACGGTCACCGTCAGCGCGGTCGTCAACGGCGACACCGTGACGCTGCCGCTGACGGTCAACCTGAACGCCGACCAGCGCCGCCTGCTGCCATCGGCCTGGGGCGTGGGCCTGGCCAGCACGCCCGCAGGCAGCGTGCTCAGGCGCACGCTGACGCTGCGCGACAACTTCGGCGGCGCGCTGGCCTGGACCGCCAGCTCCGACGCCAGCTGGCTCGCCGTCACCGCCAGCGGCAACACGGCCGGCGCATCCACGCTCACGCTCAGCGCCGACCCCGCGACGCTGCCCGACGCCACCCTCGCCGTCGCCACCGTGACGGTCAGCACGAGCACCGGCGGTGTCGCGCCGGCAAAGATCCGCGTCGGACTGTGGAAGAGCGCCACCGGGCCGGCTGCCGTGACGACGCTCGGCTCGACCTACACCGAACTGGTGGCCGACCGCATCCGGCCCTACGTCTACGCCCACAACGGCGGCGCGACGATCGACGTCTACAACGCCTACACGGCGCAGAAGATCGCGACCGTCAGGCGGGTCGGCTCCGCGCTCGGGCGCATGACGGTCTCGCCCGACGGCTCGCGGCTTTATGCGCTCGACACGGCGGAGCGCTCGCTGGCCGTGGTCGACCTGGACACTCTCGCCCGCAGCGACACCTGGCCGCTGGAGAACGCCGTCAACGGCTACATGCCGCTGGTGGCAGCACGCCCGAACGGCGTCGAGGTGGTCTTCGTCGGCGACGGTACGGCCTACTCCGGCGGCCGCAGCCTGGGGCGGGGCTACGTGACGGAGATGATCGGTTTCGCCACCACCCCCGACGCGCAGCGCGTCTACGGTGTGGGCACGCGCTACGACGTCGACTACTCGTCGATGGCCAAGGGCGTGCTGTTCAGCGGCCCGCCCTCGGGGCTGGACACGCGCTCCGGTGGCAACCCGATCGACGTCGCCGTCAGCCCCGACGGCAGCCGCGTGTACGCGGCGTCGGGGGGCGGTGTTTCCGGCAGTGGTTACCGGTGCGCGGTCGTCGACGGCAACGACGGCAGCTTCATCGGCGCGCTGCCCGGCGGCGACGCTTACCCGAACAACGTCGAGGTCACCAGCGACGGCCGGTCGCTGTGCGGCATCGCGGGTGCCTACTCGGGCCACGACTTCTGGGTCTACACGCCGCGCGGCGAACTGCTGCAAAGCTACAAGTTCAGCGGCTACTCCAACTCGCTGCTGAACCGGCAACTGGTCGTCACGCCCGACGGCGTGCTGGTGGTGGCGCTGAGCAACGACCCGATGATCGCCTTCGTGACCATCGGCGCGCCCTGAGGGCGTCGGACCTTCTTTTGACCGTTTGGTCAAAAAAGGCGTAGAGTTCGGCCCATGCCGCGCGAACGCTGTTTCTCCGAAGCCGAGGTGCTGGAGCGTCTGACCGACGTCTTCGCCGCCCACGGCTACACCGGCACCAGCCTCGCGCTGCTGCAGCAGGCCACCGGCCTGGGCAAGCAGAGCCTGTACAACGCCTTCGGCGACAAGCAGGCGATGTATCTGCAGGCCATCGACTGCGCGACGCGGCGAGCGGCGCACGTCGCCGCCGCGATGCAGGGCGCCGCCGACGGCCGAGCCGCGCTGCAGGCCTTCTTCGCCGCGATGCTCGACGACTGCGCCAGCCCCGACCCCGGGCGCAAGAGCTGC
This sequence comes from Rubrivivax gelatinosus IL144, assembly GCF_000284255.1. Lineage (NCBI taxonomy): Bacteria > Pseudomonadati > Pseudomonadota > Betaproteobacteria > Burkholderiales > Sphaerotilaceae > Rubrivivax > Rubrivivax gelatinosus. The sequence continues at coordinate 1,013,936 of NC_017075.1, forward strand.
ATCGTCACCACCGGCCTCGTCGAAGGCCTGGACGAAGCGCCGCTGGCCTGGGCGCTGACCAGCCGCTGGCAGGCCACGCACGAACTGCTGCGCGCCACCGTCGAACGTGGCCAGCGCGACGGCTCGGTCGCCAACCCGGCACCGTCGGCCGACCTGGCCGAACTGCTGGCCGCGCTGGTCAGCGGTCTGCGTGTCGCCGCCCGCGCCGGCCGCAGCCGCCAGCAGATGCAGCGCCTGGTGGCGCTGACCCTCGGAGTTCTCGACGGGGCCTGAGCCGCCCTGTGCCTGGCCGGCCGCGCGAGCGGCTTTTCTTTCACCCTTTATTGACCAAACGGTCAAGTTTGAGTTCATGATGAACAAGCCTCTGGACGGAAAGATCGCGCTGGTCACCGGCGCCTCGCGTGGCATCGGCGAAGCGATCGCGCGGCGGCTGGCCGCCGACGGCGCCGAGCTGGTGCTGCACTACGGCAGCGGCCGCGCCGAAGCGGAAGCGGTGGCCGCGGCCCTGCGCGACGGCGGCCACCGCGTGCACCTGCTGCAGGCCGACCTGGCCGCTGCCGACGGCGCCCGGCGTCTCGTCGACGGCCTGAAGGCTCTGCCGCTGCCGCGTGTGGACATCCTCGTCAACAACGCCGGCGTCGCGCCCTTCGCGACGCTCGCCGAGACCGAGCCCGAGGTCTTCGACAAGCTCCTCGCCGTCAACGTGCGCAGCCTGTTCTTCGTCACCCAGGGCGTGCTGCCGCTGATGCCCGACGGCGGCCGCGTCATCAACATCGGCACCGCGGTGACACGCGCCGCCTTTCCCGGCATCACCGCCTACGCCGCCAGCAAGGGTTTCGTCGACGTGCTGACGCTGCAGCTGGCCGCCGAACTGGGCCCGCGCGGCATCACCGCCAACGTCGTCGCGCCGGGGGCGATCGACACGCGCATGAGCACCTGGATCCACGCCCCGGGCGGCCAGGAGACGCTGGCCCAGGTGCAGGCGCTGCCCGGCATCGGCCAGCCGGCGCAGGTTGCTGGCGTCGTCGCCTTCCTCGCCGGGCCCGACGGCGCCTGGACCACCGGCCAGGTCGTCGACGCCAGCGGCGGCACCAAGCTCTGAGTTCCGAGGCCCACGGCCGGAGCCTGGTCTGTTCCGCGCTCCGGCCTTCGCATTCGGGACCTCGCGGGCATTCCCGGGCCCGAGGGCGGGGTGGCCGCCGAATAATGCGGCAGCGCATCCACCGGCGGCTCACCTGCCGGTGCGAGGCCTGGCCCGAGTGACTGGAGCGCGCCGTGACCCGACCCGCCGTTCGTTCTCCTGCCGCAGCGCATGCGTGAGCGTGCGCCGGCTGCACCCCGCGGGCCGCGCCGCTGGCCCTACCTGCTCGCGCTGTTGGCGACCCCGGCCGTGCTGCTCGCCTGGCGCCAGGCGGGGGCGCCCGCCGACATGCTGTTCCTGCCCTTGCTGCTGCCCGTCATCGCCTGCGGGTGGACCGGCGGCGTCGGGCCGGGCCTGGTGGCGACGGCGCTCGGTGCCGCCGGGGCGGTGTATGCGGCGCCCGGCGCCGGCGCGCTGGCCTGGGGCGTGTTCCTGCTGGAGGCGCTGCTGATCTGCGCGCTGGCCGCGTTCCGGCCACGGCCCGCAGCGCCGCCGGCCGCCCCGGCGCCCGACGACACGCAAGAGCGCCTGCGGCAACTGGCCGCCGAACGCGACGCGCTGGCCGAACGGGAGCGTTTCATGCGCGCCATCGCCGACGCGCTGCCGGGCATGGTCGGCTACTGGGACGCCGACCTGCGCTGCCGCTTCGCCAACGTCGCCTACCTGAAGTGGTTCGGCCGCACGCCCGAGCAGATGCTGGGCATTCGCATGCAGGACCTGCTGGGCGAGGAGCTGTTCCGCGCCAACGAGCGCTACATCCGCGGCGCGCTGGCCGGCGAGCAGCAGCGCTTCCAGCGCACGCTGCGGCTGGCCGACGGCAGCACCGGCTACACGCTCGCCTCCTACATCCCCGACCGCGTCGGCGGCCGGGTGCGCGGCTTCAACGTCATCGTCGCCGACATCACCGACGTCAAGCGCGCCGAGCTCGAACTGGAGCGCGTCAACGCGCAGCTGGTCCAGCGCGCCGCCGAAGCCGAGGCCGCGACGCGAGCCAAGAGCGCCTTCCTGGCCAACATGAGCCACGAGATCCGCACGCCGATGAACGCCATCATCGGCCTGTCGCACCTGCTGGCGCGCGACGCCACCGACGAGCAGCAGCGCAGCCGCCTGGCCAAGGTCGACGGCGCCGCGCGCCATCTGCTGCAGGTGATCAGCGACATCCTCGACCTGTCCAAGATCGAGGCCGACAAGATGAGCCTGGAGCGCGAGGAGTTCCGGCTCGACGAGGTGCTGGAGCGCTCGCTGTCGATGGTGCGCACCAAGGCCGCGGAGAAGGGGCTGGAGCTGGCCGTCGACACCGCGGCGCTGCCTCAGCGCCTGATCGGCGACCCGACGCGGCTGGCGCAGGTGCTGATCAACCTGCTGGCCAACGCGGTGCGCTTCACCGAGCGCGGCAGCGTGCGCCTGCAGGGCCGCGTGCTGCGGCGCGACGAGCACCGGCTGCAGGCACGCTTCGAGGTCCGGGACACCGGGCCGGGCATCGCGCCGGAGCAACTGCCGCGGCTCTTCGCCGCCTTCGACCAGGGCGACAACTCGATGACCCGCCGCCACGGCGGCACCGGCCTGGGCCTGGCGCTGACGCGCCGCTTCGCCGCGCTGATGGGCGGCGAGGCCGGTGTCGACAGCCGCCTGGGCGAAGGCAGCACCTTCTGGTTCAGCGCCGAGTTCGAACTGCCGCCGGAGGGCGCGCCGCAGCCGCCTGCGCTGCACCCGCAGCCGTGGGCGCACGCCGGCCTGCGCGGCCGGCGCGTCCTGCTGGCCGAGGACAACGTCATCAACCAGGAAGTGGTGGTCGACCTGCTGCAGGCCGCCGGCCTGCAGGTCGACACCGCCGACAACGGCCGCCAGGCGCTGGAGATGGCGCTGCGCACGCCTTACGCGCTGATCCTGATGGACGTGCAGATGCCCGGGCTGGACGGCCTGGCCGCCACGCGCCAGATCCGCGAGCACCTCGGCAACGCGGTGCCGATCGTGGCGATGACCGCCAACGCCTTCGCCGAGGACCGTGCGGTCTGCCTGGACGCCGGCATGAACGATCACCTGTCCAAGCCGGTGGAGCCGCAGCGCCTGTTCGACACCTTGCGGCGCTGGCTGGAGAAGGCGCCCGAGCCGGGCTGATCGCCGGCGGCGGGTTTGCCGTTTGCCGCCCCGCGCGCCGCCACCCCCCGCCAGGAGCCGCCATGCCCGAGTTCAAGCGCCTGTTCTTCGCCATCGACATCGCCGCACCGCCGGCGCTGGTCTGCGAGCGCATGCTGGCACCCGACAGCTACCGCGACTGGACCACGGCCTTCTGCGAAGGCTCGCGCTACGAAGGCCGCTGGCGCGAGGGTGAACGCATCCGCTTCCTGGGGCCCTCCGGCGACGGCATGCTGTCCGAGATCGCCGAGTACCGCCCCGGCGAGTACACCTCGGTGCGCCACGTCGGCGTGTTGTCCAACGGCGAGGAAGACACCAGCGGCGACGCCGCCGAAGCCTGGGCCGGCGCGCTGGAGAACTACCGTTTCGTGCCGACGCCCGAGGGCACGCGCGTCGAAGTGGAGCAGGACGTCACCGCAGCCTACGAGTCCTACCTGGCCGCCGCCTGGCCCGAGGCGCTGCAGCGGCTGAAGGCGCTCTGCGAGCGCGGCGCGCCGGGCTGAAGGCGTGCGCGGCGGGCCGACAATGGCCGCCCCACGCCACCCGCCCGCGACCATGTCCCGCCCCGTCACGACCCTCTTCATGCTGTCCTCGGTGGACGGCAAGATCTCCACCGGCGATGTCGACGCCCGCGACTTCGACCGCGACCTGCCGGCGCTGCCCGGCGTCGGCGAGGGCCTGGCGCAGTACTACGAGCTGGAACGCTGCACCGACCTGTTCGCGCTGAACAGCGGCCGCGTGATGGCCAAGACCGGCGTCAACGAGGCCGGGCCGGCGGCCGTGCGGCTGCCGGTCAGCTTCGTCATCGCCGACGACCACCACCTGACGCTGGCCGGCATCGACCACCTGCTCGGCCGCTGCCGCCGGCTGTTCCTGGCGACCGCCAACCCCGAGCACCCGGTGTTTGCCCGCCAGGGCGCCGAAGGGCTGGAGATCCTGCCGTTCGACGGCCGCATCGACTTCGGCGAGCTGCTGCGCACGCTGAAGGCGCAGCACGGCGTCGAGCGCCTGACGATCCAGACCGGCGGCACGCTGAACGCGCTACTGCTGCGCCAGGGCCTCGTCGACCGCGTGTCGCTGGTGCTGGCCCCGGCCCTGGTGGGCGGCGCGACGACGCCGACGCTGGTCGACGGCCCGCCGCTGCGCGACGCCGCCGAACTGCGCCAGGTGAAGGCCCTGGTGCTCGACGAGGTGCGCCGGCTGCAGCACTCGTGGCTGCTGCTGGACTACGAGGTGATCAACGGCGAAGGCGCGGCCTAACGCGGCGGCGCCAGCTCCTCGCCCAGCGCGCGCCGCCACAGCCAGTCCAGGCCGGCGCGCAGCTCGGGGCTCTCGCTGCGCTGCTCGGGGCGGGCCAGCGGCTGCACCGGGCTGTGGCGTTCGGCGACGGCGAAGTTGAAGACGTAGGCCGGCTCCTGGCCCATGCGCAGGTCGGTGACGAAGAGCTCGTCGCCTTCGGCGTGCAGCTTGTAGAAGCCCTTGCTGAACGCGGCGACCTGCTGCACGCCGTCGATGTCGCGCAGCGCCGGGGCCAGCGCGCTGCCGCGGTCGAAGGCGTCGAAGTGCATAGCCCGGCCGCCGTCGAGCAGCGAATAGAAGCCCTCGTGGTAACGGCTCCCGTCCAGCGCGACGACGCGCCAGAGCACGGTGTTGAAGGCCGTCGGCGTGACCAGCAGCTGCTCGGCGGCGATGCCCTGCACCGCCAGCGAGGCGCGCGCCATGCGCTCGACCTGGGCCTGCGCCGCCACCGTCCAGGCCAGGTAGGCGCCGGCCAGCAGCAGCCCGGCGGCGTTGGCCTGCAGCGCGCGGCCGCCGCCGCGCGAAGCCAGCGCCCAGGCGGCGCCGGCCAAAAGCGGCAGCGTGAACAGCGGGTCGATGATGAAGATGCTGCCGACGGCGAACGGCCAGTCGCTGAACGGCAGCGCCAGCCGCGTGCCGTAGACCGTCATCAGGTCCAGCAGCGGGTGCGTGACCAGCGCCAGCCAGATCGCCAGCCACCAGCGCCGCCAGAGTGCCTGCTCGCCGTGCAGCCGCGCGATGGCGGCGCCCAGCGGCAGCGACAACAGCGTCAGCCAGAACAGCGAGTGCGTCGCGCCGCGGTGCAGCACCATGTTGCTGATCGCGTCGCCGTGCTCGGTCAGCACGTCCAGGTCGGGCAGCGTGTTGGCCGCCGCGCCCCACAGCGCCGCCTTCCACACCGCCGTGCGCCGGCCCATCACCGCCATGCCGACGGCGGCGCCCAGCGCCAGATGCGTCACGGAGTCCATGCCCGATTCTGGCCACCGCGCCGGCACGCCCGCCGATGACCGTGCCCGGCGCGGGCTTGCAGGAACCCGGCTTGCTCCGCCTGGTGCACCACCAGAAGGAGACGACCATGTCCTACGTCGACGGTTTCGTCATCGCGGTGCCCACCGCGAACAAGCAGCAGTTCATCGACCACGCCAGCCGCTTCGACGCCCTGTTCATCGAGCAGGGCGCGACGCGCATCCTGGAGTGCTGGGGCGACGACGTGAAGGTCGGCCAGTGGACCGACTTCCGCCGCGCGGTGCAGGCCACCGACGACGAGACCGTCGTCTTCGCCTGGGTCGAATGGCCCGACAAGCCGACGCGCGACGAGGCGATGGCGCGGCTGGACGAGATGATGAAGACCGACCCGCGAGTCGCCCCGGCCGAGAACCCGATGCCCTTCGACGGCAAACGCATGATCTTCGGCGGCTTCGAGCCGGTGGTCGTGCTGGAGCAGGGGACTTAGCGTGCCCCCGGCCGACGCCGGCCGCCGCCGCTGGCTGGCCGGCACCGCGGCGGCCGCCGCCTGGCCGGGGCTCGTATCGGCCGCGCCCGCCGCCGCGCCGGCGCGCGCCATCCCGTCCAGCGGCGAGCCGCTGCCGCCGGTCGGTCTGGGCAGCTGGATCACCTTCAACGTCGGCCAGGACGCGCCGGCGCGCGAAGCCTGCACCGAGGTCGTGCGCGCCTTCTTCGCCGCCGGCGGACGGCTGATCGACAGCTCACCGATGTACGGCTCGTCGCAAGCGACCATCGGCCACGCGCTGGCGCGCCTGGGGCGGCCGCCGGCGCTGTTTTCTGCCGAGAAGGTGTGGATCGGCGACGCCCGGCGCGGCGCGGCGCAGATGGAGGCTTCGCGCGCCTTCTGGGGCGTGCCGCGTTTCGACCTGATGCAGGTGCACAACCTGCTGGCCTGGCAGGAGCACGTGCCGCGCCTGCTGGAGATGAAGGCCGCCGGCCGGCTGCGCTACGTCGGCATCACCACCTCCGAAGGGCGGCGGCACGGCGAGATCGAACAGATCCTGCGCAGCCAGCCGGTCGACTTCGTGCAGCTCAGCTACAACCTGCTCGACCGCGAGGCCGAGCGCCGCCTGCTGCCGCTGGCGCAGGAGCGGCGCATCGCCGTCATCGTCAACCGCCCGTTCCGCCAGGGCCAGCTGCTGGATGCGCTGCAGCGCCACCGGCTGCCCGGCTGGGCGGCCGAGATCGGCTGCGACGGCTGGGCCCAGGTGGCGCTGAAGTTCGTGATCTCGCACCCGGCCGTCACCTGCGTGATCCCCGCGACGAGCCAGGTGGCGCACCTGCGCCAGAACATGGGCGCGATGCAGGGCCGCCTGCCCGACGCCGCGCTGCGCGAGCGCATGGCCGCCGAGGTGGCCGCGCTGTGACGGCCGCACGATGAGCGAGTGGTGGACCTACCGGCCGTCGGACTTCCTGATGTTCGCGCCGGCCACCTACTGGCGGCTGTTCGAGCTGCACAACCGGGCCTGGTGGCCGCTGCAGCCGCTGCTGCTGGCGGCCGGCCTCGCCTGGCTGGTGGGCGCACTGCGCGGGGCACGTCTGGCGCCGCGGGCCGCGGCGGCGGGGCTGGCGGCGGCCTGGGCCTTCGTCGCTTTCGCGTTCCTGCGGCCGCTGTACGCGCCGATCAACTGGGCAGCCTCGGGTTTTGCGGCCGGTTTCGTCGTCCAGGCCGCGCTGCTGGCGCTGCTGGCCACGCGTGCCGACCTGCGGCCGCTGGGCCCGGGCCCGCGCCGCAGCCTCGGGCTGCTGCTCTGCGCCGCGGCGCTGCTGGTGTATCCGCTGCTGGCACTGGTGTCAGGTCGGCCCTGGCGCCAGGCCGAGATCTTCGGCCTGGCGCCGGACCCGACCGCGATCGGCACGCTGGGCGCGCTGCTGATGGCAGGCGCCGCGAGCCGACTCACGCGCTGGCTTGTGGCCGGCGCGTGCACGCTGGCGCTGGGGTGGTGTGCGCTAAGCGTGACGACCTTGCTGACGATGGGCGCCGGGCAGGGCTGGGTGCTGCTGGGCGCCGCGGGGCTGGCGCTGGCCGGCCTGGCCGCGGGGCGACCCGGGCGATCCGGCCCGCGCCGGCCTAGCCCGCCGCCCCCAGCCGCGCCGCCGCGCTGAGCACCGCCAGCACGCCGGCAGTGGCGATGTCGGCGTGGCGCCCGGCGCCGAAGCGGGTGCCGGCCACGCCCGGCGCGGCGGCCTCGACCAGCGCCCAGGCCTGGGCGTCGGAGCCGCCGCCGATCGAACGCTCCTCGAAGTGCACGATCTCCAGCGCGATGCCGGAGGCGCTGCGCACCGCCTGCGCCGCCGCGTCCACCGGGCCGGCGCCGCGGCCGACGAGGCGGCGCGCGCTGCCGTCGGCGCCGGTGACGTCCAGGCTGATCTCGACGCCGCCCGGCACTGCCGCCAGTGCATGGCCGTGCCAGGCCAGCGCGCCGCCGGCGGCCGTCGGCGCCAGGTAGGCGGCGTCGAACAGCTGCCACAGCGTGTCGGCGTCGACCTCGGCTTCGGCGGCGTCGGCGTGCGCCTGCACGACGCTGCTGAACTCCACCTGCATCCGGCGCGGCATCGCCAGGCCGTGGTGGCGCTCCATCAGCCAGGCGATGCCGCCCTTGCCCGACTGGCTGTTCACGCGGATCAGGCCGTCGTAGGTGCGGCCCAGGTCCTGCGGGTCCACCGGCAGGTAGGGCACCTGCCACAGGCCGCCCGGCTCCTGCGCCGCCATGCCCTTGCGGATGGCGTCCTGGTGCGAGCCCGAGAAGGCCGTGAAGACGAGGTCGCCGGCGTACGGGTGGCGCGGGTGCAGCGGCAGGCCGGTGCAGGCCTCGACCTCGCGCGCGACGTGGCCGATGTCCGAGAAGTCCAGCCCCGGCGCCACGCCCAGCGCGTAGAGGTTCAGCGCCAGCGTCACCAGGTCGACGTTGCCGCTGCGCTCGCCGTTGCCGAACAGCGTGCCCTCGACACGCTGCGCGCCGGCCAGCAGCGCCAGTTCGGCGCAGGCCACGCCGGTGCCGCGGTCGTTGTGCGGGTGGATCGACAGCACGACGTGCTGGCGGCGCGGCAGGCGCCGGTGCATCCACTCGATCTGGTCGGCGAAGACGTTGGGCGTGGCCACTTCCACCGTCGTCGGCAGGTTCAGAATCACCGGGCGGCCGGGGCCGGCGTCCCAGGCTTCCAGCGCCGCGGTGCAGGCGGCCAGCGAGACCTCGGGCTCGGTCATGCAGAAGGTCTCGGGCGAGTACTGCAGCACCCATTCGGTCTCGGGCGCGGCGTCGGTCAGCGTGCGCAGCAGGCGCACGTGGCGGTCGACGAAGGCCAGCACCTCGTCCACGCCCATGCCGAAGACGACGCGGCGCCACAGCGGCGCGGTGGCGTTGTAGAGGTGCACGATGGCGCGGCGCGCGCCGCGCAGCGACTCGACGGTGCGCACCAGCAGGTCTTCGCGCGCCTGGGTCATCACCATCGGCGTCACGTCGGCGGGCAGGCGCTGCTCGTCGATCAGGCGGCGCACGAAGGCGTGGTCGCTGGCCGACGCGGCCGGGAAGCCGACCTCGATCTCCTTGAAGCCGACGCCGACCAGCAGCTCGAACAGGCGCAGCTTGCGCTCGGCGTTCATCGGCTCGAACAGCGCCTGGTTGCCGTCGCGCAGGTCGGTGGACAGCCAGACGGGCGCCTGGGTGAGCGTCTGCGACGGCCAGCGGCGGTCGGCCATCACGGGGGCGGGATAGGGGCGGTACTTGGTCTCGGGGGTTTGCAGCATCGGGGCCTCGAAGCGGTGCGCCGCGCGGCCAGCAAAAGCGGCGGCGTGCGGACGCGGGACAACGGACGACAGGGCGAGGGGAACGTGCTGTGGATGCCGGCGAACGGCACGACGCTCCCCTGCGGTGCCCTGGGGGCGCCGCTTCGAGGCCGGGATCTGGGGGAGTGTCTAGCGACCCGCGAACGGGGTCGTGTCAGCCGCGCGCACGTGCGGATCCCGGCCCAGCGTCAGGCATAGGCGTAGGGAGTGCGGGAGGCGGGCGGGCATGGGGGGATTATGGGGCAGTCTCGTTGGGGGGCTCGAGTGACGGCTTCAGACTGATCTGGGGCACTCGTCCGCGATAACTCGACGGACTGCAATCGACCCAAAGCGGTCGCTCATAGCGCCGGCCCTTTGGACCAAAAAGCAGACGCCTAGCGTTTGATTTCAGCGGAGCGACCAGCTTAGCTAGTGCAAATACGCTGCAACGATGAGTTGGCCATCAACGCTCGCGCCGCTGCGCATTCTGCCATTCTGGATGGGCACAGCAGATTGCCGCAACAAGTTCATGTGCCTCGGATAAGGCAGATGGATCGATGAGTCAGGGGCCATGAAATAACAAAGCCGCTGGCATTTTTGGCGTCGGCCTGATCAATATATTAAGGCCCGCCATTTATGCCAAGATACATAGCTAATGCCTTGGCAATTCCTGCAGATGCTATCTCGATGCCGACCCCAGATGCGCCAGACGCCGCCTTCCCTACCAAGCGGCCAAGCCAAGTGCTTAAGGTCGTTGTTTTCTGGTCAGGTGACGTAGAAGCGCGTGCTCGGTCGAGGTCATCTCTCAGGCTGTTCGCGTCTTCGATATTTATGCCTAGTTCGATTAGCCGCTTTTGGAGCATCGGCCAGTCTCCGGCTTCGATTGATTGTGCGGAGGACTGGTTGACTCCTGTGCTGGCATTTGCGATGTTGCCGACATTGCCATGTATGTTGGTATTAAAAATCTGGGTCATTCTTTCTCTGGTTAGTGGAGGTGCGCTACCGATTGGAAGTTCGCCTGCATTTGGGGCTTCGCGCTCAAGATCGATTGCAAAACCAAGAACTCTGGTTTTAACGGAGTCCATCAAACGAACGATTGCGCCAATGGGTATTTCTTTCCATGCCGAAACACACTGCATGCCTGGAGTTATCTTGGAGGCGTGATGCACAGCCAGGGAAACAGGCCAGGCTTCTTGAGCGGAGCCTGACTTGTTGTTTGACACCAAGTCCGTGTACGCGCTGATGCCGCTACCCATGTATGCATGCCTAAACGAGTCTTGGAGCTCCTCAGGCAGGATGGAGACGGGTATTTGAAGCTTGTCGGCTCTTGAAAAGGAGCCAATGAATGAGCCGTAGGAATCGACACGAACAACACGATAGTCGGGAAGATCTTCAACCCGAGGATAGCCGTTTAACTCCCTGTCCACCCATTCAGCAAACTCCGTGTGCGAGATGCGAGCAGCCAGGAGCTTGCACATCCGTAGCAAGGTTGGGATGTCGGAGTTTTGTGCTATCGCAGCAGCTTGAATGTCGTGGATTAGTGACATGTTTAGAGGTTTTGAAAACTTCTATGCGGTCGGCTTTACGATCTAATATGCTAGCTATATCGGCTGCCTACTGCAACGGGTCAGTTCGAGAAAGGGGCGAGGTATCGGTGTGTCACTCAGGAGGTATCGAGCGCTCGGGCTTTTGACTCTGTTGATTGTCCGTCACAGGTTTCGTTCGAACCGTGTATAAGGTGCCTTTCGGTTGCGAAGGATCCGCCTTGTGTCTTTCTATGATGTTGACTTGAGCCAATTGCTGTGCGCATTGACTTGTGTGATCGATTGCCTTGGTAATTTCAGTGCACTCGACTCCTGACAAGGTCAGGAAGAGGGCTCGAACGAAGTGTTCCATTCGAACCGTTGCGTTATACAGAGCCTGTCCTTCAAGCGTGTTTGAAAGGAGATCTTTGTCCCAGTGCGTGAAGTAGTTCCTGGTGTCAATCCAGGCTCTTGGTATTTTGGTGGAAACCCCAAAAACTCTTATGGAGACGTCATCTCCTAGCAGGCTCGCTAGTTCTGTTAGTCTTCTGCTGAGTGAGAGCTGATTGCCGTAGCGGATCCTAGATCGGAGGGAGTCCTTGTGGTCACTCGCAAGAGTTTTAGGCAATGCACTATTTAGTGCTGCCTTTATTGCGTCATACGCTTCCGCATCTAGATATTCGCCGGCGAATCTCCCTCTGTGAAATCCTTCAAGAACTTGGATCAAAGACAAGAACTTGACATGCAACCAGAGCCCGGATGAGTTTAGAGTACTTACAGCAAGTTGGCTGGGGACAAGCACTGAGTCAATTTCTTGAAACCATCTCTGAACGAGTTCGGAGAGGGGAATTTTTGTGAAATTACGAGGGAAGTAGAAGTCTCCTGGGTGCCGCAGTCGGCAGTACTTGGCTGGCTTCATGCAAACCAAAAGCTCGGCACTGTAGTCAGAGTCTGTTAATCGCAGAGTGATGCTCTCCGCTGGAATTGAATCTCCCGCCAGAATGGTAAGCATGGCCGATAGCTTTTCGTACTGCTCGAAGAACCACTCCAACGACTGAGGATGGTCGGGTACGATTTCGATCCAGCCGAGCACATCGATGTGCACACGCTCAAAGACATTGATGCTTGAACTTGTTCCGGCGCCCCAGCGCACCGTCATGCTGCTCGTGTCAACGCGCGTAGCTTCCGGCTTCTGAGGGGTTCGAACTATGTGCTCTGAGTAGGCCTGTTCGCCCTCAGCGTGAACATACGAGCAGTTGATGGGCGTCTGGCCGAGCCATGCAGCTAATCCGGGAATGAAGAACGTGAGAGAGCGATAGGTCTCGTCAGCGCGCACGTGTGCGCCTACGACGAGCCAGGAGGATGTAACAGTCTCGGGCTGACGAACTCCAGCTGGGCCGAAACTCAGGCCTACTGAGGCACGCGCTGCACGAAGAAGCGTGAGCAGTTCTCCCTTCGTGGAAGCTCCGTGCAGTGCAGGGTAAGTAGTGACAGGGTCCGCGATTGACACATCACCATCGATCGCGCTGAAGGCATCGTTGAGATCAAGTCTGATGTGATCAGGCGAAAAGGCGAGGCTTCCCGGCACATGGATGTGTGGCCGATCGGGCTGGTACCACTCGCTGTGGCGCGTGAACTCTTCGTGTAGGGGCAGTCTGGGCATTGGCTGACGAGTGCTGTGACGGTGGTCTTGGACGCCTAATGTTCGAGTCTCTGCGGCTGCTGGGGCTGTTCGCTGGAACGAAGGGTATGGCGTATGTGCCGAACTCGAGCGCTTGATGAGGAATATGGCCGACGAATGCGATTCATGGCATGCTGCCACTAATTAACGCGTTGACGCCACCCCGCAAGCAACTGCATAGAGTGACCTAACCATCGTGTAACCAGCAAGTGCCGAGACTCCGTGGGCGGCGAGGGCCGGGAGTTTCTGTTTGTGGCTGTGGACGACCACGCACGCGTCGCTTTCACGGGCCCGCCTGCCACCAAGCTACCGCATAGCGGACCTTCATGAGGTTCCCCTCTTGGCCGACAGCAGTCACTCAGCCGCCTGCTGCGAGAGGCCGCAGCCGCTGCATAGCGGACCAGATGGTCACGCGTTCAGCAGCGCGGGCGTGACTCCGCCAATCCCTGACCTTCGCCTCCCGCCCCCTCCAGATACCCCCACACCATCCCCACCACCTCCTCCCCCATCGCGCGCACCTTCGCCTGAGACCTCCCCGTCTCCGACACCCGCTTGCCCACCGCACTCAGCGTCGTCGTGATCAGCTCCGCCGCCAGCGCACGACGCGCTTCGGGCGCCTGCGGCATCACCTCGTCGACAAACGCCCGCAGCGCACGTTCGCCGGCGGCGCGCGTGTCCAGCGCCTCGGGCGCGTCGCGGTACAGCGGTGCGGCGTCGTCCAGCGCGCCGCGGATCGCCGCTTCTTCGCATTCGGACTTCAGGAAGGCGTGCACCAGCCGCCGCAGGCGCTCGCGCGGCGGGCGGCGGCGGTCGTCCAGCAGGCGCGCCAGCATCTCGCTGGTGGCGCGCCACTCGTCGCTCTGCAGCCGGAACAGGATGGCCGCCTTGTTCGGGAAGTACTGGTAGATCGAGCCGACGCTGACGCCGGCACGTTCGGCCACGCGGGTCGTCGTGAAGCGGCGTGCGCCTTCCTTGGCCAGAACCTGAACCGCCGCCTCCAGGATGGCGGCGACCAGGTCGTTGCTGCGGGCTTGTTTCGGCTTGCGCCGCGAGGTGATCGCGGGCTGGCGCGGTTCGGTCATCGTCGGCTCCCGGAACGCGAATGGCGAATGTGAAGGGTGCTTCATATTATTCGCGGCACTTTCCCTCTTGAAGGACCTTGCCATGAACACCCTGGACACCGCGCCGCTGGCGCCGCTGCTGGACCGCCTGTTCGCCGAAGCCGACGCCGCCTTGCCGGCGCTGCACGCGCTGCTGGCCGAACTCTCCCCCGACGAACTGGCCCCCGCCGTGCGCAGCCGTAGCGGCTACCGCGAGCTCTACACCCGCCTGAAGGACCAGCCGCTGCCCGTCTCGCGCGAGACCGGCCGCTTGCTCTACCTGCTGGCGCGTGCCACCGGCGCACGCACGGTGGTCGAGTTCGGCACCTCGTTCGGCCTGTCGACGCTGCACCTGGCCGCGGCGCTGCGCGACAACGGCGGCGGCCGGCTGATCGGCACCGAGTTCGAGCCCGGCAAGGTGGCGCGCGCCCGCCAGAACCTGGCCGCCGCCGGCCTGGCCGATGGCGTCGAGATCCGCGAAGGCGACGCGCTGCAGACGCTGGCCGAAGGCTTGCCGCCGGTGGTCGACCTGCTGCTGCTGGACGGCGCCAAGGCGCTGTACCCCGACGTCCTGGCGCTGGTGCTGCCGCGGCTGCGGCCGGGCGCGCTGGTCGTCGCCGACAACGCCGACGACAGCCCCGACTACCTCGCCCAGGTGCGTGCGCCGGGCGCGGGCTGGATCTCGCTGCCGTTCGGGGCCGACGTCGAGCTGTCGATGCGGCTGGGTTGAGCCGGCGGCTGCCAGGCAGCGGGCCCCGGCGTCACAGCGCGACGGCGTCGGCCAGCACGCGCTCGCGCAACGCCGGATGCAGGCTGGCCTCGGTGACGACGTCCACCCGGCGGCCCAGCAGTTCCTGGGCGTCCAGCAGCAGGCCACCGAGCGCCAGCGCACTGACGCCGGGGCGCAGGCTGACCAGCAGATCGACGTCGCTGTCGTCGTTGGCGTCGCCCCGGCTCATCGAGCCGAACACGCGCACCCCCGTCACCCCACGCCGCCGGGCGAGGGCCAGCAGTTGTTCCCGGTGGGTTTCGATCAACGGGTGCATGGCCGCAGTTTATCCCGCCACCCCTGCACCCTGAGGCACCGACGCCGGTGCCTCTCCCCGCGCCCGCCCTCAGCGCCCGGTGCTCTTCAGGTACTGCTTGAGCGTCGGCACCGCGGTGTTGGCGAAGTCGGTGAACACGCCGTCGACGCCGGCCTTGAAGTAGGTCGTCAGCTCGGCCGCCGGGTCGTTGTTGAAGACGCCGGCCAGGTACTTGCTCTCGTTGCGGAAGGTGTAGACGTGCACGAAGAGCCCGGCCTTGTGGGCGTCGGCGATCACGCTGGTCGGGGTGGCGCTGGTCACGCCCTTCAGGCTGCCGTCGGCGCTGCCGGAAAGCTTCATCACCTGCGGCTTCCACGGGCCGATGCCGTCGGCGTAGGTCTTGATCTCGGCCAGGCCGGCGGGCGTCAGCAGGCTGTCGAAGTAGCGGCCGTCGCCGGCCACCGTCCAGCTGTAGGGCCGGCCGTCGACGAAGGTGTACACGTCGTTCGGGCCGGAATAGATCATCTTGCCGGTCTTGTAGTCGACGTCGTCGCCGTCGATCAGCTGCACGACCTTGGTCGCCAGGCCGATCGAGCGCATGTACTTCAGGCTCGCCGGGTCGAAGCTCTGCACGAAGATCGGTGCGGTCTTGCTGTTCAGGCCGTTGTCCTTGATCAGCTTGACGATGGCGTCCTCGAACGGGTGGCCGGTGCCGGCGACGTCGCAGCCGTTGGCGACGGCCTGCGCGTTGTTCCAGTACGGGTTCTTGGCCTCGGGGTAGACGCTGATCGTGCGCCCGGTGAGCGCGCTCTTGGCCTTGGCCAGGTCGATGATCTCCTGCATCGTCAGCACCGGGTACTGGCCGTTCAGGTTGGACGGGCGCTGGTCGCGCGCGTCGTAGGTCGTGCCGCCGATCCAGGCCTTCAGCTCGGCGACGGTGAAGTCGGTGATCGACCAGTCGCCGGTGTGGTCCTCGCCGTCGACGACCAGGGCCTTCAGCACCGACTTGGGGTCGGACGGGTCGATGCGGTCGCTCAGGTACTGCGACGGGCCGCCGTACTGGGCGACGTCGTAGCCGACGTTCACCAGCACGCCCGGCGTCGTGCGCTTGCGCGCCGCCACCTCGGGGATCAGCGCGGCGATGTCGGCGATGTTGGTGTTGTCGCTCAGCCAGGGGTTGTGGCGCGCGACGAGCACGCAGTCCTTGGTGAGGTGCAGGTCTTCTTCCAGCGAGTCGGCGCCGGCGTCGACCGCGCCTTCGTAGGCCGGCAGCGTCTCCTCGGGGTACAGGCCCGGCAGGCCGCGGTGGCCCAGGATCAGCGGCGCCTTGCCGTCCAGGGTGTTCAGGTCTTCGGTGTCGTCGCCGCTGCCGCCGCAGGCGGCCAGCGAGGCGGCCAGCGCCACGAGGGCGAACGAAGCGGGCAGGCGGGAACGGGTGATCGAACGGGTGGCCATGGGGCGGAGCCTTGTCGTGGGTGGCGCACGTCCGGGCGCCGCGGGGGGCCGGCGTCATGCGCTCTCACGCGGCGTCACGGCCCGCAAGATCATCCGCGGCGCCGGTGTCCGGCGCATGACATCGCGCCGCCATCCCCCCAACCCATGCCGGCGCGTGGCCGGCCCGCTCGACGCTGCGGCGTCAGACGACGCGCAGCACGACCATCGTCTGGTTCAGCAGCTGGTAGGCGATCTCGCCGAAAGTCGCCGGGCCCTCGACGCCGCCGATGGCCTTGCCCTCGAGTTCGCCGAACAGGAAGTTCAGCACGCAGTTGCAGGCCAGCACGGCACCGGCGTGGTCCTGCGCGGCCAGCTGGGCGCGGAAGGCGGCGGCGTAGTCGTCGATCGGGCGCGCGACGCGGTAGTCGACGCCCGGGAACACCGGCGCGTAGAGCTGCACGCGGCCGCCCGCCGCCGGCACGCTCTGCAGCGAGGCGTTGATGCGCGCGCCGGCGAAGTCGCCCACCAGCGGCAGCTGGCCGTGCTCCAGCCCGCGCGAGCGCAGGTAGGCGGCGAAGTCGACGGTCTCGCCGTTGACGCGGCAGCTGCCGACCTCGAAGCTCGTCTCGTCGAAACGCAGCACGTCGCCGTCGTCGGGCTCGAAGAGGTTGACGATGTCGATGCAGGCCAGCTTGTCGGCCGGCAGCGCGATGTAGGCGACGACGGCGCGGTCTTCGTGGCGGGTGGCGGTGCGGCCGTCGTAGACGGTGGGCTTGACGTGGCCGATGTCCTCGACGCGGCAGCCGGCGATCCAGCCGACGGTGGGCTTGACGAAGGCGTCGTCGTAGCTCGCGGCCTCGGCGGCGAAGCGCTGGTGCGCGGCGCTGCCGCCGGGGATGATGGTCAGCGACACGCCGTTGTCCGGCGCGTTGCCGGCGATGGCCGCCAGGCCGTCGGCGCCGTAGCTGGCGATGGTCACGGTGCCCAGCGGCGACAGCTCGGTGACGAAGACCTGCTGATCGTTGGCGACAGTGCCGCCGTCGGCGACCATGAAGTACGGGATCGAGCCACCGATCCACTGCCCCGGCGGCAGGGCGCGCAGCGCGGCGTCGGGGCCGGCGATGCTCAGCGCGGCACCGGAGCGGATCAGGTCGGAGGCGACCTGCAGCGAGACGAGTCGGTTCATCGGGTGCCTCAGACGGTGGTGAGCTGCTGGACTTCGTTCGGAAGGATGCGCTCCCACTTCGTGAAGAAGGCGTGCATGTCGGCCACCTTGGCGGTGATCGGGTCGGTGCTGCGCTCGATGCGTTTGCACAGCAGCTGCGTGCCCAGGTGCTGCGTCTTGATGCGGGTGATCGCGCCGTCGGCGAGCCGCTTCCAGCAGGGATGGTTCGGATCGGGAATGGCCATGTTGTCTCCGTTGCGCGCGCAGGCGCGGTGTGCGCGTCCCCGGCGCACGGCGCGGGGGACGGACCTCATTGGAACGGGACAAACCGGCAAAGTCGACCGGTTTCACCACCAAAACGGCAAAAATGATTCTTTTGCGTGACCGAAGTGGTGTTTGGCCCGGGCCTGGCCGGGCGCGCCGTGCGGCTGTTCAGCTGATGCCGTATTCCTGCAGCTTGTAGAGCAGGGCGCGCCGGCTGATGCCCAGCCCGGCGGCGGTGCGTGCGCGGTTGCCCTGGTGGCGCGCCAGCGCGCGGCGGATGGCCTCGGCCTCGAACTCGCCGACCTGCTCGCGCAGCGGGCGGTCGCCTTCGTCGCGCGCCGCGGGTTCGTCGCGCTCCAGGCCGCAGCCGTCCTCGGGCCCGCATTGCAGGCTCTCGGGCAGGTCCTCCGGCATGATCTGGCTGGAGGTCGTCATGACGACGGCACGTTCCACCGCGTTGGCCAGTTCGCGCACGTTGCCCGGCCAGTGGTAGGCCGCCAGGCACTTCAGCGTCGCCGGGTCGAAGCCGCGCAGCTCGACGTCGTTCTCGGCGCAGAAGCGGTCGAGGAAGTGGTGCGCCAGCAGGATCACGTCCTCCGGCCGCTCGCGCAGCGGGATCGTGCGCAGCGACACGACGTTCAGGCGGAAGAACAGGTCCTGGCGGAACGTGCCTTCGCGCACCATCGCCTCCAGATCGCGGTTGGTGGCGGCGACGATGCGCACGTCCACCTTCACCGGCTTGCTGCCGCCGACGCGCTCGAACTCGCGCTCCTGCAGCACGCGCAGCAGCTTGACCTGCAGCGCCGGCGTGATCTCGCCGATCTCGTCGAGGAACAGCGTGCCGTGCTCGGCCATCTCGAAGCGGCCGCGGCGCTGCGTGGTGGCGCCGGTGAAAGCGCCTTTCTCGTTGCCGAAGAACTCGGTCTCCAGCAGCGTCTCCGGGATCGCGGCGCAGTTCACCTTGACGAAGGGCCCGGCGGCGCGCGGCGACCAGTAGTGGATGGCCGCGGCCACCAGCTCCTTGCCGGTGCCGCTCTCGCCGTGCACCAGCACCGTGGCGTGGCTGCGCGCCACCTTGGCCACCGTCTGCTTGAGCCGGATCATCTGCGGGCAGTCGGTGAGGATGGCCTCGGAGCCGATGCGCTCGGACAGCTCGCGGCGCAGCGAGGCGTTCTCCTCGCGCATCGAGCGGATCTCCAGCACGCGGCGCACCAGCACGCGGATCTCGTCGAGGTCGAAGGGCTTGATGACGTAGTCGAAGGCGCCGTCCTTGATCGCGCGCACCGCGGTGCCGACCTCGGCGAAGGCGGTCATCAGGATCACCGAGGCGCGGCGGTCGGCGGCGCGGATCGCCGACAGCGCCTCCAGCCCGCTCATGCGCGGCATGCGGATGTCCATCAGCACGACGTCGGGGCGCTCGCGCTGGTAGGCCTCGACGGCCTCGGCGCCGTCGTTGGCGGTGACGACGCGCAGGCCCTCCTTGCCGAGCACCGCCGACAGCATGCGGCGGATCGCCTCGTCGTCGTCGCAGACGATGGCGGTGGGGACGTTGGGGGTCATCGTGGGTCCTCGCTCGGGGGTTCGGGCTGCAGCCGCACCGGCAGCCGCATCTCCACCGTCGTGCCGGCGCCGGTGCGGCTCTGCACGCTGATCGTGCCGCCGTGGGCGTCGACGATGCGGTGCACCATCGCCAGGCCCAGGCCGGTGCCCGAGGCCTTGGTGGAGAAGAAGGGGTCGAAGACCTTGGACAGGTTCTCCGGGGCGATGCCGACGCCGTTGTCGCGCACGCGCACGGCCACCTGGTCGGCGTCGGCGGCGGCCAGTTCGATGTCGACGCGCCCGCCGCCGGGCAGCGCCTGGATGGCGTTGATGACGAGGTTGAGGATCGCCTGCTTCAGCGCCTCGCGGTCGCCGTCGATCGCCGGCAGGCCGGGCTCGATCTCCACGCTGACCTGGGCGTCGGAGCGCCCGCGCGCCAGGAAGGCGGTCTCCTTGACCAGCTCGCCCAGGTCGATGGCGTCGATCTGCGGCGGCCGCGGCCGGCCGAAGGCGAGCAGCTCGCCGACGATGTGGTTCAGGCTGTCGACCTCGCGGATGATCAGCGGGCCGTAGTGGCGCCATTCCTCGACCGACTCGCACTCCTGCAGGTACTGCAGGAAGCCGCGGATCGAGGTCAGCGGGTTGCGGATCTCGTGGGCGATGCCGGCGGTCAGCTCGCCCAGCGCGGCCAGGCGGTCGGCGCGCATCACCTGCACCATCAGCCGGTCGCGTTCGCTGACGTCCTTCAAGACGACGACGGCGCCGATCGGCCGGCCGTCGCCGTCGCGCAGCACGGTCGACGAGGCGTCGACCCTGAAGGTGTGCTCGCCGCGCCGCAGCTCGACCGAGATGCCCAGCTGAGGCCGGCCGCTGTCCAGCGTCTCCAGCAGCGCGCTGTGGCGGGCGTCGGTGTTGAACAGCTTGCTGTACGGACGGCCCAGCACCTGGCGCGCGCTGACGCTGTACAGGCGCTCGGCGGCCGGGTTGATCGCGGTGACGACGCCGCGCCGGTCGACGGCGACGATGCCGTCGGCGACGCTGGACAGGATGTTCTCGGTCAGCGAGCGTGCGTCCAGCAGCGCCTTGGCCATGCCGTTGATCGCGTCGACGACCTCGCCGAGCTCGTCGCGCAGCGGCGGGATGCGCCGGCGCAGGTCGGTCTTCATCGCCGCCAGGCCGTGCACGACGACGTCGACCTCGCTGGACAGGCGCTTGGACGTCACCCAGACGAGCACGAAGGCGACGCCGAAGCCGAACAGGCTGGTGACGAAGACCGCCAGGTCGATCAGCCGCTGCTGCAGGCCGATGGCCTCGGTGGTCTCGTTGGCCCAGACGTAGCCGATGACCTGGCCGCGGCGCTCGATCGGGTACATCGCGTTGAGGATCGAGCCGCGCACCAGGCTGCCCTGGGTGATCTGCGGCCGGTTCTCGGCCATCACCTGGCGGCCCGGGTGGTCGGCCGGGATCGAGCGGCCCACCGTGTAGGCGTAGTCGCGGCTGGGGCCGTAGGTGACGATGGCGTCGAGCCGGCGCACGTAGTAGCCGACGCCGACGCCGGGGTCCGACGCGGCGATGCGGTCGGTGAGCGGCGTCAGCCGCTGCGCGAGGCGCTCGATCGCGCCGTCGCGGTTGTCCCAGCCGCCGTTCAGGCCGTCCAGGTAGGCGTCGAAGCCGGGGCCGAGCTCGGAGTCGAGGATGCGCGTGATCGCGAAGAGCTTCTTCTCCTTCTCCAGCAGCACCACCTCGCGCTCCTGGTAGACCAGGACCACGGCCACGGCGCTGATCGGCAACGCGACGATCAGCAGCGAGGTCGCGATCAGCCGTTGGCGCAGCGTGCGCAGCGGCCGCAGCAGCGCGGGCAGGCGGCGGCGTTTCGGGCCGCGGTCAGGGCCGGGCTGAGGGTCGGGAGAGGTCATGCGCAGGCCTTTACATCTGGCCGGCGACATTGTCGCCGGTCAAGCCGGGCAGGTGGGCGATAGGCCGGCAAAACCGGTGTGCAGTTCTTTGCGCAGGTGCGCATCGGATTTCACGGGGATATTTCGCCGGAATATCCGACTTAATTATTAAGTCCTTGTAAATCAACGACTTGGTTATTGGCACGGGGTTTGCGAATGGGTTTTCGCCCCTCGCCAGATCCGAGGGAGATGACGCAAAACGTCCCCACGCCACCGCGCTCCCGACCGGAAGCGCGGCGCACAACGGAGAACCAAGACAATGTCCAAAGTAACCGCTCTCGCGGATGCCGTCGCCCGAATCCCGGACGGGTCCACGCTGATGATCGGCGGCTTCATGGGGGTCGGGTCGCCGCACCGCCTGATCGACGAACTCGTTCGTCAAGGCAAGCGCGACCTGACGGTGATCGCCAACGACACCGCCCGCAAAGGTGTCGACATCGGCAAGCTGATCGCCGCCGGCGCCGTCAAGCGCCTCGTCGCGTCGCACATCGGGCTGAACCCCGAAACCCAGCAACGCATGATCGCCGGCGAGATCGAGGTCGAACTCGTCCCGCAGGGCACGCTGGCCGAGCGCATCCGCGCCGGCGGCACCGGCCTCGGCGGCGTGCTCACGCCCACCGGCGTCGGCACCGTGGTCGCCGACGGCAAGCCGACGCTCGAAGTGCAGGGCAAGACCTTCCTCGTCGAGACGCCGCTGCGCGCGGACTTCGCGCTCGTCGCCGCCTGGCGCGCCGACTACTTCGGCAACCTCCAGTACGAGCTCACGGCGCGCAACTTCAACCCCGTGATGGCGCTGGCCGCCGACCACGTGATCGCCGAAGCCGGCGAGATCGTGCCGGTGGGCGTCATCGCGCCCGACCAGGTGGAGACCGTCTCGGTCGTCGTCGACACCCTCGTGGCCAAGGAGGCCTGACATGGACGAAAAGACCCTCATCGCCAAGCGCGTCGCCCAGGAACTGCGCGACGGCCAGCTCGTCAACCTCGGCATCGGCCTGCCGACGCTCGTGGCGCGCTACCTGCCTGCCGGCGTCAACGTCTTCTTCCAGTCGGAGAACGGCGTCATCGGCATGACCCCGCTGCCCGAAGCCGGCCTCGCCGCCGACGCGCTCACCGATGCCGGCGGCACGCCGACCAGCATCGTCCCGGGTGCGGCGGCCTTCGACAGCGTCTCCTCGTTCGGCTTCATCCGCGGCGGCCACCTCGACGTCACGGTGCTCGGCGGCCTGCAGGTCGACGAGAAGGGCCAGCTCGCCAACTGGATGGTGCCGGGCAAGATGGTCCCGGGCATGGGCGGCGCGATGGACCTCGTGAGCGGTGCCAAGCGCGTGATCGTCGCCATGACGCACACCGCCAAGGGCGAGCCCAAGATCATCCCGAGCTGCCAGCTGCCGCTGACCTCGGTGCGCCGCGTCGACCTGATCGTCACCGAGATGGCCGTCATCGAGCCCACCGAAGAAGGCCTGGTGCTGCGCGAAGTGGCCCCCGGCTTCACGGTCAAGGACGTGCTCGCCGCCACGGCCGCGCGCCTGATCGTGCCCGCCGACGTCAAGACGATGGCGCTCGACGCCTGACCCCACCCCTTCCAGGAAGACAACCATGTCAGCAGTTCTCGACAAAAACGGGGTTCCCCAGACCGAAGGCGACGGCCCGCGCGGCCTCGCCCGCCTGGCCTACGCCTTCACCGGCTGGGCCGAGAAGTGGTTCCCCGACGCCTTCGTCTTCGTCATCCTGACGCTGTTCGCGGTGGTGCTCGGCGATCTGGCCATCGGCGCCTCGCCGCTGGCCATCGCCAAGGGCTTCGGCGACGGCTTCTGGTCGCTGATCCCGTTCACGATGCAGATGGCGATGGTCGCCATCGCCGGCTACGTCGTCGCCGCGTCGCCCCCGTGCACGCGACTGATCGACCGCCTGGCCGCGGTGCCCAAGACCGGCCGTGGCGCGATCGCCTTCGTGGCCTTCGTCTCGATGATCGCCTCGCTGTTCAACTGGGCCCTGAGCCTGGTGCTCGGCGGCCTGCTGGTGCGTGCCCTGGCGCGTCGTGCCAACCTGAAGATGGACTACCGCGCCGCCGGCGCCGCGGCCTACCTGGGCCTGGGCGCGACCTGGGCGCTGGGCCTGTCCTCGTCTTCGGCGATGCTGCAGGCCAACCCGGCTTCGCTGCCCAAGTCGATCTCCGAGATCAGCGGCGTGATCCCGCTGTCGGACACGATCTTCCTGCCGCAGTCGATCCTGATGTGCGTGATCATCATGGCCTGCACGATCGCGGTGGCCTACTTCTCGGCCCCGAGCGGCTCGACCGTCAAGACCGCCCAGGACATGGGCTGCGACGTGTCCGCCGACGCCAAGGTCGAGGAGAAGGCCGGCCGTCCCGGTGACTGGTTCGAGTTCTCGCCCGTCCTGCCGATCCTGGTCGTGCTGCTGGCCGCCGGCTTCATCTGGACCGAGTTCCAGGCCAAGAGCCCGCTGAACGTCATCTCGAACCTGAACACCTACAACTTCGTGTTCCTGATGATCGGCCTGCTGCTGCACCGCAACATCCGCTCCTTCCTGAAGGCGGTGGCCAAGGCGGTGCCGACGACGGCCGGCGTGCTGATCCAGTTCCCGTTCTACGGCGCGATCGCGGCGATCCTGACGCACGTGACCGGCTCCGACGGCGTCTCGATCTCGCACCACATCTCCGAGCTCTTCGTCTCGATCGCCAACGGCAGCACCTTCCCGGTCGTCATCGGCATCTACTCGGCGATCCTCGGCTTCCTGGTGCCCTCGGGCGGCGGCAAGTGGATCATCGAAGCCCCGTACGTGCTGCAAGCCGCCAAGGACCTGCATGCGCACATGGGCTGGGCGGTCCAGGTCTACAACGCCGCTGAAGCGCTGCCGAACCTGATCAACCCGTTCTGGATGCTGCCGCTGCTCGGCGTGCTCGGCCTGCGTGCCCGCGACATCGTCGGCTTCTGCTTCACGCAGCTGATCTTCAACGCCCCGCTGGTGATGTTCCTGCTCTGGGGCCTGGCGCTGACGCTGTAGTGCCCTGCACGGGCGGGGCGCGATCCCCGCCCGTTTCTCCTTCTTCCTTCCGACCCTCCTTCAGCCTACCCACCGGGAGCGCGCCGCGATGCGCTCCCGCCACTGGAGTCCCACCATGACCGACATCGTCATTGCCGCCGCCGCCCGTACGGCCATCGGCTCGTTCAACGGCACGCTCGCATCGCTGGAAGCGGCCGAACTCGGCACCATCGCCATCCGCGCCGCGCTGGAGCGCGCGCAGCTCGACGCCGCCCTCATCGACGAGGTGATCCTCGGCCAGGTCCTGGCCGCCGGCCAGAGCCAGAACCCGGCGCGCCGCGCCGCCGTCAACGCCGGCATCCCGCAGGAAGCCACGGCCTTCGGCCTGAACCAGGTCTGCGGCTCCGGCCTGCGCGCCGTCGCGCTGGGCGCGCAGCAGATCGCCTGCGGCGACGCCAAGTACATCGTCGCCGGCGGCATGGAGAGCATGAGCCGCGCCCGCCACGTCGCGCACCTGCGCAACGGCGTGAAGATGGGCCCGCTGGAGTTCGTCGACAGCATGATCTACGACGCGCTGACCGACACCTTCAACGGCTACCACATGGGCATCACGGCCGAGAACATCGCCCGCCAGTACGGCATCACGCGCGAGGAGCAGGACACGTTCGCCGTGGGCTCGCAGAACAAGGCCGAGGCGGCGCAGAAGGCGGGCCGCTTCGCCGCCGAGATCGTGCCGGTGACGATCAAGTCCAAGAAGGGCGACGTCGTCTTCGACCAGGACGAGTTCGTGCGCCACGGCGCGACGCTGGAAGCGCTGGCCAAGCTGCGCCCGGCCTTCGAGAAGACCGGCACGGTGACCGCCGGCAACGCCTCGGGCATCAACGACGGCGCCGCCGCCGTGGTGCTGATGACGGCCCAGGAAGCCGAAGCCCGCGGCATCCGCCCGCTGGCGCGCATCGCGTCCTGGGCGACGGCCGGTGTCGACCCGACGGTCATGGGCACCGGCCCGATCCCGGCGTCGCGCAAGGCGCTGGCCAAGGCCGGCTGGACCGTCGGCGACCTCGACCTGATCGAAGCCAACGAAGCCTTCGCCGTGCAGGCCATCTCGGTCGCGCGCGAACTCGGCTTCGACCCGGCCAAGGTCAACGTCAACGGCGGCGCGATCGCGCTGGGCCACCCGGTCGGCGCCTCGGGCGCGCGGGTCCTGACCACGCTGCTGTACGAGATGCAGCGCCGCGAAGCCCGCAAGGGCCTGGCGACGCTGTGCATCGGCGGCGGCATGGGCGTCGCGATGTGCCTGGAACGTGCCTGAAGATGTGAGTACTTGACATTCGTCGCCTGCCGCCCATACCGCGGCGGGCGCCGATCGGGTATATATCGCGACTTCCGGTATGCGGGTTTACGTGCACTCGCAGCATCAGCCGGATCGCCCGCAGGCAGACAGGAGTGTCGTCATGCCGCGCGTTAGTCCCGAGATGGGCGCCCTTCCCAGCAGGCGATTTGCACGATCCTGATCCGACCCCTTGCCGGTGTCGGGCCTGCAAGCCCCTGTTCGAAAGAATTCAGATGTCCATCTCCACGCCGCTGACGCTGGTCGTCAACTGCGGCTCCTCCTCCCTCAAGTTCGCGCTGTTCGATCCGCGCGAGTCCGAAGCCCTGCTCGGTGGCCTGGCCGAATGCCTGGACGCCGCCGACGCGCGCATCCGTTTCGACGCCGACGGCGAACGCACGGTCGCCCAGCTCAACGGCGGCGGCCACCGCGAAGCGCTGGACGCGCTGCTCGCCTTCCTGTCCGCGCGTGGCCTGCTCGAGCGCGTGGCCGCCGTCGGCCACCGCGTCGTGCACGGCGGCGAGCGTTTCACGCAGTCCGTCGAGATCACGCCCGAAGTGCTGGCCGACATCGAGGCCTGTGCCGATCTGGCGCCGCTGCACAACCCGGCCAACCTGATCGGCATCCGCGCGTCCATCGCCGCGCTGCCGGCGGCGCGCCAGGTCGCGGTGTTCGACACCGCCTTCCACCAGACGATGCCGGCCGAGGCCTATCTGTACGCGCTGCCGCAGCAGTACCGCCGCGAGTACGGCGTGCGCCGCTACGGCTTCCACGGCACCTCGCACCGCTGCGTCTCGCAGCGTGCGATCGAGCGCCTGGAGCTCGACCCCACCGACAACGCGCTGATCGTGCTGCACCTGGGCAACGGCGCCTCGGCCACCGCGATCCGCAACGGCCGCAGCATCGACACCTCGATGGGCCTGACCCCGGTCGAAGGCCTGGTGATGGGCACGCGCTGCGGCGACGTCGACGCCGGCGCGCTCCTGTACATCGCGCGCCGCGCCGGGCTGGACCTGGACGGCGTCGACACGATGATCAACAAGAAGAGCGGCCTGCTCGGCCTGTCCGAGCTGTCCAACGACTGCCGCACGCTGGAGCAGGCGGCCGCTTCCGGCCACGAAGGCGCGCGCACCGCGCTGGACGTGTTCTGCTTCCGCATCGCGCGCACCGTCGGCGCGCTGGCCGCGTCGCTGCCGCGCCTGGACGCCGTCGTCTTCACCGGCGGCATCGGCGAGAACTCGGCCAACGTGCGTGCCAAGGTGCTCGAACGCCTGTCGATCTTCGGCCTGGACGTCGACCACGAACGCAACGACGTGACGCGCGGCGGTGCCTGCGCCGTCATCAGCCGCTCGCGCCGCCCGGCCGCGATCGTCGTGCCCACCGACGAGGAAGGCACGATCGCACGCGACACCGCCGACATCGCCTTCGGCCAGTCGGCTTCGGCCGCGGAGGTGGCGTGATGCAAAGCCCCCGCCATACCCGACTGCTGTACGTGGCGCCGACGGCGCCCGGCTACGGCGCCTCGTCGATCGCGATCGGCCTGGTGCGTGCGCTGCAGGCCGCCGGCGTGCGCGCCGGCTACGTCAAGCCGATCGCCGACCCCGGCGTCGCGCGTGACGCCGAGGACCGCTCGGTCGTCTTCGCCCGCAGCCTGCTGGGCCTGGACCTGCCCAAGGCGCTGCCGATGGACACCGCCGAGGCGATGACGCGTGCCGGCGAGATCGACACGCTGCTCGAGGACGTCGTCGCCCTGGTGCAGGGCGCCGCCGAGAGCGCCGACGTCGTCGTCGTCGAAGGCGCGACGCTGGCCGACGGCCACCCGCTGGTCGCCGATCTGGACCTGGCCGTGGCCAAGGCGCTGCGCGCCGAGGTCGTGCCGGTCGTGCCCGGCCAGGAGAACGACGCGGCGGCGCTCACCGCCCGCATCGCCGACGTCGTGCACCGCTACGAGCGCGAAGGCGCGTCGCCGGTGGGCATCGTCATCTCGCGCGCCACGGCCGCGCTGGCCGCCGGCGTCGAAGCCTCGGTGCCGGTGCTGGGCGTGGTGCCCGAAGACTCGGCGATGGCCGCGCCGCGCGTCGCCGACGTCGTCGAGGACCTCGGTTTCGAGGTCGTCGAAGCCGGTGACCTGAACGGCGCGCGCGTGCAGAACGTCGTCGTCGCCGCGCGCAGCCCCGAGCACCTGGTCGTGCGCCTGGGCCCGGGCACGCTGGTCGTGACGCCAGGCGACCGCGCCGACGTCGTGCTGACCACCAGCTTCGCCAAGGCCACCGGCATGCCGATCGCCGGCGTGCTGCTGACCTGCGGCGAGCAGCTCGCGCCCGAGCTGAAGACCTTCCTCGAGCCGCGCCGCGCCGGCCTGAACATCCTGCGCACCGAGCTGCAGACCTTCGAGGCCGTGACCCGCCTGGCCAACCTCGACCGCCGCGTGCGTGCCGACGACCTGGAGCGCATGGAGCGCCTGGTCGAACACGCCGCCGACCACCTGGACGTCGGCAGCCTGGCCGCCACCGCGGATGCGCCGCGTTCGGCGACGATGACGCCGCCGATGTTCCGCCATGCGCTGATCCACTCGGCGCGTGCGGCGCAGAAGCGCATCGTGCTGCCCGAGGGCGACGAGCCGCGCACGCTGGCCGCCGCCGCGATCTGCGCGCGCAAGGGCATCGCCCGCTGCGTGCTGCTGGGCGCGCCCGACACGGTGCGTGCCGCGGCGACGCTGCACGGCATCGAGCTGCCCGACTCGGTCGAGATCCTCGATCCGGACGTCGTGCGCGAGCGCTACATCGGCCCGATGGTCGAGCTGCGCAAGTCCAAGGGCCTGACGCCGCAGCAGGCGACGGTGCAGCTGGAAGACACCGTCGTGCTCGGCACGATGATGCTGGCCACCGGCGACGTCGACGGCCTGGTCTCGGGTGCGGTGCACACGACGGCCAGCACGGTGCGTCCGGCGCTGCAGCTGATCAAGACGGCCCCGGGTTCGTCGATCGTCTCGTCGGTGTTCTTCATGCTGATGCCCGACCAGGTGCTGGTCTACGGCGACTGCGCGATCAACCCCGATCCGAGCGCCGAGGAACTGGCCGAGATCGCGATGCAGTCGGCCGACAGCGCCGCCGCCTTCGGCATCGAGCCGCGTGTGGCGATGATCTCGTACTCGACGGGTTCGTCGGGCACGGGCGCCGACGTCGACAAGGTCCGCGAGGCGACGCGCATCGTCAAGGAGCGCCGTCCGCAGTTGGCCGTCGACGGCCCGATGCAGTACGACGCCGCCTCGGTGGAGAGCGTGGGCCGCCAGAAGGCCCCGAACTCGCCGGTGGCCGGCCGCGCCAACGTGTTCGTGTTCCCGGACCTCAACACCGGCAACACGACCTACAAGGCGGTGCAGCGCTCGGCCGGGGTCATCTCGGTCGGCCCGATGCTGCAGGGCCTGCGCAAGCCGGTGAACGACCTGTCGCGCGGCGCCCTCGTCGACGACATCGTCTACACGATCGCGCTGACCGCGATCCAGGCCGCGACGGCCTGATCGCAAGCCCGGAGCGCCGCCAGGCGCTCCGGCGCTACAGCCGCGTGCGGTACACGGCCGGCGTCTCGCCGAACGTGCGCTTGAACAAGCCGATGAACGCGCTGGCCGTGGCGTAGCCCAGGTCGAGCGCGATCGTGCCGACCGGCACGCCGGCGGCCAGCATCTCCAGCGACTTCAACAGCCGTGCGCGCTGCCGCCAGGCGGTGAAGTTGAAGCCGGTCTCGGCGACGAAACGCCGGCTCAGCGTGCGCGCGCTGAGCGAGGCCCAGGCGGCCCATTGCTCCAGCTCGCGCGTGTCGGCCGGGTCGGCGATCAGCGCCCGGGCGACACGCTGCGCGCGTGCGTCGCGCGGCAGCGGCAGACCCGGCGGTTCGACCGGAAGCGTGCGGATCTCGTCGAGGATCAGCTCGGCGATCCGCGTGCGCGCCGCATCCATCGGGCCGGGCGGCCAGGTGCTGGCGCGCAGCACCGCTTCGCGCAGCAGCGCCGAGCTGCGCAGCGTGCAAGGCCGCGACGGCAGATCGTGGCAGGCCGATTCGGCGACGTAGGCGCTCCAGCCGTGGAACGGGCCGTGCGCCCGGCCACTGTGCCATTGGTGCGGCGGCAGCCAGACCGCGTGGATCGCGGAGACGACCCAGAGGCCGTCTTCGAGCCCGAAGGTCAGCAGACCACGCTGCGAACCGACCAGCTGGCCGCGTGCATGGCGGTGCGCTTCGGACGACAGTTCCTCGACGCCGGCGGCCGCGATGGCGAACACGACGGGGCCGTCGGCACTGTTCGTGGCGTCCAGGTCGATCTGCAATCCCATGGCGGCTGCGTGATATTGGTTGGCCGATCCAGTTTACGGCCGCCAGGCCGATGCCGCCTAAGCTGTCGCCGGCATCAGCGCAGCGGCGCAGGAGACGGTGGATGACGGACGGCAGCAAGACTCTTCAACAGGCTTCGGCTCCCCTGGGGCCGCAGGCGGGCCTCGACCTGGACACGCTCTACGACCCGCCGTCCGAGCGCATCCAGAAAGCGGTGACCGACCGCCTTTACGCCTTCCACGAGGCCTACCTGAAGGCGGCCAGCTTCTTCTGCCTGGCGACCGGCAGCGAGCACGGGCTGGACGCCTCGCCACGCGGCGGGCGGCCGGGTTTCGTCCAGGTGCTCGATGAGCGCCACGTGGTCTTTGCCGACTGGCCCGGCAACAACCGCATCGAGTCGCTGCGCAATCTGCAGCGCGACGAACGCCTGGGCATGGTGTTCCTGTTCCCGGGGCTGGAAGTCTTCCTGCGCATCAACGGCCGCGGCCGCATCAGCACCGACCGCGTGCTGCTGGAGCGGCTGAAGGAGGGCGAGCGTGTGCCGAAGACGGCCACCGTGGTCGCCGTCGACGAGGTGCTGTTCCACTGCGGCAAGGCGATCAACCGCGCGCGGCTCTGGCATCCGGAGTCGCGGCTGGACGCCGCGGCGCTGCCTTCGGTGGGCAGCGTGATGGCCGAGCTGAGCCGGCTGGCCGACGCACGCGCGACGATGGACGCGGCGCAGATCGCCCAGGTCGACGCGCACTACGCGCAGGCCGTGCGCCAGGACCTCTACTGAACCGGCCTCAACCCGCCAGCCGCCGCAACACGTCCAGCAGCACGTTCGCACCTTGCGCGAGCTGCTCGGCCGGCGTGTGCTCGCGCGGGTTGTGGCTCAGGCCGCCCGCGCTGGGCACGAAGATCATCGCCGCCGGGCAGACACGCGCCAGCATCTGCGCGTCGTGGCCGGCGCCCGACGTCATGCGGCGCACGCCGTAACCGCGCGCCGCGGCGGCGGCTTCGATCGTGCGCACCAGGCGCTCGTCGAAGACCACCGGCTCGAAACGCGCCAGGCGGCGCGAGCTCACCGTCAGGCCGCGTTCGGCGGCCAGGCCTTCGAGGAATGACGCGAGTTCGGCTTCGGCCTGCTGCAGCCGGGCCTCGTCGGTGTGGCGCAGGTCCACGGTCAGCGTCGCGCGTGCCGGGATCACGTTGATCAGGTCCGGGTTCAGGCGCAGCCGGCCGACGGTGGCGACCTGCGGTTCGCCGAAACGCAGCGCGAGCTCACGCACGAAGACGGCGACCTCGGCCGCCGCGGCGCCGGCGTCGCGGCGCAGCCGCATCGGCGTCGTGCCGGCGTGGTTGGACTGGCCCTCGACGGTGATCTCCTGCCAGGAGATGCCTTGCAGGTCGGCGACGGCGCCGATGGCCAGGCCTTCGGCTTCCAGCACCGGCCCCTGCTCGATGTGCAGCTCGACGAAGGCGTGCGGGCGGATCGCACCGACGGCCAGATCGCCGGCGTAGCCGATGCGCGCCAGCTCGTCGCCCAGGCGGCTGCCGTCGATGCCGACCGTGTCCAGCGCGGTCTGCAGCGCCAGGCCGCCGGCGTGCACCAGCGAGCCCATCATGTCGGGCTGGTAGCGCACGCCTTCTTCGTTGCTGAACGCGGCGACGACGATCGGCCGGCGCGTCACGAGACCCAGTTCGTCGAGGCGGCGCATGGCTTCCAGCGCCGCCATCACGCCGTAGACACCGTCGTAACGCCCGCCGGTGGCCACCGTGTCGAGGTGCGAACCGGTCATCACCGGCGCCGCGCCGGGCTCGCGGCCGGCACGGGTGCCGAAGATGTTGCCGATGCGGTCGACCTGCACCACGAGCCCCAGCTCGTGCATCCAGGCGACGAGGCGGTCGCGGCCGTCCCGGTCGGCGTCGCTCAGCGCCAGGCGGCAGACGCCGCCGTCGGGCGTGGCGCCGATCTCGGCGTGTTCGGCGATTCGTGAGGCGAGACGGTCGGCGGCGACGCCGTCGTGCGCCAGTCGCTCGTGCCGCGCGGCCAGCACCTCGCGCGCATCGCGGCCGACGAGGCCGGCGTAGACGCCCGGCGCGGTCGCGCCTTCGCTGTTGATCAGCAGCACGCGGGCGTGATGGTCCAGCCCCAGCCGCTCGCGCGCCGTGGGGTCGGCGCACAGCGCCTGCAGTGCCGCCAGCCCGGCGACCCCCGACTCGCCGCCGACCAGCGGCAGGTCGCCGTGCGCGCCGTCGGCGAGTTCACGCATCGCCTCCGCCGCGGCCTCGTCGGGCACGGTCAGGAAGGTGTCGACCGCCGGCGCGAGGACACGCCAGGCCAGCGGCGAGGGCTCGCCGCAAGCCAGCCCGGCCATCAGCGAGTCGGTGCTGCCGCTGGCGCGCACCGGCCGGCCGGCGAGCGCGCTCTGCAGCAGGCAGTCGGCCTGCTCGGGTTCGACGACGATGAAACGCGGCCGCGCCGCACCGGCGGCTTCCCACATCCGGCTGACGACACCCGCGGCCAGCCCGCCGACGCCGCCTTGCAGCACGACGTGGGTGTAGGGCCGGTCCACCAGCTCCAGCACCTCGTCGGCGATCACCGCGTAGCCCTGCATCACGTCGCGCGGCACGGCTTCGTAGCCTTCGTACGAGGTGTCGGAGACGACCTCCCAGCCGTTGGCCGCGGCCAGGCGCGCGGCCTCGACGACCGAAGCGTCGTAGTCGCCGGCGATGCGCACGATCTCGGCGCCGAAGGCGGCGATCGCGTCCTCGCGCTCGCGGCTCACCTGGGCGTGCAGCACGATGACGCAGCGGCAGCCCAGGCTTTGCGCCGCGGCGGCGAGCGCGCGGCCGTGGTTGCCGTCGGTCGCGGCGATGACGCTGAAGCCGGCGAGCGCGGCGGCGTGCCGTCCGGCGAAGATCTCGGCGGCGCTCCAGCCGGCACCGTCGAAGCGGCGCTGCACCAGGCGCAGCAGCGCATACGGCGCCCCCAGCGCCTTGAAGCTGGCCAGCGGCGAACGCCGGCTCTCGTCCTTCAGGTCGACGGCGGCCAGGCCCAGCGCGGCGGCGCGGCCGGGCAGGGACCACAGCGGCGTCGGCTGGCGCGCCAGCAGTGGCCAGTGGGCGAGCGCTTCGCGGGCGGCGCGTGCGTTGTCGGCGTTCAGCAGGGCGGCGAGTTCGGCGTCGTAAGGGCGGCGCGTGGCCTGCGGGTTGTGGACGATCACGGGCGGGTCTCGGAGGCGGTGGCGGGCAGGCGCAGGCGAACCAGTTCGGCGAACCAGCGCGCGCCGACGGGCAGCAGGGCGTCGTTGAAGTCGTAGCCGGCGTTGTGCAGCGGCGTTGCGCCGGGCTCGCTGCCGGCGCCGTTGCCGAGGAAGACGAAGGCGCCGGGGCGGTGCAGCAGGAAACGGCCGAAGTCCTCGGACGCCATCACCGGCGGCGTGTCGCCGTCGACCTGCGCAGCGCCGACGACACGCCGTGCGGCCTCCAGCGCCGCGGCCACCGGCGCGGCGTGGTTGATCGTCGGCGCGAACTCGTGCGTGTACTCGACTTCGCAGCGCGCGCCGTGGGCCTGCGCGATGCCTTCAGCGATCTCGCGGATGCGGCGTTCCAGCAGCGACTGGACTTCCGGCGCGTAGCTGCGCGTGTCGCCTTTGATCACCACCTCGGAAGGCACGGCGTTGCGGATGCCGTCGGTGTGGAACTCGGTGCACGACAGCACCGCCGGCTGCTGCGGGTCGACCGAACGTGCGACGACGCTCTGCAGCGCCAGCACGATCTCGGCGCCGACGACCAGCGGGTCGACCAGCTGGTGCGGCCGCGCCGCGTGGCCGCCGCGGCCGTGCACGCGGATGACGAAGTTGTCCTCGCTGGCCATCAGGCCGCCGACGCGTGTGGCGATCTGCCCGGCCGGCAGCCCCGGCATGTTGTGCACGCCGTAGATCTCGTCGAAGGGGAAACGCTCCAGCAGCCCGTCGGCCAGCATCGCCGCGGCGCCGCGGCCGTGCTCCTCGGCCGGCTGGAAGACGAAACGCACCGTGCCGTCGAAGCCGCCGTCTTCGGCGAGCAACTGCGCCGCCGCCAGCAGCATCGCCATGTGGCCGTCGTGGCCGCAGGCGTGCATGCGGCCGGCGTGTTGCGACGCGTAGGCGCGGCCGGGCGCGTGTTCGTGGATCGCCAGCGCGTCCATGTCGGCGCGCAGCGCGACGATGCCGGCCCCGCTGCCGCGGCGCAGCGTGCCGACGAGGCCGGTGCCGCCGATGCCGCGCGCGACCTCGATGCCGAGAAGCGAGAGCACCTGGGCGACACGGTCGGCGCTGCGGTGTTCGTCGAAGCCGGTCTCGGGGAAGCGGTGGAAGTCGTGACGCCAGCGGCGCCAGGTGGTCTCGGGGTCGGCGGTGGGTGTGGGGCTGCTCATCGGCGTGCGGCGAGAGGCGGTGACCGTCATTGTTGGCGGGGCCGTCCGGGTCGAACTCGCCAGGTTGGCGGCTGTGCTGCTATCTTTGTCTCATGACGACCGCTGTCGACGAGACGAAACCGCCAACTGTGGCGCTGGACGCCTTGGACCTGCGCCTGCTCGACCTGCTGCAGGACGACGCCACGCTGCCGATGCGCACGCTGGCGGCCAAGGTCGGCTCGTCGCCGGCGACCTGCCAGCGCCGCGTCGCGGCGATGCGCGCTTCGGGCGTGCTGTTGCGCGAGGTGGCGATCGTCGACCGCCAGCGTGTGGGGCGGCCGCTGACGGCTTTCGTCTCGGTCGAGCTGGACCGCCAGAACGACGCGCTGCTGCGCCAGTTCGAGCAGCGCATGGCCGCCGAGCCGGCGGTGCAAGCGTGTTACGAGGTCTCGGGCGAGTTCGACTTCCTGCTCGTCGTCACCGCGGCGTCGATGCAGGAGTACCACGCGTTCACGCGCGCGGTCTTCTCGTCGAACCACAACGTGCGCAACTTCAAGAGCATGTTCGCGATGCACTGCTCGAAGTTCGAGACGCGGGTGCCACTGGCGCCGGCCGACGAGGCATGACGTCCAGGCTCTGGAGCGTCGCCTCGACGGCCTCGTCCAGCGGCGTGTGCGGCTCCTCGCCGAGCAGTGCGACGAGGCGGCGGTTGTCCAGGCGCGCCGGCTGCTGCCACAGATAGCGCATCTCCAGCAGCTCGCGCAGCGTCGTCACGAAGGGCGCGGCCAGCCGCACCTGCCACCACGGGAAGTCGGCCAGCCGGGCGGCGCCGCCGTGTGCGGCGACGACGCGCTGCACCGCGCGGCCGAGTTCGTGGCCGTCGGCGTCCCAGTGGCCGCCGAAATGCAGCCGCGTGAAGGCCGGCAGTGTCGGCCGGCGGGCGAGCAGCCGCTCCACGGTGCAGGCCAGGTCGGGCAGGTAGGCGTACTGGTGGCCGACGCCCGGGCCGGGCAGGCGCACCTCGCGCACCGGCCGGCCCGGGCGCACGATGGCCTGGCCGAACCAGTTGTTGCGCGCGCCCGGGCCGAAGAAGTCGCCGGCGCGCAGGATCAGCACGCGCAGCGCGCCCGCCGCGGCGGCGGCTTCGAGCCGGCGCTCCATCTCGACGCGGATCGCGCCCTTGCGGGTGTGCGGCCGCTGCGGCGCGTCCTCGGCGATCAGCGGGAAGGCCTCGGGCCCGTAGTTGTAGACGGTGCCGGGCAGCACGACGGTGGCGGCTTCGGCGCGCGCGGCGGCGATCGCGTTGTCCAGCATCGGCAGCACCAGCTCGCCCCAGCGCCGGTAGCCGGGCGGGTTGACGGCATGCACGAGGACCGCGCAGCCACGCGCGGCGGCGCGCACGTCTTCGGCGCGCATCGCGTCGCCGCGGCGCCAGTCGAGGCCGTCGTCCCGGGGCGGTGCGCCGCGGCCCAGCGCGCGCACCGTCCAGCCCGCGGCCAGCAGCCGCCGGGCGATCGCGCCGCCGGCGCCGCCGCTCGCGCCCAGGACCAGCGCCGTTTCCGTGTGGACCATCTCGTGCTCCAGCCGATGTCGATGGCCCATTCTGGAAACGGCAGGGATAAAAGAGAATTGTCGAACTCTGGCTATTGGCTATACGGATTCGTATGGACGAGACGATCGGCTGGGAGCTCTACCGCTCCTTTCTCGGCGTGCTGCACGAAGGTTCGCTGTCGGGCGCGGCGCGCGCGCTGGGTCTGACGCAGCCGACCGTCGGCCGCCACGTCGCGGCGCTGGAGCAGGCGCTGGGCCAGGCGCTGTTCACGCGTTCGCACGCCGGCCTGCTGCCCACCGAGGCGGCGCGTGCGATGCAGGCCTCGGCCGAGGCGATGGCCAGCCAGGCGGCGGCGCTGCAGCGCGTGGCACGCGGCTTCGGCGAGATCCGCGGCGCGGTGCGCGTCTCGGCCAGCGAGGTCGTCGCCGTCGAGCGGCTGCCGCCGGTGCTGGCGGCGCTGCGGCGCGCGCATCCCGGGCTGGAGATCGAACTGGTGCCCAGCAACCGCCTGCAAGACCTGGTGCAGCGCGAGGCCGACGTGGCGGTGCGCATGGCCGCGCCGCAGCAGGAGGTGCTGGTGGCCACGCGGGTGGCCGACATGGCGCTCGGCCTGTTCGCGCACCAGGACTACCTGGCGCGCCACGGCCGGCCGGCGACGGTGGACGAGCTGCGGGGGCACGCGCTGATCGGCTTCGACGTCGAGACCCCGTTCCTGCGCGAGGCGCGCCGCAGCTTCCCGTTCTGGACGCGCGAACGTTTCGCGCTGCGTTGCGACAGCGACCTCGCGCAGCTGGCGCTGATCCGCGCCGGCGCCGGCATCGGCGCCTGCCAGGTCGGCGTCGCCGGGCCGGGCCTGGTGCGGGTGCTGCCCGAGGCTTTCGAGCTGCGGCTGCCGGCCTGGGTGGTGATGCACGGCGACCTGCGCGCCAGCGCACGCTGCCGCGTCGTCTACGACGCGCTGGTCGCCGCGCTGCGCGCCGGCTGAATCAGACCGAGCGCACGACTTCCGCGCCGGCGGCTTCCAGCGCTGCGCTGGCCTCGTGCGCCGCAGCTTCGTCGCGCGGGTGGGCGACGACCGCCGTGCGGCCGTGGCGCAGCGCGTGGCGCACGCGGCGGATGACCAGCGCGCGGTCCGGGCGCAGCGTCAGCAGGCCGGCGACCAGCATGCCGGCGATGGCCATGAAGCCGGCGGCGGCGGTGGTGGTCGCCCACGGCGAAGCCACCGCGGCCGCCCAGCCGCCGACGATCAGCGCCGCGGCCAGCAGCAGGCCCAGGCCGAAGCCCAGCGCGCCGAGCAGCGCGTGGCTGCGCAGCATCGTGTGCCAGATGCCGCGCTGCTCGGGTTCCAGCGTGCGCGCGATGTCGGGGTCGCCCGGGGCGACGACGGTGATCTCGCGTTCGTCGGCCGACAGCCGCGTGCGCAGCGCCTCGGCGGCGCGGCGCGCGGCGACGGGTTCGGGGAAGAGGCCGGCGACGAGCGTCAGCGAACGTTCGCCGAACAGCGGGGCGTGGGTCGTGGTCATCTCGTGCTCCTGTGGAGGGTGGGCGGCGTGCGGACGTCGCCGGTGTGCCATTGCAGCCCCGCGGCGCGCGGGCGGCCATCGCCGGACACCGCGTCCGCGTGTGGGCACCGGCCTACACCTCGCCGCGGGGCTTAAGCTGCGCCGCCTCGAGACACCGCCGCACCGTCCATGTCCGTCCGCTATCTGCCGTTGCCGCTGCTCTGCGCCTGGGCCGCCGCCGTCGCCCAGACGCCCGACGAACGCCTCGCCGCCTGCGCGGAGATCGCCGCCGCGCCCGACCGCCTGGCCTGCTACGACCGCCTGGCCGGCCGCGCCCCGGTGGCGCCGCTGCCGGCCACCGAGACGCCGCCGACACAGCTCGCCGCGCGCGGCGCGCCGGTGGAAGACCCGGCCAAGCCGCCGTCCGGCAGCCTGCTGTCGCGCTATTGGGAGCTCGACCGCGCCGACAAACGCGGCATCTTCAACTTCGTCGGCTACCGGCCGAGCTACGTGATGCCGGTGCACTACACCGACCGCATCAACCGGCGACCGAAGTCGCCGACGCAGCCCGAGGTCGACCAGCCGAACTACCGCAACGTCGAAGCCAAGTTCCAGCTCTCGGTGCGGGCCAAGCTGGCCCAGGGGCTGCTGCTGCCCGACGCCGACCTGTGGTTCGGCTACACCCAGCAGGTGCTCTGGCAGATCTGGAACACCACGGACTCCAAGCCCTTCCGCAACGCCGACTACGAGCCCGAGCTGATCTACATGGTGCCGACGCCGCAGGGCCTGCAGCAGCTGCCGCTGGGCTGGCGCTGGCGCTACACCGAGCTCGGCCTGGCGCATCAGTCCAACGGCCAGAGCGACCCGCTGTCGCGCAGCTGGAACCGCAGCTACCTGGGCGCCGGCTTCGAGCGTGGCCCCTGGACGCTGCAGGCGCGCATCGCCAAGCGCATGAGCGAGTCGCGTGCCGACGACGACAACCCAGACCTCGTGCACTACCGCGGCCGCGCCGACTTCACGCTCGGCTGGGCCTCGGGGCCGCACGCCGCGTCGCTGCTGTACCGCACGACGCTGCAGGAAGGCCGCACCGGCGCCTTCCAGTTCGAGTACAGCTACCCGGTGTTCTCGGACCAGCCCAACGGATTGCGCTGGTATCTGCAGCTTTTCAGCGGTTACGGCGAGACGCTGACCGACTACAACTTCCGCCAGAACAGCATCGGCCTGGGGCTGAGCTTCCTGCAATTCTGACGATCACGATGTCTATCCTGCTGCTCGATCTCGACTCCGCGCCACCGGCCGAGCTGGCGCGCCGCCTGGACGAGGCCTTGCGCGCCGACGGTTTCGTCGCCGTCACCGGCCACGGCGTGCCCGAGGCCGTGATCGCCGCCGCCTTCGACGCCAGCCGGCGCTTTTTTGCGCTGGCCGAGGCCGACAAGCGCCGCTGGCACATCGACCACTGGCCGCTGCAGCGCGGCTTCGACCCGGTGGGCTGGCAGGCGCTGGACCCCAACCGCCCGGCCGATCTGAAGGAGAGCTTCTACCTCGGCGTCGAGGCGCTGGGCCCCAACCAGTGGCCCGACGAAGCGCTGGTGCCGGGCTTTCGCGCCGCGCTCGACGCGTACTCGGCGGCGCTGCGCACGCTGGCCGCGCGCATGATGGGCTTGTTCGAGCTGGCGCTGGCGCTGCCAGCGGGCCATTTCGACGCCTACACGCGCCAGCCGACCTGCGTCACCCGGCTGCTGCACTACCCGCCGGCACCGGCCGTCGTGCTGCCCGGGCAGATCGGCTGCGGCGCGCACACCGACTGGGGCGCGCTGACGCTGCTGGCCCAGGACGACGCCGGCGGCCTGCAGGTGCAGCGTGCCGACGGCCGCTGGCTGGACGTCGAGCCGGTGCCCGGCGCCTTCGTCGTCAACATCGGCGACATGACTCGGCGCTGGACCAACGACCGCTGGCGCTCGACGATGCACCGCGTCGTGCCTCGCCGCGTCGGCATCGAGCGCTGGTCGATCGCCTACTTCTTCGACCTGGACGTCGACGCCGTGGTCTCGCCGCTGCCGAGCTGCGTCGACGCCGCGCACCCGCCACGCTACGCGCCGATCACCGCCGGCGAGCACCTGGCCGAGATGTACCGGCGCACGACGGTCGGCTGAGCCAGCGCACGGGACGGCCGGCGCGGCGGGCGGATACTCGCCGCCGTTCCCGTCCCTGCCTCCCTCCCATGACCGACTTCCTCGTCCGCGGCGCCGCCGAACTGTGGACCGGCCGCCGCGACGCGATGCGCGTGCGCGGGCCGGTGGACCTGCGCGTGCGCGCCGGCCGCATCGCCGCGATCGGCTCGCTGGAGCCCGAACCCGGCGAACGTGTGCTCGATGCCGCCGGCTGCATCGTCTACCCGGCCTGGGTCAACACCCACCACCACCTGTTCCAGAGCCTGCTCAAGGGCATCCCCGAGGCGATCGACCTGCCGCTGGTGCCCTGGCTGGGTGCGGTGACGGTGCCTTACCGCGCCGGCTTCCGCGACGAGGACGCGTTCCGCGTCGCGGTGCGCGTCGGCCTCGTCGAGCTGGCGCTGTCGGGCTGCGGCACGGTGGCCGACCACCAGTACCACGTCTACCCGGGCATGGACTACGACCCGTCGGCGGTCTGCTTCGAGGAAGCCGAGCGTCTGGGCCTGCGTTTCGTGCTCTGCCGCGGCGGCCAGACCCTGCCCAGCGCCGACGCCCCGCCCGAGGCGGTGCCCGAGACGCTGGAGCAGTTCCTGGCCGGCGTCGAACACGACGCGGCACGGTTCCACGACCCCTCGCCGCACGCGATGCGGCGCGTCGTCAGCGCGATCACGACGCCGCACACCAGCTGCACCTCCGGCGAGCTGCGCGAGATCGCGCGCCACGCGCGCGGCCTGGGGCTGCGCCTACACAGCCATCTGTCGGAGACCGACGACTACCTGCGCTGGGCGCGCGAGCACCACGGCTGCTCGCCGATCGAGTTCGCCGAGCGCCACGAGTGGCTGGGCCCGGACGTCTGGTACGCGCACATGGTGCACCTGGACGACGACGAGCTGCGCCGCTGCGCCGACACCGGCACCGGCATCGCCCACTGCCCGCAGAGCAACGCCCGCCTGGGCTCGGGCATCGCGCGCATTCCCGAGGCGCTGGCCGCCGGCGTGCCGGTCGGCCTGGCGGTCGACGGCGCGGCGTCCAACGAAGCCTGCGACATGCTGAGCGAAGCCCACGCCTGCTGGCTGACGCACCGCGCCGACCCGCGTTCGGGCCGTTTCGCCGGCCAGCCAGGCGGCCATGCCGGGGCGATGACGGTCGAGGACGTGGTGCACGTCGGCACCGCCGGCGGCGCGCGCGTGCTGGGGCTGGACGGCGTCGGCACGCTGGCTGTGGGCCAGGGCGCCGACTTCGCGGTCTACGACCTGCGCGAGCCGCGCCACTTCGGCCTGCACGACCCGGCCGTGGCGCCGGTGGCCAGCGGCGGGCGCACGCCGCTCAAGGCGCTGGTCGTCGCCGGGCGCGTCGTCGTCGAGGACGACGCTGTTCCCGGTCTGGACCTGGCGGGCCTGCGTGATGACGCGGCGCGCTGGGTGCGCGCGCTGCGCCGCTGATCAGGCCGACTGCAGGCGGAAACGCGCCACCAGCGCCTGCAGCGCCTCGGCCTGGCGGTGCAGGCTCTCGGCGGCCGAGGCGCTCTGCTCGACCAGCGCGGCGTTCTGCTGCGTCACGTCGTCCAGCGCCGTGACGGCCTGGCCGACCTGGTCGATGCCGGCACGCTGTTCCTGGCTGGCATTGCCGATCTCGCCGACCAGCGTGTTGACGCGTTCGACCTGGGCGACGATGGCGGCGATGCGCTCGCCGGCGTCGGCGACCTGCCGGCTGCCCGACTCGACCGTGTCGCGGCTCTGGCCGATCAGCGTCTTGATCTCGCGCGCAGCCTCGGCGCTGCGCTGGGCCAGCAAGCGCACCTCGCCGGCGACGACGGCGAAACCGCGGCCCTGCTCGCCGGCGCGCGCCGCTTCCACCGCGGCGTTCAGCGCCAGGATGTTGGTCTGGAAGGCGATGCCGTCGATCGTGCCGATGATGTCGCCGATGCGCTGCGAGCTGCTGCCGATCTCCTGCATCGTCGCCACGACGCGCTGCATCGCCTCGCCGCCGGCGCCGGCGCCGGTGCTGGTCTCGGCGGCCAGGCGCGCGGCCTCGCCGGCGGTCTCGGCGTTGCTGCGCACCGTCGAGGCCAGTTCCTCCATCGACGCGGCGGTCTGCTGCAGGCTGCTGGCCTGCGACTCAGTGCGCCGGCTCAGATCGCCGTTGCCGGTGGCGATCTCGGAGCTGCTGGTGGCGATCGAATCGGCGGCGCCGCGCAGCTGGCCGACCAGCTCGACGAGCGCGGCGTTCATGCGCGCCAGCGAGTTCAGCAGGTGGCCGGTCTCGTCGCGCCCGCCTTCGGGGATGCGGCTGCTCAGGTCGCCGGCGGCGACGCGGTCGGCCACCTCGACGGCGGTGTTCAGCGGCACGGTGATCGAGCGCGTGATCAGCCAGGCCAGCAGCGCGCCGGTGCCCAGCGCCAGCGCGGCGGCGACCATCATCATCACGCGCGCCCGGGCGTAGGCCGCGGCGTCCTCTTCGGTGGCGTCCTGCATCGCCTTCTGGCTGAACTTCTGCAGATCGCGCAGCGCGCCGGCGAAGGCGTGCAGCGACTCGTAGGTGACGCCGAAGAGCTGCGCCGCGGCGGCGCCTTCGTCGGCGTTCTCGACGGTCTTGAAGACCTGGGCGACCTCGGACTTGTAGCGTTGGCGCGCCGCCTCGGCCTTGTCGAACAACGCCACGGCTTCGGCGTCGTCGAGCAGCGGCTTCAGTTCGGCCATCGCGTCGTCGAAGGTCTTGACGTTGGCCTCCAGCCGTTCCCGCGCCTTGCCCAGGCGCTCCGGGCTGGTGTCGCCGACGATCTGCATCACGCGGCCGATGCTGCCGCGCACGTTGTCCAGTGCGGCGCCGACCAGCGCCACCTTGCGGTACTCGGTGACGGCGATGTGCTCGGTGCGCGCGTGCATGCCGGCCATCGTCCAGCCGGCCAGCGCCAGCGTGGCGACCATCATCAGCAGCACGGCGACGAAGGCGACACCCAGACGTGCGCCGATACGGAGATCACGGAAAAAGCTCATGTCCAGCCCTTCGGCCTTTGGGGATTAGCCGGCCTATCGGCCAGGAAGTGCACCGGCTTTAGCCTGGGGTGAGGGTATTTCCATCAATTTCGCCAATTACGGCGATGTTGACCCGGCGCCACCCGGGGCGCCGCCCATGCGGGACAATACGGAGATGATCCAACAGCGCACCCTGAAGAGCCTCACGAGGGCCGTGGGCGTCGGTGTCCACAGCGGGCAGAAGGTCGAGCTGACCCTTCGCCCGGCCCCGCCGGACACCGGCATCGTCTTCCGCCGCACCGACTTGCCGGTGCCGGTGGACATCCCGGTGCGCCCCGACACCGTCAGCGACACGCGCATGGCGACGACGATCAGCCCCGACGGCGACCCCGGCGCGCCCAAGGTGCAGACCATCGAGCACCTGCTGTCGGCCTGCGCCGGCCTCGGGCTGGACAACGTCTACATCGACATCACCGCCGAGGAGGTGCCGATCCTCGACGGCTCGGCGGCGAGCTTCGTCTTCCTGCTGCAGAGCGCCGGCATCCAGCTGCAGAACGCGCCCAAGCGCTTCCTGCGCGTGAAGAAGCCGGTCGAGCTGCGCGAAGGCGAGGGCGCGTCGCTGAAGTGGGCGCGGCTGGAGCCCTACCACGGCTACAAGCTGAGCTTCGAGATCGAGTTCCACCACCCGGCGCTCGACGCCACCGGCCAGCGCCACGAGTTCGACTTCGGCAGCGGCCGCTACAAGACCGACATCGCGCGTGCGCGCACCTTCGGCTTCACGAAGGACGTCGAGATGATGCGTTCGCGCGGCCTGGGGCTGGGCGGCAGCATGGACAACGTCATCGTCGTCGACGAGTACCGCGTGCTCAACGCCGACGGCCTGCGCTACGACGACGAGTTCGTGAAGCACAAGATCCTCGACGCGATCGGCGACATGCACGTCGCCGGCAAGCCGCTTTTGGCCAGCTACACCGCCTTCAAGGGCGGCCACGCGCTGAACAACAAGCTGCTGCGCAAGCTGCTGGCCGACCAGAGCGCCTACGAGATCGTCAGCTTCGAGCGCGAGAGCGACGCCCCGCGCGGCTTCGCCGAGCTGGCACCGGCCTGGTGACGCGGGGCCGATGCTGATCTTCCGTCTCGTCTTCGGCCTGC
Source organism: Rubrivivax gelatinosus IL144 (assembly GCF_000284255.1). Lineage (NCBI taxonomy): Bacteria > Pseudomonadati > Pseudomonadota > Betaproteobacteria > Burkholderiales > Sphaerotilaceae > Rubrivivax > Rubrivivax gelatinosus. Next base: position 1,057,361 of record NC_017075.1, read on the forward strand.
TGCTGCTGGCCGGGCTGCTCTGCTTCGCGATGTACATCGCCACCGGCCAGGCCGGCTGGCGGCGGCGCGGCATCGTCATCGTCAAATGGACGGTGCTGGCGGCGATCGGCTTCTTCGCCGTGCTGATCCTCGAACGCCTGGCGCTGATGCTGTAGCGCGTAGCGCGGCGGTTATGCTCGCCGCGCCATGAACGTCGAGTCCTTCTTCGGCCTGGCGCGCGAGCCTTTCTCGATCGCGCCCGATCCGCGTTTCCTCTACCCCGCCGAGCAGCACCGCGAAGCGCTGGAGCTGCTGAACTACGGCCTGGCGCGCGGCGCGAGCTTCGTGCTGCTGACCGGGGAGATCGGTGCCGGCAAGACGACGCTCTGGCGCACGTTCCTGGAGCAGCTGCCGTCCAACGTCGACGTCGCCAGCGTCGTCAACCCGAAGCTGGGCGTCGACGCGCTGATCGCGCGCGTCTTCGAGGACCTGCAGGTCGAGCTGCCGGCCGGCGACGGCCCGGTGGACATGATCGACGCGCTGCACGGCCATCTGCTGCTGGCGCATGCGCAGGGGCGGCGCACGCTGATCGTCATCGACGAGGCGCAGGCGCTGTCGCACGAGGTGCTGGAGCAGCTGCGCCTGCTGACCAACCTGGACTCCAGCGGCCGCAAGCTGCAGGTGCTGCTGATCGGCCAGCCCGAGCTGCGCGAGATGCTGACGCGGCCCGAGCTGGAGCCGCTGGCGCAGCGCATCGTCGTCCGTTTCCACCTCGGCGCGCTGTCGGAGACCCAGACCGCGGCCTACATCGAGCACCGCCTGGCGGTCGCCGGCTACGAAGGCGCGCTGCCTTTCGACGGCGAGTCGCTGGGCCTGGTGCAGCGTTTCAGCGGCGGCGTGCCGCGGCGCATCAACGTGCTCTGCGACCGCGCGCTGGCGATCGCCGCCGAGACCGGCACGCGCCGCATCGGCCGCGAGATCCTGGAGCGCGCCGCGCACGACGTCGCCGGGCCGCCGGTGCTGCCGGCCGCGCGCCACGCGCCGGCCCCGGCGCTCGCCCCGGCGCCGGCCGTTGCCGGCGGCACGGCGGCGACGTGGGCCTTCGGCGCCGGCGTCGCCGCGGCCATCGCCGGCGGGCTGCTTCTGGCACCGGCCTGGCGCGACCCGGCGCCGGCGGCGAAGCCGGCGGTGGCGGCAGCGCCCGTGCCCGCACCGGCCTCGGCGGCCCCCGTGGCCATCGCCGCGGCGTCGCAGGCCTCGGCGCCCGAGACCGCGCCGGCGGTCGAGGCTGCCGCGGCCGCTTCGGCACCGTCGTCCGAGGCCTGGTTCACGCCGCTGGCTGCCGACGAAGCGCTGGCCTGGCGCGCGCTGGCGCGGCTGTGGGGCGCGACGCCGGCCGCCGGCGAACCCTGCGCGGCGCTGGCGGCCACCGGCCTGTCCTGCTGGAGCGGGCGCGTCGGTCTGCCGACGCTGCGCCAGCTCGACCGTCCCGGCCTGCTGCACCTGATCGACGAACGCGGCCGCAGCGCCCACGTGCTGCTCGTCGGCCTGTCCGAGGACAGCGCGACGCTGCAGCTCGGCGAGCACCGCGAACGTGTGCCGCTGCTGGCGCTGGCGCGCTGGTGGCGCGGCGACTTCGCGACGCTGTGGAAACCGCCGGCGGCCGCCGACACGCTGGCGCGCCGGCTGCATGCGCTCGACGGCGAGCCGGCCGAGGACGCCGACGCCGCGTCGATCGCACGCCGCGTGTCCAACTTCCAGCGTGCGCGCGGCCTCGCGGTCGATGGCATCGCCGGGCCGCAGACGCAGATGCTGCTGGCGCGCGCCGAACGCCGCGGCGAGCCGCGGCTGGGCGACTGAATCAGCCGTTCAGCGCGGCTGCCAGGAACTGCAGCGCACGCCCGTGCGCCAGCGCCGCGGCACGCGGCTCGTAGCTCTCGCGCGACCAGCAGTTGAAGCCGTGCGGCGTGCCGGGGTAGACCTGCACTTCGGCGCCGTCGTGGCCGGCGAACGCGGCCCGCACCGCGTCGACGGCCGCCGGCGGGATGTAGGCGTCGTCGCCGGCGTAGTGGAACTGGATCGGCGCCTTCACCTGCGGCGCCAGCGCCAGATGGTCCTGGATGCGGCCGCCGTAGTAGGCCACCGCGGCGTCGGCGCCGGCGGTCGCGGCGGCGAAGAAGGCCAGCCGGCCGCCCATGCAGTAGCCGAGCGCGCCGCAGCGCTGTCCCGCGGCTTCGGGCAGCGCCCGCGCCGCGGCCATCGCGGCGGCGACGTCGGCGAGCTGCTCCTCGTGCGTGTAGGCCTGGTGCAGCGCCATGCCTTGCGCGTGGTCGTCGCCGGAGTAGCCGAGCTCGATGCGCGGCGCGCGGCGGTGGAACAGGTCCGGCGCGAGCACGATGAAGCCGTCCAGCGCCCACTGGCGCGCGACGGCGCGGATGTGCGTGTTGACGCCGAAGATCTCCTGGAACAGCACGATCGCCGGGCCGCGGCCCGCGGGCGGCAGCGCCAGGTAAGCGGCGAAGCCGGGCGCGATGTCGAGCCAGCGCGTGGCGACGGGGTCTTCGGCGGTGTTCGGGATCATCGGCTTCTCCGTGGGGGCGCGGCGCGGTAGGCGCGGCCGCGGCGGTACTGTGCGTGGGCGCGGCGCGCCAGCGGCGTGGCTTCGGCCAGCGCGGCCAGCGTGCCGCCGGCGTGGGCATGTGCGATCGCCAGGCCCAGCGCGTCGGCGGCGTCCTTGCCGGGCACGCCGGGCAGCGCGAGCAGGCGTTTGACCATCTCCTGGATCTGGGCCTTGGCCGCCAGGCCGTGGCCGGTGACGGCCTTCTTCATCTGCACCGCGGTGTACTCGGCCACCGGCAGCCCTGCCGAGACCAGCGCCGCCAGCGCGGCGCCACGCGCCTGGCCGAGCAGCAGCGTGCTCTGCGGGTTGACGTTGACGAAGACGATCTCGGCCGACGCGGCCTCGGGCTCGTAGCGCGAGACGACCTCGGCGACGCCTTCGAAGATGATCTTCAGCCGCAGCGGCAGGTCCCCGCGCGGCGCTTCGGCGGTGTCGATGACGCCGCTGGCGACGTAGGCCAGCCGCGGGCCGTCGGCGTCGATGACGCCGAAGCCGGTGCGTTGGAGGCCGGGGTCGATTCCGAGGATGCGCATGGGGCGGGCCGCCGGGGGGCGGCGCGGCCCGCAGTATCTCAGACGCCCCCTGCCGGCCTTCAGCGCGCCGCGCCGCCGACCACCAGCCGGTTGTCGACGCGCACGACGCCGTCGGGTGCCGCGGCCAGCGTCGTCGCGCGCTCGCGCGCGGCGGCGTCGGGCGCCGGGCCTTCGAGGCGCACGACGCCGGCTTCGGTCGTGACGTCGATGCGCAGCGCGCTCAAGGCCGGGTCGGTGGCCAGCGCGGCCTTCACCGCGGTGGTGATGCGCGCATCGCCCACCGCGCCGGCGGCGTTGGCGGTGGCGCGTTCGGTCGCCAGCGCGCCGTCGCGGGCGGCTTCGCGGGCGTCCTGGCGCAGCTCGGCGGTGCCGCCGCGCACCTGGTCTCCGGCGGCGGCCAGGCCGGCGTCCAGGCGCTGGCCCAGCGTGCGGTCGTCGTAGTGGTTGGACATCAGCAGCGCGCCGATGGCGGCGCCGACCAGCAAGGCGGCCAGCAGCCCAGGCCAGCGGCGCCGGGGCAGCGGGCGGCGGGCTCTCATCGCCTCGGCGTCCGCCCGGGCGCGGGCGGCGTCGGCTTCGGCGCGGGCGGCGTCGCGGCGCAGCGCCGAGGTCTCGGTGTCGTGCAGGGTGGTGCTCATCGCGGCTCCTGTCGTGGCCCGCGGAACGGGCCTCGAGGTCGATGGTCGGTGCCGGCGCCCGAGGCCACCATCGGCCGTGGCGCGGCGGGCACGTCCGCCCGAGGTCGCGCCATGATGTCAGCGCCGTCCTACGCGGCCGGCGTGCCGGGCTCGATAGACTGGGCCGCAAAGAAGCCGCTGCGACGGCCACGCCCCATCACTCCCACGCCCCCGATGTCCTTGATCAGAGCCTTCGTCGTCGAGGACAGCCCCGTCATCCGCGACAACCTCGTGTCGGCACTGGAGGAACTGGTGCCGCTCAAGGTCGTCGGCTGGGCCGACGACGAGGCCGGCGCGCTTCGCTGGCTGGGCGACCCGGCCAACGGCTGCGACCTGGCGATCCTCGACATCTTCCTGCGCACCGGCTCGGGCACCGGCATCCTGCGTGCGCTGCGCGACGCCGGCAGCCCCTTGCGGCGCGTGGTGCTGACGAACTACGCCTCGCCCGACCTCGCGCGCCAGTGTCTGGACCTGGGTGCGGTGCGGGTGTTCGACAAGTCGCGCGACATCGACGCGCTGATCAACTACTGCGCCGCGCTGCCGCCGCCGCCGGCCTGAGCCGGCCGGGCTACTGGATCAGCCCGTTCTTCAGCGCGTAGTAGGTGAGGTCGCTGTTGCTGGCGAGCTTGAGCTTCTCCAGCACCCGGGTGCGGTAGGTGCTGACCGTCTTGACGCTGAGGAACATGCTCTCGGCGATGTGGCCCACCGTCTCGCCCTTGGCCAGGCGCAGGAAGACCTGCAGTTCGCGTTCGGACAGCGACTCGTGCGGCAGCTTGTCGGTGCCGCCGGCCATCGTGTCGGCCAGCAGCTCGGCGACCTGGCTGGTGATGTAGCGCCGGCCGCGTGCGACGGTGCGGATCGCCTTGACGATCTCCTCGGGGTCGCACTCCTTGTTCAGGTAGCCGCTGGCGCCCTGGCGCAGCAGCGTCGTCGCGTAGTGCGTCTCGGGGAAGCCGCTGAGGATGAGGATCGGCAGCTCGGCGGCGCGGGCGCGGATCGCGGCCAGCGCGTCGACGCCGCTCTGGCCGGGCATCGACAGGTCCATCAGCAGCACGTCGACCTCGCCGCGGCGCACGAGATCCAGCGCCTCGGTCCCGTTGGCCGCCTCGCCGGTGACACGCAGGTCCACCTGCTCGGACAGGAACTGGCGCAGCCCGGTACGCACGATGGCGTGGTCGTCGACGATGCCCACCCGAATGATCAACGGCTTCTCCTTGGTCGCAGCCGGCGCAGCGGCCCCGAGGCAGTGTAGCGAGGCTCAAATCCCGTCCGCAGGCGGGGTCGGACGTGGCGGGCGCGCGGCGTCGGCCGTGTCCGACCGGTCGCGGGGCCGACGGCCGACGGCGCCGGCCGGGCCGGGCGACGAAGCTGGAGTCAAGGAGACTGCCATGACATCCCGCATCGCTTTTCCTGCCGCGCTCGTCCCGGGTCTCGCTGCCGCCGCCCTGGTGGCGGCCTGTGCCGGCACGGCGCCGGGCGCCACGCGCGCCGTCTACACCGAACGCGGCGCCGACGGCCGCCCGGTCGAGGTGACCGTCGTCTTCGACGCCGCCGGCCGCGTCGTGCGGACCGAGTCGGAACTGATCGCGACCGCCGCGCGTTAGCCGCGGAACTGGAAGTACCAGCGCACCGAGTGGAAGAACACCGGCGCCGCGAAGCACAGCGGCGCGACGCGGTCGAGCAGGCCGACGGCGCCGGTGATCGCGCTGCGGTTGCCCCAGGACGGCACGCCGGCGTCCTTCTTCAGCGCCTTCATGACGAACTCGCCGAAGCTGCCGGCGCCGGCGGCGATGAAGGCCATCACCAGCGCCTGGCCGGCCTTGAACGGCGTCGTCCAGTACAGCGCGGCGCCGACGATGGCGGCGGTGGTCGCGCCGATCGCCCAGGCGCGGTAGGAGAACGAGCGGTCGATGTGGCGCGCCACCGGCCGCCGCCGCAGCCAGCGCGACGCGCCTTCCTGCGTGCGCTGCGCGGTCGCCACGACGACGACGAGGAAGAACACGAGGAAGGCGCCGCGGCCCTCGTAGTTCTTGAACTCCAGCAGCAGCAGCGCCGGCGCGTGGCTGAGGCCGTAGACGCAGACCATCACGCCCCACTGGATCTTCGCGTTGCGCTCCAGGAAGCGCTCGGGGTCGCCGGCCAGCGCGCTGATCACCGGGATCGCGATGAACACGTAGACCGGGATGAAGACCGTGAACAGGTCGAAGGTGCGGAATCCGACCAGCAGGTACTGCGCCGGCAGCACGATGAAGAACGACAGGATCAGGCTGCGGTGGTCGCTGCGCCGGGTGTGCGCGATGGTGATGAACTCGCGCAAGGCGAAGAACGAGAACACCGCGAACAGCAGCGTCGCCCCCAGCGCGCCCGAGACCCAGGCCAGCCAGAAGACGATCGCGCCGGCCCAGATCGCGCGCAGCTCGGCCTTCACGCGGATGTGGCGGCTGCTGCCCTCCTCTTCGGAGCGGCGCAGCATCACCAGGCCCGAGATCGCGCTGACGACGATCAGCGCGCCGAACAGGATGACGAACAGCAGGCCGACCTGCTGGTCCACGGTGAGCGCTCGCAGGTGTCCCATCTCAGCTCAGGTGCGGGCGCAGCGCGACGACGGCCTCGCGGGCGCGTTCGAGGAAGGCGCGTTTGTCCTCGCCCGGTTCGAGCTGGATCGGCGCGCCGAAGGTCACGGTGCACAGGATCGGCACCGGCACCACTTCGCCCTTGGGCATCACGCGGTTGACGTTGTCGATCCAGGCGGGGATCAGTTGCACGTTGGGGAACTGCTCGGCGAGGTGGTAGAGCCCGGTCTTGAACGGCTGCGGCAGCCCTTTGTTGCTGCGCGTGCCTTCCGGGAAGATGACCAGCGAGTCGCCGGCGTCGAGCACCTCGACCAGCGGCTCCAGCGGGTCCTGGTCCTCGCTGCGCTGGCGGCTGACGTAGACGGCGTGGAACACCTCGCGCGTCAGCCAGGCCTTGAACTTCGACGAGGTCCAGTAGTCGCGCGCCGCGATCGGGCGCGTCGTCGCGCGCAGGTCGCTGGGCAGCGCCGCCCAGATCAGCATCCAGTCGAGATGGCTCTGGTGGTTGGCGAAGTAGATGCGCTGCTCGGCCTTCGGCGGACAGCCTTTCCAGTGCCCCTGGGCGCCGGTGATCAGCCGCACGAGTGCCGTCAGCAGCAAGCCCATCAGGTCGGCTTTTGAAGCCATCGGGAGAGGTCCGGGGCCTTGCGGCCCCGGCAGACGTCAGTGGCGGAAGTGGCGGGTGCCCGTGAGCACCATCGCGATGCCGCGTTCGTTCGCGGCGTCGATGACCTCCTGGTCGCGCATCGAGCCGCCCGGCTGGATGACGCAGGTGGCGCCGGCATCGACGACGACGTCCAGGCCGTCGCGGAACGGGAAGAAGGCGTCGCTGGCCACGGCCGAGCCGTCCAGCGTCAGACCGGCGTTGCCGGCCTTGATGCCGGCGATGCGTGCGCTGTCGACGCGGCTCATCTGGCCGGCGCCCACGCCCAGCGTCATGCCGCCGCCGCAGAAGACGATGGCGTTGCTCTTGACGAACTTGGCGACCTTCCAGGCGAACAGCAGGTCTTCCATCTGCGCCGGCGTCGGTGCCAGCGTCGTGACGACACGCAGCTCACCCGGCTCGACGTTCTTCGCGTCCTGGCTCTGCAGCAGCACGCCGCCGCCGACCCGCTTGAAGTCCAGCGTGTTCATCGCGCGTGCCAGCGGCACCTCGAGCAGGCGCACGTTCTGCTTGCCGGCGAAGACCGCACGCGCCGCGGCGCTGATCTTCGGCGCGATCAGCACCTCGACGAACTGCTTGACGACGAGCTGCGCGGCGGCTTCGTCGAGCTCGCGGTTGAAGGCGATGATGCCGCCGAAGGCCGAGGTCGGGTCGGTCTTGAAGGCCTTGGCGTAGGCCTCGGCGCAGTCGGCGCCGATCGCCACGCCGCAGGGGTTGGCGTGCTTGACGATGACGCAGGCCGGCACGTCGAAGGTCTTCACGCACTCCCAGGCGGCGTCGGAGTCGGCGATGTTGTTGTAGCTGAGTTCCTTGCCCTGCAGCTGCGTCCAGCCCGACAGCGTGCCTTCGGCCGGCTTGGCGTCGCGGTAGAAGGCGGCGCTCTGGTGCGGGTTCTCGCCGTAGCGCAGGGCCTGGGTGCGCGTGAGCTGCAGGTTGAAGACCGCCGGGTACTCGGTCTTCGCCGGCACCGCTTCCAGCGCGTCCTCGACGCCGGGCTCCAGCGCCGTCAGGTAGTTGGTGATCATGCCGTCGTAGGCCGCGGTGTGGGCGTAGACCTTCTTGGCGAGCATGAAGCGCGTGCTGCGCGTCGTCGCGCCGGCGGCCAGTTCGGCGAGCACACGCTCGTAGTCGGCCGGGTCGATGACGACGGCGACGTCGGTCCAGTTCTTGGCTGCCGCGCGCAGCATCGCCGGGCCGCCGATGTCGATGTTCTCGATCGCGTCGGCCAGCGTGCAGTCGGCCTTGGCCGTCGCCTGCGCGAAGGGGTAGAGGTTGACGACCAGCAGGTCGATCGTGCCGATGCCGTGCTCGGCCAGCGCCGCCATGTGCGCCGGCACGTCGCGGCGCGCCAGCAGGCCGCCGTGGATGCGCGGGTGCAGCGTCTTCACGCGGCCGTCGAGCATCTCCGGAAAGCCGGTGACCTCGGCCACCTCGGTGACCGGCAGGCCGGATTCGGCCAGCAGCTTGGCGGTGCCGCCGGTGGACAGCAGCTTGACGCCCAGGCCGTGCAGCGCACGCGCGAAGTCGACGATGCCGGTCTTGTCGGATACGGAGAGGAGGGCGGTGGTCATCGGTGGTCTCAGATCAGCTTGTGTTCGAGAAGTTTGCGGCGCAGCGTGTTGCGGTTGATGCCCAGCCACTCGGCGGCCTTGCTCTGGTTGCCGTCGGCATGTTTCATGACGACGTCGAGCATGGGCTTCTCGACGGCGGCCAGCACCATCGCGTGGATGTCGTGCGGCTCGGTCCCCTTGAGGTCCTTGAAGTACTGTTCGAGCGTCGCGCGGATGCACTCGTCGATGTGTTTCTTGCTCATGCGCTTCTGACGACGAGGTCGTCGTTGGCGGCTGTCGCGCAGGGCAGCTGCGGGTGATGTTCGGCCAGTTCGGCGAACCAGCGGTCGACGGCGCGCCACTGCGCGCCGGCTTCGGCGATGGTGTTCATCGCGGCGCGGAAGTCCTCGCCGCCGGGCAGGCCGCGCACGGCCCAGCCGATGTGCTTGCGCGCGCTGCGCACGCCGGCGTGCTCGCCGTACAGCGCGTAGTGCTCTTCCAGGTGCTCGAGCAGCCAGCCGCGCACTTCGTGCGTGGCCGGCGGCGCCAGCAGCGTGCCGGTGGCCAGGTAGTGCGCGATCTCGCGGAAGATCCACGGCCGGCCCTGCGCGGCGCGGCCGATCATCAAGGCGTCGGCGCCGGTGCGTGCGAGCACCGCGGCGGCCTTGGCCGGCGAGTCGATGTCGCCATTGGCGACGACGGGAATCGCGAGCGCGGCCTTCACGGCGGCGATCGTGTCGTACTCGGCCTGGCCCTGATAGCCCTGTTCACGGGTACGCCCGTGCACGGTGACCATCGCGATGCCGGCGGCCTCGGCGGCACGCGCCAGGCGCAGCGCGTTGCGTTCGGCGGCGCACCAGCCGGTGCGCATCTTCAGCGTCACCGGCACGCCCAGCGGCGCGCAGGCGCCGACGACGGCCTCGACGATCGCGATCGCCAGCGCCTCGTCCTGCATCAGCGCCGAGCCCGCCCACTTGTTGCAGACCTTCTTGGCCGGGCAGCCCATGTTGATGTCGACGATCTGCGCGCCGCGGTCGATCTCGTGGCGCGCGGCGTCGGCCATCATCGCCGGCTCGGTGCCAGCGATCTGCACCGCGATCGGCGCGCCTTCGCCGCTGTGGTCGGCGCGGCGCGAAGTCTTGCGCGAATCGCGCAGATCCGGCCGCGACGTGATCATTTCGCTCACGGCGTAGCCAGCGCCCAGGCGCTTGCACAGCTTGCGGAATGCCCGGTCGGTGACCCCGGCCATCGGGGCGACGAACAGGCGATTCGGCAGCTCGAAAGCGCCGAGTCTCATCATCGGGGGGTGCTGAAAAAGGAGGCAAGAGTATACCGGCCGGCACCGGGGCCTCCCCAGTCCTGAGGAGGCCGGGCGGATAATCGGCGGCGAGATGGAAGCATGGTTCTCCGCGCTGCTGGCGGCGCTGGCGTTGCCGCAGTACGGCCTGTCGACGGTCTTCGTCGTCGCCCTGGTGTCGGCCACGCTGCTGCCGATGGGCAGCGAACCCGCGGTCTTCGGCCTGATCAAGCTCGACCCCACGCTGTTCTGGCCGGCCATCCTGGTGGCCACTGCCGGCAACACCGTCGGCGGCGCGATCACCTGGTGGATGGGCTACGGCAGCGAAGTCGCCTACGAACACGCGACGCACCGCCGGCCCAGCGAGGCGCGGCCGCTGCAGTGGCTGCGCCGCTTCGGCGCCAAGGCCTGTTTGCTGTCGTGGCTGCCGATCGTCGGCGACCCGCTGTGCGCGGTGGCCGGCTGGCTGAAGCTGCCGTTCTGGCCTTGCGTGTTCTACATGGCCGTCGGCAAGTTCCTGCGTTATCTCGTCATGACCGGGGCCCTGGTCTGGGCCTTCCCGGGCAAGCTCGCCTATTGACCGCGGGCGGCAGAATCGCCGCCTGCTCGATTCCGGACACCTGAATGACCGCCACGCCCGCCTACGACGCGCTCGCCACCACCTGGACCCGTCTGCACCGCCTGGGACACCTGCAATCCATCGCCGGCTGGGACCAGTCGGCCAACATGCCGCCCAAGGGCAACGAGGCGCGTGCCGCGGCCATGGCCGAGATGGCCGCGCTGCTGCACGGCATCGTCACCGACCCGGCGCTGGCCGCGCGCCTGCAGGCCGCCGAAGCCGAGCCGCTGGACGAGCCGCGCCGCGCCAACCTGCGCGAGATGCGCCGCCGCTGGCGTGCCGCCAACGTGCTGCCGACCGACCTCGTCGAACGCCAGCAGATGGCCACCGCACGCTGTGAGCACGCCTGGCGCACGCAGCGCGAGGCCAACGACTGGGCCGGCCTGGTGCCCAAGCTGAAGGAAGTCGTCGCGCTGGCGCGCGAGGAAGCCGCGCTGCTGTCCGACACGCTGGGCGTGTCGCGCTACGAGGCGCTGATGGACCGCTACGAGCCCGGGCTGACGACGGCCCAGGTCGACCGCGTCTTCGGCGAGCTGCGCCAGTGGCTGCCGGGGCTGATCCGCAAGGTCGTCGAACGCCAGTCGCGCGAGACCGTGCTGGTGCCCCAAGGCCCGTTCGCCCGCGACGCGCAGCGCCGGCTCTGCGAGGAGACGATGCGCCTGCTGGGCTTCGACTTCGACGCCGGCCGGCTGGACGTCAGCACGCACCCGTTCTGCGGCGGCGTGCCCGAGGACGTGCGCCTGACGACACGTTTCCGCGACGACGAGTTCCTCGGCAGCCTGATGGGCACGGTGCACGAGACCGGCCACGCGCGCTACGAGCAGAACCTGCCGCGCGAGTGGCTGGGCCAGCCGCTGGCCGAGGCGCGGTCGATGGCCATCCACGAGAGCCAGTCGCTGTCCTTCGAGATGCAGCTCGGCTGCCACCCGGGCTTCGTCGCCGGCATGGCGCCGCGCATCGCCGCGGCCTTCGGCGAGCAGCCGGCCTTCGCCCCGGCCAACCTGCAGAAGCTGCTGACGCGCGTGAAGCCGGGCTTCATCCGCGTGGACGCCGACGAGGTGAGCTACCCGGCGCACGTGATCCTGCGCTACGAGATCGAACGCCCGCTGGTCGAAGGCGAGATCGAGGTCGAGGACATCCCGGCGTTGTGGGACGCCAAGATGGCCGAGCTGCTGGGCGTGGACACGCGCGGCAACTTCAAGGACGGCCCGATGCAGGACGTGCACTGGCCGCTGGGGCTGATCGGCTACTTCCCCTGCTACTCGCTGGGCGCGATGTACGCCGCGCAGTGGTTCGCGGCGATGCGCCGTGGGATGCCCGACCTGGATGCGCGCATCGCCGCCGGCGAGCTGGCGCCGGTCTTCGACTGGCTGCGCGACAACATCTGGACCCAGGCCAGCCGCTGGAGCACCGACGAACTGGCGCGCCGCGCCAGCGGCGAGGTGCTCAACCCGGCGCACTTCCGCGCCCACCTCGAGGCGCGGTACCTGGGCTGAGTCAGCGCGCGGCGGCCAGCCGGCGTTCGAGCTCGTCGAGCACCTCGTCCAGGCGGCGCATAGCCTTCGCGGTGGCGCCGCGCGCCGGGCGTTCGCGGCGTTTCAACGGGATCAGCCGGCGCGTCTCGTCGTCGAGCGCGGCGTCGTCCAGGCGGATGCCGTGCGCGGCCAGCCGCGGCGCCAGCGTCTCGCGGCGCGCACGCAGGTCGGCACGCGTCTGCTGATAGGCGTGTTCGGCCATCGCCCGGCGCTGCGAGTAGCCGAAGGTGTTGGCCAGGAACATCTCCGGGTCGCGCTGGTCGGGCTCGAAGAGCACGATCTCGGTGTCCGGGTGGGTCTGCTCGTAGCCGCGCATGCCGAGTTCCAGCCGCGAGTGGATCAGCGTGCGGAAGGTCTGGCTCAGCACCACCGGCAGTCCGCCGTCGGCCAGGCGCGGGATGCGCTGGCCGGCGCGTGCCGTCGGCGTCGCGTGGCGCCCGAGGTGGCCCGACTCGAAAGGCACGAGCGGGTTCAGGCACAGCACCAGGTCCATGTCCAGGTCGAGCAGCACGCGAGTGTGCAGCGTCTTCTTCAGCGCGCCGTCGACGTAGCAGCGGCCGTCGATGGGCACCGGCGGGAACAGCCCGGGCAGCGCCGCGCTGGCGGCCACCGCGCGCGAGATCGGCACGTGCTCCCAGCCCGGCCGGCCGAAGGGCGCCGACTGGCCGCTGTCGAGGTCGGTGGCGACGATGACCAGCGGCCGCGCGACCTGGCGGAAGTCGTTGCTGCGCCCCGGCGCCGACAGCATGCGTGCGACCTGGCGCTCCAGCGCCTCGTGGCCGAACAGCCCGGCCGGCAAGGCGCGGCCCAGGCGTTCGAGCGCGGTCAGCAGCGAGCGGCGCTCGAAGGCGTAGTCCCAGGCGGCGTGCGCCACCAGCGCCGGCAGCATCGCCAGCCGGCGCGCGTACTCGCGCCAGGCGGGCTGCACGAACAGCCCCGGGTGGATGACGTCGTCGTCGGGCCCCTGGTTGAGGATGAACGAGGTGCAGAGCTGGCGCGGCGTGATGCCGTTGGCCAGCCCGGCGGCGATGAAGCCGCCGGCGGAGACGCCGACGTAGCCGTCCAGCCGCGTGAAGTCGACGCCGACGAAGGACTCGTCGAGCGCGCACAAGGCGCCGATCTCGTAGATCGCGCCCAGCGGGCCGCCGCCGGCGAGGGCCAGGCCGATGCGCTTGGAATCGGTTGTCGTCATCGCTTGCCGGGGCGACGCGGCCCGTGGCGGGCCTGGGCCCCGCTCCGTTCAGAGGGTGATCAGGCGGTCTTGGCGCGGCGCACGCGCTTCTTCGCCGGGGCCGGCGCCTCGGCGGGCGCTTCGGCAGCGGCCGTGGCGGCCGGGGCTTCGGCCACCGGCGCGGGCTTGGCGGCGGCCTTGCGCGCGGTCTTGCGCGGCGCGGGGGCGGGCCTGGCCGGTGCCGCGGCGGCGTTCAGGCGCTCGACGGCGGCGGCCAGCGCGTCGACCCGGTCGACCAGCGCCTGCACGTCCTTGGCCGTCGGCACGCCCAGGCGCGACAAGGCCTTGGCGGTGCGCTGCTCGAAGATCGCTTCGAGCTTGTCCCAGTTCTGCCCGGCGCGTGCGGTGACGCTGCCGGCCATCGCCGACATGCGGTCGGTGACCTCGCCCAGCTTCTCCTCGGCGACGGCCTGGGTCTTGCGCTGCAGGTGCACGCCTTCCTTGACCAGGGCCTCGAAGACGCGGCCGCCTTCTTCCTGCGCCTTGGCGAAGGCGCCCATGCCGGCCAGCCAGATCTGCTGCGCCGAGTCGCGCACTGCGCCGGCCATCGCCTTGTCGGGCCGTTCGGCGTCGGCCGTCTTGCGGGCGGGCTTCGCCGCCTTCTTCGTCGCGGCTTTCACTGCCGTCGGGGCCTTCTTGCTTGCCATCGTCGCTCCTCGTCGTTCGGGGGGTGCCCTCGTCAATCTTGGCGCAGGTCGGGCGGCCTGCAGCCGTTAACTCTAGTGAGACGGCTCTACCCGCGCGGGCAGCCGTCGCCGCAGCCTTCGCAGCGGTGCACCTCGACCGTCACGTGGCGCAGCGGTGCGATCTCGGCCAGGCGCGCGCGGTAGACGGCCGCCGGCAGCGGCCGGTCGGCGACGATCGCGATGGCCGCCGACCAGGCTTGCGCGCCGACCTGCCAGACGTGCAGGTCCGACAGCCGGGCGTCGCCGTCGGCTTCGATCAGCGTGCGGATGCGGCCGCTGATCTCGGGGTCGGCGGTGGCGTCGACCAGCGCGCTCGAGCTCTGCCGCAGCACGCCCAGCGCCCACTGGCCGACGACCAGCGCGCCCAGCAGGGCCACTGCCGGGTCCAGCCAGCGCCAGCCGGCCCACAGCCCGCCGGCCAGCGCGGCGATCGCCAGCACCGAGGTCATCAGGTCGGCGAGCACGTGCAGGTAGGCGGCGCCGAAGTTGGCGTCGTGGTGGTGGTGGCCGTGAGGGTGGTCGTCGTGATCGTGGTCGTGATCGTCCGCGTGGCCATGGTGGTGGTCGTGGTGATGGTGGTGGTCGTGCCCGCCGCGCGACAGCAGCCAGGCGCTGACGAGGTTGACGACCAGCCCGAGCAGCGCCACGCCCATCGCCTCGCCGAAGGCGATCGGGCGCGGTTCGCGCAGCGTGGCGATCGCGTCCCAGGCGATGCCCGCGGCGGCGGCCAGCAGCAGCAGGCCGCTGGTGTAGGCCGCCAGCACCTCGATCTTCCAGCCGCCGAAGGCGTAGCCGCCGTGCGCCGAGGCCCGCCGGGCCAGCCGGTAGGCGAGCACTGCGCCGCCCAGCGCCAGCGCGTGCGTGCCCATGTGCCAGCCGTCGGCCAGCAGCGCCAGCGAGCCGGTCCACCAGCCGGCGCCGACCTCGATGGCCATCGTCACCAGCGTCAGCAGTGTCACCTGCAGCAGCGCCTTCTCGCGCCGGGCGACGCCTTCGTCGGCGAAGGCGTGCGGGTGCAGGAACGGCGAGAGATCCTGGTGGTGCGAACTCATGGCGCCCGACTGTACGACGGGGGCGCAGGCGCCGCCCTCGGGGCCGCCGGCAGGGCGCGGACCGCGTCCCTACAATGCCCGCCACCCCTGTTTTTGCCGACGGAAGCCACGATGTCCACCGCCTCCCCCGCCGAGACCCCCACCGCCCACATCACGCCGCGCGAGAAGGCCGAGATCCTGGCGCAGGCGCTGCCCTACATCCGCAAGTACCACGGCAAGACGCTGGTCATCAAATACGGCGGCAACGCGATGACCGACCCGGCGCTGCAGCAGGACTTCGCCGAGGACATCGTGCTGCTGAAGCTGGTCGGCATGAACCCGATCGTCGTGCACGGCGGCGGCCCGCAGATCGACGAGGCGCTGTCGCGCCTGGGCAAGAAGGGCACCTTCATCCAGGGCATGCGCGTCACCGACGAGGAGACGATGGAAGTCGTCGAATGGGTGCTCGGCGGCGAGGTGCAGCAGGACATCGTCGGCCTGATCAACGCCGCCGGCGGCAAGGCCGTGGGCCTGACCGGCCGCGACGGCGGCATGATCCGCGCGCGCAAGCTGAAGATGCTCGACAAGAACGACCCGTCGATCGAACACGACGTCGGCCAGGTCGGCGAGATCACCGCGATCGACCCCTCGGTCGTGCAGGCGCTGCAGGACGACCAGTTCATCCCGGTCATCAGCCCGATCGGCTTCGGCGAGAAGAACGAGAGCTACAACATCAACGCCGACCTCGTCGCCAGCAAGCTGGCCACGGTGCTGAAGGCCGAGAAGCTGATGCTGCTGACGAATACGCCGGGCGTTCTCGACAAGAACGGCACGCTGCTCACCGACCTGACGGCGCGCGAGATCGACGGCCTGTTCGAGGACGGCACGATCAGCGGCGGCATGCTGCCCAAGATCGCCGGCGCGCTGGACGCCGCCAAGAGCGGCGTCAACGCGGTGCACATCATCGACGGGCGGGTGCCGCACGCGACGCTGCTGGAGATCCTGACGGAGCAGGCTTTCGGCACGATGATTCGTTCCCACTGAGCGCGAATGCCGTGACGACCCGAGGCACTGCCCCCGCCATGGCCGCCGCCTGCGGCGCCGGCTTCCTGTGGGGCACCGGGGCGCTGGTCGTCAATCTGCTGATCGCGCGTTTCGGGCTCAGCCCGGAGAACGTTTCGTTCTGGCGCTTCGTCGTCGGCGCGGCGCTGCTGCTGGCGGTCTTCGGCCGGCCGGGGCTATGGCGGGCGATGCGGCCGCATCTGGGGCTGCTGGCGGCCGCCGGCGCCTGCATGGCGCTCTACGTCTCGTTCTGGTTCCTGGGCATCGCGCGCATCGGCGCGGCGGTGCCGACGCTGATCGCCTTGTGCCTGCCGCCGGTGCTGGTGACGCTGCTGGCGGCGGCGCGTGGGCGCGAGCGGCTGGACGCGCCGCTGGTCCTGGCGCTGGCCGCGGCGCTGGGCGGCACGGCGATGGTCGTCGCACGTCACGAAGGCGCAGGCGAGGTGTCGACCGCGACGCTCGCCGCCGGCGTCGGCTTCTCGGTCGCTTCGGCGCTGCTGTACGCCGGCTTCACGCTGGTCACCGGGCGGCTGTCGACGACGCTGGGCCCGGGCCAGGCGACGACCGGGCTGACCGTCGTCGCGGCGGCGGTGATGGGCCTGTCGGCGCTGTACACGCCGCTGGCCTGGCCGAACGAGCTGCCGCCCGAGGCCTGGCTGCTGTACCTGGGCCTGGTGACCGCGGCGATCGCGCTCTTGTGCTTCAACTGGGGTGCGCAGCGCCTGTCGCCGACGGCGCTGACGGTGGCCACGCTGGTCGAGCCGCTGACCGCGGTGCTGCTGGCCGCGCTGCTGCTCGGCCAGGACCTGTCGGCCACGCAATGGCTGGGTGCGGTGCTGATGATCGCCAGCATCGGCGCGCTGGGCCGGCGCGACGCGCGCCGCGCCGCCGGCGGCGCATGAGCCGCGCTGCGCCGCACGACCGGGTCTGGCTGTTCGACCTGGACAACACGCTGCACGACGCGTCGCACGCCGCGTTCGGCCAGCTGAACGTCGGCATGACCGACTACATCGAGCGCGAGCTGGGGCTCACCCGCGCCGAAGCTGACGCGCTGCGCCGGCGCTACTGGCTGCGCTACGGCGCCACGCTGCTCGGGCTGATGCGCCACCACGGCGTCGACGCCGCGCATTTCCTCGAGCAGACCCACGTGCTGCCCGGGCTGGAGGAGCGTGTGCGCGGCCACGCCCACGACTTCGCCGCGCTGGCG
This sequence comes from Rubrivivax gelatinosus IL144, assembly GCF_000284255.1. NCBI lineage: Bacteria > Pseudomonadati > Pseudomonadota > Betaproteobacteria > Burkholderiales > Sphaerotilaceae > Rubrivivax > Rubrivivax gelatinosus. The sequence continues at coordinate 1,074,625 of NC_017075.1, forward strand.
CGCCTGCCAGGGCGCAAGGTGCTGCTGACCAACGCCCCGGCGCTGTACACGCGGCGCGTGCTCGGCGTGCTGGGCATCACGCACTTGTTCGACCTCGTCATCCCGATCGAGGACATGCGCGTCTTCGGCCAGCTGAGGCCCAAGCCCGACACGCGCATGCTGCGCCGCGTCGCCGCGCGGCTGAAGGTGCCGCCCGAGCGCTGCATCCTCGTCGAGGACACGCTGGGCCACCTGAAGGCCGCACGCTCGGTGGGCATGGGCACGGTGTGGATGCAGCGCTTCGCACGCCGGGCGCGCGTCGCGATGCCGGTGGCCTCGCGGCTGACGCTGGCTCCCCCATACGTCGACCGGCGGATCTCGCGCCTCGCCACGCTGCTGCGGGGATAAGCCGGCCGGCCGTATGCCAGAATCCGAAAGCCCCCTCCCGACCGAACGACATCCGCCCTTCGCCGCCCGCATGGAAGACCAGAGCGCCCACGCCGACCCGGTGGCCCCGGCGGCGGTCTCCGAGCCGGCGACGCCGGCGGTCGCCACCGCCGCACCCGCGCGCAAACGCCCGCGTCCGGGCGAACGCCGCGTGCAGATCCTGCAGACGCTGGCGCGCATGCTCGAGCAGCCCGGTGCCGAACGCATCACGACGGCGGCGCTGGCCGCCAAGCTCGAGGTCAGCGAAGCGGCGCTGTACCGCCACTTCGCCAGCAAGGCGCAGATGTTCGAGGGGCTGATCGAGTTCATCGAGTCCAGCGTCTTCACGCTGGTCAACCAGATCGCCGAACGCGAGCCCTCGGGCGCGGCGCAGGCCCAGCGCATCGTCGCCGTGCTGCTGCAGTTCGGCGAGAAGAACCCGGGCATGACGCGGGTGATGGTCGGCGACGCGCTGGTCTTCGAGCACGAGCGCCTGGCCGCGCGCATGAACCAGTTCTTCGACCGCCTGGAGTCGCTGCTGCGCCAGAGCCTGCGCGCCGCAGCCGACGAACGCGGCTCGACGACGCCCACCGTCGACGCCAACGCGATCGCCTCGGCGCTGGTCGCGTTCGCGGTCGGCCGACTGCACCGCTACGCGCGCTCGGGCTTCCGCCGCTCGCCGACCGAGCTGCTCGAGCCGGCGCTGCAACGCCTCGTCGCCTGAGACGGCGGTGGTCCAGATCGAGGTCGCCGGGCAGGCGCTCGTCCTGCTGCCCGAACGTGCCGCCTTCCTGCCGGCCGAGAACGCGCTGCTCGTCGCCGACGCCCACCTGGGCAAGGCGCAGAGCTTTCGCAGCCTGGGCGTGCCGGTGCCCGCGGGCACCACGAGCCAGACGCTGGAGGCGCTGGACGCCGCGCTGGCGCGCACCGGCGCCGGCCAGGTGATCTTCCTCGGCGACCTGATCCACTCCTCGCGTTCGCGCACCCCGGGCACGGCCCAGGCCGTGGCGCGCTGGCGCGCACGCCACCCCGGCCTGGCGCTGACCCTGGTGCGCGGCAACCACGACCGCCACGCCGGCGACCCGCCGCCGGACTGGGGCATCGAGTGCGTCGACGGCCCGCTGCGTTTCGGCGCGCTGGCGCTGGCGCACGAGCCCGAGCCGATCGCGGGCGCCTACGTCATCGGCGGCCACCTGCACCCGGCGGCTTCGCTCGGCGGCCCGGCGCACGACCGGCTGCGGCTGCCGTGTTTCCACTTCGGTCCCGAGGTCGGGGTGCTGCCGGCTTTCGGCGCGTTCACCGGCTGCGCCAGCGTCGAGCGCCGTCCGGGCGACCGCACCTGGGTCGTCGTCGACGATTCGCTGCGCCCCCTACACTCGGTTCCATGATCCCGACGTCTTCCGTGGAGGCGCTGCTCGCACGCGCCGAATCGCTGCTCGCGCGGCTGGAGTCGGTGCTGCCGCACCCGCCGGCCGCGCCCGACTGGGCCGCCTCGCCCGCCTTCCGCTACCGCCGCCGCGGCAACGCCGGCGTTCTCGAACCCGTGCGCCACGTCGCGACGATCCGCCTCGCCGACCTCAAGGAGATCGACGGCCAGAAGGAACGCCTGGTGCGCAACACCGAGCAGTTCGTCGCCGGCCGCGGCGCCAACAACGTGCTGCTGACCGGCGCGCGCGGCACGGGGAAAAGCTCGCTGATCAAGTCCTGCCTGAACGAATACGCGCCGCGCGGGCTGCGGCTGATCGAGGTCGACAAGGCCGACCTCGTCGACCTGCCCGACATCGTCGACCTGGTCGCCGACCGGCCCGAGCGTTTCGTCGTCTTCTGCGACGACCTCAGCTTCGACGAGGGCGAGCCCGGCTACAAGGCGCTGAAGAGCATGCTCGACGGCTCGGTGGCGCAGACCGCCGACAACGTGCTGATCTACGCCACCAGCAACCGGCGCCACCTGCTGCCGGAGTACATGTGCGAGAACCTCAGCTACACCCACACCGACGACGGCGAGGTGCACCCGGGCGAGGTCGTCGAGGAGAAGATCTCGCTGTCCGAACGTTTCGGGCTGTGGATCAGCTTCTACCCCTTCAGCCAGGGCGAGTACCTGGCGATCGTCGCGCAGTGGCTGCGTGCGTTCGGCGTCGGCGAGGATGCCATCGCCGCGGCGCGCCAGGAGTCGCTGGTCTGGGCCCTGGAGCGCGGTTCGCGTTCGGGCCGTGTCGCGCAGCAGTTCGCTCGCGACTACGCCGGGAGGCTGGCCGATGTCTGAGGCGAGCGAGCGCACGCCGGTCGACGTCGCGGTCGGAGTGCTGGTGGCCCCGGATGGCCGCTTCCTGCTGACCAGCCGCCCCGAAGGCAAGGTCTACGCCGGCCACTGGGAGTTCCCGGGCGGCAAGCTGGAGGCCGGCGAGACCGTCGAAGAGGCGCTGCGGCGCGAGCTGCACGAGGAACTCGGCATCACGATCGGCCCGGCCGAGCCCTGGAAGATCGAGCTGATGGACTACCCGCACGCGCGTGTGCGGCTGCACTTCTGCAAGGTCTACGCTTGGCAAGGCGAGTTCGAGATGCGCGAGCGCCAGCAGATGGCCTGGCAGACGCTGCCCGTCGAGGTGGTGCCGGTGCTGCCCGGCACGGTGCCGGTGCTCGCCTGGTTCGCCGAGGAACGGGGTTTCACCGGCGCGACGCACACGGCTGCGTAAACTGCCCGCATGGACTGGCTCGACAGCGTGAAGTGGGGCGGCGACGGCCTGGTGCCGGCGATCGCCCAGGAAGCGACCACCGGCGACGTGCTGATGGTCGCGTGGATGAACCGCGAGGCCCTGGCCGAGACCGCGCGCCGCGGCGAGGCGGTCTACTGGAGCCGCTCGCGAAAGCGCCTGTGGCACAAGGGCGAGGAATCGGGCCACGTGCAGACCGTGCACGAGCTGCGCCTGGACTGCGATGCCGACGTGATCCTGATGAAAGTCACGCAAACCGGGCACGAACCGGGCATCGCCTGCCACACCGGTCGGCACAGCTGCTTCTTCCGGCGTTACGAGAACGGGGCCTGGCAGACGGTGGAGCCGGTGCTGAAGGACCCCGAGAGCATCTACAAATGAACGAACCCCTGAGCATGCCGGTCGCCGGCGACGACACGCTGGCGCGGCTGGCCGACGTCATCGACTCGCGCCACGGCGGCGACCCGGACAAGAGCTACGTCGCGCGCCTGTTCCACAAGGGCACCGACGCGATCCTGAAGAAGGTCGGCGAGGAAGCCACCGAGGTCGTCATGGCGGCCAAGGACGGCGTGCCCGAGCGCCTGGTCGGCGAAGTCGCCGACCTGTGGTTCCACAGCCTGGTCGCGCTGTCGCACTTCGGGCTGCGGCCCGAGCAGGTGCTGGCGGAACTGCGGCGCCGCGAAGGACTCTCCGGATTGGAGGAGTTCGCGCTGCGCAAGCTGCGCCAGCGCGAGAACTCCGAAGGAGGATGACGATGGACGAGGTGGTGGCCAACGCCGAGCGCGAGGCGTCGCTGAAGACGCTGGGGCATATCAGCTACCTGCTGCACGCGATCGTCGCGGTCGGCGCGGTGGTGCCGGGCATCCAGGCCAGCGTCGGGCTGCTGCTCATCGCGTTCATCATCGACCTCGTCAAACGCGGCGACGCGCTGGGCTCCTGGCAGGAGTCGCATTTCCGCTGGCGCATCCGCAGCGTGATCTTCGCCGGGCTGGCCTACCTGCTGACCGCGCCGCTCTGGGTGCTGGTGCTGCCGGGCTGGGTCGCCTGGACGCTGATCTCGATCTGGTTCCTCTACCGCATCTTCCGCGGCTGGAGCGCGCTCATTTCCAACCAGGCCCTTCCGGCATGAAGCACGACCCGAACTGCCTCTTCTGCAAGATCGCCGCCGGCCAGATTCCGGCGAAGAAGGTCTACGAAGACGAGGAACTGCTCGTCTTCCACGACATTAACCCCTGGGCGCCGGTGCACGTGCTGGTGATCCCGAAGCAGCACGTCGCGACGCTGGCCGACACCGGCCCGGAGCACGAGGCGCTGCTGGGCCGCATGCTGGCGCTGGCGCCCAGGCTGATGCGCGACCTGGGCGTGACGAACGGCTTCCGGGTCGTCGTCAACAACGGGCCCGACGGCGGGCAGGAGGTCTATCACCTGCACATGCACGTGATGGGCGGCCCGCGTCCCTGGGCCAAGGGCTGACCTCACCCGTTCCAGGGTGCCCGGCAGGCTCGCCATAGAATCGAAGGTTCCTCCAAAGGAGTTAAGACATGGGTTCCATCAGCATCTGGCACTGGCTCATCGTGCTGCTGGTCGTGGTGTTGATCTTCGGCACGAAGAAGCTGAAGAACATCGGCGGCGACCTCGGTGAAGCGGTGAAGAGCTTCAAGGACGGCGTCAAGGGCGCCGGCGACGTGGCCGACGAGAAGCAGGCCCCGCCGCAGCAGGTGACCGCGCAGCGCAACGACGCCAACACCGTGGACGTCGAAGCCAAGACCAAGCACTGATCCCGTGCTCGACTTCGGTTTCGACAAGATCGCGCTGATCGGCGCGGTCGCGCTGATCGTCATCGGGCCGGAAAAGCTGCCCAAGGTGGCGCGCACGCTCGGACATCTGTTCGGCAAGGCGCAGCGTTACGTCGCCGACGTCAAGGCCGAGGTCAACCGCTCGATCGAGCTCGACGAGCTCCGCAAGATGAAAGACCAGTTCCACGACGCCGCGCGCGACGTCAGCCAGACGGTGCAGCGCGAGGTGCAGGCGGCGGGCACGGCGGTCGAGTCGCAGTGGCGCGACGCGGCCGACGCCTATGCCGGCGGCACGCCCGCGGACTCGTCGCAGGCGCTGTCGACGCCGGTGCCCGCCTACCGGCCGCCGAAGAAGAACTGGCGCCTGAAGCGCGGCGCGACGCCGCTCTGGTACAAGCAGCGCCACGGCGTGCGCACCCGCGCGCAGTCGGGCGCGGCGCGCGTCGCGCGCTTCCGTCCGCCCGGCATCGGGCCGCGTCGATGAGCGCCCCGGACCCGAAGGACGACGAACTCGCCGGCACCGAAGCCCCGTTCGTCTCCCACCTGATCGAACTGCGCGACCGGCTGATCCGGGCGCTGATCGCCGTCGGCATCGCCTTCGCCGTGCTCGTGTTCTGGCCCGGGCCGTCGGGCATGTACGACCTGCTGGCCGCGCCGCTGGTCGCGCACCTGCCCAAGGGCGCAACGCTGATCGCCACCAACGTCATCTCGCCGATCCTGGTGCCGCTGAAGATCACGCTGATGGCGTCGCTGATGCTCGCGCTGCCGGTCGTGCTCTACCAGGTCTGGGCCTTCGTCGCGCCGGGGCTGTATTCGCACGAGAAGAAGCTGGTGCTGCCGCTGGTCATCAGCAGCACGGTGCTGTTCGTCGTCGGCGTCGCGTTCTGCTACTTCATCGTCATCCCCGGGATGTCGAAGTTCATCCAGGCCTTCGCGCCGACGACGATCACCGCCGCGCCGGACATCGAGCAGTACTTCGGCTTCGTGCTGACGCTGTTCCTGGTCTTCGGCGTCGCCTTCGAGGTGCCGGTGGCCGTCGTCGTGCTGGCGCGCGTCGGCATCGTGTCGATCGAGCAGCTGCGCAAGGCGCGCGGCTACTTCATCGTCGGCGCTTTCATCGTCGCCGCGGTCGTGACGCCGCCGGACGTGATCTCCCAGCTCGCGCTGGCGATCCCGATGATCCTGCTCTACGAGGCCGGCATCGTCGCCGCCCAGCTCTTCATCAAGCACACGCAGGCGCCGCAGGACGCCGCCGAAGAGAGCAAGAAGGCCGGCTGAGCGCGCCCGGCGCGGGCCGCGTTCAGCGCGGCGTGCGCCGCATCGCGGCCGGACGTTCGCCGATCACCAGGCGCACGTCGAGCGCGCGTTCGCCGCGCTGCACGCCGATCACCGCTTCCGAGCGCGGCTTGAGCGCCGCGACCGCCGACATCAGCTCGGTGGTGTTGCCCACCTCGGCGTCGCCGATGCGCACGACGACGTCGCCCGGCTTCAGCCCGCCGCGGCTGGCCGGGCCGTCCTGCAGCACGCCGGTGATCAGCACGCCGCTGACCACCCGCAGGCCCAGGCTCTGCGCGATCTCGGGCGTCAGGTCGCGCGGCTCGACGCCGATCCAGCCGCGCGTCACGCGGCCCTCGCGCACGATGGCCTCCATCACCTGGCGCGCGGTGTCGACGGGGATCGCGAAGCCGATGCCCATGCTGCCGCCGCTGCGCGAGAAGATCGCGGTGTTGATGCCGACCAGGTTGCCCGCGACGTCGACCAGCGCGCCGCCGGAGTTGCCGGGGTTGATCGCGGCGTCGGTCTGGATGAAGTTTTCGAAGGTCGACAGGCCGAGCTGGTTGCGGCCCAGCGCGCTGACGATGCCGGCGGTGACGGTCTGGCCGACGTTGAACGGGTTGCCGATGGCCAGCACGACGTCGCCGACCTGCAGCGAGGGCGCGTCGCCGAAGGCGACGATCGGCAGCTTGTCGAGGTCGATCTTCAGCACCGCGAGGTCGGTCTCGGGGTCGGCGCCGATGACGCGCGCGCGCACCTGGCGGCCGTCAGCGAGCTGGACCTCGATCTCGTCGGCGCCTTCGATGACGTGGTTGTTCGTCAGCAGGTAGCCCTCGGGCGAGACGATGACGCCCGAACCCAGGCCGGTCTGCGCCCGCTGGCGCGCGGCCTCGTCGCCGAAGAAGAAGCGGAAACGCGGGTCGTCGGCGTGCGGGTTGCCTCGCGCCATCTTCGTCGCCACGATGCTGACCACCGCCGGCGTCGCCCGGCGCGCCGCGGCGCTGTAGCCGCCGGCGTGCACGCCGCCCGGGGCCGAGGCGGCCGGGGCGCTGGCCTGGACGATCGTCGGCCCGGGCAGCACCGGGGCACTGCGCGGCAGCCACTCGGGCTTGAGCGTTTCGACGACGAAGAGCCCGCCCAGCGCGACGGTGACCGCCTGCGAGAATACGAGCCAGGTTCTGCGCAACATGGAAGAGAAGGAGGCGGCGCCGGTGGCCGAGCTGAAAGAGATCGACGCCTTTCTCAAGGGGCTGCTGAAGCCCGAGGCGTTCCGGGATTATGGGCCGAACGGCCTGCAGGTCGAGGGCCGCCCCGAGGTGCGCCGCATCGTCTCGGGCGTCAGCGCCAGCCGCGAGTTCATCGACGCCGGCATCGCCGCCGGCGCCGACCTGCTGTTCGTGCACCACGGCCTGTTCTGGCGCGGCCAGGACGGGCGCCTGACCGGCTGGCTGGGCGAGCGAGTGCGCCGGCTGATGAAGCACGACCTCAGCCTCGTCGCCTACCACCTGCCGCTGGACGCGCATGCCGAGTTCGGCAACAACGCCCAGCTGGGCTTGCGCCTCGGCCTCGTGGCCGACGCACGTTTCGGCGAGCAGGACATCGGCTTCATCGGCCCGGCAGCCGGCATCGCCGACGCCGCGGCGCTGGCGGCACGCGTCGAGCAGGCGCTGGCGCGCACGCCGCTGCTGCTGCCCGGCGACGGCCGGCCGCTGCAGCGCATCGCCTGGTGCACCGGCGGCGGCCAGGGCTACTTCGAGGCCGCGATCGCCGCCGGCGCCGACGCCTTCCTGACCGGCGAGGTCTCCGAGCCGCAGGCGCACCTGGCGCACGAGACCGGCGTCGCCTTCCTGGCCTGCGGCCACCACGCGACCGAACGCTACGGCGCGCCCGCGGCGGCGGCGGCGGTGGCGGCGCATTTCGGCCTGGAGCACCGCTTCATCGAGATCGTCAACCCGGTATGAGCGCGCCGCTGCTGATCACGATGGGCGACGCCGCCGGCGTCGGCCCGGAGATCATCGCCGCCGCCTTCCGCCAGGGCGAGGCCGAAGGCTGCGTCGTCGTCGGCGACCCGGCGGTGCTGCGCCGCGCCGGTGCCGGCATCGTCGCGGTGATCGACTCGCCGGCCGACCTGGCCGCGGTGCCGCCCGGTTGCGTGCCGGTGCTGGTGCCACCCGGCCTGCCCGAGGGCCTGGCGGCGCTGCCCTGGGGGCGCATCGACGCGCGTGCCGGCGCCGCGGCCGCGGCCTGCATCGAGGAAGCCGTGCGCCGCGTGCGCGCCGGCGAGGGCGGGGCGGTCGTCACCGCGCCGATCCACAAGGAGGCGCTGGCGGCCGCCGGCGTGCATTTCCCCGGCCACACCGAGATGCTGCAGGCGCTGGCCGCCGACGGCGGCGAGCCGCCGCCGGTGCGCATGATGCTGGCCAACGACGAGCTGCGCGTCGTGCTGGTGACGATCCACGTCGCGCTGCGCCAGGCGATCGAGCAGGTGAGCTACGACGCCGTGCTGCAGACGCTGCGCATCGCCCACGCCGCGGCGGCCGCCTGGGGCCAGGCGCGGCCGCGCATCGCGGTGGCCGGGCTGAACCCGCACGCCGGCGAAGGCGGGCTCTTCGGCCGCGAGGAGATCGAGATCATCGCCCCGGCCATCGAGGCGGCGCGCGTCGAAGGCGTGGACGCCAGCGGCCCGTTCCCGCCGGACACGGTGTTCATGCGCGCCCGCCGCGGTGCCTTCGACCTCGTCGTCGCGATGACGCACGACCACGGCCTGATCCCGGTGAAGTACCTGGGTGTGGAGCAGGGCGTCAACGTCACGCTGGGCCTGCCTTTCGTGCGCACCAGCCCCGACCACGGCACCGCGTTCGACATCGCGGGGCAGGGCCGGGCCGATCCTTCCAGCCTGGTGGCGGCGATCCGCTGGGCGCGCGCCGCGCTGGCCGCGCGGGCCTGATTCAGGCCCCGGCGCTGCCCATCGCGGCGAGCTGGCGCCGCGCGCGTGCCGTCGCGCGTTCGAGCAGGTAGGCGTTCTCGTAGGCGCGCAGGCGCCCGGTCTCGCACAGCCGCACGAGCATGCGCTGGGTCAGCGAGACCGTCTCCTTGTGGCGCGTGCCGTGGTGGAAGACGAAGAACGTGCGCCCGGCGCTGACGTGCACCAGCCGCACCTTCTGCCAGGCCTCGCCGATGTGCATGCGGTAGGCGAAGCCGACCTGCACGTGTTCGGCCAGCGCCCGGCCTTCGGTCGGCTCCACCGGCTCGGACGGCGTCGGCAGGCCGCCGATCGCGGTGTCGGCCGTGGTCACCGGCGCGTCCTCGCCGATGACGATGTCGATCTGGCCGTTCCAGTCGATCTGGCTTTCGTCGACGAGGCCGACACGCGCGGCTTCCTCGGCGCTGAAGCTGGGCTCGGCGATGACCTCGTCGAGCACCGGCAGGTTGGCCGGCGCGGCCCGCAGCGCCTCGCGCGAGGGCAGCGGGCGCTGCAGCGCGCCGTCGACTTCGCGCGCCAGCAGGTTGATGTCCAGCGGCCGCACCGGCTGCGCCTTCAGCGACTCGGCGTGCGCCGGCAGCAGCCGGCCGAAGAACTCGCGCCGCGAGGCCTCGGGCCAGCCGATCAGGTCCAGGCCTTCGCCCAGGTCCTTCATCAGCTTGGGCAGCTCGGCGAGAAAACTCTTGCGCTGCGCCGACGAGGTCTTGGGCTGCACGCTCATGAAGAGCTCGCGGCCGACCTGGCGCAGGCGGCGCACCGACTCGGCCTCGGCGCCGTCGCGCTCGCTGGCGGCGACGACGGCCTGGCTCCAGACCTGGCTGATGAAGTCGCGCAGGAACTCCGGCGCCGACAGGCCCTTCAGCTCGCCGTGCAGCTGCTGCGCGTAGAGCTGGCGCAGGCGCAGCTCGTCTTCCTTGGCGGCCAGCAGTTCGGCGGCGTCGCCCTGCGCGCGCACCTCGTCGCGGCCCTGCTCGGCGACGAAGGCCTCGAGCGCCGCGAGCTTGCTCTGGTAGAGCTCGAGCTGGTCGAAGTCGCCCTGCACGACCTCGTCGACGAGTTCGCGGATGCGGCCCAGCACACGCTGCGCGCCGGCGTCGCCGATGTCGTCGAAGCCCGCGCCCAGCGAGGCGATGCGGTTGACGAAGCGGCGCACCGGGTGGCGGCGCGACGAGAAGAAGCTGGGGTCGCCGAGCGCCGCACGCAGCACCGGCAGCTGCAGCCGCGCGATCTCGCGTGCGATCTGCGGCGGCACCTTCGGGTCCGACAGGATCTGGTCGAACAGGCTGCCGATGACGTCGATGACCATCAGGTCGAGCGAGCCGCCGGCGGCCTGGCGCAGCTCGTCGCGATGGGCGTGGATCAGGTTGGGCAGCGCCGGCCCGCCGGCCAGGCCGGCGTCGGCGGCATCGGCCATCGCCGCGGCTTCGGCGAAGGCGATGCGGCGCATCAAGGCCATCATCGCCGGGTCGACGTCGCCCAGCGGCGTGCCGCGGCCGGCGGCGTGGCCGGAGCGTGTGCTCGGGCCGAAGCTGCTGCCGCTGCGGCGGCTGCCCCAGCGGCTGTCGACCTCGGGGCCGAGCGCCGCGCGCTCGGATTCGGCGGCGCGTTCGGAGGCGCCGAAGCCGGTGCTCGGCGCGCCGCTGCGCGACTCGGTGTTGCGCACGGTCAGCCCGGCCGGCTGCACGCCGGCGCGGCGCAGGTCGGCGACGATCTCGGCATAGGTGCTGCGCAGCAGCGTGCCCAGCGAACGCGCCATCTCCCGGGCCAGCGCGTCGCGCACCTCGGGGCGGTCGGAGACGGTCTCCACCGCCTGGTACATCGCGTGGCCGACGACTTCGGGGCGCAGCGGGTTGCGCTCGCGCTCGCCGCCGGCGCTGCCCAGCAGCGCGCCGACGTAGGCGCCTAGTTCGCGCAGCTCCCATTCGCAGGCGTGCGCGGCTTCCAGGCCGAAACGTTCGGCGGCGACCTCGATCTCGAGTTCGCGGTCCTCGACGAGGCGCAGCGACTCCCAGCTCGGGCTCTGCGTGGAGTCCTCGCCGCTGCGCGGCGCGACCTCGCGCAGCACGCGGCGGTCGAACTCCTCGTTGAAGGCCAGCGCGAAGACGGCCGACTTGCGGTTGAGCTCGAACTGCGCGCCGAGCAGGCCGTCGCGCTGGAACGCGTTGTTGGACGCGAGGGCGGCGAGGCCCAGGCTCTCGATCGTGCGTTCGGTGGCCTGACGCGCCGCCAGCTTGATGCGCTGGACGGCGGCCTCGAGGGCGGCGGGCAGGCGGTGGACGGGGTGCGGGTTCATTCGGGCGGCAGTCCCCCGAGTATGCGGCAACTGCCGCCGGCCGCCCCCGGTTTACTTGCGCGCCAGCGCGTCGCGGATCTCGCGCAGCAGCAGCACGTCCTCGGGTGTCGGCGCGGGCGCCGGCGGCGGGGGCGGCGGCGCGTTGCGCTTGATGCGGTTGATCTGCTTGACCATCACGAAGATGATGAAGGCCAGGATCACGAAGTTCACCGACACGGTGATGAAGCTGCCGTAGGCGAAGACCGCGCCGCCCTTCTTGGCCTCGGCCAGCGTCGTCGCCGTCTGGCCCGCCAGCGGGATGAAGTAGTTGCTGAAGTCCAGCCCGCCGACGACGCGACCGACCAGCGGCATGATGACGTCGCCGACGAGGGACTCGACGATCTTGCCGAAGGCGCCGCCGATGATCACGCCGACGGCGAGATCGACGACGTTGCCCTTGGTGGCGAACTCCTTGAATTCCGATGCGAAGCTCATCCGAGCCCCCTCCTGCTGGTCTTGAATCGGTGGATCGGCCCCGGTCGGCAAGTGGCCCGGAGCCTCGCGACGACGGTAGGACGAGGCATAGACCGCGTCAAGCACGCCAGTGAGCGGCGGATGCCCCTTCGGCGTCGGCTAGAATCACGGGTTGACCCGAATCTCCCCTCCCGAGCAACACCCGAGGACATCCATGAGTGACGCTGCCGTCGACCAAGGACGACGCACCTGGATCGCCATCACCTGCGGCGCTGGTGCCGTTGGTGGCGCGGCGGTCGCCGTTCCGTTCGTCAGCACTTTTGCGCCTTCCGAACGGGCCCGCGCCGCGGGCGCGCCGGTCGAAGTCGACATCAGCAAGCTGGCCCCCGGTGACCGCATGACCGTCGAATGGCGCGGCAAGCCGGTCTGGATCCTGCGCCGCACGCCGGAGCAGATCGACCAGCTGAAGACGCTCGACAGCCAGCTGGCCGACCCGAACTCCGAGCGCAAGGCTTACCCGATCCCGGATTACGCCAAGAACACGGGCCGCTCGATCAAGCCCGAGTACCTGGTCGTGATCGGCATCTGCACGCACCTGGGCTGCTCGCCCGGCGGCGTCGCCAAGGGCAGCGGCAACGCCAGCGTGCCCGCCGACTGGCCGGGCGGCTTCCTGTGCCCCTGCCACGGCTCGACCTTCGACCTGGCCGGCCGCGTCTTCAAGAACAAGCCCGCGCCGGACAACCTCGAAGTGCCGCCGCACATGTACCTGTCCGACACCGTTCTGCTGATCGGTGAGGACAAGAAGGCCTGACGCCGCAAACCACGAAGTCCGAGGTCAATTCGATGGCTGAATTCAAGCAAGCGCGGCCGGGTGCGCCGATGGCCGAGCAGTTCATGACATGGGTGGACAACCGGTTCCCGGCCACCAAGCTCTTCAAGGAGCACATGTCGGAGTACTACGCGCCGAAGAACTTCAACGTCTGGTACTTCTTCGGCTCGCTGGCGATGCTGGTCCTCGTGATCCAGATCGTCACCGGCATCTTCCTCGTGATGCACTACAAGCCTGACGCGGCGGTCGCCTTCGCGTCGGTCGAGTACATCATGCGCGACGTGCCCTGGGGCTGGCTGGTGCGCTACATGCACTCGACCGGCGCCTCGGCGTTCTTCATCGTCGTGTACCTGCACATGTTCCGCGGGATGATCTACGGCAGCTACCGCAAGCCGCGCGAGCTGGTGTGGATCTTCGGCTGCGCGATCTTCCTCGCGCTGATGGCCGAAGCCTTCATGGGCTACCTGCTGCCGTGGGGCCAGATGAGCTACTGGGGCGCGCAGGTCATCATCAACCTGTTCTCGGCGATCCCCTTCGTCGGCAACGACCTGTCGCTGCTGATCCGCGGCGACTTCGTCGTCGGCGACGCGACGCTCAACCGCTTCTTCAGCTTCCACGTCATCGCCGTGCCGCTGGTGCTGCTGGGCCTGGTCGTCGCGCACATCATCGCGCTGCACGAAGTGGGTTCGAACAACCCCGACGGCATCGAGATCAAGGCGCTGAAGGACGACAAGGGCATCCCGCTGGACGGCATCCCCTTCCATCCGTACTACACGGTGCACGACATCTACGGCGTGGCGATCTTCCTGATCCTCTACAGCGCCGTGCTGTTCTTCGCGCCCGAAGGCGGCGGCTACTTCCTGGAGTTCAACAACTTCATCCCGGCCGACCCGCTGAAGACCCCGGCGCACATCGCCCCGGTGTGGTACTTCACGCCGTTCTATTCGATGCTGCGCGCGGTGACCGACGACATGGTCACGGTGCTCGTCGTGCTGATCGCGATCGCCGGCGTGCTGGGCTTCGTCAAGGGCGGCTTCAAGGGCATCTGGAAGTTCGCCCCGCTGGTCGGCGCGATCGTGCTGGTGGCGCTGCTGAAGACCTTCGACGCCAAGTTCTGGGGCGTCGTCGTGATGGGCGTCGCGGTGCTGATCCTCTTCTTCCTGCCCTGGCTGGACCGCAGCCCGGTGAAGTCGATCCGCTACCGTCCGGCGTGGCACAAGGCCGTCTACGCGGTGTTCGTCGTCAACTTCCTCGTCCTCGGCTACTACGGCATCCAGCCGCCGTCGGCCGCCGGCTCGATCATCTCGATGGTCGGCACGCTGTTCTACATGGGCTTCTTCCTGCTGATGCCCTGGTGGAGCCGCATCGGCGAGTTCAAGCCGGTGCCTGAGCGCGTGACCTTCCGCGCCCACTGAGCCGACGAGAGCGGAGTCCTAGACACCATGAAGAAACTGATCCTCTCCCTGCTCGCCAGCCTGGCGCTCCTCGGTGCGGCTCACGCCAACACCGGCGGGCCGGCCTGGGACAAGTTCCCCAGCGAACGCCTGAACGACCAGGCGGCGCTGCAGCGCGGTGCGCAGACCTTCGTCAACTACTGCCTGAACTGCCATTCGGCGTCGTACGTGCGGTACAACCGCCTGCGCGACATCGGCCTGACCGAGCAGCAGATCCGCGACAACCTGATCCTCACCGGCGTGAAGGTCGGTGAGCTGATGAACAGCGCCATCGATCCGCGCGACGCCAAGGAATGGTTCGGCGCCACGCCGCCGGACCTGTCGCTGGTGGCGCGTTCGCGTGCCGACGGCTCCAAGGGCAGCGGCGCCGACTACCTCTACACCTACCTGCGTGGCTTCTACCGCGACGACAGCCGTCCCACCGGCTGGAACAACCTCGTCTTCCCGGCCGTCGGCATGCCGCACGCGCTGTGGGAACTGCAGGGCACGCAGCGTGCGGTGTTCGAGGAAGAGAAGGACGCGCACGATCCGGCCAAGGTCACGCACGTGTTCAAGGGCTTCGAGCTCGAGACCCCGGGCAAGATGAACAAGGCCGAGTACGACGCCACCGTCGCCGACCTCGTCGCGTTCATGACCTGGATGTCCGAGCCGGTCCGCAGCACCCGCACCCAGTTGGGCATCGGCGTGCTGATCTTCCTGGCGATCTTCACCGTGATCGCCTGGCGCCTGAACGCGGTGTATTGGAAGGACGTCAAGTAGACGTCCGCCACGCCCGGCGGTCGGCCGGGCCATGGAGCGCAGTGGCAGCCTTCGGGCGACCACTGCGTTTGCTTCTTTTGACGCGGGGCCCGTCTGGCCCCCAACTGACGATTGAGGGCCCCACGCCATGATGGTGCTTTACTCCGGAACGACCTGCCCCTACTCGCACCGCTGCCGCTTCGTGCTGTTCGAGAAGGGCATGGACTTCGAGATCCGCGACGTCGACCTCTTCGCCAAGCCCGAAGACATCGCGATGATGAATCCGTACAACGAGGTGCCGATCCTCGTCGAACGCGATCTCATCCTCTACGAGTCGCACATCATCAACGAGTACATCGACGAGCGCTTCCCGCATCCGCAGCTGATGCCGGGCGACCCGGTGGCGCGTGCGCGCGTGCGGCTGTTCCTCTTCAACTTCGAGAAGGAACTGTTCGCCCACGTGAACCTGCTCGAAGGCCGCGGCATCAAGGCGACCGACAAGCAGCTCGAGAAGGCGCGTTCGCAGATCCGCGACCGCCTGACGCAGCTCGCGCCGATCTTCGTCAAGAACAAGTACATGCTCGGTGACGACTTCTCGATGCTCGACGTCGCGATCGCCCCGCTGCTGTGGCGCCTGGACTACTACGGTATCGACCTGTCGAAGAACGCCGTGCCGCTGCTGAAGTACGCCGAGCGCATCTTCTCGCGTCCGGCCTACATCGAGGCGCTGACGCCGTCCGAGAAGGTGATGCGCAAGTAAGCCGGCAGGGCCTCGACCGATGAGCGCGACCAGCGACAACCAGGGTTCCTCGACGCGCCCGTACCTGCTGCGGGCGCTGCACGACTGGTGCACCGACAACGGCTTCACGCCGTACATCGCCGTCTACGTCGACGCGAGCGTGCAGGTGCCGATGGAGTACGTGAAGAACCACGAGATCGTGCTCAACGTCGGCTTCGAGGCCACGTCCGGGCTCAAGCTCGGCAACGAGTTCATCGAGTTCAAGGCCCGCTTCGGCGGCGTGCCGCGCGACATCGTCGTGCCGGTCGACCACGTCGTCGCGATCTACGCCCGCGAGAACGGCCAGGGCATGGCCTTCCCGGCGCCGGCCGAAGCGGCGCCCGCCGCACCGCCGGTGTCTCCGGCCGCCGAGGCGCGGGCGCCGACGCCGCTGCGCTCCGGGCTGCGCCTGGCCTCCGAGGCTCCCGAGCCGCCGGAGGCAGACGCCGAGACCCCGCCTCCGTCCGACGAGCCGCCCGAGCCCGCCGGGCCCGGCGGCCGCCCGTCGCTCAAGCGGATCAAGTAGGCGCTCCTACAATCCGCAGCTCGCGCCGGCTTAGCTCAGTTGGTAGAGCACCCGCCTTGTAAGCGGAAGGTCGTCAGTTCGACTCTGACAGCCGGCACCAGCCCCCTGGCGCGGCCGTGGCTCAGCGCCGCAGGCCGGGCTCGGGCGGCAGCACCCGCACCTTGATCGCCACCGGCGCCCAGCCGGCGTTGCGCAGCCGCGTGTCCAGCCGCGGCAGCAGCTGGCGCAGCTTGGCCGCCGCTGCGCCGTGCGCGGCCAGCAGCGTCCAGCCTTCCTCATCGAGCGGCCCGGGCCGCACCGCGGTGCGCAGGCCGCCGGCCAGCAGCGGCGCGATCGCGTCGTAGCGCGCGCGCGACTCGCGCGCCCGCTGCAGCAGCCCCGCCAGCGGCGCGTGGCCGCTCAGCGCGTCGCTGAACGAGAGCGTGCCGGCGAGAGGGGAGCGGGGGGCCATCACGACAGTCTAGCCCTATGGCCGCGCGAGCGCGGGGGCGCCGATGTCGCGCCATGACCGGGTGCTAAACTCGTCGGCTTCGTGTCCGTGCGCCAGCGCGACGCCCGAGCGCCCCGAGCGAATCGCCCGATCCCTCTCGGCCCTTCGGCATCGCGGGGTGCCGGCACCGCATCACATCTCGAGCGCGGACTTCATGTTTCCCAAGATCCTGACCCAGATTTTCGGCAGCCGCAACGAACGCCTGCTGAAGGGCTACCGGCGCACGGTCGACAAGATCAACGCGCTGGAGTCGCAGCTGCAGAAGCTCGACGACGCCGCGCTGCGTGCCAAGACCGACGAGTTCCGCCAGCGCCTGGCCCAGGGCACCTCGCTCGACGACCTGCTGCCCGAGGCTTTCGCCGTCGTGCGCGAGGCCGGCAAGCGCGTGCTGAAGATGCGCCACTTCGACGTCCAGCTGATCGGCGGCATGGCGCTGCACGAAGGCAAGATCGCCGAAATGCGCACCGGCGAAGGCAAGACGCTGGTCGCCACGCTGCCGGTGTACCTGAACGCGCTGCCGGGCAAGGGCGTGCACGTGGTCACCGTCAACGACTATCTCGCGCGCCGCGACGCCGAATGGATGGGCCGGCTCTACGGCTTCCTGGGGCTGACCGTCGGCGTCAACGTGCCGGGCCTGTCGCGCGAGGAGAAGCAGGCCGCCTTCGCCGCCGACGTCACCTACGGCACGAACAACGAGTTCGGCTTCGACTACCTGCGCGACAACATGGTCTACGACGTGCGCGAGCGCGTCGCGCGCGGCCTGAACTACGCCATCGTCGACGAGGTGGACTCGATCCTCATCGACGAGGCGCGCACGCCGCTGATCATCAGCGGCCAGGCCGAGGACCACACCGAGCTGTACGTCAGTGTCGACGCGGTGATCCCGAAGCTGAAGAAGCAGATCGGCGAAGCCGATCCGCGCACCGGCGAAGGCGTCATCGAGCCGGGCGACTTCACCGTCGACGAGAAGGCGCACCAGGTCTTCCTGACCGAAGCCGGCCACGAGAAGGCCGAGCAGATCCTCGCCGAGGCCGGCCTGCTGGCCCCGGGCGCGAGCCTGTACGACCCGGCCAACATCGCGCTGATGCACCACGTCTACGCGGCGCTGCGGGCCCACCAGCTCTACAACCGCGACCAGCACTACGTCGTGCAGAACGGCGAAGTGGTCATCGTCGACGAGTTCACCGGCCGTCTGATGACGGGCCGGCGCTGGAGCGACGGCCTGCACCAGGCCGTGGAAGCCAAGGAAGGCGTCCGGATCCAGAGCGAGAACCAGACGATGGCCTCGGTCACCTTCCAGAACTACTTCCGCATGTACGGCAAGCTGTCGGGCATGACGGGCACGGCCGACACCGAGGCCTACGAGTTCCAGGAGATCTACGGCCTCGAGACGGTGGTCATTCCGCCGAACAAGCCGACCGTCCGCCAGGACGAGAACGACCTGATCTACAAGACGGCCAAGGAGAAGTACGACGCCGTCATCGCCGACATCCGCGACTGCTACGAGCGCGGCCAGCCGGTGCTGGTCGGCACGACCTCGATCGAGAACTCGGAGCTGATCTCCGAGCTGCTGAAGAAGGCCGATCTGCCGCACCAGGTGCTCAACGCCAAGCAGCACGCCAAGGAAGCCGAGATCGTCGCCCAGGCCGGCCGGCCGAAGATGGTGACGATCGCGACCAACATGGCCGGCCGCGGCACCGACATCGTGCTCGGCGGCAACGTCGAGAAGCAGATCCAGTTCCTCGAAGCCGACCCGGCGCTGTCCGAGGACGAGAAGAAGGCCCGCGCCCAGCAGCTCACCGACGAGTGGCAGGGCCTGCACGAGAAGGTCAAGTCGCTGGGCGGGCTGCGCATCGTCGCCACCGAGCGCCACGAGAGCCGGCGCATCGACAACCAGCTGCGCGGCCGTTCGGGCCGCCAAGGCGACCCGGGTTCCAGCCGCTTCTACCTGAGCCTGGACGACCCGCTGATGCGCATCTTCGCCGGCGACCGCGTGCGCGCGGTGATGGACCGGCTGAAGATGCCCGAGGGTGAGGCCATCGAGGCCGGCATCGTCAACCGCTCGATCGAGAGCGCGCAGCGCAAGGTCGAGGCGCGCAACTTCGACATCCGCAAGCAGCTGCTCGAGTACGACGACGTCTCCAACGACCAGCGCAAGGTCATCTACCAGCAGCGCAACGAGATCCTCGAGTCCGAGTCGCTGGACCAGCAGATCTCGAACCTGCGCCGCGCGACGATGACCGAGGTCGTGCGCACCTACGTGCCCGCCGAGAGCCTGGAAGAGCAGTGGGACCTGGCCGCGCTCGAACGCGTGCTGACCGAGGAATGGCAGCTCGAGCTGCCGCTCAAGAGCATCGTCGAGGGCAGCGAGAGCATCACCGACGAGGAGATCGTCGACAAGGTCATCGCCGCCGCCGACGCGCAGTTCCAGGCCAAGATCGACCTGGTCGGCAGCGAACAGTTCACGCCCTTCATGCGCATGGTGCTGCTGCAGGCGATGGACTCGCACTGGCGTGATCACCTCGCGGCGCTGGACTACCTGCGCCAGGGCATCCACCTGCGCGGCTACGCCCAGAAGAACCCGAAGCAGGAATACAAGCGCGAGGCCTTCGAGCTCTTCAGCCAGCTGCTCGACGTCGTGAAGATGGAAGTCACGCGCGTGCTGATGACGGTGCGCATCCAGTCGCGCGACCAGGCCAGCGAAGCCGCCGAGGCGATCGAGGAGCAGGCCGGCCAGGTCAGCAACGTGACCTACACCCATCCCAACGAGGACGGCAGCGTCTCGCAGGAAGCCGATGCCGCCACGGCCGTGGCCGAGGTGCCGCGCGTCGGCCGCAACGATCCCTGCCCCTGCGGCAGCGGCAAGAAGTACAAGAGCTGCCACGGCAAGCTGGCCTGACGGCCGGCATCGCCGCGACGACGACGGGGCCCGCGGGCCCCGTTTCCATTTCCGGCGGACATGAAAAAGGGGCCCCGAGGGGCCCCTTCGTGCAGGCTCGCGCCGCTTATTGCGGGCGGGCGATCGTGATCACCGGCGAGGTCCAGGTCTCCCAGTCGGTCGCGATGCCCTCGTCGCCCAGCGCCTTGAGCACCGAGATCTTCACGACGTAGCGGCCGTTGGGCACCGTCTTCCAGGCCTTCGGGTTCTCGCCCTTGCCGCGGAAGGTCGTGCCGTCCCAGGAGTAGGTGAAGAAGCCGCCCGGCGTCGAGTTGCGGGTGACGTACTCCTCCATGCTCACGCGGTGCCAGGACTTGCCGGTGTCGGCCTCGAAGGCTTCCAGGATCACCTTGCGCGACAGGTGGTCGTAGTGCACGAGGAAGTACGGGATGTTCCCGTCGGCCATCGTGAACGTCGCACCCGAGGGCTGGTTGGTGTAGCTGCCGCCGGCCAGCGTCGCCAGCCACGGGAAGCCGTTGGCCGTCGGCGTCAGCACCACGGTCGACTGGTAGTCGCCCTTGAAGCCGGCGTAGGGCACGCGCAGCGGCGCGGTGCCGTTGGTCGGCGTCAGGACGATGTAGCCGCCGTAGAGGCTGCGGTCGGGCAGCGAGCTGTTGGCGGTGATCGTCGCCGAGAACTTGCCCGTGCCGCGGGCCGGCACCGTCAGCGTCGTCTGGCTGAAGCTCACCGTCGCCGGGCCGTCGAAGACACCGCTGACGTTGTACGAGCTGCCGGTCGTGGTGTTCGGGCCGGCGGCCAGCGACGCGACGTGGCTGATCGTGTAGGTGACCGGCGCGCCCGAGCGGTTGCTGACGGACAGCGTCTTCAGCGAACTGCCGGCGGCGCTCTCGCCCAGCGCAAGCTGGCTCGGCGAAACCGTCGCGGTGTTCTGGATCACGCCGATGATGTCCAGCATGCCCGAGCCCTGGCGGAACGAGAAGTCCAGCAGCCCCAGACCCGCGTTGCCCGACCAGTTCTTCGGGTCGGCCGTGTTGTAGATCCGGTCGGCCACCTGGCCCGGCTTGAGCTTGGGGTTGGACTCCAGGATCAGCGCGACGCCGCCGGCGACGTGCGGCGCGGCCATCGAGGTGCCCGACAGCGTCGTCGTGCCGCCGAGTTCCAGCGGATAGGTCGACAGGATCGCGCCACCCGGCGCGCCGACGTTCGGCTTGAAGCCGAGCTCGGCGTCCAGGCCGTAGGAGCTGAAGCCCGAGATCAGGCCGCCCGTGCCGTAGGGATAGCTGACGTAGGTGCCGGACCAGTTCAGCGTCGTCGTGCCCGCGGCGATCGCGGCGTCGAGCTTGGCGCCCTGGTCGGCGGTGATCGCGACCACCGGGATCGTGATCGCCGGCGTGCCGGCCACCGTCGGCGACAGCGCGCCGGCCTGGTTGTTGTAGAGCACGACGGCCGCCGCGCCGGCGTTCTGCGCGTTGAGGGCCTTCTGGTAGAACGAGCAGGTGCCGCGACGGATCAGCACCGCCTTGCCGGTCAGGCTGCCGGCCGCCGGCGCCACGCAGGCGTCGTCGGCGGTGGTGGTGGTGCCGGTCTTGGCCATCGTCAGCGAGCCGCTGGTCGGCGCCACCGGCGAACCGCTGGCCGGCGTGAAGCCAAACGGCGTGCCGCCGACGGTGAACGACAATTGGGCGTTGTCGTAGGAGGCGACGCTGATCGCCTTGTCGGCCACGCCCGGCGCGCCGGTGGCGAACAGCGCGTCCGGCGACGAGCCGCCGGGGCCGTTGTTGCCGGCCGAGGCGACGACGATGACGCCCTTGGCGACGAGCTTGTTGGAGGCCTTGGCGGTCGGGTACTCGGGCCACTGGCGCGCCGCGCCCAGGCTCATGTTGATGACCTGCATGCCGTCCTCGTAGGCGCGCTCCAGCGCCGCGAGGATGATGTCCGACGAGGTCGTGCCGGTGCAGCCGAAGACGCGGTAGGCGCCAAGCGAGGCCTTGGGCGCGACGCCGAGAACGCCGCCGCCGTTGGCGCCGACGATGCCGGCGACGTGGGTGCCGTGGCCGGCGCAGTCGTCGGGCACGTCGTCGGGCACCGGGGTCAGCGCGTCGCCGCTGCCGCTGCTGTCGTAGGCGTCGCCGACGAAG
Organism: Rubrivivax gelatinosus IL144; assembly: GCF_000284255.1. NCBI lineage: Bacteria > Pseudomonadati > Pseudomonadota > Betaproteobacteria > Burkholderiales > Sphaerotilaceae > Rubrivivax > Rubrivivax gelatinosus. The sequence goes on from NC_017075.1 coordinate 1,096,393, forward strand.
TCGTAGCCGGCGATGACGCGCGCGGTCGGGAAGGAGGTCGAGCCGTTCGTGCCCTTGCCGCCGAAGGCCGGGTGGTCGATGTCGATGCCGGTGTCGATGATGCCGACCTTGACGCCGGCGCCACTCAGGCCGAGCTGCTGCTGGGCCACCGAGGCCCCGGTCATCGTGATCGCGGCCACCAGGTCGGGCGAGGCTTCGCCGTTCTTCACCGGTTCGGGCGCAGCGACGTTGAGCACCGGGTAGATCGCCTTCACGCCGGGCAGCATGGCCAGCTTGGCGCGATCGCGCTGGTCGACCTTGACGACGAAGCCGTTGAACAGCTTGTCGAAGCTGCGGCGCTCGGTCACGCGCAGCTTGGCGTTCTTGATCGCGGTGCGCAGCGACGCTTTTTCGGTACGCACCGAGGCCAGGGTGTTGCCGTCGGCGACGGGCTTGCCGTCGAGTTCGACGAACCAGAGCGTGCCGGACTCGGCGGCGGAGACCGGGACCGAGCTTTGCGCGGCCAGTGCCGGTGCTCCTGCGAGCGCGGCTGCCGCGGCGATCGCGGTCAGCATCGGCACGAGGTTGTGCTTTCTCATGAGGTCGTTCACTCCTGTGCGGGCGCCGTCCTGCGGCGCCTCTGTGGCGGCCATGGGAGATGCGAGCGAGAGCTGCGGCGCGGGGGGCCGCGCGGCAGCTTTCGGAGGCGTTTCAGGGGGCAGGCTGCCGGTCCGTCCCCCCGAGGTGCGAACGATTATGGGTAGCCCCTCAGGGCCCGGGCAGGGGGCTGGACGCCCGCGTGCAAGCCGCATCCCGCGACTGCGGGGGCGGGTTCCACCGGGGTTCCCCGAGCCGGCGCAGCGGCGCACCGCGCGGGGGCAGGGTCGCACCGGATGCGCTCCTAGAATCGGCGCTCCATCCGCCTCACCGTTGCGCCGCCGCCATGCCCGTGAACCTCGCCGCCCCTGTCCCCGAGTCCCTGCTGCCGGTCGCCGGCGTGCGCCTGGGCGTCACGATGGCCGGCATCCGCAAGGCCGGCCGGCGCGACCTCGTCGTCTTCGAGCTGGCCGAAGGCTCGGCCGTCGCCGGCGTCTTCACGCAGAACCGCTTCTGCGCCGCGCCGGTCCAGATCTGCCGCGAACACCTGGCCGCCGGCGAAGGCATCCGCGCGATAGTCGTCAACACCGGCAATGCCAACGCCGGCACCGGCGCCGACGGCCTGGCGCGGGCCCGCCGCAGCTGCGACGCGCTGGCCGCGGTGGCCGGCGTCGCGCCGCGCCAGGTGCTGCCGTTCTCGACCGGCGTCATCATGGAGACGCTGCCGGTCGAACGCATCGAGGCCGGCCTGCCGGCCGCCTGGGCCGCGCTGCGCGCCGACGGCTGGGCCGAGGCCGCCGAAGGCATCATGACCACCGATACCCTGCCCAAGGCGGCGTCGCGCCAGCTGCAGATCGGCGGCCGCACGGTCACCGTCACCGGCATTGCCAAGGGCGCCGGCATGATCCGCCCGAACATGGCGACGATGCTGGGCTTCGTCGCCACCGACGCCGCAGTCGATGCGGCGCTGCTGCAGCCGCTGCTGCGCGAGGCCGCCGACCTGAGCTTCAACCGCATCACGATCGACGGCGACACGTCCACGAACGACTCCTTCGTGCTGATGGCCACCGGCCAGGCCGGCCACGCGCCGATCACGACGCTCGACTCGGCCGAAGGCCGCGCGCTGCGCGAGGCGGTCGTCGCGGTGTCGCAGCATCTGGCGCAGGCCATCGTGCGCGACGGCGAGGGCGCGACCAAGTTCATCACCGTCACCGTGCAGGGCGGGCGCGACGAGGCCGAGTGCCGTGCCGCGGCCTATGCGGTGGCGCATTCGCCGCTGGTCAAGACGGCGTTCTTCGCCAGCGACCCCAACCTCGGCCGCATCCTGGCGGCCGTCGGCTACGCCGGCATCGGCGACCTCGACCAGGGCCTGATCGACCTCTTCCTCGACGACGTGCACGTCGTGCGCGAAGGCGGCCGCCACCCCGGGTACCGCGAGGAAGACGGCCAGCGCGTGATGAAGCAGGCCGAGATCACCGTGCGCGTCGACCTGCACCGCGGCGCCGCGGCGGCGACGGTCTGGACCTGCGACTTGTCGCACGACTACGTCAGCATCAACGCCGACTACCGCTCCTGATCCCTTCTCCTGCGGTCGTGCCGCCGGTCCAGGGCTGCTAGGATCGCTGCCCCTTCCCCCCGATGGCCGGCCGGCGTCCACCGCCCGAGCGGCCATCGACAGGCCGGCGCGCCGCGTGCCGGCCGCGGGCCGCCGATCGTGTCGTCTTGGCGTCGCCCGTGATCCGCGGCTTGACCGCGCCGACGACCGGAGACCTGCACGATGACCCGCGCGCTGCTCGCCCGCCTGCGCGCCGCCCTGACGCTGCCGCCGGGCGACCTGCTTCGAAACGCCACCTACCGCCGCCTGTGGAGCTCGATCCTGATCAGCTCGCTGGGCGGCCAGGTGACGATGCTCGCGCTGCCGCTGACCGCAGCCGTGCTGCTGCATGCCACGCCGACCCAGATGGGCCTGCTGACGGCGATGGAGATCGCGCCCTTCGTGCTGTTCTCGCTGCCGGCCGGCGTCTGGCTGGACCGCGTGCGCAAGCTGCCGGTCTACATCGCCGGCGAACTGCTGATCGGCGTCGCGGTCGGCAGCGTGCCGCTGGCCTGGGCGATGGGCTGGCTGGCGATGCCCTGGCTGTACGCCGTCGGCTTCTTCATCGGCTGCGTCTTCACGGTGGCCGGCACGGCCTCGCAGATCGTGCTGACCCAGGTCGTCGAACGCGACCGGCTGGTCGAGGCGCACGCCAAGAACGCGCTCGCGACCTCGGGCTCGGACGTCGCCGGGCCGGGTTTCGCCGGCCTCTTGATCAAGCTCTTCGGCGCGCCGCTGGCGCTGCTGGTCGACGCCGTGCTGGTCGTCGTCTCGGCGGCCATCCTGCGCGGCATCCACGTCGACGAGCGCCGCACGCCGCGGCCGGACGCGCGTTTCGGCCGCGAGCTCGCCGAAGGCCTGCGTTTCGTCGCCGAGCACAAGCTGCTGGTCGCGCTGGCGGTGGCCGTCGGCACCTGGCAGCTGTGCCAGAACGCGGCGCAGGTGGTGCAGATCCTGTTCGCGACGCGCACGCTGGGCCTGTCCGAACACGCCGTCGGCCTGTGCTACATCGGGCTGGGCGCCGGCACGGTGACGGCCAGCGTCTGGGGCAACCGCATCAGCCGGCGCATCGGCCCGGGGCCCAGCATGGTGCTGGGCTTTCTGGTCTGCGGCAGCGGTTGGCTGCTGCTCGCGGTTGCACCGGTCGGCCCCTGGGGCGTCGCCGCCTTCGCCGCGACGCTGGCGCTCTACGGCGCCGGCGCGGTGCTGGCCTTCATCAACTTCCTGGCGCTGCGCCAGGCGGTGACGCCGGAGCCGATGCTCGGCCGCATGACGAGCACGATGCGCTGGCTGATCCTGCTGCCGGCCGGCCCGGGTGCGCTGATCGGCGGCTGGCTCGGCGAGCACCACGGCCTGCGCTCGGCGCTGGCCTTTGCCGGCGGCGTCTCGATGCTGCTCGTCGTCGCCGCCTGGTGGCACCCGGTGATCCGCGGCGTGCGCTCGCTGCCGAGCACGGCCAAGCCGGTGACGGCCGGCGGCGCCTGAGCCGCGGCCTCAGTCGACGACGCGCGTCGCGTCGGGCGAGAAGCGGTCGACGGCGTCGGTGATCAGCCCGGCGACGCCGGCGGCCAGCAGCCGGTGCGCCTCGGGCGGGTCGTTGACGGTGTAGCAGAGCACGCGCATGCCGTCGGCGCGGGCACGATCGACCAGCGCGGCGTCGACCGTCATGTAGTTCGGGATGAGGGCCACGCAGCCGAGCTCCAGCGCCGCCTCGTACCAGCCGTCCCAGAAGGCGTCGACGAGCAGCGCCCGCGGCAGCTCGGGCGCCACGTCGCGCGCGCCGGCCAGCGCCTCGGCCTTGAAGGAGCTGAGCAGCGGCGGCAGGTCCTGGCCGGCCCACAGCCGGCGACAGGCCGCGGCGACGACCTGGCCGGTGTGGCGCTCGGTGCCCGGTGTCGGCTTGATCTCCAGGTCGAGCCGGAAGCCGTTGCGCAACAGGTAGGTGGCCAGCGCGTCGAGGCTCACCGGCGGCTCGCCGGCGTAGGCGCGCGAGTGCCAGCCGCCGGCGTCCAGCCGCGACAGCTCGCTCCAGGGGCGTTCGCCGGCGATGCCGCGTTCGGGCGTCGTGCGCTCCAGCGTCGTGTCGTGCATCAGGAAGGGCACGCCGTCGGCGCTGAGCTTCACGTCGCATTCGAAGGCGCGGTAGCCGTAACTTGCGCCGAGACGGAAGGCGGCCAGCGTGTTCTCCGGCGCCAGCTTGCCGGCGCCGCGGTGCGCCAGCCACAGCGGGTAGGGCCAGGGCTGCATCAGCCCACCCGCTTGCCGCTCGCGGCGTCGAACCAGTGCAGATGGCGGCCTTCGACGAGCAGGCTCACCGTGTCGCCGACGGCCGGCGGCACCAGCGTGCCGTCGATGCGCAGCGTGAACGCCGCTTCGCCGACGCGGCCGTAGACCAGGCGCTCGGCGCCCAGCATCTCCAGCATCTCGACCTTCAGCGGCCAGCCGCCTTCACCCAGCACCGCGTGCTCGGGCCTCACGCCCAGCGTCAGCGCGCCGTCGCGCGGCGCCGCGGCCGGCAGGGCGATGGCCGTGCCGCCGAGCTCGAAACGGCCGCCGACGGCCTGGCCCGGCATCAGGTTCATCGGCGGCGAGCCGATGAAGCCGGCGACGAAGGTCGAGGCCGGCCGGCCGTAGACGTCCTCGGGCGTGCCGATCTGCTCGATGCGTCCGGCGTTCATGACGATCAGCCGCTGGCCCAGCGTCATCGCCTCGACCTGGTCGTGGGTGACGAAGAGCGAGGTGACGCCGAGCTCGCGGTGCAGCTTCTGGATCTCCAGCCGGGTCTGGGCGCGCAGCTTGGCGTCGAGGTTGGACAGCGGCTCGTCGAACAGGAAGACCGCCGGCTGGCGCACGATCGCACGCCCCATCGCGACGCGCTGGCGCTGGCCGCCGGAGAGTTCACGCGGGCGGCGCTGCAGCAGCGTGCCGAGCTCGAGGATCTTGGCCGCCTTCTGCACGCGGCGCTCGATCTCGTCCTTGGACACCTTGGCGATCTTCAGGCCGTAGGCCATGTTGTCGTAGACCGTCATGTGCGGGTACAGCGCGTAGTTCTGGAAGACCATCGCGATGTCGCGCTGCGCCGGCTCCAGCCGGTTGACGACGCGCCCGCCGATGTCGATCTCGCCGCCGGAGATGTCTTCCAGCCCCGCGACCATGCGCAGCAGCGTGCTCTTGCCGCAGCCCGAAGGCCCGACGATGACGATGAACTCGCCGTCGGCGATCTCGGCGTCGACGCCGTGGATCGCCTTGAACGTGCGCGCGCCGGCGCCGTAGGTCTTCTCGACCTGTCTGAGGGATATCGAACCCATGTTTCTGTCGTTCTGGAGTCAGGCCGTGGCCGGCGTCACTTCTCGCTGTCGGTGAGGCCCTTGACGAACCACTTCTGCATCAGGATGACCACCGCCGCCGGCGGCAGCATCGCCAGGATCGCGGTGGCCATCACCGCGTTCCACTCGGTGTAGGCATCGCCGCCGGAGATCATGCTCTTGATGCCGAGCACGACCGGGTACATGTCCTCGCTGGTCGTGATCAGCAGCGGCCACAGGTACTGGTTCCAGCCGTAGATGAACTGGATCACGAACAGCGCCGCGATCGAGGTGCGCGACAGCGGCAGCAGCACGTCCTTGAAGAAACGCATCGGCCCGGCGCCGTCGATGCGCGCCGCCTCGACCAGCTCGTCGGGAATCGTCAGGAAGAACTGGCGGAACAAAAAGGTCGCGGTCGCCGAGGCGATCAGCGGCACCGTCAGCCCGGCGTAGCTGTTGAGCAGGCCCAGGTTGGAGACGACCTCGTAGGTCGGGCCGATGCGCACCTCGACCGGCAGCATCAGCGTCACGAAGATCATCCAGAAGACGATGCCGCGGCCGGGGAAGCGGAAGTAGACGACGGCGAAGGCCGACAGCAGCGAGATGACGATCTTGCCGATCGAGATGACCAGGGCCATCACCAGGCTCACCTCGAGCATCGGCAGCACCGGCGCGATGTTGGCGCCGTAGGCCGTCTTGCCGCCGAACAGCGCCAGCCGGTAGCTCTCGAGCATGTTGTCGCCGGGCAGCAGCGACATCGGCACGTTCTGCACGATCTGCTCGGCGGTCTGCGTGCTGGCGATGAAGGTGATGTAGACCGGGAAGGCGACGATCATCACCCCCAGCACCAGCACCAGGTGCGACAGCGTCGTCGCGACGGGGCGGTTCTCGACCATCAGTAGTTCACCCGTTTCTCGACGTAGCGGAACTGGATCACCGTCAGCGCGACGACGATGACCATCAGCACCACGCTCTGCGCGGCCGAGCCGCCCAGGTCCAGCGCCTTGAAGCCGTCGTAGTAGACGCGGTAGACGAGGATCGCCGTGTCCTTGCCCGGGCCGCCGTGCGTCGCCGCGTCGACGATCGCGAAGGTGTCGAAGAAGGCGTAGACGATGTTGATGACCAGCAGGAAGAAGCTGGTCGGCGTCAGCAGTGGGAACTGCACCGTCCAGAAGCGCCGCCAGGGGCCGGCGCCGTCGATCGCGGCGGCCTCGATCAGCGACTTCGGGATCGACTGCAGCCCGGCGAGGAAGAACAGGAAGTTGTAGGACACCTGCTTCCAGACCGCTGCCATCACGATCAGCGCCATCGCGTCGCCGCTGTCGAGCAGGTGGTTCCAGTCGTAGCCCAGCCGGCGCAGCCAGTAGCTGACGATGCCGATCGACGGCGCGAACATGAACAGCCACAGCACGCCGGCCAGCGCCGGCGCCACCGCGTAGGGCCAGATCAGCAGCGTGCGGTAGAAGCGTGCGCCGCGCACGACGCGGTCGGCCATCACCGCCAGCACCAGCGACACCGAGATGCCGACGACGGCCACCAGCGTCGAGAACATCGCGGTGGTCTTGAACGACTGCAGGTAGCTCTCGTCGTCGATCAGGCGGCGGAAGTTCTCCAGCCCGACGTACTCGACGCTGGTGCCGAACGCGTCCTGCTGCAGCAGGCTGTAGTGCAGCGCCTGCGCGGCGGGCCAGAAGAAGAAGACGAGGATGACCGCCATCTGCGGTGCGATCAGCACCCAGGGCAGCCACCCGTTCTTGAAGCGGACTCTTTTTTCTGCAGCCAAAGCTGGCTTCCCGTCACGACGACGGCGGGCGCCCGCCTGGGGAACACCCGCCGTCCAGAGCGCCCCCGAGGGCGCGATGCCAAGACCGCGAGCCTAACAGGCGCGCGGCCCGCGTCCGCCCGGCGATGGACGCGCGGGCGTCGCGGCGGCGTTCAGCGGTTGGCCTTCTCGAAGCGTTCGAGCTGCTCGTCGCCGCGCTTCTTGGCCGCGTCCAGCGCCTCCTTGGCGCTCTTCTTGCCGGCCCAGACCTGTTCCATCTCCTCGTCGACGATGGTGCGGATCTGCACGAAGTTGCCCAGGCGCACGCCGCGCGACTTGTCGGTGACCTTGCGGATCATCTGCGTCACGGCGACGTCGGTGCCCGGGTTCTCCTTGTAGAAGCCGGACTTGTCGGTCAGCTCGTAGGCCGCGGTCGTCGTCGGCAGGTAGCCGGTGCGCTGGTGGCTGGCGGCCTGCACCTTCGGGTCCGACAGGTACTCGAAGAACTTGGCCACGCCCTTGTACTCGGCCGGCTTCTTGCCGCTCATCACCCAGAGGCTGGCGCCGCCGATGACGGTGTTCTGCGGCGCGCCTTGCACGTCGGGGTAGTAGGGCAGGGCGCCGATGCCGCCGCTGAACTTGGCGTTGCGCTTGACGTTGCCGTACAGGCCCGAGGAGCCGGTCATCATCGCGCACTCGCCCGAGACGAAGGTCGCGTCGGCGGCGTTGCCGCGGCCCTTGTAGACGAACAGGCCCTGCTTGGCCATGTTGGCCAGGTTCTCGATGTGGCGCACGTGCAGCGGCGTCGTGAAGGCCAGGCGCGTGTCCAGGCCGCCGAAGCCGTTGCGCTTGGTCGCGTACTCGACGTTGTGCCAGGCCGAGAAGCTCTCCAGCTGCGTCCAGCTGACCCAGCTCGTCGTGAACGGGCACTTGTGGCCGCTGGCCTTGAGCTTGGCGGCGGCCAGCGCCACTTCAGGCCAGGTGGTCGGCGGCTTGTTCGGGTCCAGGCCGGCGGCCTTGAAGGCGTCTTTGTTGTAGTGGAAGACGGTCGTCGAGCTGTTGAACGGCAGGCTCATCATCTGGCCGTTCGGCGCCGTGTAGTAGCCGGCCACGGCGCTGATGTAGCGCGTCGGGTCGAACTTGACGCCGGCTTCGGACATCAGCGTGGCCACCGGCTTCACCGCGCCCTTGCTGGCCATCATCGTCGCGGTGCCGACTTCGAAGACCTGCAGGATGTGCGGCGCGTTGCCGGCGCGGAAGGCGGCGATCGCGGCGGTCATCGACTCGTCGTAGCTGCCCTTGAACACCGGCACGACCTTGTAGTCCTTCTGCTGGGCGTTGAAGTCCTTGGCCAGGTCGTTGACCCATTCGCCCAGCGCGCCGCCCATCGAGTGCCACCACTGGATCTCGACCTGGGCCTGCGCGGGCAGGGCAAAGAGTGCCGCCACCGCGGCGGCGGCGGCGAACATCGGCTTCTTGATCATGAAAGAGGGCTCCTGCAGCGAGAGTTGTACGTACGCGAAAGGATGCGTGCGTTTTGTGACAGTTCCCGGTTCTGTCACGCGCCGTCCGGCGCGGGCACCCGGGTTTACCCGGTGGCGCACAAGACCCGTCTGCGGTCTCGATGCTGCACTGCGGTAGGATGCGAGGTTCGCCATGAACGCGCCGCAAGCCTTTGCCACACCTCAAGTCCCGGCCGACGCCGCCCCTCGTGGCGCCCCGGACCGTGGCGACGACGCACCCGCGCGCCTGCGCGAGATCCCGTACAACTACACCTCGTTCTCGGACCGCGAGATCGTTCGCCGCCTGCTCGGCGAGCGCGCCTGGGAGTTGCTGGACCGCCTCCGCCAGGAACGCCGTACCGGGCGCTCGGCGCGCATGCTCTACGAGGTGCTGGGCGACATCTGGGTCGTCCAGCGCAACCCGTACCTCGAGGACGACCTTCTCGACAACCCGGCGCGCCTGCGCCTGCTGACCGACGCGCTGGAGCACCGGCTGCGCGAGATCGAGCGCCGCCGCCAGCCCGACGACGCCGAGCGCGACGCCCACGTCGGCGAACTGCTGGACGCCGCGCGCGCCGCGGTCGCGCGTTTCTCCGACCGATTCGAGGAAGTGCGCGCGCTGCGCCACCGCACGCGCCGCGTGCTCGGCCGCGTGACGGCCAAGGACAACATCAAGTTCGACGGCCTGTCGCGCGTGGCCCACGTCACCGATGCCACCGACTGGCGCGTCGAGTACCCCTTCGTCGTGCTGACTCCCGACACCGAGGCCGAGATGGCCTTGCTGGTCAAGGGCTGCATCGAACTCGGCCTGACGATCATCCCGCGGGGCGGCGGCACCGGCTACACCGGCGGCGCCGTGCCGCTGGCCTGGAACAGCGCGGTCATCAACACCGAGAAGCTCGAGGCGATGACCGAGGTCGAGCACGTGACGCTGCCCGGGCTGGACGCGCCGGTGGCCACGATCTGGACCGAAGCCGGCGTCGTCACGCAGCGTGTGGCCGACGCCGCCGAGCGTGCCGACCACGTCTTCGCCGTCGACCCGACCTCGGCCGAGGCCTCGTGCATCGGCGGCAACATCGCGATGAACGCCGGGGGCAAGAAGGCGGTGCTGTGGGGCACGGCGCTGGACAACCTGGCGTCCTGGCGCATGGTCACGCCCGAGGCCAAGTGGCTGGAGGTGGTGCGCGTCGGCCACAACCTCGGCAAGATCCACGACGTCGAGATCGCGGTCTTCGAACTGCGCACCTACGACACCAGCGGCCGCACGCTGGAGCACACCGAGCGCCTGGAGATCCCGGGCCGCGTGTTCCGCAAGGAAGGCCTGGGCAAGGACGTCACCGACAAGTTCCTCGCCGGCCTGCCCGGCATCCAGAAGGAAGGCTGCGACGGCCTGATCACCAGCGCGCGCTGGGTCGTGCACCGCATGCCGGCGCACACGCGCACCGTCTGCCTGGAGTTCTTCGGCAATCCGAAGGAGGCGGTGCCCTCGATCGTCGAGATCAAGGACTTCCTCTTCGCCGAAGCCAAGAAACCCGGCGGCGCGATCCTGGCCGGCCTCGAGCACCTGGACGACCGGTATCTCAAGGCCGTCGGCTACGCGACCAAGAGCAAACGTGCGCTCAAGGGCAAGGGCCTGCCGAAGATGGTGCTGATCGGCGACATCGTCGGCGACGACGAGGACGCCGTCGCGCGCGCCACCAGCGAGGTCGTGCGCATCGCCAACAGCCGCAGCGGCGAGGGTTTCGTCGCCGTCAGCGCCGACGCGCGCAAGAAGTTCTGGCTCGACCGCAAGCGCACCGCGGCGATCGCGCGCCACACCAACGCCTTCAAGGTCAACGAGGACGTCGTCATCCCGTTGCCGCGCATGGGCGAGTACACCGAGGGCATCGAGCGCATCAACGTCGAGCTCTCGCTGCGCAACAAGCTGGCGCTGGTCGACCGCCTGAAGGCCTTCTTCTCCGAAGGCGCGCTGCCGATCGGCCCGGGCGGTGAAGCCGGCGAGATCCCCAGCGCCGAGATCCTGGAAGACCGCGCCGCCGAGGCGCTGACGCTGCTGTCCGAAGTCGGCGTGCTCTGGCGCTTCTGGCTCGAGCACCTGGACGTCGTGCAGGCCGACAGCGGCCGCTCGGTGTTCTCGCTGCTGCAGGACGACACGCTGCGTGCGTCGTGGAAGCGGCAGATCCTCAAGCCGCTGCAGGCCATCTTCGCCGGTGGCGCCTTCGCGCCCATCCTCGACGCCTGCAAGTCGATCCACAAGGAGGTGCTGCGCGGGCGGGTCTGGGTGGCGCTGCACATGCATGCCGGCGACGGCAACGTGCACACCAACATCCCGGTCAACAGCGACAACTACGAGATGCTGCAGACGGCGCACGAGGCCGTCGCACGCATCATGGCGCTGGCGCGCCGGCTGGGCGGCGTCATCAGCGGCGAGCACGGCATCGGCATCACCAAGCTGGAGTTCCTGACCGACGAGGAACTGGCGTCCTTCGCCGCCTACAAGGCCAAGGTCGACCCCGAGGGCCGCTTCAACAAGGGCAAGCTGATGCGCGGCGGCGTCGCCGGCGCGATGGCCGCCGACCTGAGCGACGCCTACACGCCGAGCTTCGGGCTGATGGGCCACGAGTCGCTGATCATGCAGCAGAGCGACATCGGTGCGATCAGCGAGAGCATCAAGGACTGCCTGCGCTGCGGCAAGTGCAAGCCGGTGTGCTCGACGCACGTGCCGCGCGCCAACCTGCTGTACAGCCCGCGCAACAAGATCCTCGCCACCTCGCTGCTCGTCGAGGCCTTCCTCTACGAGGAGCAGACGCGCCGCGGCGTCAGCCTGCGCCACTGGGAGGAGTTCGAGGACGTCTCCGAGCACTGCACCGTCTGCCACAAGTGCCTGACGCCGTGCCCGGTGAAGATCGACTTCGGCGACGTGTCGATGAACATGCGCAACCTGCTGCGCAAGATGGGGCAGAAGAGCTTCCGTCCGGGCAGCGCGGTGGCGATGACCTTCCTGAACGCCACCAGCCCGCGCACGATCAAGGCCATGCGCGGCGCGATGGTCGGCGTCGGCTTCAAGGCCCAGCGCCTGGCCAACGACCTGCTCAAGCCCGTCGTGCGCCGCCAGACCGCCGCGCCGCCGGCGACGCTGGGCACGGCGCCGCTCAAGGAGCAGGTGGTCCACTTCATCAACAAGAAGCTGCCCGGCGGGCTGCCGAAGAAGACCGCACGCGCCTTGCTGGACATCGAGGACCGAGAGTACGTCCCGATCATCCGCGACCCCGAGGCGACCAGCTCGGAGACCGAGGCCGTCTTCTACTTCCCCGGCTGCGGCAGCGAACGCCTGTTCAGCCAGGTGGGCCTGGCGACGCAGGCCATGCTCTGGCACGCCGGCGTGCAGACCGTGCTGCCGCCGGGCTACCTGTGCTGCGGCTACCCGCAGCGCGGCAGCGGCCAGTTCGACAAGGCCGAGAAGATCATCACCGACAACCGGGTGCTGTTCCACCGCGTGGCCAACACGCTGAACTACCTGGACATCAAGACGGTGGTCGTGTCCTGCGGCACCTGCTTCGACCAGCTGCAGGGCTACAAGTTCGAGGACATCTTCCCCGGCTGCCGCATCGTCGACATCCACGAGTACCTGCTCGACAAGGGCATCACGCTGCCCGGCGGCGAGGGCGCCTTCCTGTATCACGACCCCTGCCACACGCCGATGAAGCAGCAGGACCCGATGAAGACCGTCAAGGCGCTCGTCGGCCCCAACGTCGTGAAGAGCGATCGCTGCTGCGGCGAGAGCGGCACGCTGGGCGTCTCGCGCCCGGACATCAGCACCCAGGTGCGCTTCCGCAAGGAAGAAGAGATCCGCAAGGCCGAGGCCGCGCTGCGCGCCTCCGGCGCGGTGCCCGCGGGCGCCGGCGTGAAGATCCTCACCAGCTGCCCGAGCTGCCTGCAGGGCCTGAAGCGCTACCAGGACGACCTGTCCTCCGGCCTGCTCGAAGCCGACTACATTGTCGTCGAGATGGCGCGCCGCCTGCTCGGCGAGAGCTGGCTCGAGGATTACGTGCGCCGCGCCAATTCTGGCGGCATCGAACGCGTTCTCGTGTAACGCGCATTGCATTCGGATTCAATTCAACCTTGCGCAATGCGGGGTTGAACCGAATGCAACTCGAATCATTTCTACGCGTCTGCCGAAGCGAGGGTTTCATCTCGCGGCGCGGCGCATCACGCCGTTACCCTTGATGGCTCCGAATCCCCGGTTCATGGGGTGAAGATCCCGGCTCTTGACCCAGTACAACGATCGAACGGGCGGGTCCGAAAACTGCCCTTAGTCCTTCACCATCTACTGCCAGGAGTCGCAATGAATTTGAAACCTCTCGCCGTGGCGGCATTGCTCGCCACCAGCGCATCGGCATTTGCCGCAACCGACCTCGGGACGCTGGGAAGCGACCCCGTGTTCTTCAACGGCACCGGGTCGGGCTTCGTGTTCGACACCTTCACCTTCACGCTGTCGGAGCTGTCGAACCTGCGGATCGACGTCACCGACCTGAAGTTCCCGCCGGTCTGGTCGTTCAGCAACCTGGGCATCGCCCTGCTCGACTCGAGCTTCACGACGATCGGCACGGCCAATGCCGCCGACGGCCTGTCCTTCTCGGGGCTGGCCGCGGGCAGCTATGCGCTGGCGCTGACGGGCTTCACGACGGGCTCGTTGGGCGGGGCCTACGCGGGCGTCCTGGCCGCCTCGCCGGTGCCGGAACCCGAGACCTACGCGCTGATGCTGGCGGGTCTGGGCATCGTGGGCTTCATCGCCTCGCGCCGCCGCAACAACGTCTGACGGGGCACGGCCCCACTTGGGTCAAGGGCGGTGCCGGGCACCGCCCTTTTTTCATGGGGGGCGGCGATACACTCGCGCGTCCCGTTCTCGCCCCCCTGACGCATGAGTCCGCCCCGCGCGCCGCAGCCCACCTCGATCACCGTGCACCAGGCCTCGCGGGTCCTGGAGGTCGGCTTCGACGACGGCGCCCGTTTCCGCATCCCGTTCGAGCTGATGCGCGTGTACTCGCCGTCGGCCGAGGTCCAGGGCCACGGCCCGGGCCAGGAGACGCTGCAGACCGGCAAGCGCGAGGTGCTCGTCGAGGCGCTGGAACCCGTGGGCCACTACGGCGTGCGCCCGAGCTTCTCCGACGGCCACGACAGCGGCATCTACACCTGGGAGTACCTGTACCGCCTGGGAGCCGACGAAGCCGCGCTGTGGCAGCGCTACGAGGACAACCTGGCCGCCGCCGGCGTCGACCGCGACGCGCCGATGCCGCCCAAGCCCGGCCGCGCCTGCGGCTCCCATCACTCCTGAATCCCCCATGGCCCAGACCCATTTCGGCTACGAAACCGTCGACGAGAGCGAGAAGGCGCGGCGCGTGCGCGGCGTCTTCGATTCGGTCGCCTCGAGCTACGACCTGATGAACGACCTGCTGTCGATGGGCATGCACCGGGCGTGGAAGGCCTACACGGTGGCGGTGGCCAACGTGAAGCCGGGCGACCGCGTGCTCGACATCGCCGGCGGCACCGGCGACCTCGCGCGCGCCTTCGCGCGCAAGGTCGGCGAGACCGGCGCTGTGGTGCACACCGACATCAACGAGGCCATGCTGCGCACCGGCCGCGACCGCCTGCTCGACGAGGGCCTGGTGCTGCCGACGACGACCTGCGACGCCGAGCACCTGCCGTTCGCCACCGGGACCTTCGACCTCGTCACCGTCGCCTTCGGCCTGCGCAACATGACGCACAAGGACGGCGCGCTGCGCGAGATGTGCCGCGTGCTGCGCGACGGCGGCCGGCTGATGGTGCTGGAGTTCTCCAAGGTCGCCGCGCCGCTGGCGAAACCCTACGACTGGTATTCCTTCAACGTGATGCCGAAGATCGGGCGTCTGGTGGCCGGCGACGAAGCCAGCTACCGCTACCTCGCCGAATCGATCCGCATGCACCCCGACCAGCAGACGCTCAAGGCCATGATGAAGGAGGCCGGTTTCGGCCACGTGGACGTGCACAACATGAGCGCCGGCATCGTCGCGCTTCATGTGGGGATCAAGTGCTGAGTCGACTGGCGCGCCTGAAGCGGCGCGTCGCGCCGCAACGGCACCCCGGGCGCGCGGCGATGCCCGCCGCCGACCCCGACGTCGAGGCTTTCCTGCGTGTCGCACGCGCCAGCTTCGTCAAGCTCCAGGCCGCCTGGGACGCCGCCGACCTCGGCGCGCTGGCGGCCATCACCACCGAGGACCTGCTGGCCGAGCTGCGCGAGCAGCTCGAGGTGCGCGGGCCCGGTCCCAACCGCACCGAGGTGCTGGCGCTGGAAGCGCGCCTGCTCGGCCTGGACGAGGTCGGCGAAGGCCTCGTCGCCAGCGTCGAGTTCTCGGGCTGGATCCGCGAGCGCCTGGAAGAGCGCGCCGCGCCGTTTCGCGAGCTGTGGCTGCTCGCGAACCTGAAGTCCGCCGGCCGCGGCTGGCAGATCGCCCGCGTCCAGGCGCTGAGCTGAAGACCCCGCCGCCCGTCGGCGCTTGGTTCACATCCCCTGACAGTTCGGGCCTCCTCAGGCCTTCGCGCGCCCCGCATTCCGAGGGCTGCCTGTAACGGCCTCGCGCCCTGGCGGCGCCGCGCCGGGCTGCGCGCCGACGCCCGCGTCCTCCCTCGTACCCGCGCCGGGAACGCCGCTTGCCGAGGCTGTGGTCTGTACCTGCGGCCCTGGCGCCTTGTCACGAGTACCGAACCGAAGTTGCACCCTGAAGGGGTGCGGCACGCGGAGACGCCCTCATAGACTGGCCCGGCCTCGTGGTGCCAGGCCCCGGCACCAGCGGGGCACCGCGACCGCCTTGGCGCCTGGCGCCGGGGCGACCGATCGACTACCGGGGACCTTCTCATGGATCTGATGCTGACCGGGGCCGCGCCACCGTGGTTTTCGCGTGCTGCCGTCGCCCTCGTCGCCACCTGTGCCCTGGCCGCCTGCGGCGACCGCCAGGAACGCGCCAGCCAGACGGCGGCCAAGGTCAACAAGGACGAGGTCACCGTCCACCAGATCAACTTCGCGCTGCAGCAGCAGCGCGTGCGCCCGGAGCAGAGCGATGCCGCGGCGCGGCAGGTGCTCGAGCGCCTGATCGACCAGCAGCTCGCGCTGCAGAAGGCCGACGACCTGAAGCTCGACCGCGATCCGCGCGTCGTGCAGCAGCTCGAGGCCGCGCGCCGCGAGATCCTCGCCCGCGCCTACTTCGACCGCATCGGCGATGGCGCGGCCAAGCCGACGCCCGAGGAGATCCACGCCTACTTCGAGGCCAAGCCGGCGCTGTTTCGCGAGCGCCGCGTCTACAACCTGCAGGAGATCCTGATCGACGCGCCGGCCGCGCAGGAGGCGGCGCTGCGCCAGCGCCTGGCGCAGTCTGCCGACGTCG
Organism: Rubrivivax gelatinosus IL144; assembly: GCF_000284255.1. NCBI lineage: Bacteria > Pseudomonadati > Pseudomonadota > Betaproteobacteria > Burkholderiales > Sphaerotilaceae > Rubrivivax > Rubrivivax gelatinosus. The sequence goes on from NC_017075.1 coordinate 1,112,550, forward strand.
CGGCCTTCGTCGAATCGCTGAAGGCGCAGGGCATCCGTTACACCGGCAACCAGGTCGTGCGCGGCGCCGAGCAGCTGCCGCTGGCCGCCGTCGACCGCATCGCGGCGATGAAGGACGGCGAGGCCATGGTCACGGCCACGCCGGCCGGTCTGCAGGTGCTGGTCGTCGTCGGCTCGCGGCCGCAGCCGGTGACCGAGGAGCAAGCGCGCCCGGCGATCGAGCAGTTCATGCTCAACGAGCGCCGCCGCCAGATCGTCGAGGCCGACCTGAAGACGCTGCGCCAGACCGCGGCGATCGAGTACGTGGGCCGCTTCGCCGCCGCGGCGGCATCGGCGCCGGCGACCGCCGCTGCGCCTTCTGCCGCCAAGCCCGAGGGCTTGGCCGACGCCGACGTCGGCAAGGGACTGGGACTGAAACGATGACGAGCCTTCGAAACAGCGCTCTCGCCATCCTGCTGGCCCTGGGCAGCTTCGCCTTGGCCGGCGTCGCCATGGCGCAGGGCAGCCCCGCGGCGCCCGCGGCGGCCGAGTACCGGCTCGGCTCGGGCGACGTGCTGCGCATCAACGTCTACCAGAACCCCGACCTGACGCTGGAGACACGCGTCACCGAGGCCGGGATCATCAGCTTCCCGTTGCTGGGCAACGTGCGTGTCGGCGGCCTGACGGTCACGGCCGCCGAGAAGCTGATCGCCGACGGGCTGCGCAACGGCAATTTCGTCAAGCAGCCGCAGGTGACGCTGGTCGTGATGCAGATCCGCGGCAACCAGGTCAGCGTGCTGGGCCAGGTCAACCGGCCCGGACGCTACCCGCTGGAGGTCGCCGACATGCGGCTCACCGACGTGTTGGCGATGGCCGGCGGCACCTCGCAGGTCGGCGCCGACATCGTCGTCGTCACCGGCGTGCGCGAGGGCCGGCCGGTGCGGCTCGAAGTCGATCTGCCGGCGCTGTTCGCGCCCGAGGGCGGCGACCGCAACGTCGTGCTGCTCAACGGCGACACCGTCTGGGTGGCGCGCCAGCCGACGGTCTACATCTACGGCGAGGTGCAGCGCCCGGGCCCGATGCGCATCGAGCGCGACATGACGGTGATGCAGGCGCTGGCCACCGGCGGCGGCCTGACCCAGCGCGGCACCCAGAAGGGCATCCGCGTGCACCGCAAGACGCCCGAGGGCAAGGTCCAGGTCATCGAGCCCGCGCTCGACGACCGGGTGCGCGACGGCGACGTCGTCTTCGTGCGCGAGAGCCTGTTCTGAGGAGCCCGAGATGAGCCTGGCGCAGTTCCTCTCGATCCTGCGGGCCCGCTGGTGGGTGGCCGCGGCGGTGCTCGGCAGCGTCGTCGGCCTGACCTTCGTCGGCAGCCTGCTGTGGCCCAAGTCCTATACCGCCACGGCCAGCGTCGTCGTCGACGGCCGTCCCGACCCGATCGCCGCGATGGCCTACGGCGGCGGCACCTCGCCGGCGTTCATCGCGACGCAGATGGACATCTTCAACAGCGACCGCGTCGCGCAGAAGGCGGTGCGCAACCTGCGCCTGGACCAGAACCCGGCGGTGCTGCAGCAATGGCGCGACGCCACCGGCGGCCAGGGCACCGTCCAGCAGTGGCTGGGCGCGGCGCTGCAGAAGTCGCTGGAGGTCACGCCCTCGCGCGACTCGAACGTGCTCTTCATCACCTACAAGGCGCCGGACCCGGCCTTCGCCGCGACGCTGGCCAACGCCTTCGTCCAGGCCTACATGGAGACCTCGGTCGAGCTGCGGGTCGACCCGGCGCGCCAGTACAGCAGCTTCTTCGACGCGCGCACCCGGGACGCGCGCGAAGCGCTGGAGAAGGCCCAGTCGCGGCTCAGCGCCTTCCAGCGCGAAAAAGGCATCATCGCCACCGACGAACGCCTGGACATCGAGAACGCCCGCCTCAACGAGCTGTCCAGCCAGCTCGTCGCGATCCAGGCGATGCTCGCCGACTCCGACAGCCGCAACACGCAGGCGCGAGCCAACAGCGACCGGCTCAGCGACGTGATGAACAACCCGCTGGTCGCCGGCCTGCGCGGCGACCTGTCGCGCCAGGAGGTGCGGCTGCAGGAACTCAGCTCGCGGCTGGGCGACAACCACCCGCAGGTCCGCGAGCTCAAGACCAACATCGCCGAGCTGCGCCAGAAGGTCGAGCTGGAGACGCGCCGCGTCGCCGGCAGCGTCGGCGTGACGAACACCATCATGCGTGCCCGCGAGGCCCAGACGCGGGCGCAGCTCGACGAGCAGCGCTCCAAGCTGCTGCAACTGAAGGCGGTGCGCGACGAGGGCCAGGTGCTGTCGCGCGACGTCGAGAGCGCGCAGCGCACCTACGAGGCGCTGCAGGGCCGCCTGACGCAGACCAGCCTGGAGAGCCAGACCAACCGCACCTCGGTGAACGTGCTGACGCAGGCCGCGGCGCCGATCAACCCGTCGACGCCCAACGTGCCGCTGTACACGCTGGTGTCGGTCTTCGCCGGCGCCTTCCTGGCCGTCGGCGCGGTGCTGGCCATCGAGCTGCTCGACCGCCGCCTGCGCGTGCCGGAGGACGTCGCCACGCTGCTGGACCTGCCGGTGGTCGGCCTGATCCCCGGGCCGGGCGCGCCGCGGCGCTTCGACCGGCTGCGCCGTCCCCTGCTCGCCGAGCGTCGCTGGCTCGGCCTGTCCGACTCCGCAAAGGGCGCCTGACCATGGCCAAGTACCGCAGCTCGGTGATCCACGAGATCCCGGTCCACGCCGCCGACGACGAGACCGCGACCGCCGACGAGGCGAGCGACATCGCCGACCGTTCGATCGGCTCGATCATCGGCGAGGCGCGCAACCTCGACGCCAGCCAGATCGAACGCATCCTCGCCTACCAGCGCGAGCACGGCCTGCGTTTCGGCGAGGCCGCCGTGGTGCTGGGCTACGCGACGCACGACGACGTGATGTTCGCGCTGTCGCGCCAGTTCCATTACCCGTACGCGCCGCTGGAGCGGCGCAACGCCTGCCCCGAGCTGGTGACGCTGAACAAGCCGTTCTCGGCCCAGGCCGAGGCTTTCCGGGCGCTGCGCAGCCAGCTGATGGTGCGGCTGTACACCGAGCCCGAGCGGCGCGAGGCGCTGGCCGTCGTCAGCCCGCAGTCCGGCGACGGCCGCAGCTACTTCGCCGCCAATCTGGCGGTGGCGCTGGCCCAGCTCGGCGGGCGCACGCTGCTCGTCGACGCCGACCTGCGCCGTCCGCGCCAGCACGAGGTCTTCGGCCTGCAGGCGCGTTCGGGCCTGTCGGGCATCCTCGCCGGGCGCGCCGAGTCCAACGTCATCCAGCAGGTTCCCGGCATCGCCAGCCTGTTCGTGCTGCCGGTCGGCGCGGTGCCGCCGAACCCGGTGGAGCTCGTCGAGCGGCCGGCTTTCGGCCTGCTGACGCGCGAGCTGCTGACCAAGTTCGACCACGTCGTCGTCGACACGCCGGCGGCCGCCAGCGGCAGCGACTTCGCGGTCATCGCCGCGCGCTGCGGCGCCAGCCTGCTCGTCGCGCGTCGCCACCAGTCCCGGCTGGGCGATCTGCGCGAGGTGAGCGACACCCTGACCCAGGGCGCGGCGCGCACGGTCGGCGTCGTCGTCAACGAGTTTTGACGGCCCCGGCCGCGCCAGCCGATGTCGGCCGTCGTGCGATCCGGTCCGCAACCGGCCCGGTCCCCCCGGGAGGTCGACGCCTGGTCGGCCGGCACCCTGGCGGCGGGGTTCCTGCTGCTGTACCTGCCGACCTACTGGGGCCTGTCGCAGACGCTGTGGCGCAGCGACGAGCAGGGCCACGGGCCGATCATCCTGGCGCTGGGGCTGTGGCTGCTGTACCGCGCCAGCGGCGAGCTGCTGGAGATGGCGCCGCGGCCAGCGCACGCCGCCGGCTGGGGGCTGCTGGTGCTGTCGCTGCTGCTGTACGCGCTCGGCCGCTCGCAGGCCGTGCTGATGTTCGAGGTCGGCTCGCAGATCGGCGTGCTGGCCTCGCTGCTGCTGCTGTTTCGCGGCTGGCGCGCGCTGCGCCGCGTCTGGTTCCCGCTGTTCTTCCTGCTGTTCATGGTGCCGCTGCCGGAGGCGCTGGTGGCGGCGGTGACGGCGCCGCTGAAGTCCGCGGTGTCGGCGACGGCCAGCTCGCTGCTCTACCAGCTCGGTTATCCGGTGGGGCGCTCGGGCGTCATCCTGACCGTCGGGCCGTTCCAACTGCTGGTGGCCGACGCCTGCGCCGGGCTGAACTCGATGTTCACGCTCGAGGCCCTGGGCATGCTCTACATGAGCCTGATGAAGTACACGTCCAAGGCGCGCAACGTCGCCCTGGCGCTGCTGCTGGTGCCGATCGCCTTCGTCTCCAACGTCGTGCGCGTGATGGTGCTGGTGTTGGTCACCTACCACTTCGGCGACGCGGCCGGGCAGGGTTTCGTGCACGGCTTCGCCGGCATGGTGCTGTTCGTCGTCGCGCTGATGCTGATGCTGGTGGCCGACCGCGCGCTCGGCGCGATCTTCGACTCGCGGCGGGCCGCATGATCCGCGTGACGCGCAGGCGGGCCCTCGGGGTCTTCGCGGCGATGGCGCTGGCCGCCGGGGCGGCGCGCTGGGCGACGCCGACGGTGCACGTCTCCGACCTCGAGCCCAAGGTCGACCTGGAAGGCTGGTTCCCGCGCGCTTTCGGCGCCTGGCGCATCGACGACTCGCTGCCGGTCGTGATCCCCGCGCCCGACGCCCAGGCGCTGCTGGACAAGCTCTACAACCAGACGCTGGCGCGCACCTACGTCGACGGCGGCGGCCAGCGCGTGATGCTCTCGGTGGCCTACGGCGGCGACCAGTCCGACGGCACACGTGCCCACCGCCCCGAGGTCTGCTACCCGGCGCAGGGCTTCGAGCTGAGCGACAACCGCGTCGGCGAGCTCGATCTGGGCGGCGAGCGCCTGCGCGTGCGCCGGCTGATGGCCAACCTGGGCGGCCGGCACGAGCCGATCACCTACTGGACGATCGTCGGCGGCCAGATCGCGCTGTCGGGCACCGAACAGAAGCTCGCCCAGCTGCGCTACGGCTTGCGCGGCCTGATTCCCGACGGCCTGCTGGTGCGCGTGTCGAGCATCGATCCCGACAAGGCGCGCGGCTGGGCGCTGCAGCAGCGTTTCCTGGCCGACATGCGCAACGCGCTGTCGCCGGCGCTGCGCCAGCGGCTGGGCATGGACGCGTCCGCAACGTGAATGGCTCGCGCGTCGCCCGCCCCGATGCCGCGGGGGCCCCACCGGTGAGCGGCGAGCTCAAGCGCCTGGCGCTGCGCGGGCTGCTCTGGTCGGTCGTCCAGAGCTGGGGCGGCAAGGCGCTGACCTTCTTGCTCTTCCTCGTGCTGGCGCGGCTGCTGACGCCCGAGCAGCTCGGCGCCGCGGCGGCGGTGATGGTCGTCGTCTCCTTCCTGCAGATCCTCGGTGAGCAGGGTTACGGCGACGCCCTGGTGCAGCGGCAGAACCTGCAGCCGCACGAGGCCAACCTGCCGTTCGTCGTGTCGATCGCCAGCGCCTGCACGCTGGCGCTGGCGGTGGCGCTGGGCGCGCCGTGGATCGCAGGCGCGATGCGCGCCGAGGACCTCGCGCCCTACCTCGCGGTCGCCGCGCTGGGGCTGCCGCTGAGCTCGCTGTGGATGTTCCAGGAGGCCTTCTACCGCCGCGGCCTGCAGTACCGCTACCTGGCGGCGCGCCTGCTCGTCGTCACCGCCTTCGCCGGGGCGCTGGCGATCGCGCTGGCCTTCGCCGGCTGGGGCACCTGGAGCCTCGTCGTGCAGGCCGTGCTCGCCGCGGGGCTGAGCGCGGCCTGGATGTGGCGCCGGCCGCTGTGGCGGCCGTCGCGGCAGTTCGACCGCGCGAGCTTCGGCGAGATCTTCGCCTTCAGCCGCAGCGTGACGACCTACCGCGTGGCCGACTTCGTGTCCGCGCGCGCGGTGGAGCTGATCATCATCACGCTGCACGGCACGGCCGCGCTCGGCCTGTACAGCGTCGGCTCGCGCATCTACCAGACGCTGATGCAGCTGCTGTCCTCGTCGGTGATGGGCGTCTCGCTGAGCGCCCTGTCGCGCATCGCGCACGACGTCGACCGCCTGCGTGCGGCCTACACGAAGACGCTGACGATCGGCTCGGCGGTCGGCACCGCGGTCTTCGTCGGCGTCGCCGCGGTGGCGTCCGAGCTGACGCGCACCGTCTTCGGCGAGCGCTGGGCCGATTCGGCCCCGGTCATGCAGGTGCTGATGCTGCTGGGCGCGGTGCAGTGCGTGCAGTTCATGAACGGCTCGGTGTTCAACGCGCTGGGCCGGCCGCACTACATCGCGCTGATGACGATCGCCAAGGCGAGCGTCACGCTCGCGGCGCTGGCGCTGGTCCCGGCGGGCTCGGCCTACGAGCTGGCGGTGGTCTTCGCCGTGTGCCAGCTGTCGATCACGCCGGTGACCTACTGGCTGGTGCTGCGCCTGCTGCGCATGCCGGTGCGCAGCCTGCTGCGCCACGGGGCGCCGTTCTTCGTTTCGGCCGCGGTGGCCTTCGCCGGCGTGCAGTGGCTGCGTGCGTCGGGGCTGCTGCCGCCGTCGCCGGTGCTGCAGCTGGGTCTGCTGTCGGCGTCGTATCTCGGGGTCTACGTCGTGTTGGCGGCCCTCACGGGCTGGGGCCAGCTGCGCGCCGTGGCCAGCTACCTGGCGCGCTAGTCGGAGGGTTCGGATGAGGCTCGGTCTCGGTCTGCGATCGCGCTACCAGCGGTTCCCGCTGGTGCGCTTCGGGCGCTACGCCTACCTGAGGCGCTGGGAGGACTATCGCCTCGCACCGTCGGCGCCCTGCGTGCGCTACATCGGCTGGCTCGGCCACCGCAACATCGGCGACGAGGCGCTGTACCAGGCCTTCCGCAGCACCATCGCGCCCGACGCGCTGGTGGTGCCGTTCGACGACTGGTCGCCGGTCTCCTGGATGGCCGAACGCCGCAACGCCGACGTGGTGCTCGGCGGCGGCACGCTGATCAACGTGCGCGCCTACCTGGGTGCGATGCAGCGCGCCAACGAGCTCGGCGGCCGCATCTGCGTCTTCGGCACCGGCGTCGCCGACCTGGCGTACTGGGCGCAGCACGGCGGCCGCGGCCGCGGCGACGAGGCCGAGTGGGTGCGCGTGCTGCGCGGCGCGCAGTACCTCGGCGTGCGCGGCCCGCGTTCGCTGGACTGGATGCGCCGCCAGGGCCTGGGCAGCGCCGAGATCGTCGGCGACCCGGCGGTGTCGGTCGCCGCGCCGAGCTGGGACGCCGGCAGCGGCCGCGTCGTCGGCCTGAACCTCGGCAGCCACGACCCGGTGCAGGGCTCGGCCGACGGCGTGTACCAGGCTGCGCTGCATGCGCTGCGCGAGTTCCTGGCGCGGGGCTACCGCGTGCACTTCATCCCGCTGCACGACATCGACTCGGACGCCGGCGCCGCGCTCGCCCGGGAGGTGGACGACCCCGGCTTCGTCGTGCACCGCTTCGACCCGGACGTGCAGCTGTGCCTGCAGCGCCTGCGGGCCTGCCGCTTCGTCGTCGGCCAGCGCCTGCACGCCACCGTGCTGGCCAGCGCTTTGGGCATTCCCAACCTGTCGCTGAGCTACCAGCCCAAGTGCCTGGACTTCCTCGAGTCGATCGACTGCGCCGCGCTCGCGCTGCCGACCGAGCACCTCACCGGGCCGGCCCTCGTGGAGCGCGCCTTCGAGCTGGAGGCCGTGGCCGGCGCCTGGAACACGCGCCTGGTGCAGGCCTGCGACGGGCTGCGCGAGCGCCAGCACCGCCGCGCGCGCGATCTCGGCTGGGCACGGCCATGAACGCGCAGCCGATGGATCCGCCGGTGCACGAGCCGGCCCTGCGCCGCCCCGGGACGGCCGCCGCCCGCGGCGGCAAGGTCCTGGTCGTCTCCGATGTGCCGCCGTTCCCGACGAGTTCGGGCAACCGCGCCCGCATCCGCACGCTGACCGAGGTCATCGCCGGCCTCGGCCACGAGCTGCATTTCGCGGCGCTGGTGCGCCCCGGCAGCGGCCTGGACCCGCAGATGTCGCGGCACTACGGCCGCCGCCTGCACGTGCTGCCCTTCGAGCGCCGCCGCGGGCCGGCCTGGGCCTGGGAGCACGCGGCGCGGCGCCTGCGCCAGCGCCTGAACCTGGACGCCGGCTGGCTGTGGACGCTCGACGCCTGGTACGACGACCGGCTCGACGCCCGGCTGCGCGAGCTGCAGGCGCGCGAGAGCTTCGACACGGTGCTGATCGAGTACGTCTACCTGTCGCGCGCCGCCTGCGTCTTCCCGCCCGGGGTGCGCACGGTCATCGACACGCACGACCGCTTCACGCGCCGCCACCGTGCCGCGCGCGAGGCCGGGCAGGCCTACGGCTGGTTCTCGCTCGCCGAAGCCGACGAGCGCCGCGGCCTGGCGCGCGCCGACGCGGTGATCGCGATCCAGGACGACGAGGCGGCGTTCTTCTCCGCATTGCTGGCCGGCACCTCGACCACCGTCGAGACCGTGGGCCACGTCTTCGAGCCGGCCGCGCCGGTGCGGCGCGCGCGGGCACGGCGCGCGCTGCTCGTCGGCTCGCACAACCCGGTGAACGCCGAAGGCGCGCGCTACTTCGTCGGGCAGGTGCTGCCGCGGGTGCAGCAGGAGCTGCCGGACTTCGAGCTGCTGATCGCCGGCGACGTCGGCCAGGCGGTCGCCGACGCGCCCGGCCTGCGCAAGCTCGGCCGCGTGACGGCGATCGGCGAGGCCTACGCCCAGGCGGCGCTGGCGCTGAACCCGGTGCGCTCGGGCACGGGCCTGTGCATCAAGTCGCTGGAGACCCTGGCCTACGGCCTGCCGCTGGTCACGACGCGCAGCGGAGCCCGCGGCCTGGAGGCCTGGGCCGGGAGCGCCTTCAGCATGGTGCCCGACGACGACCCGCAGGCGATGGCCGCGGCGATCTGCACGCTGCTGCGCCGCGACGATCAGGCCGAGGCGATGGGGCGCAGCGCCCGCGCCGCGGCGCTGGAGATCAACCGCGTGCAGCTCGCCGCGCTGCGGCGGCTGCTCGGCAGGGGCGAGGCATGAGGCGGCGGCAGGCGTCGGCGCTGCGGGCCTGCGGCCTGCTGCTGGCGGCCGTGCTGGCCGCGGTCTCGGCCGGCGGGGCGGCGGCGCAGGAGCGGCGCAGCGGCTGGCAGCTCAACCGCTTCGGCGACGCGGCCGAGGCCCGGCTGCGCACCGCACCGGCCCGGCCGGCCGAAGTCCTGCTGGTCGGCCGCGACGGCGACGCCCAGGGCGCGCGGGCCCACGTCGTCTACCCGCTGAACCTCGTCGCCGACCACCGGTACCGTGTCCGGGTGCGGCTTTCCGGCGAGCCGGGCAGCCGCATCCAGCTGATGGTGCGGCGCAGCGCGGCGCCGTACGACGCCGTCGTGCAAGAGGATCTGGAACTCGACGAGGCGGGCCGCAGCGCCGAGCTGGAGTGGGTGGCCTACGACGAACCCGGCGCATTCGACCTGCGCATCGTGCCGCGCTCGCCGCGCGTGCAGCTGCAGGTCGGCACGCCCGAGATCGAGGATCTGGGTCGCGTCAGCCTCGGCAGCGCCGGCACGCCGCCGCCCTTCGACGCTCGCCTGCTCGGCGTGCACCTGAACAAGTTCGCCCAGTACCGCACGGTGCCGGCGCTGGGCACCGGGCTCGTGCGCATCTGGGACATGCGCACGAACTGGCATCACCTCGCCCCGACTCCCGAAGCCTGGACGGCGCGCAGCGCCGACGCCTGGAAGCAGCTGGACGACCTGGTCGGGGTCGTGCAGCGTCGCGCCCCCGGCGCGACGCTGCTGATGACGCTGGGCCAGCCGCCGGCCTGGGCCTCGGCCAGCCCGCAGGCCACCTGTGCCTACGGCACCGGCACCTGCGGCGCGCCGGCCAGCCTGGATGCCTGGCGCGACTACGTGCAGACGCTCGCCCAGCGCTACAAGGGGCGCATCCGCTGGTGGGAGCTGTGGAACGAGCCCGACTACGCGCGCTTCTACGTGCCGACGCTGTCCCTCGTGGAGCTGGCCCGCGTGGCGTCTCAGGTGCTGAAGTCGGTGGACCCGGAGAACCGCCTCGTCTCGCCCGGCTTCACCGGCAACGGCTACGCCGCGCTCGACCGCTTCCTGGCCCAGGGCGGAGGGCGTTATGTCGACGCCATCGGCTTCCACTGGTACGTGCGTGCCGCGCCGGAAAGCCTGGTGCCGCGCGTGCGCAACCTGCGCGCGCTGATGCAGCGCCGCGGCGCCGGCCAGCTGCCGCTGTGGAACACCGAGGGCGCTCCCTGGTGCAACCCGGGGCGCGAGAGCCCCTGCGCCTTCGAAGGACTGGCCGGCGACGAACTGGACGCGCTGCCGATGCGCTACGTGCTGACGATGTGGCTGGAGGGCGTGGCCGCGTCGGCGTACTACACGGTCGAAGGCTCGGGCCGCCGGGCGGTGCCGCTCTTCGACCCCGACCGCAAGCTGGTGACACGCGCCGGCGAGGCCTTCGCCAGCCTGGGCGACTGGCTGCGCGACGCCCGCGTCGAATCGGTTCAGCCCTGGGGCGAGGCCGGCATCGCGGTGCGCCTTCGGCGCGGCGGGGACGCGTCGGTGCTCGTCTGGTCGCAGCGCCGCGACGAGGCCTTGCGCGTGCCGGCGGACTGGGGCATGGCACGAGCGCAGACGCCCTGGGGCGACACGCTGGCGTGGCGGCCGGGCGAGCCGCTGGTCGTCGGCCGCGTGCCCTTGCGGCTGCAGGCTGCGGGGGGCCGCGCGGCGGCCCAGGCCAGCCGATGAAGTACACCATCCTGCAGCCCCGCCGCGAGCCGCTGGGCAGCCTGCTGCGTCTGGACATGCTGGTCGCCGGCATCTGCATCGCCGCGCTCGGCATGACGATGCTGGTCGGCAGCCTGCGCCTGGTGACCTACGTGATCCCGCCGTTGGCGCTGCTGGCCGTGCTGGCCACCGGTCGCCTGACCTGGTCGCCGAACGCGCCGCCGTACCTGGTGCTGATCGCCGCCGCGGCCCTGCTCGCGCCGCTGGGCAACATGGCCGGCCTGCAGGACGTCTACCTGATGCTGATCGGCCTGTCGCCGTTCGCCTTCGGTTGCCGCTACCGGCTGCCGTGGCAGCACATCTTCTGGGCGGCGGTGGTGGCGACACTGCTGACCTACGTCCGCAAGGGCGGCGTGGGCGGCGTCGAGTTCGATCCGATGACCTCGCGTTCCAGCTTCGAGGCCACGACGAGCTTCGTCTTCGGCGTGCTCGCGGCCTGGGCGGCCTGCGAGAGACGCTGGCTGGCTTCGCTGCTGGCGCTGCTGCTGTGCATCCTCACGCTCAAGCGCATCGTCGCGCTCGGCGCGATCGTGGTCGTGGCCGCGATGCTGCTGCCGCGCCGCTGGGTCGACCGGCTGCTGCGGCCGCTGCCGATGATCCTGCTGAACGTGCTGTACCTGCTGGTGGTCATCCGCTACACGCAGGGCGGCTTCGATGCGCTGATCGTCCAGTACACCTCGCAGAGTTCGGACCAGCTCGGCATGGGGCGCCAGCGCCTGTACCACTACCCCGTGCAGGAGCTGTTGCACGACCCCTGGCGCTTCGCCTTCGTGGGCATGGGGCCGGGCAGCGCCTACGAGGTCATGAAGGGCGGCTGGGGCTTTCTCGGCAAGGCCAACCTGCACAACGACTCGCTGAAGATCCTCTTCGAGTACGGGGGACTCGTCTGGGCCGGCTTCTACGCCGTGCTCTACCGCACTTCGCAGCGCCTGGAACTGCGCATCCTGATGCTCTTCGTCAACATCATGTTCCTGACCGACAACACGCTGATCTACCCCTACGTCATCTTCGCGATCGGCATCGCCTGCCAGAGTCTCGCCCCGGCGTCCGACACCGCGCAGGCCTGGGCGCGCGGCGACGCGGGAGCACGGCGATGACCCGCGGCGTCGCCGGCTCGCGGCCGCTGCGCGTGCTGGAGTCCATCAATCCGCCCGACGGCACGACCCAGTACGTCGACCAGATCGTCGAGCTCGCGCCGCCCTGGGTGCGCTTCAGCTTCCTCGGCGCGAAGAACCTGGCGTCGCTGCGCTACGACGTGCTGCACGTGCACTGGCCCGAGTCGCTGCTCAGGGGCCGTTTCCATGTGCTGCGCTGCCTGGCCTTCGTCGCGCTGCTCGAGGTGCTGCGGCTGCGCCGCATCGCCGTCGTGCGCACGCTGCACAACCTCCAGCCGCACGAGGACGGCTCGCGCCTCGAAGCGGCCGTGCTGCGCTGGCTGGACCGGCGCACGACCTTCACCGTGACGATCAATCCGGTGACGCCGATCCCGGCCGGGCGCGGCGTCTACATCCCGCACGGCCACTACCGCGAGCGCTTCACCGCCTTGCCGCAGCAGGCACCGGTGGCCGGCCGGCTGCTGTACGCCGGCACGATCCGGCCCTACAAGGGCGTGGACGTGCTGCTGGACGCGTTCCGCGCGCTGGACGACCCGGCGCTGACGCTGCGCCTCGTCGGCCAACCCTCCCGGGAGATGCGTCCGCTGGTGGACCGCATGCAGTCCGACGACGGCCGCATCTCGGCGACCCTGGCCTTCGTGCCCGACGCCCTGCTGGTGGCCGAGATCACCGCCGCCCAGCTGGTCTGCCTGCCGTACCGGCAGTTGCACAACTCCGGGGTGCTGCTGGCGGCGCTTTCGCTGGACCGGCCGGTGCTGGTGCCGCGCACGCCCACCACCGAGGCGATGGCGCAGGAGGTGGGCCCGGGCTGGATCCACTTCTTCGACGGCGTGCTGCAGGCGCAGGACCTGCGCCGGGTGATGGCCAAGGTCCAGACCGAGTCGCGCCCCGAGCGCCCGCGTCTTGACGGGCGCGACTGGCGCGTCGTCGGCCAGGCCTATGCCGATGCCTTCGCGCAGGCTGCCGCGCTCGTCGGCCGCGCGCCGGTGGCGCGGCTCGCGCCCGATGGCCGTGGAGGCGAGCGGTGAAGCCGCGCGTGGCCGTCGTGCAGCGCCGCATGACGCACTACCGGGTGCCGCTGTTCGAGCACCTGCGCCGGCTGCTCGCCGCCGAAGGCATCGAGCTGCGTGTGCTGCACGGCGTCGGCACTCCGGCCGAAGCCAGCAAGGACGACGGCGCCGAGCTGCCCTGGGCGGTCCGGATCCCGACGCGCTACCTGCTCGGCGGCCGGCTGTGCTGGCAGCCCTTCGCCGCGGCGGTGCGCGACTGCGCGGTGGTCGTCGTGACGCAGGAGAACAAGCTGCTGAACAACCTGCCGCCGCTGTTGTCGCCGTGGCGCCGGCGCCGGCTGGCCTTCTGGGGCCATGGCCGCGACATGCAGGCCCCCGACCCCGATTCCTGGAGCGAACGTTTCAAGGCCTGGACGGCGCGCCGTGTCGACTGGTGGTTCGCCTACACGGACATCAGCGCCGCGACGATCCGCGCCGCCGGCGTGCCCGACTCGCGCATCACCGTGCTGCACAACAGCATCGACACGTCCGCCTTGCGCGCGGCCATCGCCGCCGCGCGCCGCGACGGCCTCCCGGCCTTGCGCGCCGAGTTCGGCCTGGGCCCGGGGCCGGTCGGCCTCTACATCGGCTCGCTGTACGCGGGCAAGCGCATCGACTGGCTGATCGAATCGACGCTGCGACTGCGCAACCTCGTGCCGGGCTTCCAGCTCCTCGTCGCCGGGGCCGGCCCCGACCGCGGCCTGCTCGAGGACGCCGCCGCGTGCCACCCCTTCGTGCGCTACGTCGGGCCGGTGCGCGACGAGCGCAAGGCACGCTGCCTGGCGGTGGCCGACCTGGTGCTCAATCCGGGCCTCGTCGGCCTCGGCGTCCTGGACGCTTTCGCCGCCGGCCTGCCGATGATCACGACCGAGTACGGGCGTGCGGCACCGGAGATCGCCTATCTGCGCAGCGGCGTCAACGGCGTCGTGTCGGCGGACGAACTCGGCGCTTTCGTCGACGCCTGCGCGGGGCTGTTGAAAGACGATGCGGCCCGGGCCGAGATGGGCCGACGGGCCGCCGAGAGTGCCGACGAGTACTCGATCGAGCGGATGGCCGAGCGTTTCAGGGACGGGCTTCTGGCCTGCCTGGACGCCGGCCCCGGGCTCAGGGCTTGAGCAGCACCGGCTCCAGGCCCAGGCGCAGCTGGCGCGTCGACGGCAGCGGCGACTCGGTCTGCGTGATGCTGCGCACCGTGTTGACGTTCCAGGCGCCCGGGATGGCGACGGTCTCGCCGTCCACGGTGGACCAGAGCACGAAGCTGTCGACGCCGCCGCGCGTGAGCCTCACCACGTACACCCCGGACCCGGCGCGGAAGGAGTCGACGACCCGCGCCCCGAAGGCCCAGCTGCGCGCCTCGGCATAGGCTTTGCCAGCTTCGGTCTGCGTGATGAAGTCGGCCTGGACGAGCTGGCGGAACGCGTCGCTGGCCTCCCAGACATGGAAGTTGAAGTTCGCCACGCCCTTGACGGCCATCGTGAACATCGCCCGGGCGTTGGTCGAGCGGCTTTGTTCCAGGGTCGGCGTCGCGGTGCTGCAGTCGGTCTGGGTCGTGTCGCAGTAGAAGGCGCCTTCGGTCATCCAGATCGGCTTGGCTTGCAGGCCGTAGGTGGTCATCAGGACGCGCAGGTTGTCGACCATCGGGCCGACCATCTCCGGGTCGATCCAGTAGTACCAGTGGTAGCCCACCATGTCGACGTAGTTGCCGCCGCCGGCCGCGAAGAAGTAGTCCAGGAACTGCATGCCCTGGCCCTTGGTCAGCCCCGGGCTGACGATCTTGTTGGCCGGGTCGGCGGCGAGCAGTTCCTCGCGGGCGATGCGCGTCATCTCGACCATCTGCGCGGGCGTGCCGTTGTAGTGCGGCACGTAGTCGGGTTCGTTCCAGATCTCCCAGTAGCGGATCTTGCCGACGTAGCGGCGCGCCAGGGTGCGGACGTAGTCGCGCCAGTCGTCCATGTTGCGCGGCACGCCGCTGGAGCCCATGCCGTACTGGCCGTTGACGTCGGGCGTGCTCGAGGCCCACAGCGGCGTCTGGCCGAGGGTGTAGAGGATCTGTGCGCCGGGGGCGTTCCTGGCGACGTAGTTCACGTACATGTCCATCCGCATCCCGCCGCCGGTGGTCCAGTTCCAGCCGTCCTGGGTCGGTTCGAGATCGCGCCAGGTCGTGCCGGTGTTCCACAGACGCAGGATGCGCGTGCTCATGCCTGGCCACTTGTCGTGCGTCCCGAGCTTGTTGACGTGCATGCCGAAGAGCGTGTCGGGGATGGCCGCGCTGGCGTTGTACGGCGCGAAGTCGTTGCGCTTGACCTCCGCGATGACCGCCTCGTCGACCCAGAGGGTGCCGCTGGCGTTCTTCAGCGCGATGCGCATGCTCCCGTCGGAGGTGGCGAGGTAGGTGCCCTCGATCTCCACCTTCTGCCAGTTCGTGTCCACGGTGACCGACTTGGCCGCGAAGTTGTCGTAGGGCTGGGTGTCGCGGCGCATCGTCACCTGCACCGGCGTGGCGACGTCGCTGCGCAGATAGACCACCGCCCGGTAAGTCTTGCCCTTGGTGAAGGCGTAACGCGAGACGAGCTGGACTTCGCCGCCGTTCTTGTTGGTGATCTGGAACTTCTGGGATGCCGCCCCGGCGTAGACGTGGCCCGGCTCGGTCTCCCGGCTGGCGCTGAACGTCGGCTTTTGCGGGCCCCAGTAGTTGTAGGTCCAGCCCGGGGCGTAGGTCGTGTAGGCCTCGTCCATCGTTGTCGTCTTCACCGGCGTGACCTCGACGCTCGAGCCGCCCGCGGCGGGCAGCACCACGGCGTTGGCGACGGCTTCGGCGCTGGCCATCGGGCTGATGGCGACGTCGTCGATGTAGACGTTGGCATTGGCGGTCAGCGACACCACGCGCAGCGAGCCGGCGTCCGGGAACGGGTAGGCCGCGCTCAGGTGGACTTTCTGCCAGCTCGTGCCGAGCACGAGCTGCTTGCGGGCGACGACGTCGTAGGGCGCCGCGTTGCGGCGGAGCTGGACTTCGACGTTCGCGCCGTTGGCGTTGTCGGTCCTCAGGTAAGCCTGGGCGTCGTAGCTGCCGGCCTTGGAGATGCCGCGGCTGTAGACGAGGTTCAGGCCGCTGTTGGACGCCACCGTGCCGACCTGAAGTCGCAGGGCGCCGGCGCCCGCGTGGGTGTAGCCGCTGCGCGTTTCCGGCCCGACCGTGTAGTTCGGTCGGGTGCCCCACCAGTTGATGGACCAGCCCGCCGGCAGGCTGGTGAAGCCGGACTCGAAGTCTTCGGCGGCGCTGCCCGGGCTCTGCGTCGAGGCGCTCGCCGTCACCGTGCTCGGCGACGCGGCGGCCGTGTAGGCCTCGTCGTCGCCCGGCGGGACCTGGATCGGGGCTTCGGTGAAGACCGCCGTGTCGCTGCCGGGATCGGGGGCGATGTCGGTCTGGCCCGCGGCGGACTTGCTCTGCGCAGCGTCCGTCGCGGCTCCCGCGGCTTGGCCGTCGGCGTCGCTCGTGGAGTCGGCGCCGCCGCCACCGCAGCCGGCGACCAGCGCAACCAGCAGGCTGGCGAAACAAAACTTGGCGTGTACGTTCATGGTCGTCAAAGGCGTGCCGTCGCCGCCGGGAAGGGCGGTCTGGGTCGCTGTCGCAGGGGTTGGAGGGGCCGGCATCCACCTCGAAGAAGGTGGTTCGGCAGCGCTGTGCCCCTCACTACGGTCTTGGCCGGGGCGGCCTGAACCGCAGCGTGTAAGCGCGTCTATCGGGCGCTACAAAGCATCTCGCCGCGATACAGGCGAGGCGCGAGCGCGCGCGGGCAGGGCGGGGCGCGCGGCGCCCCGCGAAGCCGGGCGCGGCACCGGCAACGTCAACGCGGCGAGCGCCGGCTGCCGAGCAGCTGGCGTGCGGCGCCGATCGTGAAGGCCGAGTTCGTGAACAGGTAGCGCCGCCACAGGCGGCGAGGCTCGCTCAGCAGGCGGTGCAGCCACTCGAGCCCGGCATTGCGCATCCAGCCCGGTGCGCGCTGGATGGTCCCGGCGTGGAAGTCGAAGGCCGCGCCGACGCCGATCATCACGCCTTGCACGGCGCCGCGGTGCGCGGCCATCCAGCGCTCCTGCTTGGGGCAGCCCAGGCTGACGAAGACGACGCCGGCGCCGGAGGCGTTGATGCGCTCGACGATCTCGGCGTCTTCCGCAGGCGTCAGCGCACGGAACGGTGGCGACAGGCTGCCGGCGATGCGCAGCGCCGGCCAGGTCGCGAGCAGGCGCTGCGCCAGCCGGGCGAGCGTCTCGGGCGTGCTGCCGAACAGGAAGATGGCGTCGCCGCGCCGCGCCGCCTCGGCGCACCAACGCCACATCAGGTCGGGGCCGTTGATGCGCTGCTGGCCGTCGTGGCCCAGGCGGCGCAGCATCCAGGCCACCGGAGCGCCGTCGGGCGTCGCCATGTCGGCGCTGGCCAGCACGGCGGCGAAGTCGGGTTCCTGCGCCGCGGTGACCACCGAATGAGCATTGCAGATGCAGATCACGCGGGATTCGCGGCGGGCCGACCAGGCCGCGATGGTGCCCAGGGCACGGTCCCAGTCCAGTGCATCGATGGGCGTGCCCAGCACGGGGGCGGTGACGCGCGGGGTGCTAGCCGATGTCAGCTCGATTGGCATGTGGATTCGATCGCCTCGCGGTAGATGGCCAGCAGTTGCCGGTAGTTGGACTCGCCGGTGAGCTCGCGTTCGTAACGCGCCCGGGCGCGGCGGCCCATCTCGCCGAGTTCGCCCGGATGCTGCAGGGCCCACTGCAGCGTCGAGGCCAGCGCGGCGGCGTCGCCGGGCGCGAACAGCAGGCCGGTGCGATGCTCTTCGAGCAGCGCCGCCATCGCCCCGTGCCGGCTGCCGATGACCGGCTGGCCGCAACCGAAGGCCTCGGCCAGCGTGCGCGGAAAGTTCTCGTAGCACAGGCTGGGCAGCACCAGCGCCCGGGTGCTGCGCATCCGCTCGTAGACCTGCTCGGGCGCCAGGTTGCCCAGTCTCACGACCCCGGGCAGGCCTTCGAGCAGGTGCTGCTCGGGCCCGGTGCCGGCGACGAAGACCGGCTCTTCGAGGCGCTGCGCGCGCAAAGCCTGGGCCAGCACGCCGACGCCTTTCTCGGCGGAGAGCCGGCCGACGAACAGGAAGCCGTGGCGGGGCCCGTCGGGGGGCGCCGGCACGTCGACGAAGTTGAACTTCACGCGCAGCTTCGCGGCCGGCAGGCCGCCGGCGACGAAGCGGTCACGGCAGAAGTCGTTGAGCGCGATGTAGCGCGTGACCTTGCGGCTCCAGGTGCCCAGGCCGCGGTGGCCGGCGATCATCGTCGCCAGCACGGCGCTCTGGGCGGCACTGTCGCGGTAGCAGCGGTGGCGCACCGCGCGCCAGGGCAGGCGGCCCACGCAGTCCTCGCAGGGCCGGCCCTCGCGCAGCATCAGCCCCTGCGGGCAGACGAGGCGGAAGTTGTGCAGCGTCTGCACCACCGGCAGCCGGTGGCGCGCCGCCGCCCAGTACAGCGACGGCGAGATCAGCGGGAAGGTGTTGTGCACGTGCACGAGGTCCGGGCGGAACTCGTGCATCAGACGGTCGATGTCGGCGACGGTGCGCCGCGACCACAGCGTCTGCCCGGCCGCCGCGGCCGGCGGCATGGTCTCGAGCTCGTGGTTGTCGCGCCGGTACTCGTGCACCGCGTGGCCGCGGCTGCGCAGCAGCTCGACCTCGCTGTCGACGACGGCGTCCTCGCCGCCGCGCTGCTGGTAGCGGTTGTGGGCGACGAGCACGCGCAGCGGCGGCGCCGCCGCGGCCACTGCGGCCCGCGCAAGCGAAGCCGGCGACGGTGGCGCCGGGCAGGCGAGGGCCAAGTCGAGCGGGACGAATTCATGGGGATCTGGCCCCGGGGACGATGCCATGCGAGCCTTGTAGAGCAGCGTGCGCAGGCGCCGGTCTCCATCGGTTACGGGTGGGGGAATTCGGCCGCTGCCGCCGTGGCGCCGCACCCGCCCCCGGTTTGCGTTGCCGCCGCGCGAAGCCTCGGCGCGCTCCCCTACACTGGCGGCCCGTTGCGGAGCTCCCGGGCTCCGGCGGACGAACTGTCGTGGGAGTCGTCATTTGAAAGTCACCGTTGTCGGTACCGGTTACGTCGGCCTCGTCACAGGCGCCTGCCTGTCCGAGATGGGCAACCACGTCGTCTGCCTCGACGTCGACGAACGCAAGATCCGCATCCTCAACGAGGGCGGCATCCCGATCCACGAGCCCGGGCTCGAGGAGATCGTGCGCCGCAACGTCGCGGCCGGCCGGCTGCAATTCACCACCGACATCCCGATGGCCGTGGCCCACGGCACGCTGCAGTTCATCGGCGTCGGCACGCCGCCCGACGAAGACGGTTCGGCCGACCTGCAGTACGTGCTGGCCGCGGCGCGCAACATCGGCCGCTACATGACCGACCACAAGGTCATCGTCGACAAGAGCACGGTGCCGGTGGGCACCGCCGCCAAGGTGCGCGAGGCGGTGCGCGAGGTGCTCGCCGAGCGCGGCGTCGACATCGAGTTCTCGGTCGTCTCCAACCCCGAGTTCCTGAAGGAAGGCGCGGCGGTCGAGGACTGCATGCGCCCGGACCGCATCGTCGTCGGCGCCGACGACGAGCGCGCGGTGCTGCTGATGCGCGCGCTGTACACGCCGTTCATGCGCAACCACGACCGCCTGCTGGTGATGGACCTGCCCAGCGCCGAATTCACCAAGTACGCCGCCAACGCGATGCTGGCCACGCGCATCAGCTTCATGAACGAACTGTCACGCCTGGCCGAGAAGGTGGGCGCCGACATCGAGAGCGTGCGCAAGGGCATCGGCAGCGACCCGCGCATCGGCACCCACTTCCTCTACGCCGGCACCGGCTACGGCGGCAGCTGCTTCCCCAAGGACGTCAAGGCGCTGATCCACACCGGCCGCGAGAACGGCATGCACCTCGAAGTGCTGGAAGCCGTCGAGTCGGTCAACGACCGGCAGAAGCTGGTGCTGGTCGACAAGATCGTCGCGCGTTACGGCGAGGACCTCGCCGGGCGCACGTTCGCGCTCTGGGGCCTGGCCTTCAAGCCCAACACCGACGACATGCGCGAAGCGCCCAGCCGCGTCATCGTCGACGCGCTGCTGGCGCGCGGTGCGCGCGTGCGCGCCTACGACCCGGTGGCGATGGACGAGGCGCGCCGCGTGATGGGCGAGCTCCAGGGTCTCGAGTTCGTCGCCTCGCAGGCCGAGGCGCTGGCCGGTGCCGACGCGCTGGTGCTGGTCACCGAGTGGAAGGAATTCCGCAACCCCGATTTCGACGGCATCAAGGCGGCGCTCAAGCAGCCGGTGATCTTCGACGGCCGCAATCTTTACGACCCGGCCTACATGAAGTCGCTGGGCTTCGAGTACCGCGCGATCGGCCGCGCCGGGGCCTGATCCCGGCGGGCGGGCCCGGTCGCGCCGGGCCCCCGTGCCGGATCAGCCGGCGGTACGCCCGTAGGTGTCCTCGAAGCGCACGATGTCGTCTTCGCCGAGGTAGCTGCCCGACTGCACCTCGATGATCTCCAGCGGCAGCTTGCCGGGGTTGCGCAGCCGGTGCACCTCGCCCAGCGGAATGTAGGTGCTCTGGTTCTCGGCCAGCAGGATGACCTTGTCGCCCACCGTCACCTCGGCGGTGCCGCTGACGACAATCCAGTGCTCGGCGCGGTGGTGGTGCATCTGCAGGCTCAGGCTCGCGCCCGGCTTGACCAGGATGCGCTTGACCTGATGGCGCGGCCCCGAGTCGATGCTGTCGTACCAGCCCCAGGGGCGGTGCACCTTGCGGTGCAGCGTGTGCTCGCCGCGGCGCCGGCTGCCCAGCTCGGCGACGATCTGCTTGACCTCCTGGCTGCGCTCGCGGTCGGCCACCAGCACCGCGTCGGGCGTCTCGACGACGACGATGTTGTCCAGGCCGACGGCGCCGACGAGCCGGCTGGTGGCGTGCACCAGCGTGTCGCGGCTGTCGCGCACGATGGCGTCGCCGACCGTGGCGTTGCCCTGCGCGTCCTTGGCCGCGACCTGCCAGACGGCTTCCCAGGCGCCCAGGTCGTTCCAGCCGGCGTCGAGTTCGACCATGCGGATGTCCTGGCCGCTGCCGGGGCACTTCTCCATCACCGCGTAGTCCACCGACTCGGCCGGCACGGCGGCGAACTCGGCCTTGCCCGGGCGCACGAAACGCTGGTCGGTGCTGCGTGCCGCCCAGGCGGCGCGGCAGGCCGCGGCGATGTCCGGGCGCCAGCGCTCCAGCGCCGCCATCCAGACGCTGGCCTTGAGCACGAACATGCCGGCGTTCCAGAAGTAGCCTCCGTCGGCGAGGTAGCGCGCCGCGGTCTCGGCGTCGGGCTTCTCGACGAACTGGGCGACGACCCGCGCGCCGGTGCTGCGTTCGGTGCGCACGTAGCCGTAGCCGGTCTCGGGCCGGTCGGGCGTGATGCCGAGGATGACGACGGCGCCTTGCGCGGCGACCTCG
The DNA here is from genome assembly GCF_000284255.1 of Rubrivivax gelatinosus IL144. Classification (NCBI taxonomy): domain Bacteria; kingdom Pseudomonadati; phylum Pseudomonadota; class Betaproteobacteria; order Burkholderiales; family Sphaerotilaceae; genus Rubrivivax; species Rubrivivax gelatinosus. Next base: position 1,134,050 of record NC_017075.1, read on the forward strand.
ATCGCGCTGGCCATCGCGGCGGCGAACGCGGCTTCGTCGGCCAGCGTCTGGTCGGCCGGCGTGACGACGAGCACCGGGTCGGCGCCGCCTTCGAGCGCCTGCAGCGCCGCCAGCGTCAGCGCCGGCGCGGTGTTGCGGCCCGTGGGCTCCAGCAGCACGGCGGCCGGCTCGATGTCCAGCTCGCGCAGCTGGTCCAGCACGAGGAAGCGGTGCTCCTCGTTGCCGACGACCAGCGGCGCGGCGGCCTTCACGGCGCCCTGGCCCAGCGCCTGCAGCCGGGCGACGGCCTGCTGGAACAGGCTGGTGTTGCCCGACAGGACCAGGAACTGCTTCGGATAACCGGCGCGCGACAGCGGCCACAGCCGCGTGCCCGAGCCTCCGGCCATGACGACCGGTTGGACGGCAATGCTCATGCTTCGAAACCCCGAGGATTGTTCAGTTGCCAGCGCCAGCTGTCGGCGCACATGCGGTCCATGTCGTGGAGCGCCTGCCAGCCCAGCAGTTCCCGCGCCAGCGCGGGGTCGGCGTAACAGGCGGCCACGTCGCCGGGGCGGCGCGCCACGATGCGGTAGGGCACCGGCCGGCCGCTGGCGCGGGCGAACGCGTCGACGACCTCCAGCACCGAGTAGCCGCGGCCGGTGCCCAGGTTGACGGTGAACGAGCCTGGCGCGTCGAACAGCCGGCGCAGCGCCGCGACGTGGCCTTCGGCGAGGTCGACGACGTGGATGTAGTCGCGCACGCCGGTACCGTCGGGCGTCGGGTAGTCGTCGCCGAAGACCTGCAGGAACTCGCGCCGGCCCACGGCCACCTGGGTCACGTAGGGCATCAGGTTGTTCGGGATGCCACGCGGGTCTTCGCCGATGCGCCCGCTCTCGTGCGCGCCGACGGGGTTGAAGTAGCGCAGGCAGGCGGTCTGCCAGGCCGGGTCGGCGGCGCCGAGGTCGCGCAGGATCTGCTCGCCGATCAGCTTGGTCTGGCCGTAGGGGTTGGTGGCGGTGAGCCGCGAGTCCTCGCGGATCGGCAGCGATTCGGGGTCGCCGTAGACCGTGGCGCTGGAGCTGAAGACGAAACGCGAGCAGCCGTGGCGGCGCATCGCCCGGCAGACGGTCAGCAGGCCGCCGATGTTGTTGGAGTAGTACTCCAGCGGCTTGGCAGTCGACTCGCCGACCGCCTTGAAGGCCGCGAAATGCACTGTCGCGTCGATGCGGTGGCGGCGGAAGATGGCTTCGACGGCGTCGGCGTCGCAGACGTCGGCACGCTCGAAGACCGGCGGCTTGCCGCCGATGGCCTGCAGCCGCTCGAGCACGAGCGGGGAGCTGTTGGAGAAGTCGTCGACGCCGACGACGTCGAAGCCGGCGGCCTGTAGCGCCAGCCAGGTGTGCGAGGCGATGTAGCCTGTCGCGCCGGTGAGGAGGATGGTCGTCATCGGGTCTCGGTGGTTTGTGCGGCCTTCACTGCAGCACGGCCTGGGCGCTGCAGCCCCAGACCGTGGCGCTGTAGGCGCTGGTCAGCTCGAGCCCCGGATTGTCGCCTCGGCGCTCGCGGCGCAGGTCGCAGCCGACCGAAATCGCGCGCGACGCCTGCCAGCGTGCGCCCAGCCCGAGTTGGTTGCCGCTGTCGCGCCCCTTCTCGGGCACACCCTGGGCCGAGGTGCCGGCCAGCGTGCGACGGAACAGCAGCGCCCGGGCGTTGAGCGTCACCTTGCCGGTCAGGTCGTAGTCGACCTGCACGCGCAGCGAGTCGGTGGTGCGGCTGAAGACCGAGGTCACGACCTCGGAGTCCTGGCCTTCGTCGCGCGCCAGGCGCAGCGCCAGCCGCGTGCGGCCGCCGTCGTTCAGGCGCCAGTCCAGCGAACCCGAGGTGCCGGTGAAATCGCGTTCGTCGAACACGTCGTGGCGCGTGCGCGTGCGGCTGACGCGGGCATCGACGCTGCTGCTGCCGGTGGGCGTCCACTTCAGCGACAGGTCCAGCGCATCGCGCCGGCGGCGATCCTCCGGGTCGGCGAGCAGGCCGGTGAAGAGCTTGGGGTAATCGGCCTGCGTGCGCCGCACGCCCAGGCCCAGGCGCGTGCTGCCGCCCAGGCGCCAGCGCAGCCCCGCCGACGCATCGCGCTGGTGGTACTCGCGAAACGCCATCGACGAGGCCGAGTAGTCCACCGAACGGGCGCCGGCGCCGACCTCGAAGGTCAGCGTCGAGACACCGCCCAGCCGGGCGACGAAGTCGACGCGCCGCGTGCTCTCGTAGTTGGCTTCGGACAGCTCGCGGCCGGCGGCGGTGCGGAAGTCCTGGCGCAGCGTGCGGGTCGCCGCGGTCGTCAGCTCGCCGGACAGGTGCTCCACGGTCTCCCAGTCCAGCCCCAGGTCCAGCGCGTAGGTGGTGCCGTCGAAGTCGTCGTTCTCGGCATAACGCGTCGCGCTGAGGGTGGCGCTGCCGTGCAGGCGCTGGCGGCCGATCGGCTGGTCGAGGCCGGCCACCAGCGACGTGTTCGAGACGGTGTCGCTGCGGCTGCGCCCGGCGGGCGTCGCCGTGCCGTCGCGCAGGCGCAGCAGGTTGTCGTCGTGCGTCACGCTCTGCGCGACGCCGAGGTAGTACGGGCCGGTCTCGGCGCCGGCCGCGCAGGCGACGCAGGCGAGCACGAGCGGCAGCAGGCGGTGTGGGGCCATGGTCGTCTCCGGAAGGCCGGCGGGCGGCTCAGTAGGCGTTGCGGTCGAAGAACACCAGCTTCACGGTGCGGGCGATGATCTGCAGGTCCAGCCCCAGCGACCAGTTGCGCAGGTACTCCAGGTCGTACTCGACGCGGGCGCGCATCTTGTCGACGGTGTCGGTCTCGCCGCGATGGCCGTTGACCTGCGCCCAGCCGGTGATGCCGGGCTTGACCTTGTGACGCACCATGTAGGCCTTGATGATCTCGCGGTACTGCTCGTTGTGCGCCACCGCATGCGGGCGGGGTCCCACGATGCTCATGCGGCCCTGCAGCACGTTGACGAACTGCGGCAGCTCGTCCAGCGAGGTGCGGCGGATGAAGGCGCCGAAAGGCGTGATGCGCGGATCGTCCTTGGTCGCCTGCTTGACGACCGGGCCGTTGTCCATCGAACGCATCGAGCGGAACTTGTAGACGACGATCTCCTCGCCGGCCAGGCCGTTGCGGCGCTGGCGGAAGATCACCGGCCCCGGCGAGCTGAGCTTCACGCCCAGCGCCAGCAGCGCGAGGATCGGCGAGATCAGCACCAGGATCAGCGAGGCCAGCACGATGTCGCTGAGCCGCTTGGCGACCATGTTCGTGCCGGTGAACGGGGTCTCGCAGATGCCGACCACCGGCACGCCGTTCATGTCCATCAGCCGGCCCTGGATGATGCTGATGCCGAACACGTCGGGCACGTAGAACAGCGAGGCCGTCGTGCCCTGCAGCTGTTCGAGCAGCGCGACGATGCGCGGTTGCGAGCCCAGCGGCAGCGTGATGTAGACCTCGTCGATGCGGTGCTCGCGCACGTAGCTCGCGACCTCGGCCAGCCCGCCCAGGCGCTGCGACGCGGCGTCGGCGTCGATGCGCTCGTCGAATCGGTCGTCGAAATACCCCCGGAACGAAAGGCCGATGTCGCCGCGCGCCTGGAACGCCCGCGAGACCTTCACGCCCAGCGGCCCGGCGCCGACGACGATCGCCAGGCGCCGGTTCGCCGGCTGCGCGGCGACCTGGCGCATCAGCCGCCGTCCGGCGTAAAAGGCGAGCCACTGCAGCGCCGGCGTCAGCAGCGCCCACCAGGCGAGCACCACCGGGTCGAAGAACGACAGGCTGCGCGTCGCGAAGCCGCACAGCGCCAGGATCACCAGCAGGCTGGCCCAGGACACGCTGATGTCGACGGCGGCGTTCAGCGGCCGGTCGCCGAAGCGGTTTCGCCCCGGGAAGGTGAGGGCGAACACGAGCAGGCACAGCGTCAGATCGGCGCGCAGCACCGGCTCGTCGAACGCGGTCGCGGCACCGAGGTACACGCCGACGGTGATCGCCGGCTCCAGGAACGCCGCGACCATCGAGGTCACGGACTGCGGAGCGCTGTAGAAAATGCGTTTGGTGCTGCGGTCTTCGAACATTCGTGAGCCGGAAGGCCTTGCCGTCGATTTGGGGCGAGGCGACGGGCACGAAGGTCCCGACCGGCATCTTTTACCCGGGCCGGCCGCAAAAACGCGTCGCAAGCTGCAACGGCGCAAGATCGGTGCCGGGTGGTCGCTGCCTACAATGCGACGATGCTGCAAACCCTCAACAGCCTGCTCGCGCCGGCCGTGCTGGAACGCCTGACGCTGGTCATCAACCACGTGCTGTCCAGCGAATCGGTCGCCACCGAGCGGCTCAAGCCGCACGCCGGGCGCACGCTCGAACTCGCCGCGAGCGCCTGGCCCTCGCTGCTGCCGCCGCCGCCGGTGCTCGCCTTCCGCGTCACGCCCGCCGGCCTGCTCGAATGGTGCGGCCTGGACCGCCCCGCCTCCTGCGACCTCGCGCTGCGCGTCGACGCCGCCAACCCGGCTCTGCTGCTGGCGCGCGCCCTGGGCGGCGAGCTGCCGCCGGTGGCCATCGACGGCGACGCCCAGCTCGCCGGCGACGTCAACTGGCTGATGCAGAACCTGCGCTGGGACGTCGCCGCCGATCTGGAGCGCGTCTTCGGCCCGGTCGTCGCGCAGCAGTTGCACCGCCTGGGTTCGGCCGTCGCGCACGCGCTGCGCAGCGCGGTGCAGGGCCTGGGCCGCGCGCGTCCGCGCTCGCGCTGACGCCGGCCCCGCGTTTTTTCCGGATCCCCGCGATGCGGCGTGTCGCCCGCCTGATCTTCATCGTCTTCACCGTCCTGCGCTTCGGCCTGGACGAGGTGGCGCTGTCGGCCTTCCGCCAGCCCTGGGTGCGCGTGCTGGTGCGCCTGGTCACCGTCGGCCGCCGCCTGGACGAGCCGCGCGGCGTGCGCCTGCGCCGCGCCTTCGAGCGCCTGGGCCCGATCTTCGTGAAGTTCGGCCAGGTGCTGTCCACGCGCCGCGACCTGCTGCCGCTGGACGTCGCCGACGAGCTCGCCAAGCTGCAGGACCGCGTGCCGCCGTTCCCGCCGGCCGTCGCGCGCTCGCTCGTCGAACGCGCCTTCGGCCGCAGCATCGAGGACATCTTCAGCCACTTCGAGACCGAGCCGGTGGCCAGCGCGTCGATCGCGCAGGTGCACTTCGCGACGCTGAAGAACGGCCGCGAGGTCGCGGTGAAGGTGCTGCGCCCGGGCATGCTCGAGGTCATCGACGACGACCTGACGCTGCTGCACACGCTGGCCCGCTGGGTCGAGCGCCTGTCGGCCGACGGCAAGCGGCTGCGCCCGCGCGAAGTCGTCGCCGAGTTCGACGTCTACCTGCACGACGAGCTGGACCTGGTGCGCGAGGCCAGCAACGCCGCCCAGCTGCGGCGCAACATGGACGGCCTGGACCTGCTGCTGGTGCCCGAGATGATCTGGGACTACTGCACGTCCTCGGTCATCGTCATGGAGCGCATGTACGGCGTGCCGATCAGCCAGGTCGAGCGCCTGCGCGAGGCCGGCGTCGACTTCAAGAAGCTGGCGCGCGACGGCGTCACGATCTTCTTCACCCAGGTCTTCCGCGACGGCTTCTTCCACGCCGACATGCACCCGGGCAACATCCAGGTGAGCCTGGCGCCCGAGACCTTCGGCCGCTACATCGCACTCGACTTCGGGATCATCGGCACGCTGACCGAGACCGACAAGGAGTATCTGGCTTACAACTTCTTGGCTTTCTTCCGCCGCGATTACAAACGCGTGGCCGAGTTGCATGTCGAGAGCGGCTGGGTGCCGGCGAACACGCGTGTCGACGCGCTGGAAGGCGCGATCCGCGCCGTCTGCGAGCCGCATTTCGACCGGCCGCTGAAGGATCTGTCGCTGGGCCAGGTGCTGATGCGCCTGTTCCAGGCCTCGCGCCGCTTCAACGTCGAGATCCAGCCGCAGCTCGTGCTGCTGCAGAAGACGCTGCTCAACATCGAAGGCCTGGGCCGCCAGCTCGACCCCGAGCTGGACCTGTGGACGACGGCCAAGCCTTTCCTCGAACGCTGGATGAACGAGCAGATCGGCTGGCGCGGCCTGCTCGACCGCCTGCAGCACGAGGCGCCGCACTACGCGCAGATCATTCCCGAGCTGCCGCGCTTGGTGCATGCGGCGCTCAAGCCCAGGGCCGAACCGGCGCCGTCGCCGGTGATGCTGGCGCTGCTGGCCGAGCAGCGGCGCACCAACCGGCTGCTGCAGGCGGTGCTGTGGTCGCTGGTCGGTTTCGTCGTCGGACTCGTCGTCACGCGCGTGCTCCTGCACGCCGCCGGTGTCTGAGGCTCGCCGAAGCCCCTTCGCCGAGACGTTAGAATCAACGCTTTGCTTTTCAAATCAAGGGTTTAGCCATGCCGATCTATGCGTACCGCTGCGCTGCCTGCGGGCACGCCCGGGACGTGCTGCAGAAGATCTCCGATCCGCTGCTGACGGTCTGCCCGGCGTGCGGGGCCGAAGCCTTCCAGAAACAGGTCACTGCCGCGGGCTTCCAGTTGAAGGGCTCGGGCTGGTACGTCACCGACTTCCGTGGCGGCAACGCCGGCAAGGCCGGCAGCGCCATCACCGAGACGGCGCCGGCCGAGACCGCCGCCAAGAGCGACAAGCCGGCCGACACGTCGGCCGCGGCGCCGGCTCCGGCGCCCACCTCCACGCCGTCGGCGAGCAGCTGACGGCGCGCGAAAGCCACCCGTGAAAAAGTATTTCGTCGCCGGCCTGCTGGTCTGGCTGCCGTTGACCGTCACGATCTGGGTGCTGTCCTGGCTGCTCGGCGCGCTCGACGGCGTCTTCGTCAGCCTGCTGTCGGCGACGCAGATCGTGCTGCCGCAGTCGACCCACGAGACGGTCGAGTACCTGCGCGGGGTTCCCGGGCTCGGCGTGGCCGTGGTGCTGCTCGTGCTGCTGCTGTCCGGCGTCTTCGCGGCCAACTTCGTCGGCCAGTGGTGGCTCAGGCAGTGGGACGCGCTGATGGCGCGCATCCCGATCGTCAAGTCGATCTACAGCTCGGTCAAGCAGGTCTCGGACACGCTGTTCTCATCGAGCGGCAACGCCTTCCGCGAGGCGGTGCTGGTGCAGTACCCGCGCCAGGGCTCTTGGACGATCGCCTTCGTCACCGGCAAGCCCGGCGGCGAGGTCGCTGGCCACTTGCCGGGCGAGTACGTCAGCGTCTACGTGCCGACGACCCCCAACCCGACCTCGGGCTTCTTCCTGATGATGCCGCGTGCCGACGTGCACGTGCTGAAGATGAGCGTCGACGAGGCGCTCAAGTACGTGATCTCGATGGGTGTCGTCGCCCCGCCCGGGACCGAACCGCCCGCGCTGCGAAATTGACGGGGCCGGCCACCGCGGCACGCGGCCGGTCCTGAGGGCTCCTGTTGCAGCCCCGCCCCGACGCCACCCCATTCCTCGCAAGAATTCCCCGAATACCTGGAGTGTCCCGATGAGAACGACCTACTGCGGCCTGGTCAGCGAAACGCTGATGGACCAGACCGTGACCCTGATGGGCTGGGCCCACCGCCGCCGCGACCATGGCGGCGTGATCTTCATCGACCTGCGCGACCGTGAAGGCCTGGTGCAGATCGTCTGCGACCCCGACCGGCCCGAGATGTTCAAGGCCGCCGAAGGCGTGCGCAACGAGTTCTGCCTGAAGGTCGTCGGCAAGGTGCGCGCTCGGCCCGCCGGCACCGAGAACACCAACCTCACCAGCGGCAAGATCGAGGTCCTGGCCTACGAGCTCGAGGTGCTCAACGCCAGCGTCACGCCGCCGTTCCAGCTCGACGACGACAACCTGTCGGAGACGGTGCGCCTGACGCATCGTGTGCTGGACCTGCGCCGGCCGATGATGCAGAAGAATCTGATGCTGCGCTACCGCGTCGCGATGGAGGTGCGCAAGTACCTCGACGAGCAGGGCTTCGTCGACATCGAGACGCCGATGCTGACCAAGAGCACGCCCGAAGGCGCGCGCGACTACCTCGTCCCCAGCCGCGTGCACGACGGCATGTTCTTCGCGCTGCCGCAGTCGCCCCAGCTCTTCAAGCAGCTGCTGATGGTCGCGGGCTTCGACCGCTACTACCAGATCACGAAGTGCTTCCGCGACGAGGACCTGCGCGCCGACCGCCAGCCCGAGTTCACGCAGATCGACATCGAGACCTCGTTCCTGGACGAGGCCGAGATCCGCGCGATCACCGAAGGCATGGTGCGCACCGTCTTCCGCAAGGCGCTGGGCGTCGAACTGCCGGTCTACGGCGAGCTGACCTACGCCGAGGCGATGCACCGCTACGGCTCGGACAAGCCCGACCTGCGCGTCAAGCTCGAGTTCACCGAGATGACCGACGTGATGAAGACCGTCGACTTCAAGGTCTTCGCCGGCCCGGCGACGAGCAAGGGCGGCCGCGTCGCTGCGCTGCGCGTGCCCGGCGGCGGCGAGATGAGCCGCAGCGAGATCGACGCCTACACCGAGTTCGTCAAGATCTACGGGGCCAAGGGCCTCGCGTGGATCAAGGTCAACGACGCCGGCAAGGGCCGCGACGGCCTGCAGAGCCCGATCGTCAAGAACCTGCACGACGCAGCGATCGCCGAGATCCTGGCGCGCACCGGCGCCTGCAACGGCGACCTGATCTTCTTCGGCGCCGACAAGGCCAAGGTCGTCAACGACGCCCTGGGCGCCTTGCGCGTCAAGATCGGCCACAGCGAGTTCGGCCGCAACCACGGCCTGTTCGAGGACAAGTGGGCGCCGCTGTGGGTCGTCGACTTCCCGATGTTCGAGCACGACGACGAGGCCGGCCGCTGGAACGCGGTGCACCACCCGTTCACCGCGCCCAAAGACGGGCACGAGGACCTGATGGACACCGACCCGGGCGCCTGCATCGCCAAGGCCTACGACATGGTGCTCAACGGCTGGGAACTCGGCGGCGGCTCGGTGCGTATCCACCGCGCCGAGGTGCAGAGCAAGGTCTTCAAGGCGCTGAACATCAGCGCCGAGGACGCCAAGGTGAAGTTCGGCTTCCTGCTCGACGCGCTGCAGTACGGCGCGCCGCCGCACGGCGGCCTGGCCTTCGGCCTCGACCGCCTGGTCACGCTGATGACCAAGGCCGAGTCGATCCGCGACGTCATCGCCTTCCCGAAGACCCAGCGCGCCCAGTGCCTGCTGACCGGCGCGCCGAGCAACGTCGACGAAGCCCAGCTGCGCGAGCTGCACATCCGCCTGCGCAACCCGGCGCAGGCCTGAGCAGCTACGGCGTGAATCGAAAGGCGGCCCTCGGGCCGCCTTTTTTCATGCTGGAGCCGTTCAGCGCGCGCCGTCGCAGCGCACGCAGACCTTCAGCCCTTCGGGCAGGCGGATGCGGATGAACTCGGTGTCGTCCGAGGCCAGCGCGCGGCCGCCGCCGTACGGAAAGTTGTTGTCGTTGATGACCAGCAGCGTGCGCGCGTCCAGCGGCAGCACGTCCTCGATCGTCGTGTACGGCAGCGAGAAGGTCGTGCTGCCGTCGCGGTTCAGGTCGTCGGGGTCGGCGATCGCCATCAGGTCGACGAGCTCGGTCTTCTTCACCGTGCCGCCGGCCTCGACGCCCTCGATGTCGATCAGGTAGAGCTTCTTGAACGGCGTGCCGCTGGTGGCCGTCGAGCCGTTGCGCTCGATGACGATGAAGCGGTGGTCGTCGACCGCGGTCATGTCGCCGATCGCCGTGCCCTGCGCGTCCAGCGGGTAGACGTAGCGCACGCCGGTCCAGCTGCGGCTGGCGATGTCGAACTCGTTGATGCGCAGCGTCTTGTCGGCGTCTCCCGTGACCGTCTTCTCCAGCAGCGCGTAGAGCTTCTTGCCGTCGCGCGACAGTGCCATGCCCTCGAAGCCGCCGGAGCTGGCGAGGTTGGCCGTCGCGCGGCCGGCCAGCACCTCGGGGTGCTGCGGCGAGTAGACGCCCGGCAGCGGGATCGGCGTGCCGAGCAGCTTGCCGCTGGCGTCGGTCTCCAGCAGGAAGGGGCCGAACTCGTCGCCGAACCAGTAGTGGCCGTCGGCGCTGCGGCGCACAGACTCGATGTCGAAGTCGGCGCCGGTCAGCAGCCGCTGGCTGCGGATCGAGGCGTCGACCTCGGGGTTGGTGTCGACACCGTAGTAGTGCTTGAGATCGGCCTGGATCGTCCAGCCGACCTTGTGCTCGGGGTCCGAGAGGCCGATGTGCGTGCTGGCGTCGAAGCTGCGGCGCAGGCGGCCTGTGCTCCTGTCGGCCGGATGCACGATGCCGCGGCCGCCTTCGCGGGTGCGCCACTCGGGGCGCACGGTGTAGACGCGCAGCAGCGCGTCGGCCGAGTTGTTCTGGGCGCCGAAGCCGTTGTCCGGCATCACGCGGAAGGTGCCGGGCACCGGGCCCGGCAGCACCGCCGAGAAGCCCTGCACCGGCTGGCCGGCGAACGGCGGCACGTTGCTGCCATAAGGGTTGGGCGAAGCGAACTGGCCCGAGGTCGGGCCGTCGGCGAAGGTGGCGGCGGGCAGCAGGGCCCAGCCGGTCAGCGTCTGCGCCGGGGCGGCGGGGGCGAAGGCGGCCAGCGTGGTGATCGCGGCGGCGAACAGGGTCTTGTTCATCGGTCCTCCTGGTGCTGCGGCCGCCGGGCTGCGGCTCGCGGCGCGATGCTCGTGGCCGGTCGTGACGGCGCGGTGTCGGCGCCGTGAAGCCGGCCCCCGAGGGGCGGTGGCGCCAGGGGCGCTGGCTATACTGCGGCGCCCCCGGCGGCGCTGGTGCTGCCACCCGCCGCGGCACCAGGACGCCCGCAGATGACCACCCCCCAAGATTCCAAGGTGCACGACCACGAGGCCGGCCCGCGCGACGCCGCCACGCAGGACAGCACGCGCACCGACGACACCCGCATCGCCGCCGTGCGCGCGCTGGTCTCGCCCGCGGTGCTGCTCGACGAGCTGCCCGCCACCGACGTCGTGCAGGCCGTCGTCGACGGCGCCCGGCGCGCGATCGGCGACGTGCTGCACGGCCGCGACGACCGCCTCGTCGCCGTCGTCGGCCCGTGCTCGATCCACGACTACGACGCCGCGATGGAGTACGCGCGCCGGCTCAAGCCGCTGGCCGACGAGCTGGCCGGCGAGATCGTCACGGTGATGCGCGTCTACTTCGAGAAGCCGCGCACGACGGTCGGCTGGAAGGGCTTCGTCAACGACCCGCGCCTGGACGGCAGCTTCCGCATCAACGAAGGCCTGCGCCGCGCGCGCGAGCTGCTGCTGGACGTCAGCGCGCTGGGCCTGCCGGCGGCCACCGAGTTCCTGGACCTGCTGTCGCCGCAGTACCTGGCCGACCTGATCGCTTGGGGCGCGATCGGCGCACGCACTACCGAGAGCCAGAGCCACCGCCAGCTCGCCAGCGGCCTGTCCTGCCCGGTGGGCTTCAAGAACGGCACCGACGGCGGCGTGCAGGTCGCCGCCGACGCGCTGATGGCCGCCAGCGCGCCGCACAGCTTCATGGGCATGACCAAGATGGGCGTCGCGGCGATCTTCGAGACCCGCGGCAACCCCGACGGCCACGTCATCCTGCGCGGCGGCAAGGTGCCCAACTACGACGCCGACGCCGTGCAGGCGGCCTGCGCCGTGCTGCGCCGCGCCGGGCTGCGCGAGCAGGTGATGGTCGACTGCTCTCACGCCAACTCGGCCAAGCAGCCGCGGCGGCAGATCGAGGTCGCCGCCGACGTCGGCCGCCAGATCGCCGGCGGCGACGGCCGCATCGTCGGCGTGATGGTCGAGAGCCATCTGCACGAAGGCCGCCAGGACCAGGCGCCGGGCTGCCCGCTGGCCCACGGGGTGTCGATCACCGACGCCTGCCTGGGCTGGGACGACACCGTGCCGCTGCTGCGCGGCCTCGCCGAGGCCGTGCGCGCGCGCCGCGCACGATGACGCGTCCGCCGAAGATCCCGGTGTCGGTGCTGGTGGTCATCCACCGGCTCGACGGCCAGGTGCTGCTGATCGAGCGCGCCCAGCCCGCCGGCTTCTGGCAGAGCGTCACCGGCTCCATCGACTTCGTCGGCGAGCCGCTGGCGGCCGCGGCGCGCCGCGAGGTCGCCGAGGAGACCGGCATCACCGGCGGCGAGCTGGTCGACTGGAACCTGTCCAACGTCTACGAGATCTACCCGGTGTGGCGCCACCGCTACGCGCCGGGCGTGACGCACAACACCGAGCACGTCTTCGGCCTCACCGTGCCGGCGGGCACGCCGGTCGCCCTGAACCCGCGTGAACACCGCGACTGCTGCTGGCTGCCGTGGCACGAGGCGGCCGACCGCTGCTTCTCGCCCAGCAACGCCGAGGCCATACTCCAACTGCCCCGTTTCGTGACCTTCGCGTGAACCGGCTGAAACCGCTGCAGTCGACGCTGATGCCCCCGGCCACCGGGCTGGAGGCGCTGCGCGTGGCCACCTACAACATCCACAAGGGCGTGCGCGGCGTCGGCCGTGCCAAGCGGCTGGAGATCCACAACCTGGGCCTCGCCGTCGAGTCCTTCGACGCCGACCTCGTCTTCCTGCAGGAGGTGCGGCTGTTCAACACGCGCGAGTCGCGCCATTTCCAGCGCACCTCCTTCGGCTGGCCCGAGCAGGGCCAGGCCGAGTTCCTGGCGCCCGAGGGCTACGACGTCGCCTACCGCACCAACGCCGTCACGCGCCACGGCGAGCACGGCAACGCGCTGCTGTCGCGCTGGCCGATCGGCGAGATCGGCCCCCACGACGTCAGCGACCACCGCTTCGAGCAGCGCGGCCTGCTGCACGTGCCGGTGCAGTGGCAGGGCGCGACGCTGCACGCCGTCGTCGCCCACTTCGGCCTGGTGCACGCCAGCCGCCTGCGCCAGGTGGCGCGCCTGGCCGAGTTCATCGACGCCGTCGTGCCGGCCGACGAGATGCTGATCGTCGCCGGCGACTTCAACGACTGGAACGAGCGCCTGGATTCGCCGATGGCGACGATCGGCCTGCAGCGCGCCGTCGCGCCCGACGCGACGCGGCTGCAGCGCCTGACCTTCCCGTCGCTGGCGCCGGTGTTCGCGCTCGACCGCTTCTACCTGCGCGGCCTGCGCTGCGTCTCGACGATGGTGCCGCGCGGCATGGCCTGGGCACGCATGTCCGACCACCTGCCGCTGGTCGCGGAACTGGAGCCGGCCTGATGCCGGTGCCGCTGGACGATCCCTCGGCCTGGGCCTGGTCGGGGGTGCCCCGGCCGCACTTCGTCGGCGGCAACGACGTGCGCCTGCTGCAAGGCGGCGACGAGCTCTTCCCGCGCATGGTCGCGGCCATCGAAGCCGCGCGCCACGAGGTCTGGCTGGCGACCTACATCTTCCATTCCGACGACGCCGCGCGCGCGGTGGCCGCCGCGCTGTCGGCCGCCGCCGGGCGCGGCGTCGAGGTCAACGTCGTCGTCGACGGCTTCGGCTCGCTGCAGACCATGGCCACGCTGCGCGAGTGGCTGCGGCCCAGCGGCGTGCGGCTGGAGGTCTTCCGCCCGCTGGACCGCTGGTGGGCCTGGCTGCAGCCCGGCCAGATGCGGCGCCTGCACACCAAGCTGTGCGTCGTCGACAGCGAGAGCGCCTACGTCGGCGGCATCAACGTCATCGACGACCGCCACGACCTGCACCACGGCTGGAGCGACGCGCCGCGGCTGGACTACGCCGTCGAGCTGCGCGGCCCGATCGCCCGGCAGGTGCGCGACACCGCACGCGCGATGTGGGCCCGCGCCCACCTCGGCCACTTCTGGGGCGAGGAACTGCGCGCGCTGGCGCGCAGCGCCGCGCCGGTGGAGCAGACCGTGCTGCTGCTGCGCCAGCTGCGCACGCGGCCGCAGCCGGTGCCCGGCGACGACGGCGGCGAGCCGGTGCGTGCGGCCTTCGTCGTGCGCGACAACCTGCGCCAGCGCCGCGCGATCGAGCGCAGCTATGTCGAGGCGATACGCGGCGCGCGCGAGCGCGTCGACATCGCGGTGCCGTACTTCTACCCCGGCCAGACCTTCCGCCGCGCGCTGCGCCGCGCCGCCGCGCGCGGCGTGCGCGTGCGCCTGCTGCTGCAGGGCAAGATCGACTACCGCATCGCCGCGCTGGCCGCGCGCGCGCTGTACGACGAGCTGCGCGCCCACGGCGTGCGCATCTACGAGTACACGCCGGCCTTCCTGCACGCCAAGGTCGCGGTCGTCGACGACGACTGGGCGACGGTCGGAAGCTCCAACATCGACCCGCTGTCGCTGCTGCTGAACCTCGAAGCCAACGTCGTCGTGCGCGACCCGCTGTTCGCACGCGCGCTGGCCGACCGGCTGGACAGCGCGATCGACGCCTCGCGCGAGGTGAAGACGCAGCCGGCCGGCAGCGGCTGGCGCAGCTGGCTGCACCGCGGCTTCGTCGCCTGGTGCGCCAGCGTCTACCTGCGCCTGGCCGGCATCGGCGGGCGCTACTGAGCGTCGCCACGGCGACACGCCAGGGCCCTCGGCAAGCGCCTGCCTCAAAGGAAGCACGCCGCGAAGTGTTTAGCATCGCCCGCACCCCACAGGAGGACTCTTCGATGACCCGATTCCCGTCCGTCCGTCTCGCCGTCGCCGCCGCCGCGCTGCTCGCCTTCGGCGCCGCGGCCCAGGCCAAGACCCTGGTCTACTGCTCCGAAGGCTCGCCGGAGAACTTCACACCGGCGCTCAACACCACCGGCACCAGCTTCGACGCCGCGCGTCCGGTCTACGACAAGCTGACCCACTTCGTGCGCGGCAGCACCGAGGTCCAGCCCGGCCTGGCCGAGAGCTGGACGGTGTCGCCCGACGGCCGGGTCTTCACCTTCAAGCTGCGCAAGGGCGTCAAGTTCCACTCCGGCGTCAACGGCTTCAAGCCGACGCGCGACTTCAACGCCGACGACGTGCTGTTCTCGTTCGAGCGCCAGTGGAAGGCCGACCATCCCTACGCCAAGGTCTCGGGCGGCAAGTACGACTACTTCGCCGACATGGGTCTGGCGCAGGACCTGGAGTCGCTGGAGAAGCTCGACCCGTACACGGTGCGCATGACGCTCAAGCGCGCCAACGTGACGATGATCGCCAACCTGGCGATGGACTTCGCCGCGATCCACTCGGCCGAATACGCCGACTTCCTCGCCAAGTCCAACCGCAAGGAACAGTTCGACCAGGTGCCGGTGGGCACCGGGCCGTTCAGCTTCGTTGCCTATCAGAAGGACGCGGTGATCCGCTACAAGGCCAATCCGGCCTACTGGGGCGCCGAGAAGGCGCTGGTCGACGGCCTGGTCTACGCGATCACGCCCGACCCGACGGCGCGCTACAGCAAGCTTAAGGCCGGCGAATGCCACTTCGCCGTCGCGCCGCGGCCGGCCGACCTGCCCGAGATGCAGAAGGACCCGAAGCTGCAGGTCATCAGCAAGCCGGGGCTGAACATCGCCTACTGGGCCTTCAACAACCAGAAGGCGCCGTTCGACAAGAAGGACGTGCGCCTGGCCTTCAACATGGCGATCGACAAGGCGGCCATCATCCGCGACGTCTATCTCGGCGCCGGCCAGGCGGCCAAGAACCTGATCCCGCCGACGATGTGGGCCTACGACGACAAGATCAAGCCGATCGCCTACGACCCGGCCAAGGCCAAGGAGCTGCTGGCCAAGGCCGGCGTGAAGACGCCGCTGGAGATCGACCTCTGGTACATGCCGGTGCAGCGGCCCTACAACCCGAACTCCAAGCGCATCGCCGAGATGATGCAGGCCGACCTGGCCAAGATCGGCGTCAACGCCAAGCTCGTCACCTACGAGTGGGGCGAGTACCGCAAGCGCATGCAGCAGGGCGAGCACATGACCGGCATGCTGGGCTGGAACGGCGACAACGGCGACCCCGACAACTTCTTCTTCCTGCACGGCTGCGACGCCGCGCGTGCCGGCGGCCAGAACCTGGCCAAGTGGTGCAACAAGGAGTTCGACGAGCGTCTGGAGAAGGCCCGCGCCACGCCCGACCACAAGACCCGGCTCAAGCTCTACCAGGAGATGCAGGCCATCGAGGCCGCCGACGTGCCCGACATGAAGCTCGCGCACTCGGTCGTCTACGAGGTGATGCGCAAGGAAGTGACGGGCTACAAACAAAGTCCCTTCTTCTCCCACGAGTTCACCGGCGTGAGCCTGAAGTGAACCCAGCGGCGGCCGGCGAGCGCCGGCCGCCCTGTCTGAAGTCCCCCGGATGTTCCGCTTCCTCCTGCGCCGCCTGGCGCTGACGCTGCCGACCTTCGTCGCGCTGATGTTCGTGACCTTCGTCGCGATCCGCCTGGTGCCGGGCGATCCGGTCGAGGTGCGTGTCGGCGAGCGCGGCATCAGCCCCGAGCGGCTGGCGATGTTCCGCCACGAGCTCGGCCTGGACCAGCCGGTCTGGAAGCAGTTCCTCGACTACTGCGGCCAGTTGCTGCACGGCGACTTCGGCACCTCGCTGGCGACCAACCAGAAGGTGCTCACCGAGTTCGCGGCGCTGTTCCCGGCGACGCTGGAACTGGCCGCCGCCGGCATGCTGCTGGCGGTGCTGCTGGGCATCCCCGCCGGCACCATCGCCGCGGCGCGCCGCGGCAGCGTCTACGACCAGGTGCTGATGGGCCTGTCGGTGACCGGCTACTCGATGCCGATCTTCTGGTGGGGCCTGCTGCTGATCATGTTCGTCGCCGAGCGCTGGGGGCTGACCCCGGTGTCGGGCCGCATCGACCTGATCCAGTTCTACTTCGAGCCGGTGACCGGCTTCATGGTCATCGACGCCTGGCTGTCGGGCCAGGAAGGCGCGGTGAAGGACGCGCTGCACCACCTGGTGCTGCCGGCCATCGTGCTGGGCACGATCCCGCTGGCGGTCATCGCGCGCATGACACGCTCGGCGATGCTGGAGGTGCTGGGCGAGGACTACGTGCGCACTGCACGCGCCAAGGGCCTGCCGCCGTGGCGCGTCGTCGGTCTGCACGCCTTGCGCAACGCGATGATCCCGGTGGTGACCATCGTCGGCCTGCAGGTCGGCACGCTGATGGCCGGCGCGGTGCTGACCGAGACGATCTTCTCCTGGCCGGGTGTCGGCAAGTGGCTGATCGAGTCGATCTCGCGCCGCGACTACCCGGCGCTGCAGGGCGGCGTGATGCTGATCTCGTCGATCGTCATCGGCGTCAACCTGCTCGTCGACCTGGCCTACGGGCTGCTGAACCCGAGGATCCGGCATGGCTGAGGTCGCAACGGTTTCCGCAAAACCCGCCGCCGAGCTGTCGCCGCTGCGCGCCTTCTGGGCTGCGTTCCGCGAGAACCGCGGCGCGGTGGCGGGCCTGGTCGTCGTCGCCTTCGTCGTGCTGCTGGCGCTGGGCGCCGACGTTATCGCGCCTTACTCGCCGACCGAGCAGTTCCGCGAGTCGGTGCGTTTGCCGCCGATGTGGGTCGAAGGCGGCCATGCGCAGTTCGTCTTCGGCACCGACAGCCTGGGCCGCGACATGCTGTCGCGGCTGATCCACGGCGCGCGCGTGTCGCTGTTCATCGGCATCGCGGTGATGGGCGTGTCCTTCGTGCTCGGCGTGCTGCTGGGCCTGGCCTGCGTGTCCTTCAAGGGGCCGCTGGGGCTGGCGGTGGACACCGCGGTGACGCGGCTGATGGACCTGATCATGGCCGTGCCCAGCCTGGTGCTGGCGATCCTGGTCGTCGCGGTGCTCGGGCCCAACCTGTTCAACACCATCGTCGCGGTGACCATCGTCTACCTGCCGCGCTACGTGCGCCTGGTGCGCGCCTCGGCGCTGGCCGAGCTCGGCAAGGACTACGTCGTCGCGGCGCGCGTGGCCGGCGTCGGCCCGGTGCGGCTGATGTTCCGCACGGTGCTGCCCAACTGCCTGTCGCCGCTGATCGTGCAGGCGGCACTCGGCGTCAGCGACGCGATCCTCGAAGCTGCGGCGCTCGGCTTCCTCGGTCTGGGCGCGCAGCCGCCCACCGCCGAGTGGGGCACGATGCTCGCCGACGCACGCGAGTTCATCCGCTCCGACCCCTGGATGGTCACGCTGCCCGGCCTGGCGATCCTCGTCACCGTCGTCTCGATCAACCTGATGGGCGACGGGCTGCGCGACGCGCTCGATCCGAAGATGAGGCGGTCGTGAAGCAGCTTTCGACCACCCTTGACGCAGCGCCACCGGGCCTGCCGGCGTTCCACTGTCGTGTGCAGGCGGAGCGGGCGGCAGCCGTCGGGGGTGACTGGAGGCGGCGAGCAGCGCAGGCTTCGCGGTCGGCGCGCGTCAGCGCGCATCGTGATCTGACTCGCGGCCGACTGTTTGAGCGGAGCTCACGCAGTGAGCGCAGCGAGTTGGGCCGCGCGACCGCGAAGCCGAGCAGCGCAGCGGAGTCGGCCCGCAGGGCCGACCGCCGAGGCGGAACCCCCGGCGGCTGCCGCCCGCTCCGCCCGCCGCAAGGCTCGCGAACGCTGCCGAACCAAATCTCATGAGCCTCCTCGACATCCGCAACCTGCGCGTGCGCTTCGCCACGCGCCACGGCGCCTTCACCGCCGTCGACGGCATCGATCTCGTCGTCGAGCGCGACGAGGTGCTGGCCGTGGTCGGCGAGTCGGGCTCGGGCAAGTCGGTGGCGATGCTCGCCGTGATGGGCCTGCTGCCGTGGACGGCCACCGTCACCGCCGACCGCATGGCTTTCGACGGCCAGGACCTGCGCACGCTGAGCGCCAGGCAGCGCCGCGCGCTCGTCGGCCGCGACGTCGCGATGGTGTTCCAGGAGCCGATGTCCTCGCTGAACCCGTGTTTCACGGTCGGCTGGCAGGTCGGCGAGGCGCTGGCCACGCACCTCGGGCTGGACCGCGCGGCGCGCAAGCGGCGCGTCGTCGAGCTGCTCGAGCAGGTCGGCATCCCCGACGCCGCGCGCCGCGCCACGGCCTTCCCGCACCAGCTGTCGGGCGGCATGTGCCAGCGCGTGATGATCGCGATGGCGCTGGCCTGCAAGCCGCGGCTGCTGATCGCCGACGAGCCGACCACGGCTTTGGACGTGACGATCCAGGCGCAGATCCTGGACCTGCTGCTGGCGCTGCAGCGCGAGACCGGCATGGCGCTGGTGCTGATCACGCACGACCTGGGCGTCGTCGCCGAGACCGCCGACCGCGTCGTCGTGCAGTACGCCGGGCGCCAGGTCGAGACGGCGCCGGTCGACGCCTTGTTCGCCGACCCGCACCACCCCTACACCGCGGCGCTGCTGGCGGCGCTGCCCGAACGTGCCGCCGCCGGCCAGCGCCTGGCGGCGATCCCCGGCGTCGTGCCGGGGCAGTTCGACCGCCCCGAGGGCTGCCTGTTCGCGCCGCGCTGCCCGCATGCGCAGCCGCGCTGCGCGACGCCGCCCGGCCACGCCGGCGACGAGCTGGGCCGGGCGCTGTGCCACTTTCCGTTGATCCGAGGAGTGCCGACGTGAGCGCCGTGCTGGTCGCCGAGGACCTGCAGCGCCGCTACGAGCTGCGCCGCGGGCTGTTCGCCAAGCCGGGCGTCGTGCACGCGCTGGCCGGCGTCTCGTTCGCCGTCGAGGCCGGGCGCACGCTGGCCGTGGTCGGCGAGTCGGGCTGCGGCAAGAGCACGCTGGCGCGGGTGCTGACGATGATCGAGCCGCCCTCGGGCGGCCGGCTGCTGGTCGACGGTCAGGACGTCGCCGGCGCCGACGCCGACCGCCGCCGGGCGCTGCGCCGCGCGGTGCAGATCGTCTTCCAGAACCCCTACGGCTCGCTGAACCCGCGCCAGACGGTGGGCGCCGCGCTGACCGAGCCGCTCGAGGTGCAGGGCGAGGGCGACGCCGCGTCGCGCGAGGCGGCGGCGCGCGAGATGCTGCGCCGCGTCGGCCTGCGCGACGAACACTACGGCCGCTGGCCGCACATGTTCAGCGGCGGCCAGCGCCAGCGCATCGCGATCGCACGCGCGCTGATGCTGCGCCCGCGCGTGCTGGTGCTCGACGAGCCGGTCTCGGCGCTCGACGTCTCGGTGCGCGCCCAGGTGCTCAACCTGCTGGCCGACCTGCAGGCCGAGCTCGGCGTGGCCTACGTCTTCATCTCGCACGACCTGGGCGTCGTGCGCCACATGGCCGACGAGGTGATGGTCATGTACCTGGGCCGCGCGGTGGAGCAGGGCGCTCGCGAGGCGCTGTTCGAGGCGCCGCAGCACCCCTACACGCAGGCCCTGCTGTCGGCCACGCCGACCATCGACCCGGCGGCGCGGCGCCAGCGCATCGTGCTGGCCGGCGAGCTGCCGTCGCCGCTGTCGCCGCCGGCCGGCTGCGCCTTCCACGCGCGCTGCTCGATCGCCGAACCGCGCTGCGCCGGCGAACGCCCGGCGCTGGCCGAGGTGGCCGGCCGGCGCGTGGCCTGCTGGGTGCGAGAGGAAGGCCGCTGAGTCAGCTGAGCGGCGGCGGCCCGAAGCGGTTGGGCCCGGCGGTGCCGCGCACGAAGCCGTTGTCCAGCAGCATCCAGATCTGGCCGATCACCGGGATCAGGCCGACGGCGACCCACCAGCCCGAGCGGTCGCGGTCGCGCCAGCGTTTGGCCGAGACGGCGATGCCGGGCCAGACGAGCAGCATGTTCAAGAGCGCGTCGCGGTGTTCGGCCTCGACACGCGCGATGTCCAGCAGCGCCCTCCCCAGCAGCCCGAGGCCGCCGAGCGCGACGACGCCGTACAGCCAGAAGGTGCGGCGCGAGACGCGGCCGCGCGGGTCCAGCATCACGCGCAGCGGGTTGGCGCTATCGTCGTCGTCCAGCAGACGGAGTTCTCGGGGGCCGCTCATGAGTCGATTGTCGTCGGGCCGGGTCGCGGCCGGCGCCGCAACGAGGCGCCCGCACGACACTGCGCCGGCCGGAGTGCACGGCCGATGAGCGAGGACCTGCTCGTCCAGCGCCCCGAAGGCCTGTACTGCCCGGCCGGCGACTTCCACGTCGACCCCTGGCGGCCGGTGGCGCGCGCCGTCATCACCCACGCCCACGCCGACCATGCGCGCCGCGGCCACGGCGCCTACCTGGCGCAGGCCGACGGCGCCGGCGTGCTGCGTGCGCGCCTGGGCGACATCACGCTGCAGCCGCTGGCCTGGGGCGAAGCCGTCGACATCGGCGGCGTGCGCGTCAGCCTGCACCCGGCCGGCCACGTGCTCGGCTCGGCCCAGGTGCGGCTGGAGCACCGCGGCCAGGTCTGGGTGGCCTCGGGCGACTACTTCGCCAGCGCCCATGCCGACGAACGCAACCCGACCTGCCCGCCGTTCGAGCCGCAGCGCTGCCACTGCTTCATCACCGAGAGCACTTTCGGCCTGCCGATCTACCGCTGGCGGCGCCAGGCCGAGGTCTTCGCCGAGATCGACGCCTGGTGGCGCGCCAACGCCGAGGCCGGACGCGCCAGCCTGCTGCTGGGCTACAGCTTCGGCAAGGCGCAGCGCCTGCTGGCCGGTGTCGACGCGTCGATCGGGCCCATCGTCACCCACGGCGCGGTCGAGTCGGTCAACGAGGCCTACCGCGCCGCCGGTGTCGCGCTGCCGGCCACGCAGACGATCGACGCGCTCGACAAGGCGGCGCTGTCGCGGGCGCTGGTCGTCGCGCCGCCGGCGGTGCACGGCAGCGCCTGGGCGCGCCGGCTGGGCGACTACGCGGACGCCTTCGCCAGCGGCTGGATGCAGTTGCGCGGCGCACGCCGGCGCCAGGGCGTGGACCGCGGCTTCGTGCTCAGCGACCACGCCGACTGGCCCGGGCTGCAGCGCGCCATCGTCGCCACCGGCGCCGAACGTGTGCTCATCACGCACGGCTACGAGGCGGTGATGGTGCGCTGGCTCTGCGAGCAGGGGCTGGACGCCGACAGCTTCCGCACCGAGTACGGATCGCAGGACGGCGAGCCGGCCTAGAGCGTCAGCACGATACGCCGTGTGCCCGGCTCGGGCTGCTCGACGTCGTAGTCGAAGCCCAGGCGGCCGGCCAGGTCCAGCATGCGGCGGTTCTCGCTGAGCACGGTGGCCACCAGGCGCTGCGTGCCGCGCGCCTTCAGGTAAACGATCAGCTTGCGCATCAGGCGCTCGCCCAGCCGCCCGCCCTTGATGTCCGAACGCACGACGATGCCGAACTCGGCCTCCACGTTGTCCGGGTCGCAGAGCGCGCGCACCACGCCCAGCGTCTCTTCGCCCGCGCCGTCGGCCTTGGGTGCGGTGGCGACGAAGGCCATCTCGCGTTCGTAGTCGATCTGCGTCAGCCGGGCCAGTTCGCTGTGCTCGATGCTGCGCCGGCTGTAGAAGACGCGCATGCGCACGTCGTTCGGGTCCAGTCTGGCCAAAAACTCCAGGTGTTGCGGCTCGTCCTCGGGGCGGATCGGGCGCAGCGTCAGCTGGCGGTCCTGCCAGGCGACGGTCTCGCTCAGGTCCGACGGGTAGGGCCGGATCGCGAAGCGCCGGCTGCCGCCGGGGCCGCGCGCGTCGACGCGGATGCGTGCGTCCAGCGCCAGCACGCCGTGCGCGTCGGCGAGCAGCGGGTTGAGGTCGAGTTCGGCAATGCGCGGCTCGTCGGCCAGCAGCTGCGAGACCCGCACCAGCACGTCGCAGACCGCGTCGACGTCGGCTGCCGGCACGTCGCGCCAGCCGGCCAGCAGCCGGGCGACCCGCGTGCGTTCGATCAGTGCCCGCGCCAGCGGCCGGTTCAGCGGCGGCAGGGCGACGGCACGGTCGGCGACGACCTCGACCGCGGTGCCCCCGGCGCCGAACAGGATCACCGGGCCGAACAGCGGGTCCAGCGTCGCGCCGACGATCAGCTCCAGCCCGCTGGCGCGGCGCACCATGGTCTGCACCGAGAAACCGGTGATCGCCGCGCCCGGCTGGCGCTCGCGCACGCGGCGCAGCATGGCCGTGGCGGCGTCGCGCACCGAGGCGGCGTCGTCGAGGTCGAGCGCGACGCCGCCGATGTCGCTCTTGTGGCCGAGTTCGGGCGCGACGATCTTCAGCGCCACCGGGAAACCCAGCGCCTGCGCCGCGGCGACGGCGGCCTCGGGCTCCGGCGCGACCGAATGCGTCGCGACGACCGGCACGCCGACGGCGGCCAGCACCGCCTTGGCCTCGGGCTCGGTCAGCCACTCGCGGCCTTCGGCGAGTGCGGCGTCGATCGGCGCGTGCACCTGGGCGGCGTGCCACAGCGGCTCGGGCGGCGAGGCCGGCGGCGTCTGGATCAGCAGCTCCTGGTTGCGGCGGTAGGTCTGCAGCATGCCCAGCGCACGCACCGCGTCCTCGGGCGTGTCGTAGGTCGCCAGGCCGGCGGCGTGGCACAGCGCACGCGCCTCGCGCACCGCGTCGCCGCCCAGCCAGCAGGTCATCGGCTGCAGCGGCGAGCGCTGCAGCGACGGGATCACCGCGCGTGCGATCTCGGCTGCCGGCACGATGGCCGTCGGCGCGTGCACGAAGAGCAGCGTGCCGGGCGAGGCGTCGGTGTGCAGCGCGGCGATGGCGTCGACATAACGCTGCACCGGCGCGTCGCCGACGATGTCCACCGGGTTGGCGCGCGACCAGCGCGGCGGCAGCACGCGGTCGAGCGCGGCGTAGACCGCGGCGCTGGGCTCGGCCAGCGTCACGTCGGCGGCCTGCGCGGCGTCGGCGGCCAGCACGCCGGCACCGCCGCCGTTGGTCAGCACCGTCAGGCGCTCGCGCTGAACGGCCGCCGGGCCGCGCAGCGTCAGCCGCGGGTGCGACAGCGTCTCGGCGGCGGCGAAGAGTTCCTGCAGCGTCTGCACGCGCAGCATGCCGGCGCGGCGGATCGCGGCGTCGAAGACCAGGTCCGAACTCGCCAGCACGCCGGTGTGCGAAGCCGCGGCGCGCTGCCCGGCCTGGGTGCGGCCGGCCTTGACGATCAGCACCGGCTTGTTGCGCGCCGCGGCGCGGGCCGCGGACATGAACTTGCGCGCGTCGGTCACCGTCTCGACATAGAGCAGGATGGCGCGTGTGTGGGCGTCGCTGGCGAGGTAGTCGATCAGGTCGCCGAAGTCGACGTCGAGCTGCTCGCCCAGCGCCGCGAACAGCGAGAAGCCGACGCCGCGTGCCGCCGCCCAGTCCAGCAGCGCGGTGACCAGCGCGCCCGACTGCGAGACGAAGGCCAGCGAGCCCGGCGCCGCGGTGACGTGGGCGAAGCTGGCGTTGAGCTTGAGCCGCGGGTTCAGCAGCCCCAGGCAGTCCGGGCCCAGCACGCGCAGCAGATGCGGGCGCGCGGCGTCCTGCACCGCGCTGCGCTGCCGCGGCGACAGCCCGGCGGTCATCACGATCGCCGCGCGCGTGCCGCGTTTGCCGAGTTCGGCCACCAGCTTGGCGACGGTGTCCGGCGGCGTGCACAGCACGGCGAGCTCGGGCGCCTCGGGCAGGTCGGCGGCGCGCGCGTAGGCGCGTTCGCCGCCCAGCACCGGCCGGCGCGGGTTGACGGCCCAGACCGGGCCCTCGAAGCCGCTGCCGGCGACGTTGGCCCAGACGGTGGCCCCGAGGCTCGAAGGGCGATCGGAGGCGCCGAACACCGCGACCGAGCGGGGTTCGAACAACGAATCCAGATGGCGGGTGCTCATGCGGCCAGTCTAGGGTTAACCTAGGCGCGAGACTTGACCCAAAACCCGAAGGTCCCGGTGATGAAGATCCTGTTGCCCGTCGATGGCACTCCGTCCGCTCTGTTCGCCGTGCAGTACGCGCTGCGCCTGCGCCAGGAGGGCCTGGACGCGAGCTACGTGCTCGCCAACGTGCAGACGCCGCCGTCGCTGTACGAGGTCGTCACCGCGCACGACGCGGCCGTGCTCGACGACGTGCGCCGCGCCGCCGGTGCCGACCTGCTGGCGCCGGCCGAAGCCCTGCTCGAGGCCGCTGGCGCGTCCTGGGAGAGCGAAGTGGCCGGCGGCGAGCCGGGCCACGTGCTCGTCGACCTGGTCGAGACCTACGGCTGCGACGCCGTGATCATGGGCGCGCAGGAAGAAGGCGAGGGCGTCGGCCCGGTCGCGATGGCCCTGCTCGAGCACTGCCCGGTGCCGGTGACCGTCGTGCGCCCGCCGGTGCCGGCCGAGCCCCAGGCGGACCTGGAACCGTAAGCCGGGCGGCGCCGGCCGCACGATGCGCCAGTTCGCCGCGCTGTATCTGCAGCTCGACGCCAGCACCGCCACCAGCGAGAAGGTGGCGGCGCTGGCGCGTTACTTCGCCGCAGCCCCGGCCGAGGACGCCGCCTGGGCGGTCTATTTCCTCGCCGGCGGCCGCCCGCGCCAGCTGGTGCCGGCGGCCGTGCTGCGCGCGACCGCGCAACAGCTCGCCGGCCTCGACGACTGGCTGTTCGAGGCCTGCTACCAGGCCGTCGGCGACCTCGCCGAGACCATCGCCCACGTGCTGCCGGCGCCCGAGCGCGCGTCCGACGACGGCCTGGCCGAATGGGTGGAGCAGCGCCTGCTGCCGCTGCGTGGTCTGGCCCCGGCCGAGCAGGCCGCGCGTCTGGCCGAACAATGGGCGGCGCTGGACGCCACCGGCCGCTTCCTGCACGTCAAGCTGATCGGCGGCGGCTTCCGCGTCGGCGTCAGCCGCCTGCTGGTGCAGCGCGCGCTGGCCGAGGCCTCGGGCCTGGACGCCAAGTGCATCGCCCAGCGCATGATGGGCTACACCGACGCGCGCGCCACGCCGAGCGCCGAGCGCTACCGGGCGCTGGTCGCGCCCGGCGAGGACGCGGCCACCGACGCCGGCCGTCCGTACCCCTTCTTCCTCGCCCACCCGCTGCAGGCCGAGCCGGCCACGCTGGGGCCGGTGGCCGACTGGCTGGCCGAGTGGAAGTACGACGGCATCCGCGCCCAGCTGGTGCGCCGCGCCGGCGGCTGCTGGATCTGGTCGCGTGGCGAGGAACTGGTCACCGAACGTTTCCCGGAGGTCGTCGCCGCCGCGGCCGCCTTGCCCGAGGGCACGGTGCTCGACGGCGAGATCCTGGCCTGGCGCCCCGGCGACGAGCGGCCGGCGCCGTTCGCGCTGCTGCAGCAGCGCATCGCCCGCAAGACGCTGACGAAGAAGGTGCTGGCCGACGCGCCGGTGGTGTTCGTCGCCTACGACCTGCTCGAAGCCGGCGGCCATGACCTGCGCGCCGTGCCGCAGCACGAGCGCCGTGCTCGGCTGGAGGCGCTGCTCGCGGCGACGCCGCTGCGCGTCTCGCCCGAGGTGCAGGCGCCCGACTGGGCGGGCCTGGCCGCGTGGCGTGCCCAGGCGCGCGAGCGTGGTGTCGAAGGGCTGATGCTCAAGCACCGCGCCGCGGCCTACGGCGTCGGCCGCACCAAGGCCGATGGCGTCTGGTGGAAGTGGAAGATCGAGCCGTATACGGTCGACTGCGTGCTGGTCTACGCCCAGGCCGGGCACGGCCGGCGCGCGAGCGTCTACACCGACTACAGCTTCGCGGTCTGGAACCGCACGCCGCAGGACGCTGCCGAAGCCGAGGCCGCCGTCGAGGCGGTGGCCGCGGCGGCCGGGCGTGGCGCCGCCGCCGAGGCCGACCCCGAGGCGCTGCGCCTGGTGCCCTTCGCCAAGGCGTATTCGGGCCTCAGCGACGCCGAGTTCGCCGCCGTCGACCGCGTGATCCGGCAGACCACGCTGGAGAAGTTCGGCCCGGTGCGCAGCGTGCGGCCGACGCTGGTCTTCGAGCTCGGCTTCGAGGGCCTGGCCGAGAGCGGCCGGCACAAGAGCGGCATCGCGGTGCGTTTCCCGCGCATGCTGCGGCTGCGCCCCGACAAGCCGCTGCACGAGGCCGACACGCTGGCGACGCTGCGTGCGCTGCTGCCGCCAGCGCGCTGATCAGCTCTTGGCGCGCGGCACGCGGCCCATGACGAAGAACTCGTCGTTGGGCCGCATGCCGATGACGTTGGCGATGCGGTTGGACAGACCGAAGAAGGCGGTGATCGCGGCGATGTCCCAGGCGTCCTCGGCGTCGAAGCCGTGCGCCGCCAGGGCCTCGAAGTCGGCTTCGCCGACCTCGTGCGAGGCGCTGCAGACCTTCAGCGCGAAGTCCAGCATCGCACGCTGGCGCGGCGGGATGTCGGCCTTCAGGGGGTTGACCGCCACCTGGTCGGCGAGCAGCGGCTTCTTCTCGTAGATGCGCAGGATCGCGCCGTGCGCGACGACGCAGTACAGGCACTGGTTTCGCGCCGAGGTGGCGACGACGATCATCTCGCGCTCGCCCTTGGTCAGGCTGCCGGTCTCCTTGGACATCAGCGCGTCGTGATAGGCGAAGAAGGCGCGCCACTCGGCCGGCCGGTGGGCCAGCGCGAGGAAGACGTTGGGCACGAAACCGGCCTTCTCCTGCACTTCGAGGATGCGGGCGCGCAGGTCCTCGGGCAGGTCCTTCAGCTCGGGCACGGGGTAGCGGGAGATCGTCATCGCGGGTGGCGTTTCGCAGGCCTGGATGCGGGTCAGTCTGCCGGCCTGCAGCGGCCGGCACCACCCGGTCGGACCCGTGCTTGCACCGCCGCTTCGAGGGGCCACTGCGCAGCCTGCCTACAATCACAAGATTCCCGGTTGCCGACGCGAAGCCGAATCCCGCTTTGAACACCGCCCTCGAAGACCGGTCCGTCGGCCCTCTGTGGCCGCGCCGCCGTTTCCTCACCGCCCTGGCCGCTGCCGGTACCGCCCTCCCGGCGGCCGCGCAATTCCGAGTCGACGTCTCCGGCGTCGGCGCCCGCCAGATCCCCATCGCCATCGCGCCGTTCCGTGACGAAGGCTCGTTGCCGAGCCCGATCTCGGGCATCGTCGGCGCCGACCTCACACGCAGCGGCATGTTCCGCGTCGACGGCTCGCCGGTCGCGCTGGACGAACGCAGCGTCGTCGCGGCACCCGAGTGGCGTGCCCGCGGCATCGACGCCGTCGTCGTCGGCTCGGTGACACGGCTGGCCGACGGCCGGCTGGACATCCGCTTCACGCTCTGGGACATCGTCAAGGGCCAGCAGCTCGTGTCGCAGGCCAAGCTGGTGCTGGCCGCCGACCTGCGCCTGACCGCGCACCGCATCTCCGACGCGATCTACGAGGCCTTGACCGGCGAACGCGGCGTCAACGCGACGCGCATCGTCTACGTCGTCAAGGCCGGCAAGCGCTACACGCTGAACGTCACCGACGCCGACGGCGAAGGCGGGCAGGTCGCGCTGGCCAGCCCCGAGCCGATCATCTCGCCGGCCTGGTCGCCCGACGGCCGCGAACTCGCCTACGTCTCCTTCGAGACGCAGAAGGCGGTCGTCTGGGTTCAGGACCTGATCACCGGTAGCCGGCGCAAGCTGGCCGACTTCCGCGGCTCCAACAGCGCCCCGGCCTGGTCGCCCGACGGCCGCGAACTGGCGATGACGCTGACCCGCGACGGCATCTCGCAGCTCTACGCGATGTCGCGCGCCGGCGGCACGCCGCGCCGCCTGACCAACAGCACCGCGATCGACACCGAGCCGGTGTACGCGCCCGACGGCCGCTCGATCTTCTTCGTCAGCGACCGTGGCGGTGGCCCGCAGATCTACCGCCTGCCGCTGGACGGCGGCGGCCCGCAACGCGTCACCTTCACCGGCGGCTACAACATCAGCCCCGCGGTGAGCCCCGACGGCAAGGTGCTGGCCTACGTCTCGCGCCAGGGTGACGCCTTCAAGCTGATGACGCTCGACCTCGCGGCCGGCGGTGTGCGCACGCTCACCGACACCCGCGACGACGAGAGCCCGAGTTTCGCGCCGAATGGCAAGCTGATCGTCTATGCGACGCGTCAGCAAGGCCGCGACGTGCTGATGACGACCACGCTCGACGGTTCGTTCAAGACACGGCTGGTTTCCAGCGGTGCCGACATGCGCGAGCCCGCCTGGGGGCCGTTCGAACGCTGACCGTGTCGGCCGGTTGCGCCTTGCCGACGTTGTACTTCCTGTTACTGTTCTAAGAGGAGTTATCCCATGACCCGATTCCACCGCCTGCCGCTCGTTTCCGCGCTGTCTGTCGCGGCCGCGCTGCTGGCTGCCTGCGGCACCACGACCGACCTGGCCGACAAGAAGGCCCCGGTCGAGACGCGCCAGCCCGCCGCCGACGCGAATGCCAACGCGAACGCGACGCCGCAGTCCAAGGTGGCCACCGTCGAACTGTCGGCCCGTGATGCCGCCGCGGCGGCTGCCGCCAAGGCCCGCACCGTCTACTTCGACTTCGACAGCTACGTCGTCAAGGACGAGTACAAGCCCGTCATCGACGCCAACGGCAAGTTCCTGACGCTGGACAAGGCCGCTCGCCTGACCGCCGAAGGCCACACCGACGAACGCGGTGGCCGCGAATACAACCTGGCCCTCGGCCAGAAGCGTGCCGAAGCCGTCGTCAAGGCGCTGAAGGTGATGGGCGCGACCGACGGCCAGGTCGAAGCGGTCAGCTTCGGCAAGGAACGTCCGGCCGACCCGGGCCACGACGAAGCCGCCTGGGCCAAGAACCGTCGCGTCGAGCTGAAGGACAAGTGATGAACCACCCCCGTAGCGCCTTCGGCGCTCCCCCTCGAGGGGGCGCCGCCAGCGACCCGGCGGAGCCGGGTCGCGGCGGCAGCTTGGTCCGCCGCGACACGCCTTCCGTCGTTCGCTCTGGGCTACGGGGTGCGTTCAAGCGCCTGCCCGGGGCCGCTGCGGTGGCCCTGGCCGCGCTGGTCGTCGTCAGCATGCCGGCACACGCCGGCCTGTTCGACGACGACGAGGCGCGCAAGGCGATCCTGGATCTTCGCCAGCGCCTGCGCACGGTCGAAGACCAGTCTGCCGCGACAGCGGCGCAGCAGAACGAGACCATCGAATCGCTGCGCCGGAACATCCTGTCGCTGAACAACGATCTGGAGGCGCTGCGCGCCGAGGTCGCGCGGCTGCGCGGCAACGACGAGCAGCTGGTGCGCGACGTCACCGAGCTGCAGCGCCACCAGAAGGACGCGAGCCAGGTGCTCGACGACCGCCTGCGCAAGCTCGAGCCGACCAAGGTCAGCATCGACGGCAAGGAGTTCGAGGTCACCGCCGACGAACGTGCCGCCTACGAGGAAGCCATGGGCGTGCTGCGCACCGGCGACTTCGACAAGGCGACCGCCGCGCTGTCGAACTTCCTCACGCGCTACCCGTCCAGCGGTTACGCCGACTCTTCGCGCTTCTGGCTCGGCAACGCGCAGTACGGCAAGCGCGACTACAAGGGCGCGATCGCGAGCTTCCGCGCCTTCGTCAGCGCCGCGCCGCAACACCCGCGTGCGCCCGAAGCGCTGCTGGCGCTGGCCAACAGCCAGGCCGAAGCCAAGGACACGCGCGGCGCCCGCCGCACGATCGAAGAACTGCTGAAGACTTATCCCAAGTCCGAGGCGGCGGCGGCCGGCAAGGAGCGCCTGGCGTCGCTGAAGTGAGCGCCGTGCTCGACGACGGCGCCGCCGACCTGGAGCGGCGCTTCGGCGGGCTGCGGCGCCTGTACGGCGACGTCGGCTACGAGCGGCTGCGCGCGGCGCGTGTGGCCGTCGTCGGTGTCGGCGGCGTCGGTTCCTGGGCCGTCGAGGCCCTGGCGCGCTGCGGCGTCGCCCGCCTCGTGCTGATCGACCTGGACCAGGTCGCCGAATCCAACGTCAACCGTCAGATCCAGGCCCTGGGCGCGACGCTCGGCATGGCCAAGGTCGATGCGCTGGCGGCACGCATCGCCGACATCCACCCCGGTTGCGAGGTGCAGCGGGTCGAGGAGTTCGTCGAGCCCGACAACTGGCCGGCGCTGCTGCCGTGCCCGGTCGACGTGCTGATCGACGCCTGCGACCAGGCGCGTGCCAAGGCCGCACTGGCCGCCTGGGGCATCGCCAGCGGCGTGCCGGTGATCTGCGTCGGCGCCGCCGGCGGCAAACGCGAGCCGCAGCGGGTCGAGGTCGCCGACCTGTCCGAGACCACGCACGACCCGCTGCTCGCCGGCCTGCGTCAGCGCCTGCGCCGCGACGGCGTCGTGCCGCGCAAGGGCGCAGCGCGTCTGGCTTGTGTCTTCTCGCGCGAGCCGGTGGCCCAGCCGCAGGCCGGCGCCTGCGCGACCGACGGCAGCCTGAACTGCGCCGGCTACGGTTCGGCGGTCACGGTGACGGCCACCTTCGGCCTCGTCGCGGCGGCGCAAGCGGTCGATCGAATCGTGTCGGCAAAAAATGCTTGCACATCCCGCTAAACCCTACCTATAATGCGAGGCTCCGCAGACGACGGGGTCGTTAGCTCAGTCGGTAGAGCAGCGGACTTTTAATCCGTTGGTCGCGTGTTCGAGTCACGCACGACCCACCAAGCGAACAGCGGATACGAATCAGGGCTCTTAGCTCAGTTGGTAGAGCAGCGGACTCTTAATCCGTTGGTCGAGTGTTCGAGTCACTCAGGGCCCACCAAACTTCCTGATTCGCACCAAGCGATCGGATCGAAAAAGCCAGCACACCGTGCTGGCTTTTTTCGTTCCGGGGTCTGACCTGCCACCGGGGATGCGGCATCAGCGTGGTACGAGCAAGTATTTGGTGAAGTGCTCGGTCACCGCCTTGATGGACTGCTCGGTCACCACCGCGTCGGCACTCACTGGGACAGTGCATCCGCGTTCCTTGCACGCGAGTTTTTCGTAAAAGCTGTGCCTGCGGCCAGCAGGCGTGATGCGTAGGCCTGCCCGCGCCCGTCGACACCCCCCGCGCCGTGCAGGATGACCACAACGGGCTTTCGGTTGGCGTCCCCGGCACCTGGCTGGAACGTCGCCTTGATCGGCGACGAGACGGCCGGGAAGCTCTCGGACCTGATGGCGTCGAAGAGAACGTTTTCCTGGGCGGCGGCCCCGGCGACGGGCCCGATCAGGACGAGTAATGCAGCGCCGCGGGACACGGAGTTCATTGCGTTCCTCCTCTGGGGCGCTGGCCCGCTTGTGGCACGATCGGTAGGAGCGGGCATGACGCTACCGGATACTTTGCCGACAACGACCTAGCGCGTGTGAGGTCCCCCCAACTCGAACCGGCGCGCGCCATTGAACAGCGCCCGGCCTGTTCGCTGCGGCGATTCCTCCATGCCCAAAAACCGAAAAGAGCCAGCGCTGCTGGCTCTCTTCGTTTCCGGCCGGACTCAGCGGCCGTCGCGGTCGGAGTCGCCCGGGATCGCGCGTTCGACGCTGTCGCTCAGCCGGCTCCAGGCGTCGCGCGAGGCGTGGCGGGCGTTGCCCCAGTCCAGGTTGGACGTGCCGCGGCGGCTGCCCCAGTCGCGTTCCAGGTCCTGGTCGATGTCTTCGAAGCGGCGGTCCGGGAAACGCGAGTAGGCGTCGACGCCGTAGCGGTAGGCCGGGCCGTAGTCGTCGTAGCTGGCGCCCGGCGTCACGTAGGGGCGGCCGGTGTAGTTGCTGCGCCAGTAGGTGTCTTCGGCCTCGGGGTCCATCGCCTTGCCTGCGCCGCGGCCCATCAGGCCGCCGGCGACGGCGCCGACGACGGCGCCGACCGCGGCGCCCACCGGCCCGGTCATGCCGCCGACGGCAGCACCGGCTGCCGCCGCGCCGGCCACGCCGCCGGCGGCGCCCCCCAGCGCGGCACCGACGCCGGTGGCCACCGGGTGGCCCTTGTCTTCGTCTCGTTCGGGGTTGCGGATGTCGTTCATGTCGATCTCCTGAGTCTTCGCCGCAGGGCCATCGCCTGCAGTCATGGTTCCCAGCCTAGGGCGCCGGCCGGGCGCGGCGCGTGAGGCGCCAGCCCTGCGGCGGCCCGGACCCGGCCGCCGTGCGGCGTCGGCCGGCGCCTACGCGCTGAGGCCTCGCCTCCGGGTCTTCCCTCGGGTCAGCGCCAAAGTCTTTTCAAAAAGATAGCGATCGCTATAGAGTAGCGATATCTATCAAGTGATCGAGATCAGACGGTGCTGCTGCCAACTCCTGCCCACGCCGCGGGCCTGCCGACACGATGAAGCCGCCCAGCGAGGACGAGCGCCTGCTGCTGGCCGTGGACCTGGGCACCTCGGGCTGCAAATGCGCGCTGGTGTCGGTCGATGGCCGGGTGCTGGCCTGGGCCTTCCGGCCGGTCTCGCTGCACGTCGAAGGCGCCTGTGCCGAACAGGATCCTGAAGCCTGGTGGCAGGCCTTCCTCGGCGCGTCGCAGGAGCTGCTGGCGGCCGACGCCGCGCGGCGCCGGCGTGTGGTCGCGGTCTGCAGTTCGACCCAGGCCGAGGTCACGGTCTGCATCGACCGCGACGGCCGGCCGCTGCGGCCGGCGATCAGCTGGCTCGACTCGCGCGGCGCCGCCGCGATCCAGCGCCGCACGCGCGGGCGGCTGTTCAACGTCGAAGGCTACGGGCCGCTGAAGCTCTGGCAATGGCTGCGCCTCACCGGCGGCGCACCGACCGCCACCGGGCGCGACTGCGCCGGCCACATCGCCTGGATCCACGACGAAGCGCCCGAGGTCTACGCGCGCACGCACAAGTTCCTCAACGCGCTGGACTACCTGAACCTGCGCCTCACCGGGCGCATCTGCACGACGCAGGACGCGATCCTGACGAGCTGGGTGACCGACAACCGCGACGTGCGCCAGGTGCGTTACGCGCCGGCGCTGATCGCGCGTCTGGGCGTGGTGCCTGACCAGTTCCCGGAGATCGTCAAGAGCACCGACGTGATCGGCACGCTGCGCGCGGAAGTCGCCGCGGCGCTGGGCCTGGCGCCGGGCGTGAAGGTGGTCGCCGGCGGCGTCGACAACTCGGTGGTCGCGGTGGGCGCGGCCGTCGCCGACGGCGCGGCGCACCTGTACCTGGGCACCTCGTCGTGGCTGGGCGCGCACGTGCCGTTCATGAAGACCGACGTGCGCCACAAGATCGCCGCCGTGCCGGGCGCCGTCGAAGGCCGCTATCTGGCGATGGCGCTGCAGTCGACCGCCGGCGCCAACCTGTCCTTTCTGCGCGACCGCATCCTCTACCACGCCGACGAACTGGCCAGCGACGAGGAACACCCGGCCGTCTACGAGGTGCTCAACCGCATCGCCGCGCGGGTGCCGCCCGGCGCGCGCGGCCTGCACTACACGCCCTGGCTGTTCGGCGAACGCACGCCGGTGGACGACCCGCGGCTGCGCGCCGGCCTCGTCAACCTGTCGCTGGACCATTCGCGCGAGGACATCTTCCGCGCCTTCCTCGAAGGTGTGGCGCTGAACACGCGCTGGATGCTCGAGCCCTTCTCGCGTTTCCTCGGCGGCCGGCCCGAGACGATCACCGTCGTCGGCGGCGGCGGCCAGAGCGAGGTGTGGTGCCAGATCATCGCCAGCGTCACCGGCAGCGCCATCCGCCAGCTCGAGAACCCGATCCAGGCCAACGCGGTGGGCGCGGCCTTCCTCGGCGCCATCGGCATCGGCGCGCTGCGTTTCGAGGACCTGGACGGCCTGCGCCGCACGCGCCGCGTCTTCGAGCCCGAGCCGGCGCTGCGCCAGCTCTACGGCGACAAGTTCGAGTCCTTCAAGGAGATCCACCGCCGCCTGGCGCCGCTGTACCGGCGCCTGAACGCGCCGCGGGAGAGCCACGCATGACCTACGAATCCGAACGCCGCCAGGTCGTCGACCTGTGCCTGCAGCTCTCGCACCGGGGCTTCTTCGCCGGCACTGGCGGCAACATCATGCTGCGCATCGACGCCGAGCTGGTCGCCGTCACGCCGTCGGCCACCGACTACCTGACGATGCAGCCGCAGGACGTCTGCGTGCTGCGCCTGGCCGACCTGAGCCCGGTGGCCGGCGACCGCACGCCTTCGGTCGAGACCGGGCTGCACGCCCAGGTGCTGACCCGGCGCCCCGACGTCGTCTGCAGCATCCACACGCACCAGCCGGTGGCCAGCGCGCTGGCGCTGATCGGCCGCCCGCTGGCGGTGCCGCAGGCGCTGCACGGGCTGCTCGGCGCGCAGGTGCCGGTGGTCGGCTACGCGCCTTCGGGCTCGGGCTGGCTGGCGCGCAAGCTGGCCAGGACGCTGCGCCCCGATCTCAACGCCTACCTGATGCGCAACCACGGGATCCTGTGCTGCGGCCGTGGCGTGCGCGAGGCGATGTCGGCCGTCTCCGCGCTCGAACAGATCGCGCGCGAGCAGCTTTTGAACGGCATCCGGGCGCGAGCCATCGCGAACCCGCCGGGACGCGAGGGCCTGACGCAGCTGGCGCAGTCCCTGTCGAGCGAGCAATCCGTCTGAGGAAACCATGGATACACGAGTCACCCCGAACCCGGTCGACGGCCCCGAAGCCAGCTCGGGCATCTCCCGCTGGCCCGACACCGAGCAGTTGCAGCGCCGCTTCGACGAGCTGGTCAAGCAGCCGATGCGCCCAGTGCGCGCGGACGCGATGCAGAAGGTGCAGCGCTACTTCGACGAGCGCTGCAAGACCTCCAAGGCGCTGTCCGAACGCGCCAAGACCGTCATTCCGGGCGGCGTGCAGCACAACCTGGCGTTCAACCATCCGTTCCCGCTGGCCTTCTCGCAGGCCGAGGGCGCGCACCTGAGCGACGTCGACGGCAACCGCTACATCGACTTCCTGCAGGCCGGCGGCCCGACGCTGCTGGGCAGCAACTACGAGCCGGTGCGGCGCAAGGTGCACGAGCTGATCGACGAATGCGGCCCGGTCACCGGCCTGCTGCACGAGTACGAGGTGAAGCTTGCCGAACTCGTCTGCCGCCACATGCCGGGCGTCGAGATGCTGCGCCTGCTGGGCTCGGGCACCGAGGCGGTGATGGGCGCGGTGCGCCTGGCGCGCACCTTCACCGGTCGCAAGTGGATCATCAAGGTCGGCGGCGCCTATCACGGCTGGAGCGACCAGCTCGTCTACGGCATGCGCCTGCCCAAGACCGGCCGCATGGAAGCCACCGGCATCCCGCGCGGCGCCACCGGCCACACCCAGGAGTGCCTGCCCAACGACCTCGACGAGCTGCGCCGCAAACTGAGCTGGAACCGCCTGCGCGGCGGCACGGCGGCGGTGCTGGTCGAGCCGCTGGGCCCGGAAAGCGGCACGCGGCCGGTGCACCGGGACTACAACCGCCAGGTGCGCCAGCTTTGCGACGAGTTCGGCGCGCTGCTGGTCTTCGACGAGGTCGTCACGGGTTTTCGCACCGGGCTGGCCGGCGCCCAGGGCTACTTCGGCGTCAAGCCGGACATCACCGTGCTCGGCAAGTGCCTGACCGGCGGCTACCCGATGGCCGGCGCGATCGGCGGCCGCAAGGACATCATGATGTCGCTGGTCGGCGGCATCGGCACCACCACCAAACGCGCTTTCGTCGGCGGCACGCTGTCGGCCAACCCGCTGTCCTGCGTCGCCGGCTACCACGCGATCCTGGAGATGGAGCGCACCGGCGCTGCGGCCAAGGCCGGGCGCGCCGGCGACCGGCTGTGCCAGGGGCTGGAGGAGATCATCCGCCGCCGCGGCCTGCCTTACGTCAGCTACAACATGGGCTCGATCGTGCACCTGCAGACCTCGGGCGTGCTGCTGCTGGACACCAGCAGCCTGTGGAAGCTGCTGAAGGTGAAGGACGAGGCCAAGCGCCGCAAGCACATGATGGAAGAGATGGGCGCGGCCTACACCGCGCACGGGCTGATCACGCTGGCCGGCAGCCGCATCTACACCAGCCTGGCCGACACCGACGAGGTGATCGACGACGCGCTGAACCGCTTCGACGACGTCTTCGCGCTGGTCTGAGGCCATGGAGCTCGACGACCTGCTGATGGCGACCTGGCTCCCGCTGCGCGAGCGCCTGGTCGGCAAGCGCCTGATGAACGGTGCCGGCGCCGCGCTGTCGCTGCGCATTCCCGGCGGCAGCACGATGTGGCACGGCGCCGCGGGCGACGCCGCGCCGCGCCGCGTCGACTGGCGCGACGAGACGGCGATCCCGGCGGCGGCGGTGTTCGCCGCGCGCCAGGACGTCTGCGCCGTGCTGCACGGCGGCGGTCTCTACGGCCCGCAGCTCGCCGGCTTCGGCGGCCGCATGCCGGGCGTGTTCGACGAGCAGGTGCGCCACCTCGGCCTGATGGCGGCGGCGCGCGGTTCATCGAACTGGGTGGCGACGCTGGCCAAGGGCGGCAACGCCGCGCTCCACGACGGCCTGCCGCTGGTGCTGGGCATGACCGGCGCACGCCTGGCGCTCAACGCCGAGCTGTTCGAGAAATGCGCCAAGGCCTACGTGCTGGCGCTGGGCGCCGGCGGCCAGGTCAGGCCCTTGCCGTGGATCGTGCGCCACGTCGCCAACGGCCGGCTGATGAGGGACGAGAAACGCGCCCGCGAGCGGGTCGCGCAAGGCCTGCTGCCCGAAGAGAGCAAGGGCTACTGAACGCCGCCGACGCGAGCGGCCGGGCCTCAGCCGGCCGCCGGGAACGGCGTCCAGGTGTCGACGATGCCGCGTTCGCCGTCCCAGACGGCGATGTCGCCGAACTGCTGCAGCACCGCTTCGCTCTGCGTCGGGCGGAAGAACACCAGGCTGTCGGGCTCCAGCGCCTGGCGGCCCGAGCCGAGCAGGATCTGCTGGTTCGACGACGGGCCGATCAGCGCGCTGGCCGCCAGCCCGGCCGGCGACACCGGCTCGGCGAGCCAGTGGCCGCCGTGGATGTGGGCCTGGCGGCGCTGGTTGGGGTCCCAGGCGCGGGCCAGCGTGCCGACGAACTCGACGCCGACCGGCGGCCGGAACTCGGCCACCTTCAGCACCGGCGTGGCGATGAAGGCCGCGCAGCGGAAGTCCGCCAGCAGCGGCGTGTCGAAGTCCAGCGGCTTGACCATCGCCGAGCCGACCGCGACCTCGTTGGCCGCGCCGCTGCCGTCGTGCAGCCTGAAGGTCGGCGAGCCGCCGGTGTTCAGCGTCGCGTCGGCCAGCCGGGCGGCCAGTGGGCTGCGTCGCAGCTCGTCGACGGCTTCGCGGTAACGCACCAGCACCTGCTCGCGTGCGTAGGGTCGCCAGCCTGGCAGGTCGGGCAGCTTCTCGGTGTGCGCGTCGTAGCCCATGAAGCCCGACCACTGCAGCAGCGGCTCCTCGGCGATCAGCTGCAGCATCGTGCGCAGCGTCGCCGGGTCGGCGACGCCGCCGCGATGCAGGCCGACGTCGATCTCGAGGTTCACGCGCATCGGCTGGCGCTGCGCACGCGCCAGCTCGCGGTACTGCTGCAGCCGCGCCGGCGTGTCGACCAGCCACTGCAGCTGGCGCGCGGGCTCGAAGCCCGAGGCCGGGCGCTGGCGCAGGTACTGCGCCGCGGCGGCCACCGGCAGCGGCTTGCCGAGCAGCAGCTCGCACTGCGGCCGCGCGCGGCTCGTCAGCTCCAGGTACGGCAGGTTGAAGACCATCTGCCGCTGCGTGCCGGTGGCCGCGGCCACGGCGTCGAGCAGCGCCAGGCAGGGCAGCGACTTGTTCACCAGCCGCAGCTGCAGCCGCCCGGCGACGTGGCGCTGCACCAGCGCCGCGTTGGCGCGCAGCCGCGCCAGGTCCAGCACCAGCGTCGGCTGCTGCGCCAGCCCGGCGGCACGCAGCGAGCGCGCCAGCGCGGCGAAGTAGGCGTCGTGCGGCGCG
Organism: Rubrivivax gelatinosus IL144; assembly: GCF_000284255.1. Classification (NCBI taxonomy): domain Bacteria; kingdom Pseudomonadati; phylum Pseudomonadota; class Betaproteobacteria; order Burkholderiales; family Sphaerotilaceae; genus Rubrivivax; species Rubrivivax gelatinosus. The sequence continues at coordinate 1,172,559 of NC_017075.1, forward strand.
CCGCGCTCGCCAGGGCGCAGCAGCGCGACCGCGGCCAGCGCGGCGCCGCCGACGAGCAGGCGGCGGCGGCCGGGTCTCATGCGAGGCCGAAGACCTGGCGCAGGTGCGTGTTCAGGAAACGCCCCTGCGGATCGAACTCGCGCCGCACGCGGCCGAAGTCGGCCCAGCGCGGGTACAGCGCCGCCAGCTCGGTGGCGCCCAGCGTGTGCAGCTTGCCCCAGTGCGGCCGGCCGCCGTGGGCGAGGCAGATGCGGCTGCCTTCGCGCACGAGGGTCTCGTGCTCCTCGTCGGCGGCGGCGTGGAGCGCGATCGAGCAGCTGTCGCGGCCGTGGAAAGGGCTCAGCCAGGCCTCGTCGCGGCGCACCCAGCGCATCTCGATCGGGAAGAAGGCGTCGTGGTGGCGCTCGATCTCGGCGATGACCGCGCGCAGGCCGTCCAGGCCCCGTTCGGCCGGCAGGTGCCATTCGGTCTCGTTGAAGCGCACCGAGCGGGTCGTCGACAGCAGCCGGTAGCCGCGGTCGCGTGCGTGTTCGGTCTGCTGCGGGTCGATCAGGCGCTGCGCGGCCCAGCTGCGCAGCACCGGGAAGCGGCCCAGCCAGTCGCGCAAACGCTTCAGGTCGGCCAGCACCGTGTCGTCGGCCGGCCGCGGCGTGACGACGTCGCTGCCGGCGTAAGGCGCGTGCGCGACGGCCGCCGCGTAGCCGGTGAAGGGCAGCACGAAGAGCTCGAAGTGGCGGTAGGACGCGGCCAGCGCCGGGGCTTCCTCGAGCAGGCGGTCGACCGGGCGCAGCCAGACCTTGCGCTCCAGCGCGTAGGCCGGCACGACCCGCAGCGTGTACTGCGTCGCGACGCCCAGGCTGCCCAGCGAGACACGCGCCGCGGCCAGCGCCTGCGGGTCGCGGCGCTCGTCCAGCTCGACGAGGCGGCCGTCGGCGCCGACCAGGCGCAGCGCGAGCACGTCGGCGTGCAGCGCCGGCAGCGTCGCGCCGGTGCCGTGCGTGCCGGTGGCCAGCGCGCCGGCCAGGGTCTGCATCGTGATGTCGGGCAGGTTGCGCAGCGCCAGGCCCTGGGCGTCCAGCGCCTGGGCCAGCACGGCCAGGCGGGTGCCGGCGCGCACGGTCGCGGTGCCGGCGGCCTTGTCGACGGACACGAGGCCGGACAGGCGGTCCAGCGACACCAGCGTGCCCGGCGTCGGCACCAGCGCGCTGAACGAATGGCCCGAGCCGACGGCGCGCAGCTCGCCGCGTGCGGCCCGCAGCAGCGCCTGCAGCTCGGTTTCGCTGCCGGGCGTGGCAATGGCCGCGGGCGTGGCCTGCTGCAGCCCCGACCAGTTGCGCCAGCGCGGCGCTGCCACCGGCCGAGCCGGCGTCGGCGTCTGTGCGGCCGCGGCGGTCACCCAGCCGGCGACGACCGTCGCCGCGGCGCTGGCGCAGACCTGGCGGCGCGTGAAGGGCGGGAGTGTGTTCATCGTGGCCGGCTCATGAAGTCGATCAAACGAAGCAGGTCCTCGTCGCTGCAGTCGGCGCACAGGCCCCGCGGCGGCATCGTGTTGAAGCCTTCGCGCGCGCGCTGCAGCAGCACCGCCGGCCCCTGGGCCAGCCGCGGCCGCCACGACGGCGCGTGGCCGGCCAGCGGCGCCGGCCCGCGTGTGGTGTGGCACAGGCGGCAGGAGCGCTCCCAGCGCTCGGCCAGCGCGGCGTCGTCGGGCCGCATCGATTCGGCGCGGTGGTAATCGGCGTCGGCGGGCGGTGCGCCGGCCGGGCTGCAGGCCGCGAGCAGCAGCGCCGCGGCGGCGGGCAGCCAGGCGCGCGGCTTCATTCGGCCACCGGCGCCAGCTGCGCCGCCCGCCGGCGCGAGGCCAGGCGCTGCCACAGCCAGGCCAGCGCCGGCATTAGCAGCAGCGCGCCGAGCACGTTGACCAGGAACATGAAGGCCAGCAGCAGCCCCATGTCGGCCTGGAACTTCAGCTGCGAGAAGGCCCAGGAGCCGACGCCGACGCTCATCGTCGCCGCCGTGAACAGCACCGAGCGCCCGCGTTCGTGCAGCGACAGCGCCCAGGCGTCGGGCAACGCCATGCCGTCGGCCAGGTGGTGCTTCAGGCGTTCGTAGAGGTAGATGCCGTAGTCGACGCCGACGCCGACGCCCAGCGTCACCACCGGCAGCGTCGAGACCTTCAGGCCGATGCCCAGCCAGGCCATCGTCGCATTGCACAGCAGCGACACCAGCGCCAGCGGCACGATGATGACGACCGCGCCGCAGAGGTCGCGGAAGGTGATGACGCACAGCACCGCCAGCGAGACGAAGATCGCCGCCAGCATGCGCGGCTCGGCGGCGCTGACGGCTTCGTTGGTCGCCGCCATCACGCCGAGGTTGCCGCCGCCGAGCCTGAGCTGCACCGCGGCCGACGGGTTGGCTGCGGCGTAGTCCTGCACCGCCTGGACGATGCGGCTGATCGTGTGCGCGTCGTGGTCGGCGGCGAACACCAGCACTTGCATCGCCTCGCACGAGCGGGCCACCAGCCCGGCGCCTTCGGTGATCAGCTGGTTCGAGGCCTGGCCCATCGCCGCCGGGCTGTCGGCGACGACGCGCCACTTGATGTTGCCCTCGTTCCAGCCGGCGTTGATCATCGCCGCGAAGAACGGATAGGCGATGACGCGCGAGACGCCGTCGACCTCGCCGAGCCGCGCCTCGAGCCGGTCGATGTAGTCGGCGGCCTCGGGCCGCAGGCAGATCTGGCGCGTGCTCTCGTCGTGGGCGCCGTCCGGCGGCACGACGTAGACCGTCAGCAGCTCGCTGCCCAGGCTGAACGAACGCAGCACGGCCGCCGAGTCGCGGTTGTAGCGCGCGTCCGGGAAGAACTCCGGCATGCCCACGCCCTGGTCGCCGATGCGCACCTTGGCGCCCTCGACGTGGCCCACCCAGGCCAGGCCCAGCGAGACGGCGAGCACGCCGACGGCCAAGGGCGCCGTCGCCGCCGAGGCCACCCAGCGCAGCGCGCGCGGCAGCTGCTCGGCGGCGTCGCGCGCGGCGCGGTGCGGCGCGTGGCGCGGGTGGCCGAAGGACAGGATGACCGGCAGCAGCACCTTGTTGGTCAGGATCATCAGGCTGACGCCGATGCTGGCCATGACGCCGAGCTCGCGCACGATCTCGATGTCGACGAGCATGATGACCAGGAAGCCGATGGCGTTGGTCAGCAGCGCCAGCGTGCCGGGCACGAAGAGCGCGACGAAGGCTTCGTGCGCGGCCTCGGCCGGCGTCGCGCCGCGGCGCACCGCACGCGACCAGGCGCTGGTCATCTGCACCGCGTGGCTGACGCCGATCGTGAAGATCAGGTAGGGCACCAGGATCGACAGCGGGTCGATGCCCATGCCGATCAGCGGCATCAGCCCCAGCAGCCAGAGCACCGGCAGCACGGCGACGGCCAGCGCGCGCCAGGTCAGCGCCCAGGAGCGGCTGTACCAGCGCAGCAGCAGCGTCGTCACGGCGGCCGCGGCGGCGAAGAACAGCAGCACGCCGCGCGTGCCTTCGGCGATGTCGCCGATGACCTTGGCGAAGCCGACGATGTGCACGTCGACGTGCTCGTCGGCGTACCGGGCGCGCAGCGCCTCGAGCTTGCGCGCGACGGCTTCGTAGTCCAGCGGCTCGGCGCTGCCCGGCGTGCGGTCCTGCAGCTCGAACTGGATCAGCGCGCCGTGCAGGTCGTTGCTGACCAGGCGGCCGATCTCGCCGGACTTCTCGGTGTTGGTGCGCACCGTGGCGATGTCTTCGGCCGAGCCGGTGAAGCCCGAGCGGATGACGCTGCCGCCGGCGAAACCCTGTTCGGTGATCTCGACGTAGCGCACGCGCGGCGTCCACAGCGACATCACCGACTCGCGGCGCACGCCGTCGATGAAGAAGACGTCGTCGGTCGCGGCCTTCAGGCGTTCGAGGTACCGCGCCTCGAAGATGTCGCCCTGCTTGTTGACCAGCGCGACGAGCACCGTGTTGGCGCCGCCGAAGACGTTCTCGTAGCGCAGGAAGTCCCGCATGAACGGGTGCTGCTGCGGGATCGACTTCTCGAAGCGCGCGTCCAGGCGCAGCTGCGTCGCCGAACAGCCCAGGGCCAGGGTCAGCGCGCTCATCACGACGAGCACGGCGATGCGCCAGCGGATCAGCGCGTCGGCGATGCGGTGGGTGGCGGTCTGCAACCGGGTCACGGGCCTGTCCTCGTCGAGGTCTTCATGCCAGCCAGGGCCCGCGGGGCAGCGGCTGGATACCGGTCTCGCCGACGGCGAGCAGGCTGCGCGAGGCGCCGCCGCTCAGAACGGTGCGCCAGGCGCCCGGGCCGACACGCGCCTGGTGCTGCAGGCGCCAGCCGGCGGCCGCGTCGGGGCCGAGGCTGGCGACGGCGCCGCCGTTGCCGGCCAGCAGCACACGCCGGCCAGCGCCTTGGCCGACCAGCGTCGCGCCGTACCAGGCGGCCGGCGCTTGCGCCGCCAGCAGCTGCCAGTGCTGGCCGGCGTCGGCCGAATGCAGCAGCGTGCCGCCCAGGCCGGCGGCGACGAACTCGCGTTCGCCTGTTGCGACGACGGCGAACAGCGAGGCGCTGGCCGCGCCGCCGGTTTCGGCCCAGCTGCGGCCGCCGTCGGCGCTGCGCAGCACCAGGCCGCGTTCGCCGACGACGACGATCGCCGCCGGCGTCGCCGCGCAGGCGTTGAGGTGGCGGTCGTCCTCGACGGCCTTCAGCGCCGCCCAGTGCGCGCCGCCGTCGTCGCTGGCCCAGCAGGCGCCGAAAGCACCGACGGCCAGCAGCCGGTTCTGCGGCAGCACCAGCGCGTCCAGCAGCGACAGCGACTCGGGCGTGGCGATGGGCCGCGCCTGCCAGCTGTCGCCGCCGTCGGCGCTGGCGAGCACGGTGCCGCGGTGGCCGACGGCCAGGCCGCGGCGGCCGGCCATGACGATGGCGGTGATGCCGCCGGCGCCGGTCTCGGCGCTGCGGCGCCAATGGGCGCCGCCGTCGCGCGAGCGGTAGAGCTGGCCGCGGTGGTCGCCGACCCAGAGGCTGTCGCCCTGCTGGCAGCCGGCCAGCAGCACGCCGGCGCGCCGGTCGGGCGGGCGCGCGGCGGCGGCGTCCGGCGCAGGCTGGGCGTGCAGCCCGGGGGCCAGCAGCACCAGACCGGCGCCGCCGGCCTTGCGGAGGATGGCGCGGCGCGCCGGGGAAGGGGCAGACATGGGCGTCGCGGCGTCGGGCGGCCGGGGCCGCGTCAGCGGGTGCCGAGGTTGCGCAGGTTCTGCGGCGAGTAGTAGTCGGCCGTGCGCTCGTTGAGCACCTTGAACTTCGGCCTGGAGTCGTTGGTCAGCGTCGTGAAGTAGCGGCCCGAACGCAGGTCGTAGAAGGTGTCGGTGGAGGTGAACACGCCGCCCAGCCAGGGCGCGATGATCGGCACCGTCTCCGAGACCCGCCAGAGCTCGCCGCGCTGGTCGTACTTCTCCTGCAGCACCGCGGACCAGCTGTCCTCGTCGACGTAGAAGACACGTTTGCCGTAGATGTGGCTGGCACCCTTCTTCAGCGTCGCCTCGACGACCCAGACGCGGTGCAGCTCGTAGCGCATGTAGCTCGGGTTGACGTGGCCGGGCTTGAGGATGTCGGCGGCCTTGGCGTCGGACTGCAGCATCGCGTAGTTGTGGTACGGCACGATCAGCTCGCGCTTGCCCAGCAGCTTCCAGTCGTAGCGGTCGGTGCCGCCGTTGAACTCGTCGACCTCGTCGCTGGTCAGCATGCCGTCGCGCTGCGGCGTGTCGTAGGCGAACTCGGGCGCCAGGCGCACGCGGCGCTGGCCGGGGCTGTAGATCCAGATCGACTGGAAGGGCTTGCCCGGCTCGGCGCTGATCGCCGAATGCGCCAGCACCATCTCGCCGGCTTCGCGCGCCGGCGCCAGCTTGCGTTCGAGGTAGTAGCTCAGCACGTTGGGCACGCGCGCCTCGGGCTTGATCGCCGGGTTGCCGTGCTGGCGCAGCACCTCGTATTCGAGCTTGGAGAAGCTGGCGTCGCCGTTGGGCGCGACGTTGGCGTAGGTCAGCGTCTGGCCGTAGGCCGCGCCCATGAACCTGAACTTGTGGTTCAGGATGACTTCCTCGCCGTTCTTCGGGATCGGGAAGGGCACGCCGCCGGACGAGCCGACGATGCCGCCGTTGACCAGCCTGGCGCGGCCCGGGTTCAGCGCCGTCTCGTCGTAGACGGCCTGCGGGAAGAAGGCGCTGCGGTGGGTCTTGTACAGCGGCAGCGCGTAGCTCGCGTACTTCTTCAGCAGCGCGACGTGGCCGGGCGAGAGCTTGTCCTGGTAGCTCGCCAGGTTGGCCACCGTGATGACGGCCAGCGGCTTCTCGGCGGCGTAAGGGTTGGGGTAGTCGTTGGCGTTGCTCCACTTGAGCAGCTCGCGCTCGCCGCCGGTCCAGGCGGGAATGGAGCCGTCGGCGTTGGGCTTGGGATCGGCGCCGACCGGGCTCAGGCTCTTGCCGAGATCGGCCGCGGTCTGGGCCTGGGCGGCCGCCGGCACGGCCAGGGACGCTGCGGCGAGCAGCACGGCGAGGATGGACGGGGCGCGGTGTCGCACGGTGGCTCCTATCGTCAACGGCGGGTCGTCAGAAGGCATAGCTGAGGCTGAACGCGACGAAGTCCCGGTCCTTCAGCAGGTTGGAGTTCGAGGCGTACTGGAAGCCGGCGACCGGGTCGGTGGCGCGGTAGACGCGGCCGCCGAAGTAGCCCGTGTACGAGAGGTCGGCCTTCCAGCGCTTGTCGGCGCTGACCAGCGCGGTGCCCAGGCTCAGCGAGCGCACGCCTTCGGTGAAGCTGGGGCCCGTGCCGTGCACGTCGTGCGAGAAGGACACGCGCGGCGACAGCGTCATGCCGGCGATGGCCTGGCTGTAGTCCATCTGGTAGGCCAGCACGTAGCCCCAGGAGGCGCGTGTCGTGAAGCCTTCGCTCTGCGAGGCCAGCACCGAGCCCAGGCCCAGCCGCGTGACGAGCTCGGTCGAGGTCAGATAGACGCCCGGGCCGTCGTAGACCTTGCCGTCGGACAGGCCGAGGTGGGTGTAGCCGACTTCGGCCAGCAGCATCGAGCCGGTCGAGCCCAGCACCGCGCCGGTGGACTTGGTGGCGCTGACCTGGATCTGGTGCATCTTGACGCGGTCGTAGCCGCGCAGCGTCGTGCCGGCCAGCGCCGAGACCTCGGGCGGCACCAGGCCGGTCAGCCCGGCCAGCGCCGCCTGCGTCGACAGGTCGCCGAGCTGCACCGGCTGGTTGGGGCGGTAGGTGTACTCGCCCTGCAGCGCCACGCCCCAGGGGCCCTGGGCGCGCGCGCTGACGCCGAAGACGCGGATGCGCTCCGGGTACTCGAGGAAGTAGCTGGCGCTGCCGGCCGGGTACAGCGGGTTGGCCGAGGACGGCACGCCGCCCGCCGCCGCCGCGTTGTAGCTGATGAAGGGCACGCGGCTCGTGTACTGCATCGCGTAGAAGCCGAGCTCGAGCTGGTTCAGCTCCGGGAAGGCGACGCGCGCGTTGACGCCTAGCTGCCCGGTCTTGTCGGCCTTCCTGTCGGCGACGCGGTCGAGCCAGAACTGGCCGGTGCCGCCGTTCAGGATGTCGTAGCCGGGGATCTCGTTCGGGTCCAGCCCGCGCTGGTCGGGGCGCAGCGCGTTCAGGTAGAGGCGGTCGGAGAAGTCGCCGTGGCCGATGCGGCCGCTGGCGACGTCGTTGGTGCTGAAGAAGGTGCCGCGCGGGTCCTGGCGGTAGTGGTCGGCCTTGAACAGCACGAAGCCTTCGACGCTGGTGTCGGCCGACAGCTGCTGCGAGGCCCAGACCATCGGCGTCGGGATGTAGGCCTCGCGCAGCTCGGTGCCGGGCGAGCGCAGCTTGGACAGGTCGACCGGGTTGATGACGCTGAGGCCGTTCTGGATGAACAGGCTCTCGCCCCAGTTCAGCACCTGCTTGCCCAGGCGCAGCGCGAAGGCCTTGCCGTCGACGTCGCCGTTGTAGCGGCCGTACAGGTCCAGCAGCCGGACTTCGCGCCCGGTCTCGGAGGCCGAGTCGCCGTAGGCGTCGATGCGCTCGCTGGCGGCGACGTTGTCGTAGGCGTAGGTGACGCGGCCGAAGACGCCGAAGGCGCCGCGCGAGAGATCCAGCTCGTGGGTCGCGCGGACCACGCGGCTGATGGCGTCGCCGCGGTCGAAGTTGAGGTTGCCGTCGTCGGTGGAGACGTTGGCGGCGTTGCCGCCGTTGCCGGCGCCGACCAGCGTCGCGTCGCGTTTGGACACGCGCCAGGCCGAACCCAGCGTGATCGTGGTGTCGAGGTTGCCTCGCCACCCGTCGCCCAGCTCGAGGTCGAGGGCGCGTGCGGGCTGCACGGCCATCATCGTCGTCACGGCCAGCGCCAGGGCTGTCGGCTTCACGGGGTCCCCTCTCATCGTTGTCGGCTCCTGTGGTCAGACGCAAGACCGCCCGCCGGATGGCGCGCGTGGTGGACGAGGCCGGCTCACAGCCGCGCCCTCAGCAAGGCCGCGGCTTCGGTGAAGGCGGCACGCGCCGCGGGCACCGAGCCGGCGACGTTGATGAACGGGTGCACCAGGCCCTGGAACACCTTGACGAAGGTGGGAACGCCGGCGGCTTGCAGCTTCTCGCCATAGGCGACGCCTTCGTCGCGCAGCGGGTCGAAGCCGGCGATCAGCAGCACCGCCGGGCAGACGCCGTGCACCTCGCCGAGCAGCGGCGAGGCCAGCGGGTCGAGCGCGTCCTCGGGCCGGCGCAGGTAGAGCTCCGTGTACCACTCCATCTTCACCTTCTCGAGGAAGTAGCCGGCGGCGAAGAGCTGGTAGGAACGCGACTGCCGGCTCATGTCCAGCCAGGGCACCCAGAGCATCTGCACGCGCGGCGGGCAGGGCGCGCCGCGGCGCTGCTGCGCGACCACCGCCGCGGCGTTGCCGCCGGCGCTGTCGCCGCCGACGGCGACGCGCCGCGGGGCGAAGCCGAGCGCGGCCGACTGCGCGACGACGGCGTCGAAGGCCGCCAGGCAGTCGTGGATGCCGGCCGGGAAACGGTGTTCTGGCGCCAGGCGGTAGTCGACGGCGACCACCGCGCACCGGGCTTCGTGGGCGAGCTGGCGGCAGACGTCGCGGTGCGAGTCCAGCGAGCCGGCGACGTGGCCGCCGCCGTGGAAGAAGACGAGCACCGGCGCGTCGCGGCGCGGCAGAGCCGCTGGGCGGTGGATCTCGCAGCGCACCGGCCCGGCCGGGCCGTCGAAGCTCCAGGGCTCGATGCGCACGCCGGGCTCGGGCGCGTGGGTCAGCCAGTTGCCTTGCAGGTCGAAGCCGGAGCGTGTCTTCTCGACCGAGTCCAGCGTGCCCGGCGGGTCGGCGAAGTAGCGCACCATGAACTGCACCAGGGGGTCCAGGTGCTGGCCGTCGATGACACGCGGCGCGCCGCCCAGCAGCTTGATCGCCGGCATCGGCAGGCGGCAGGCGCTGCGCGCTGCCCATTTCAAGATCGACGCAGTCATGGCGGGTTTGCGTTCGGGGCCCGGCCGCGTACGGTCATCCGCCGCGGCCTGTCGTAGTAGTCATGGCTAGTATGTAGTATTGACTACCGTTAAACTTGGGTGAAAACCCGATCCCGGGGGTGTCGGGCGACGATGGCGGCGAGCACCAGCACCGCCGCCGCGGCGCAGCCGGCGCTGACCCAGGGCACGGCCGCGACCTCGTCGCCGTCGACGAGCAAGGACGCCGCCAGCGGCCCGGCGGCCACGCCCAGCAGCTGCGCCACCGGCGCCAGCGAGGCGACGCGGCCGCTGCCGTCGGCGACGAAGGCCAGGCCGGTCTGGTACGGCGTCATGAACAGCCAGGTGAAGGCGAAGGCCGTGCAGAGCAGCGCGAAGGCCAGGCTGGCGCCGCCGCCCGTCCCCGAGACGCCCAGCGCGACCAGCCCGAGCAGCGCCGAGGCCGCCAGCAGCGTCGGCGCCGGCGCCAGGTGCCGCACCAGCGCCGAGCCGCTCAGCCCGCCGGCCATCTGCACGACCAGTGCCGCGGCGATCAGCGTCTGCACCTGCGGTCCGCTGAAGCCCGCCTGCTGGCCCAGCGGCTCGACGTAGGACCACAGCGAGCTGAGCGTCGCCATCTGCAGAAAGATCGCCAGCAGCGGCAGCGCCGTGTGCGCCGTCCAGCGAAAACCGGTGTGCGCCGCCGATGCCAGCGGCGCCAGCGCGCGCGGCAGTGCCGCGGCGGCGAACATCGGCACGACGACCAGCGCGGCGAGCACGACGTAGGCGCCCTGCCAGCCGTGCGCCGGGATCACCGAGCGCGCCAGCGTGAAGCCGAGCAGCGCCTGGGCCGCGGTCTGCATCACGAAGAAGATGCCGGCGTCCCGGTCGGGGTTGGGGCAGCGCACGATGACCGCGGTCGTGGCCCAGACCAGCGCACCCTCGGCCAGGCCCGCGCCGGCGCGCAGCAGCGCGAAGCCGGCGTCGCCCGAGGCCTGCAGCGTGCCCAGGTCCAGCCCGCCGGCGACGGCCGCGGCGACGACCGTCACCAGGCGCAGCCGCGTCAGCGGCAGCAGCAGGTCGCCGAGCAGCACGCCCAGGCCCAGCGAGACGATCTCGGCCATCGCGACGATGCCCAGCCCTTCGAGGCTGAGCCGGCGCGCCGACAGCAGCTCGCCGAGCAGGATCGGCATCAGGCCCAGCACCAGCAGCGCGACCGAGCCGACGGCCAGCGCCGCAGCCACTTCCGCCGCGGAGAGTTCATGCCTGCGCCGCTCGCCGTCCATGCCGTCCTCGTGTATTTGCGCCTAGTCAACACTAGTATCTAGCGTTAACTATGTTTCTGCGCGCCTGCACGGCGTCGGATAATCCCGCATGCCAGCCACTTCCTCCGTCATGCCTCGTACGCAGCGCGAACAGCCGTCCCTGGACACCAAGGTCCAACCGGCGCAGCAACGTGCCAGCGAGACCTACGAGCGCCTGCTCGCGGCCGCCGCCGCGACCCTGGAGGACGTCGGCATCGAGCGCCTGTCGACCAACCTCGTCGCCGAACGCGCAGGCGTCACGCCGCCGGCGCTGTACCGCTACTTCCCGAACAAGTACGCGCTGCTGTCGGAGCTGGGCAAACGCCTGATGCACCGCCAGAACGTGTGCGTCGAGCGCTGGATGTCCGAGGAGGTGCTGGCCGGAGGCACGCCGGCGCTGGAGAAGGCGCTGACCGGCCTGCTGCTCGACACCTACGAGGTGACGCGCCAGACCGAAGGCGGCGTCTGGATCATGCGTGCGCTGCGCGCCGTGCCGGCGCTGCAGGAAGTGCGGCTGGGCTCGCACGCCGAGGTGACGGCGGCCCAGGCGGCGATGCTCGCCAAGGCGCTGCCCGAGGTGCCGGCCGCCGAGCTGCAGCTGGCCAGCCGCATCGTCGTCGAGCTGATCTACGCCTCGGTCGAGCTGCTGTTCGACGAGCCGCAGGACCCGGAGGCCGTCGCGCGTGTCGTCGCCGGCATGCTGGCCAGCCACCTGGACCGCACGCGCCCGGCGGCGGCCCAGGCGGCCGCCCAATCGGTCGCCAAACCCGCCGCCAAACGAAGCCGCAAGCGCTGAGCGCGCAGCGGCTCAGGCCAGCGCCAGCAGATGGCGCAGATGCTGCTCCGAGGCGCGGAACTGCGTGTCCTCCTCGGGCGTGAACTCGTGGTGCAGGATGCGCTGCACGCCGCCGCGGCCGACGACGCAGGGCACGCTCATCACCAGGTCGGCCACGCCGTACTCGCCCTGCAGCAGCACGCCCAGCGGCAGGATGGACTGCTCGTTGCACTCGATCGCGCGGATGATGCGGAACACGCTGGCGGCGATGCCGTGGTTGGTGTTGCCTTTGCGCTCGAAGATGCGGAAACCCGCTTCCAGCGTCCGCCGGCGGATGTCTTCGCGGTCCACCGGCGGCAGGCCGTTCAAACGGCAGAAGGTGTCGACCTCGGCGCCGCAGACGCGGCACAGGCTCCACGGGATGAAGCCGGTGGCGCCATGGTCGCCCAGCATGTAGCCGTAGAGGTTCTTCGGGTCGATCTTCACGTGCTCGGCCAGGATGCGCAGGAAGCGTGCGGTGTCGATCAGCGTGCCGGCCGACAGCAGGCGCTCGCGCGGGTAACTGGACGCTCGCAGCATCACCTGGGTCATCACGTCGACCGGGTTGGTCACGTTGATGACCACGGCGCCCGGCGAGTGGCGCTCCACGCGGCCGATGATGTCCTGCAGGATCCGGCTGTTGACGCGCACCAGGTCGTCGCGCGTCTGGCCCTGCTGCAGCTGGGCGCCGGCGGTGATGACGACGATGTCGCTGTCCGCCGTCTCCGCATACTCGCCGACGACCAGCCGCGGGTTCTTCGCGTAGGTGAACGGCGTCGTGTGGGAGAAGTCCCAGATCTCGGCTTCGGCGCGTTCGCGCAGCTTGTCGACGGCGACGATCTCGGTCACCTCGCTCATGTGCACCAGCAGACCGACGATCTCGGTGCCGACGGCACCCATTCCGATCACGGAAACCTTCATCTCGTTGTCCTGTCGTGGCGGCCTCGGCCGCCGGGGTTCGATGGAATGCGGGCAAGCATTGCCCGTGCCGCGACGCCGTTCATGCGCTGGAGACGACCTCGTGCAGGTGGCGCACGAACTCGGCGACCAGCGCTGCCGGGCGCGGCAGCGCCGTTCTGACGAGCACGCCGACCGCCGGCAGCGCCGGCAGGCGCGTGTCGGGCGCCAGGATGCGCAGATCGGCCGGCACCGCCGACTGCGTCAGCACGGCGATCGCCTGGCCCGAACGCACGACGGCCAGCAGCCCGGCCATGCCGGCGCTGGCGTAGGCCACGCGGTAGGCGACGCCGGCGGCGTCCAGGCGCTCGCAGGCGGCGCGGTGGTCCAGCGTGTCGGGGTCGGACAAGGCCAGGCGCAGCGGCTCGCGTGCCGCACCCTCGTCGTCGCGCAGGCCGACCCAGACCAACGGCTCGCGGCGCAGCGCCGGTTCGGCGCCGTCGGCGGTGGAGACCAGCGCCAGGTCCAGCTCGTGGCGGCGCAGCCGTTCCTCCAGCCGCGGGCTGGGCGCGCAGACGACGTCGACCACGGCCTGCGGGTGCCGCCCGGCGAAGCCGCGCAGGATGCGCGGCAGAAAGGCCGCGGCGTAGTCGTCGGGGCAGCCGAAACGCAGCGTGCCGGTGAGCCCGGCCCCGGTCAGCTCGGCCAGCGCCGCGTCGTGCTGCTGCAGCAACGTGCGCGCATGGCCCAGCAGGCGCTCGCCGTGGTGCGTCAGCGTCACGCCGCGTGCACCGCGGTGCAGCAGCGGCTGGCCGATCAGCGTCTCCAGCTTCTTGACCTGCATGCTCGCCGCGGCCTGGGTGCGGCCGATGCGCGCGGCGGCGCGGCCCAGCGTGCGCGTCTCGGCGACGGCGACGAAGCAGCGCAGCAGGTCGGGGTCCAGGTCTCGGCTCAAGCCATCAGTATCGCTGATGGCTGCCGTCAGAAAGATTAGCTTTTCTTGATGCTGAGGCTTGCTTAGGCTGGTCGCCATCCGAGCTTCCCTGAGCCCCGCGCCATGTCCCGCAACGACGACCCGCAGTTCTGGCAGAACGCCCGCCGCCACCTCGTGCGCTACGGCGGCCGCTTCGAGCCGATGATCATCGAACGTGCCCACGGCAGCTTCGTCTACGACGCCGACGGCCGCGCGATCCTGGACTTCACGTCGGGCCAGATGAGCGCGCTGCTCGGCCACGGCCACCCGGAGATCGCCGAGGTCGTCGCCGACCACGCGCAGCGCCTGGACCACCTGTTCAGCGGCATGCTGAGCCGCCCGGTCGTCGAGTTGGCGACCAAGCTCGCCGGCGTCGCGCCCGCAGGGCTGGAGCGTGCGCTGCTGCTGACCACCGGCGCCGAGTCCAACGAAGCCGCGCTGCGCCTGGCCAAGCTCTACACCGGGCGCCACGAGGTCGTCGGCTTCGCCCAGTCCTGGCACGGCATGACCGGCGGCGCCGCGTCGGCCACCTACAGCGCCGGTCGCCGCGGTTACGGCCCGGCGGCGGTGGGTTCGTTCGCGATTCCCGCGCCGTACCCGTACCGCCCGCGTTTCGAGCGCGGCGGCGTCTACGACTGGCAGGCCGAACTCGACTACGCCTTCGACCTCGTCGACCGCCAGTCCTGCGGCAGCCTGGCGGCCTTCATCGCCGAGCCCATCCTCAGCTCGGGCGGCATCCTCGAGCTGCCGCCGGGCTACCTGGCGGCGCTGAAGGCCAAGTGCGTCGAACGCGGCATGCTGCTGATCCTCGACGAGGCCCAGACCGGCATCGGCCGCACCGGGCTGATGTTCGCCTGCCAGCGCGACGGCGTGACGCCGGACATCATGACGCTGTCCAAGACCCTGGGCGCCGGCCTGCCGCTGGCCGCGGTGCTGACGACCGCCGAGATCGAAGAGACCTGCCATGAACGCGGCTTCCTCTTCTACACGACGCACGTCTCCGACCCGCTGCCGGCGGCCGTCGGCGCCAAGGTGCTGGACATCGTCGCGCGCGACCATCTCGTCGAGCGTGCGCGCATCGCCGGCGCGCGCCTGGAAGCCGGCCTGCGTGCGCTGCAGCGCGACTTCGAATGCATCGGCGACGTGCGCGGCCGCGGCCTGCTGCTCGGCCTGGAACTGGTGAAGGACCGCGCCACGCGCGAAGCCGCGCCCGAGCTCGGCGCCGCGATCACGCGCGAGTGCATGAGGCTGGGCCTGAGCATGAACATCGTGCAGCTGCCCGGCATGGGCGGCGTGTTCCGCATCGCGCCGCCCTTGACCGTCAGCGACACCGAGATCGACCTCGGCCTGGACCTGCTGCGCCAGGCGATCACGCGGGTGCTGGCGGCCGGCGCGCGCTGACAATCCCCGGGCACGCGGCGAGCCGGGCCGTCGGCCGGCGCCGCGTGCGGATGCCTGGGGAGCGTGCTGCATGAGGCCTGACGTGCCGTCGGCGCCGGCCGTCGATCCGGCCGCGACGCTGCTGCTGGTCGTCGGCCGCAACAACTGGAAGCGCGGATCGCGCGGCTTGTCGCGCGTCGTCGACGAGCTCGGCCTCGCCGGCATGCCGGTGCTGCGCTACGAAAGCCGCACCGGCGACACGCGGCGCTGGCTGGACGAGCGTGCCGAGCCCTGGCTGGCGGCGCTGCCGGCCGGCTGGGCGGCCTTGCCTGCCGTGCGCTGGCTGCTCAAGCTCGGGCTGCTGGCCGGCCGTCCGTCCCGCTGGGATTACCTGTTCGCCCGCCGGCACGAGGTCCACCACACCGGCGTGGCGGCGCTGCGGCGTTTCATCGCCCGCCAGCACGGCCGCCGCGTCGTGCTGCTGACGCATTCGGCCGGCGGCATCGCCGGCGCGATGGCCGAGGACGCGCCGCCGCTGCTGTGCCACGTCTGCTTCGGCTACCCGTTCCAGCACCCCGAGCGGCCGCCCGAGCCGCGGCGCACCGAGGTGCTGGCGCGCGTGGCCAGGCCCTTGCTGATCGTCCAGGGCGAGCGCGACGAATACGGCAGCGCTGCCGAAGCGCGCCGCCGCTGGCCGCTGTCGCCGGCGATCACGCTGCTCGCGGTGGACGACGACCACCAGTACGACGCGCTCGGCGAAGCCGAGATCCAGGCCCTGCTGCACACGATCAAGGCCTTCATCGGCCTCGCGCCGGCCGGCGCCGCGGCCCACCCTCCTGAAAACCCGGATTGAACGCGGCGCCCATTCGGCTCCTATACTCCCCCCCAGTACGAAGGAGCCCGCCGATGCCGCACTCGCCGGCCGAACGCAAACGTGTCGTCACCCGGCTGCGCCGCATCAAGGGCCAGGCCGAGGCGCTGGAGCGTGCCGTCGAAGCCGGCACCGACTGCGCGGACCTGCTGCAGCAGCTGGCGGCGCTGCGCGGCGCCGCGCACGGGCTGATGGCCGACGTGCTCGAAGGCCATCTGCGCGAGACCTTCGGCCTCAATGCCGAGCGTGCGCTGCCGGCGGCCGACCCGCAGGCCGAGGTCGACCGCCTCGTGCTGCTCGTGCGCTCCTTCACGCGCTGAACCGTCCAACCAGGAGACACCCATGATCAAGTCCCGAGCCGCCGTCGCCTTCGCCGCCGGCCAGCCGCTGCAGATCGTCGAGATCGACGTCGCCCCGCCGAAGAAGGGCGAGGTGCTGGTCAAGATCACCCACACCGGCGTCTGCCACACCGACGCCTTCACGCTGAGCGGCGACGACCCCGAGGGCGTGTTCCCCGCGGTGCTGGGCCACGAGGGCGCCGGCATCGTCGTCGAGGTCGGCGAAGGCGTCACCAGCGTGAAGCCGGGCGACCACGTCATCCCGCTGTACACCGCCGAGTGCGGCGAGTGCCTGTTCTGCAAGTCGGGCAAGACCAACCTCTGCGTCGCGGTGCGCGCCACGCAGGGCAAGGGCCTGATGCCCGACGGCACGACGCGCTTTTCCTACAACGGCCAGCCGATCTACCACTACATGGGCTGCTCGACCTTCAGCGAGTACACCGTCGTCGCCGAGGTGTCGCTCGCCAAGGTGAACCCCGAGGCCAACCCAGAGCAGGTCTGCCTGCTGGGCTGCGGCGTGACGACCGGCCTGGGCGCGGTGAAGAACACCGCCAAGGTCCAGCCGGGCGACAGCGTCGCGGTCTTCGGCCTCGGCGGCATCGGCCTGGCGGTGGTGCACGGCGCCCAGCTCGCCGGCGCCGGCCGCATCATCGCGGTCGACACCAACCCGTCGAAGTTCGACCTCGCACGCACCTTCGGCGCCACCGACTGCGTCAACCCGAAGGACCACGACAAGCCGATCCAGCAGGTCATCGTCGAGATGACCGGCTGGGGCGTCGACCATTCCTTCGAGTGCATCGGCAACGTGCATGTGATGCGTGCGGCGCTGGAGTGCGCGCACCGCGGCTGGGGCCAGTCGGTGGTCATCGGCGTGGCCGGCGCGGGGCAGGAGATCTCGACGCGGCCCTTCCAGCTCGTCACCGGCC
This sequence comes from Rubrivivax gelatinosus IL144, assembly GCF_000284255.1. Taxonomy (NCBI): domain Bacteria; kingdom Pseudomonadati; phylum Pseudomonadota; class Betaproteobacteria; order Burkholderiales; family Sphaerotilaceae; genus Rubrivivax; species Rubrivivax gelatinosus. Next base: position 1,189,568 of record NC_017075.1, read on the forward strand.
GGCGCTGGCTGGGCACGGCCTTCGGCGGCGTCAAGGGCCGCAGCGAGCTGCCGGGCATGGTGGAAGACGCGATGTCCGGGCGCATCCGCCTGGAGCCCTTCGTCACGCACACGATGCCGCTGCAGGAGATCAACGAAGCCTTCGATCTGATGCACCGCGGCGAGTCGATCCGCAGCGTCGTGCACTACTGAGGCCGCGGCGATGCAACGCGTCGAACACCACGCCAGCTTCGGCGGCCGCCAGGAGGTCTGGCGCCACGACTCGGCCACGCTGGGCTGCGAGATGCGCTTCGGCCTGTACCTGCCGCCGCAGGCGCTGGCCGGCCAGGCCTGCCCGGTCGTCTACTGGCTGTCGGGCCTGACCTGCAGCGAGCAGAACTTCATCACCAAGGCCGGCGCGCAGGCGCACGCGGCGCGGCTGGGGCTGATCCTCGTCGTGCCCGACACCAGCCCGCGCGACCCCGGCGGCACGCTGGGCGTCGCCGACGACCCGGCCTACGACCTGGGCCAGGGCGCCGGCTTCTATCTCGACGCGACGCAGGAGCCTTGGGCGCGCCACTACCGCATGGAGAGCTACGTCGTGCACGAGCTGCCGGCGCTGGTGGAAGCGCAGGTCGCGACGACCGGCCGGCGCGCCATCTTCGGCCACTCGATGGGCGGCCACGGCGCGCTGACGCTGGCGCTGCGCCATCCGGGGCGCTACGCCAGCGTCTCGGCCTTCTCGCCGATCGTCGCGCCGGCGCGCGTGCCCTGGGGCCGCAAGGCCTTCACCGCCTACCTGGGCGAGGACGAAAGCACCTGGGCGGCGCACGACGCGACGGCGCTGATCGCCGGTGCCAGCGAGCGCCTGCCGCTGCTCGTCGACCAGGGCGAGGCCGACGAGTTCCTGGCCGGGCAGTTGAAGCCGGAGTTGCTGGAACAAGCCTGTGCGGCCGCCGGCCACCCGCTGACGCTGCGCCGCCAGCCCGGCTACGACCACAGCTACTACTTCATCGCCAGCTTCGTCGGCGAGCACCTGGAGCACCACGCGCGCGCCCTGGCCGCGTGAGTGGCGGAAGGCAGCAGGAGTCGAACCTACCCGGGAGCGGCTGACGCCCCCGACCGGGTTTGAAGCCCGGGCGCACCACCGGGTGCGTTTGCCTTCCATGTCGCCCCGGTTTTCGGGGCGGCGGATCCTATCAAAGCCCCGCGCCGTCTGCCGGCGCAGGGGCGGCGGGGCGTTCGCGCAGCACGCGCCGGTCGCGCACGCGGCGCGTGTAGCCGACGCGGTCGAAGTGCTCCAGCACCTGGATCGCCCGTTTGCGCCCCAGGCCGCAGGCGTCGCGGAACTCGGCCGCGCCGACCTCGCCACGCGGCGCGGCGGCGCTCAGGTCGTCCAGCAGCGTCAGCAGCTTGGTCACCGTGGCCTCGGGATAGAACAGGTCCTTGACGACCTGCTGCAGCTCGCCGCGGCGTGCCAGCTTGCGCAGCACCGTGCGCACCTGCTCCTCGGGCGCGGCGGTGGCGGCGGCCAGGTCGCGCACCCAGGGCGGGTCGGCGCCGCCGTCGGCCAAACGGGGCAGCAGGCGTTCGGCGAGGATCTGCTCGGCCTCGCTCAGGTTCACCGCGTGGCCCGGCAGGTGCAGCCAGGAGCCCTGGCGCGCCAGCGAGCCGTCGGCCAGCATCGAGTCCAGCAGCGCCGGCCACAGCGCGTCGTGGCCGGTGTCGGCAGCACCCGGTTGCACGATGCGCCGCAGCCGTGCGGCATTGAGGCCGGGATCGTCGGGCGAACGCTGGTGGAAGTCGGCCAGCACCGCGGCGATGCGCTCGCGCCAGCGTCGCCAGACCGGCGGCGCGACGAGCAGCGTGTCGCCACCGGGCAGCGCGACGGTGGTGGCCTCGGCCGGCGCCGTGGCGTGGCCCAGCAGCAGCGTCAGCCGCGAGCGCGCCAGCCCGGCGGGCGCCAGTGCCAGCAGGCGGGCTGCGGCTTCGGGCGTGGCCTCGGCCTGCGCGGCTTCCAGCGCGTCCAGCCAGGCCAGGCGCTCGGCGCTGCGGCGCCGGCGTTCGGGCGCCCAGAGGTCGACGACGCGGCCGCCGCCGATGGTGCGGCTGGCCTGGGCGTTGCGCAGGATCAGCCGGTCGCCGGGCAGGGCCCAGACCGGCGTCTCGAACACGAGCTGCACCCGCGCCGAGGCGCCGGCGGCCGGCGGCTGGGCGTCTAGCGCCACCAGATGGGCGAGGTGGTGGCCGGTGCCGATGTGCACGTGCACCGGCGCCCAGTGCGCCAGCGCCGGGGCGTCGGGCAGCAGGCGGATGCGGGCGTCCAGGCGCTCGCAGCGCTGCAGCGTGGCCGGCGCGGCGATCCAGTCGCCGCGTTGGATGGTGTCGCGTTCGATGCCGGCCAGCACCAGCGCGCAGCGCTGACCGGCGCGGCCTTCGTCGGCCGGGCGGTTCTGGGCGTGGATCGAGCGCACGCGCACGGCCTGGCCGCTGGCGGAGTGCTGCAGCGTGTCGCCGACCTGCACGCGCCCGGCGAAGACGGTGCCGGTGACCGCCGTGCCCTGGCCGGCGAGCGTGAACACGCGGTCGACCGCGAGGCGGAAACCGCCGTCGGCACGGCGCTCGGAACGTTCGCGCGCGACGGCTTCCAGGTGCGCGCGCAGTGCGGCGACGCCGGGGTCGGCTTCGGCGGGGGCGACGGTCTCGAACACCGTCGCGCCGGCCAGCGGCGTGCCGGCCAGCAGCGCGGCGATCTCGGCACGCACCTCGTCGCGGCGCGTCGGCGGCACGCGGTCGGCCTTGTTCAGCGCCACCGAGCCGTGGTGCACGCCCAGCAGGTCGAGGATCGCCAGGTGCTCGCGCGTCTGCGGCATCACGCCGTCGTCGGCGGCGACGACCAGCAGCGCGTGGTCGATGCCGACGGCGCCGGCGACCATCGTGCGCACGAAACGTTCGTGGCCCGGCACGTCGACGATGCCCAACACCGTGCCGTCGGCCAGCGGCGCGTAGGCGTAGCCGAGCTCGATCGAGATGCCGCGCTCGCGCTCTTCCTTCAGCCGGTCGGTGGCGACGCCGGTCAGCGCCCGCACCAGCGCGGTCTTGCCATGGTCGATGTGGCCGGCGGTGCCGACGATCATCTTGGTGTCCCCAGAGCCTCGGCCAGCGTGCCGAACTGGGCCACGAACGCGGCTTCGTCCGCCGCTTCGATGCAGCGCAGGTCCAGCCACAGCGCGCCGTCGGCGATGCGGCCGATCACCGGCCGCGGCAGGCCGCGCAAGGCTTCTTCCAGCCGCGCCAGCGCGCGCCCGCTGCGTTTGCCCGCCGGGCGCAGCAGCAGGCCGGCGCTGGGCAGCGTGTCGACCGGCAGCGCGCCGCTGCCGATCTGGCTGCTCAGCGCCACGACCTCGACCGTGGCGGCTTCGCCCAGCGCCGCCTGCAGTGGCGAGCGCAGGCGTTCGGCGGCGGCGCGGATCTCGGCCTGCGGGCGTGTGAAGAGGCGCAGCGTCGGCAGCCGTGCCGCCAGGTGCTCCGGCTCGCGGTACAGGCGCAGCACCGGCTCCAGCGCCGCCAGCGTCAGCTTGCCGACGCGCAGCGCACGCTTCAGCGGGTTCTGCTTGATCTTGGCGATCAGGTCCTGGCGGCCGACGATCAGCCCGGCTTGCGGGCCGCCCAGCAGCTTGTCGCCGCTGAAGCTGACGACGTCGGCGCCGGCAGCCACCGTCTCGCGCACCGTGGTCTCGCGCGGCAGGCCGTGCGCCGCCAGGTCGGCCAGCGTGCCGCTGCCCAGGTCCACGGCCAGCGGCAGCCCGTGGGCGTGGGCGATGCGTGCGACCTCGCTCTCGGCGACGCTGGCGGTGAAACCTTCGACGGCGTAGTTGCTGCAGTGCACCTTCATCAGCAGCGCGGTGCGGGTGCCGATCGCGCCTTCGTAGTCGCGCGCGTGGGTGCGGTTGGTCGTGCCGACCTCGACCAGCTTGGCGCCGGCACGCGCCATGATGTCCGGGATGCGGAAGGCGCCGCCGATCTCGACCAGCTCGCCGCGCGAGACGATGACTTCCTTGCGCGGCGCCAGCGAGGACAGCATCAGCAGCACCGCGGCGGCGTTGTTGTTGACCACAGTCGCCGCCTCGGCGCCGGTCAGCTCGCGCAGCAAGTCGTCGACGACGTCGTCGCGGTCGCCGCGGCCGCCGGTGGCGAGGTCGTATTCCAGGTTGGCCGGTGCGGTGAGTGCCTGCACGACGGCCTGCACCGCGGCGTCGGGCAGCAGCGCGCGGCCGAGGTTGGTGTGCAGCACGGTGCCGGTGCAGTTGAAGACGGCGCGCAGCCGCGGCTGGTCTTCGGCGGCGAGTGCGGCGGCCACCGCCGCGGCGATGGCCGGCAGCGCGAGTTCGGCCTCGGGCGCGTCGCCGGCGAGCAGGCGTTCACGCAGGCGCTGCAGGCGCGCACGCACCGCGGCCGTCGTGCGCGTCGCGCCGTGCGCGGCCAGCAGCGGCGCCAGCTCGGCGCAGCCGAGCACGCGGTCCACCGCCGGCAGGCGGGCTGCCGGGGGGCTCATTCGCTCTCGGGCTCGCCCTCGGGCAGTGCGAGCAGCGGGTTGCCCGAGGCGCGTTCGAACTCGGTCTCGGCCATCAGCAGGTCCAGGCGCAGGCTGGCCAGGTCGTCGGCCAGCGGTTCGGCCAGCGGGTCCTGGTGCTGGTCGACCTGCTTGCGGTAGCTGTGGCAGGCCGAGCAGGTCTCGGCGAGCACGGTCTTGCCGCCGTCCTCGACACCGAGGAAACGCACGCCGGCGGTCGATTCGCAGTGGCTGCACTTGACGCGCACCATGTGCCACTCGGTGGCGCACAGCGCGCAGTGCAGGTAGCGGTGGCCGCCCGCGGCGCCGCCGATGCGCAGCACACTGGCCACCGGCGGCGTGCCGCAGACCGGGCAGGTCGTCGGCTCGGCCGGCACGCCCAGCGCGTCGGCATCGAGCCGGCTGGCGCGGTCGGCCCAGACGAGCTGCAGCGCGGCCATCACGACCGGCTGCAGCGCCGCGGTGTCGGCGTCGACGTCCTCGTCGAGCAGGTCGACGGCCAGCGCGTCGAGCGCCGCGGCGTCCATCGTGCGCAGACGCTGCAGCTGCTCGCGCAGCGGCGCCGGCAGCGTGTCGCCGGCGGCCAGCGCGCGCTCGACGATCTGCGCCAGCACCTCGCGCCAGGCGGGGTCGGGCTGGTCCTGCGTCGGCAGCGGCGGCATGCCGTGCTCGATCGCACGTTGCAGCACGGCGGCGTCGGGGGGCGTCGTCTTCACCGTCGTCGCGGCGGCGGCCTGGCCGTCGGCGAGCAGGGCGACGAAACGCAGGTAGTCGGCGATCGGGTGGCCGTCGGCGAGCTGGCGCAGGCGCGCGGCGCGTTCGGCATAAAGCTCCGCCGGCCGGGGCAGGCGGATGCGGGGGAAGTCGATGGCGTCCAGGGCCTCGATCTCGCCCGGCTGGAGGATTCGCTGCACGCGGGTTCCTTGTTCGTTGGATGTGACACCGCCCGCGGCCGCCGGGTGGCGACACGCGGGCGGCGTTGGTCAGGCGGGGTTCAGCTCTCGTCGCCGGTCATCTTGCGATACCAGTTGCGATGGTGCTGCTTGGCCCAGGCGCGCGTGACGGTGCCGTAGAACATCGCGCGTATCGTGCCACGGGTCCAGATCGCCGCGTAGGCGTGCATGACGATCAACAGGATCATGCCGATGCCGGCGATGGCGTGCAGCAGCGAGGCCACGCGCACGACGCCCACCGGGAACGTGAACCAGGCGCGCCACATCGGGATGCCGGTGATCAGCATCACCACCATGCAGACGACGAGGGCCCAGAACAGCACCTTCTGGCCGCCGTTGTACTTGCCCTGCGCCGGCATGTCGTGGTCGTCGCCGTCCACCATCTTGCCGACGTTGCGCAGCCAGTCCACGTCCACCGGCTCGATCACGTTCAGGCGCCAGAAGCGCAGCGCCATGATCGTGAACAGCAGCGCCATGCCGACGCCGATGTACGGGTGCAGGATGCGCGCCCAGGTCGGGCCGCCGAAGAACATCGTCAGCGGGAACAGCGCCGGGTGGAAGAAGGCCAGGCCCGAGAGCATGACGCCCAGGAACAGCCAGCCGACCGCCCAGTGGTTGGCGCGTTCGGAGGCGTTGTAGCGCTGAAGGTCGCGTGGGTTGCGTCTCATCGCGGCGTCTCCTCTTCGTTCTCGGCGGCTTCACGGTCCTTGCGTTCCATCTCGTCCTCCAGGGCCTTGGACACGTCGTTCGGGCCCTTGGTGATGTAGTGGAACAGCGAGGCGAAGCCGGCGATCGCCAGACCGGCCACCGCCATCGGCTTGAGCGCACCCTTCCAGAAGCCGACCACCGGGCTCACCGACGGGTCCGCCGGCAGGCCTTCGTAGCGCTTCGGATCGTCGGCGTGGTGCAACACGTACATGACGTGCGTGCCGCCGACGCCGGCCGGGTCGTACAGGCCCGCGTTGGCGTAGCCGCGCTCCTTCAGGTCCTCGATGCGCTCGGCGGCCTGGTCCTTCATCGCCTGCTTGGTGCCGAACATGATCGCCCCGGTGGGGCAGGTCTTCACGCAGGCCGGCTCCTGGCCGACCGCGACGCGGTCGGAGCACAGCGTGCACTTGTAGGCCTTGTGGTCGGTCTTGGAGATGCGCGGGACGTTGAACGGACAGCCGGTGATGCAGTAGCCGCAGCCGATGCAGTTTTCCTGGTGGAAGTCGACGATGCCGTTGGTGTACTGGACGATCGCGCCGGGCGACGGGCAGGCCTTCAGGCAGCCCGGGTCGGCGCAGTGCATGCAGCCGTCCTTGCGGATCAGCCACTCCAGGTTGCCGGTCTTCTCGTCCTCGTGTTCGGTGAAACGCATCACCGTCCACGCGGCCGAAGTCAGGTCCGCCGGGTTGTCGTAGACGCCCACGTTGGAGCCGGGCTCCTGGCGCAGGTCGTTCCACTCCATGCAGGCGGTCTGGCAGGCCTTGCAGCCGATGCACTTGGAGACGTCGATCAGCTTGGCGACTTCACCCGAGGCCGGCGCCCGCGCCTGCGGCGAGGGCGTCGTCGTGGCCGAGCGCTGCTTGATGTCGAGAGATTGCAGTGACATGGGCGCTCCTCAGACCTTCTCGACCTTGACCAGGAAGGTCTTGAACTCGGGCGTGTTGGTGTTGCCGTCGCCGACGAACGGCGTCAGCGTGTTGGCCAGGAAACCCGGCTTGGTCACGCCCTTGAAGCCCCAGTGGATCGGGATGCCGACGTGGTGCACCGGCTTGCCCTCGATCGTCATCGGCTTGATGCGCTTGGTGACCACCGCGCGCGCCTTGATGTAGCCGCGTTTGGACGACACCTTCACCATGTCCCCGGCGGCGATGCCCAGGCTCTGCGCCAGCACCTCGCCGATCTCGACGATCTGCTCGGGCTGGGTGATCGCGTTGAGCAGCGCGTGCTTGGTCCAGTAGTGGAAGTGCTCGGTCAGGCGGTAGGTCGTGCCGACGTGCGGGAAGTCCGCCGCCTTGCCGAAGGTCTCCCAGACCGGCTTGAACACACGCGCGGCCGGCGAGTTGGTCGCCAGCGGGTTCTTCGGGTGCAGCGGGTTGTAGCCCAGCGGCGTGTCGAAAGGCTCGTAGTGCTCGGGGAACGGCCCTTCGGCCAGTCCCTTGCGCGCGAAGAAACGCGCCACGCCCTCGGGGTTCATGATGAACGGCCCGGCGCCGGTCTCGGGCGCCAGCGTCGGCGCCATGTCCGGCACGTCGGCGCCGCCCCAGGCGCTGCCGTTCCAGCCGATCAGCTTGCGCCGCGGGTTGAAAGGCTTGCCGTCGACGTCGCAGGAGGCGCGGTTGTAGAGCACGCGGCGGTTGGCCGGCCAGGCCCAGGCCCAGTTCAGCGTGTTGCCGATGCCGGTCGGGTCGGCGTTGTCGCGCCGGCCCATCTGGTTGCCCGCCTGGGTCCAGCAGCCGGCGAAGATCCAGCAGCCGCCCATCGTCGAGCCGTCGTCGCGCATCTCGCCGAAGCCGGCGAGCTGCTCGCCGGCCTTGCGGATCAGCTTGGTCGGGTCCTTCGGGTCGAAGACGTCTGCCAGCGCGCGGCCGTTGTACTCCTTGGCCACTTCCTCGGGCGTCGGCTCCTCGGCGTGCGCGTACGGCCACCAGAGCTTTAGGATCGGGTCGGGGAAGGCCCCGCCGTCCTTCTTGTACATCTCGCGCAGGCGCAGGAACAGCTCCGACATGATGTGGATGTCGGTGCGCGCCTCGCCCGGCGGCTCGGCGGCCTTCCAGTGCCACTGCAGCACGCGGCTGGAGCTGACGACCGCGCCTTCCTCCTCGGCGAAGCAGGTCGTCGGCAGGCGGAAGACGGTGGTCTGGATCTTGGCCGCGTCGACGTCGTTGTACTCGCCGTGGTTCTTCCAGAACTCGCTGGTCTCGGTGGCCAGCGGGTCCATCACGACGAGGAACTTCAGCTTGGCCAGGCCGTCGCGCACGCGGTCCTTGTTGGACAGCGCCGCCAGCGGGTTGAAGCCCTGGGCGATGTAGCCGTTGACCTTGCCCTGGTTCATCAGCTCGAAGACCTGCAGCATGTCGTACTGCTTGTCGAGCTTGGGCAGGTAGTCGTAGGCCCAGTTGTTCTCGGCGGTCGCGTTCGGCCCGTACCAGGCCTTCATCAGGCTGACGTGGAACTTCGGGTAGTTCTGCCAGTAGCTCATCTGGCCCGGGCGCAGCGGTTTCTGCGTGCGGGTGTCGACGTACTTCTGGTAGTCCTGCTCGGCCTGGTTGGGCAGCGTCAGATAGCCCGGCAGGCTGGCCGACAGCAGGCCCAGGTCGGTGAGGCCCTGGATGTTGGAGTGCCCGCGCAGCGCGTTCATGCCGCCGCCGGCGACGCCGATGTTGCCCAGCAGCAGCTGCACCATCGCGCCGGTGCGCAGGATCTGCGCGCCGATCGAGTGCTGCGTCCAGCCCAGCGCGTAGAGGATCGTCGCCGCGCGGCCGGCGACCGCCGTCGACGCGAGCTTCTCGCAGACGTGCAGGAATTTCGCCTTGGGCGTGCCGCAGATGCTCTCGACCTTGTCCGGCGTGTAGCGGCTGTAGTGCTTTTTCAGCAGCTGGTAGACGCAGCGCGGGTGCTCGAGCGTCGGGTCGGTCTTGACGAAGCCGTCGGCGCCGAGCTCGTAGTCCCAGCTCGTCTTGTCATAGCTGCGCTTGTCGGCGTTGTAGCCCGAGTAGATGCCGTCCTCGAACGCGAAGTCCTCGCGCACGATGAAGCTGAAGTCCGTGTAGTTGCGGACGTACTCGTGGTGGATCTTGTCGTTCTCGAGCAGGTAGTTGATGACCCCGCCGAGGAAGACGATGTCGCTGCCGGAGCGGATCGGGGCGTAGAAGTCCGCCACCGCCGCAGAGCGGTTGAAGCGCGGATCGACCACCATGAAGTGCGCCTTGTTGTGCGCCTTCGCCTCGGTGACCCACTTGAACCCGCAGGGGTGAGCTTCGGCGGCATTGCCGCCCATGATCAGGATGACGTCCGCATTCTTGATGTCGACCCAATGGTTCGTCATCGCTCCACGGCCAAACGTCGGGGCAAGACCTGCCACCGTCGGGCCGTGTCAGACACGGGCTTGGTTGTCGAATGCGAGCAGGCCCCAGGAACGGGCGACCTTGTGGGTGATGTAGCCGGCTTCGTTGCTGGACGCCGAGGCGGCCAGCATGCCGGTGGTGAGCCAGCGGTTGACCGTCAGGCCGTCTTCGGTCTTCTCGACGAAGTTGGCGTCGCGGTCTTCCTTCAGCAGCTTGGCGATGCGGGTGTTGGCCTCGTCCCAGGAGATGCGCTTCCACTCGCTGGAGCCGGGCTCGCGGACCTCGGGGTACAGCAGCCGGTTCGGGCTGTTGACGATGTCCAGCAGGCTCGCGCCCTTGGGGCACAGCGTGCCGCGGTTGACCGGATGGTCGGGGTCGCCCTCGACGTGGATCACCGAGCGCTTGGCGTTCTTGGCGCCGTCGCCGAGCGAATACATCAGGATGCCGCAGCCGACCGAGCAGTAGGTGCAGGTCTGGCGTGTGACCGTGGTGGCGGCGAGCTTGTACTGGCGGACTTCAGCCAGCGCAGTGGCTGGCGAGAAACCCATCAGCGCCAAGCTCGAACCCGCCAGCGTGGAGCCAGTCACTTTCATGAACTGGCGCCTGGAGAGCTGCTTCATGAGCGCATTCCCGTGGCTGTGAAGGAAGATCGACGACGCCCGGCGGGGTGCGGCCATGGTCTGGGGGCGGCGCGACGGCCGGCCACTGGCTTGTCGCACGCTGCCCCCGCGAACGTGCGGCACGGACCGGGAGCGGGGCGGATGCTAACAGCGCGTTGCATTTGCCGTCATCGCGCTTGCCCTAGCCCCTGCGCCGCCGTCGGGCGGCGGCGGCGGTGAAAATGCCGCTGCCGATGAATCCTGCCGAAATCTCCGTCCCCGAAGGTCTGCGCCGATTGCGTGTCGTCACCCATCGCGGCGGCGTTGCGCGCGCCGCCGACGACTGGGTGGCCGAGGAAGTGCCGGTGGCGCTGGTCTTCAACGGCATCTCGCACGCGGTGATGATGGCCACGCCGGCCGACCTGGAGGACTTTGCGCGCGGCTTCTGCGCCACCGAAGGCCTGGCCGACGCGCAGGAGCTGCGTTCGGTCGAGGTGCTGCCCGGCTGCGACGGCATCGAGCTGCACCTGGAGGTGTCGGCGGCCTGCGAATGGCGGCTGCGCGAGCGCCGGCGCACGCTGGCCGGGCGCACCGGCTGCGGCCTGTGCGGCACCGACAGCCTGGGCCAGGTGCGCCAGGCGCTGCCGGCGCTGGCGCCGCGCCCCTTCACGCCGCAGGCGCTGGCGCGGGCCCAGCACGAGCTGCGCGAGGCCCAAGGCCTGCAGCGCCTGGCCGGCGCGACGCACGCCGCCGCCTGGTGCGACGCCGACGGCCATGCGCGCCTGGTGCGCGAGGACGTCGGCCGCCACAACGCGCTGGACAAGCTGGTCGGCGCGATGCAGCGCGCCGGGCTGGCGGCCGGCGAGGGCTTCGTCGCGATCACAAGCCGCGCCAGCTTCGAGATGGTGCAGAAGACCGCGCGCCTGGGCGCCCCGGCGCTGGCCGCGGTCTCGGCGCCGACGGCGATGGCCGTCGAGCTGGCGCAGTCCTGCGGCCTGCTGCTCGCCGGCTTCGTGCGCGGCGAGGACCTCGTCGCCTACACCTTCCCCGAGCGCCTGGGGCTGCCGCCGGCCGAAGCCTGACGCGCGCCGGCCGCGGCCGGCGTGTTGCTGCGATGCTGAGTGCGCTCGTCTTCTCCTGTGTCGTCATCGCCGTCGCCGACGGCGACACGCTGACCGCGCGCTGCCCGGCGCCGCAGGGCACGCTGCGCGTGCGCCTGGCCGAGGTCGACGCGCCGGAGAAGGCGCAGGCCTACGGATCGGCGTCGCGCCGCCAGCTCGCCGCGCTGTGCCTGCGCCGGCCCGCCGAGGTCCGGCCGCTGCCCGGCGCCGCCGGCCACGACCGTTACGGCCGGGCCGTCGCCCACGTGCGCTGCGGCGGCCGCGACGCCGGCACGGCGCAGCTGCGCGCCGGACTGGCCTGGGTGGCCGAAGGCTATGCCAGCGACCTCAACCTGCCGGCGCTGCAATGGCAGGCGCGGCACGAGCGCGCCGGGCTCTGGGCCGACGCGCGGCCGCTGCCGCCCTGGGTCTGGCGCCGCCGCCACCGCCGCTGAACGGCCGCCGCACGGGCCGGCGTGAAACGTGCGTATCTCGCATAAATGACACAAACGCTCATTCTGCGAATTCCTAGAATTCGTCCGCACCACCTTCGTGGCGCCGGGGCGCGCTCGTGTCCTGTTCGGCCTGGAGCGCACATCCGATGCCTTCTCTGCACGACTTGTCGATTCGCGGACGTCTGACGCTGCTGGCCTGTGTCGCCCTTGGCGCCGTCGTGATGCTCGGGGCGCTGCTGCTGTGGGGCAACCGCCACCTGGCCGACGACAGCCATGCGGTGTTCGAGTCCAAGGACATCGTCGCCGACATCCTGCCGCCGCCGCTGTACCTGGTCGACGCCCGGCTGACGATGTCGCGCGCGCTGGAAGGCAGCCTGCCGGTGGCGCAGGCGCGCGCGCAGTTCGAGGCCCAGCGCCGCGACTACGAGGCGCGCGCCAAGGTCTGGCAGGAGCTGTCGCCTTCGCCGCTGAAGGACAGCCTGCTCGGCGCCCAGCACGCCGAGGGCCAGAAGCTGATCGCGCTCATCGACGAGGCGTTGCGCGTGATGGAGAGCGACGGCATGGCCGCCGCGCGCATGCGGCTCGAGGCCATCGACGCGCAGTTCCTGCGCCACCAGGCCGGCGTGCTGGCCACCGTGAAGGTGGGCACCGAACGCGCCGACGCCGACATCGCGCGTTTCGACCGCACCGCGCGGAAGGTCGGCTGGGCCGCCTGGGCGATCGGGCTGTCGGCGCTGGTCCTCGTCTCCGCGCTGGCGCTGGCGATTCAGCGCTCCATCGTCGGCCCGCTGGACCGCGCGGTGCGTCTGGCCCGGCGTGTCGCCGAGGGCGACCTGGCGGCGCGTGAACGTTTCCCTGGCCGCAACGAGCTGAGCCAGCTCGGCCGCCATCTGCACGAGATGGTCGAGAGCCTCGCGCACCGCGTGCTGGCGGTGCGCGCCGGCGCCGAGCAGGTGGCCGTGGCCAGCGCCCAGATCGCCGGCGGCAACGGCGACCTGGCGCGCCGCACCGAGGCCCAGGCCGGCGCGATCGTGCAGACCAGCACGACGATGGGCCGGCTGGACGAGCGCGTGCGCGAGAACCAGGGCCAGGCGCAGTCGGCGCGGGCCCTGGCTGCCGAGGCCTCGGCGCTGGTCGGCCGCGGCGGCGACGCGATGCAGGGCGTGGTGTCGACGATGGACCAGATCGGCGACGCCTCGCGGCGCGTCAACGACATCATCGGCGTCATCGACAGCATCGCCTTCCAGACCAACATCCTGGCGCTGAACGCCGCCGTCGAGGCGGCGCGTGCCGGCGAGTCCGGGCGCGGCTTCGCCGTCGTCGCCGCCGAGGTGCGCGCGCTGGCCGGGCGCAGCGGCGCCGCGGCGCAGGAGATCAAGCGCCTGATCGTCACCAGCCACGAGCGCATCGACCGCGGCCAGGCGCTGGTCGGCGAGGCCGGCGCGACGATCGCCCAGGTCGTCGAGGCCATGTCGCGCCTGAGCGAGCTGGTCTGCGGCATCAGCGACGCCAGCGTCGAGCAGAGCCGCGGCGTCACCGAGGTCGCGACCGCGGTCTCGGCGATGGACCGCGACGTGCAGCAGAACGCCGCGCTCGTCGAACAGGCGGCGCGCGCCGCGGCCAGCCTGCGTGACCAGTCGCAGCGTCTGCTGGAGCTGATGCAGGACCTGCGCGTGCCGTCGGCCGCCTGAGCCTGGCTCAGAAGCCGTCGAGCACCAGCTTGCCGCGCGCGCGTCCGCTCTCGACGAGCGCGTGCGCCCGGCGCAGGTTGGCGGCGCTGATGACGCCGTAGTGCTCGCCCTGGGTCGAGACCAGCGTGCCGGCGTCGACCAGCGCCGCGACGCGCTCCAGGATCTCGTGCTGGCGCACGAGATCGTCGGTGCCGAACACCGGCCGCGTGAACATCGACTCCCAGTGCAGCGACACCGCCTTGCGCTTCAGGCGGCGCACGTCGATCGCCTCCGGGTCGTCGATCAGGCCGATGCGGCCCTGCGCCGCGACGGCCTCGACGTAGGCGTCGTAGTGCTGGTGCGTCTGAGTCAGGCTGGTGATGTAGTGCACCTCCGGGTGGCCGGCGGCGGCCAGTTCGGCGGCCAGCGGCCGGGTGTGGTCGACGACGGCGTGCGCGCCCAGCGTGCGCACCCAGTCGGCGGTCTCGGGCCGCGACGCGGTGGCGATGACCGTCAGCTTCGTCAGCTTGCGCGCCAGCTGCACCAGGATCGAGCCGACGCCGCCGGCCGCGCCGACGACCAGCAGCTTGCGGCCTTCGCCGCCGCCTTCGGCGACGCCGAGGCGGTCGAACAGCAGCTCCCAGGCGGTGATCGTCGTCAGCGGCAGCGCCGCCGCGGCGGCGTCGTCCAGCGTCGCCGGGGCGTGGCCGGCGATGCGTTCGTCGACGCACTGCCATTCGGCGTAAGAGCCGGGGCGGTCGATGCTGCCGGCGTACCAGACGCGGTCGCCCTTCTTGAAGCGTGTCACCGCGGCGCCGACGGCCTCGACGGTGCCGACCGCGTCCCAGCCCAGGATGCGCGGCGTCTCGGTCGGCTGGTTGCGGCGCACCTTGGTGTCCACCGGGTTGACGGCGACGGCGGCCACGCGCACCAGCAGGTCGTGCTCGCGCGGCACCGGCGCCGGCAGTTCGGTCTCGAACAGCGAGGCCGGGTCCTCGATCGGCAGACCGGCTTCGGTATAGACGACGGCTTTCATACTTTCTCCTGGCAAAGCGGAAAATGGCGTGATGGTCGGCCAGGCCGGGCGCGGGATCGAGAGGGTGGCGTGAGCAGCAGCTACAAACAGCCGTTGAAAGCGGTGTCGCCCGGCGACCTGCAGTTCTTCGTTCGCGCGGCGCGTTCGGCCAGCCTGTCGGCGGCGGCGCGTGAACTGGCCGTCAGCCCGCAGGCGGCCAGCGCGGCGCTCAAGCGGCTGGAATCGGCGCTGGGCTTCCGCCTCTTCGTGCGCTCCACGCGCAGCCTGCGGCCGACGCCGGAAGGCCTGGCCTTTCTCGACGCCTGCGAACGCGGCCTGGCGCTGATCGACCAGGCGCGCGAACGCCTGGCCGCCGGGCGCGAGGCGCTGGCCGGGCGCATCCGGATGTCGATGCCCTCGGACCTGGGGCGCAACCTCGTGCTGCCCTGGCTGCAGGCGTTTCGCGAGCAGCATCCGGGCATCGAGTTCGAACTCCAGCTCACCGACCGCGTCGCCGGGCTGTACCGCGAGGCGGTCGACGTCGCGCTGCGTTACGGCGAGCCGGCCGACACCCAGCTCGTCGCGCTGGCGCTGGCGCCGCACAACCGGCGTGTGCTCTGTGCGTCGCCGGCCTACCTGGCGCGCCACGGCCGGCCGGCGCAGCCGCAGGACCTGGCGCAGCACCGCTGCCTGAGCTACCGGCTGTCGGACCGGCCGCACGAACGCTGGCGTTTCGAACGCGACGGCCGCGAGCTGGCGGTCGAGGTGCACGCCGCGCTGCGCTGCGACGACGGCGACGCGGTGCGCCGCATGGCGATCTTCGGCGAGGGCATTGCCTACAAGTCGGGTCTGGACGTCGCCGACGACCTGCGCCGCGGCGCGCTGGTCGCGCTGTGCGAAGACTGGCAGGGCGAACCGGCGCCGCTGTTCCTGGCCTGTGCCGACCGCAGCGCGCTGCGCCCGGCGGTGCAGCGGCTGCGCGACTTCCTCGTCGAGCGCCTGGCGGGGCTGGGCTAAGCTCGCCGCTCCCCATCGACCGCCGCCCGACGATGATTCCCGACCCCGTGATCGCCACCACCCTCGCCGTGCAGGACATCCTCGTGCTCGACGGCGCGCTCGCCACCGAACTGGAGCGTCGCGGCGCCGATCTCAAGGACCCGCTGTGGTCGGCCAAGCTGCTGATCGAGCGCCCGGAGCTGATCCGCGAGGTGCACCTCGACTACTTCCGCGCCGGCGCCGACGTCGCGACGACGGCCAGCTATCAGGCGACCTTCGAAGGCTTCGCGCGCCGCGGCTTCTCGCACGACGAGGCGGGGGCGCTGATGCGGCGCTCGGTGGCGCTGGCGATCGAGGCGCGCGACGCCTTCTGGGCCGAACCGGCGAACCGCGCCGGGCGCCGCCGGCCGCTGGTCGCGGCCTCGGTCGGGCCTTACGGCGCGATGCTGGCCGACGGCAGCGAGTACCGCGGCTACCCCGGCGTCACGCGCGAGCAGCTCGCCGCCTTCCACCGCCCGCGGCTGCAGGTGCTGGCCGCCGCCGGTGCCGACCTGCTGGCCTGCGAGACGATTCCCTGCCTGGACGAAGCGCTGGCCATCGCCTCGCTGCTGCCCGGGCTGCAGCCGGCGCTGCCGGCCTGGATCAGCTTCTCATGCCGCGACGGCGAGCACGTCAGCCAGGGCGAGCGTTTTGCCGACTGCGCCGCTGCGCTCGACGGCCTGCCGGGTGTCGCCGCGGTGGGCCTGAACTGCACCGCGCCGGAACACGTGCCGGCGCTGGTCGCCGCGGCGCAGGCGCGCACGCGGCTGCCGATCGTCGTCTACCCGAACTCGGGCGAGCAGTGGGACGCGGTGGCCAAGTGCTGGCACGGCGAGCGCGACGCCGCCGACTTCGCCGCCCAGGCCCAGCGCTGGCGCCGCGGCGGCGCGCGCCTGATCGGCGGCTGCTGCCGCACCGGCCCGGACGAGATCCGCGCGTTGCGCGCGGCGCTGCTCGGCTGAAGCCTCAGGCGCTGCGGTCGGCCAGGTTCAGCAGCACGACGCCGACCAGTACCGCCGCCAGCCCGGCCAGCTTCACGGCGCTGATCGACTCGCCGAGGAAGGCGATGCCGATCAGCGCGATGATCGCCAGCCCGGCGCCGCTCCAGATCGCGTAGACGATGCCGACTTCCATCGTCTTCAGCACTTGGCCGAGCAGCCAGAACGACAGCCCGTAGCCGACGACGACGACCGCCGACGGCGCCAGCTTGGTGAAGCCGGCGGAGAGCTTGAGCGCGGTGGTGGCCGCGAGTTCGGCGCCGATCGCGCCGGCGAGCATCAGCCAGGCGTTCATCGGGCGGGGCTCCGGGCGGGATGGTGGGGCAGGGCGGTGGGGCGCATCGCGGGTGTCGTCAGTGGCGGCGGCCGATTGTCGCGGCGCCGCACGCGAGAATCGCCCCCCATGCTGCCGCGTTCCGTCGTCCTGCTGCTGTGGCGCCTGCTGGCGCTGGCCTGCCTGCTGCTGGCCGCGATCGGCGTCGTGCTGCCCGGCCTGCCGACGGTGCCCTTCCTGCTGGTCGCGGCCTGGGCCGGTGGCCACGGCTGGCCGGCGCTGGAGCGCTGGCTGCTCGCGCACCCGCGCTACGGCCCGGGCATCCGGCGCTGGCGCGAAGGCGGGGTGATTCCGCGGCGCGCCAAATGGGCGGCGACGCTGATGATGAGTGCGAGCGCGCTGGTCATCGTCTTCCTGACGCCGATGCCGACCTGGGCCAAGGTACTGGTGCCCGGCACGATGGCGATCGTGGCGCTGTGGATGTGGGGCCGGCCCGAGCGCTGAGCGTCCCGGGCCGGCGAAACAGGGGGCGGCGCCGCCCCCCGGGCAATCAGCGTTGCTGGTTGCCGGCAGGCTTCTGGCCGCCGCTTTGGCCGCCGCTCTGGCCCGGGCTCTTCTGGCCCTGGTCCTGTTGCGAGCCGCCCTTCTGTTCCTGGTCCTGCTGACGATCGCGTTGCGGGGTCTGGTTGCCCTGGCCGCCTTGTTGACCGCCTTGCTGGCCACCTTGTTGCTGGTTCATCGTCTGGTCTCCTACAGCTGCCGCCAGCGGGATGCCGGCGTGCTGGAAGAAGACAGGCAATCCCCGTTCCCCCTGGAACCGGGGGTCAGGCGCCGCGCGCGAAATCGGGCAGCCCCGGGCGCGGCGTGTCCTGGTCCTCGCGGCCGGCCTGGCTTTGCTGCAGGCCTTCGGCGGTGCCGGGCGACGCGGCGCCGGAATCAGGCGCGCCGATGCCCGTCGACGTCGACCGGCTCATGCCGTCGGCCAGTGCGGCGGCGCTGGCGCGACTTGTAGAAATGGTTGGCGGCGAGTGCGCCGAGCATCAGGGCGAGCAGGGTCTTCATCGTGGGGTCCTCGGGGTGGATGGCCGGACGTGCCGGCGGTGCCGCATCGCGGCAAGCCCCGTTCCCCCGCCGATGACGCCGCTCAGCTGCGGCTGCGGCCGGGCTGGTGCGAGCCGTGGTGGGCCAGCCGGCCCTCGGCGGCCCAGGCTTCGCCGACGTGCGAAGGCTCGATGCGCACGATGCGCACCGGCCGGCCCAGCGTGGCGTGCGCCGCGGCGGCGAGCACCGCGACGAGTTCGCCGTCGTCCTGCGGCGCAATCTCCGGCGCCGTGGCCGCCGGTGCCGCGGGCGCGGCCGGGGCGCGCTTCTCGAAACGCGCGGCGATGCGCCCGATCAGCGGGAAGCCGGCGAGCACGACGCCGATCGCGGCGATGATGAAGAAGCTGCCGATGAAATCGATCAGGCTGAGGATCAGCGCACCGTGCAAGGTGTCGGGAATGATCGGCTGCATGTGCGCTCCTCAGCCCGCGCCCAGCAGCGCCAGCAGGATGCCGCCGGAGATGGCGGTGCCGAAGACGCCGGCCAGGTTGGGCCCCATCGCGTGGTAGATCAGGAAGTTCTTCGGGTTCTCCTGGTTCGCGACGATGTGGGAGACACGCGCCGCGATCGGCACCGAGGCGATGCCGGCCGAGCCGATCAGCGGGTTGATCTTGTCCTTCAGGAACAGGTTCATCACCTTGGCGGTGATGACGCCCGAGGCGGTGCCGAAGACGAAGGCCACCAGGCCCAGCAGCACGATCAGCAGCGTGTTCCAGTTCAGGAACTTGTCGGCCGCCATCGTCGAGCCGATGGCCACCGTCAGCACCAGCACGATGACGTTCATCAGCCCGCCGGCGGCGGTCTTGGCCAGGCGCTCGGTGACGCCGCATTCCTTGAGCAGGTTGCCTAGCATCAGCATCGTGATCAGCGGCGCGACCGGCGGGAAGAAGAGGTTGACGATGACCGCGATGACGATCGGGAAGGCGATCTTCTCGGCCTTGCCCACCGTGCGCAGCTGCTTCATCGTGATCTGGCGCTCGGCCTTGGTCGTCAAGAGCCGCATCACCGGCGGCTGGATCAGCGGCATCAGCGCCATGTACGAATACGCCGCCACCGAGATCGGCCCCAGCAGGTGCGGCGCCAGCTTCATCGTCACGAAGATCGCCATCGGCCCGTCGGCGCCGCCGATGATGCCGATCGCACCGGCTTCGGCGAGCGTGAAGCCGCAGAGCTTGGCCAGGATCAGCGCGACGAAGATGCCCAGGTGCGCGCCGGCGCCCAGGATCACGAGGCGCGGGTTGGCGATCATCGGCCCGAAGTCGGTCATCGCGCCCACGCCCAGGAAGATCAGCGGCGGGATGATCAGCTTGGCCACGCCTTCGTAGGCGTAGTGGAACAGCCCGCCTTCCTTGACGACGTAGAGCAGGGCGCTGATCGCCTGGCCGCCGGGCACGTCGTCGGGCGGGCCTGGCACGTTGGCGACGATGCACGAGAAGCCGATGCCGACCAGCAGCAGCGGCTCGTAGTGCTTGGCGATCGCCAGATAGACCATCGTCGCGCCGACGAGGATCATCACCACGTTGCCCCAGCTCAGGTGCACGGCGCCGGTCTGCGCCAGCAGCGCCTGGAAGAACGGGCCGAGCTGATCGAACACCGCGCCAGCCTCAGGCGATGACCAGCAGCAGCTGGCCGGTCTCGACGACCTGGCCGGCCCGCACCTCGACGCGGGCCACCTGGCCGGCGCGCGGCGCGCTGATCTGGGTGTTCATCTTCATCGCCTCGAGCACGGCGAGCTTCTCGCCTTCGGCGACACGCTGGCCGACCGTGACGAGCACCGACTGCACCGTGCCGCCCAGCGGCGCGACGACGTCGCCGGCGCCGTGTGCGGCGGCCGGTGCGGCGGCCACCGGCGCCGCGGCGACGGCCTGCGGCACCGTCGCGCCCAGCACCATCGCCGGCGGCGGCGCCAGCGGGCCGGCGTCGAGTTCCTCGACCGTCACGACGTAGGCCTTGCCGTCGACGGTGATGCGCAGTCTTCGTTCCATGGGGTGTTCTCCGGCTGCGTCTTACAGCGGCACGTTGCCGTGTTTCTTCGCGGGCCGCAGCTCGCGTTTGTTGAGGATCTTGCGCAGCGACAGCGCCAGCTGCGCCCGCGTCTCCGACGGCGCGATGACGTCGGTGATGTAGCCGCGCCCGGCCGACAGATAGGGCGAGGCGAACTCGGCGCGGTAGCCGGCGATCAGCTCGGCGGCCAGCGCCGCGCGGTCGGGCGCGTCGGCGAGTTCCTTGCGGTACAGCAGGTTCACCGCGCCCTGCGCGCCCATCACCGCGATCTCGGCGTTGGGCCAGGCGTAGACGACGTCGGCGCCCATTTCCTGGCTGCACATCGCCAGGTACGAGCCGCCGTAGGCCTTGCGCAGGATGACGGTCAGCTTGGGCGTGGTGCAGGACGCGTAGGCGAACAGCAGCTTGGCGCCGTGGCGGATGATGCCGCCACGCTCCTGCTCGACGCCGGGCAGGAAGCCGGGCACGTCGACCAGGGTCACGACCGGCACGTTGAAGGCGTTGCAGAAGCGGATGAAACGCGCCGCCTTGTCCGAGGCGTTGATGTCCAGCGCGCCGGCCATCTCGGCGGGCTGGTTGGCCACCAGGCCGATGACCATGCCCTGCAGCCGCGCGAAGCCGACGATGATGTTGCGCGCCCAGGAGGCGTGCACCTCCAGCAGTTCGCCGCCGTCGACGAGGCGGGCGATGACCTGGCGCACGTCCATCGGCTCGGCCGGGTCCTCGGGCACCAGCGCGTTCATGCTCTCGTCGCTGGCCAGCACCAGGTCGGCCGACAGCCGGTGCGGCGGGTCCATCGTATTGTTCGGCGGCAGGTACGACAGCAGCCTGGCGGCCAGCGCCACGGCTTGGCTGTCGTCCTCGGCGATGAAGTGCACGTTGCCGCTGACCGCGGCGTGCATCTCGGCGCCGCCCACCTCGTCCATCGTCGTCGCCCGGCCGGTGACCGCCTTGATGACCTCCGGCCCGGTGATGAACATGTGCGCGTTGCGGCGCGTCATGATGATGAAGTCGTTCAAGGCCGGCGAATACGCCGCGCCGCCGGCGCAGGGCCCGAGCACCAGCGCGATCTGCGGCACCAGGCCCGAGGCGAGAACGTTGTGATAGAAAACTTCGCCGTAGCCCGACAGCGCGTCCACCGCCTCCTGGATGCGCGCGCCGCCCGAGTCCTGCATCGAGACGATGGGCACGCCGTTCTTCAGCGCGAACTGCATCAGCGAGACGATCTTGCCGGCGTGGGCCTTGCCCAGCGTGCCGGCGTTGACCGTGAAGTCCTGGCTGTAGGCGGCGACGAGGTTGCCGCCGACGTAGCCGGTGCCGGTGACGACGCCGTCGGCCGGGAACTCCTTGTCCTGCAGGCCGAAGTGGTGCGCGCCGTGGCGCACGTGCATCCCGGTCTCCTGGAAGGTGCCGGGCTGGAACAGCAGGTCCAGGCGCTCGCGCGCACCGAGCAGGCCTTTGGCGTGGCGCGCCTCGAGCTTGTCCGCGCCGCCGCCGGCCGTCACGGTGCGCCGGCGACGCTCGAGCTCCTCGAGCATCCGGGGTGGCAGGGTCATGGGGCTGTCCTCCGATCGTCGCCGCGGCCGGCCGCGGTCGGGCCGGTGGTGTCGCTTCCCGCATCCCGGCATCGTGGTCCGGTTAGTGGAAGCGCGAACCAATGCTAGCGCCTGCGGCGGCAGTCGAGGACCACCTTCCGCGGGGTTTGAGTACGATCAAGTTACAAGGCGCGCCTGCCGCCGCGCCCGGCCGCCCGGCGCGAGCCGGGCGGCTGCGCTGTTCAGCGTCCCGGCACGGCGATGCCCGAGACCACCGGCAGCACCAGGCGCGAAGGCCGCGCCGCGTCGTGGAAGACGGTCTGGTTGGCGACCTCGTACTCGGCGCTTTCGGCCTCGTTGCGGCCGGTGTTCAGGTTTCGCGCGTAGTGCGGGAAGTTCGACGACGAGACTTCCAGCCGGATGCGGTGGCCCTTGCGGAACACCGAGCCGACGTTGCCCAGCTCGATCGTGTACTCGTAGGCCCGGCCTGGCCGCACGAGCCGGGGCGGCTGCTTGGAGCCGTCGCGGAATTTCGCCCGCACGATGCGGTCGAGCACGTTGTGCGCGATGCCGTCGTGGTGCACGTCGACGAGCTTGGCGGTGAAGTCGGTGTCCGGCCCCGAGGTCGAGGCCCAGAGCACGACCTTCACCGGGCCGATCGCCACCAGGTCCTGTTCCAGCGGCGCGCTGGTGTAGACCAGCACGTCGCCCCGCAACTCGATCTGCGACTGGTCGTGCGCGCCGGCGGGCAGCAGCGCGGGCTCGCAGCACAGGTTACCGCCGACGGTGGGCACCGGGTCGTGTGGGTCGTAGACGAAGCGGTCGGGCGCCGAGCGTCCGGCCGGCGCGGCGCTTTCAAGGCGGCCGTCGCCCTGGCTGCCATTGGCCGCGCCGCCGCTGGCCAGGTGCCAGCTGCGCCATTCGGTGTTCTTCAGCGGCCAGACGTCGGAATAGACCCAAAACGCGTCACCCTCGGTGCCGGTGTCCGGCGGGTTCAGCACGTGCAGCTGCACCGCGGGATCCTGTTCGACGCCGTTGTCCACGCCCTTCAGGTAGCGGTCGAAGAAGCGCATCGTCGTCGTCACCGGCGTCGGGTTGACGGTCTCGCCCCAGGAGATCTGGCCCGAGCTGCCGGCGTGGCCGCAGCAGGTCATCACGAGCTTGGTGCCGGTGCGGGCGGCGTCGCTGCCGCCGCGCCCGCGCAGCCCCTCGAAGTTGCGCACCGTGCCGATCTGGAAGATGTCGTACCAGGCGCCGGTGTTCAGCGCCGGCACCTGCACCTGCTCGTAGCGCGGCTCGACGTCCAGCCGGCGCCAGTAGGCGTCGTAGCGCGGGTGGTCCAGCCAGGTGTAGTAGTAGGGCGCGACGCTGCGGTACTCGGGGAAGGACTTCAGCGGCAGCTGCCAGACCCAGTTGCTCAGCAGTTCGGCCGAGCCGCGGTCGAACCAGGCCGTGACCTGGGTGTTGGCCTCCTCGCGCGGCACGCCGGCGCGCAGCAGTTCGCGCAGCAGCGTCTCGCGGCCGAAGGTCACGTGGATCCAGCTCTGCGCGAACCAGAGGTCGAAGACCGAGTTCACGTAGGTCCAGTGGTCGTGGTAGTCGGAGGCGGTGATCGCCGGCGCGATCGCCGCCAAGTGCGGCGGCATGCGCGTCGCCGGCTGCCATTGCGTCAGGCCGACGTAGGAGCCGCCCATCGTGCCGACCTTGCCGTTGGACCAGGCGCGCGTGCCGGCCCATTCGATCGCGTCGTAGCCGTCGCTCACCTCCTGCTGCATCGGGTGAAAGGCGCCGTCGGAGCGGTACATGCCGCGCACGTCCTGGTTCAGCGCCACGTAGCCGTTGGCGGCGAAGTCGATGAACATGGGGTTGGCGCAGCTCGTGTCGGTCGCCGCGCCGTTGCGGTTGTACGGCGTGCGCTGCAGCACGACGGGGTAGCGGCCTTCGGCCGCCGGGCGATAGACCTCGGTGGCCAGGCGCGTGCCGTCGCGCATCGTCGCGTACTCGATCGTGCAGTCGACGCCCGACTGCGCGAAGCCCGCGCCCGCGGCGCAGGCCAGCAGCGCGGCGAGCGCGGTGCGGCGGCGGATCGGCAGCGGAACCCTTGGATGTCCTGTCTTCATGTCGACTCCTCGGTGATGGGACGCCGATCGTGCGCAGCGCGGATGCGCCGGTCTTTCGAAATCGCGCCGCGGCGCCTGGGGCAAGTCCGGAGCGCCGCAGGTGTGGCGCTTGCCGCCGGCGGCGGCCATGGACCCCGCCGACGCCCCGCTGGAATGGACCGGGCTGCCGTTGGCCGCCCTGTGTCTTGGCCGCGCCGGCATGCTGGAACTGCCGCACCCGTCGCTGCTGTGGTGGCGCCGCGGCGGCGCCGAGATTCGCCAGCGCCAGGGCGTGACGCGTCCTTGGCGCGTCCAGGCTCGCGAAGGCCGCTTCGACCTGGTGCCGGCCGGCGCGTACGAGGTGCTGGGCTGCGTCGGCGACGGTGCCGCGGCGCTGGCGCTGCTGCTGCCGCCGGACTGCGGCCTGCCGACGGGCGCGGCCTGCCCGGCGCGGCCCCAGTTCAGCGACCCACCGCTGGCCCGTCTCGTGATGCTGCTGGTGCAGCAGCAACTGCTGCACCAGCCCTATGGCGCGCTCGTCACGCGCGGCCTGTCGGCGGCGATCGTCGAGCGCCTGCACGCGGGCACGGCGGCGAGCGGCGGCGTCTTCTGCCGCGAGGTGCGGGCGCGGCTGGAGGCGCTGATCGACAGCCGCCTGGACGAGCCGCTACCGCTGGCGGTGCTGGCCGCCGTGGCGGGCCAGGCGCCGGGGGCCTTCGGCCAGGCTTTCCGATCGAGCTTCGGCACGACGCCGCACCAGTACGTGCTGGAACGCCGCGTCCGGCGTGCGGCCTGCCTGCTGCGTGACGGCGCCGCGACGCTGACGACGATCGCCGCCGAACTCGGCTTCGCCAGCCACGCGCACTTCAGCACCGCGTTCCGCGCCCGCGTCGGCATGACGCCGAGCGACTATCGGCGGCTGGAGGGAGGTGACCCGGGTGCTCAGCGCGGCGCCGCCAGCGGCCAGCCGCGGCGCGCCCACTCGCTCATGCCGCCGGCCGCGTAGCGCACCTTGCTCCAGCCGCGTTCGCGCAGCGCACGCGCCGTCGCCTTCGAGCGGTTCTGGGTGTTGCAGACCAGGATCACCGGCTGGTCCTTCGGGATCTCGGCCAGGCGCTGGCCGATCTGGCTCATCGGCAGCAGCCGCATGCCGGGCGCGACGCCGCGCGCGTGTTCGTCGGGCTCGCGGATGTCGAAGACGATCGCGCTGCGCCGGGCCAGCGCGTCGCGTGCGGCTTCAAGCGGCAGCGCCTCGTCGTCGCCTGCGGCCTGGGCGGGCAGGACGAGCGCGAGCGCGGCGGCACTGGCGGCGGCAAGCAGGTGGCGGCGGGCGGGCAGCTGAGTCATGGGAGCGGCGAGGCGTGATGCGTCGGGCTCAGTGTACCCGGTGGGGTACCTGGGCCGGGCGGAAAGGAACGACCGCCAGCACGACTGGAGCGCTTCGTGAAGAGCGACCGACTGCTTCGCTCACGAATTCGGAAAAACCCCCATCGGACCGGGTCCGTGGGGCAGAATCAGTCCATGGCTGATACCCCTGCCCCTATGCATGCGGGCGGCGACGCCCCCGCGGCGTCACCCAAGCCGGTCGCTGGCGCGGCCACCGTCTCGCTGTACCAGAAGTCGCGCAAGATCTACGCACGCGCGGTCAGCGGACGCTTCGCCACCTGGCGATGGGCGCTGGTCTGGCTGACGCAGGTCGTGTTCTACGGCCTGCCCTGGCTGCAGTGGAACGACCGGCAGGCGGTGCTGTTCGACCTGGCGGCGCGGCGCTTCTACGTCTTCGGGCTGGTCCTGTACCCGCAGGACCTGATCTACCTGTCGGCGCTGCTGATGATCTCGGCCTACTCGCTGTTCCTGTTCACCGCGGTGGCCGGGCGGCTGTGGTGCGGCTACGCCTGTCCGCAGACGGTCTACACCGAGATCTTCATGTGGTTCGAGAAGATCACCGAAGGCGACCGCACGCAGCGCATGAAGCTCGACGCCTCGCCCTGGAGCGCCGCCAAGCTCGGGCGCAAGGCGGCCAAGCAGGTGCTGTGGATCGGCTTCGCGCTGTGGACCGGCGTCACCTTCGCCGGCTACTTCACGCCGATGGGCGAGCTGCTGTCCTCGATCGGCGCCGCCTCGCTGGGCCCGTGGCAGACCTTCTGGGTGCTGTTCTACGGTTTCGCGACCTGGGGCAACGCCGGCTACATGCGCGAGCAGGTCTGCAAGTACATGTGCCCGTACGCGCGCTTCCAGAGCGCGATGTTCGACAAGGACACGCTGATCATCAGCTACGACCCCGAGCGCGGCGAGCCGCGCGGCCGGCGTTCGAAGAAGACCGACCCGAAGCAGGCCGGCCTGGGCTCGTGCGTGGACTGCGGCGTCTGCGTGCAGGTCTGCCCGACCGGCATCGACATCCGCAACGGCCTGCAGTACGAGTGCATCGGCTGCGCCGCCTGCATCGACGCCTGCGACGACATCATGGACAAGATGCGCTACCCGCGCGGGCTGATCCGCTACGCCACGCAGAACGGCATGGCGCAGCACCACGACAGCGCGCAGATGTGGCGCCGCGTCTTCCGCCCGCGCGTGCTGGTCTACACGGCGATCCTGTTCATCATCCTCGGCGCCTTCGCGGCCAGCATCGCGCTGCGCAACCCGTTCCGCGTCGACGTCGTGCGCGACCGCGCCTCGCTGGCGCGCATCGTCGACGAAGGCGCGATCGAGAACGTCTATCGCCTGCAGATCATGAACAACGCCGAGCAGACCGAGCGCTACCGCGTCGCGGTCGAGGGCCTGCCCGGCATCACGATCGAACACGCCGAGGCGGTCGACGTCGGCCCGGCCGAGGCCCGCTGGGTGACGCTGAACGTGCGCCTGCCCTACGAGGCCTCGCAGCAGGCCGGCGCCGGCGTGCACCCGATCCGTTTCCGCATCGAGCGCCTGCCGGCGGCGGCTGCCGAGTCGGCGATCGAGATCGACGAGAAGTCGACCTTCGTCGTGCCGCGCTGAAGTCGGATCAGAAGTCCAGCCGCAGCCCGGTCGCCAGCGCGCGGCCGGGCAGCGGCGACAGCCCCCGGATCGTCTCGATCGCGGTGGCGTTGTAGGCCAGGCGGTCGGTCGCGTTGTCGAGCTTCAGGTACCAGAGCGCGTCGCGGCCGGCGAGCGTGAAGCGGTACGACGCCGCCAGGTTCAGCAGCGTGTAGGCCTCGGTCGGCGTGTCGCCGTCGGGCACGCGGCTCTGGCGGCCGGCGTGGCGGACCTCGGCGCGCAGCGTCCAGTCGGCGCGTGATGCGGCCAGTGCCAGCGTCACGCGCCAGGGCGCGACACGCGGCAGCGGCTCGTCGGTCGTCAGGTTCGACGCACGCGTGAAGTCGGCGCTCGCGCTCGGCGCCCAGCGCCAGCCGGCGGCGTCGATCGCCGTCTGCGCTTCCAGCTCGGCGCCGTGCAGCCGCGCCTTCACGGCGTCGAAGCGGTACAGCGGCACGCCACCGCTGCCGACGGCGTTGCCGTCTTCGTCGACCGAGACCTTGGCGCTGTCCAGCGAGATGAAGCGCGAGAAGCGCGTCGTGAACAGGCCGGCGCGCAGCTTGGAGTTGCCGGACTTCCATTGCAGCGCGAGGTCGGCGCTGACGCCGCGCTCGGCGTCCAGCGCCGGGTTGCCCTGCTCGTAGGCGCCGGTGGCCGCGTGCACGCCGTCGGCGTAGAGCTCGAAGTAGGTCGGCGCGCGTTCGGTCGACGCCAGGTTGGCGTTGACGCTCCAGCCCGGCGCCAGCGGCATCGTCGTGCCCAGCGAGGCGCTGAACAGCGTGAAGCCGCGCGAACGCGAAGCGCCGAAGCGGCCGCCGCCGTCGGAATCGACGTCGGCGCGTTCGACGCGCGCGCCGGCCGAGACCGTGCCCGGGCCGGCGTCCATCTCCTCCAGCGCGAACAGGCCCAGGCGGCGCGTCGTCGTGTCGGGCACGAAAGCTTCTTCGCCCAGCGCCGAGAAATCGAACTTCTCGGCCTGCACGCCGAGCACGCCGCGCAGCGGCCCCAGCGCGCGGTGGCGCGCTTCCAGGCGCAGCTCGCCGCCGCGGCTGGAGAACACGGTGCCGACCTCCGAGCCTTCGACCTCGCGGTGTTCGTAGTCGGCGCCGCGCGCCTGCAGCTTCAGGTTGGAGAACAGGCCGTCGTCCAGCCGCCATTCGCCTTCGGCGCGCACCTGGTTGCGGCGCATCAGGATCGTCACGTCGGACTCGGCGACGGTGCCGTAGCTGCTGTCGTAGTGGTCGACCGTCAGGCCGACGCGGCCGCCGGGCAAGAACCACGAGCCGCCGACGGCGGCGCTGCGCGTCTGCGCTGCCGAGTTGCGGACCTCGTCGGTGCGCGCCAGCGGCTCGCCGTCGGCGACCGGCGTGTGGTCGGGCACCTTCAGGTCCGAGGTGTTGCGCGCCGCGGCGTCCAGGTGCAGCGCCCAGGCGTTGCCGCCGGTCTCCAGCACCGCGGCGCCGGCCCGTTCGTCGGCCGCGCCGCCCAGGCGCAGTTCGGCGGCACCGCCGGTGCGTGTGACGGGCGCCTGCGGGATGCGGTTGTCGAGCACGTTGACGACGCCGCCGACGGCGTTGCCGCCGTACAGCAGCGCCGCCGGGCCGCGCAGCACCTCGATGCCGGTGGCGACCAGCGGGTCCAGCGGCACCGCGTGGTCGTAGCTCAGCGCCGAGGCGTCCAGCGTCGAGCCCGAGTTGTCGAGCACCCTCAGGCGGTCGCCGTCCAGGCCGCGGATCACCGGCCGGCTGGCGTTGGGGCCGAAGCCGGTCTGCGAGACGCCGGGCAGCGTGTCCAGCGTGTCGCCCAGCGTGCTGCCGCGGCGCATCACGAGTTCGTCGCCGGCGAGCACCGACACCGGCTGCGTCGTGCGCTCGCTGCCCAGCGGGTTGCCGGTGATGACGATGCGTTCGACGGCCACGGGCGGGCTTTCGCTTTGCGCTGCGGCGGGGCGGGGCAGGGCGGCGGCGCAGGCCAGCGCCACCGGACTCAGGGTGAGGGCGAGGGATTTCATCGAATGAGTGCGAAAGAGCGTGCGGCAGCGCCGCACGCCGGCAAAGACGTGAGTGACCGCTTCGGCGTCAGGCGCCGTGCGGCCGGGATCTGGGCGGGGGAAGGGCGCCGGGCGGCGCGTTCAGGCGCGAGGTGGGCCGCGTGCGGCGTAAGGCGCCGGCTCGGCGGCCGCGTCGTGCGTGCTGCCGGCGGCGATACGCGGCGGTGCCGGCGGCAGCGTGTCCAGCGCCGGCAGCGCCGGTGGCAGCGGTTCGGCGTGCGCGAGCTGGTCGTACAGCCGGCAGTCGCCGCTGCCGTCGGCGTGGCCGGCGAACAGCGCGCCCAGGCCGTGGGCCGGCGCATGGGCGGCCGCGGCGTGCGCCGGCAGCTGCGGGTGCAGCACCGTGTGCGCCAGACCCAGCCATTGCGCCGCCAGCAGCACGAACGCGAGCGCGAACGCCCACCCCAGCGGGGCGGGGCGTCGGCTGGCGTGGCGGGCGCGGCGCATCCGCCGAGCATAACCAGCCCCCGACGCGGGCCCGGACCTCAGGTCTCTCGACGCGACGCTTCGATCAGCCACTGGCGGAAGGCCGCCGCGGCCGGCCGTTCGGCGGCCTGGCGCCGGCCGACCAGGCAATAGGTGTAGGGCGAGGGGATGGCCAGCGGGAAAGGCGCGACCAGCGCGCCGCAGGCCAGGTGGCCGGCGACGATGGGCCGTGCCGCCAGCGCGACGCCCTGGCCGGCGAGCGCGGCTTCGATCGCCAGCACGGCGTTGGAGAAGTGGCGCCCGCCGCTGGCGGCGCGGCGCTGCACGCCCGCCGCTTGCAGCCAGCGGTGCCAGCCCCAGGACTCGTCGCCGGCGTGGTTCAGCGTGTCGTCGTGGATCAGCACGTGGTGCACGACGTCGGCCGGCACCGCCAGCGGCGCGCCGGCGCGCGCCAGCGTCGGGGCGCAGACCGGCAGGTACTCGGGCGTCAGCAGCGGGTCGACGCGCCAGCCGGCGTAGCGCCCGCTGCCGAAGACGACGGCCAGCTCGCTGCGGCCGTCACCGGGCGCGCGGGCGAGGGCGGCGATGACGTTGGACGCGCCGGCGTGGTCGACCGCCTCGGAGCTGCTGGCC
The DNA here is from genome assembly GCF_000284255.1 of Rubrivivax gelatinosus IL144. Lineage (NCBI taxonomy): Bacteria > Pseudomonadati > Pseudomonadota > Betaproteobacteria > Burkholderiales > Sphaerotilaceae > Rubrivivax > Rubrivivax gelatinosus. The sequence goes on from NC_017075.1 coordinate 1,219,130, forward strand.
AGCCGGATCTCGACCTCCGGATGACGGGCGTAGAAGTCGGGCAGGCGCGGCAGCAGCCAGTGGCTGGCCCAGGACGGCGGCGCGATGACGCGCAGCAGCTCGGTGGCCGCCGGCGCGCAGGCCTGGTCCACCGCCTCGGCCAGCAGCGCCAGGCCGTCGCGCACCTTGGGCAGCAGGGACTCGCCGCGCGGGCTCAGGCGCACGGCGCGTGTCAGGCGCTCGAAGAGTTCGACGCCGAGCTCGGCCTCGAGGCTGCGAATCTGCTGGCTGACGGCCGCCGGCGTGACGTGCAGTTCGGCGGCGGCCTGCTTGAAGCTGAGGTGGCGTGCGGCGACCTCGAAGGTGCGCAGCAGCGCCAGCGCGGGCATGCGGCGGGTCATCGACAGTTAAGCCCTGCTTGTGCGTCGAATCATAAATGCTTGTTTGCCGGCGTTCTGATCGGGCTCTACATTGCCGCGCTCGCGTAACCGCCTTGTAACCCGTTCCCAGCGTATGACCCAAGCCGAAAGCCGCGTTCTCTGTCCCGCCTTGCGCAACCGCATCATGTCTGCCGACGAAGCGGCCGCGCTGATCCGAAAAGGCGACAACATCGGCATGAGCGGCTTCACCGGCGCAGGCTATCCGAAGGCCGTGCCGGGCGCCTTGGCGCGGCGCATCCACCAGGCGAACTCCGAAGGCGACCGCTTCAAGGTCGGCATCTGGACCGGCGCCTCGACGGCACCCGAACTCGACGGCGCGCTGGCCAGCGTGGCCGGCGTCGAGATGCGCCTGCCCTACCAGAGCGACCCGGTGTGCCGCCAGCGCATCAACGCCGGCGAGATGGAGTACATCGACATCCACCTCTCGCACGTCGCGCAGTTCGTCTGGTTCGGCTTCCTCGGCCATCTGGATGTCGCGGTCGTCGAGGTCACCGGCATCACCGAGGACGGCCAGCTGATCCCGTCGACCTCGATCGGCAACAACAAGACCTGGCTGGACGAGGCCGACAAGATCATCCTCGAGGTGAACTCGGCGCAGGACATGAACCTGCTGGGCATGCACGACATCTATTACGGCACCCAGCGCCCGCCGCACCGCAAGCCGATCCCGCTGGTCGCGCCCGGCGACCGCATCGGCCAGCCGACCTTCCGCGTCAACCCGGACAAGATCGTCGCCATCGTCGAGACCCACGCCGCCGACCGCAACACGCAGTTCAGCGCGCCCGACGAGAACTCGCGCCGCATCGCCGGCCACATCCTCGACTTCCTGCAGCACGAGGTGAAGAAGGGCCGGCTGCCGCCGGAACTGCTGCCGCTGCAGTCGGGCGTCGGCAACATCGCCAACGCCGTGCTCGCCGGGCTGGAGGACGGCCCGTTCGAGAACCTCACCGCCTACACCGAGGTGCTGCAGGACGGCATGCTGCAGCTGCTCAAGAGCGGCAAGCTGGCCTTCGCCTCGGCCACCGCGGTGTCGTTGTCGACCGACGCGCTGAAGGAGTTCCGCGAGAACCTGGCCTTCTACCGCGAGCGCATCCTGCTGCGCCCGCAGGAGATCAGCAACCACCCCGAGGTCATCCGCCGCCTGGGCATCATCGCGATGAACGGCATGATCGAGGCCGACATCTACGGCAACGTCAACTCTACGCACGTGATGGGTTCGCAGATCATGAACGGCATCGGCGGCTCGGGCGACTTCGCGCGCAACGCCTATCTGTCGATGTTCATGACGCCGTCCACCGCCAAGGGCGGCGCCATCTCCTGCATCGTGCCGATGGTCCCGCACGTCGACCACACCGAGCACGACGTGCAGGTGGTGGTCACCGAACAGGGCCTGGCCGACCTGCGCGGCCTGTCGCCCAAGCAGCGCGCCGAGACGATCATCGAACGCTGCGCCCACCCCGACTTCAAGCCCGCGCTGCGCGACTACTACCGTCGCGCGCTGAAGGGCTCGCCGGGCCAGCACACGCCGCACCTGCTGGATGAAGCCTTTTCCTGGCATCTGCGCGCCCTCGCCGGGCGCGGTATGTAAGCCGCTTCGCTACAGGTCCAGCACCAGCCGCGCGCCGACGGCGCGCGAGACGCAGGGCGTGAAGTCGCCGGCCGCACGCTCGGCCGGCGTCAGGAAGGCGTCGCGGTGCTCGGGCTCGCCGGAGAGCACCCGCGTCACGCAGGTGCCGCAGACGCCCTGGCCGCAGGAGGTCGGCACGACGACGCCGGCCGCGGCCAGCGCCTGCACCACCGTCTGCCCGCGCCGCACCTGCACGCGGCGGCCGCTGCCGGCCAGCAGCAGCTCGAAGTCGGCGTCGTGCGGCGCGACCTCCACCGTGGCACCGAAGTGCTGCTGGTGCAGCCGCGCCTCGTCCCAGCCGGCGGCGCGCGCGGCGCCCAGCACCCAGGCCATGAAGCCTTCCGGGCCGCAGACGTAGAGATGGGTCTCGGCCGGGTGTGCGTCGAGCACCGGGTCCAGCGCCGTCGGTGCCGCCTGCGGGCCGTCGAGGAAGTGCCAGAAGGTGCGCGGCGCCCAGCCCGAGGCCAGGATGCGCCGCCGGAACGCCGCCCGCGCCGGCGAACGCGCGCAGTAGTGCAGCTCGAACGAGGCGTCGGCCACCGCCAGCCGGTCGGCCATGCCGACCAGCGGCGCGATGCCGATGCCGCCGGCCACCAGCACGTGGTGCGCGGCCTCGTGCGCCAGCGCGAAGCGGCTGCGTGGCGGCGCCAGCCGCAGGCGCTGGCCGACCTGCGCCTCGTCGTGCAGCCAGGCCGAGCCGCCGCGCGAGGCCGGCGCGCGCAGCACGGCGATGACGTAGCGGCCGGCGTCGCCCGGGCCGTTGCACAAGGCGTACTGGCGCGTCAGCCCGTTGGGCAGGTGCAGCTCGACGTGGGCCCCGGCGGCGAAGGCCGGCAGCGTGCCGCCGTCGTCGGCGACGAGCTGGAACACGGTCACGTCGGCGGTCTCGGCTTCGCGGTGCGCGATGCGCACATCGATCTCGGCCCCGCGGGCCGAGGCGCCGGCCGCGGGCGGCGCCAGTTCGGAGGTGGTCGGCATCGCCGCTCGCGGGCAAGCGCCGGGCCCGGATTTACGGCTTGAAACCACACCGTTCTCAACGCGCGCCGGTCCCCGGTCGAAGCACCGTGGACCGCCCACTTCCGGCTGCGGCGATCACAACAGAGAAACGGTCACCATGAGACTCCTCCCCTGCCTCCCCCGTGCCGTCGCCGCCGCAGCAGCGCTGGCCACTCTCGGCCTGGCTGCCGGACCGGCGGCTGCCGCCGACGACTGGGCGGCGCGCCGCGTGCTGGTCTCGCCGCGGGCCGGCCTGCCGGCCGGCGACTTCCGTGCGCTGCTGGCGGTGCACGGCGGCCAGGCGCGCAAGATGGGGCAGAGCGAGCTCTACGTCGTCGACCTGCCGGCCGGCGTCTCCGAACGTGCCGTGCAGCAGCGCCTGGCGCGCCACCGGCTGCTGAAGTTCGCCGAGCTCGACCGCCGCATCGCCCCGGCCTACGCCGTCAACGACCCGTATCTGGGCAGCGAATGGCATCTGGCGACGATCGGCGCGTCGGCGGCCTGGGACCTGTCGCAAGGCGCCGGCGTGACGATCGCGATCCTCGACAGCGGCGTCGACGGCAGCCACCCGGATCTGGCGCCGCGCATGGTCGCCGGCTGGAACTTCTACGACGGCAACGCCGACACCAGCGACGCCAACGGCCACGGCACCGCGGTCGCCGGCGCCGCCGCGGCGACCAGCGACAACGCCGCCGGCGTCGCCGCCGTCGCCGGCAAGGCGAACCTGATGCCGGTGCGCATCGCCGACGCCAACGCCTACGCCTACTGGAGCACCGTCGCCCAGGGCCTGACCTGGGCCGCCGACCACGGCGCGCGCGTCGCCAACATCAGCTACAACGGCGTCGCCGGCAGCTCGACCGTCGCCAATGCCGCGAACTATCTGCGCAGCAAGGGCGGCCTGGTCGTTGTCGCCGCCGGCAACGACGGCACCGACCCCGGCTTCGCGGCGACGACGGCGATGATCCCGGTGTCGGCGACCAACAGCGCCGACCAGCGCACGAGCTGGTCGAACTACGGCGCCTTCGTCGCGCTGGCCGCGCCGGGCGAGGGCATCTGGACGACCAACCGCGGCGGCGGTTATTCGGCCTGGAGCGGGACCTCGTTCGCGAGCCCGATCACCGCCGGCGTCATCGCGCTGATGATGGCCAAGCGGCCCGACCTGCCGAACACGACGATCGAAAGCCTGCTCTACGCCAGCGCCAAGGACCTGGGCGCGGCCGGCCGCGACACGACCTACGGCTGGGGCCGCGTCGACGCCGCAGCCGCCGTGGCGGCCGCCGCAGCCGCCGCGCCGGCCGCCGACACGACGCCGCCGACGGTGGCCATCGCCTCTCCGGCCAGCGGCAACAGCGTCGCGGGCACGGTGAGCGTCGACGTCTCGGCCAGCGACAACGTCGGTGTCGCGCGTGTCGAACTCAGCGTCGGCGGCAGCACGATCGGCATCGACAGCGCGGCGCCGTTCGCCTTCGCCTGGGACACGACCAGCGTCGCCAACGGCAGCCGCTCGCTCGTGGCCACCGCCTACGACGCCGCCGGCAACCGCGCCAGTTCGGCGGTGGTGACGGTGAACGTCGCCAACCCGGTGTCTGCCCCGGCGACCGACACCACGGCGCCGAAGGTCGCGCTGGTCAACCCGGTGGCCGGCAGCGTCAGCGGCACGGTGACCGTCAGCGCCAGCGCCAGCGACGACAGCGGCGCCGCCGGCATCCGCCAGCAGCTCTACGTCGACGGCAAGCTCGCCGCCAGCGGCAGCGGCGCGACCCTGTCCTATGCCTGGAACACCAAGCGCGTGAAGCTCGGCAGCCATGTGCTGAAGGCGGTGGGCACCGATGCGGCCGGCAACACGGCATCCGTCTCGGTGAGCGTGACGGTCGTCCGCTGAGCTGTCGGTCAGCTTTACACGAGGGCGCGGCCGGCGCCGCGCCGGCGCTCCTCCTCGTTTCAAGACAAAGACTTAGCGCGGCTGGCAGGCTCCTTGCAAAGTGGTGACCAAATGTCACGAATGCCAGGGATGCCAATGAAAAAGAAACTGATTGCGCTTGCGCTCGCCGCCTGCGGCGCTGCTGGCGCCTGGGCCACGCCGGTGAGCTTCAGCGGCTCGCAGCGCAACCTGTCGGCCACGGTCTCGTTCGAGAACGTCGGCAACCAGCTCCGCGTGGTGCTCTCCAACACCTCCCAGGCCGACGTGCGCGTGGCCGACCAGGTGCTCACCGCGGTGTTCTTCGACCTGGGCGGCGGCGTCTCGCTGACGCCGGTGTCGGCGATCAGCGGCGGTGCGACCTACATGGGCCGGGACAAGGTCAGCGATGCGGGCAGCAACGTCAGCGGTGAATGGGCGTTCGACGGCGCGATCCTCGCTTACGGCGCCCACATGGGCATCTCGAGCTCCGCTCTGGATTCCCTGTTCGGTGCGAAGGACCGTTTCGACGTCAACTCCAACCTGTACGGGCCGCCTTCGCCGGACGGGCTGCAGTACGGCATCACGTCGCCCGGCGATGACCGCAGCACGGGCACCAAGGGCAATGGCGGCGTCTTCAACAGCCCGCTGACCAGCGGCTCGGTGGTCTTCCTGTTCGACGTGACGGGCACGCTGGACCTGAACGCGCTGTCCAAGATCACTTTCCAGTACGGAACCGCGCTCGGCGAACCCAACTTCACCGGCACCCTGGACAACGGCGGTGGCGGTTCCGAGGTGCCCGAACCCGCGACGCTGGCGCTGGCCGGCAGCGCGCTGCTGGGCCTGGCGGCGGCACGCCGCCGTCGCCGCGGCTGACGCCCTGTCACCCCGCCCCGGAAGCCCGCGTCGCGGGCTTCTTTCATTTGCGGCCGTCGCGTCCGGCATCGGAGGGACGCGGCGCGTCGAGCGCCCGGGGGCGCTCCCTAGAATGGCCGCTCGTTTGCGTGTACGCGACGAGAGGAGATCGATGCCGACTTATGCGCAGTTGCAGGAGCGCATCGCGCAACTGCAGACCCAGGCCGAAGCCTTGAAGCGTGCCGAGCGTGCCGACGTCGTCGCGCAGACGCGCCGTGTCATCGCCCAATGGGCGTTGACGCCGCAGGAGCTGTTCGGCCGCGCCGCACCCAGCAGCGAGCCCAAGTACCGCGACGCGCAAGGGCGGGTCTGGGGCGGGCGCGGCCCGCGGCCGCACTGGCTGCGTGAAGCCATCGCCGCCGGCGCGCGGCTCGAGGACTTCCTCATCGACGACGGCGCCGAGGCGCCGCGCCGCAAGCGCGCCTGACGTCCCTCATCCGGGTGCAGCCGAGGGCGGTGCTAAGCTGCCCGGCTCGTTCACGCGCCGCCTGGCGCCCAAGGAAGTCCCATGCCCGGATTGCTGCCTGACCTCGATCCCGACGGCCTGCTCGAGTACTCGGTCGTCTTCACCGACCGCGCCGTCAACCACATGTCGCAGAAGTTCCAGCGCGTGATGCGCGACCTGTCGGCGACGCTCAAAGAGGTCTACGGCGCGCACGCCGTGGCCATCGTGCCCGGCAGCGGCACCTTCGGCATGGAAGCCGTGGCGCGCCAGTTCGCCACCGGGCGCAAGGCGCTGGTCATCCGCAATGGCTGGTTCAGCTACCGCTGGACGCAGATCTTCGAGATGGGCGCCATCCCCGCCGAACACGCGGTGCTGAAGGCGCGCCCGGTCGCCGAAGGCGCCAGGCAGCCCTTCGCGCCGGCGCCTGTCGCCGAGGTGGTGGCGACGATCCGCGCGCAGCGCCCCGACGTCGTCTTCGCGCCGCACGTCGAGACCGCCGCCGGCATCCTGCTGCCCGACGACTACCTGAAGGCGGTCGCCGACGCGGTGCACGAAGTCGGCGGCCTGTTCGTGCTCGACTGCATCGCCTCGGGCGCGGCCTGGGTGGACATGCGCGCCACCGGCGTCGACATCCTGATCAGCGCGCCGCAGAAGGGCTGGAGCGGCTCGCCCTGCTGCGCCTTCGTGATGTTCAGCGAGCGTGCGCGCGAAGCGATCGGCGCGACCACCAGCACCAGCTTCGCCGCCGACCTGAAGAAGTGGCTGCAGATCGTCGACGCCTACGAGTCCGGCGGCCACGCCTACCACGCGACGATGCCGACCGACGCGCTGACGCGCACGCGCGACGTGATGCTCGAGACGCGCGAGATCGGCTTCGCCAAGCTGCGCGACGCGCAGTTCGAACTGGGCCGCCGGGTGCGTGCGCTGCTTGCCGAACGCGGCCTGCCCAGCGTCGCCGCGCCGGGCTTCGAGGCCCCGGGCGTGGTCGTCGCCTACACCGACGACGACTCCATCCAGACCGGCAAGGCCTTCGTCGCCCAGGGTCTGCAGACCGCCTCCGGCGTGCCGCTGATGTGCGACGAGCCGGCCGGCTTCAAGACCTTCCGCATCGGCCTGTTCGGCCTGGACAAGCTGCTCGATGTCGACGCCGCGGTGGCGCGGCTGGTGAAGGCGCTGGACGCGGTCAAGCCGGCCTGAGCTCGGGCCCGGCGGGCCCGAGCCCCGGCCCGCCGGTTGCCAGCACCTGCCATGCGCCGCCTGCTTGCTCCCCTGCTCGTCGCCGCCGCCCTGAGCGGCTGCGCGGCGATGAAGCCGCCCCAGCCCGGCTGGACCGAAACGCAGACGCTGGCCCACTGGGGCCCGCCGACCTCGCGCTACGCGCTGGCCGACGGTCTGACCCGGCTGGAGTACGCCACCGGGCCTTTCGGCCGCACGACCTGGATGATCGACGTCGCGGCCGACGGCCGCGTTGTCGCGGCGAAGCAGGTGCTGACCGAAGAGAACCTGATGGCGGTGCAGGGCCGCCTGCCCGGCATGTCGCGTGACGAGCTGCTGCGCACGCTGGGCCGCCCGGGTGAACGCCGCGGCGGCGGCTGGCAGGGCGGCGAGGTCTGGTCCTGGCGCTACGCGACCAACGAATGCTGGTGGTTCCAGAGCTCGATCGGCGACGACGGTATCGTGCGCGACGGCGTTTTCAGCCCCGACCCGCGCTGCGACCACCCGTCCGACCCACGAGACTGAGCCCATGATCGTCTACGGCATTCCCAACTGCGACACCGTCAAACGCGCCCGCGCCTGGCTCGCCGAGCAGGGCCGCGACTACACGTTCCACGACTTCAAGAAGGCCGGCGTGCCCGAGGCGCGGCTGGACGCCTGGATCGCCGCGCTCGGCTGGGAGCCGCTGGTCAACCGCCAGGGCACGACCTGGCGCAAGCTCGACGAAACCGTGCGCGCCGGCATCGTCGACGCCGCCTCGGCGCGCGCGCTGATGCTGGCCCAGGCCAGCGTCATCAAGCGTCCGGTCGTCGAGTGGGACGACGGCCGCATCACCGTCGGCTTCGACGCCGCGCGCTGGGCCGGCGCCTAGAGTTCCAGCTCGAACTCCGCACCGGCGACGACGCGGCCGTTGACCTGGACGTCGACGCGGTGCGCGCCGGCGAAGTAGCGACGCGTCGTGACAGGCTTCATCGAATGGCGCCTGGCCAGCGCGAGCGTCGCGCCCGCGGGCAGTTCCAGCTGCCAGCCCTTGAAGACCTTGGGCGTGCGCCGGCCGTCGGCCTTGACGTGGTGCACCAGGTAGTCGACGACGAGGCGCTGCGCCACCGCCGTGCGGCTGGCCAGCGTCAGCGACAGCGCCAGCGTCTCGCCGACCGCCAGCCGCGGCGGCGCCAGTTCCAGCACCGCGTCGCCGACGAAGTCTTCGCCGTGGCCCCACAGCGCCAGCATCGCGGCGTCGCCCTTCTTCACCAGCGTGCGGCTGGCGTGGCGCAGCAGCGCGCGGCGTTCGCGCGTCGCGCCGGGCAGGTGTTCACGCACCCAGTCGACGACGATCTCCGGGTGGTCCTTGGCGATGTCGTTGAGGTGGTTGGCGACGCTGCGGCGCACGAATTCGCTGGGGTCGTCCTGCAGCCGGCGCAGCAGCGGCAGGCTGGGCGACGGGTCGGCCACCAGCGCCGCCAGCCGCAGCCCCCAGGGCAGGCGCGGGCGCGTGCCTTCGCTGACCAGGCGGCGCACACGTTCGTCGGGGTCCTCGGCCCAGCGCGCGAGCGTCGCGTAGACCAGCGCCGGGTGCTCGACGATGAAGGGCCGGATCGCGAACTCGGCGGTGAAACGCTGCGTCAGCCGGTGCAGCGTCGCCAGCGCACGTTCGGGGTGGGCCAGGCCGCGGCGTGCGACGTATTCGCCGACCGGCCACAGCGCCCAGCTCTCCAGCCCGTCGTCGCCGGCCATCGCCGCGTCCAGGCGGTCGGCGGCGGCGCCGAAGTCCTCGGGCAGCGTCGCTTCCAGCGCGGCGCAGAGCTGCAGCGTGCGCGCCTTCAGCTCCAGCGCGTCCAGCCCGTCGGCGGCCAGGCGCTCGAAGGCGGCGGCGTCGAAACCCGGGCCGGCGGCCGCCAGGCGCGCGGCCATCTGCGCCACGAGTGCCGGGGAGATGAAGTTCTTGAACGGTTCGGCCATGCGCCGACGATAGCCTGCCGGTGCCTGCGCTAAGCTCGGCGGCTTCGCCGCGCCCGCGGCCCCTGCCTCGCATCACCCATGTTCACCGGCATCGTCCAAGGCATCGCCACCGTCGCCGCGCTCGCCGACCGGCCCGGCCTGCGCAGCTTCACGCTGCGGTTTCCGCCCGGCTTCGCCGACGGCCTGGCGATCGGCGCCAGCGTCGCCGTCGACGGCGTCTGCCTGACCGTCACCGAACTCGTCGGCACCGACGGCGCGCGCTTCGACGTCATGCAGCAGAGCCTGTCGCTGACGACGCTGGGCACGCTGGCCGAAGGCAGCCGCGTCAACGTCGAACGCGCCGCCAAGGACGGCGCCGAGATCGGCGGCCACCCGCTGTCGGGCCACGTCGACTTCACCGCCACGGTGGCCGAGGTGCGCCAGCCCGAGAACAACCACGTGCTGCGCATCGCCGTGCCGGCGCCGTGGATGCGCTACGTCTTCCCCAAGGGCTACATCGCGATCAACGGCGCCAGCCTGACGGTGGCCGAGGCCGACCGCGAGGCCGGCTGGTTCGAGGTCTGGCTGATCCCCGAGACGCTGCGCCAGACGACCTTCGGCGAGAAGGCGCCGGGCGCCGCGCTGAACGTCGAGATCGAGCGCGCGACCCAGGTCTTCGTCGACACCGTGCGCGCGACGCTGGAAGAGCGCCTGGGCCCGCTGCTGCCGGCGCTGGAGTCGCTGCTGCGCGAGCGCGGCCTGAACCCCGAGGCGCTGGCCGGCGGCGCGCCCAAGCTGCCCGGCTGACACCCTCGCGAACCTTGCGACAATCGCGGGTCGCCCGGCCGCGCCGCGCCCCGAATCCTCTTCGTCCCTTCGAGCCCGCACCATGTCTGCCACGATCCTCCAAACCCTGCCCGTCGGCGAACGCGTCGGCATCGCCTTCTCCGGCGGCCTGGACACCAGCGCCGCGGTGCACTGGATGCGCGCCAAGGGTGCCATCCCCTGCGCCTACACAGCAAACCTGGGTCAGCCCGACGAGAGCGACTACGACGCGATCCCGAAGAAGGCGCTGCAGTACGGCGCCGAGAAGGCGCGCCTCGTCGACTGCCGCGCGCTGCTGGTCGCCGAAGGCATCGCCGCGATCCAGTGCTCGGCCTTCCACATCAGCACCGGCGGCGCGACCTACTTCAACACCACGCCGCTGGGCCGTGCCGTCACCGGCACCGCGCTGGTCGTGGCGATGAAGGAGGACGACGTCAACATCTGGGGCGACGGCAGCACCTACAAGGGCAACGACATCGAGCGCTTCTACCGCTACGGCCTGCTCGCCAACCCGGCGCTGCGCATCTACAAGCCGTGGCTGGACCAGACCTTCATCGACGAGCTCGGCGGCCGCAAGGAGATGAGCGAGTACCTCGTCGCCAACGGCTTCGACTACAAGATGAGCGTCGAGAAGGCCTACAGCACCGACAGCAACATGCTGGGCGCGACGCACGAGGCCAAGGACCTGGAGTTCCTGAACAAGGGCCTCACGATCGTCAACCCGATCATGGGCGTGGCCTTCTGGCGCGAGGACGTCGAGGTCAAGGCCGAGACCGTCAGCGTGCGCTTCGAGGAAGGCGTGCCGGTGGCGATCAACGGCCGCACGTTCGCCAACGCCGTCGAGCTGTTCGAGGAAGCCAACCGCATCGGCGGCCGCCACGGCCTGGGCATGTGCGACCAGATCGAGAACCGCATCATCGAGGCCAAGAGCCGCGGCATCTACGAAGCCCCGGGCATGGCGCTGCTGCACATCGCCTACGAGCGCCTGGTCACCGGCATCCACAACGAGGACACGATCGAGCAGTACCGCCTGAACGGCCGCAAGCTCGGCCGCCTGCTCTACCAGGGCCGCTGGTTCGACCCGCAGTGCCTGATGCTGCGCGAGACCGCGCAGCGCTGGGTGGCGCGCGCCATCACCGGCGAGGTCTGGATCGAGCTGCGCCGCGGCAACGACTGGTCGCTGCTGGACACGCAGAGCCCGAACCTGACCTACGCGCCCGAGCGCCTGTCGATGGAGAAGGTGGAGAACGCCGCCTTCACGCCGGCCGACCGCATCGGCCAGCTGACGATGCGCAACCTGGACATCGCCGACACGCGCGAGAAGCTGGGCGTCTACAGCCGTACCGGGCTGCTGGGCAGCACCAGCGACGGCGCGATCCCGCTGCTGTCTTCGCCCGAGGCCGAATGATCACGGCCTGCGCACGATGAACAAAGCCGCCCTCGGGCGGCTTTTTCTTTGCCGTGGCGGACGCCTCAGTCCTTCACGGCGTGAACGGACGATGCCGGTCGCTTCGCGCCCGGCGCCTCAGTCCTGCTGCGGCCGTCCGACGATTTGCACGTCCAGGCGGGGTTCGGCCAGCTTCTGGTCGATGCGGCTCTCGACGAAGATGTGCTTGGGGTCGACGCCGCGGTCGGCGAGGAAACGTTTGACCGACTCCAGCCGCCCCGGCGTCAGCGCACGTTCGTCGCGGTTGCTGCCATCGATCTTCCACGGGCCGGTGGGCACCAGCAGCGCCACCTCGACCTGCAGGCCCAGCGCGTCGAGCACCAGCTCGGCCAGGCGCTGGCGGCCGTCGGCCGAGAGCTTGTCGCCGTCGAACAGGCCGCGGGCGGGCAGCGACGCGGTCTGCGTCTTCACCTCGCTCTTCTGCGTGCTGGGCACGAGCGGCGGTACGGGCTGGTCGCCCGGCGCCGGCATCGCGGCGCCTGCGGCCAGCAGGCACAGCAGGGCGAGGGACAGGCGGGGGGCTTGCATCGGTGTTTCTCTCGAATGGGAAGGTCTTCCGCCCCATTCTGCACGCCCGGCGCGTGCGAGGCACGCACCGCAGCGTCGCGCGCTTGCGCATCGTTGCACGCGAAACGACGGTGCGCGGCCCGCACCCTGGCGGGCCGCGCACCTCAACGCCCTTGCGCGTCGACGCGGATCGACGCGAACCAGGCGGCCAGGTTCTCGATGTCGCTGTCCGACAGCGGCTTGGCGATGACGTTCATCACCGGGTGCTGGCGCTGGCCGTTGCGGTAGTGGCGCAGCTGCGTCTCGAGGTACGCCGCGGGCTGGCCGGCGAGGTTGGGCGCCTCCGGATGCACGGCCACGCCCATGGTCCCGTGGCAGACGCTGCAGGCCTGGGCCTTGGTGCGCCCGGCCGCGACGTCCTGCGCCGCGGCCGGGCCGGTGGCCCCCAGCACGGCCCCCAGTACGGTCACCAGCACGGCCGCCACCACGGCGGCCAGCCACCAGGGCAGCATCGTCACGGCGCCTGGTAGCTGACGCGGTAGATCGCGCCGGCGAAGTCGTCGCTGATCAGCAGCGAGCCGTCCTTGGCCATCGCCACGTCGACCGGGCGGCCGCGGTAGATGCCGCTGGCGTCCAGCCAGCCTTCGGCAAAGACCTCGGTCTTGTCGGCCGTGCCGTCGGCCTTCAGCGAGGTGAAGAGCACGCGCGCGCCGATCGGCTTGGTGCGGTTCCACGAACCGTGCTGGGCCGAGAAGAAGCCGCCGCGGTACTTCTCGGGGAAGGCCTGGCCCGTGTAGAAGGCCATGCCCAGGTCGGCCGCGTGGGCGTCGGTGTAGACCTGCGGGTCGGTGATGTTGGGCGGCAGCGGGTCCTTGTCGTAGCCGAACTCGGTGATGCGCGTGCGGCCCTGCTTCCACGGGTAGCCGAAGAACTGGCCGGGTTTGGTTGCGCGGTTGATCTCGCCGGTGGGGATGTCGTCGCCCATGCCGTCGGTCTGGTTGTCGGTGAACCAGAGGCTGCCGTCCTTGGGGTTGAAGTCCATGCCCACCGAGTTGCGCACGCCGGTGGCGAAGACCTCGCGGCCGCTGCCGTCGAAGGCGTTCATGCGCACGATGCCGCCGATGCCCCACTGGCGGTACAGGTCCAGCTTGTCGCGCGCCGGCACGTTGAAGGGCTGGCCCAGCGTGACGTAGAGCTTGCCGTCGGGGCCGACGCGGCAGGTGCGTGCGCCGTGGTTGAAGCTCTCCTCCTCGGGCGGGATCAGCTTGCCCTGGCCGACGACCTCGATGACGGCGACGTCCGGGCCTTCGTAGAAGAACTCGGCGGCCGGGAAGTTGAGCACGCGGTTGTGCTCGGCGACGATCAAGAAGCCGTCCTTGGTCCAGCAGACGCCGTTCGGGTTGTGGAACTTCAGGCTAGGCGCGAAGGACTTCACCTCGTCGGCGACGCCGTCGCTGTTGCGGTCGGTGACGGCCCAGACCGTCGTCTTGCGCGTGCCGACGAAGAGCATGTTGGTGCTGGGCGCCACCGCCATGTGGCGCGCGTCGGGCACGACGGCGAAGAGCTCGATCGAGAAGCCCGGCGGCAGCTTGATGCGCTGCAGGTTCTGCCGGATCGCGTCGGCGTTGCGCCCGGTCTGCGGCACCTGCGGGATGTTCAGGTCCGTCGTCGCCACCTTGAACTGCTTGAGCTTGTCGATCGCGGTCTGCGCGCCGGCGCTCGGCACGGCGAGCACGAACGCGGCGGCGGCGGCAACGCAGGCCAAGCGCGGCGGCTTGGGGCGCGGGTGGCGGATGGGCATGGCGGTCTCCTCTCGTGTTCTCCAATGGACGAAGGCACCGGTTTCGGCGCAAGGTCCGCCGTCTGCAACCGCCGTTCCACCGGGGGTTCACCCGCGGTCCGCTCGCCCCGCACGAGGCAGGCGGCCGTGCCCCGGGTGTCGCGCCGCGCGACACCGGTCGTTCACGGTGTCCAGAAACGAAACAGCCGGGCGTCAGCCGGCAGGAGGAGCTGTCGATGCAACAGGAGCTCTGCGCGGCCGACCCGGCGCTGGCCCGCCGCGCCGCCGCCCTGGTGGTCGAGGGCGGCCCGCCCGACACGCTGATCCTCGACAGCTGGGCGCGCTGCGCCGCCGCCGGGCTGCAGGCCGGCGCCGCGGTGCAGGTGCCGGTGGTCGACGGCGGCGAACTGGCGCGGCGCCGCGAGCGCGCCGGCGGCGTGCGCCGGCTGGCGCTGGCGCAGATGGAGGCGCTGGTGCCGCAGATCGCCGGCTCGAACTTCCTGCTCGCCTTCGCCGATGCCGACGGCGTGATCCTCGACCTGCGTACCGACTCCCGTTTTTGCATGGACGACGGCGACGGCATCGTCACCGGCAGCCGCTGGCGCGAGGCCGACGCCGGCACCAACGGCCTGGGCACCGCGCTGGCCAGCGGCCAGGCGGTGGCGGTGACCGGGGGCGAGCACTTCTTCGAGCGCCTGGGCCGCATCTCCTGCACCGCCGCACCGGTGCACGACGTCGACGGCTCGCTGGCCGGCGTGCTCGACGCCTCGTCCTACGTCGCCGCACGCCAGCGCCATACGCTGGCGCTGGTACGCATCGCCGCCGTGCAGATGGAGAACGCGCTGCTGCGCCAGCGCATGCGCGGCCGCTGGGTCGTGGCGCTGGCGACGCGGCCCGAGTTCCTGGGCACCGCCAGTGAAGGCCTGCTGGCCTTCGACGACGCCGGCCGGCTGCTGGCGGCCAACGCGCGCGCGGCGCAGCTGTTGCACGGCGCCGCCGCCGCGGGCACGGCCTGCGAGGCGCTGCTCGGCGAACGCTGGGAGGCGCTGGTCTCGCGCTGGCGCCAGGACGGCGCGGCGCCGCTGCGCGCGGCCGGCGGCCTGGCGCTGCACGCCGCCGCGGTGGCGCGCCCGCCGCAGGCGCTGCCGCGGGCCTCCCGCCCCGCCGCCGTCACCGCCGCGCCGGGCGTCGTCGCCGACGACCCGGCAGTGGCCGAGGCCTTCCGCCTCGTCGAGGCGGCGGTGCGCATCACGGCGCCGATCCTGATCCAGGGCGAGACCGGCTGCGGCAAGGAGCTGCTGGCGCGCCACGCGCACGTCGCGAGCGGGCGGCGCGGGCACTTCGTCGCCGTCAACTGCGGTGCCTTGCCCGAGGGCCTGCTGGAGGCCGAGCTCTTCGGCCACGTCGGCGGCGCCTACACCGGCGCGCGCCGCGAGGGTAGCGTCGGCCTGGTGGCCAGCGCCGACGGCGGCACGCTGCTGCTCGACGAGATCGGCGAGCTGCCGTTGGCGCAGCAGGCGGCGCTGCTGCGTTTCCTCGACGATGGCCTGGTGCGGCCGGTGGGCGGCACGGCCAGCCGGCGCGTCGACGTGCAACTGCTGGCCGCGACCCACGTGCCGCTGGCCGAGGCCGCCGCGGCACGGCGTTTCCGCCCCGACCTGCTGTACCGGCTGGACACGGTGCGTGTGGAGCTGCCGCCGCTGCGCCGGCGCGAGGACTTCTGCGCCGCGGTGCGCAGCGTGCTGGCGACGCTGGACGGCGCCTCGCGCATCGACGACGAGGCCGTCGCCCGGTTGGCGCGGCACGACTGGCCGGGCAACTTCCGCGAACTGCGCTCGCTGCTGACGCGCGCGCTGCTGCGCCGCGGCGGCGGGCGGCTGGGGCTGGCCGACGTCGAGCCGCTGCTGCCGCCGCTGGCGCCCGCCGCGGGCTCGGCGCTGCAGCAGCAGGCCAGCGAACGCGTGCGCCGCGTCTTCGAACGCTGCGGCAACGTCAGCCGCACGGCGCGCGAGCTGGGCATCTCGCGCACGACGGTCTATCGCCACCTGCGCGCACCGCTGGCGCGCTGAGACCGGACGCGCAAGGCCGGAAGGCCTTGCACGCCTGTCGAAGGCCAGAGCGCGATTTCACGCGCGAGGGCTGAGGCCGGCGGCTACGCTTTGTTGCAAGCGGGGCGGGTTTCTTGACGCGGCGTGAATGGGGCGTAATGGCGTGCGTTTGCAATGGCAGCCATCGTCGAACAACCCGGAGAACCCGCGATGAAGAACCTGTCCCTCGTCTCGCTGGCCGCCGTGCTGGCGCAGGCCGGTGCCGCCGGCAGCGCCCAGGCGCGTGAACGCGCCGTGCAACGCGAGGTCTCGCGCAGCGACGGCCACGTGCAGAGCACCGTCACCGGCGCGGAAGGCCGCAGCTTCACGCGCGACACCACGCGCGCCGACGGCGACAAGTCGACGACGATCACCGGCGCCGACGGCAAGACCGTCAGCCGCGAGGTCGACCGCAGCGGCAACGACAAGACCGTCACCGTGACCGGCGCCGACGGCAAGACCGAGACGCGCACCGTGCCGCGCCGCCGCCTGCGCCAGCCGTAAAACCGGCGCCGGGGCCGTGCACGCTCAGCCGTGCGCGGCCTCGAACTCCTTCATGTAGGCCACCAGCGCCTGCACGCCTTCGATCGGCATCGCGTTGTAGATCGACGCGCGCATGCCGCCGACGATGCGGTGGCCCTTCAGCTGCACCAGCCCGCGTTCGTCGGCGCCCTTCAGGAAGGCGGCGTCGAGCGCGCTGTCGTGCAGGCGGAACGGCACGTTCATCCACGAGCGGCAGTCGCGTGCGATCGGGCTCGAGTAGAACGAGGTCGAGTCCAGGAAGTCGTAGAGCAGCGCCGCCTTGACGCGGTTGTGCTCGGCCATCGCGGCCAGGCCGCCGCGCGCCTTGAGCCAGTTGAACACCAGCCCGGCGATGTAGATCGCGTAGGTCGGCGGGGTGTTGTACATCGAGCCGTGCTCGGCGACGACCTGGTAGTCGAAGGCCGTCGGCGTGCAGGGCAGGGCGCCGCCGAGCAGGTCTTCGCGCACGATGACGATCGTCAGCCCCGAGGGGCCGATGTTCTTCTGCGCGCCGGCGTAGATCAGGCCGTAGCGCGAGACGTCGATCGGGCGCGACAGGATGTCGCTGGACATGTCGGCCACCAGCGGCACGCTGCCGACGTCGGGCGTCCAGTGGTACTGCACGCCGCCGATGGTCTCGTTGGTGCAGATGTGCACGTAGGCGGCGTTCGGGTCGAGCTTCCAGCTGTCGCGCGCCGGGATCGCCACCGAGCCGCCTTCGGCGTTGCTGGCGACGACGTTGACCTGGCCGTAGCGGCGGGCCTCGGCGATCGAGCGCCGGCTCCATTCGCCGGTGTCGACGTAGTCGGCGCCGGCGTGGCCGCGCAGCATGTTCATCGGCACGATGGCGTTCTCGGCGATCGCGCCGCCCTGCATGAACAGGATCTTGTAGTTGGCCGGCACCGCCAGCAGCTCGCGCAGCAGCGTCTCGGCTTCTTCGGCGATGGCCATGAAGTGCTTGCCGCGGTGGCTCATCTCCATGACCGACATGCCGCTGCCGTGCCAATCCAGCATTTCCTCCGCGGCCTGGCGCAGCACCGGTTCGGGCAGGGCGGCGGGGCCGGCGCTGAAGTTGTGGACGCGGCGCATCGGAAGCATCTCCTGGCAGTGGCTTGAAGCCGGGATTATCCCGGGCGCGCGGGGCCGCCGGTCTGATCCCGGTCGGCACGGCGTCGGCGGGGCTTCGGCGGCGACGGTCCGCGTCTTGAGATTGGTCAATGTGCGCGGGGCGCGCGGACCTAGACTGGATTCGAAGCCCCGCCCCCGGGGCGCCAAGAGGAAGCGAGATGTTCAAGCACCTGCTCGTGCCGGTCGACGGCACCGAACTCTCCGAGAAGGCCGCGCAGACCGCGATCGACCTGGCCGCCAAACTGGGTGCCGCGCTGACTGCCTTCGTCGCCGAACCGATGCCGCCGCTGCCCAACATGGGCAGCAGCCCGGCGGTCTACAAGCGCGATGCCGATGCGCACATGGCGCGCACCGAGCAGCACGCGCGGCAGGTGCTGGCGCGCATCGGCGAGCGTGCCGCCGAAGTCGGCGTCAAGTACCAGGGCAAGTTCCTGCGCACCGACGCCATCGACCAGGCCATCGTCGACGCCGCCAAGGAGTTCGACTGCGACCTGATCGTGATGGCCACCCACGGCCGCGGCGTGTTCGGCGAACTGCTGTTCGGCTCGCACACGAAGAACGTGCTGTCGCGCTGCAAGGTGCCGGTGCTGGTGCTGCACTGATGAGCACCTGAGCCGCGCTCAGCGGGCCGGCGCCAGCCGGTCCAGCGGGCTCTGCACCGCGTAGCCGCCCAGGCGCAGCACGTGGGTGTAGATCATCGTCGTCGCGACATCCGAGTGGCCCAGCAGCTCCTGCACCGTGCGGATGTCGCTGCCCGACTGCAGCAGGTGCGTCGCGAAGCTGTGGCGCAGCGTGTGCGGCGTGGCCGTCTTGGCAATGCCGGCGGCCTGCAGCGCCCTGGCGAACGCACGCTGGAAGGTGCCCGGCACCAGGTGATGGCGGCGCACGACGCCGCTGCGCGGGTCCACCGAATGGCCGCCCTGCGGAAAGACCCAGAACCAGGCCCAGCTCGAACCGGCGCGCGGGACCTTGCGCTCCAGTGGGTCGGGCAGTTGAACGCCGGCGTGGCCGGCCGCCGAGTCCTCGGCCCAGACCGCATGTACGGCGCGCAACTGTTCGCGCAACGGTGCCTCCAGCGTCGCCGGCAGCGTCACGACGCGGTCCTTACCGCCCTTGCCGGCGCGCACGACGATCGCGCGCTGGGCGAAATCGATGTCCTTGACGCGAAGCTGCAGCGCTTCGGTGATGCGCAGGCCAGTGCCGTACAGCAGCTCTCCCAGCAGCCGGTGGGTGCCGTCCAGCCGGTCCAGCACGGCGGCCACCTCGGCGGGCGACAGCACCACCGGCAGCCGGCGCTTGGGCACCGGGCGGCCGATCTCGTCCATCCACGGCAGCGACTGGCCGAGCACCTTGCCGTAGAGAAAGAGCAGCGCCGACAGCGCCTGGCGGTGCGTGGACACCGACAGCCCGCGTTCGGCGGCCAGGTGGCAGAGAAAGGCCGCGACCTCGGGCCCGGCCATCGTCGCCGGGTGGCGCAGCCCGTGGAAGCGGATGAAGGCCTTGGTCCAGTGCACGTAGGCCTGCTCGGTGCGCAGGCTGTAGTGGCAGTTGCGCAGGGCGTCGCGGAGCTGGTCGAGCAGGCGGCGAGGGGCGGGGGATCCGGCGGCGGCTGCGGCCGGGGTCGTGGGCATCGGGCCTGCGCCCGAGGGCGTGGCGGCTGATGCAGGACAAGCGGTGGACGGCGCCATCTCGGCCTCCCTTGGCAAGCCGGCGAACGCCGCCCAGAATGAGCTGTAACCGACGCCGCTTTTGTCTCCACTTTTACGTCGCTGCCGGACTCGGTCAACAGGGAGAAAAGTGTGGTCCGACAGGCACTTGATGCGCCCCGCCTGGGGGCTGTTACGCGGGCGTTGGGTGTGATAAACGGCAGTGGGACGCCGCATACAACACGTTAGGCCTCGCATGCCACTTGATCAGTCACTCGTCGATGCCGCAATTCAACAGGCGCTCGCCAGGTTTCCGTCTGGCTACGCGGGCGCCGCGGCGGTCCGAACAGAGTCTGGCCAAGTACTAACCAGCGTTTGCTTCGACGCGCCCAACACTGGCGCCAGCTTGTGTCATGAAACCGGCGCGTACTGCGAAGCCAATCGGATCGGCGCTACCGTTGTAGCCTCTGTATGCGTCTCTCGCAGCGAGCCCGGTAGGCCATTCCTCATCCTTTCTCCATGTGGCATCTGCCAAGAGCGACTTGCATTTTGGGGACCCAAGGTCCAGGTTGCTGTGGCGGTGCCTGGGAAGCCCGGTCAATGGCAATCCAAGCTCCTCTCCGAGCTTCAGCCTCACTACTGGGGCAACGCTGTTGCTGACGCTGGCGAGTGAGTATTTCAGTCGCCAGGGCCACCGCCGAAAAGCGAGGCCTAACCCCTTGCTCAAGCGGAGCCCCAACGGCACGCCACCAGGCCCCGGCCACAGGTACGGTGTACATTTTCTGTGGCCGGGGCCTGGCGTCGTTCCGTCGGGCCCCGCTTAGCTCGAACGTTAGGCGTCATGAATGTAGCGCTGTGGCTCTTGCTCTACGTATCCAATACCGCGTTCGTTTTTTGGGTGGTTTGGGGTGGTGGTGCTGTCTGGTTTGAAGGTTGGCGGTCTCTTGCTATTGTCGACTGGCTTTTCGCCTACAGATGGAATTCCGAACAGATCGCGCTTTACACATTGATTTGTTGGGTTGGCCATACCGTCTGGTTCATGGTCGGGCTGTTTGTGCCCGAGGCGCGGGCGTTCTACTGGTAGCAAGAAGACTCAAATGCTGAATTCTGTTTATGCGGTACGGAATCTGCTATTCGGTGAGTATGCGGTGGCGTCGCACTGGTTCGCAAATTTTGATGCGGCGCTGACGCCTAACAAGTCGTTCGAGTGGACGTTCGCCAGCTGGCAGCCATTGAGCCACATTTCATTCTGGCCCAATGGCTGTCAGCCGGTGCCCGCCGCTTAACTCCGACGTTAGGCCCCAAAACATGTGCGCCTGCTATTTCCGTGCTCAGGGTGAAGACTTCGACGTCGATGCGTTTCTTTCCGAGTCACCTTGGAAGAACATGGCTGCTGTCTTCCGAAAGGGCGAAGCCAAATCAAGAGGCCAAGGCCAACGCGAATATTCCAATCTATCGATCATCGTCGTCGAAGACGAGAACGCCACCGTTGCACAGCAGGTTGCTGAATGTCGCAACTTCATCCGAGATCATTCGGAAGAGTTGCGAAGGCTACAACTCCACACCGGAGCTAAGGCTCGCTGGTTCAGCCTTGCATACTACCTGCCCATTGGAGAGGTGTATGCCATTTGCCCGTACTTTGAATCTGAATTCTTGGAAGAACTGGTAGGCGTCGGTGCAGAGTTCGAGTTCAACGTCTTTTGCACTTCCGTCGAGTAGCGGCAACGAAATGCGCTCACTTAGTGTCAGGTTCGGCTTGTGGCCTAACACCTCAGTCGAGGCGAAAAATTGCAGCAAGCTGCAATTTGCGCCTCACCTCGAAAGTTAGGCCGCTCTATGAAGCTGCCGTTTCCGTCAAGCTTCACGATCGTCCGGTTCACAGCCTTGGTGGTGTTCGTTGTTTCGGCGTTCTTCCTCGACAGTCGCTTCAGCATCCTCACCTTCCTTGCTTTTGTCGTCTTTCTAGGCTGCGCCGTCGTTGCTATGCGGAAGGCCCGAAAGCAATTCGATGTCCGCGGCTTGAAGCGATTGCGCGACATCTTTCCGAGGAATGGCGGCCGATGAACAATGCATGTCGATCATCGCGGGCGCGTTCGCACGGGGGCTCGCGTTGTTGGTATGTCGCCTGCGTTGATGCCGCGCGGGCTAACTTGTCATCGCAGCGGACGACCTTCAGTCGCCGTTGAATTTCAACGTTAGGCCACGGATGGAGATCACTGCAGCTCAGACAGAACCCGGTGAGCTCGCGGCGATTGCTGCAGAGGCAGCAGACTTGCTCGCTGGCCAGCGGTTTGATGACCTGTCGACAAGATTCGGATATGCCGTAGCGTTCGGTCGGGAGCTTGCTCCGGCCCTAAAGGCCGATCTCACCACCTGCCTAGACGAGCTGGGGGCTGACCGCCTGTCCTTGGTGGCGCCCACCATACGCATTAGCCGCTTCGAGCCTGGCTCGGAGTTCGTGGCTCTGGCCGAGTGCCTACTCGCGGCAGAGCCCCAAGGCCGCGTACTCTTGGAGCTCGTGGTTACTGGCCAAGGGGAGCAGCTCCACGTTACCTTGGAGCAAGTCTCGGCCGTGGCCTAACAATTCGTCCAAGCCGACGTCGCTTCGCGGCGCGGCTTAACTCAGGTGTTAGGCCTCTCAGGAAATTCATGACCACGCCAAGTTCAATCAGCCAATTTCTTGCACTTCAGCAGTCAGGGATGCTCGGAGATTTTCGGGGCGAAGGAACGACCTGCTTGATTGCGACAACACCGGCCCGCCTTGCGCAGCATTCCAAGATGTATGGCTGGTCAATTTCGCATCTGGGTGGTGTGCGACCTAAGTCTGCCGTGGTCATAAAAAAGCCTGACTCCGAGCCTGAGTTGTGGGTTCGTGCCAACTACCGAGGGTATCGCAGAGCATTTCTTCGATTCCTTGATCAACACTACGGACTTCGTGAAATCAATATTCCTAAGTCGCTGCAAGTGGATCATTTGCAGCCATCTTCTCGCTTGAATGAAGGCTCCAAGCACTACTTCGTGCGTCTCGCGCTGATAAAACGAAGTATTAATGCATCGTATGGCGCAGGCTGCGAGCGATTGCTAAACGACCGAGAACGCGAGCGAGAGTTGATTGGTGGTATTCATATGGACTGGATGGCTTATCTAAAGATCAGAGGTATTCGCCTTCCCGCCAAAGCTAGTGGCACGGATTCCTGGAAAATATGGGCGTGGCAGTGCTCAACATCTTTGGCGTCGGAAGGTTTTGACGCGATCCTTACATATGTAGGCCTTACTACTATGCTTAACCTTGCGTTCAGAGACACATGGCAACCACTTTCGCCACACTCGTCCTTCAGGGCCGAGGCAAATGCTCACCCATCCTATGCCTGTGCCCCACAACTGGCCGAGGCCTAACATATCATTCAACCGGACCGCCAAAA
Organism: Rubrivivax gelatinosus IL144; assembly: GCF_000284255.1. Taxonomy (NCBI): domain Bacteria; kingdom Pseudomonadati; phylum Pseudomonadota; class Betaproteobacteria; order Burkholderiales; family Sphaerotilaceae; genus Rubrivivax; species Rubrivivax gelatinosus. The sequence goes on from NC_017075.1 coordinate 1,241,946, forward strand.
TGCCGTTTTTCGTTCAACCGCCGTGCGTGGCGGCCAGTTAATTAAAACTACAAGGGCATCCTCGCCTGTCAAGCAAAAAGAATCCTTGATGAATCGATCACCGATTCATCAAGGCACTTTGACTGTGTGCTGCCGTTGCGCTGCCTGACGGCAAAATAACCAAGGTGCGGACTGCACAACTACAACCGGCCTTGATGCAGCGATCGATGCTGAGGGCCCTGATGAAGGACGCGCAGGGGGCCGAGTTCGGACGCAGGGCGGCCGGTGGCCGGCCTGCACCACACGAGGGGCCGGGCTACTGGCCCGGCGCGGCCTGCAAGGGCCATTCGTTAGCCGCGGTCGCCATCACTGGCGCCGCCTGGAGTTAAACGAGCACTCCCCGCGCAGGTCCAACCTTGATCCATCAACGCAGGCGTCACGCGGTGGCAGAAACGGATTCGAGGGCGCCTTTCTCCGATGAGGTTGGCGGTTGGCTTGGGCGGCGCGGCTTGTGTTCAGGCCATGGGCTTGAACTCTTCGCCCTTGGCGAGCATCGCCCAGGCCATGCGCACGTTCTTGGCGGCGATGGCGACCACGGCCTTCCAATAGCCGCGGCGCTCGGCCAGCGCGGTGGCCCAGCGGCTCAGCCGGTCGTGCTTGTTGGCTGCGGCGGCCAGCACGGCGCGCGCTCCCATGATGAACAGCGTGCGCAGGTAGGCGTCGCCGGCCTTGGTGATGCGCCCGAGCCGGTTCTTGCCGCCCGAGCTGTACTGGTCGGGTGCCAAGCCCATCCAGGCGGCGAGCTGGCGGCCGTTGGCGAAGTCGTGGCCGTAGCCGATGCTGGCCAGCAGCGCGCTGGCGGTGGTCGGGCCGATGCCGGGCATGACCATGAGAGCGCGGGCGCGGTCGTCGGCCTGGGCCATCAGCCGGATGTGCTCGTCGTACGCGGCCACGCGCTCGTCCAGGCGCTGCAGTTCGGCCAGCAGGTCGCGGCACACGGTCTGCACCCAGCCGGGCACGGTGTCGAGCTGCTCGCCGGCGCGGCTGCGCACCGTGGCGGCTTTGAGCGGCAGCACGATGCCGAACTCGCTGAGCACGCCGCGCAGGCGGTTGATGACCGCCGTGCGGGCGCACACCCAGCCCTGGCGCGCCGTATGCACCGCCAGGCGCGACTGCGCCTGCGTTGACTTGACCGGCACGAAGCGCATCGCTGGGCGCTGCAACGCCTCGCAGATCGCGGCCGCGTCGGCCGCGTCGTTCTTGCCGCGGCGCCCGCTCATCCGGGCGGGCACGACGAACTTGGGCGCCATCAGCCGCACCGTGTGGCCGAACTCCTGGAAGCGGCGCGCCCAGTGGTGCGCGCCCGAGCAGGCTTTCATGTCGATGGTGCACGGCGGCAACTTGGCCACCGCTTCGAGCAACTGGTCGCGACGCACGGCCGGGCGCACCAGCGCAGGTTTGCCGCGCTCGTCGACACCGTGCAGGGCAAACACGTTCTTGGCCAGATCGATGCCGAGAAACAGAATCGTCATGGACATCTCCTTGCGTCAGCCGGGTGGAGGATCAGATTTCGCAACCCCATCGTCGTATCGGGCGGCCGTCCTTGCCTGAGGGATAAGCTCGGGCGGGTGGGCGCTATGGGGATGTCCCTTCCATTCGTTGGGCCGCACAATCATGTTTTCGAGCGCGCCTCCGTCTATTCACGCATATACACAGTCCAATGCGATCTAGACTCATATCAGTCACAGTGATCATTGCGCTGGCCGCTGCAGTTGTAGGCTATTGGCTCAATCAACTACGACCAGAAGCAGAGGTTAAGGAAGCCGTGCGTCAACTCCTCACGGACCCGGAGTCCGCTCAATTCAGAGATATGGAACGCAACTCGAAGACAGGGGCTTGGTGCGGTACCGTCAACTCTAAGAACAGACTCGGCGGCTACGTCGGATTCAACAGGTTCGTAGTTTTGCCTGACAAGAAAGTTCTCTTGGATCCCAAAGAACTACCAATACCGGAAAAATCTAGCGACATCGTTGTGCGCGGGGCTGAAATTGTCGACTTCATTCAGCTGCTCAAAGTTCACTGCCAAAAGCTCTATGCGCAGTAGCGGTTCGGCGCGGCCTCTCAAGAAACTCCTCCCAAGTGATTGATGTAGGAGGGATTTTCTGGGCGGTGGCTGAGGCTTGGCCTGCAAATAAAGATCGATGGCAGCGAGTACGGTTATTGCGTCTTCAAGGCCGGAAGCACGGAACTCGTGGTCGAGAAAGTTGCGGAAGACGCACCCGAAGAGGAGAGGATCCTGGTCGGACGATTCACCGGCTTGTCGTTCACGGTTCAAGATGTCGAAGCCTCGCATCGAGAGCTGGCCGGGCGGGGAGTGCACTTCACCGGCCCACCGGAAAGACAGTTCTGGGGCGGTACCCTCGCGACACTGCAAGATCCGTCGGGCAATGAACTTCAAATCGTTCAGTACCCCGCCATGGCGTGAATCTCGACGGGGGGCGCTGCGGCAAGCCGGCTCAAGCCCCCGTCGCTAACGCCATGCGCCACATCCATTCCCGGGCGCTGCGCGTGCAGGACAATGCCGGCCTCAGCCCATGCACCACACCCTCTTCGACACCCCGGGTGTCAACCATTTGCTCCGCGGCCTCTCCCGTCTGATCCTGCGTCTGCAGGGTTGGACGGTCGAGGGGGCTCTTCCCAAGGAAGCGAGCAAGTGCGTGCTCATCGCGGCACCGCACACCAGCAACTGGGATCTGCCGTACACGCTGATGGTGGCGTTCTGTCTGCGCCTGCGCATCTACTGGCTGGGCAAGGCGAGCCTGTTTCGCTGGCCCTTCGGGCCGGTGATGCGCTGGCTGGGCGGCGTGCCGGTCGATCGCAGCAGGAGCAACAACCTCGTCGCCTCGGCCGCGGCGGCCATCGTCGCGGCGCAGGGCCCTTTGCAACTCGTCGTGCCGCCCGAAGGCACACGAGGCAAGACCCGTCACTGGAAGACCGGGTTCTACTTCATCGCGCTCGAGGCGAAGGTTCCTATCGTCCTGGCCTACATGGACTATGCGCGCAAGGTCAGCGGCTTGGGCCCGGTGTTCGAACCGACAGGCGACATCGACCAGGACATGCAGGAGATCAAGCGCTTCTATGCCGGAGTCCGAGGCCGCAATCAAGACCAGTTCGCATCGGACTGAAGCCATGGCAGCAGTCGCTTTGCGCGGCTCGCTTCAGCGCGGCCTGTCACGAACAGCTCGGCGTCGCGTCCGTTCCGCCTTGTCGATGCCTGCGGTTCGACGTGGTGCGGCGCCTCGCAGCTGAGACCGGCGCCGCCGCACGCCTGACTTCCCGTCTCCCGTTTCCCCACCCCGCACCATGCCCGGCCCTGACCTCGACATCCCCCGCATCTTCAACGTCATGGAGAGCGCCCACCGCATCCACAACCCGTTCACGCCCGACAAGTTCGCCACGCTGGGCGCGGCCTTGCGTCTGCAGCCGGGCATGCGCGTGCTGGACCTCGGCTGCGGCTCGGGCGAGATGATCTGCACCTGGGCGCGCGACCACGGCATCACCGGCACCGGCGTCGATATGAGCCGGCTGTTCAGCGCCCAGGCCCGGCAGCGCGCCGAGGAACTGGGCGTTGCCGACCGCGTGCGCTTCATCCACGCCGACGCAGCGGGCCATGTGGCCGAAGAGAAGGTCGACGTCGCCTCCTGCGTCGGCGCCACGTGGATCGCGGGCGGCGTCGCTGGGACCGCTGAACTCCTGGCGCGCAGCCTGCGTCCCGGCGGCATCCTGCTGATCGGCGAGCCGTACTGGCGCCAGCTGCCGCCTTCGGACGCGGTCGCCCAGGGCTGCCTGGCTCACGCGGTCTCCGACTTCCTCGTGCTGCCGGAGCTGCTCGGGTCCTTCGGGCGCCTGGGCTACGACGTCGTCGAGATGGTGCTGGCCGACCAGGACGGCTGGGACCGCTACGAGGCGGCCAAGTGGCTGACGACGCGCCGCTGGCTCGAAGCCCACCCCGACGACGAGCTGGCGCCCGAACTGCGCGCCAAGCTGGCCACGGAGCCGGTGCGGTATGCGACCTACACGCGCGAGTACCTGGGCTGGGGCGTGTTCGCGCTGATGCCGCGGCTGGGCGCTGCGGTCTGAGAGCCTAGGAGCCGAGAGCCGGAGAGGCGCGTGCCCGCGCGTTATCGTCGCCCGCTGGTCCGCAGTCGCCAGGAGTCGATGCCGTGAACGCCCGTGTCGTATCCGTCAGCCGCGACGCCGCGCACCGTTTCTCCAAGCCGGTGGTGCCGGCCATCACCTTGCTGGCCAGCCTCGGTGTGGAGGGCGACGCCCATTGCGGCGCCACGGTGCGCCATCGCTCGCGCGTGACGCAGAACCCGGATCAGCCCAACCTGCGCCAGGTGCATCTGATCCCGGCCGAACTTTTCGCCGAACTGCGTGGCCGGGGTTTCGATCTGGCCCCGGGCGATCTGGGCGAGAACATCCTGAGCGAAGGTCTCGACCTGCTGTCGCTGCCCGCTGGAACGGAGCTTTTGATCGGGCCGCAGGCCCGGGTGCGACTGACCGGGCTGCGCAACCCGTGTTCGCAGATCGATGCTTTCCGGCGTGGCTTACTTGGGGCAGTGCTGGCGCGGGCGCCCGACGGCCAGCTCGTGCGCAAGGCGGGAGTGATGGGCGTGGTGCTGGACGGTGGCGTCGTCTCTGCGGGCGATGCCATCGAGGTCCGGCTGCCACCCTTGCCGCACACTCGGCTGGACCGGGTCTGAGACCTCCTCGCCCCGGCCCCTCGCGACAACCGCGTCCGCGTGGTCGTCTCCGTCGGTGAACGCCGCCCCAGGTCCTCTGCTGCCATGCTCCGTTTCATCGTCCCCGCCGTCTCCGCCCTCGGTGTCCTCTTCGTCGTGCTGCTCGGCACGGCGCTGCCCGAGGTCGTCGCCTCGCATTTCGGCCCCTCGGGCCGGCCCGACGCCTTCATGCCGCGGCCGGTGTTCGTCGCGCTGATGGCGGCACTCGTCGGCGGCGTGCCGCTGCTGGTGTGGTGGCTGCAGCTGCGCAGCATCCGCGCCGGTCGGCTGCACATCCCCCATGCCGACTTCTGGCGCTCGCCGGCGCAGCTCGCCTCCACCGACCTCTGGCTGCACCGGCATGCCGCGGCCATGGCTGTCGTGACCACCGTCTTCCTGTGCAGCGTGTACGCGATGGTCGTGGCGGCCAACCGCCAGCCGGTGGTCGCGCTCGGCGATGCCTCGTTCTGGCTCGCGCTGCTCGCCTACATGGCGTTCATGGGCCTGTGGGTGCTGCGCCTGCACCGGCGCTTCCGCCGTCCCTGAGGCGGCCGGCGCGTCCAGGCGCCGGGCACGATTCCTGCCCTCGCGGCCGGTGGACATGGCGGCCGGTGCTGCGCCGCCGCGCGTCCACCGCCTGCAGCATGGACCGGGAACTCCAGATCACCGCCTCGCACCTGCTGGCCGCGCTGGCGGCCGGCGGGGTGATCGGGCTCGAACGCAGCTTCCACGGCCGCCCGGCAGGGTTTCGCACGCACTCGCTGGTCTGCCTGGCGTCCAGCCTGCTGATGCTGGTGACCACCTCGCAGGCGAGCTGGATGCCCGGCATCGCGCCCGAGGCGATCCGCACCGACCCCACGCGCATGGCGCAGGGCATCATGACCGGCATCGGCTTCCTGGGCGCCGGGGTGATCTTCAAGGAGGGCCTGTCGGTGCGCGGGCTGACGACGGCCGCGTCGATCTGGATCACCGCTGCGATCGGCATCCTGGTCGGCGTCGGCCTGTACGTGCCGGCGGCGATCGCCACCGCGCTCACCCTGATCACGCTGTCGGCCTTCCGCTGGGTCGAAGCCTGGCTGCCGTCGCACTTCTACGCCCACTACCTGGTGCGCTTCGAGCGCGCCCAGGCGCTGTCCGAGACCGCCGTGCGGGCGCTGCTCACCGAGCACCGCTTCTCGGTCGCCAACGTCAGTCACCGTCTGTCCGACGACGGCCGGCTGGTCGAGTACCGCATGGTCATCCGCACGCGTTCGCCGGAGAGCGTCTCCGGGCTGTCCGACGCGATGCGCGAGCTGCCGGCGGTGCACTCGTTCCGGATCTCGCCGACCGGGGACTGAGCGCGCGGCTGCCCCGGCGGCCCGCGGCCGTCAACTGCGCCGCGCGAGCAAGCGCAGGCGAATCGCTTCGTTCGCGGCCGTGGGCGCCGTCGGCAGACTCGCCGACTTTTCACGATGTCCGCCGCCCCGCCCGTCTTGCACGCCCCCACCGCCGACGCGAAGCACGGCGGCGCTTCGCCAGCCCCGAGGCCCCAGCTCGACGTGCGCCACGCGGTCGCGGTCTGCGTCGGCATGGTCATCGGCGCCGGCATCTTCAAGACCTCGCCGATGGTGGCGGCCAGCCTCGCCAGCGACACCGCGGTGTACGCCGCCTGGGTGCTGGGCGGCGTGCTCTCCTTCATCGGCGCGCTGTGCTTCGCCGAGCTGGCCTCGGCCTTCCCCGACCCCGGCGGCGACTACCACTTCCTGCGCCTGGCCTATGGCCGCCGCGTCGGCCTGCTGTTCGCCTGGTCGCGCTTCGCCGTCATCCACTCGGGCTCGATGGCGCTGCTGGCCTTCGTCTTCGGCGACTACCTCGACCAGCTGGCGCACCTCGGGCCGTATGGCAGCGCGGTCTTCGCCGCGGCGGTGATCGTCGTGCTGCTGCTGCTCAACCTGCGCGGCATCCGCGTCGGCGTGGGCACCCAGCTCGGGCTGATGCTGCTGGTCGTCAGCGGCTTGCTGGCCGTCGGCGCGGCCGGGGCGGTGCTGGCATGGCAGGGCGTGGCACCGGCCACGCCGCTGACGGCCGCTGCCGGCGCGGGCCGCCCGGCCTGGGGCGAGGCGCTGGTCTTCGTGTTCCTGGCCTACGGCGGCTGGAGCGACGCCGCCACGCTGTCGGCCGAGATGCGGGACACGCGCCGCGGCATCGTGCAGGCGCTGCTGCTGGGCCTGACGCTGGTGGCCGCGCTGTACCTGCTGGCCAACTGGGCCTTCCTGCGCGGTCTGGGGCTGGCCGGCATGGCCGCCAGTTCGGCCCCCGCCGCCGACCTGCTGCGCCGCGCGGCCGGGCCCTGGGGCGAGGCGGCGATCGTCGGCGTCGTCGCGGTGACCTCCATCACGGTGATGAACGCGGTGCTGATCGCCGGCGCGCGCACCACCTACGCGGCCATGCGCGACCTGCCGCGCCACACGCCGCTGGGTGACTGGGATGCGCGCCGCGGCACGCCGCGCGCGGCGCTGCTGGCGCTGGGCGCCGTGGCGCTGGCCCTGGTGGGCCTGGGCACCGCCACGCGCGGCGGCTTCGCGACCATGGTCGACTACCTGTCGCCGGTCTACTGGTTCTTCCTGCTGCTGTCCGGGGGCGCGCTGATCGTGCTGCGTCGCCGCCGTCCCGAGGCGCCGCGGCCTTTTCGCGTCCCGCTCTTCCCGCTGCTGCCGCTGCTGTTCATGTCCGGCAGCGCCTACCTGCTGTGGTCCAGCCTCGTCTACGTCAAGGCCGGCGCCGTCGCCGGGCTGGTGGTGCTGGCCGTCGGCGGGTTGCTGCTGTGGCCGCTGCTGCGGCCCGGCCGCGGGGTTCCCGACGATTCGACCCACAGGAGCTGAAGCGATGACTCTCGCCCATCCGCAGTCGCGGCGCCGCCGCGCGATCCTCGGCGCCAGGCCGCCGGTCCTGGCGCCGCTGGCGCTGGCCCTGGCGGCGCTGTCCCCGCCGCTGCAGGCCCAGTCTGCTGCCGACGATCCCGAGCAGATCACGATCGTCGGCTCGCGCGTCAAGGGCCGCACCGTGTTCGACAGCCCGGTGCCGATCGACCGCTACACCGCGCGCGAGGTCGAGCAGGCCATCGTCGGCAGCGGCGAGCTGGGGGCCGCGCTGCAGGCGCTGTCGCCGTCGATCAACCAGCCGCGCGCCTCGGTCAGCGGCGCCGTCGATTCGGTGCGCGTGGTGCAGCTGCGCGGCCTGGCGCCCGACCAGGTGCTGGTGCTGGTCAATGGCAAGCGCCGCCACACCAACGCGGTCGTCGACCTGGAAGGCATCTTCCAGGGCACGGTGCCGGTGGACCTGAACACCATCCCGGCCAGCGCGATCGAGCGCATCGAGATCCTGCGCGACGGCGCCGGCGCGCAGTACGGCAGCGACGCCATCGCCGGCGTCATCAACATCGTGCTCAAGGGCGGCGGCCAGGGCGGCGGCGCCTCGCTCAGCTACGGCGCCAACCACACCGACTTCAAGCCGCTGGGCCGCACGCTCACCGACGGCCAGACCCTGCAGCTGGCGGGCGACCAGGGTTTCACGTTCGCCAACGGCGGCACGCTGCGCGTGGGCGCCGAGCTGCAGCGCAAGGCCGGCACCAACCGCGCCGGGCTGCGCGACCCGGACGCCGCCTGGTGGGCGCTGGAACCCCAGGATCTGGCGCTGGACGGCTCGGTGCGCTTCAAGACCGGCGACCCCGAGGTGCGCGCCGTCAACAGCTTCGCCAACGCGACGCTGCCGCTGGCCGGCGGCGCCGAGGCCTATGCCTTCGCGACGCTGGCGCGCCGACGCAGCGAGGGCGCGGCCTTCTTCCGCTACCCCAGCGAAGACAGCAACGTGCCGGCGATCTATCCGGAGGGCTACCGCCCCGAGACCACCGGCCGCCTGACCGACATCGGCGCCGTCGCCGGCGCCCGGCTGAACGCGGGCGACTGGGCGCTGGACACCAGCCTGCGTCTGGGCCGCAACGACTTCGACTACGGCGTCGACCACTCGCTCAACGCCTCGCTGGGCGCGGCCAGTCCGACCCGCTTCCATCTCGCCGACTTCCGCTCCGAGCAGTGGAGCGCCAACCTGGACGCCACGCGCACGCTGGCGCTGCCGGGTCTGGCCAAGCCGCTGAACCTGGCCGTCGGCGCCGAGTGGCTGCGCGAGGGCTACCGCACGCAGCCGGGCGACGCGGCCTCGTACGCCGCGGGCCCGGTGACCGGCGTGACGCCCGGCGCGCAGGCCGGCCCCGGCCTCAGCCCGCAGGACGCGGTCGACATCTCGCGCCACGTCGCCTCGGTCTATGTCGATGCCGAGGCCGACATCGCCCGCGACTGGCTGCTGGCGGCAGCGCTGCGCTACGCCGACTACTCGGACGCCGGCAGCTCCACGACCGGCAAGCTGGCCGCGCGCTACGCGCTGACGCCGCAATGGCTGCTGCGCGGTTCGGTCAGCACCAGCTTCCGCGCGCCGGCGCTGGCGCAGCAGGGCTTCCGCTTCTCGTCGCTGAACTTCAACAGCGACGGCAGCGGGCTGCAGAACCGGGCGCTGCTGCCGGCCTCCGACGCGCTGGCACAGGCCTTCGGCGCGCAGGACCTCAAGCCCGAGAAGTCGCACCACCTGAGCGTCGGCACCGCCTGGCGGCCGACGAAGGAGACGACGCTCAGCGTCGACGCCTACCGCATCCGCGTCGCCGACCGCATCACGCTGTCGAGCAACCTGGAGAGCGCCGCCGTCAGCGCCTATCTCGCCAGCATCGGCCGCAGCGACATCCAGAGCGTGGCCTTCCTCACCAACGCGCTCGACACCACGACCCGCGGCGTCGACGTCGCCGCCAGCCACGAACTGGCCTTGGCCGAGGGCACGCTGACGCTCAACGCCGCGCTGAACTACAACCGCACGCGGCTGGACGCGGTGCGCAACAGCTCGGCGGCGCTGGCCGCGATCGACCCGACGCTGACGCTGGTCGGCGGCGAGGCGCAGCTGCGCGTCACCCACGGCTCGCCGCGCAGCAAGCTGATCCTGGGCGCCGACTGGCAGGGCCAGCGCTGGGGCGTGACGACACGCGCCACGCGCTACGGCAGCGTCTGGGCCTATTCGTACGACGATCGTGCCGACACCGTCGACGGCACGCTGGCGCAGAAGCTGGGCGGCACCTGGGTCGTCGACCTGGAGCTGCAGTTCAAGCCCGAGCGCGGCCTGACGCTGGCGCTCGGCGCCAACAACCTGTTCGACCGCTATCCGTCGCGCACGCTGGCGGGCAGCAGCTATGCCGGCGTGCTGCCGTACAACTTCCTCGACCCGACCGGCACCAACGGCGCCTACTACTACACGCGCGCCAACTGGCGCTGGTGACGCCGGCGCGTGCCGCGTCCTTGCGCCAGCCCCGCCGTCCGCGGTGTGGCGGCTGGGCATACTCGCCGCATCGACGAACGGATGCGGAGCGTGGTGATGGCAGCGGGCGGCAAAGGCATGGTGGGCCGGCTGGGTTGGTCGGCTTTCGCGGCGGCGCTGGCCGTCTACTCGGCCTTCCTCGGCGTCAGCGCGGGGGCCGTCAGCTATTTCGCGACGGCGATCGCCTGGGTGCTGTTCGCGGTGTCGTGGTTCCAGCCGCCGACGCCCGAGAGCGCCAAGCTGCGCAACACGACGGCGATCGCGGCGGTCGTGCTGCTGGTGCTGAGCCTGGGGGTGCGCTGGGCGTTCAAGGTCTGACGCGGCCGGGCGAGGGCCCGGGCTGCTGCATCGTCGCCCGTTCGCGGCGACACTGCGCCCGCAGCCACCACCCGGAGACCGCTTGAGACGCCACCATGAACGCCATCGCCTGCAGCGCATCGGCTGGCTGCGTGCCGCGGTGCTCGGGGCCAACGACGGCATCGTCTCGACCGCCAGCCTGATCCTCGGCGTCGCCGGCGGGGGCGGCGGGCGCGACGCGGTGCTGATCGCCGGTGTCGCCGCGCTGGCCGCCGGCGCGATGTCGATGGCCGCCGGCGAGTACGTCTCGGTCAGCTCGCAGGCCGACACCGAACGCGCCGACCTCGAGGTCGAGCGCCGCGAACTCGCCACCGACGGCGCCGCCGAACACGAGGAACTGACGCGCATCTACGTCGGCCGCGGCGTCGAGCGTGCGCTGGCTTCCCAGGTCGCGGCGCAGCTGATGGCGCACGACGCTCTCGGCGCCCACGCACGCGACGAGCTCGGCATCAACGAGATCACCCAGCCGCGCCCGGTGCAGGCGGCGCTGGCCTCGGCGGCGGCGTTCGCCGCCGGCGCGCTGGCGCCGCTGGCCGTCGCCTGGGCGGTGTCGCCGGCGGCGACGGCCGGCGCGGTGACGGCGGCGTCGCTGGCGCTGCTGGTGGCCCTGGGGGCGCTCGCGGCGCGGGCCGGCGGCGCTCCGGCGGGCGCCGCGGCGGTGCGTGTCGGCTTCTGGGGCGCGCTGGCGATGGCCGTCACCTACGGCGTCGGGGCGCTGGTCGGGCACACGCTCTGAGCGCCGGCTGCCGCGCCGAGCGGCCGCCGGGTCTGCTGCGGCGCGCTCAGGCGCCCGGCATCACCGGCACCGGCAGCGCCTCGAAACCCGGGCGCGCGAAGAGGTAGCCCTGGTACAGGCGCACGCCCTGGGTGCGCAGCCAGCGGTACTCGCCGGGCGTCTCCACGCCTTCGGCGACGACGTCGATGCCCAGCAGCTCGCAGGTCAGCAGCAGGCCGCGCAGGATGGCCTGGCGCGGGCCGTGGGCCTCGATGCCGTGGATCAGGTGGCGGTCGACCTTGATCATGTCCGGCTGGAAGTCGGCCAGCAGGTTGAGCCCCGACTGTCCGGCGCCGAAGTCGTCGATGGCCAGCAGCAGCCCGTCGCTCTTGTGGCGGTTGACCAGCGCGGCGAAGCCGCAGGGGTCGGCGATGGCGTCGCTCTCGGTGACCTCGAAGACCAGGCGCTCGGGCGGCAGCCCGGCCTCGCGCGCGGCGCGCAGCGTGGCGTCGATCGCGTCCTCGTCGGCGAGCACGCCGTGCGGCAGCAGGTTCAGGTTCAGCAGGCAGGGCAGGCCGAGCTGGGCGGCCATCGCCAGCGCGCGCGCCCGGCTGGCGCGGTCGAAGGCGGCGCGCTGGGCCTCGGGCACGCGGCTCAGCACCTCGAAAGCCGGTTCGCCGGCGGGTCCGCGCACCAGCGCCTCGTACGAGACGACGCGCCGTTCGACCGCGTCGATGATCGGCTGGAAGGCGTAGCTGAACGGCGGCGTCGTCGACGGCTGGGGCATGGGTTCAGGCGGCCAGCGGCGCGAAGTCCGACAGCCGCTGGCGCCAGCGCCCGGCGCCGAAAGCCGCCAGCAGCTTGCGCGCGCGGCCCACGTCCAGCTGCGCCAGGCAGCCGGCGCTGCCGAAGAAGTCGTTGAAGCCGGGCAGCTGCGACAGGTCCTCGCTGTCCGTCGGAAAGCCCATCGACCAGTTGCCGAAGCTGCGGCGCGGGATGGGTTCTTCGATGATGCGCGTGACCTGCTCGTGGCGCGGGTCGGCCGCGATGCGCGCGAACAGCTCGCTCACCGCCTGGGCCGGGCCCTCGATCACCTGGAAGAAGCTGCCGTCGGCGTAGAGCAGCATGCCGGTGATGCCGTTGCGCTCGTTGCGCAGGCGCGAGTCGGCCAGCATGTCGCGCAGCGTGGCGGCGTCGAAGGGCTCGCAGGCGGCGCTGGCGTAGATGCAATGCGTGAGATGGGTCATCCGTCGTCTCCAGACAGCCCGCATCGGGCGGGCACGTCTTCGGCGCCCGGTGACCGGCATTCTCGAGGCCTGGCCACCGACAGCTCGACGCCGTCGCCGCCGGCCCTGGAGGCTGGCGGGTCGGGATCATTGTTCTCCGCGCCTTGCCTTCTGTCATGTGGTGGAACGCGGGAAATCGGGCCCAGTTCACACCGTCTTGACAATGCGCAAGCGGTCGAGCGCCGGCCGCTCGAGTCGAGGCGCGCGCGCCACCGGCGTGTGGAGCTGGTCCTGCGTTGAGCGGCCGTTGCGTCCTTCGATGGCACGGTGCGCTGCGCCCGTGCCACCGCTAGACTGGGCCGCACGATGGATACCGACACCGCCCGCCGCGCCGGCGACGCCCTGATCGAAGGCGCACGCCAACGCCGCCTCGCCGAGCGCGAGGCGCGTGCGCCGCGGCTGCCCTGGGTCTACCGCGTCGACGGCATCGAGCGGCTGTCGCGGGTCGAGCAGGCCGAGCGGCTGGAGGCGGCGCGCCGGGAGGTGACGCGCAGCCCGGCTGTCATCGCGGTGACGTTCGCTGCGCTGGCCGTCATCGTGGGCGCTTTCTTTTGGGCCGGAGCCTCCGGCCTCAGCTGGCTCATGCTCGGCCTGGGCGCCCCGGTTCCGCTGCGCATGCTGCTCGTGCGCCGGGCCCTGCGCCGCCAGCTCGCCCGCGCCGCCGACGAGGTCTCCCCCGCGCGCTGATTTCGCCCGGCACGCGCCGCGTGGCAGGATGTTCCGGCGCCGGTCTCGGCGCCCGAACCAGGAGGCCGCATGCTCGTCCCACCGGGTTTCCACACCGTCACGCCCTACCTCGTCGTCGACGGCGCCGCGCGCCTGATCGACTTCCTCGTGCAGGGCCTGGGCGGCAGCGAGGAGCTGCGCCACGTCGATGGCGACATCGTCGCGCACGCCCAGGTGCGCCTGGGCGACTCGATGCTGATGCTCTGCGACGCCACTCCTGCCTGGCCGGCGACGCCGTGTGCGCTCTACCTCTACGTCGACGACGCCGACGCGGCGATGGCGCGGGCCGTCGCCGCCGGCGCGACGGTGATCATGGAGGTCGGCGACAAGCCTTACGGCGACCGCCAGGGCGGCGTGCGAGACCCCGGCGGCAACGTCTGGTGGCTGTCGCAGCGGTTGGTCGACGGGCCGTACTGAATCACCGGCACGGTCCGCGGGATCATCCGGCCATCGTCGCGGCCGGCAGCGGCTTGCGCCAAGGATTGCGCCGGTTGCCTGCAACCGGCCACCGCGCCACCGGGCACCGGGCACTGGGCTTGCCGAAAACGGCTTCCACCACGGCCACCGTCTCGCCCGAATGCCGTCTCCCACGCGGTTCACCCGGCTCAACATCGGTTGCGGCCCCGAGCCCGCACCCGGCTGGCTCAATGCCGACCGCCAGCCCGCCGCCGGCGTCGATCTGGTCGGTGATCTCTGCACCGGGCTGCCGCTGGCCGACGCCTCGGTCGACTACGCCGTCGGCATGCACCTGCTGCAGGACATCGCCTGGCCCGAACTGCCGGCGGCGGTGGCCGAGTTGCGCCGCGTGCTGCGTCCCGGCGGCGTGTTGCGCCTGGGGCTGCCCGACCTGGATCGTGCGATCGACGCCTACCGCCACGGCGACGCCGGCTACTTCTTCGTGCCCGACGAACACGCCCGCGACATCGGCGCCAAGCTCGTCACGCAGATCATCTGGTACGGCTCGGTGCGCACGCCGTTCACCTGGGGTTTCGCCCGCGAACTGCTGCAGGGCGCCGGCTGGCGCGAGGTGACGCGCTGCGCCTTCGGCCGCAGCGCCAGTGCCTGGCCCGGGATCGCCAGCCTGGACAACCGCGAGCGCGAGAGCCTCTACGTCGAGGCGCTGGCGTGAGGCGCCTGCCGCCGTCGGGGCCGGGCCTCGTGATCTCGCCGCATCTGGACGATGCCGTCTTCGGCTGCGGCGTCTGGCTCGCCACGCGGCCGGGCAGCCGCGTCGCGACGGTCTTCGCCGGCGTGCCTTCCGACCCGGCGCTGGCCACCGACTGGGACCGCCGCTGCGGCTTCGCCAGCGCCGGCGAGGCGGTGACGATGCGGCTGGACGAGGACCGGCGCGCGCTGGCGCGCGTCGGCGCCGAACCGACCTGGCTGGACTTCGCCGACGCCCAGTACGGCCGCACGCCGGCGCGCGAGGACATCGCCGACGCGCTGCGCCGGCTGCTGGAGACCGAGCGCCCGCACTGGCTGCTGCTGCCGCTGGGACTGTTCCATTCCGACCATCGCCTGGTGCACGAGGCCGCGGTCGAGGCCTTCGGCACACGCAGCGACGGCGTCGACCTGGTGTTCTGGGAAGACGCGCTGTACCGCGCGATGCCGGGCGTGCTGCAGGCGCGGCTGGCCGAGTTGCTGGCCGCCGGGCAGGTGGGCACGCCGCTGTTCGACGTGCCGCCGACGCCGGCGGCCTGGGGCGCCAAGCGCAAGGCGGTGGCGGCCTACTCCAGCCAGCTGCGCGCCTTCGGCCCCGGCGGTGCCGAGGACGTCGAACGCCCCGAACGTTTCTGGCGCTTCGGGCCGGCGGGGGCTGCGGCATGAACGGCGAGCCGCGCGTGGGCGTGGTCGTGCTGACGCACGAACGTCCGGCCGAGCTGGCGCACTGCCTGGCGCAGCTCGTGGCCCTGCCCGAACGGCCGGTGATCGTCGTCGTCGACAACGGCACACGCGGCGGCGTCGCCGAGGTCGTGGCCCGCCATCCCGGTGTGACGCTGGTGCGCAGCGACCGCAACCGGGGTGCGGCCGGCCGCAACCTCGGCGTCGGCGCGCTGGACACGCCTTACGTCGCCTTCTGCGACGACGACACCTGGTGGGCGCCGGGGGCGCTGGCGCGGGCGCTCGCGCTGCTCGACGCCTTCCCGCGCATCGGTGCGCTGTCGGCGCGGGTGCTCGTCGGGCCCGAGCAGCAGCCCGACCCGACCTGCGCCGTGATGGCCGACAGCCCGCTGGCGCGCGAAGGCCTGCCGGGGCCGCGGCTGGTGTCCTTCATGGCCGGCGCGGCGGTGATGCGCACCCAGGCCTTCCGTGAAGCCGGCGGCTACGAGCCGCGCTTGTTCCTCGGTGCGGAGGAGCCGCTGCTGGCGCTGGAGATGGCGGCGCGCGGCTGGGTCATCGTCTACGCCGACGAGGTGGTGACGCACCACCATCCGTCGGCCGCGCGCGACCTGCTGTCGCGGCGCCGGCTGCTGGCGCGCAACCGGCTGTGGCTGGCCTGGCTGCGGCTGCCGTGGCCGCTGGCGCTGCGCGACACGCTCGCCGTGCTGCGCGAAGCGCGTGCCGCGGGTGTTGCCGCGGTCGCGCTGCGCGCCGCGCTGGCCGGGCTGCCGTGGGTGCTGGCCCAGCGCCGCCGGGTGCCGGCGGCGGTGGCCGAGGACTGGCGCCGCGTGCACCACGGCGCCGGGGCGGCGAGCGTCAGCCGCCGCGGATCAGGCCTTCGGCCCGCATCGCCTGCTGCACCGCCGGACGCGCGCCGACACGTTCGATGAAACGCGCCAGGTGGGCGAAGCGCGACAGGTCCACGCCGACGTGCTTGGACCAGCCGGCGACGACGAAGAGATAGGCGTCGGCGACGCTGAAGTCCTCGCCGAGCAGGAAGGGCTGCTCGGCCAGGGCCGCGTCGACATAGGCGAAGCGGTCGCCCAGCTTGCTGCGGAACAGCGCCTTGGCTTCTTCGGGCATGCCCGGCGTGAACAGCGGCGAAAAGCCCTTGTGCAGCTCGGTCGAGATGAAGTTCAGCCACTCGACGAGGCGGTAGCGCGCCATCGTGCCGGCGGCCGGCGCGAGCTTCTTCTCGGGCACCTGGTCGGCGATCCATTGCACGATCGCCGGGCCTTCGCTGAGGCGCTCGCCGCTGTCGAGCTCGAGCAGCGGCACGTAGCCCTTGGGGTTGATCGTGTAGTAGTCGGTGCCGTCGGCCAGACGGTGCGTCTTGGTGCTGGCCATCACCGCGTGGAAGGCCAGGCCGGACTCGAGCAGCACGATGTGCGGCGACAGCGAACACGCGCCGGGGCTGTAGTAGAGCTTCATGGGATCTCCGTCAGATAGGTGGCGCGATGCTGCCGCGGCGCGCGGCGGCAAGGCGCCGGCGCGATTGAACGCCGGATTCGAAAACGCTGCACGGCCGGGGGCGTGCCCGGCTCAGGCGATGACCGCGTCCAGCGGCCGCCGCAGCGAGTCGGGCAGGCGTGCGCCGCGGCCGATGCGCACGACGAGATCCGGCCGCAGCGTGCCCAGGCCGAAGGCCGCGGCCAGCGGCGCGCGCAGCGCCGCCACCTCGACCGGCGGGTTCAGCAGCGACAGCTGCAGCCCGGCGGCGGTGGCTTCCAGCGCCAGGCGCTGGAAGGCGCGGCCGACCTCGACCCAGCGCGCCGGCCCGCCGGCGGCATCGGAGGCGAGGATGACGACACCGGCGCTGCTGCGCAGCTGCTCGGCGCTGCGCCGGGCTTCGCTGTCGGCGTGCAGGAAGCGCCGCACCAGGCGCCGCGCCAGCCACGGCGGCATGCTGGGCTGGCCGTTGCAGCCGATGAACAGGCCGTCGCCGCTGCGCGCCGCTTCTTCGGCGTCGAAACGCAGCCAGCGCACCAGCTCGTCGACGAAAGCGCGGTTGGAAAGCTGCGTGCGCAGCCCGGCGACCACGGCCGCCAGCAGCCGCTCCAGCCCGGCGGTGTCGGTGATCAGCCGCGCCGCCACGCCCTCGGCTTCGGCGGCGTCTTCGAGCTGGCGCCAGGTGGCCGCCGGCAGCGGCCGGCCGTCGAAGACGCCGCGTGTCGTCTGGCGCTGCACGATCGCCGTGTAGCGCGACGACAGCCGCGGCCGCGTCGGCGCCAGCGCGACGCTGATGCGGCCGTCTGCGCCGACCTGGGGCTCGGCCATCAGCCCGTGGGCCAGCGCCGCCTGCACCAGGTTCTCGGTGGCGCAGCCCAGCGAGACGAGGAGGTGGTGGTCGTCGGGGTCGACGGCGGGGCAGCGCCGCGTGGTGTCGGGCTCGATGCGGATCTGCTCGCGGCCGAGCACGAAGCGCCAGCACTGCGTGTTGTGGCTGGACGGCGCCAGCGTCGCCGCCTGCACCAGCGCGCGCAGCCGCTCGCGGCCGTCGACGCTGCCGGGCAGCACCAGGCGGCGCTGCAGCCGCGCCGTCGCCTGCTGCACGGCGCTCTCGTCGCAGCCGGCGAGCGTGGCGCCGCCGGCCAGCAGGGCGCCGTACGCCATCACGCGTCGACGACTTGGCATCGCATCCTCCCCGAAGCGGTCCCGGTGATCACCTTAGGGCGCGCCCTCGGCCCGGCGATTGAGCCGCATCAGCGCCCGCGTGTCGCCCCGTCTTGTCGCTGCCCGTGGGCGGTGCCAGCATCGGCGCTCCACCACAGGAGCAGACGATGGCCAAGCCGATGTTCGATGCCGAGGCGCTGATCGCGATGTTCGAGACCGCCACCGCCCAGCAGGGCGCGCAGCTGCGTCAGGCGGTGACGCAGACCGCGCTCGGGGCGCTGCAGGGCCGCGAGCTGACGCTGAAGAACCTGCGCGCGACGATCAAGGCCGTCGGCGACGCCGCCAGCCTGGGCGTGGCGCGCAATGCGGTTGCCGGCGTCGACCCGACGGCGCTGCTCGACAGCGCCGTCGCCGGGCTGGACGCCGCGGTGCTGAAGGCCGTCGAGGCCAACCGCGTCGCGCTGCAGCGCCTGGTGCAGCAGGGCGCCGACCTGCGCGAGAAGCATCTGCAGAAGGCGCTGGACGACCTCGACAAGATGGAGGACACGCTGTTCGCGGCGCTGAAGAAGAGCGCCGCCGGCAGCGGCAGCAGTGTCGCGGCGGCCTGGGGCCCGGTGCTCGAACGGCTGCAGGCCGGCGGCACGCTGTCGGGCGTGCAGGCCTCGCTGACCGCCGAGCAGGTGGCCGAGCAGATGCAGGCGGCGATGCGCACGACGCGCCACGCCTCGGTGCGCGCCGCGCAGGCGCTGGCCGACAGCTACACGGCGATGGTCAGCGGCGTGCTGATGGGCCTGGCCGAGGCGCTGCAGTCGGCGCCTGCGGCGGCCGCAGCCGCCGAAGCCCCGGCGCGCAAGACCGCGGCGCGCAAGCGCACGGCCTGACCGGCCGTCGGGGCGCCGTGGGCGCCCCGGCGCAGACGATGCGCTATCGTCCCGCGATGGCTGAGACCACCTTCTTCTGGCACGACTACGAGACCTTCGGCCGCGTGCCGCGGCGCGACCGGCCGGCGCAGTTCGCCGGCATCCGCACCGACGCCGAACTCAACGAGATCGGCGCCCCGGCGATGTGGTTCTGCCAGCCGCCGACCGACGCGCTGCCCGACCCCGAGAGCTGCCTGCTGACCGGCATCCTGCCGC